>JAJCJC010000002.1 GCA_020555605.1 bacterium 210917-SL.2.15 | reverse complement strand
GTTTCAAAAAATCTTAGGGGACAGGGCTTTGGTTGGTGTTGCCTTTTTTCTGCCGACATCCTGCTTTGTGCACTGTTTTACTCAATTTTTTCTTGCATCACCCTCTTGACTTAATACCATTGGACTTTTTCAAACATACTTCACATTCAAACACTTGCGCGGTTGCGCCTTTCTGCCTTCTATCTTTGCGCAATTCCTTGAAAACTTCTATATCATATAATATATTTATACAAATAAAGGGGGGATGTCTTGTTTTTAATTGTGAAAATTGACAATAAATTTGACGAGTCATCGGAAATAATGACAGTTCTTTCACAAGCGAAGGGAGAGGTGTGCATGAAAACGCTGCTCAGTCCGGCGATCAGCTATGTGCTCTATGACCGGCTGAAAGAATACCGGGGCGTCTTTTTATCGGTCTGCGGCCCGGTGTGGGGATATCCCCGGGACACAGTTTTCAGCCGCAGCGGTGAGGCGGCGGCGCGGAATTCCGGCGGAAGGGACTGATTCGCTGCGAGCGGGTGGCGGTGATGATCCTGGACCTGGAGCGGCTTCGAGCCATCTCACTGTATGATTCCTGAAAAAAGAAGCGCGGTCCCGTGCATTTGCACTACGGGATCGCGCTTCTTTTATTTGTGCAAGGGCATCATTGCTGTTCCAGCAGGAAATAGCCCACATTGTTCATGGCTGCAGCCGCTTTTTTCAGCGGGAACATCTGAAAGACATGCCACATTTCGTCGTAAACCTGGAAGGTGCAGGGAATGTGAGCAGCCAGCAGTTTGTCCCGCAGGCCCTCGGCGTCGGAATAGAGGATCTCGTAAGTTCCCACCTGGATCAAGGTGGGCGGGAAGCCGGAGCAGTCGCCCAGCAGGGGGGAGAGATCAGGAGAAGAAAGATCGGCCCCGCCGGCATAGGCGCTGCGGACGGCTTTGATATATTCCATGGTCAGCATGGGATCGATGTCCTGTCGTTCCGTGTAGGAAGGGCCGGAGGCGGTCATATCCGTCCAGGGGGACATGAGCACCAGTGCTGCCGGCAGCATGCGCTCCATGGTGCGCAGACGGCGGCAGAGCACCAGCGCCAAGTTCCCGCCCGCGCTGTCGCCCACCACGGTGATATCCCGGGCGCCATAGCCCAGATACATCAGATGATCCCAAGCGCGCAGGGCGTCTTCTACTGCGGCGGGATAGGGGTGCTCCGGGGCCAGGCGGTATTCAAAGGTGAGCACGTCGTAGCCCGTTACGTGGGTCAGCTTGGAGGCAAGCACCCGAGAATAGCCCAGATTGCCGCTGGTATAACCGCCGCCGTGACAGTAAAGAATGGCGCGTTTGCGCTTGTGGGGCGCTTTACGGCGCATCCAGGCGGCATTCATGCCGCCCAGAGAGAAGGACTCCCAGGAAAGGCCCGCCATAGGGGCGGCCAGATGACCGACGATGTCCTGCATCCTGCGCTGACGTTCCAGTTCCTCGGCGTTCATGGAACCCGGGGCGCCGACGCTGTGCAACGCTTTCAGGGCCTGCAGCGCCGGACCGAGGCGGCGCTTTTCCGCCGCCTGTTGCTGTGCCGCGCTTTGGCGTTTCCAGGCACCGCGCAGGCCGCCGGCGCGTTTTTCATTGTCCATGGGGACCTCCTTGTCTACCGCTGTTTACACTGTTTGAGAAATCAGTATAGCATAGCGCCGCCGTTTTGAAAAGGGCCGATGCGGTTTTCGTTGCGGCCCGGTCCGGGATGTGGTAAAATAAAACAAAAAGTTGATCCGAAGGAGAGCGTGTCCGTGGCGAAAAAGGTGAAACAATGGTATACGTTGGACAATGCCGGCGTTTTGTATGCTGCGTTGCAGCGCAGGGAGTATTCTGCTATCTACCGTTTTTCCGCCGTGATGACGGAAAAGGTGGACACCGCGGCGCTGCAGCGGGCAGTGGACCGCCTGCGCCCGCGCTTTCCTGGCTTTTTCTCCTGCATTAAAATGGGGGTCTTCTGGTATTATCTCGAGCCGAACGACGCGCCGGGCCCCTTTGTCCGGCCCGATGTGGCAGACCCGTGCCGCCCCATGGATTTCAAGGAAGAGCACGGCTGGCTGGTGCGTTTTTTCGTCTACGACCGACGCATTTCCATTGAAGTGTTCCATGCTTTGTCCGACGGGGGAGGGGCCATTGTGTTTTTCCGCACGCTGCTGGCCGAATACCTGCGTCAGCTGGGGCATACCATTCCGGTGGGGCCAGGGATCTGCGATCTGGCGGAGCAGCCGCCGCGCGAGGAAATGGAGGATGCCTACGCCCGGTATGTCGGCCCGCGCAAGGCCTATATCCGCTCTTCGGCCAAAGCGTATCCCAATGTGGGCACGCCGGAGCCGTATTATACCTTTCATGTGACCATGGGTTTTGTGCCGGTGGACGCGCTCAGGGCCAAGGCCAAGAGCTATGGTGTATCCATCACGGAGTATCTTTCCGCGGTTTTGCTGTGGGTGCTGATCGAAAAGCAGCGCCGGGAAAACCCGCGGCGGATCCTCCCGGTGGCTCTGGCGGTGCCTATCAATCTGCGTGCCTATTTCCCTTCCCGCACGCTGCGCAATTTTATCTCCACTGTACGGCCCAGCATTGACCCGCGCTGGGGGGAATATACCTTTGAGGAGATCCTGCAGCAGGTGCGCCACTATATGCAGCTGCACATCCATCGGCAGGAACTGCGGGCGGAGTTCACCGGAAATGTTCGGTTTCAAACGCACCCGCTGCTCAAAAAGGTGCCCATTGTGCTGAAAAACCCGGCGATGATTTTCAGCTATTGGGTGGCCGGGGTGCGGCCCTATACCATGACCTATACCAATCCCGGACCCTTTCATGTGCCCCGGGAGATGGAGCAGCATATTCACCATATGGAGGTCATTCTGGGGCAGGCTACGCAGCCCAAACCAAACTGCGCCACCATCAGCTATGGCAACATCATGGAGATCACCTTTGCCGGCACCCAGAAGGAGACGGATACCGAGCGGGATTTTTTCCGCTTTCTGGTGCATCAGGGACTGCCGGTGAAAATTGAAAGCAACCGGGTCTGAAGGAGGGACGGAGGACGTGTCTTACTGTGTCAACTGCGGTGTGGAGCTGCATGCGGGCGTCAAACACTGCCCGTTGTGCGGCACGCCGGTCTACAATCCAAATGAACTGCGCCGGGATGAAAGCGCGCCGTTTTTTGCGCCGGAAAAAGAGGTGGTGGCGCCGGCGTCCCGGCGGGAAGCGGCGCTGCTGCTCAGTGCCATGCTCTGCTCCGTGGCGGTATGCTGCGGCGTGCTCAATTTCTTTTTGCGCACCTCGCACACCTGGTCGCTCTACATTGTCGGTGCGGCGGTGATGCTGTGGATCTGGCTGGTGCTGCCTCTTTTAGCCAAGAAGATGCCGCCCTGGGTGGCGCTGCCCATCGACGTGGCCGCTGTGGGCCTGTATATTTTTTTCATCGCTGTGGATCTGGACGGCCTGGTCTGGTACCGGCATCTGGTACTTCCGGTGCTGCTTTCAGCAGTGGTGATTTTGCTGGTGCTCTGCTTTCTGCTGCGGGATCACCGCCACAGGATGCTGACCACCGCCACATTTATCACCAGTGCTGCGGCGCTCTTAGCTCTGACTACGGAGTATTTTGCCGACTGCTTTTTCCACGGCGTCTGGCAGCCGGGTTGGTCCCTCATTGTGCTGGCAGTATGCGTGGCCCTGACTGTTCCGCTGCTGGTTGTGCGCCATGTGCCTTCTCTGCGGGAGGAAGCCAGGCGGCGCTTTCATATGTGAGCGGCAGAAGCCGCCCGGCGCATATACTTGCGCCGGGCGGCCTTTTTTTGCTATAATGGACAGCAGTAAGAAACAAAGGAGTATCCCATGGATTTGATTGAACTGTTGGCACAGGAACTGGGGCAGAGTGTCCGTTTTGTGGAAAACGTGGTTCGGCTGCTCGACGAAGGTAACACCATTCCCTTCATTGCCCGCTACCGAAAAGAGCAGCACGGAGGAATGGATGATACGACCCTGCGCACTCTGGAAGAGCGCCTCACCTATTTGCGCAATTTGGACAAGCGGCGCCAGGAAGTAAAGGGCGCCATCGAGAACCAGGGCAAACTGACGGAGGCGCTGGCTTCTGCCATCGACGCGGCGGCGACTCTGACGGAGGTGGAGGATCTCTACCGCCCCTACAAGCAAAAGCGGCGCACCCGGGCTACTGTGGCCCGGGAAAAGGGATTGGAACCGCTGGCGGCGCTGCTGTTTGCCCAGGAGCGCACTTGCCCTGACCCGGTGCAGGCGGCGCAGGCGTATCTTGACCCGGAAAAGGGCGTGGAGACGGTAGCGGATGCCCTGCAGGGCGCCAATGACATTATTGCCGAGCAGATTTCCGACGATGCGGCTATCCGCAAGACGCTGCGGGAACTGATTGTGAAAAAGGGACGTTTGGTATCCCGGGCGGCAGTGGAAGAGGATTCCGTTTACCGGCTCTACTATGCTTTTGAACAGCCTGTGTCGCGGCTGCAGGGCCACCAGATACTGGCCATCAACCGGGGCGAGCGGGAAGGGAAACTGAGTGTGACGGTGCTCACCGAGCGTGCCCTGGCCCTGCCGGCGCTGTGCCGGGCGGTGGTGCGCCCAGGCTCGGCGGCCATGGAGTTCATCCGCACTGCGGCGGAGGACGCCTATGACCGCCTGCTCTATCCGTCGCTGGAGCGGGAAGTGCGCGCACTGCTCACCGAGCAGGCGGGAGAAGGGGCCATCCGCAATTTTGCGCTGAACCTGCGGCCCCTTCTGATGCAGCCGCCGGTGAAGGGCCGGGTGACCATGGGACTGGATCCCGGTTACCGCAACGGCTGCAAGGTGGCCGTGGTGGACGGCACCGGAAAGGTGCTGGATACGGCCGTGGTGTATCCCACCTACGGCACGCGGCAGATGCAGCAGGCCATTGAAACGCTGTCCCAGTTGATCCGGAAGCACGGTGTGGAACATATCGCCATCGGCAACGGCACTGCCAGCCGGGAAACGGAGCAGATGGCTGTGGAGCTGATTCGTGCCGTAGGCGGAGACGTGAGCTATATGATCGTGTCCGAGGCGGGAGCCTCGGTGTATTCTGCCAGCGAACTGGCGGCGGAGGAATTCCCGGACTATGATGTGAACCTGCGTTCGGCCGTGTCCATTGCCCGGCGGCTCCAGGACCCTCTGGCGGAGCTGGTGAAGATCGACCCCAAGGCCATCGGCGTGGGCCAGTACCAGCACGACTGCCCGCAAAAGCAATTGGACGAGGCGCTGGACGGCGTGGTGGAGGACTGCGTCAACGCCGTGGGCGTGGATTTGAACACGGCCAGCGCGCCCCTGCTGCGCCGCGTGGCGGGGCTGAACGCCGCCACGGCGAAGAACATCGTGGCGTACCGTGAAGAAAACGGCGCTTTTACAACCCGGCGGCAGATTTTGAAAGTACCCAAACTCGGTCCCAAGGCCTATGAACAGTGTGCGGGCTTTCTGCGCGTCAGTGAAAGCAGCAATGTGCTGGATAATACTGCCGTTCACCCGGAGAGTTACGGCGCAGCGGAAAAGCTGCTTACGCTGTGCGGCTGCACGATGGAGGACGTCCGCTCGGGCCGTTTGCCGGATTTGAAGGCGCGGATTGACGATTTGGGTGCAGAGCAGGCAGCGCTCTTGTGCGGCGTGGGCGTACCCACGCTGTTGGACGTAGCCGCTGAGCTGCAAAAACCCGGCCGCGACCCCCGCGATGAGCTGCCCAAGCCCATTCTGCGCACCGATGTACTCTCTATTGCCGATCTCAAGCCCGGCATGGAACTGACCGGCACTGTGCGCAACGTGATCGACTTCGGCGCCTTTGTGGACATCGGCGTGCATCAGGACGGCCTGGTGCACATCTCCCAGATCTGCAGCAAATTCATCAAACACCCCTCCGAAGTGCTGTCCGTGGGCGACGTGGTCACGGTATGGGTGTTAGAAGTGGACGAGCAGAAAAAACGCATCAGTTTGACGATGAAAGCCCCTTAATGAGGCATATTTTCGCGGAAAGCAACCTGAGGTTGCGCAAAAGGCCGGGCAGGAAATACCTGGTTGGTGGTGCGGCGGCCGCTTTTTTCGAACAATAGAAGAAAGCAGAAACGGTGCCACGCCGCCGTCGCGGCTGCGGGGCATCCACACATTGAGCAGCTGCCGCAGGAGCGGAGGCGCTGTGGGATCGGCCAACAGACAGACGCCGCCGGGGCGGAGCACCCGGCGCATTTCCTGCACTACGGCGTCCGGCTTAGGATAGTGGTGGAAGGAATCGCAGCAGAGCACGGCGTCAAAGGCACCGTCGGGAAAGGGCAGCTCCTGCGCTTCGCCCAAGTGGAGCGGCACCTGCGGCCCCAGCTTTTCTCGGGCTACTGCCAGCATTTTGGGAGATAAGTCGATGCCGGAGAGGCCTGTTTTCGGTCAGCGCCGGCGTAGTTGGCGCAGCAGTTCCCCGGTATCGCAGCCCACATCCAGGACGCGGCGCGGGGGCAGCTGCTCCAGCTGCGCCAAAAGCAGCGGGTACAATTTTCGGGCGTGAGAGCCGAAAGAAGCGGTATCGTAACGTGTTGCCTGCTGATCAAAATGGATGCGGGAGGGGGTTTGATGATTTTGCATAATCGTAGGCTTCTTTTATGAATGAACACCATTCATTTGTGGCGGAAAAAACCGGCGGCAGTCGATGCTCCGCCGGGCATGGGGATTATCCTGCATGTAAAATCAGGGCTGCATAGCGCAGTGCCTCCTCCAGACGCTGGGAGAGGGGACGTTCACCTTCGCCCAGCAGGCCAATTAGGCCATAGAGCAAATAGCTGGCGGCCACTTCAGGGCAGCGCACCTGCAGTTCGCCGTTGTCGCAGGCAGCGCACAGCTCTTCCGTCACATGGGGCAGGAGAAAACGGGCGATGGAAAGGAATTTCTCGTGCAGGGCACGGCTGTCCGCGCGGTGGTAAAAGGCACTGTATTGGCTGTGGCGGTCCGATTCCGAGATCAGTCCGGCTATTTCGACTAAACGCATACGGATCGTTTTACCCCGGTCGTGAATCACGGGCAGATAGATGTCGCAGCAGTTGCGCACATATTGGGCCATAGCCTCCTGAAACAACTTTTGTTTGGAGTCGAAATAGCGATAGCACAAGCCCTGCGCCACACCGGCGGCCCGGGCGATATCACTCATGGAGGTTTCTTCGTATCCCTGTCGGGCAAACAACTCCATCGCCGTGTTCAACAGTTCTTGGCGCCGAACTTCCGGTGCTTTTGAAATGCGTGCCATTGTGTTCACCTCATGTGCAGTATACTATTTGAGTGAATAAAATTCATTCATGAAAATGCGATTTGCCTCTGGAAGAAAAGGGAATATTCCAAAAGGTAATATATTGCCGGCGCTGGGCTGGTCTTTGTTTACAGGTTGACCGCAGGCGGAATACTGCCATAGCGGACGAACGTGGAGCGGAGGGAACGTACGGGTCGATTGACTTTACAAAAATATAACCCCAATATGATAGCAAGGAAGTTGTGAAATAGATATACTGATCTTGCTTGAAGCAAACAAGGTCAGGAGGAATGAAGGATGTTGCCATGCCAATCGTCCTGCCCGGCGTACTGTCCGGGCTGCCACAAGACCTGTGTCCGTTGGAAGCGCTTCCAGCAGGAACAGCGCGAAGAGCGACAGGCCAAAAAACAATATTTACGCTTTTACACGACTCTGTGTGATCAGGTGACCCGCCAATACCGCGCTATGCAGGCTCACCGTCCTGCATGGTAAAATCAAAAAGGCAGCTCCGCTATATGCGGAGCTGCCCTTTTTCAGGTGTCCAGCTCGTAATAGTAGAGTGTGCTGTTTTCTGTGTCATAGAGTGCGGCGGTGTAATTGTAGGAAGAACGCTGCAGCAGGGGACGCGTATCGTTGGGGTACTGTTCGGCATAGCGGTCGCGAAACGAATAGTGTCCTTGCTGCACCTGGGGGAAAAAGAAATCCTCACCCAGCCCGGAGTGCTCAAAAAAGATGGTGTTGAGTGTTTCGTCTGCGGGGAAAGCCGGCCATTGGGAAACGATCGATTCCACAGCGGAGGGCGCGTCGTTCAAGGCCAGAATGATCCGGGTTTCACCATCCCCGTGGAAACCGCCGTGGGTGTCCTCGGCCAGGAGCACTTTTGCGCCGTCCAGATCCAGTGCCAGCCCCTTCTCCACAATGCACACTGTATGCGCGTCATTTTTCAGGGTAGGGTCCCGGGGTTGTCCCATGGCGTCCAGGCCGATCAGGAGCAGGTTGAAGAAGCCGCCGGCCAGAAACAGGACAAACAGTGCGATCGTCACCGCCAGGGCGGGGATACCACTCCAATGTCCCCGGCGGGAAAGATGCCAGAACAGAAAAAAGACGGTCATGGGAACGGCGCTCAGAGCGATATTTCCCCACGGGGGACGGGGGACGCCCCAAACACCGCAGACAGCGGTGAAACCGAACCCGACTGCAGCCAGAAGGGCCAGCACCAGATAAAAGCGCGGTTTAGGAAATACTGGTTTCTGCGTCATGTTCGTCCCTCCATTCCAGAAGGTCGCCGGGCTGGCATTCCAGCGCGCGGCAGATTTTGTCCAGTGTTTCCATGCGGATGGCTTTAGCTTTTCCGTTTTTCAGGATGGAAATATTGGCCATGGTGATGCCTACCCGCTCGGATAGCTCCGTTACGCTCATTTTGCGCCGGGCCAGCATCACATCGATGTTGATTACGATCATACCCGCGCCCCCTTAAATGGTCAGTTCATTTTCTGCCCGCAGCACGGCGGCTTTGCGCACCAGGTGGGACAGGCACGCAGCCGCTACGGCGATGGCTATGCCGATAAACACGACAAAGCAGGAGAACAGGAAGATGCTCGGGTGGCTCAAATCCAGCAGCAGAAAGACGATGTTTCCTGCAAAGAAAAACACGGCGTCCGCTGCGGCCAGAAGGGCAATGGCACGCAAAGAGCGGGCGTTTTTCATGGAAAAGGAATTGTCCCGGCCCACTTC
The DNA here is from genome assembly GCA_020555605.1 of bacterium 210917-SL.2.15. Classification (GTDB taxonomy): domain Bacteria; phylum Bacillota; class Clostridia; order Oscillospirales; family Oscillospiraceae; genus Pseudoscillospira. The sequence continues at coordinate 239,614 of JAJCJC010000002.1, read as the reverse complement.
CGCCGCCAGGCTCCATCCTGGGAAGAGCGAAGCAAAGCAGGGAACGGCCGTGATCCAGAGAAACGCAAGCCACGGAAGATAGCAGCGGCTGTATTCCGGATAGGCGGCGATCAGACTTTTGCCCAGCAGAGGCAGCGCAGCAAAGTATACGATAATTCCTGCCGCTGCCAGACCTACGATCACCAGTTTGAGCACCAGGGAAAGGGTTTTCTGTTCCATCGAGCATCCCTCTTTCTTTTTTTATGGCATGGAAATTTTTGCCTTGGTGTGTCTACTATACCACAACAAATTCTGATAATCAATATAAATTTATTGAATAACAATAAATTATTTCTAAAAAAGAATACAGTAGGTAAGGTAAATTTCGCCAAGAAAAAGCGGCTGTTGTGTGGAGTCTGCGGGGTGGAGTGGCTGAACCGCTGCACATAGGCAAACGCGCCGCCGGAAAACAGACCGGCGGCGCGTTCCTATGCAAAATCAGAGAGAAGCGGCAGGGTGTGCGCGCTCCTGCTCCTGGCGCGCGGCTTCCTCTGCAAACATGGAGAGAAAATCCTTTTCCGTTCCGTGGTAGGAAAAGCCCACCAGGGTATCCACGTTCACATCGTGGATGGCGTTGAAAATGTTCTTTTCCAGCTGGGGACAGTCTGCCTTCAATGTTCGGATCAACTGTTTCATTTCGGCGCGCTTGGAGTCGCTCTCGCCGGCGGCGCAGTGCTCTGTAAAAGAGCAGGCACATTGCAGGAATTCCAGACGGTTGTAACGCTTCCAGGCGATGATATCTTCTTCGTGGACGCAATACAGCGGACGGATCAACTCCATTCCGGGAAAATGGTTGCTGTGGAGTTTGGGACGCATGGCCTGAATCTGGCCGCCGTAGAGCATGCCCATCAGGGTGGTTTCGATCACGTCGGAGAAGTGGTGGCCCAGAGCGATCTTATTGCAGCCCATGGCCTGGGCGTGATGGTAGAGCCAGCCCCGGCGCATTTTGGCACACAGGTAGCAGGGCTTGCGTTCGTCCATCCGCTCAGATACCGCAAAAATATTGCTTTCCAGGATCTCAATAGGAATTTCCAGCAGGGCGGCGTTGTCTTGAATGCGCTGGCGGTTGGCGGGAGCGTAGCCCGGATCCATCACCAGGAAGTGCAGCTCGAAAGGCACGTCGCTGATGCGCCGGAGCATTTGCATCAGCTTGGCCAGGAGCATGGAGTCCTTGCCGCCGGAAATACACACGGCGATGCGGTCGCCGCTCTGGACCAGTTCATAGCGCTTGCAGGCGGCTACGAAAGGCCCCCACAGTTCCCGGCGGTATTTTTTTTGAATGCTCCGCTCTGCCGTTTGGCAGGGGGTAAAGGTTCGGCTCATGGCAATCTCCTTTCCCGGCGGGGCCGGGGAATTCAGGGGGCGCGGTCGAATTCCCGCGCATGGGCGCTGAAAAAATCATAATAAGTGCGCATGCTCTTCAAATCTGTCCACCGCTTTACGGCGGCGGGACTTTCGTCCAGGTCATATATCTTGGCCCCGGCCATGGAGAGCAGGAAGGGGGAATGGGTGGCGATAATCAGCTGACAGCGGTAAAACCGGGCGGAATCCTCTAAAAACTGCTTCAGTTCCAACTGCCGCGCGGCGGACAGGCTGTTTTCCGGCTCGTCCAGCAGATACAGTGCGTTTTCCCCGATGGCGTGCGTGAAAAATTCCAGTGCGCTCTCACCGTTGGAGTGCTCCGGTATGTTGTTCATCAGCCGGTCCTTGACGTATTTTGATGCGCTCTTGCGCTGGGCGTCCACCACGCGGGAAAAGGCCTCGTATTCCTCCAGGGACTGAAGCTGAATGGAACTGTTTCGCGCGCTGGTGTATTCCTGAAACAGCTCCGCGCGCTTTTGATGGATACCTTCATTCAGCTCCCGGATGCCCAGCAGGTGGTCGAACACGTCGTCGCTGATGAGAATGCGGCTGTGCGGCGGCAGAGCGCCTGCATCCCAGCGGCACAGGGCAATGTAATCGCTGAAGAAATCGCTGCGGTTGTACACTGCGCCCCGGAGCAGGCCCAGCGCTTCGGCCATGATGTTCAGCAGGGTGGATTTCCCGCTGCCGTTGCCGCCGTAGAAAATGGTGACGGGGTCAAAGGTAAAGGCGCCGGGCTTCCGGCGGCGAAACACGCCGAACGGATAGTGGGTGCTGTAGCAGGTGCGCCGGGTTTTGGGGTTGGAACTCAGAGGATCCCAGAATCCTTCTTCCGCCTCCTGGCTGGCCAGCGTGAAGGCACGAAGATACGTTGCAGACATGGCGCTGCCCTCAATACGCGCTGATGTCCAGGGAGGCGTCGTCTTCGCCCGGTTCCACGGAGCGGATCACAACGGTGTATTTCATTTCAGGGTTGACGGAGATCTCCACCCGGTCGCCTGCCCGGTGGCCCAGCAGCGCCCGGCCCACGGGGGACTCCTTGCTGATAAGGCCTTTGAGCGCGTTCTGCCGCAGGGTGGTCACGATGCGGATGGTCTGCTCCTTCTGCAGCTTTTCGTTCAGCAGTGTCACTTTGCTGAACAGGGCCACTGCGCCGTCATCTGCGCCGCTGTTGTCGATCACTTTGGCCGTGGCGACCATCCGCTCCAGATAGCGGATGCGGCTGTCGTTGCGGTTTTTGTCCCGCTTGGCGCATTTGTACTCAAAGTTCTCACTCAGATCGCCAAAGCCCCGAGCGGTCTGCACATCCTCAATCAGCTTGGGGCGCAGCACCGTTTTGCGGTAGGTAATCTCTTCGTTCATTTTGTCGATGTCCACCTGGGTCAGTTCATCATACATACAAACGCCTTCTTTCCCAATGTGTTCCCTATTATAGCAGTGGGCCTTTGGCCTGTAAAGGGCGGTGGGGTGGGAAAAGTTTTTTCTGTTCTTCCGGCCAAAAATCCGCTATAATGAGGTGCATGAAAACGAAAGGGAGGAGAAGGCAATGAAACTGCTGCATTTGTCCGATCTGCATTTGGGAAAGCGTCTGTGTGACGTTTCTCTGTTGGAAGATCAGGCCTATATCCTCGACCAAATTGCTGCCATTGCAGCACGTGAGGCGGTGGACGCCGTGCTGATTGCCGGAGATGTGTACGACAAGGGAGTGCCGCCGGCGGAGGCTGTGGCGCTGCTGGATCAATTTTTGACTGTGCTGGCCGGACAGGGCTGCAGCGTATGTCTTATCGCCGGCAACCATGATTCTGCCGAGCGGCTCTCCTTTGGCGCAAAGCTCATGGACGGCCGAGGCGTGTACCTTGCGCCGGTGTACGACGGCGCAGTGCGCTGCGTGACGCTGCAGGACGGCTTTGGGCCGGTGCATCTGTGGCTGCTGCCGTTTCTGAAGCCCGCTGTGGTGCGCCACGTCTGGCCGGAGGAGAATGTGGAAACCTATTCAGATGCCCTGCAGTGTGCGCTTTCTCACATCCCGCTGGACCCCTCTGCGCGCAACGTGCTCTTGTCGCACCAGTTTGTCACCGGCGCGGTGCGCTGTGAATCTGAAGAGATCAATGTGGGCGGCCTGGACAACGTGGACGCGGCGGTATACGAGGCTTTTGACTATGTGGCCCTGGGCCACATCCACACCGCGCAGGACGTGGGCGTCAACGCCCGCTACTGTGGAACGCCCCTGGGTTATTCCTTTTCCGAAGCGGGTCAGGAGAAGTCGGTAACCATGGTGACGCTGGAAGAAAAAGGCCGCGTGGAGCGGACCGCCATTCCACTGGCGCCGCTGCATGGCCTGCGGGAAGTGCGGGGAAGTTATCTGGATCTGGCCCGCCGGGAAACCTATGAAGGTACTGCAGTGGAGGATTATCTTCTGGCGACGCTGACGGATGAGGAAGACGTGCCCGACGCCATGGCGAAACTGCGCACGATTTATTCCAATCTCCTGCGGCTGCGCTATGACAACCGCCGTACCCGGGAGTGTCAGACGGTTGAGCTGGGAGAGGAGGAACGTTCGCGTTCGCCGCTGGAGTTGTTCGGAGCCTTGTACGAGCAGCAGAACAATGCGCCGCTGAGCGATGAGCAGAGCGCCTTTTTACAGGAGCTGATGGCGCGCGTGTGGGAGGAGGAAGCATGAGACCGACGAAATTAACCCTGTCTGCCTTCGGACCCTACGCGGGAGAGACGGTGGTCGATCTGTCCCGTCTGGGCAGCAGCGGGTTATATCTCATCACCGGTGACACCGGTGCGGGCAAGACGACCCTGTTTGACGCCATTACCTTCGCGCTTTATGGCGAGGCCAGCGGCGCGGCGCGGGAAGCGGATATGCTGCGCAGCAAATACGCCGCCCCCAGCACCCCCACTTTTGTGGAATTGGAATTTCTATACCGCGGAAAGCAGTATACCGTCCGCCGCAACCCGGAATATGAACGGCCCAAGGTGCGGGGCGAGGGTATGGTGCTCGAGCGCGCCGACGCCACGCTTACCTTTTCCGACGGCCGGGCGCCTGTGACCAAGGCCCGGGAGGTGACGCGGGCCATCGTGGCTCTGACGGGGCTAGACCGCAGCCAGTTTTCCCAGGTGGCTATGATCGCCCAGGGCGCCTTTTTAAAATTGCTGCATGCAAAAACGGAGGAGCGGAGCAAGATTTTCCGCGATCTGTTCGGCACCGGCCGCTATCAGACCCTGCAGGAACAGCTACGGGCCGAAACAAGGCGGCGCGCAGAGAACTGTGCAGCGCTGCATAGCGCGATGGCCCGGGGGATTGCAGCGCTGCGCGGTGCGCCGGGCACTCCGGTGGAAGAAGAATGGAGCACGCTGTGCGCGCAGGGAGAACATGCCGATCCGTCCGCGGCGCTGGCATTGGCGGAGCATTTGGTGGAAGAATTGGAGACGCGTGCCTCAGCGGAAGAAACGGCTGCCGAAGCGGTGGAAGAGCAGTTGGCCGCTGTGCATCAGACGCTGGGACGGGCTGCGGCCCGGGAGGAGGCAGTCCGGGCCTTAAACAAAGCAAAGCTGGAAATTGCACGGCTGGAACCGGTGCAGATCCGTTGCCGGGAGGACTATGAACAGGCCCGGCGGGAAAATGAAGGTAGCGAGGCTCTGGCAGTGCAGATCGCTGCGGCGGAAGGGCGTTTGGAAGAGTATGCGCGTTTGGCTGCCTTGGATGCAGAAAGAGAGCAAACGCGCCGAATCCTGGCCGAACAGGAGGAACAAAGCGCTGCCGGCCGTCGAGTACAGGAAAACGAAGCGGCGAATCTCGCGGCGCTGACCGCACGGTGTCAGGAACTGCGCGCTGCTGCAGTGGAATTGGCGCGGGAAACAGCGGCGCAGGAAACGCTGCACAGACGCCTGCAGGAGCTGCAGGAGCTGTCGGGGCTGGAGCATGATTGTCGCAGCGCGCATGAACAGTGTGCTGCGGCGCAGGAGACGTATGTGCATGAGCGGTCTTCTGCTGAAGCGGCGCGCAGTAGGGCGCAGCGGCAGGAGCGGCTGTTTTTGGACGCTCAGGCGGGCCTTTTGGCACAGTCTCTGCAGGAGGGAGTGCCGTGTCCGGTCTGCGGCGCACCACACCACCCCGTTCCGGCGCCTTTGCCGGAGGCGGCGCCCACGCAGGCTGCGCTGCAAGCACTTCAGAAGGAGGCCTCTGCTGCGGAGCGCCTCGCCGGAGAAGCCAGCCTGGCTGCCGGGCGGGCGGCGGAACGTCTGGAACAGCTGCAGGCCCAGTACATGCGGCGCGCCGGGGCATTGCTGCAAGCGGGGGAGACGCTGGAGCGCGTTTTGGCGCAGACCCGGGCGCAATGGGAAGAACGGGAGCGCCGCCGGACGGAGTTGGAAGCGCAGGCTTCGGAGTACAAGCAGCTGGAAGAAACGTTGCCTCAACAGGAGAAGATGTTGGAGCAGCGCCGCAGCGCACAGCAGGCGCTGGAGCAGGAGGTTTTGCGCCTGCGTCTGGCGGCGCAGCAGTTGGAAAGGGATCGCTCGGCCCTGGTACAAACGCTGGAATTTGGCAGTCAGGCGGAGGCCCAACAGTATGTAGAGGGGCTTCGGCACAAAAAGGAGCGGCTTGCCCGCCGGGAAGAAGAGACGAGGCAGGCTTGGGAATCCTGCCGCCGGGAATTAGAGGAACACGAAACTCGTGCGCGTACACTGGAAACACAGCTGCGGGAAGCTCCGGCGCCGGAACGAAAAGCGCTGGAGGCGGAGCAGGCTGCTCTGCAGGCGCGGCAAAGGGAACTGCGGGGGGAACGAGAGCATACAGCGGCCTGCCTTCTGGCTGATCGCTCCGTACGGGATGCGCTGGCCAGCCAGACTGGCGCGCTGACAGAAGCGGAGCGGGAGTGGAGCTGGGTGAAGGCCTTGTCGGACACCGCGAACGGCACACTTTCCGGAAAGGAAAAGATCATGCTGGAAACCTACGTGCAGTCGGCCTGCTTTGATCGGGTGCTGCGGCGCAGCAATCTGCGCCTGATGGTAATGAGCGGCGGGCAGTATGAACTCAAACGCCGCCGCAATGCGGACAATCAGCGCAGCCAGAGCGGCCTGGAACTGGATGTGATCGATCATTACAACGGCTCGGAACGCAGTGTGAAAACCCTCTCGGGTGGAGAATCCTTTAAGGCGGCGCTGGCTCTGGCGCTGGGATTGTCCGATGAGATCCAGTCCAGCGCCGGCGGCGTACAGCTGGACACCATGTTTGTGGACGAGGGCTTCGGATCGCTGGACGAGGAATCCCTTCAGCAGGCGCTCAGGGCGTTGGGGGATCTTTCTGCGGGAAACCGTCTGGTAGGGGTGATCTCCCATGTGGCGGAACTGAAAGAATGCATTGAACGGCAGATCATCGTGAAAAAAGACCGCTCCGGCGGAAGCCGGGTGGAAATCGTTATATGAAAAATAAAATGCCTCGCGGCCCAATCGAAGCCGCGAGGCGTTTTCCTGCTGTTTTTAAATTGGATTCCCCGCAAAGTCGCGCCAGAGCAGCGCATCCTTGTGCTGATAGGCCAGGCGCTTGTTGGCCCAGTCGCACTGGCGCAGATTGGCAGTGCACTCCGAGGGATTTTTCCAATTGCTCCGACTGCCGCAGCTGTCCAGGAGCAGGCGGGAGAAGGGCAGGCTTCCCCGAATGCGGCCCACATAGTTGGAGAGTGTTTTGAAACCGTTTTCGGTCCAGCCATGGATGGGGACTTTATAGACATTCCGGCAGATCTCGCCACTGTCCAGCAGGTCGCACAGGAGGATGACGTGCCGGTCGATGTAATATACGCCGGCACAGCGCTCCAGCAGAGCGGCCACATCGCCGCTGGCGCGGTCATACACGATCACATAGGAGCGGTCGCAGCACAGTGTGCCGCCGTTTTCCTGTGGGTTTTCCTCAAAAGGTCCCAGATAGGTGACAAACAGCCAGTTTTGATAGCACACCATGTCAGTCAGCGTTTCGGCGGCGTCCATAAAGGGGCGCATGGCGCCGTCGGGGGAGATGAAGTAGATGGTCGGGGCCATGTAGACGTACATCCCTTCAGGAGCGGAGGAGAGAATCTGTGCTCCCTGCAGGGCCGGTACCTCCATGCTTTGCCCGCCGGACCGATAAAACCACGTCCCACCGCCCTTAGCAATAGGTCCTTGCCCGTCGGTATAGTTCATGGAAAACGGCTCCAAAAAGCCGTACATTCCGGCACCCTGGAATGTGTAGCGGCTGCCGTCTGCGCCGAAAAAGCGCTGCACGGAGCCGGTGAAATCGCCCGTATTTTGCACAGCAGGAACGTATACCCCGGCGAGGGGCGCACTGTCCGGCGGCGGCACGGGCTGGGGCGGAGGCGCAGGGGATACCTGAGGCGCCGGGATGGCGATGGTGCGGCCCCGGCCCAGAGGAATTTCGGGCGGGCGGCCCTGATGGTGCGGCACAGCGCCTGCTACCGCCGAAGATGCGCTGGCGACGGCTGCGCCGCAGGCGCTGCAAAAGCGGCTCCCTTCGGGCAGGAGCGCGCCGCATTGCGGGCAGCGGGGCGCAGCGGTTACTTCCTTTCCACAGAGATGACAAAAGCGCGCCCCCTCGGCCAAAAGCGCGCCGCAAAAACGACAATATGCCATGGATCGATCCTTCCTTATGGGTCAGTGTCCGCCAAAGGAAATGATTCCCTTTCGGCAGATTTTACGATTAGTATATCACAGTCCGGCAAAAAAGAAAAGTACCGTATTCCAAACGGAATATAACGCAATACAGTACTGATTTGAACTGTTCTCAAATTGATTTGGTCTCTTCCGCCGGTAAGGCCAATGATCAAGCACGAGGTAGATCGATTGATCCATCCATCCATCCATCTTTCTCATTGAATTCGCCAGCCGTTGCGAGGTGTTATATCGTCCGGCAAAAGAGCCGCGTGACGGTGAGCAAAGTTCCCGTGTCGATAGAACAGAAGCTTCGTTCAGAAGTTTTGTTCACGCAGTATTATACAAAGCCCGGCGGATAATCCGCCGGGCTTTGACGCAGGATAGAAAGTTATTTATTCAACTTGGAAAACCGCATCAGCATAGCGGCGGCCTCGGCGCGGGTGGCTCCGGCCTGGGGGGCGATCGTACCGTCGGGCCTACCGGTGATAATTCCCACGGCAGCAGCCCACTGCAAAGCGTCCGTTGCGTAGCTGGAAACGCAATCGGCATCTTGGAAGCGATCCAGAGAAGCAGTTATGGAGACATCGGCTCCGGTCAGCTTTGCATATCGATACAGCATGGTGGCCAGCTGTTCCCGGGTAATTTTCCCATCCATGTTGGTTCCATCAGAGATACCGTTTTCCATGGCCCAAGCGCGGCCCACTTCGTACCAAACAGAACTGGTGGTGGTATCAACGCCGGCCATCCGTGCCAAAACTGTCATGACCATGGCACGAGTCATATTGCCGCCGGGGGAGAAAGAAGTCCCGGAAGTACCGTTCATGAAATGGTTGTCCACCACATATTGAACAGCGTCAGCAAACCAATCAGTGACCTTAACATCGGTAAAGCTGCTCACGGGGCTGGACTCGTCAGTCTTTACAAACCCGGCGGTGATTGTGTGCTGCGTCATCACGTTCTCGAATGTGTAAGAACGAACCGAGCCAACGCTCTTGCCGTCCACCAGTACGTCGGCAATTTCATAGCCCTCGTCAGGAGTGATGGTAAAGGTTTTGTCGCCGCGGCGGGCAACACGGATAGAACCCGGATTGATTCTGCCGCCTTCACGCTGGGTCACGGTAATGGTATAATAAGTGGTAGTACTGCCGGAACCGCCGGTGGATGTATTGCGCCCTTCCAGTTCGTAGACGGCTACGGTGCCGCCCACCTCACAGGCCGCCAGCAGCAGTGCGTTTCCTGTGGGACTGCTCTTGGCATCAATAAACTTCAATCCTTCGGGCGAATCGTCTGCCGCCACATCCTCAGAGAAGTCACGGCTGTTTATATAGTTAACATATGCCACATTGGCTGGATCGGTAATGTCGTAGACCATGACGCCGCCGATACGCTCCAGCGTCACAAAAGCATAACTTCTGCCGTCCACTTTGCCCACCGTGACGGTTTCCGGTTCAGGACCCTTTTTGCCGGAACGGTCGTCAATGGAGCGGTCATCGTTGGAACAGTTAAAGTAATCCGAAAGATAGGAGGCAGTTTTGGCTTCGAAGTCACTGCCGCTGGTAAAGACCTCGGTCAGTGCGCTGCCATCCACTCGATAAAGGGTGAAGGAGCGGCCGCCGAACAGATAATCCGTCTGGGGATCCAGGCCGTCAAAGTCGCTGCTCTTGAAGTAGACTACCTTACCGTTCACCATGCCTCCGGTGATGTTACCGGCGGGAGATGCATGGCCCTTGCCGACCTCATTTTCATTGGAGTATTTAGCCCATTCGCGGGCGTCGCCTTCGTTGGCGGTCAGCAGGTAATTGGTATCGCCCACCGTATACAGCGCAATGCCGTCGGGCATCCGGATGCCTTTGAGTCCTGCATAGGTGTTAGGCGCGTATGCTTTGTCTCCCTTGTCAATGTCCACTGGCGCCTTGCTGTAGTCCTCAAAGCCGGCGGAGTAAATACCAGTAAAAGTGCCTTGAGCCAGATCCAGCACCGCGATGGCGTTAGCTTCCTGTAGTGTCACATAGGCCATTCCATTGGTGCATGCAATGTACTCCGGCTCCAGATCCACAGAAGGCTGGGTATTTTTCATGAGCACAACGCCTGCCTTCACAAGCTCCTGACGCTTCTCGCCATCGAAGGCATCAAATCCTACTGTATTGGCGCTTCCGGTAGCAGTATCGATAATGGTCACAGAGCCGGCGGGATCGGAGACTCCACTGGCATAACCCATGCGGGGTTCACCCTCATTGGCGGTCAGAATTTTGCTGCCGTCGGGGGTAAAGGTAAGCATATCCGGCTGCACGCCAACCTCAATAGCCCGCACAAATGTCAGAGTGCCATCTGAATTGCAGGTGAATAGTGCCACACGGCCTGCATCGGCATATCCCTTGGCCTGGAGAGCGGCGGCAAGGGTCTTGCCGTCGGGAGACACGGCTACGGAAGTCATGTCACCGTAGACAAAGCCGTTTGCTTCAACCAGGGATTTGATATCGATGGCGGTACCTTCCAGCATTTCGATGGTTTCACGGGCCTGCAGATCTTGCAGAGAGATTACAGACAGGCGTCCGGTCTGGCCGTTGATGGCGTAGGCATATCCGGTGGTTTCGTTGTAGTCCACGATCTCCATCACGCCGCCGTCAGCGTTGGTCATGTTGGAGTCATAACGTCCGATTTCTGTCAGATCCAGGCTAGATGCGCCGTTCTTAAACCCTTCGACCACCGGCGCGTCCGGCGTTTCCTCTTCCGTACGGTGGATGGTGAAGGCATCCACTACCGAGCCGTTGCTCACCCGGTAGGTCACAATGGAAAATTCTGTGTCGGTAATTGTTACCTCGGAATAGGTGGGGACGTGCTCCTGGCTCTTCACCGCGGCATAAGGGAACTGCTCCTCTGTTTTGATGTTATAGTACTTGCTGCCGGAAGCGGAGTTTGCAGTCACATACAGAATACCGTCCGGATCGGTGACTGCATCGGGAACTCCGTCGCCATTTTGGTCAGTATACTTTTCAGATTCGGTGACCGCATTAAAGTCATCCATCATATACGTGCGCACATACACATGGTCGTGGCCCTGAAGAACCACATCGATTCCCAGTTCTTCAAAAATGGGTACCAGTGTATTCCGGCGCTGGATAATATCATCATCCAAGGCATGGTTTGCCACGGAGTACACCGAATGGTGCATTGTGACAATGTTCCACTCTGCATCCTGATTCTGTGCCATCGCCTTTTCCATAAACATTCTATGCTCCGCATCGCTCATATTGTTGACATTGAGCACCAGGAACAGAACGTTGCCATAACGGAACCAGTAGTCGCTGCCGGCATCGGTGGTTCCGTACTCTCCGCTCTCATTGGGTACATTGAAATGCTGGCCATAGGCATTGCTGGAGTTATCATGGTTGCCAATGACCGTAGCCACCGGCAGGCTGTAGAGTACTTGCTGATCGAGATAGGCTGTATATTGTCCCTCGTTGTTGGCGGTATTCACCTGATCACCGGCGGAGAGCAGGAATGCCGCATCCGGAACTTTGGCTGCCGCTGCACGTAGCGTAGTGTTCCAACCGCTGTTGTCGCTGATCAGGTTGCCGCTGGCACCCAGCTGCGGATCGCCCATGAATAGGAAGGTAAATCCGTTGGAAGCGTCCTCTGTGGTAAAGGTATAGACCGGGGACTGCTTGGCACCATTGACCAACTGGTAGGCATACGTGGTGCCCTGCTCCAGCTGGGACATAGTTGCCTGATTGGAGTAATAGCCGGACTTGTTGGCTTCCGTCACGGAAGCTTGGACGTGCTTGGCGCCCTCCGGCATGGCGCCATTCACGAGATCGCTTTCTTTCGCCCAGTAAACGATGCCGTCTGCCTCATCGTTGGCGTACCAGGTCAGGTTCCGGCTGGTCTCATCCGAACCGGGCGCCAGGGAAACGCTGTTCTGGAGTACAGGCTGTTCGCAGGCGATCTCCTTCACCTGTTTGAGCACCGGGCGGCCCAGCGTCGTGTCCATGGCCCACACAGAGGAAAAGTCCCAGCCGATGGCGGCATAGTTTTTCTGCTGCTTCAGCTCCTCGGTGGTCTTGTCTGCGCCGTCCCTGTTGTTGGCCGCGCCGCCGGTTACGGGCTTGCCGTTGATGGTGATGTCCCGGCACGCCAGATTGTTATGATACACCGTATTCTCATCCACGCCGTTGTTGCGGCCGCAGATCCGGGCCAGGTTTTTGGTGCCGGTGAGTGTGCCGCTCAGCGCGACATTGCCTGTCATCCGCGTGCTGCCATAGGCATAGCCGCTGATGAAGCCCATATTGTTTCCTGCGGAAGTGAAATCTCCGGAGGCATAGCAGTACTCCACCGTTGCGGAACCTTCTCGATTCCAGGAGGTGATGCCGCCGGTTTCAAAGTTGGATTCCAGCGTACCGATGAAATAGCAGTTGCGAATGACATTGTGATTCTCACTGACCAGCCCGCCGGTGCGGTGGCCGCCGGTGACAGTACCCAGGGCATAGCATTCCTCGATGGTGCCGTAGTTTTTTACACACAGCGACGCGCGCCAGCTGTTGTCAGCGGTGTAGGGGCCTTCCATATATACGTTTGTCAGGCCCAGCTGCCGGATGGTGCCGTTGTTCTGAAGGATCAGCGCTGCCGACGCATCCATGCCGGTGAACTGGAGGCCGGAAATGGTATGGCCGTTCCCGTTCAGCGTGCCGTTCAGCATCGGAATGGGGGTAAATTCTCCGCTCAGGGTCAGATCTGCGTTCAGGTTGAAGGTAGCGTCGGGATGTTCCCGGATCAGGCCCAGATCCTCTGCAGTGTTGATCTCAAATACCTTGTCCTTATCGCTGTCATAGATGACCTCATCCTGCGTCAGGCGCACCACATAGCCGCCGCCGGAGCGGATCTGCGCTTCCAGTTGACTGTCCTTGGTCACCTGTTCCACGCGGCGCTGGATCTGCGCAGCGGAATTCATGTTGTCGTAATAGATGTCGGCATACCACTGTCCTTCGCCCAGGAAATCCAGATCGAAGGTCATTGCCTGTTCACTGTGAGCCGAATTCTGCACGGCCAGATACCAGTCCTCGCCGCTGCGGCGCAGGAATGCTGCTGCTTCGCCGATCTCGGACTGTTCGAGTACAATGGTCTCGTCCCACACTGTGGGAAGGTTTTTAATGAAATCGGTGTAAACCTGATTCACCATATTCTTGGGATTCTCACTGAGCTGGAGGTAGCTGGAGGTCATGATGACCGTATTGGCCAGCATATGAACCCAGCTGGCGCGGCCCAGTTTGCCGGAATTGGAGAAGTTCATCGGCGTGTAGTCTGCGCCGCCGGCCAGCAGGCGCGTAAACGGGAGAATGGCGTTCTCGTTGGGGTTGCACTGATACTGCATGCCCCGGATGGCCTCACGGGTCATTTCGTTGGGATAGGTACGGGAAAGGCCGGTGGGCTTCATCGGGTTATGGTAGCTCACCATGATGTGGTACTCGGCGGCCAGCCGGGTGAAATCTTCATAAAAACTGACCTTGTCGGGGGACTCGCTGTGGATGTGGTCGATCTTGACACCAACCACGCCGGCCTTCTGGCAGCGCGACAGGAAGTCCCGGGCGTTTTCCTCGGTATAAAGACCGCCGGTATAGCGGCTGGTGGGGGCGTCTTCCCACAGCCATATTTTAACAGGATTCTCCAGACCTGCGCTGTAATCCACAATTTCCTTGATGGCGGCAAACTGCTCATCCAGCGTGTCGCCAAACCCGTTGCGGGCCTCGATCAGATTGAACTCGATCCCCAGTTGGGAGGCATGGTCGCTGTATTCCTTATAGCCTTCCACCGTGGAGGCGCCGCCGCCCTGGGTAGTCCACACGGAGCGACCCGGCTGGATCCAGCTGGTATCGTCTGCAAACAACGCACCCTCCATAGGATCGGATACGTTGGTTACCATGTCGCTGTTGACAAAATCATTCAAGTTGTCGGCAATAATGGCCACACGCCATGGTGAATCTTCCTCTGTGGTGAAAGTCGTGCCGTTGGTGTCCCAGTATTCTGCCTTCAGCACGCCTTCCCCCTCGGAGCGCAGACCCATGCCGGACCAGTCGTAAAGATTGGCTTCGGTAATGCACACGTAAGCTGCTTTCTCTTTCAGTTCGAAGGTGGGCAAGGTGCACAGAAGGCGCTCTTCGCCGATGGCGGAGACCAGGGAGGTCTCGGTGGGCACCTGCATGTTTTTAATACCCTCGTAATTGGAGCCGTCGCCGTACTGATAGAATGCTTTGGCGTCGGTGGGAATGGTAAAGCGGGTGTTGTCCCCGGAAATGGTGTGTGCGCCCTCCGGCAGGTCATACTGAATGGCGATGCCATCGTTATAGGCCCGTACGTTCAGGGTTATCGTCTTTTCGCCGCTGGTTACCGGAAACGCGGACTGATTGTAGTGGTTCTCCGCCTGAGTGTGCATGCCGCGGGTTTCGTAGCTTTCCTGAACGGTGGTAGTTTTCGGCTCACCCAGCGTGGCATTCTTCCCCATCTCCACGCTATCCATTGTCAGTCCCAGGGAGGAGCGGAGCAGTACCGGTGTGCCGCTTAGTGTTACGGAGTAGCCCAGCTCACCATAGGCGTTGACGTAAACATAGGCTTCCACACTGCCGTCGGGACTGGCGACTGTGTAATGCTGTTTGTCGTGCGCAGGATCGTCCAGATCCGGCGCTTCCGGCGCTTCCCGGCACTCAAGCAGCACCGGGCGGTTCAGTGTCTCATCCATTGCCCACACAGAGGAAAAGTCCCAGCCGATGGCGGTATAGGTGTTCTGCTGCTTCAGTTCTTCAGCTGTTTTATCCAGGCCCTGCATATTGTTTGCTGCACCGCCGGTTACGGTTTTGCCATTGATAGTCACATCTGTGCAGGACAGGTTGTTGGAAAATGTGGGATTGCCGTTGTTGCGGCCACAGATCCGGGCATGATTCCGGTCGTTGGCCGTGGACAGGGTGCTGCCGCTGAGTACCACGTTACCCTCATAACGGGTGTTTGTATAGCCGTAGCCGCCAATGCAGCCGCTGTTGTTGGTTTCAGTGGTGAAGCTTCCGGACACATAGCAGTTTTCCACCACGCCGGTGGCCTGGTTCCAGGCCGCGATGCCGCCGGTCTCACAATGCCCGGTCACGCTGCCCATAAAATAGCAGTTTGAAATCGTAGCGTAATTCTCGGCTGTGATACCGCCGCTCCGGTGGCCGCCGGAGACGCTGCCTTTCACATAGCACTGTTCAATCGTACCGCGGTTCTGGTAGCATAAACCGCCCCGCCGGCTGGCCTCGGGCGTATTGGGGCCGGTCACGTTCACATTAGTCAGCCCCAGGGCCTTGACAGTGCCCTCATTGCAGAGAATCAGGGCGTCGCAATCATACTTGGTAGACAGAGTATAGCCGTCGATGGTATGCCCGCCGCCGTCCAGTGTGCCGCCCAGGCGGAGAATGGAGGGAATGGATTTTTTCAGCATGATATCTGCGTCCAGCTGGTAGTATGCTTCCGCATATGCGCCGCCGGCATTGATGGCCTGAATGGCCAGCGTGAGTTCTTCCGCGTTGGAAATCAGGTACGGCGACTCCTCTGTTCCCTTGCCGTCCGGCATTTCCCGCTCCAAAGCGTCCTGAACCTCCGGGCAGCCTTGCAGCACGGGTCGGCCCAGTGTCTCATCCATTGCCCATACAGAGGAAAAGTCCCAGCCGATGGCGGTATAGGTGTTCTGCTGCTTCAGTTCTTCAGCTGTTTTATCCAGACCCTGCATATTGTCTGCATTGCTGGAAACAGCGCTGTTGTTGACCAGTATGTTTGTGCAGGCCAGATTGTTTTGATAGGTGATGGGAGTGCTCTTTTCCTTGCCCAGCAAGCGGCCTACCGAGCCGGGGCTGAGTACATCTCCCCCCAGAGCCACGTTGCCCATCAGGGTTGTGCCGGCATAGGCGTATCCGGCGACAACGCCGACAGTGCTGACCAGCGCCTCTGCATCGGTGCGAGCATAGCAGTTCTGGATTGCGTTGCTTTTGTTATCTGCACACCAGGCTGCTATGCCGCCGGTTTCCCATCTTCCCGCGACGCTGCCCACAAAATAACAGTTTTCAACTTTGCCGTAGTTCTCTGTTACAATGCCGCCGGTGCGCCAGCCGCCGGACAGATCACCGGTGGCATAGCAGTCGGAAATCGTGCCCCTGTTATAGACCGCAAACGACGCACGTTTGATTTTCGATTGGTCGGCTGGGCCGGACAGCCGCACCTGTGCCAGGCCCAGATCGCGGATGGTTCCGTTGTTGGTGGCAATCAGTGCTGCTTCGTTTGTATCGCTGTCCACCGTCAGTCCGGTCATTGTGTGGCCGCCGCCGTCCAGCGTACCGGAAAACACAGCCACAGGCGTCACAGCTTTTGTGAATTGGATGTCGGCAGTGATTTCATAGTATTGTTTGCTGTATGTTGCGCTATCGCTGTTGATTGCAGCCACTGCGGTGTTCCAGTCTGTCTCGTTGGTGACCTGATAAGGTGCTTCCGCAGTTCCTTGGCCGTTTAGCGCAAAGGTGGTCTGTTTGGGTAGCTGCGGTTCGCCCAGCCCTGCTTCCGGCTCCTCAGCCTCTTCCTGAACGGATATTTCCTCAAGGGTGTCGGAAGGCTCCTCTGCAGTGCCGATCGCCGATGCCGGTACCGCTGCAAACAGCTGCAGTGTCAATATCAGCACTAGAAACAAAGACACAAAATGTTTCATCTTTCGTTTCATACGTTCGCTCCTTTTTTAAAATTTCTTTTATGTATAACCGAGATTATTCGGGAATTTTTCAGCTGCGGAAACACGATCGCCGCAGCCAGGGATGCCAGCGGCACCGTCAGGATCACGGCACAAGTTCCGCACAGACCGTGGGCCAGTTCCAAGGCGACATAGTCAGAATGAAGCAACTGGTTGGGCTGGGTCCCGTAGGAGATCAGCACCAGAAGGGTTGTCAGGGAACCGCCTGCAAAGGCAAAAACCAGCGTATTGCTCATGGTGCCGATCATGTCCCGGCCAATGTGTATGCCAGAGGCAAACAACCGTTTGCCGGGGAGCAGAGGATCTGTTTCATGGATTTCCCATAATGCTGACAGAAGCGAGACCGCCACATCCATGACGGCGCCGAGGGAGGCGATCATCGTTGCGGCAAACAGTACCGTAGAGAGATCCATACCGGTATTCTGTGCCGCCACCAGAAGGCTTTCCGCGTCACTGCTCTGGAAGCCCGTCAAATGCAGTAGCGAGGAAAACAGCAGGAACAGCAGACAGGATAAGCATTCACCGGCCAGAGTTACGGCGATAGCCAAGCCTCCGCGGACCGAAAAGCCATACAACAGGAAGATCGTTACCGCCGTTGCAATCAACACTGCCGCCAGCCCTGCACCCACCGGGGAACTGCCCTGATAGATAGCTGGGATGGTAACCCGGATCAGGAACACCATGGAGAATGCCAGTGCCAGAGCAGCGGAGAATCCTTTTTCTCCACCTACCAGCAGCATCAGCAGGAGAAAAATTACCAGAATGACCGCAACGCCTGTGGTGCGGTCATATTGATATAGGGTATAATACGGTTCTACGCCTTCTGGCGCATCCACACACACGATTACTTTCAGGCCCTCTTCTGCAAGGATGTTGTGTGTATCGGTGAGATAATTTGTCAGGCGCACCATTTCGCCATTGTCCAATGCGATGCTTAAGGTCTGATCGCCCAACATCTGGCCGCCCTTGAGGGGGCTGGGGGAAAGGTTTTCGGTCTCCACTGCTGTGACCCTTCCGGGTTCATAGGTAATGGTGTTGCTGGTCAGGCCGGAAAACAAATGCTCACTCTGCGGCATGAGGGCCAGTACAACGGTAAACAGTAAGATAAAAACTGCAAACATGCGGCGCCAAAGTTGAGAATGGTGAAAAATTTGCATAAAATACTCCTGAAGTTGAATAGGTGATGTGAAACAAATACCATTGAAATAGCACATTTATTATAAAAGGGCTTTGTAAAATTCAAAATCATGCTCATGTAAAACTTGGGAAAATTGTAAAACGCCGGCTGATACCAGTCGGCGCAGGTTGGTTTCATATTGGTTGTTTCAATTTGTGAATATTGTTTGCTACATGGAGTACAGTGCCCGTATCTACAACGTATATTCCCGATTTGGCAGCCTATTCCGCAGGGGGCAGCCGTCCACTTCCGCCGCATCCACTGTCTCCTCTGATAACAAAAGGGCCGCCGGTAAAGGAAGGGACGGCCAGGGCAGTTGGATAAAATAAAAAAGAGGGTTGTACTACATTTGGTACAACCCTCTTTATGCGCGGAAATTTCAGTAACTTTTGCGTCAGTGTAATGTAAGACCTATCTGCTCAAAGCAGTTGGAGTAATTTTTATCTGTTAAGAACGGCTTTCCTCTTGTCCTGTTAGAGAGTGTTTCAGTTGATGGTTGCTCAAAAAGTTAGAAAAAGAGGCCGATTCTTTTTGAATCAGCCTCTTTTTGTGGTTGCGGTGGCTGGATTTGAACCAACGACCTCCGGGTTATGAGCCCGACGAGCTAACCAACTGCTCTACACCGCGTTATTCATTTTGGTGCCGGAGACCGGGATCGAACCGGCACGAAGTTTCCTTCGCGGGATTTTAAGTCCCGTGCGTCTGCCAATTCCGCCACTCCGGCAGATTTATCTTGTACAGGATAGCATAGATCTTCGGATTTGTCAAGAAGAAATTTTCAAAGAAAAAAGAAAAACGGGAAGCGCAGCTGCGCTCCCCGCCAAAAGGGGTCTGTTGTCAACCCAGCAAACCGTATTTTTCTAAGGCTGCGCAAATTTTTTCCAGATTAGCTTCACTGGGAGCAACCAGGGGCAGACGACAAGGCCCGGCATTGTAGCCCAGCATGCTCATGGCGGCTTTCACCGGAATGGGATTCACGTCGCAGAACAGAACATTGCACAACTCCAGCAGCTGCAACTGCAGCGCGGCAGATTCGGCGGCTTTGCCGTCGAACCAGAGTTGGCAGATGTCGTGAATCTGCTGCGGGGCCACATGGGCGGCCACAGACAGGACGCCCTTGCCACCCAGGGCAAGCAGGGGGACAATCTGATCGTCGTTTCCGGAATAGATATTCAGATCGTCGCCGCACAGCGCTGCGATCTGGGCTACCTGGCTGATGTTGCCGCTGGCTTCCTTGATGGCGTTGATTTTGGGATGCGCGGACAGAACCCGGGCTGTTTCGGGGGCAATGTTTACGCCGGTGCGGGAGGGGACGTTGTACATGATCACGGGCAGTTCTGTGGCATCGGCCACGGCGGTGTAGCTGGCGATTAGACCGGCCTGGCTGGTTTTGTTGTAATATGGGGTAACCACCAGCAGGGCGTCGGCGCCCAGATCAGCCGCTCCCTTGGACATCATGACCGCGTGGGCGGTATTGTTGGAGCCGGTGCCGGCGATGACGGGGATACGGCCGTTTACCCGCTTGACCACATGACCGATCACCTGCAGGTGTTCCTCGTCGTCCAAGGTAGAGGCTTCTCCGGTAGTGCCGCAGGACAAAATGGCGTCGGTATGGCTGGCCAGCTGATCTTCCAGGATACGGTCAATCTCAGCGTAGTTCACGCTGCCATCGGCATTCATGGGGGTAATCATTGCAAGACCGGAACCGGTGAAAATGGGTGTTTTCATGATCAGAATGCTCCTTTCACAGTCGCAGCGCCGCGCACAACGGCGAAAATATGGTATCACATTGGACTATATTATTGGATATGCCGCGAAGTCAGAACCGCATATGCGCCCGCCGGGTGGGATCAGACGGTGCGGTTTTATTAAAAATAGCACAATCGGCGCAAAAAAACAATAAAAACATATTGTTTTGCTGCCCGTTTTGCCAGTGGGCGGGAAGGAATACGCGGTGAGAGAGCAAAAGAGCGAAAATCCAGCGCTCCGGTACGGTAAGATCTGGCAAATCTGTACCTTGCAAATTTCATGTGTCTCGTTATAATAGACAAAGATTTTAAAATTTTTTGGAGAGATTGCACATGACATTTGACATGACGAAAGGCGCGCCGCTGCGCCTGATCTTGGTGTTTACTCTGCCGCTGCTTTTGGGGAATCTGTTTCAGCAGATGTATAATCTGGTGGACGCGGTCATCGTGGGGAAATTTCTGGGCCTGAATGCCCTGTCCTCGGTCAATGCCAGCGCCAGCGTGCTGTTTCTGGTCATCAATTTTGTCATCGGTGTGTGTTGTGGCTTCGCCATTCCGGTGGCCCAGCGTTTTGGCGCGGGGGACGAGAGAAGCATGCGCCGCTATGTAGCCAACGCCGCGCTGCTCTCTGCGGCGTTGGCGGCGGTGTTGACCGTGGCGACAACCCTGCTGTGCAGATTGATTCTGCAGTGGCTCTCCACGCCGGAGGCAATCTATGCCGGGGCCTATCAATATCTGCTGATCATTTTCCTGGGGATTCCCTGCACAGTGCTTTACAATATGAGCGCCTCCATCCTGCGCGCGCTGGGAGACAGCCGCACGCCGTTTTTGTTTCTGGTGGTGTCCACGGTGGTGAATGTGGTGCTGGATCTGCTCTTTATTGTGGCGCTCGGCCTGGGCGTGAGCGGCGCGGCCCTGGCCACGGTGATTGGCCAGGGGATGTCTGGAGTATTGTGTCTGCGGTTTCTGGTGCGGCGGTTTGCCATTTTGAAATTACAGCCCGGAGAGGAGAAGCCCTCGTTGGCTTGCATGGGAACGCTGCTGTGCAGCGGGTTGCCCATGGGATTGCAGTATTCGATTACGGCCATCGGGCTGATGATGCTGCAAAGCGCCGTCAACCTGCTGGGCAGCACGCCCGTGGCGGCTTACGCAGTTGTCAGTAAGGTGCAGCAGCTCTTTTTGTGTCCTTTTGACGCTTTGGGTACCGCCATGGCAACCTATTGTGGGCAAAACATCGGCGCGCTGCAGTATCAGCGCATCTATCAGGGCTTGAAGCAGAGCATTCTGGTGGGCTTTGTGTATGCAGCGCTGGCGGCTTTGATTCTGTGTACACTGGGCGGAAGGATCGGTATGGTACTGTTCGGTCTGACGGATTGGACAGTGATCGCTTATGTCCGCCGCTTCCTCATCTGTACCAGCCTGTTTTATTGGCTGCTTTCGCCGTTGAATACGATCCGTTACAGTATCCAGGGCGTGGGATTTTCCGCTCTGGCTGTGCTGGCGGGAGTGTTTGAACTGATAGGGCGCGGCGTGGTCAGTCAAATGATTACGCCCCGGGTGGGCTTTACAGGCGTATGTTTTACGGATCCCACAGCCTGGGTAGCGGCCTGTTTGTTTCTGGTGCCCGCTTTTTTCTGGGTGATGCACCACCTGCAGCGCAATATTGCGGAGCAGGAGAATCCTGCTGAAAGGGCAGACCAAGGATAAAAACGGGATTAGGGATCTGCGACAACAGCATCGTTTTTGCGGCAAAAGACAAAAGCAGGTGAGCATGCGATAGCTGCTTGCCGGCTCACAACGATCCGCTTTGCGACTTTTTCCTGCGATAACCCTGTCGCTTTTCTGTATTATTTGAGTTTTTTCACCCAGCGTCGTAAGAACCACCTCTGGCTGTCATTTTAATCTCATAGGCCTGCTTTTCTAACAACTGCGCGGCAACTATCGGTTACCATGTCCTGTTTCCCGGCACCGCTGTGTGGGGTGGCTGCGGTACGGCTCGGCTGCAGAAAAGAGCTGGCGCGGCGCGCACTTAAAGTTCCTCTGCTGGAGCGAGCAATGCCGCTATATCCCGGGGCAGCGGGACGGTGAAAGAAAGGTGTTGGCCGGTGAGGGGATGCAGGAGAGAAAGCATGTGGGCATGAAGAGCCGGCCGGGCGATCAGGGCCGGGTTTTCCCTGCCATAGAGAAAATCTCCGGTGAGCGGGCAGCCGATGGCCGCCATGTGGACGCGGATCTGATGGGTGCGGCCGGTTTGCAGGCGCAGGCGCACCAGTGTCCGCTCTGGTGTGCGGCGCAGCACTTCGTATTCCGTCCGGGCGGCGCAGCCTGTGGGGCATACTTTCTGGCGGATGACGGAATCCCCTGCATGGGCCAGCGGCAGATTAATCACGCCGCATGCCCGGGGCGGCGCGCCGTCGCACACAGCCAGATATTCGCGCCGGAACGCGTCGGTATGCAGGGCGCGGCGCAGTACATCCTGGGCGTGGGCGTGTTTGGCCACTACCATCGCACCGGAAGTGCCTTTGTCCAGCCGGTGAACCGGGTGGAAATCGGCTGGGATGCCGCAACGGTCGTAATAGGCCAGTAGAAAGCTGCCTAGCGTATCGTTCCAGTGGCCCAGCCCAGGGTGGACGGCGACGCCGGGGGCTTTGTTGAGGATCAGGAGATCTTCATCTTCGTATAAAAGATCCAGAGGTCCCGGAGACGGAACAATCTCGCTGCGGCGCACGCTGTCGCTCAGTCGAACGCGCAGCACCTGCCCGGAACGGACGGCGGTACGGGTGGTTACGCGCAGGCCGTCCAGGGTAATGCCGTCGTCCAGCCATTTGATGCGCTTGATAAGGCCCGCCGACAGATGCAGCGTATTGCGTAGCAGTGCGCGCACCTGAGCGCCGCCCTGTTCGGGAGGAATGGGATAGGAGAGATAGCGGGTGCGGGGAGCGTAGTGCGCCCCGGTCAGGTCGGTTGGTGCAGTTTCGCGCTCACTGCACATCATAGCGTGTCCGTTCCCAGTAGGCGCCCATGCTGACGCCCTGCTTTTCTGTTACCTCGTCGGCAAGATAAGAGGCCAGGCCGGCCGCTTCTGGCGACCAGACCTCCGATGCCTCCACGGTGGGGAATTCCACCTCGGCATAGAAAAAGGTGCCGGGCGCGCCGGCGTCCACCTCATTTACCTCCAGCGTCCGCCCGTCCGGCAGGAGATAATCCCGCCGTTCCTTGCGGATCAGGGGAAGGCCGATCAGCACGCGCAGACGTTCGAACAGGGTTTCGTCAATGGAGACTTCAATCTCCTCGCGCACCAGGCCGCCTTTGCCCTTAAAGCACAAAATATATGCAGTTATGCCGCCTCGCTCCGTCTCCCGGCGGATGCGCACCGTTGTGGGGTGCAGCGCAAGGTAGCCCTGTTCCATCGTATAAATATGTTCGGGGCACAGCCCGTCCGGCCAGCCTTTCACCAGCCACTTGCGTTCAATTTCCATGGGTTGTATGTCCTCTCTGCGTTTTCTTGATTGTACCAAACCGCCGTTTGCGGAGAACTGCACGGCCAACGGGCCAACGGGCCTTCATTATACCGCAGCTGCAATGCTAAGACAAGGTAGATTGGTACCCGGATGATGACGAGAACAAAGTATCGGTCTCAGTCAAATCAGAAACGGGAGTGGAGTCGTTTTTAAAGAGCAGGAATACTTATGTTGAGTGAAACCAAACGGGAAAAATCTATTCAAAAAAACCGCCCGGCAGGCCGTTGGATCCAGCCGGGCGGCGATGCATTTCAACCGCCGATGGCGTTCATGGTGCGCGCTTCCCCGGCCTTGCCAGCTGGGCGTGAAGTGAAGTGGTGATGGGCCGGCTTTTGCTCAATTGCCCGGCGCAGCAGCGCCGTCAGCGCCGCATCGTCCATGCCGGCGCGCAGGGGCGCACGCAGGTCGACGCCGGCCGGATCGTGCAGGCAAAGTTTCAGGTATCCCTCCGCCGTCAGCCGTACCCGGTTGCACCGGGTGCAGAACTCATGGGTTACGGCGCTGATAAAGCCCACGTGGCCCTGGAAAGCGGGAAAGGAGACATAAACCGCCGGGCCGCTGCCCAGCGGCGCTGTGAAAGCGTGCGGTTCCCCGAATGCTTTTACCAGCGCGGCATAAACCGTTTCCATGGGCACAGGAGCATAGCCCTTCCCGCAGCCGATGGGCATCATTTCGATAAAGCGCACCTCCAGGGGAGCGTCTTTGGCCAGGGCGGCCAGGGCGGCGGCCTCGCCGTCGTTGACACCCCGCATCAGCACGCAGTTTACTTTGACCGACGGAAAGCCTGCTTCCAGCGCTTTGTCGATACCCGCGCGTGCAGCGGCGAACTGGTCGGTACGGGTGATGCGGCGGAAAGTGTCCGGCCTCAGGGTGTCGAGACTGAAATTGACGCCCTGCACCCCCGCCTGCCGAAATTGGTTTGCCATAGGAGCAAACCGCACGCCGTTGGTGGTCAGGTAAATTTCGTTGATATCGGGCAGAGCGCACAGAGCGGCGGTCAGATCGAGGATACCCTCGCGAACCAGGGGCTCGCCGCCGGTCAGGCGTACGCGGCGGATGCCCAGATCGGAGAACAGCCGCACCAGGTGCACGATCTCCTCAAAGCGGAGGATATCCCCGTGGGGCACCCACTGGACGCCCTTCTCAGGCATACAGTAGATGCAGCGCAGATTGCAGCGATCGGTCACCGAAAGACGCAGGTAGTCGATGGTGCGGTTGTGGGAGTCGGTCACGGCGCTCACTCCTTTCCGGCTGCCGGGAAATCATTTAAAAAAGAATAGTATGATTCGAAAAATAGGTAAAATGGGAAAAAACAGGGGTAATTTCAGGTAAATAGTACAATATTTTGGGCGTCTTGTCAATGAAAGCGCCCCGCGGGAACGGTGCTGCATCGGCGCTGTTCCCACAGGGCGCTGTTGGGGCAGGCGGAAGGGGGGCTTCAGCGTTCGCTGGCTCCGGCGGCACCGCCGCCCATGGCGCTCTCCCAGGTCCAGTGCTTGATCTCGGGCATATCTTCACCGTAAGTGATGATATACTGGCGGTGTGCCACTAGTTTGTCCCGCATCTGCTGCACCAGGAATGCGCCGCGGTTGCCCAGCTGGGGCAGGTATTTGACGGCGTCGATGACCAGATGAAAGCGGTCGATGTCATTGAGCACACGCATATCGAAGGGCGTGGTGATGGTGCCTTCCTCCTTGTAGCCACGCACATGGAGGTGGTGGTTGTGGCGGCGGTAAGTCAGCTCGTGGATCAGTTTGGGATAGCCGTGGAAAGCGAAGAGAATAGGCTTATCCCGGGTGAACAGCAGATCGTAGTCTGCGTCGGACAGGCCGTGGGGATGCTCCGCTTCGGGTTGCAGGCGCATCAGATCCACCACGTTGACCACCCGGATGCGTAGCTCCGGCAGGGCGTGGCGCAGGATACTGACAGCGGCCAGGGTTTCGAGAGTAGGCGTGTCGCCGCAGCAGGCCATCACGATATCCGGCTCCTGACCCTGGTCATTGCTGGCCCAATCCCAGATGCCGATGCCCTGGGTACAGTGCCGGATCGCCTGTTCCATGGTCAGCCACTGGGGGCGGGGATGCTTGGAAGTGACGAGCACGTTGATATAGTTTTTGCTGCGGATACAATGGTCAAAGCAGCTGAGCAGGCAGTTGGCGTCCGGGGGCAGATACAGGCGCACCACGTCTGCCTTCTTGTCGGCCACATGGTCGAGGAAGCCCGGGTCCTGATGGGTGAAACCGTTGTGATCCTGCTGCCAGACGTTGGAGGAGAGAATATAGTTCAGCGAAGCGATATCCGCGCGCCAAGGCAGTTCGTTGCAGGTTTTCAGCCATTTGGCATGCTGGGAGAACATGGAGTCCACGATGCGGATAAAGGCTTCATAACTGTTGAAAAAGCCGTGGCGGCCTGTCAGCAAATAGCCTTCCAGCCACCCTTCGCACAGGTGTTCGGAGAGCATGGAATCCACCACGCGGCCGTCGCTGGACAAAAATTCGTCGTTTTCCTCCACAGGGGCATTCCAATCGCGGTTAGTCTCTTCAAACACGCGCCCCAGGCGGTTGGACATGGTTTCATCCGGCCCGAAAATGCGGAAATTGCGGCTTTTTTCGTTTAACTTAAATATATCGCGCACAAAGCCGCCCAGCTCGATCATGTCCTGGGCCTCCACGGCGCCGGGGGCGGGCACCTCCACAGCGTAATTCCGGAAGTCCGGCATGCGTAGGTCTCGCAGGAGCTTGCCGCCGTTGGCATGGGGATTGGCGCCCATGCGGTGTGTTCCTTTGGGGGCGAAAGCGCGCAGCTCCGCTGTCGGAACGCCGTTCTCGTCGAACAGTTCTTCGGGGCGATAGCTCTTGAGCCATTGCTCCAGCAGCGGCAGGTGGGCGGGATCTTCCATGGAAATGGGCACCTGATGGGCGCGGAAAGAACCTTCCACGGCTTTTCCGTCCACCGCCTTGGGACCGGTCCAGCCCTTGGGGGTGCGCAGCACGATCATGGGCCAGATGGGCCGGCCCGTTTTGCCGCCCGCACGGGCGCCTTTTTGAATGGCCTGGATCTCCTCGATGCATGTGTCCAACGTTTTGGCCATCTTCTCGTGCATGGTTTCCGGATCGTGTCCCTCGACAAAATAGGGCTTCCAGCCGCAGCCCTTGAAGAAGCTTTCCAGCTCCTCGTGGGAAATGCGGGAAAGGACGGTGGGGTTGGAGATCTTGTACCCATTCAGATGCAGGATCGGGAGCACCGCGCCGTCGCTTCTGGGGTTAAGGAATTTGTTGGAATGCCAGGAGGTGGCCAACGGGCCGGTTTCTGCCTCTCCGTCGCCGACCACGCAGGCGGCGATCAGACTGGGGTTATCAAACACAGCGCCGAAGGCGTGGGCCAGGGAATAGCCCAGTTCGCCGCCCTCGTGGATGGAGCCGGGAGTTTCCGGAGCCACGTGGCTGGGGATGCCGCCGGGGAAAGAGAACTGCTTAAACAGCCGGCGCATACCCTCCTCGTCTTGGGTAATATTGGGGTAAACGTCGGTATAGGAACCGTCCAGCCAGTCTTGGGCCACCATGGCGTTGCCGCCATGGCCGGGACCGGACAGGTAGATCATGTCAAGGCCGTATTTGTTAATCACCCGGTTCAGGTGCGTGTATACGAAGTTCTGGCCGGGGACTGTGCCCCAGTGGCCCACAATTTTTTTCTTGATGTCATCTGGTTTCAAAGGTTCTTTCAGAAGGGGATTGTCCAGCAGATACAGCTGGCCGGTGGCCAAATAGTTGGCGGCGCGCCACCAGGCGTCGAGTCCGTGCAGCTCCTTTGGAGACAGCACCTTTTGGGTTTCAGCCATTGTTGTTCCTCCTTGTTGGGCCCCGCCCGATTCGACAGGCGGGAGCATGGTTTGGGTGCGGAAGCCTCCGCACTACAGTTTTATTGTAGCCCTTTTCATAGGCGGGTCAAGAGCAAAAACATACCTGCTTTGTAAACAATGCGTGAACATTTGCATCCAGAGAAGACGGAAAAGCGCAGATGTTCAATGTCCGAATGCGCTGCAGCAGGCTTTTGGCCTGTCCGGCCGGGGCGAAGGATATTGCCCTTTTCTTGGCTGCATATTTGTGGTACAATAAAAAAACATTTCAGCCGCGGCGGCGGGAGCTGGGCGGCGGATTATTTTTTTGAAGATCATAAGGCAAAGGAAGCAAGAGAATGGAATATTTGAGCAGCCTGCTGTGCCAGGCGACGAGACTGGCGGCCCAGGCCCATGACGGCGCTTACCGCAAAGGCGGAAAGATGCCCTATCTTCTGCATGTGATGGAAACGGCGGAAATCGTCGGCACCATGACGGAGGACGAAGACGTGCTGGCCGCTGCGGTGTTGCATGATGTGCTGGAGGACACCAGCGTGACCGAGGAAGAGCTGCGCGAGACAGTGGGCGGTCATGTGACGGAGCTGGTGCTGGCCGTCAGTGAAAACAAGCGCCGGGAGCAGCCAGCGGAGGCGACTTGGCGTCTGCGCAAACAGGAAAGTGTGGAAAAGCTGTTGAAGGAGCCGCGGCTGGAAGTGAAAATGATCGCGCTGGGGGACAAGCTCTCCAACATCCGAGCGCTGCAGCGGGATTATGGAATTTTAGGCGAGCAGGTTTGGGAGCGGTTCAACAACAAAAGTAAGGCCGAGCAGGGCTGGTATTATCAGGCTGTAACCGATGCGTTGCAAGATCTGAGCGTGTACCCTGTATGGCACGAACTGGCCAGTCTGGTGTGGGAAGTGTTTTGGCAGGATCGGGACAGCGACCAGCTGCGGTTTGATCTGGGCCAGTCCCGTGCTGAGCGGGACATGGCGCTGCTGTGGTGAATGTGGCGGCAGTCGGTTAGAAGAAGGCCGGAAGGAGAGGCAGGTTATGCTGGAAGGCAAGGAATTGTGGACAGGCTGTCTGGCACTGGATGAGGCGCAGGGCGTTCTGCATCTGGGAAAACAAACTGTGCTTGTGGCAGAGATCGAGGAGGCGCAGCTTTGCCGCGGCGCGGTGCGTTTTGGAAAGAAGGATGCGGATCAGGGTATCCAGACGCCTCTGCTGTGCCTTCGGCTGAAAACGCCCGCGACACAGCCGGGAAAAAAGATCGGCTTTCGCAAGAGCCGGAACCTTGCCGGGAAGGGAAGCGCCCAGAGGGGCTGAATGATAGTGGTGGTCTGATCGCCGAAGGTGTACGCGAGAAGGATTTTTCCCACGTCGATATCGAGACGGCTGCAGACATCCAGAATATACGGCGCTCCAATGGCAAGTTTTGATCCGCCGGAAGGAACGGCCATATTGAGAATGGCAGAGTAAATGGAGGCGACCATTGGAAAATTGTCCTTGGTTGCAAAGGACATGAAAAAATTCACGATGACATCGCTCAGACTGGTATAGGCGATAATACCGAAAATGCCTGCGTAGAGGGGGAACTGGATGATCACGCCCCGGACGGAGGTGGTTGCCTGCACAACGCAGCTGCAGAAGGTTTCCGGGTCACGGCAAAGCGGTACGCTGAGGATCAGCAGGATAAAAGTAATGTTGTCCAGAGAAATGTTGGCAAATCCACCGGCGGCCATGAGCTTGATGATCCAGAACAGGCCGAACCCGCCGATCACCAGGTTTAGCAGGGGGCTGTGGTTGATCCAGTCCGCCGGGCGGGTGCCTTCGTGCGGGACAGGAAGCAAAAATAAAAAAGCAGCAAGTCAGAATCGAATTGATGAGTTGATTCTGACTTGCTGTAAGCTGATTCTGATTTGTTTTATAGCTTGAATTTTTTCTTTCTCCGCATGATATTCCATTGGTTTTCGAAATAAAAGCAAACGGTATGTATCTCTGCGAAATACATACCGTTTGCGGTCCGATGGCAGTTATTCCACCTCTGTGTAATCCAAATCATCCGGGGTGCGGGCGCCTTCTTTCTCCAAAATGCCCATGGTGCCGCAGGCGGAACATTTACCAAAATCAGCGCCGAACTCTGGAATCAGATCTGTGGCATACTTGAATTTTTTGCCGCACTGCGGGCAGCGGTAATACAGAAAACAGGGACCCCAGCTCATTTTTTCAGGCTCAGGATCTGACGGGCCTCGTCGGGAGTCGCGGCCTGGCAGCCGAATTCCTCGATAACGCGCTTTGCGCGCTCGACAAACTGGACGTTGCTCTCGGCCAGCTGGCCCTTGGCGTACATTACGTTGTCTTCCATGCCCACGCGGATATGGCCGCCCATGGCCACGCCGGCATACATGATTTCCATGGCGCTGTGGCCGACGCCGAAGCAGCTCCAGGTGGAACCGGGGCAAAGAGAATCCATGGTTTCCTTCATGAATACCAGATTCTTGGTGTTGCCCACAATGCCGTTGGCGCAGCCCATGCAGAACTGGAAGTGCAGAGGCGCTTTCAGCACGCCCTTTTTCAGATAATATGCGGCGTTGGCGATCATGCCGGGGTCAAATGCCTCAATCTCGGGTTTCACGTTCCACTCCTGCATATTCTTGCCCAGCTCTTCCAGGAACTTGGGGCTGTTGATAAACAGGCCGCTGTTCATCCAGTTCATGGAGCCGCAGTCGTAGGAACCCATTTCGGGGCGCAGCTCTTTGAGGTGGATCTGGCGGGTTTCCTCGGTGGCGTTCAGGTCGCCGGAGGTGGTCATGTTCAGGACGATGTCGCACTCGGGGTGGTTTTTGCGGAGCAGCTCCACCGTCTCGCGGAACTTGTTGACGTCCATGGTGCCGTTGCCGTCGTCATCACGCATGTGCATATGGGCCACGGCAGCGCCGGCCTTCCAGCATGCGTAGATGTCCTCGGAGATCTCGGCGGGGGTCATGGGGACGTTGGGGTTGTTTTCCTTCTTGGGCCATGCGCCGGTCAGGGCCACGGTGATGATGCGTTTGTACTTTAGATCTGCCCTGTTCGGAAAGCCTCCATCATATCAGAAGTCAAAGCCATAGTATCGCCGCGCGGAGGAAGGTCACGGCGGTGCAGCCACAGGGCTTGGGACAGCTCATCCTTTTCCAGGTGGATCGTGTCGCTGCCGTCCAGATCGGCAAAAAAGCCCAGTGAAAGGTTCCCGTCGATCCCCCAGGGCTGGCTGCCGTAGTAACGGATATGCTTTACCCGCAGGCCGACCTCTTCCCACACCTCGCGGCGCACGGTGTCCTCCGCCGTTTCTCCGATTTCGCAGAAACCAGCCACCAAGGCGAAGTATTTGGCTGCGGCATGGCTGGGGGCGTATTTTGTCACCAGCAGACGTTCGCCGTCCACCACCCCCACGATAATCACCGGGTTGATGCGGGGATAGATCAGGTTGCCGCACTCGGGACACAGCAGCGCGCGCTCTTCGGCGTCCCGCACCAGACCGCGGCCGCAGCGGCCGCAATAACGGTTGTCATCGTACCAAGTGGCAAGGTGCCGGGCCGTCAAGGCGGCAAAAGCCTCGTGCTGGGGCGCAAAAACCATGCTCCGGCGCAGGGAAATCCAGTTGTAGTCGCCTCCGGCAGGGGCAAGGCCACGGCGGCACCAAAAATAATCCCGGCCGGAAATAGAGAACAGGAACCAGCAGTCTGTTTCCTGCACAGGCAGCTCGCAGAAACGGGGCAGACGCAGCTCGCCTTCGGCGCAGCGCACGCCGAGAATGCGCGATCCGTGGAACAGGCAGATGGTATCCCCGCTTTTCGGCGCGCGCAGGTCATAAGCCACGGAGAACTGCTCCGGGGTAATGTCTTGGATCATACGGACACTTCCTTTGCCAAAAGCAGGCATCCGTCCCCGCGGACGGATGCCTGCCTCGGAGAAACGATTAGAGCATGGAGGAGAGAGCCTCTACAGCGTCGGTTTCATCGTCGCCACTGGCGCTGAGGGCGAAGGTGTCGCCGCATTTCAGGCCCAGGGACAGCACGCCCAGCAGGCTTTTGCCGTTGACACGGCGATGGTCGCTTTCAAAGACAATGGAGGAAGAAAAACTGTTGGCTTTTTCAACAATGACAGTAACCGTTTTTGCAGTCAGTCCGGCAGGGATGGAAACCGTTACATCTTTTTCGGTCATACAAAAGACCTCCGTTTCTCAAATAGTATACGCCCCTTCCCTTGGAGCATACGTTGCTTTTCTAATTCTATTGTAGCATAGTCAGGGGGACCCGTCCAGTGCGAAAACAGAGAAAATACACTTATTCACAGGATGCGGAAAGGGGAAATCATTGACAGAAGAGGGGATTTGTGATATGGTAAATGGCGTTTGAGGGAGTAGTGGCGTGTGGTTCGATGCGCGGCAAGTCAACATACTGGACGATTTTTCCGTCCTGGCTTGTCTTAATCAACGAGACTCATGTATAGAGTAATAGGGAGAAACGCTATACATGCTGCTGCGCTGCCATACAGGATCTGCCCCGCGTGCACATGTGGCTGTTTTGCTGCATGTGTTTTTTGTTTGCCTTTGTGTGGATGTTGTTTGTAAGGGAGAAAAGAACATATGGGATTTGTCGAGTTTTTTTTGATTGGTGTCGGGCTTTCCATGGACGCGTTTGCCGTGTCCATCTGCAAAGGGCTGTCTGTGCAGCGCCTGAGGGTGCGACACATGCTGCTGGCCGGGCTGTATTTCGGCGCTTTTCAGGCGCTGATGCCGCTGCTGGGCTATCTGCTGGGCGCCGGGTTTGCGGGGATGATCGAGGACTATGATCACTGGATCGCCTTTTTGCTGCTGGGCCTGATCGGCACCAACATGATCCGCGAGGCGCTGGGCGGCGGCGAAGAGGAAAAACAGAACGACGATTTCAGCTTCCGGGTCATGCTGCCGCTGGCAGTGGCCACCAGTATCGACGCGCTGGCAGTGGGCGTATCCTTTGCCTTTTTGCAGACGCCCATTCTCAAAGCCGTCGCAGTCATCGGCCTGACCACATTTTGCTTCGGCGTTGCGGGCGTGAAAATCGGCCACCTGTTCGGCGCAAAATATGAAACGAAAGCGGAACTGGTGGGCGGTGTGATCCTGATTCTGATCGGCTCCAAAATTCTGCTGGAGCATCTGGGCATCCTGGGTTGAAAGGAGAAAAACAGTCATGATGAACAAAGACACTCCGCACTTTTCTCCGCAGGAGCTGCGGGCCATTTACGCTGCGGCAGCGGAAAAAACGAAAGATGGAGTGACTGCGGCGGCGCGGACATTGTACCCGGACCGGGAGGATGCGCTGAAAACGCTGTACTGGCTGCCCGGCGGTGGCCGGGCGTTTCGCTGCAGCGACGGAAGCTGCAGCAAGCCGGCATTTACGCTGCAGTCCTGGCCCAATGAGGTGGCCGTAATGGAGGACGGCACGCTGCTGGACTATTGACCGCAGACGGTTTCGATCTGCCACGGCCCATGTGCGGCCGTCGGGAAGAAGGATTTCCCGGCTTGCAGAGCTGTGTTATACTGAAAAAATGCCATATGGAGAAAAGGAGAGCGGATATGAAGTATGTCAGTACAGTACTCGCTGTGGCGGATATCCATGCGGCGAGAGCGTTTTATGAGGAGTTGTTCGGCCTGGAGGTCTATCAGGATTACGGCATCAATGTTTCTTTTACCTGCGGGCTGTCCCTGCAGCAGGAGTTTGACTGGCTGGTCCAGCTGCCGAAGGAACAGATCGTGCAGCGGCCGAACAATGCGGAACTCTGCTTTGAAGAAACGGATTTCGACGCGTTTCTGGAAAAGCTGCAGGCGTATCCGGATCTGACGGTTCTCGGCGGTGTGCGGGAGCACAGCTGGGGCCAGCGTGTGATCCGCTTCTATGATCCGGACGGACATATCATCGAGGTCGGTGAAAACATGGCAATGGTAGTCCGACGTTTCCTGGCGACGGGCATGACAATGGAGGAAGTGTCTGCCCGGATGGATGTTTCCGTTGAAGATTTGAATAAGCTGCTTCAGGACTGATGCCGTCGGGCCGCAAAGGCGCTGTGCGGTGGAATGGGGCAGGCGCGTTTGGCCTGGAACTGAATGCGCGGCGGATAATAAGAGAAGAGCGCACGGGCGGCAGGACAGCCGCTTGTGCGCTTTTTTGCATCGAGGTCGTTAAAACAGGGGCAGCGCGCCGGTGATGGGGTCTACCTCATCAGGATACCGGGGTTCGAAAGCGAGACAGGTATACGTCGGCTCGCCGTGAAACTCAGTCATTCCGGCGTCGCAGATCAGGGCGGAGAGGATACCAGCTTCCTTTGCCTGGCGGTCAATGGCGAGAAGATCTTCCTCGGAATCCACATATACGCAGATTTTGGCGACGCCCTTTTCGAACCAGTCGCTCAGGGCGGTCGGTTTCCGGCTGCTTTCGCGCAAGGTGACAAAATCACCGGCGATGACCACATCGCCCAGCCGATCCTCCCGGGCCAGGGCCATTAGTACGGCCTCCACGCAGGCGTGTCCTGCCTGGGCTGCAATTTTTCCCTTGCGCATATGCAGATCCCGGCGGATCACGATCATCTGTTTTGCACTGTACACGGCAAAGTCCTCCTGACGCTGCGGTATAAAATTCGCTTTATTATAGCACAGGGCGTGGAAAAATCAAGTAGGGCGGGCGGGGAAGCATCCGCCGTCGGAAAAAGGGTGCCGCTGCAGCGCTGCATCTCTGCTGGCTCGGCGGCCCGTCGTCGGCGCGACGGAAAGAGAAAAAGAATCTTTTTATAAAAAGCTTGCGGTTTTGGTGAAATTCGGATAATATACCTTTATATATTTTATCATGCCCCCATATTGCCTGCTGTAAGCAATCGCAAAAAAGGGAAAAGGAGAACAAGAGCTATGTATGATACGATGATGGATTCCATCGCTCTGGTGGGCCGGGCCGATGCGGAATTGGCCGGGGCTATGGAGCGGGAGCTGGAGCGCCAGCGCCGGAACATTGAACTGATTGCCAGCGAAAATATCGTCAGCCCCGCGGTGATGGCCGCCATGGGCAGCGTGCTGACGAATAAATATGCAGAAGGGTATCCCGGCCACCGCTACTACGGCGGCTGCATGTATGTGGACGAGGTGGAGCAGCTGGCCATCGACCGGGCCTGCCAGCTTTTCGGCGCGCAGTTTGCCAATGTGCAGCCCCATTCCGGCGCTCAGGCCAATATCGCCGTGTATTTTGCTCTGCTGGAACCGGGCGATACCGTGATGGGGATGGATTTGTCCCAGGGCGGCCACCTGACCCACGGCAGTCCGGTGAATCTGTCGGGCAAATATTTCCACTTTGTGTCTTACGGCGTGGGGGACGACGGCTATATCGATTATGAGGCAGTGCGCCGCCAGGCGGAAGAAGTGCGTCCGAAGATGATCGTGGCCGGTGCCTCGGCATATCCCAGGGCCATCAAGTTTGATATTCTGGCCGATATCGCCCACAGTGTGGGCGCGTATCTGATGGTGGATATGGCCCACATTGCGGGCCTGGTGGCCGGCGGCTGCCATCAAAGCCCTGTGCCGTACGCCGACGTGACCACCACCACTACCCACAAGACCCTGCGCGGCCCGCGCGGCGGCCTGATTCTGGCGAACGACGAAGAGCTGGCCAAAAAGATCAATAAAGCCATCTTCCCCGGCACCCAGGGCGGCCCGCTGGAGCATGTGATCGCGGCCAAGGCGGTGTGTTTCGGTGAGGCGCTGCGTCCGGAATTTCGCGAATACGCCCACCGTGTGGTGGAAAATGCCAATGTGCTGGCCGATGCGCTGATGGCCCGCGGCATTTCCCTGGTGTCCAACGGCACCGACAACCACCTGATGCTGATTGATCTGACGGACAGCGAAGTTACCGGAAAGGAGCTTGAGCGCCGGTTGGATGAAGTGCATATCACCGCCAACAAAAACACGGTGCCTGGCGAAAAACGCAGCCCCTTTGTCACCTCCGGCGTCCGCCTGGGTACCCCCGCAGTGACCACCCGCGGTTTTGGACCCGGCGAAATGGAGGAGATCGCTGAGTGCATTGCCGACTGCCTGAATGATTTTGAGGGCAGGAAAGAGGAAATTCAGCGCCGTGTAGCGGCACTGGTCAAGCGTTTTCCGCTATATGAATAACTTGGAAGGGGGGGATATCATCCCCCCTTTTCAGTTCCTGTTTTTGCCCGGCGCCGCTGTCTCTGCCGGGAAGGTCGCCATCCAGGCGGTTACGCGCGGTGTCTGGACGGGGCGAGAATGATGATATAGAGAATAAGAGGAGGCTGGCACGATGGAGCGGCAAATCTCGGCAGGGATTTTGGCCGGCGGAAAAAGCACTCGTATGGGAGAAGATAAGGCCCGGCTTTCATATGGTAATCAGACGTTTCTCTCCCATTTGCTTTGGGAACTGCGGGAGTTCGACGAAGTGTTGCTTTCTGTGGAGGACCGGAGGGCATGGGCGGACGCGCCCTGCCGGCTGGTGGAGGATCAGCTCCCGGATTTCGGCCCGGTGGAGGGGCTCTATCAGCTGCTGCGCGCGGCCCGGAATCCTTATATGCTGGTGACCGCCATTGATCTGCAGTGCCTGACGGCATCGGCGCTGCGGGTGCTGGCCGGGCAGATCCGACCGGGCATGTGTTGCCTGGTGCCCTGCCGGGGCGCATGGCTGGAGCCGCTTTGCAGCATTTATCACAAAGATGCGCTGCCGGTGCTGGAACGGATGCGTTCGGCGGGGGTGCGCCGGCCCCGTGCGCTGTTTGACTGTGTGCCCACCCGGTATATCGAGCTTGCCGACTTGGGCTGGAGCGGCAGTATGGTGAGGAACGTCAACACCCGCGGGGACTATGAAGCACTGCTGCGGGAAGAAAACGGCAAAGAAAAAAGAGATAACGCGCCGTAGTTGAAAAGGAGATCGATAGAAGATGAATACACCTGCTGAAACCGCTGCACAGTTCCTTGCTGTGGGCCGGGGAAAAGTGCTGCTGCCTGTGGGAAGAATGGCCTGCCTCGCCGTGATGGCGGGCCTTTTTATCGGCCTGGCAGGCGTGGGTGCGTCTACAGCTTCCGCCTCCGTGCCGCCTGCGGCGGCGCGGCTGGTCAGTGCCTGCGTCTTTCCGGCGGGGCTGGTGATGGTGACCTTGACCGGATCGGAGCTGTTTACGGGCAACTGCTTGCTGGCAATTCCGTGGCTCAGCCGCGCCGTAACGGCGCGGCAGGTGCTGCGCAACTGGATCGTGGTGTATCTGGGCAATTTTGCCGGAGCCGCTTTGGCCGCCGCCGCGGCGGTGTACAGCCATCAGCTTACGTCTTTTTCCGGGGCGCTGGCTGCTTCTGCGATGGGTACGGCTGTGGCCAAATGCAGCCTGAGCTTTTCGGACGCCTTTCTGCGCGGCGTCGCCTGTAATATCCTGGTATGCGTCGCCGTCTGGCTGGCGCTCTCTTCTCGATCGGCGCCCGGCAAGATCATGGGGATTTATCTGCCCATCATGCTTTTTGTGGCGGCGGGGTTTGAGCACAGCGTGGCCAATATGTACTATATTCCCGTAGCACTGCTGGCAAAAGAGCTTTCGGCGTATGCCGACGCGCTGAAGGGAGTGGATGTATCCTGTCTTACCTGGGGCCGTTTTTTGGAGGGCAACCTCCTGCCGGTGACGCTGGGCAATATGGTCGGCGGCCTGACCGTTGGTATGGTTCAATGGTACTGTTTTTTGCATGGAAAGGCTGACAGCGGCGAAAGGGAATAAAGAAAAAATGCCTTCGGCGTCCTACAGGGAGCCGAAGGCATTTTGATAAAACCGTCGATCAGGAGAGCATGCTGCGGTATTCCTCGCCCCAAGTACGCATGGCATCCAGCACAGGTTTCAGGCTGCGGCCCAAATCCGTCAGGCTGTATTCCACCCGGGGCGGGACCTCAGCATATACGTGACGGTCGATCAGGCCGTTTTGTTCCATGGCGCGCAGATTGGCGGTGAGCACTTTCTGGCTGATATGACCTATGCTGCGTTTGAGTTCGCCGAAGCGCCGGGTATCCTGCATCAAATCGCGCAGGATCAGTACTTTCCAGCGGTCGCTGATCAGCGTCAGCGTGACTTCCACGGGACAGACCGGCAGTGCGGCTTTGGGTGCGGGCATGGCGTCATTCCTCCTGTCCAAAAATCAGCTCGCGCACAAATGCGTCCGCGGGAGCGGCTTTGATCTGTTCCGGCGTGCCCAACTGGGAAATGCGCCCGGCTTCCATGACCAGCACGCGGCTGCCCAGGCGCAGGGCCTCTTTGATGTCGTGGGTCACAAATACCACCGTAATACCCAGTCCCTGCTGCAGACGCAGAATTTCCTTTTGCAGGATGCGCCGGGTGATTTCATCCACTGCACCGAAAGGTTCGTCCATCAGCAGAATGCGGGGATTGGCTGCCAATGCACGGGCGATGCCCACGCGCTGCTGCTGTCCACCGGAAAGCTCATTGGGATAGCGGCCGGCCAGGGATGGATCCAGTCCCACCGTTTCCAGCAATTCTCTCACGCGCTTTGCACGGATTTCCCTGACTTGCTTGCCGGACAGGGAAGGGACATAGGCGATGTTCTTTTCCACGGTCATATGGGGGAACAGCCCCACACTCTGAATGGCGTAGCCGATGCCGCGGCGCAGTTCGATCAGATCCGTTTGGGCCACGTCTTTGCCGTCCACCAGGACGCGCCCGGCATCCGGCGTCAAAAGTCCGTTGATCAGGCGCAGGGCTGTGGTTTTTCCGCAGCCGCTGCGGCCGATCATGGTCAAAAATTCTCCGCTGTAGACAGTCAGGTCGAAGTCCCGCAGCACCGTATGCCCGCCATAGGCTTTGCACACGCCTTCAAAACGGATACATTCTTCCATACGTTCGGACTCCTTTCCTGAGAGGCACACTGCAGGGGATTATGCATCCAGGATGCCTTTTTCCACGAGATAATCGTGGGCTACGTTGCTTTCATCCTGTTCTTCGACCTCCACCAGATAGTTCAGGCGAGACATATCGGTGTCGCTCAAAATACCGTCCATCAGCATCAGAGCGTCTTCCAGGCCGGGATACTCTTCCAGAGTATCCTCCCGAACCACGGTGGAACAGAAATAGTTCGCCTGAAGGTGCTTGTCGTCCTCCAGCACCACCACGTCCTGGGCGCTCAGCTGAGCGTCGGTGGTAAAACCGTTTGTCACGTCGATATCGCCGTTTTCCAGCACGGCGTATTTCACACCGATATCAATGCCGCGGGTATCCTTGAAGTTGTAGCCATACGTTTTGCAGAGCAGGGGATAACCGTCAGCGCGCTCAATGTAGTCGGGGTTACCGCCAAACACCAACTGATCGGCCACAGCAGTCAGATCGGAGGAGGTCTTCAGGTTATACTCTCTGGCGACATCGCCCCGCACGGCCAGGCAAAAGGTGTTGTTAAAGCCGTATTTGCCGACCCAGGTCATGTTGTAATTGTCATGATACTCCTGCAGAAGCTGCTCCCACATGGCCTCGTCATCC
Organism: bacterium 210917-SL.2.15; assembly: GCA_020555605.1. GTDB lineage: Bacteria > Bacillota > Clostridia > Oscillospirales > Oscillospiraceae > Pseudoscillospira. The sequence goes on along the minus strand of JAJCJC010000002.1, from coordinate 200,988 downwards.
ACGCCGGTGGCATCGTGATTGAGCACCAGTACATAGCCGCTGGAAGTGTACTCAGGATACAGATCAAACTCACCGCTTTCCATGGCGGGCATGATATTGTTGGTGCCGCCGGCGATGCCTTCGGTTACCTCGCAGGTATAATCCGTTTTGGCCTCGATGATCTGCTTGAGCATCTGGCCGAGGATATACTGCTCCGTCATGGGTTTGGTAGCGATTTGGATGGGATCGGTGTTCGCAGCGCCCTCTTCGCTGGAGGAGGGAGCGTTGTTGCTGCCATTGCCGCAGGCGGCAAGGGACACGGCCATCACTGCCGCGGCAGACAGGGCGAGAAAACGCTTGTAATGTTTCATGTCAGTTCATTCTCCATTTCTTTTTAATATGTTTTTCCAAAAAGCTCAGGCCGTAGTCACAGGCCAGAGCCAGCAGGACAAGAAGAAGCGCGCCGGAAAAGGTCATTTCCACATTGTACATGGTGATGCCGCGGAAAATGGCTTCGCCCAGTCCGCCGCCGCCAATGAACGCGGCGATGGAACCGGTGGCGATGGACATGACCGCCAGCGTGCGCACGCCGGCCAGGATCGTGGCCGAAGCCAGCGGGAGCTTGATACGTATCAGCACCTGGCGCGGCGTGCTGCCCATGCCCACTGCGGCGTCCAGCAGTTCCGGGCTGATGGAGGTGATGCCGGCGTAGGTGTTGCGCACCATGGGCATCAGGCCGTACAGAATAATGGCGATCACAGCATTTTTGGCGCCGATGCCGGCGATGGGGATCAGCAGGGCGATCAGGGCGATGGCGGGAATGGTATAAAATACATTGCATACGGCGATGACCGGTTCGGCAAAGCGGCGGTGTTCGGCGATGAAGATGCCGATCAGCAAGCCCAGCGTGCCGGCGATGGCGATGGAAACCAAGGAGATGAAAAGCTGTTCGCCAATCATACCCAAAAACCAGGGCCAGCGTTCCGTATAGATTTGAAGCACCTTTGCAAAGCTGAAATCCATTGCCTACCGCTCCTTTGTGTATTGGTATCCTACGGAATCTATGTTATGCATGCAACCGCGCAATGGCGTCTGCCGGGCAATGCTCTGTGCACAGCCCGCACTGCAGGCGGCGCGTCCAGGCGATCTGGTAGGGTGTGCCGGGCGTGATGCATTGCTGCGGGCAGACCGAAGCGCATACGCCGCAGCCGGTGCATGTTTCCCGGATGGAAAACCCCACAGGTTCCATCTCTGCGCCCCCATAGGCAAAACGTTCGCGGGAGATCGGGTGGTGCAGCAGGTCGAACCACTCGCCCTCGCCTTTGTAAATCAGGAAGGCATCCAGGGCATAGCGGCTCCGGCCGGGGTAGACCTCATTCATGACGCAGTTGTGAAGGAATACTTCATCCACCCATTTTCGGGAGTCCTCCATACGGCGGACGGAACCGGTGAATTACAGGCTCTGGCGCTCCGGGCACATGGCACTCAGAGCGACTTTGCCGCTTTCGACAAGCTGTTTCCAGAAAGGCTTGCCCCGGCTAGTGACGGTGACCATGCCTTCGCCCAGCGCCAGCACCACATTGATGATGCGGCTTTGAGGCTGGCCCTGAGCGTCCACCGTGGCTGCGGATGTGACCTTGACGGTGCGGAACAGTTGCACATATTTTTTGGCAGTTAGATTCATGGTGATTTCCTCCCTGTTTGGTTGCTGGAATCATCATGGACCGCTGCGGCCAAAGACGCAAGTAAGCACAAATTTGTGCCATAGTTTCTAAAGGATACTATAGCTGATTCAACGGTATTTGGCAAGAACAAAAATTTTTCTGCGGCGTTCTTTTTTCGGTGGAGAAGACGTGGCAAAGAAAATGCATAGGAGGTGTTTCCGCTGAAAAAAGTGCGCCCCGCGAATACCTTCGCGGGGCGCAGAAAGAGAACCGGAAACAGAATCACACGTTTTGGATATTGTGGCCGATCCCATCGTATACCTTTTTAGCGAAGGTTTTCCCGAATGTCTATATCGATATGTGCTGGGCGCATATTATCTCACCGACGGCCTGTGTCAATTCTCTGGTGGAGTGGGCCGTTCCGTGCCGCTGAACAAGATTAATGCATTTGGCGGAGATTACTGCTTCATCGACGGTGTGAGCGGCCATCAGCATATGGCACGGATGAATGTCAGCCGCGCGCTGGCCATCAAGGTGGAAGAAGGACTATTTGACGTTGAAGAAGCGAAACGTATTGGTAAAATGATATTTTATGATACGCCCAAGGAACTGTTTCATTTGAAGAATGTTTGAGTTGAAATATACCATTCAACAAACGAAAATGGTCTGCAGGTAAAGATTTTTCCGATACATTCCCGGAGGCGCTGTTGCGGAGTATTTGTGCAGCAGAAGTAAACGAGGGCATTTCCTGTGCATAGCGCAGAAAATGCCCTCGTTTCTTTTTGCGGCGGCATTATGCCAGCTTCATGGCGCCCTTTTCACACCGATTTCCCCAGGCGTCGATCAGGTGCTCGCCGCGGTAGACGCAGATGATTTCGCATTGGTTGGCGCATTTGCCGCAGTGGACCTCCCGGGTCTGGAAGCGATCATCCGTGACGCTGAAGTCGAAAGGCTTTTCCTCGCCGCTGGTGCGGGCCAGGATTGCCACGCCGAAAGCGCCCATCAAATGGCCGGCGTCGTCCACCAGGATGTCCTCGCCGGTGGCTTCTTTGAAAAAACGCACTACGCCCACATTTTTGCTTACGCCGCCCTGGAAGACAATGGGGCTTTGAATGCGCTTGCCTTTGCCCACATTGTTGAGGTAGTTGGTTACTACAGCCTTGCAGAGTCCTGCAATAATGTCCTCCCGGCTGTAGCCCATCTGGGCCTTGTGCACCAGATCGGATTCGGCAAACACGGTGCAGCGGGCGGCGATGGGGGTAGGGGTTTCGCTTTTGAGAGCGATGTGACCAAATTCCTCCACCTCTACGCCCAGCCGGTGGGACTGGCTGGAGAGGAAGGAGCCGGTGCCAGCGGCGCAGAGCGTGTTCATGGCGTAATCCACCACCACGCCGTTTTCCAGCAGAATGATTTTGCTGTCCTGTCCGCCGATCTCAAAAATGGTGTGTACATCCGGGTGCAATGCGGTAGTGCCCACGGCGTGGGCCGTGATCTCATTTTTCACCATGGATGCGCCCACCACTGCGCCGATGAGCCGCCGGGCGCTGCCGGTGGTGCCTACGGCCACCACGGTATAGCACTCTTTGTCAAACTGCTGCTCGAGCAGCTTGAGCAGGCGGCGCACCGCTTCGATGGGGTTTCCTTCCGTCCAGATGTATTCGCTGGCCAGAAAGTGGTTGTCCTCATCGATGATGACGCCCTTGGTGGAAATTGAGCCGATGTCGATGCCGAGATATGCGTGTTTCATGGCTGTTTTCTCCGTTTCATATCGATCATATCGTAAAAAGCTTCGAGGCGGGTGTGAATGCCCGCGTCGCCGGTTTGGGAATCGTAGCTCAGGTAGAGGATGGGAATACCGCGGTCAGCGCTGATGTTCTGCAGCACCGCCATAGCGTCTACTTCCGGCGTACAGCCGAAGGATTTGACGTGCACGATTCCGTCGAAGCCGGCATCGGCGTAGCGGATGGCGGAAGCCAAGGTGGCTGAGGTGGTAGGTCCCATGGAATAGCGGACATAAGGGGCGATGGTTTGGAGATCGGCCTGCTCATCATATTCCAGATTACGGTGTGTGAAGGTCATCCAGCGGTGAATTTCCACGCCTCGACCCATATAGCTCAGAATCTGTTCCACGTTGTGGTTGCCGAAGTCGTCCATCACCGTGTAATATTCGCCCACGATCCCCACGCGAAGCGGTTTTTCGGGTTTGTCCAGGGCAACTGCACTCAGCGCTGCGGAAGCTTTTTGGTAAGCTGCATCCAGTTCTTTTCGATTCTGCGCAGAAGACATCTCCTGCAAAAATGTGTCAAACACCGTTTTCATACTGCCGCGCTGCCGTTCAAAGCCGCGGTCGAGGCGTACACGGCCTTCGATCTCGTCAATATAACGCACGGCCTTCAGGGTATCGGGCAGCGTCCGCGCGGCTTTGGCAGTAGAGGCGTCCGGGTTCATCCGCTTCAGGGCGGTATAGTAGCCACGCAGTTTGTGCTTGCCCATTTCTGCCAGGTCGATAAAATCTGTCCCATAGCCAAGATCCCGCAGGATCTGTTTTTGCAGTGCGCCGTAATAGCCTAGACGGCATACGCCGCCGGTTTCCACAATGGCGTCCACACTGCCTTTGCTTTGCAGCAGTTCCAGCATGGAACCGAGGGTGTATTTGAACGGGGCGCAGACAAAGTCCGGGCTGTATTTGCTGCCAAGCTCCAATGTTTTGCGCGTCATGGGCGGAGCCATGACATATTCGCAGCCGCAGCCCATTTCGACCATATATTTCAGGGCGATATTATAATTGTCCATGCGCGGGAAGCCGATTCTTCGCTTTGCCATGGCTCAGGCCTCCTTTTTGCCCGCGGCGGCCCTGCGAAAGCGCAGAATGTCAACAAAGCTTTCCAGCCGCGTTTCCAGTCCGGCGCTGCCGGACTGGTTGTCCAGGATGATCGTTAAGATCGGCACGTCTTTGACCAGACGTACCAGCATGTCGTTGGTCATGGAATCCGGTCCGCAGGGGAAGGCGCTCATCAGGATCACGCCATCCACTCGGCTGCGGCACAGCTGCACTGCGCCGAAAATTTCCCGATTGACCTCCCAGGGGACCGTGGGGCTGAGCTGGCCGCCCGCGTTCAGGCAGGCGGTACGGTCCAGCGCATCGGAAAAGATCGTTTTTACGCCGAGGGACTGGAGCATATGCTGGGCCGGTGCGCCCACAAAGGGATCGTGGAGCACGTAACCATGACCGGCTAACAGAATTTTTGTGCCGCTGCTGGCGAGCAGAGTTTCCTGGTGCCGCTCCGCGGCGGCGCGGACACGTTCGTCGGCGGCCTTGGCGCGGCGGTATGCGCGCACGGTTTCTGCCCGGGAAGCGCCCAGAGCGTGGCCCAGTTCCAGAAAGGCGTGCTCCTCGGTGTGTACGCCGAGGCTTTTATTCACGTCGATATAGTCGATCTGACCGCCGAGAATCCGGTCAGCCTGGGTGCGGAACGTATTGCGCACCACGTCGTGCAGCGCCTCGAATCGGGGGCAGCAGATCTTTTTCACGCCGGTGTCCACCCAGCCGAAATTGGCGATGCGGGGGACAAAGATCAAATCGCAGCGTTCCAGCAGCCATTTGACATGACCCAGATAGATTTTCATGGAAAGGCAGCCCTCGTCGATGGAGCATTTGCTGCCTTCGGTAAGAAGCTGCTTGTTGGTATCCGGGCTGAGCAGCACTTCACAGCCCAGCGTATGGAAAAATGTGCGCCACAATTCGCCGTAGCGGTAATAATAAAACGCTTTTGGGATGCCGATCGTCACAACAGGGGCCTCCTTTGGTATAAAGCAGAGCGATGGTATCGCTGCAGATTGTTTTATTATAAAAAAGCTGCTCCGCGATTACAATTTACATTTTCAAACGATTGTAAAAAAAGAGGAGAAAACAGGAAAAGCTGTCCGGCGGGAGCGCCGAACAGCTTTTTTGGAAAACGTACCAGATGGGAGGAAACCGGTACGGTAAAAAGCGGTTGGCTGCGCCCTATGGGGGAAACAGGAACGCAGCCTGTGTTAGAGAGAGTAAAAAAGAAAAGAATAATTTTTATGAAGCATGGTATCCTTCGCTGTGATTTTATCCTAACAGTTTGCCGCTAAGAAGTGGTTACAAAATTTTGAATGTTACGTGAACAATTTGTGAACATGGGCAGAAGGCCTCTTGTATCCGGACACCACCTTCGATACAATAGGGCGGGAGGCGAAAATGGATGAAACATACGACCTTGTGTTATATTGAACAATACGGCAAATATCTGATGCTGCACCGTACGAAAAAAGAAAATGATCTCAACCATGACAAATGGATCGGTGTGGGCGGAAAATTTGAAGAAAACGAAAGCCCGGAGGAATGCCTTCTGCGGGAGGTGCAGGAAGAGACAGGACTGACGCTGACGCGCTTTCGCCTGTGCAGCGTGATCACCTTTGTGTCCGATACTTGGGAAGGGGAATATATGTACCTTTTTCATGCCACGGAGTTTACCGGCACGCTGACCGGATGCGACGAAGGGGAACTCGTTTGGGTGGAGAAGGAGAAAGTGCTTGCGCTGCCCACTTGGGAGGGCGACCGCATCTTTCTGCAGAAAATGGCTGCCGGGGAAGCCTTCTTTACACTGAAACTTCGTTACGAAGGAGATATTCTGCGCGAAGCGGTACTCAATGGGACACAGCGTTTGAAAGGATAAATATTTCCGATTCAATACCCCCTCTGCATAAGAACACAAAGTGTGCAGAGGGGTATTGCCTTGGCATTGATATGAGGCTTATTCTTCAGCCTTGGTATGCCGCAGGATGATCTCCGCGATGCCGCAGTGGCTGTTAGCAATCTGGCGGCTTGCGCGGCTGATGGTGGCGCTGGAAGCGCCGGTGATCTCGCCGATCTCGGAATAACTGCGGCCGGAGGTGAGCAAAAACAGCAGCTGGAAGCGTTGCTCGATGGTGCGCAGCTCATGAGGAGAACAGATGTCCTCAAAAAAGGCGCGGCATTCGTCGGTGTTTCGGAGTTTGAGAACGGTTTCGTAAAGGGCGTCGCTGCCATCGTGGTGCAGTTCCTGTTTCATAGGGATTCACGGCCTCCTTCATCTTGCGCAGGCAGGAAAAAGCCTGTATAATCATGATAACGCAGGAACAGGGAGAAAGCAAATGCTTTTTCAGGGAAAGGGAGTGCTACAGGTGGCGATCCGTATGGTGGGACTGGATCTGGACGGGACATTGTTCAACAGCAAAAAAGAGCTGACGGCCCATACCTGCGCCGTTCTGGCGGCGGCGGCACGGCAGGGCGTCGCAGTGGTGCCGGCCACGGGGCGGCCTCGGATCGGGCTGCCGCAGGCGCTGCTGACCATTCCGGGTATTCGCTATGCGGTGGTGAGCAACGGCGCGGCGGTGTGCGATCTGCGTGCCGGAGTGCGGCTGTATGCTGACTGCATGCCATTGGAAGCGGCGGTAGACATCCTTCGCCGCACCCGGGCGCTGGAGGTGGTGCAGGGCGCGTTTATCGGCGATTGGGGGTATATGGAGGAGATCGACCGGCAGCGCATCCGTGCTCTCGATCTGGTGGCGGCCATGCAGGATTATCTGATTTCTTCGCGAAGGATTGTCCCCGATTTGCCTGCATATGTGGCGCAGCGTGGCGAAGCGCCGGAAAAAGTGGTCATCAATTTTTTGAAGACGCCTGAGGGCGAAGCACGGTTCCGGGAGGAAACCGTGGCAGTGGTGCGGCAGCATCCGGACGTCGCCTTTGTTTCCGGCGGCGTGGGCAATATTGAAATCATTCACAAAAGCGCGGGTAAGGGCAGCGCCCTGCTGAAGCTGGGAGAGCTGCTGGGCATCGGCCGCGCGGAAATTATGGCAGTGGGCGACAGCGAAAACGACTTGGATATGATTGAGAAAGCGGGCTTGGGTGTTGCCATGGACAACGGTGAGGAAATCGTGAAAGCGCATGCCGATGTACTCACGTGTTCCAACGATGATGACGGCGCGGCGGCGGCCATTGAGACGTATATCCTCGGAATGCGGTGAGTGTGGACCGGCCTGGGGGCACCGAATACGCCGGCGGCAGCGAGAAAAATTTTTCGCCAGCCCCGGCGTACGACACATTTTTTGCCTTTGCTTTCATATACTATTATGAGTATCTTAAAACGGAGGCATACCTATATGAACAACAATGAACCTTATTCCGCCCGCTTTGGCGACGGAAGCGATGTGGATGATCTGATCTATGGCGACGACCGGAATATCAGTCAACGCTGAAACGCCCCGCCGCAGGCGGGGCGTTTTTGGATCATCCGAACTGTGCCCCATCTGTGCGGGGCTTTTTGCGCCTTATTCGTCCAGTCCGTCCTGATAAACGGCAACCAGCGTATCGTTTTCGTCAAACACGGCGGTAATGCCGCTGCCGTTGCGGTTCGTCCAGACGTAGGATGCGGGCGCCTCCTGGCTGCTGCCGTCGTCGTTCGCTGCTTCGCCTTCAGCGCCCAGCACGTCGACCACTTCGGTATAGCTCATGCCGTTGTGAAGTTGCTCAAACTTGGCCATATTGTATTTTTTGCCGGTGCTGCCGGCGCCCACCAGCATGGCGATCAGCAGTGCGGAACAAAGGATCAGGCCCCCCAGAGCCAATATGGCTTTGCGGTTCTGTTTGGCGCGCAGTTCTGAGCGCTCCCGGCGCAGGGCCGCTTTTTCCTCTGTGGTGACGCGGGCATTTTTCCTTTTTTTCTTTGACTTTGCCATAAACCCCTCCCGCCGGCAATCTTAAGAAAATGCCATCTTTTCAAATGTACTGCCAGCTTATATAATGAATAATAGAATACGGCTATTATACTGGTTTTTGCCCAAAAGTGCAAATCCCTTTTATGGGCCGCAGAAGAGGAGTGAACATAATGCAGTATGAAATTGTAGGAACCCCTTTCCCGGCGGTGGTCTGCCGGCTGGCGCAGAATGAAGCGATGCATTGTGAGAGCAACGGGATGGCATGGATGTCGCCGAATATGGAGATGGACACCAATACCGGAGGCGGGATCGGAAAGCTGTTTGGCCGGGCCCTTTCCGGCGAATCCCTGTTTCGCTGCACCTACACGGCGCGCCAGGGCGAGGGGATGATCTCCTTTGCTTCTTCCATGCCTGGTCAGGTGCTGCCCATTGAAATTGCGCCCCAGCGCGCCATTGTGGCGCAGAAGTCCGCCTTTTTGGCCACAGAAGCAGGCGTCGATATGAGCATCTTCTTCCAGAAGAAGCTGGGCGCCGGATTTTTCGGCGGCGAAGGCTTTATCATGCAGCGATTTTCGGGCAGCGGCATGGCGTTTTTGGAAATTAACGGCTCTTTGGTGGAGTATGATCTGCAGGCCGACCAGACTATTGTGGTGGATACCGGATATCTGGCTGCGATGGACGAAACCTGCAGCATCGACGTTCAGATGGTTAAGGGCGTGAAAAACATGCTCTTCGGCGGCGAGGGCCTGTTCAACACCCGCATCACCGGGCCCGGCCACATCTGGCTGCAGACGATGCCTGCCTCTACACTGGCCGGCGCGATTCTCCCCTTCCTTCCGCCCAGCGGAAACTGAGTCCATTGGCGCAAAGCAGGGCAGCGGCCCAGCCGCTGCCCGCTTTTTTCACAAAAAAAGCGGGCAGAAGCGGAATTTTATTGTAAAAGATTTCCTTTTCCCGTTGCGCTTTTTGTTAGGCCAGTGTAAAATACGAAAGAAGAGATTTATACACGCACCGCAGATTTGGCTGCGGGCGGGAGAGGGGAACAAAAGTTTATGGCAGAATATAAGCCGCAGGGGCAGAAAACGGTTTTGGTCGTCGGCCATCGCAATCCGGATACGGACAGTATCTGCTCTGCCATCGCCTATGCCTACTTAAAAAATAAAATCAATCCAGCGCTGCATTACGAGCCGCGCCGCGCCGGCGTTCTCAGCAGTGAAACGAAATTTGTGCTGAACTATTTCGGCTTTGCCGCTCCAGATCTGTGCGGCGACGTCAGCCCCCAGGTGGAGGATTTGAGCATCCGCCGGGTGGACGGAGTGAGCGGCAGCATGTCCATGAAAGATGCATGGAACCTGATGCGTGACAGCGACGCTAACACGCTGCCCATTGTGGACGAGGAGAACCGTCTGCAGGGCCTGATCACTATGACCGATGTGGCCACAGCTTATATGGACGCCTTTGACGCGCACACCATGGCCGACGCCAAGACGACCTATGAAAATATGGTGCAGACGCTGGACGGCGCCATGGTGGTCGGCGATGTCCATGAGAGTGTGTGTGACGGCAAGATCTGCGTGGCCGCGGGCAATGCCGCCACCATGGCCAGTGTGATCGAAAAGGGAGATACCGTAATTGTCAGTAACCGTGCCGAGTCGCAGATCCTGGCCATCGAACTGGGTGCGGGCTGTATGATCGTCACCGGAAGCAACCCTGTGCCCCAGCATATTCAGCGCATGGCCAGCGCCCATGGCACGGTGGTGGTTGCTACACCCCACGATTCCTATACCGCCGCCCGTCTGGTTAGCCAGAGCGCGCCGGTGTCCTATTTTATGACGAAGGGGGACCTGCTCTCTTTCAGCCTGGAAGCCGCTGTGGACGATGTGCAGAAGGTCATGGTCAATGTCCGCCACCGTTATTTCCCGGTGCTGGATACAGAGGGACGCTATTACGGCATGATCTCCCGCCGGAACATGATGGATTTGCGCCGCAAGCAGGTGATCCTGGTGGATCACAACGAACTGGCCCAGGCTGTGGAAGGGCTGCCCCAGGCCGAGGTGTTGGAGATCATCGACCATCACCGGTTGGGCAGCGGACTGCAGACTGCCGCGCCGGTATATTTCCGTAACCAGCCCGTGGGATGCACCTGCACGATTATCCATCAGATGTATCAGGAAAACGGTGTGAAAATCCCCCGGGAGATCGCGGGGCTGATGTGCTCGGCTATTTTGTCGGATACGCTGGCGTTCCGCTCGCCTACCTGCACGCTGATGGACCGCAATGCGGCGGAGCATCTGGCAGAGTTGGCTGGGATTGGCATCGATGAGTATGCCAACGAGATGTTTGAAGCGGGGGCTTCGCTGGAAGGCAAGAGTGCCAAGGACATTTTTTATACCGATTTCAAGCCCTTCGCCTGTGGGGAAGTGCATTTCGGCATCGGACAGAGCAGCTTTATGTCCGACCGCAGCGCGCAGAAGGCAAAGGATTTGCTGCTGCCTTATCTCGACGAGGTGCGCGAGCGGGAGGGGCTGGATCTGGTGTGCTATATGCTTACCAATATTCTGACCGAATCCACCGAGCTGATTTACGCGGGCTTCCATGCCGGAGCCATCGTGGGCCACAGCTTCCCCGATACTACTCTCGGGGAAAACAGCGTGTTTTTGCCCGGCGTCGTGTCCCGCAAGAAGCAGATGGTGCCGAATTTGACCCGAGGCATCAACGAATGGCAGTCCGTTGGCTGAAACGCACTTTTGCGCGCGCGGCGAAAGGGGAGGTACGCCCCTTCCGCCGCGCGTTTGCCGTGTCATAGGCCGTAATAGGAAATGTGGCTAAAATTTGCAAGGAATCCAGAAATGGGCTTGTATACAATAGGGAAAAGCGTCGTTGTGTGCAAAAAGCTCTTGCACGGTGTCGGGATCGGTATATAATAAAAAGGAATGGAACACATGTTTTCGCCCGTTCACCTTGGTGGACGGGCGAGAATTTTCGGCAGATGCAAGGGGATGATAAGAAGAAATGGAGAAACAACTTTCCGAAAATAAAATGGGTGTTATGCCGGTGGGCAGATTGCTGTTCAATATGGCTGGGCCGATGATCGTGTCGATGCTGGTGCAGGCGCTGTATAACGTAGTGGACAGCGTGTTTGTGGCGCAGCTGAACGAAGACGCGCTGTCTGCACTGTCCCTGGCTTTTCCGATGCAGAATTTTATGATCGCCGTGGGTACCGGCCTGGGCGTGGGTGTCAATGCGATGATCTCCCGCTCCTTGGGTGAGCGGCGCCGGGAGGCGGCCAACGGCTATGCCATGCAGGGACTGTTGCTGGCGGGTATCAGTTATGTGATTTTCCTTTTGATCGGATTATTAGGGGCCGGGGCCTTTATCTCGGCGCAGGCGGGGGGCATGGCGCGTATTGCTTCCTATGGTGAGGTATATCTGCGCATTTGCTGTGCCTGCTCTTTCGGCTTTTTTGCACAGATCACACTGGAACGGATCCTGCAGTCCACCGGCCGTACCATGCTGACGATGATCACCCAGAGCACAGGTGCTGTGATCAACATTATTCTGGACCCTATTTTGATTTTCGGCCTGCTGGGCGCACCGAAGCTGGGCGTGGCCGGAGCGGCCATTGCCACAGTGCTGGGACAGTGCGCGGCGGCGGCCTTGGCACTCTTTATGAATCTGCGCTTTAACAGCGACGTGCAGCTGCGCGTGAAACTCCTGCGGCCCCACAGGGAATATCTGGAGCAGATCCTGATGATCGGTATCCCGTCCGTGCTGATGGTGTCCATCAGTTCGGTGATGACGTTCTGCATGAATAAAATCCTGATCGCGTTTGCCTCTACAGCTGTGGCGGTATTCGGTGTTTATTTCAAGCTTCAAAGTTTTATTTTCATGCCCGTCTTCGGCCTGAACAACGGTTTGGTGCCCATCGTGTCCTTTAACTATGGCGCCCGCCACAGGGAACGCATGGAACGCGCCATCCGTCTGGCGTATATCACGGCGGAGGTAATCATGATCATTGGTCTGGCAATTTTCCAGCTGGCGCCGGACAAGCTGCTCTTCCTGTTTGGCGGCTCGGCGGACATGCTGAGTATTGGCGTGCCTGCGCTGCGCATTATCAGCACATCGTTCCTGTTTGCCGGCATTGCGATCGTATCCTCCTCGGTTTGCCAGGCGCTGGGCAAGGGAATGTACAGCCTTGCGGTGTCGTTTGGACGGCAGATCGTAGTTTTGGTGCCTGCGGCGTTCCTGCTGTCCCGCCTGGGGCAGCTGAATCTGGTGTGGCTGGCCTTCCCCATTGCGGAGGTGGCATCCATTATCCTGGCGCTGTTCTTCGTCCGTCGGACCATACGACGTCTGGATTGGACCAAACGGACAGAAGAGGCGGCATAATAAATTATAGAAAAAAACGCCCCGGCAGCCCTGATGGGCCGCCGGGGCGCCGCTTCGTTTTTGAGAAAAATCGCTGCCGCAGGGAGCTGTGGATCCTGCATGTTATCCGAAGGCGTGGATCAACAGCAGAAGCACGCCGATCATCGAAAGCGAGATGCCCACAGCCAGATTCAGAACCCGGTTGCTTACCCGGTTGGCATAGCGTGCGGCGATGACTGCGGCAATGGGCGTGGTGACAACGCACACGGCCAGCGCCGTCATATGGTGCACGGTGCCGATGAAGGCATAGTGGCTCACAGCGCCCACGGCGGCGATGAAGGTCATAATGAAGATACTGGTGCCTACGGCGGACTTCATATCATAACCCAGAAGGACGGTGAAGATCAAAAGCATCATCATGCCGCCGCCCACACCGCAGAAGCCGCAGATGGAACCAATGATCACGCCGGTGCCCAAGTGGCACAGCACTTCGCGGCGGCGGGAGTTGACAAAGCGCAGGGGCTGATTCTCTTCCTTGACGGGTTTGGTCAGGAATTTTACCCCCATGAGGATCATGCCGATCAGGGAAAGATAGGAGAGAAATCCCCGGGACACGCTGTAGCCCACATAGCTGCCCAACAGGGTGAACAGTGTTGCAGGGATTAGCACCAGCAGGCTTTTTTTATACAGAATGTGCTTTTGCCGGCTGTAGGTCACTGCCGCCAGGGCGGAAGACAAAACGTCTGCGGCCAGCGCGATGCCCAGGGCTTCGTATGCGTCGAAACCCAGCAGAGCGATGAGCAGCGGGGAAATGACCGTGGCGGTGGAGATGCCGGCCAGGCCCGCCGTGACACCGGCGCCCAGGCTGGCGGCGATGCATATGAGAAGTTCAAACATAAGGTCGTTTTCCGTTTCTTATCGAAATAGGGGGAACTCAGCTGCGCTTTTTGGCCACAGCCTCCAGCAGCGCGCCGGTGCAGTATTCTTCGCTTTCTTTCATGGTATCCAGTACCAGGTCCGGGTGCTGGGGGACTTCATAGCCGGAGTCGACGCCGGTGAAATTTTCAATGCCGTCTGCGGCCAGCTTTTGGTAAAGTTTTTTCGGGTCACGCTTTTGACAGGTAGCGAGATCGGCTTTCACGTATATTTCCATGAAATCCTCGCCGATGCGCGCACGAGCGTAATCGCGATGGGCCTGCATGGGAGAGATGGTGCTCACCAGCACTACATGGCCCGCCTGCTTGAGCAGCAGAGCAACCTCGGCCACACGGCGCTGATTTTCAGTGCGGTCGTCATCCGAAAAGCCCAAGTCGCGGCACAGGCCGGTGCGCAGTGTGTCGCCGTCGAGCAAAAACGCGGGGATGCCCGCAGCCAAAAGCTGGCGTTCCGCCCGGGCAGCCAGAGTGGACTTACCTGCGCCGGAGAGACCGGTGAACCACACCACAAGCCCCTTTTGACCGGTGAGAGTGCGGCGCTCGGCTTCGTCTACAGCGCCTGCGCCAGCGCGGATATTGCGCCGGTCGTAATCTTCATCCTCCAGAGCTTCTACGATAATTCCGCCTCCGGACTGCTCATAATCGTCCACAATGACAAAGCGGGACGTGGCGGCCAGTTTATCGGTGGTGTCAAAGGCGGCGGGGGAAGCGAGCTGGAACGTGCATACGGCCACTTCATTCTTTTCCACCCACTGCCGGTCCTCACAGTTCAGGTTTGAGGCGTTGATCACCCGTTCCACCTGCAGCAGGCGCATGGGCAGTTTTTGGGTGCCGCATTTGAAGTGATATTCCTTTCCGGGGCGGAGTTTTTCCCGACCCAGCCAGAACAGGTTTGCCCGGAAGCGCACGGCCACATGGGGAGCGGGCTCTTCGGCACGGCAGGCGATCTCGCCGCGGCGGACGTAGATCTCTTCGGACATAGTAAAGCCCGCAGCCTCGTCTGTCCACACTTCCGTGGGGGCTTCGGCGTTGAACACTTCAAACCCCTTTACCCGGGTGCGCTTGCCGGAGGGATAGAATATTACTTCATCCTCTACGTGGAGCACGCCGGAATCCACGGTTCCGGCGATGATGCGGCGGTTGTCGCCGCCGGCAGTGAATTTGTACACGCCCTGTACACTCATCCGGAAGGGCAGTTGGTGGGAGGGTTGAATGTTTTCAAAGCTGTCCAGTGCCTGCAGCACAGTCATTCCGTGGTACCAGGGCATTTCGGCAGAAGGGGTGGCGATATTGTCGCCCACCCGGGCGGAAACCGGGATAAAGGTTTTGGGCGCAATGCCGATTTCCTTTAGGAATGCAGTATATTCTTGACAGATCGTTTCGTATTTATTCCGATCGTAGCCGATCAGATCCATCTTATTCACCAGCACAGCGACCTGCTTGATGCCCAGCATGGACAGGTAGTAGCCGTGGCGGCGTGTGTTTTCCTCCACGCCGTGGGAGGCGTCGATCACCATCAGGGCCGCTTCGGCGCGGGAAGCGCCAGTGACCATGTTTTTCAGGAACTCGATATGGCCCGGCGCGTCGATGATAATATAGCGGCGCTTTTCTGTCTTGAAAAAACAGCGGCAGGTGTCAATGGTAATGCCTTGGGACTGCTCATTTTTCAGTGCATCCAGCAGAAAGGCGTACTCAAAGGGTTTGGAGTTGCGCTTGCAGTTTTCCCGGATGGCGTCCAGCTTGCCTTTGGGCAGGGAATCTGTGTCGGCCAGCAAATGGCCGATGACGGTGCTTTTGCCGTGGTCCACATGGCCCACAACGACAATGTTCATGATATCTTCCAGCACAGTGTGCGCCCCCTCTCACATATAGCCGTCCCGGCGCAGGGTTTCCAGGCCGCCGCCGTCCTCTTTGTCCTGGGCGCGGCCGGAGCGCTCGGCAATGCCCGCCAGGGCGCCGGAGCGCAGCTCGTCGATGATGTCCCGGACGTTCTTGGAGGTGGAGCGGATCGGTTTGGTGCAGGGCCAGCAGCCAAGAGAGCGGTAGCGTGTGCCGTCGCCCTGGTCATAGTACAGCGACACGGTGGGGATGTTCTCCCGCTCGATGTATTCCCACACGTTCAGCTCCGTCCAGTCCAGCAGCGGGTGGATGCGCAGATGGGTGCCGGGGGCGAAATCGGTTTTGAACTGGTTCCAGAATTCCGGCGGCTGATCGTCCACATTCCAGTCGTTGTTTTTGTCCCGGGGGGAGAAGTAGCGCTCCTTGGAGCGAGAACCTTCCTCATCAGCCCGGGCGCCCACGATCACGCCGGTGTAGGCGGTGCGGTCGGCGTCCACTTCGTAGTTTCCGGTCTGCAGATTCAGCCGATAACGGGGCCACTCGCCGCTCAGGGTGTGCTTCAGGGCTTCGGTTTTCAAATTCTTACAGCATTCCAGGCGGCTGACGTTGCCATCGGGCCAAGTCTGCTTGTTTTTCAGGGATTCGCTGTTTTCGCCGTAAATCATATACAGCCCGTATTCCTTAGCCAGACGGTCGCGGTATTCGATCATTTCGGGGATCTTGTAATGGGTGTCCACATGGACCAGAGGGAAGGGGACATGGCCGAAAAAGGCTTTGCGCGCCAGCCACAACAGGACGGTGGAGTCCTTGCCGATGGACCAGAGCATGCACAGTTTGTCGAAGGAGGCGTAAGCCTCCCGCAGGATGTAAATGCTTTTGGCCTCCAACTTGTCGAGATAATCCATTTGCTTGTGATCCATGGCGTTCAGTCTCCTTTTTCCGTCTGCATCGGAATATGGTAATGGTCAAAGAAAAAGCCCAGTTCTCGGTTGATCTTCCGGCGCAGCGCATCCGGCAGTTCGAAGCGGTTGGTGCGGTAGGCGCGCTGGCTCTCGATATGGGCGAGCATCTGCGGCCGGGCCGCTTCAAACCCGGGCAGATCCAAGGCAGTATAAATCTGTGCAAGGGTGTCGATGGGCGCGCGCGTCAGGTCGCTGTAGGCGATTTCCACCAGCTGTTCCCGGGGTACGCGGGCCATGTCTTTGAGGTATTGCAGATAGATGCGCTTGTAAAACTGCACGGCCATGTCCTCAATCAGCGCGTGGGGTGGGACCTTTTCAAACGTCATGGCCTGCATGCCCGCCTCAAACATATGGATGGTGGACAGGAGCACCTTATAGGGGTCGCGGTAGATATGTACAAATTTTGCTTCGGGGTACAAATCGTGGAGCATCCCCATTTTTGCGGTGTTGTCCGGGCTTTTGAACAGGATGCGCTTTCCCCTGCGGAAATAGGTGATTTTCTTGAGCAGGTATTCATGCGTGGCGCGCCAGCGCTGCTTCTGCGCGTCGGTCATGCCGTCCTCAAAAGCGAGGTCCATATATTCCTGATAGCTTTGCGGAAAAGTGATCAGGTGAGTAAAGGTTTCGTCAATACAATTGGCGATAGCGTAGCACTCTTCCTGGGGCGAGTGGGGCAGGAACTCCATATCATCGCCGTAGCGGTCGCCGGTCAGCTTGCTGCGGTAATGCTTGGGCAGATGATAGCGTAGCAGAAGAAAATTGTGAAAGGTGAAGGTGGTCATAGAGTCCATGAACGCCATCTCCGGATCGCAGGAGAGCAGATTGAACAGATACGTCGTTCCGCTGCGCCAGTGGCCGAGAATGAACAGGGGCGGCTTCGTGACCTCTACAGCGCGGATACGCTTATCCCAGAAAAGACGCTCGATTTTTGCAAAGCGGGTGAGAAAGCGGGAATAGCGCAGACATTCCTCAATGCGTCCGCGCTGTGCCGGATCAAGATCAGCCTGGTGCTCCGCGAGCAGATGGCGGAAATGATCGTAGTCACAGCCGTACATATAGTGTCCCGTCATAATACTTCTCCTCATGCAAAAAATTGGGGCAAATGCCTCACCAAAAACAATATT
Organism: bacterium 210917-SL.2.15; assembly: GCA_020555605.1. Lineage (GTDB taxonomy): Bacteria > Bacillota > Clostridia > Oscillospirales > Oscillospiraceae > Pseudoscillospira. Next base: position 183,391 of record JAJCJC010000002.1, on the reverse strand, counting down.
ATGACATAAAATGAACAGTTTGTCACCCTGTAACCAAAGAAAAACTTAAGAAAAACCAAAGAATTTCGAAAAAGTTTCAATTTGGGAAGTACAAAAAAGGAGCAATGGCTGCCTGAAGGACATACAGCAGCCATTGTTTCTGCTTAATAGCCTGCTTCTGCAGCCGCGGTCAGCACTTTTGCGGCGACATTGCCGGCCACGGACGCGCCGCTGCCGCCGTTTTCCACCACCACGACGAAGGCCAAGGGGTGGTCCTCATCGTCTACAAAACCGGTGAACCAGGAGTGGGGGCGCGCGTCGCTGCCCACCTCGGCGGTGCCCGACTTAGCGCACACGGCCAGGTCGCCGAAGGAACTCTGGCCGTAATGCTCGGTCACATTGCGGCGCATCATGGAAGCCAGCAGGACGCAGGTGTCCGATGAGAGGGTACCGCTGTGTTTTTCGGCCCGGGAGTGCCCGGCGCTCAGGCCCGCAGCGGTGGTTTCTTTCAGCAGCAGCCGGGGCAGGACCTGCGTGCCCCGGTTGGCAATGGTGCCGCACAGCGTCATCATGGCGCAGGGATTCACCAGGTCGTTGTACTGGCCCACGCCGGACCAGCCCAGGTCGGCGCTGCCCTCTTCGGCGGCGGTGAAGCTGCCTGCGGCCGTGGAAATGCCGCTGACGGAAAGACTGTCAAGGAGACCAACCTTTTTGGCATACTGCCACATGGTCTTGCCGCCCATTTCCACGGCGAGCTGAGCATAAAAACAATTGCAGGAGTTGGCGAGAGCACCGTAGATATCCATGTCCCCGTGGGCGCTGGGGCAGGTGATGGCCTGGCCGCCGATTTCCGTACTACCGGTACAGGTGTAAGTGCGGTTCTCATAATCGTTCAATGTTTCGATGGCGGCCATGGTAGTGACCAGCTTGAACACGGAACCAGGCGTGTAGGTGGCCGAGAGAAAACGATTGAGGTATACCCCTTCGTAGCGGCTGTCGCCGTCTTGGATCTCCGGCGGGTTTTCCGGGTCGAAGGTGGGGGTGCTGACCATGCACAAAAGCTCTCCGGTTTTGTAATTATACACGCCGACGGCACCTTTGCGCCCGTTCAGGGCCTCATAGGCCGTCCGGTTCAGATCCGCGTCCAGGGTGAGATATACATTGTGCCCACCGGTGGTGGTGCCGAGAATAGGGTTGAAGCCGCTTAACTGTTCACTGAAGGTCTGTTTGGCGCCGGTGGCAATGTTGCCGGAGCGGTCGCCCACGGCGTGAAGTGTGGCTTGACGGGTGGTTTTATCGTCGTTGTAGGTTCCAGCGGCGGCATCGTAAAGCACGGCGCCGGTTCGATCCAGCACGGCGCCGCTGATCAGTTGGCCGCTCTTGTCGTAAATATGCTTGTTGGCGCTGAAGGAGGCCCAGTCTCCGCCGACGGTGAAATAGCGTGCCAGAAAGAGCAGGGCGCCAAGGGCCAGCAGGGCTGTGAACACCAGGCAGAACCAGGTGCGCCGTTTTACTTGTTTCATCGCTTTGCTCCTTTCCGGTTGTCAATGGGAATATCGATGGAAGACCAGCGGGTGTCTCCCACGGGGATGTCGATGGAAGAACGCCGTTTTCGGCCGCACTCCTCGCCAGGCAGGGGAACGTCGATGCCGCAGTCCTCGCCGATGGTGTCAAGATGGGCAAAGTCGATGCTGCCGAGATCGGCCATCACATCGTCTACATGGCTGTGACGGCGCGGTTCGCTCAGGGGAATGTCGATGGCGGAAGGAGAACGGCGTGCGGGGGAAACAGGGGTGTCGTCAAAGACAGAGGGATCGAATTCCAGCATAGGGTCGCCGCCTCCGCCGGGGCGGACCGGTTCGTCCTTTCGGCCCGGCAGGCGCACGGCAAGACCGGAATTCTGGCGGTTGTCTCCGGCTTTGATAAAAGCCAGCAAGGCCCAGCAGGCCATCATGCTGGATCCGCCGCAGGAGAGGAAGGGGAACGTCACGCCGGTCAGGGGCAGCAAATCCACAGACCCGAGCACATTCAGGACAGTCTGAAACACCAGCATGGTGGAGGTGGAGCAGGCGGCGATGGTGTAGAAGGTGGAGCGGGAGGTGGCGGCAGCCTTTATGGTGAACAGAGAAAATGTGACGATACATACCACCGTCAGCACGGCCACGATCAGCCCCAGTTCTTCGGCCACCATGCCGAACACCAGGTCAGTGTTGGACGCGCCCACATATTTGAGCCAGCCGTTGTCCGCTCCGTTGCCGAACAGCCCGCCGCTGGCTGCTGCAGACATAGTTCGGGTCTGCTGGTAGCCGGTGGTGTCGGCAAATTCCCACACATGCCGCCAAGCGGCAAAGCGGTTTGCGATGTAAGGCTTGAATTTCAGCACCACGCCGCAGCCGGCTGCCGCTGCGGCACAGATCATGGCGATGCTGGGAAGGTCGCCGCTGCGCAGGAAAGCAATGGCCAGAAAGGCAATGAAGAAGATCAGTGCCGTGCCGAAGTCGCTCATCAGCGCCAGGCATCCCACGCAGAATAGGGAAAAGAGAATGGTGAAAATCAGGTTTCGGCGGGCGAACAGGCGGTCCATGGTTTCTGCACCGGCCAGAATGAAGGCCACTTTCACAAATTCTGAGGGCTGGAACGATAATGGACCGATGCTCACCCAGTTGCGCGCGCCGAACAGCTGCTGGCCGAAGAGTACGTTGAAGGCCAGCAGAGCGCAGGCGGCAATGGCCACGGGCCAGCGCAGTTTTTTGGCGATGGCCAGATCCCGCAGGAACAAGCCCAGCAGGACAAAGGCGAGCAGCCCCAACAGCACGGAAGCAGTCTGTTTGGGTAGCGTGGAAATCGAAGAAGAGGCTGTGACGCACAGGCACAGCGATGTGAGGAAGAACGCCAGGCTTTCCAGTTCGAATCCGGTGCGCCGGAACAAACGGTACAGGGCGTACAGCCCCCACATGGCCGCACACAGCACGCCGAAGCACCCGATGAGCACAGAGGTGAACTCTGCGCCTTTGGCGTACACCAGCTCCAGAAGTAAAAGTCCCTGAAACGCTGTAAGATAGGCCAGCGTCGTCGTAGGCCTGAAACGGCGGCCGGGGCGCTGACGCCGCTGGGTCTGCTGGCGCAGCTCTTCAGCGCTGGCGGGGAAGAAATAAAGATCCACGCCGCCCACGGTCACTTTGTCGCCCACGGTGATGGCCCGTTGGTAGTTCACCTTTTTGCCGTTGACAGCCACGCCGCCCTTGCCGCCCAGGGGGTAAATGGTCCACAGGCCGTCTTCGTCCCGCTGCACGGCGGCGTGCTGGCGGGACACGGTGGGCAAAGAGAGCACGATGTCGCAGGAAGCGGCCCGGCCAATGATGTTTTCCCAGTGGTTCAGCGGAAGCTTTGCGCCGTTGGGCAGGCTGAAAAAGCCCCAGTGCTCTTCCTCTGTCCGGCCGCGCAGCAGCGAGGCGGCGCAGCGCCAGACGATGAGCACTGCCAGCACGGCGACCAGCACATGCAGCGCCAGCGTCAGCGCCGCACCCAGCGCACCGGCCAGCGAGGCGGCGGGAAACAGAGCGTTGGAGAGGCCCTTCTGAAGCCCTGTGAGGAGTTGTTGGAACGATTGCAGTAGAGTATCCAAAAGCGTCACCATATTTCGTTAGATTCGTGGATTGGAATGGAACCGTTTTGCAGAGCGAAACCGGCGCAGGCACGGCTGCGTACAGACAGTACGGTAAGTACTTTATTATAGCATACTTTACAGGGAAATACAAAGCGTTGTGTGCAAAGGCCGCCCCGCTTGCACATCGGGGCGGCCTTTGCTATAATGAAGCCAAAGAAAGAGAGTATGGAAGGGCCTGCGGCGCCGTCTGCGGGAGAGGCGAGAGAGCGATGAATCACAACCTGATCTGTAAAGTGATGGGCTTGACGCTGGTCCTGGAAGGAGCCTGCATGTTGCTGCCGCTGGTGGTCTCCCTGCTGTATGGGGAGCGGTCCGTGGCGTTTGTGTTTTGCACCGCGGCGGTTTTCTGCACCGTGTTCGGCTTGCTGCTGCTGTGCCTTCAGCAGGAGCGAAAAGAGAAAATCCAGGTGCGGGAAGGCTTTTTTGCTGTCGCGTTCAGCTGGATTGTGATTTCCGCGTTTGGTGCGGCGCCCTATTGGATGTGCGGCGTGTTCCCCAATGTGATGGACGCGCTGTTTGAATCGGTTTCGGGCTTTACCACTACCGGCGCTACGCTGATCGCCGATGTGGAGGCACTGCCGCGGGGACTGCTGTTCTGGCGGAGCCTGACCCAATGGCTGGGCGGCATGGGTGTTTTGGTGCTCACGCTGGCTCTGCTGCCCAAGCGGGGCGCGGGCAGTATTTTCCTGCTGCGGGCCGAAAGTCCCGGGCCGATCAAAACCAAGCTGGTGCCGAAAATCGGGCAGAACGCCAAAATCCTGTATTACATCTATATTATTTTGACGGCAGCGGAGGCGGTCTGCCTGCGCATTGCCGGCATGGGTTGGTACGACAGTCTGGTGCATGCGATGTCCACCGTGGCCACCGGTGGATTTTCCAGCCGATCGGCCAGTCTTGGCTTTTACAACTCTCTGGCGGTCAATGTCATTGTGGTGGCGTTCATGCTGCTCTCCAGCCTGAATTTCACGGTGCTTTATCTGGTGTTGATCCGGCGCACCATGCGCTTTCGCGACAATGCGGAGATCCGTATTTATTTTCGCATGCTCCTGGCAGTCATGGTGCTGATCTCCCTTGATTTGATGCTGCACAGCGGACTCGGTGCGCTGGAGAGCATTGGGCACGCCGTATTTCAGACGGTGTCCGTATCCAGTACCACCGCTTTTGCCAGTACGGATTTCGGGCAATGGCCTGCTTTTTCCCAAATGCTGCTGCTGCTCCTGATGGCAGTGGGCGGCTGCTCCGCTTCTACAGCAGGCGGTATCAAGGTGCAGCGTTTCACGCTGCTCTTCCGCATCATGCACCGCCAGCTGCACAGCGTGATCCACCCCCGTGTGGTGCGCACCATCTGCGTGGATGGCCGTCGGGTGGAAGAGCCGGTGTTGACGGCGGCCTCGCTCTATTTTTTCTCCTATATTGTTATTATCCTGCTGCTGGCCGCAGTCAGTTCCGTGGACGGGCACACGCTGGGAACCAGCCTATCCGCGGCCATTGCCTGCGTCAGCAATACCGGCACCGGCGTTGAACTGGCTGGGCCGGCCAGCACGTTCAATGTCTTTTCCGCACCGACCAAGCTGTTTTTCTGTTTCGGTATGCTGGCCGGACGATTGGAGATCATGCCGATCCTTCTGCTGTTTTTCCCTTCGGTGTGGTCGAACCGGTAAGGCTGTTGTTTGAAGGAGGTAGTTTTTCGATGCAGAAAGAAGAAGTACAGTTTCATATCCGCTGTAAAGCGGGGGATGTGGGTCGGTACTGCATCCTGCCCGGCGATCCAGGGCGGTGCGCGGCCATTGCCGCGCGGTTTGACGGAGCGGAGCAGGTGTCCCGGAACCGGGAATTTACGGTTTACACCGGCACCCTGGCAGGAGAGCGTGTCAGCGTCTGTTCCACGGGTATCGGCGGCCCGTCGGCGGCCATTGCCATGGAGGAACTCATTGCCATCGGCGCCCATACGTTGATCCGCGTGGGGACCTGCGGCGGCATGGCGCTTCCGGTGCGTGCCGGCGATGTGATTATTGCCACCGGCGCCATCCGCATGGAGGGCACCAGCAGGGAATACGCGCCCATTGAATTTCCCGCCGTGCCGGATTTTTCCGCCGCCTGTGCGCTGGTGGATGCGGCCCGTGCATTGGGGAAGCCCTTTCACACGGGAGTGGTCCAGTGCAAGGATTCTTTTTACGGGCAGCATGCGCCGGAAACCATGCCAGTGGCGTCGGAGCTGCAGTACAAATGGGAGGCCTGGAAACGGCTGGGTACGCTGGCCAGTGAAATGGAGAGCGCGGCGCTGTTCACTGTGGCGGCGGCACGGGGCGTGCGTTGCGGAGCGGTGTTCAGTGCCCTGTGGAATCAGGAGCGGGAAAAAGCGGGGCTTGATCAGGATGCTGTATTTGACGCTGAGGGGGCCATCGCTGTGGGCGTAGAAGCCCTGCGGCGGCTGATCGAGGCGGATCGGACGGCCCGTTGATGCCCGGCAGAAGACCCTGTCCATTGGCTGGATATAGTGACTTATTCGATAAAGAGCAATACAGAGGGTAACTTTTTCGACAAAAGTTACCCTCTGTATCTTGTTTTCGCCTTCTTTTGCGAACAAATGTCATTCTCGCTGTCCTGCTGCAAAGGAACCGGGGCAAACGTCCAGTACCGGTCGGATCGGTTGGATTAGGGCATCTTCATACTGGCAGCGCCACTGAATGTCCCGGCATATGGTACCGGTGGCGGGATCGATGCCGTCCACCGTATCACCGGAGCGGATCGCTTCCGGATTGGCCAGAAGATAAGAGGCCAGGTTGTAGGCGTGATTTACCACAAAATTAGGATCCAGAGTGTGGAAATGATATTGCAGGTCGGGGAGATCGATCGAGAACAGGCCGGTGGTATCCACGATGTGGTCGTCCTGCGTACCGTCGATGTTGAAAAAGCGCGCATTCACGCAGTGGGCAATGAACCGGTCCGGGCCTTGCGCCGGGGAAGTGCGCACAGATTCTGCCGTCACCAGCTTGCCCGAGGAGGGAGTGAACACTGCCGCACAATCCGGCAGCAGCGTCAGGGAGGCCTCCAGCCAATCCATCAGCAGGTTGCACCGGTCCCGGACAGGCAGGCCGGCGGACATGAAATCGGAAAGCGCCAGGATATGAGGGCAGCTGTCATACAGCGCCGCCCCGTCGGGCACATCCCAAAACTGCGTGCGCTGCAGGGGCGGCAATTCTTTTTTCGCGCCGCCCTCCAACAGGCTGTAAAAATTCACCTGTGCAGGCAGGGATGCATCTTTGAAGTGGCAGGTGTATTTTTTGACCGCGAAGCTGCACAGTCCCTGCCCATCCCGGCCCGTAATGATGTCCACCGGGCCGAATTTCGCTTCGGCTGCGGCCTGCAGTGCTTCTGCGGAGGGTGGTGTGGGCGTTTTGCGGAACAGGAGCTGAAGGAAAAAGACGTGCTGAAACGTGTCCTGCGTTGTCCGGTCCTGCTGCAGAACCGGCTGCGGCGCAGCTTGTCCGCTACATTTTTCGGGTGGGGAAGGTTCTTTTGCGGCTTTCTTTTTTCCAAACAGCGCCATGGAAGCGTCCTCCGATCGTTTTAAGATGATCCCCGGAATGGGCGCGGGAAAAGATACACAGGGATTACTTGTATTCTATCCGATGGTGGGGAAAAAGTCCACCATTTTTGGAGCAGGGCGGCGCTCAGGCTGCCTGCTCCAATGGAATCAGGAGAACAGGCTCCCTTCGGCCATTCCCGAATCGTAAGCGGTATAGATATACGTCTGCGGCGAAAAGAGCCACGATGTCCAGGAGAAATCGGGAAAAGCCGTCCAGCAGCCGGCCGGAGAGGGGAGCCCGGCATCGGGGCAGGGAAGGACAGGATTTCACTGATTTGGCCACCTTTCGTGTTTTGAGTGGGGGGCGGGAGACCGATCAGTCCTCAGCAGGGCCCCAAGTGCGGAGGTCACCGCCGCTGATATCGCCGGCGCCAGCCGCCTTGCGCATCAGGATCTCCCCGGCGTTTTTATTGGTGAAAAAGATCTGGATCATATTGCCGCTTTCGCTGGTCATGGCTTGGAAAGTACGGATGGGGTAGCCGTCGATGTTCAGGGGAGCCACAGTGTCGAAGCCAGCCAGCGTTTCCGCGTCCTCCTGGGTTCCGCAGTCGATGAAAGGGGTGGGGATCTGCACATTCTCTGTGGCAGAGACGCTGCTGCCGGTATGGCTGCCCGGCACGGCGCAGGCTGTCAGGACGAGGGACAGAGACAGCGTGGCGCACAGGGCCGCGGCGGTGATAGCGTTCTTTTTCATATGGATCGATTCCTTTCTCATGTGGTTTTCAGCCTTTAACTGGCTTTGTTTGTGGCGGTTGTTCTTGCCGCTTTTGTCCTTTATACAGATGAAGAAGGCCAAATGTTGTACATCTTCATAAAGATTTATCAAAAATTTTTCCAGGTGCAAGAGAGAAAGCGGGCGGCTTCCTGTCAGAAGCCGCCCGCGAAAATGCGTTTATACCCGTGCCTGTCCGTCAGGCGGTGCCGCACTGTTGTCCAGAATGCGGACATTGAGGTAATTATAGGGAATTTCAATGCAACGCTGATCGAGCGCACACTTGATGGCTTCGTTCAGCTTCAGCTTGCTGCTCAGGAAAACATCCCATGCGCACCAGCAGTAAATGGTATATTCAATGCAGCTTTCCTGGTAAGCCGTCACATATACCGCTGGCGCGGGATCGTCCAGCAGGGTTTCAATGCCGGCGGCGGCTTCCAGCAACGCCGCGCGGACCTCTGGGGCGGCGGCATCATAGGACACGCCGATGGACAGCACGATGCGGCGGCGGCCTAGGGTGGAATAGTTGGTAATGCGTTCGCCGGAAATGCTGGAATTGGGCAGCATGATGGCCTGTCCGTCGTCGGTGTGGAGCTTGGTATACACCATGCCGATCTCGTCCACATAACCGGTGACACCGGCTACCTCCACATAGTCGCCCAACGAGATGGGACGCGAGGTGAGCAGTATCATGCCGCCGGCCACATTGGACAACAGCCCCTGCACTGCCAGCGAGACCGCCAGTGAGGCTACGCTGAGCAGCGCCACCAGCGAGGTGGAAGGGATGCCCAGACTCTGCGCCACGATGATTACCGTGACGATATAGCCGAGGATGCGCAATCCGCTGAGCAGGAATTTCTGAAGCCGCTCGTCCAACTGGGTGCGTTGAAGGATGCGCCGCACCAGACGGGAGAGGATCTTGATGACGACTAGGCAGACCAGCAGGGTCAGCAGGGACGAGAGAACGCTCTCCAGCGTCAGGTGGCCCAGAAGTTTGGACAGGGAACTGAGATCAACGTTCACGGGAACCCACCTCCGTGACCGCGCCGCAGCGGATAGTGTTTACCGGCCGCAGCACTTTTTATACTTTTTGCCGCTGCCGCAGGGGCAGGGATCGTTGCGCCCCACCTTATACACATGAACGGTGCCGCGCTTGGGGGCGAAGTTTTCGGCTTCCTCCGGCGTATGGCCGCAGAAGCCCCAGAACCGGGCGGTGGATTTCATGCGGTTCAGCAGCACAGCGAAATTGCGGAACTGCTGGTCGTTTTCAAAGCGGACGCCTGCGGTGGCCAGCTGGCTCATCAGGTAACTCACATCGGTTTCGGTGTCCAAATACTGCAGGATATGCAGGGCGTTGGCTGTGGCGAGAGCCTCCTTCATATGGAAAGAACGCACCATGAAATCGCGCATGGCGATAAATTCATGGGTGTTTTCGCGGTAGCGCTCATCCAGATAATCGTCGATATGGTTGGCAGAGGGGAGATAGTGATTGTAATGCGCCTGCTTTTTGCGCAGCGCGGCAATCTCGTTGTCCCGGTCGGCCAGGTTTTTATGGATCAGCTCACCGTTCACCACGGGGCAGGAAGCGGCGGCTTCCGCGTCTTCAGCGGTAACAGAGGAGCCGGTAAACTGATTGTATACTGCGGCCACCATGGCGGCGGGGGCGATGCCCCACAAATTGACCAGCGCGGTGCAGTAGCGGCCCAATGCGCTGTCGGCGGCGCCGGCTGTTTCGGTGCGGGGCGCTGCTGCGCCGGTTGTTTCCTCTGCGGCCTCGGTCTGCTCGGGCGCGGCGGAGGGAGCCGCTTGTGCGCCGGCACCCATGGCTTCGCTCAGCAGCGCCACCAGCTCGTCCTTTTTCAATTTGGAATAACCGGTCAGGCCTTTCTGCTTGCAAAGCTCCACGAGCTCATCTTTTTTCATCTTAGTCAAAGATGCGGCGTTATTCATGCGTTCATCCATCCTTTTCAGTTTCGATTGAAGTATCAAGTATTTTTTATTGTAGCAGAGGCATATAGCGTGCAACAAGAGGTAAAATCCACAAAAATAAGGGAAAAAGGTTTACAAAAACGGGAAATCAGCCCCTTTTTCTGCCACCTGCGTTTCCCGGCTCGCTGCCGGTCCGTTCGATCAGGTAGCCCCGGGCACGTAGCTCTTGGGCGATCAGATCCAGGGCGCTTTCCGTGTCGGCGGAAACGGTATGCCAGTGACCGCCTTTGCATAGCCCGTGCAGGGCTGCTTCCCGGCCGGTGTGGATGCTTTCGATAAACTGTTTCACCTCCCGCCTGTTGCACAGATGCAGCTCGGCGCGGATCACTCCGTAGGTGTTGTGGATCACAAAAATATCCTGCACCGTGCCGCCAGCGTCCACAAACACGTTGAGCATCGGTTCAATCTCAGCCTCAGGGCAGCGGACGTGGTAGGTGCGGGTACAGGTATTGTCCGCCGAGAGAATATAGCCCTGGCGGGTGGAGAGGATCTCGCTGCCGGAGGTACGCAGCAAGGCGATGTCCTGCACGATAACCTGCCGGCTGACGTTGAGCTGTTTTGCCAGCTGCGAGCCGTTCAGGATCTGCCCCTTGAGCAGCTGCAGTATTTTTTTGCGCCGGTCTTCCCCAGCCATAAAAACGCTCCTTTCGGATTAGAATACGGTTCCTCCGGGGAGAGGAATGGAAAAGCGAAGAGCGAATCCCTGCGCGGGAATTCGCGTCTGCCTGTTTAAGCTTCGATGGGGTGAAGATGTTTCAACGACAAGTCGAGGATCGGGGAGGAATGGGTCAGCGCGCCGGAGGAGATATAATCGACGCCGATATCCCGCAGCTGTGCAATGTTTTCTGCGGTAACGTTGCCGGAGCATTCCGTCTGCGCCCGGCCTGCGATCAGAGCCACGGCCTCCTTCATCGTATCCGGATCCATGTTGTCGAGCATGATGATGTCCGCTCCGGCTTCTACCGCCTCGCGCACCTGTTCCAACGTTTCGGTTTCCACCTCGATCTTGCGCACAAAGGGCGCGTAGGCGCGGGCGCGCGCCACGGCGGGTTTGATGCCGCCGGCGGCGCCGATATGGTTGTCCTTGAGCATCACGCCGTCGGAGAGGTTGTAGCGGTGGTTGGTGCCGCCGCCCACGGTGACGGCATATTTTTCAAAGATCCGTAGGTTGGGGGTGGTTTTGCGGGTGTCCAGCAGCGTGATGCCGCTGCCCTGCAGCAGGGACACCAGTTCGGCGGTATGGGTGGCGATGCCGCTCATGCGCTGCAAAAAGTTCAGCGCTGTACGCTCGCCGGAGAGCAGGGCGCGGATGTCGCCGCGCAGCAGGGCCAGACGCTGGCCCGGTTCCACCCGATCGCCGTCGGCACAGAACGATTCCATGGTAAAGCGCTCGTCCAGCAATTCAAACACGCGGGAAAACACCTGCAGGCCTGCAAGTACGCCGCTTTGTTTGCAGATCAGCTCCACCTCACCCAAGCAGGGCTGATCCATCACCGCGTTGGCCGATACATCCTCGCTGGTAATGTCCTCTTCCAGGGCCAGCAGGAGGTAGCGGTCCATATTCAGTTTCATCGTCACGTCACTGATGCTCATGTTGATTCAGCCTCCTGATTTCGGATAAAATCGCGTCCTTGCGCCGCGCTGCCAGGGCTTGGGCGGGTTCATAAGCGGAAAAGTCCACGGCGGGCAGAGGCCCGTTCTGGGGAGTGTAATGCTCTATGATATGAAGGGCGGCCCGCTTGGCAAACACCAGCGATTCCAGCAGGGAGTTGCTGGCCAGCCGATTTTTCCCATGTACGCCGTTGCAGGCGGTTTCTCCGATGGCGTACAAGTGCTCCATAGTGGTCTTGCTCTCCTCGTCCACGTGGATGCCGCCCATAAAGTAATGCTGGGCGGGGGTGACGGGGATGCATTCTTTGGTCACGTCGTATCCTTCCTCCAAGCACCGGGCGTAAATGTTGGGGAAATGGGTTTTGATTTCTTCTTCGCCGATGGGGCGCAGATCCTCCCACACAAAGTCCGTGCCGTCGTTGGCCATCTGGGCGCGGATGGCTTCAGTCAGCAGATCCCGGGGCATCAGCTCGTTGGCAAAGCGCTCGCCCTTGGCATTGTACAGCAGTGCGCCCTCGCCGCGGACGGATTCGGAGATGAGAAAGCTCCGCCCCGGCTTTTTGGTATAGAGTGTGGTGGGATGGATCTGCACATAGTTGATGTTTTCCAGTGCCACGCCATGTTCCATGCATACGGCCAGGCCGTCTCCGGTCAGCTGGGGGTAGTTGGTGGAATGCTTGTACAGCCCGCCGATGCCGCCACAGGCCAGCATGGTGTAATCTGCCGAAATGGTATCATAGCTGCCGTCGGCGCGGCGGATGACCACGCCGCGGCAGGTGTCGCCCTGACAGATCAGGTCCACCATGGCGGTGTTTTCGATGATCTGCACATTGGGGCGGGCGCTGCGCACCTGAGAGAGCAGGCGTGAGGTGATTTCCTTGCCAGTTTCGTCTTCATGGTAGAGGATGCGGGGCTTGCTGTGGGCGCCTTCGCGGGTGTAGAGCAGCGTGCCGTCCTCGGCACGGGCAAAATCCACGCCGTAGCCGATCAGCTCCCGGATGGTATCCCGGGAGGAGCGGATCATGATATCCACGGACTCTTTGCGGTTTTCGTAGTGGCCGGCTTTGAGGGTGTCGTCAAAGAAGCTCTGGTAATCCTCGGGGGTTTTGAGCACGCAGATGCCGCCTTGGGCCAGAAACGAATCGCTGTGTTCAATGACTTCCTTGGTGATCATGGTGATCCGTTTATCTGCCGGAAATTGCAGCGCCGCGAAAAGGCCTGCGCAGCCGCTGCCGACGATCACAATATCCTGTTTTTTCATATGTATTCGCTCTTTTCTGTTATTTGGCCAGTGCAAGCATCTGCTCTAGAGGGGCGTTGGCCCGGCTGCGCTGTGCCTCTTCCAGCGTGACCTCGCCTTCGCCGGTTTCCAGAGCGTGGGCGATCTTTTCCAGCGTGATGAACTTCATGTCCTCGCAGATTGGCGTGGGGGTAACGAAGAAAAATTCCTTGCCGGGATTCTGCTGGCGCAGCTTGTAGCCAATGCCGCATTCGGTAACGATGATATAGGCCGTTTCACTGTGCTCGGTGGCATAGTTCAAAATGCCGGAGGTGCTGCCGACGTAATCGGCTTTTTCCAGCACGGCGGGGATGCATTCGGGATGGGCCAGCACCGGCGCGCCGGGGTGAGCGGCTTTGGCTGCATCGATGTCTGTGGCAGTGATCCTAGCGTGGATGGGGCAGCGGCCGTCGTTGAAAATAAAGGTTTTCTCCGGCAGCTGGGAGGCAATGTAGCGGCCCAGGTTTTCGTCGGGGATGAAGATGATCTCCTCGTTGGGCAGGGCGCGGACGATCTTCAGCGCATTGGCGGAGGTGACGCACACGTCCGAGCAGGTTTTCAGTTCTGCGGTGGAATTGATGTAGCACACCACGGCGGCCTTAGGATGCGCCCGGCGCAGCGCGGCCACCTTTTCCGGCGTGATCATGTGGGCCATGGCGCAGTCGGCTTTGGGATCGGGCAGCAGGACGCGCTTGCCGGGATTGAGGATTTTCGCGCTTTCGCCCATGAAGGACACGCCGCACACCAGCAGTGTTTTCTGCGGCAGATCCACGGCCAGCTTGCTCAGGTAAAAGGAATCGCCGATGTAATCAGCAATTTCCTGCACTTCGTCGCGCACATAGTAATGGGCCAGAATCACGGCATCCTGTTCCTGTTTCAGCCGCCGGATCCTTTCTCGGATCTCCATAATGAGATTCCTCCTTCATATCTGTCTTTTGGAACTTCCTGTCGATCGGGTTTGTGTGACAGAGGTAAAATTCTGGTATAGTATAGCACATGGATTGTCATATGACAAGACAGAAGTTGTGGCATATGTAAAAACGGCTCCGTGGTTTATAAAAAAGGTGAAACGGCCGAAAATGCGGCGGGAAAATAGGATAGTGTGAACAATAGACGAACAAAAGGGGCCATGGTATAATGAAAAAAACGATTGCGGCGAAAGGGAGAAATTCCAATGGGAAAGCTGGCATTTTTGTTCACGGGGCAGTCCTCGCAGTATGTGGGGATGGGGCGGAGCCTGTATGAGGGCGCAGCGGTCTGCAGGACGATTTTTGACTGTGCCGACCGGGTTTTGCAGCGCAGCGTGCGGGACATCTGTTTTCAGGGGCCGGAGGAAGCGCTGAACCGTACGGAAAATACGCAGCCGTGTATTTTGACGACGGAGTACGCTGCCTATGCGGCCTTATCGGAATATGGCATCCGGCCGGACGCCATGGCGGGATTTTCCCTGGGGGAATACGGCGCGCTGACGGCTTCCGGCGTGCTTTCTTTTGAAGACGCTCTTCGGATCATCAAGATCCGATCTAAGGCGATGCAGGAGGCGGTGCCCGTGGGGAAGGGCGCTATGGTGGCGGTGATGGCGCCTGACGCGGACCGTGCCGTTGCGATCAGTAAAGAGGTGGATGGATATGTGGCCCTCTCCAACTGCAACGCGCCGTCCCGGCTGATTTTTGCCGGCGAAATAGAGGCGATGAAGGCGTTCCAGAAACGCTTGGACCAGGAGGGGATGAAGAACACGGTCATCCCGGTGAGCATTCCGTCCCACTGCGCCATGATGGAGCCTGCGCAGAAAGCGCTGGACGATGTGTTTTCCTCGGTGGCGCTTTCTGCGCCCAATGTGGATTTTTATATGAATACCGACGGCGAAAAGGAGAGCGATGTGCAGCGGATTCAGGAGAAAATGGTGCTGCAGCTGTGCGTTGCGGTGCAGTGCGAGCAGATCATCCGTAATATGCTGCGCGACGGCATGGATACCTTTGTGGAGTTGGGGCCGAAGACCATGTACTCGAATTTTGTGCGGGAGATCGCTCCGCAGGCGGCGCTGCTGCACGTGGAGGATATGGATTCACTGCGGGAAACCGCGGCCGCGCTGGAAGCACGGTAAGGGAGGGACGGTATGCGGCCGGTTGGGATCATTGGAATTGGCCATACGAAATTCGGTAAAACCGAGAAAGGATTTTTGGAGCTGCTGGGTGAGGCGGCCCTGCTCTGCTTTGAGGATGCGCGGATCGCCCCCGGTCCGGAAGCCAGGATCGATCAGGTGTTCGTGGCTTCCATGGGCGGCGGCATGGTTAACCATATCAGCGGCAGCGCCAGCGCGCTGGCGGATTCGCTGCATTTGTGCCCGGCCATGGCCGAATGTGTGGAAAACGGTCCTGCCAGCGGTGCCAGTGCGGTCAAGTTGGGGTATATGGCCATTGCCAGCGGGATGTGCGACCGGGTGCTGGTGGTGGGCGGCGAGAAGATGAACGTCCGGGGCGGCGCCGCGGCCACGGATTTTGTGGCTACCATGCTTCACCCGGAAGCGGAATACAACTACGGCCTGACGCTGACCTCCTTTGCCGCCATGTTTACGCGCCTGATTATGGAGCGCTACGGCGTGACCATGGAGGATGTGGCCCGGGTGGCGGTGAAAAATCATGCAAATGCCATGCACAATCCTTGTGCGCAGCTGCATAAAAGCGTTACGCTGGAGGAATTGACGCAGGGCGAGCTGCGGGACAAGATCAACCCGCTGGTGGCCGATCCGCTGCGGCGGTATGATATTTGCCCCATGTCCGACGGTGCGGCGGCCGTGCTGCTGTGCGCCATGGATTGCCGGAACGGCGCGGTGCGCACTCCGGTGCGCATTGCCGGCATCGGCCAGGCGACGGACACCCATGTGGTGGCCAACCGCGCTGTGCCGACGGATCTTCAGGCTGTGCGTCTGGCAGCGCAGCGGGCCTACGATATGGCGGGGCTCACGCCTGCGGAGGTGGATGTAGCCGAACTGCATGACGCTTTCCAAATTCTGGAGATCGTGGAAAGCGAAGAAGTTGGCTTTTTCCGCCGGGGCGAAGGCCACCTGGCAGTGCGCCGGGGTGATACTGCACTGGGCGGCAGAATCCCTATTAACACATCGGGCGGGCTGAAAGCAAAGGGGCATCCCTTAGGGGCCACCGGTGTGTCCCAGCTTGTGGAGTTGGTGCGCCAGCTGCGGGGAGAGGCCGGCGGCCGGCAGGTGCCGGAAGCACATGTGGGACTGGCCGTGAACTTCGGCGGATTCGGCAACAACGTAGTCGCCACCATTTTGACGGATCAGTGAGGGAAGAAGCCATGAAACTGTATGCATATCGCTGCAGACAATGCGGCAGGCGCACCTATCCCGCCCGGCTGGTCTGTGACCGCTGCGGCGGCCAGGATTTTGATCAGGAACCCCTGGAGGGAACGGTGACGCTGCTGACCCACACACGGGTGCATTGCCTGCCGGAAGGGATCGAGCGGCCGTACCTTGATTTTGGCCTGGTGGAGTTTGAAAACGGCGTGCGGGCTGCAGGGCAGCTGAGGCTGCAGAGCACGGCGCGGATCGGGATGAAGCTGCGCGCGGGCGTGGATGTTGTGCGCGTGCTCCGCGGGGAAGAAAAGTACGGCTTTGTCTTTGAAGAGGACAGCGCGCCGTCTGTATAAACGCGGAAAATGAGGAACAAGGGATCATGAACGTGGAAGAACTGGAGTTTTGCACAGCAGGTGCGGAGGATGTGGACGACATTCTCCGAATCCTTACTGTGCGCATGGAGTGGCTGGCGCAGCGGGGCCTGAAGCAGTGGAACGGGTATTTTGACTGCTATCCCCGCAGCTATTTTGAAGCGGGCACGGCGCGGGGCGATTTTTATCTGCTCAAAGAGCGCGGTGTTGCCGTGGCGGTACTGGCCCTGTTCGAGCGCGACGGACGCTGGGACGACGATCCGCGATATTTTTACGCCCATCATCTGGCAACGCTTCCGGGATATCCTGGTGCGGGGGCATACATGCTCCGCTGCGCCGAATCGTTGGGCCGCCGGCGCGGTAAGCTGGGAATCCGCTGCGATTCCGATGTCCATGATACGCGATTGGGTGATTATTATGAGGTGTTGGGCTATTCTGCGCTCAGTGCGTTCCGGGAAGGAGCCTACGAAGGTATGCGGCGCGTCAAATATTTCGGTAGCCGAGATGATATTGTACGAGAGTAAATTGAATTTATGGAAAACTCCCCCATACCGATACAAGATCGGTATGGGGGAGTTTTTTCTTTGGGCGGAAAAGGGGGTGCGGCCGATCGGCCGCACGGATTCCGCAAATGCGGCAAGAAGGAAAATTTGAAAAAGTACACTTTTGAGCCCTTCCCGAAAAAATAGACAGTAAAAAGCGCGAAAAAACGAAATGAATTGCAGTAATAGGTAAAATCTCTCAGATCAGGCGGCAGAGGCATTGCACAGGCGCAGTTCAAAAGCGCACGGAGAGAGCCAGTCAATGGCAGAATGCGGGCGCAGCGTATTGTAAAAGGCCTCGATATAGGCGAAAATATCCGCTTGAGCAGCACGGCGGGAGCCATATTGGCGCAGGTGGACCCGTTCACATTTGAGGCAGCTGAAAAAGTTCTCCGCCACAGCGTTATCGTAGGGGTCGCCTTTGCGGGACATGCTTTGCCGGATGCCCAGCGCGGCAAGCCGGCGCCAAAAGGCTTCCGCGGCATACTGGACGCCCCTGTCACTGTGGAAAATCAGGCCAGGGCTGGGCCGTTCACGGCGTACAGCCATGTCCAACGCGGATAGGGTCAACTGTGTATCGATGCGGCTGGAAAAGGCGTAACCCACAACTCCTTTCCATTATAACGAATGTTTTTTTGTTTATCAATTCGGGAAAGGGGGCAAAAGAGAACCTTCTGGAGGGGAGGAACGAGTGGCCGGACAATCTGCCGGGAGCCTGGTATTACCTGGCGGTGCAGGAAGCCACAAACAGCCACGCCTACGAACGCAAGGGCGAAGTCTATGAGCGCCGGATAATGCTGGATGCAAATCCTGATTGGACAGACTACTAAGGCTGAACACAATTCAAAACGGCGAACCGGATGTCCGGTTCGCCGTTTTTTATCAGGGGAAAGGGCGCCATGCCAGTGGGTCGTCACTCATCTGCAGCGCGGATCGTCTGATCCAGCAGGGCACGCAGGGCACGGGCGTTCGTGGGCGTCAGCAGGATGCTGGCAATCTGCTCCATGGCCGGCGCTGAAATTGTTTCTACGCCGTTGGGACCGATGGTGGTCTGCTGCGCCATATATTTGTGGCTGATGTTCAGCGTCAGTTCCACCAGTTGGCCGTCGGCGTTCTGGGTTTTGTTGACGCCGAAAAAATTAGCATAAACAGGCTTCATCAGAATTGGATGACCTCCTCTTTGGCTGCCTCGGCTGGCTCAATGCGTTGGGCATAGAGCACAGGGCCGGGTTCTTCGCCGTAAGCGTCCAGATGCTCCGCCTTCACCGTGGCGGTAATGGTGACCCAGTCGCGGTTTTTATACTGTTCGATGTCGTTTGCCTTGCAGGCCATGGCCAAAAAGGTGATGTCGTTGGCGCAGCACACCATGGCAAACCGGCCGGGGACGCAGCCCTCTTGGAATTGAGGGCTTTTGCACATCTGTGCCTTGAAGCGGACGGTTTTCCCGTCGAACCGGGCGGGCAGATCCATGGCTTCGACGTAAAAAACGCCGTAATCGTCGTCCCGGATGTCGATAATGGGGGCGGAAAGATCGAAAGCTGACACAGTTTCGTCGGCATAATCTTCGCTGCTGCCGTCCATGTTCTCGAGATAAATATCCGCCCGACGGTTGACCATTTTCAGGTTGCGCGCGCGCAGGGCTTCGCGTTCTTTTTCCGTGCAGCGGTTGAACACGATCATGTCGGCGTCCTTAAGCTTTTCCATCATCAGCGCGCCCATATTTTTTACATACATATTAAATGTAGTGGCGTCCACAAACGTCATCACCTGGTAGAGCAGCCAGTTGGTGGGGAGATAATCAAAATAGAGTTTTTGGATTTCCCACATACCGTTGTATTCGATCAGGATCTGCTTAGGCCGGTATTTCTGCTCCAGCTGCTTGAGTTTGTTCCGGCTGAGCTGGCTTTCGTCGTCAATGGTCACAACCGTGACGTTGCGCAGGAAGCGGGGGTCATATTCCTCAATGCCCTCTTCGCAGCAGAGAAGGAGGGTCGCGTCCTCCCGGGCAAAGCCGTCCTCCAGAATGCCATTGATAAAGTTGGTTTTGCCGCCTTCCAAAAAGCCGGCGATCAGATAAACAGGAATTTCCATGCGTGTTCTCCTCTTTTAAATGTGGAACAGGGCGGCCACCTCGTCCTCTTTCAGTTCCGCGCCGATGACACACAGACGGCCCGTCACTTCGGCGCTGCCGCGGCGGACATTGTGCTCGAAAGGCACATAATCGAAATGGATCCATCCGCCCTCGGCGGCGGGAACAATGCCCTTGGCCCGCAGGATGGCACCATAGCTGCCGCTGTCCAGTTCCGCCAAGGCTGCGTCGATTTCTTCATCGGTAAACTTTCGAGGAGTTTCCACACCCCAAGAGGTAAACACCTCGTCGGCGTGATGATGATGGTGATGCTCATGCTCGTGCTTGTGCTCGTGCTCGTGCTCGTGCGCATGCTCGTGCTTGTGCTCGTGCTCGTGCTCGTGCGCATGGTCGTGGTGATGGTGGTGCTCGTGGTCATGGCAGCAGCAGTCTGGATCGTGGCATTCCTCGTCTTCTTCGTCAAATTCTTCGGCCATCAGCTGGGCTACCACATCGTGCTTGTGGGTTTCCATGGCCTCCAGGATCTGTTTTCCGGTGATCTGATCCCAGGGCGTGGTGATGATGATGGCGTCGCCGTTATGCGTGCGCAGTTCTGCTACTGTGGCGGTCATCTTTTCTTCGCTCATGTTCTGGGCGCGGGAGAGGATGATGGTGTTAGCGTGCTCGATCTGGTTATTGAAAAACTCGCCGAAGTTCTTCATGTACATTTTGCATTTGGTAGCATCAGCCACGGTAACAAAGCAATTCAGCTCCATGGGCGTCGTTTCTGAGGCACGCTGCACAGCGCGGATCACGTCACTGAGCTTGCCCACGCCGGAAGGCTCGATGATTACGCGGTCGGGGTGGAACTGTTCGATCACATCGTGCAGCGCCGCGCCAAAATCCCCTACCAGGGAGCAGCAGATGCAGCCGGAGTTCATTTCGGTGATATTGATGCCGGCATCCTTCAGAAAGCCGCCGTCAATGCCGATCTCACCGAACTCGTTTTCAATCAGTACTACCTGTTCACCCTTGTAGGCTTCTTCCAGCAGCTTTTTGATCAGCGTGGTTTTGCCTGCACCCAAAAAACCGGAAATAATATCAATTTTTGTCATAATAAGGTCCCTTCTTTTGCAAAATTTATCATGCGCTGCGGCAGGAAACAAGCCTGCCGTTTCCATTTTACTATATATTGTAGCCGATTAGGGAAAAAATGCAAGCGCCGGTGTGAAAAATTGCGGTCCGGTGCTTGATGCAACTTCGATGCAGGATTTTTAGAAAATAGCTTGTCAGTAAGACACGAATTCGTTATAATAAAACAATTAACATCACAATAACAGCACTTGGATGGGAGACCTTGAAACCATGCCGCAGGATATGAGAAGAAATAGAAACAGAAGAAGCAGCAAGGCAATGGCGGCGAAGCGGCGCCGGCTGCGGAGGCAGCGCCGTATCGTATTGTTGCTGGTGGTGGTCATTTTTTGCCTGGCCGGCGTGATCGTCGTATCCGACGGACTGATCAAAAAACCCCAGATCGAAGACCAGCCGCAGATGCAGCAGCTTGAGGGAGAAACCAGCACTGCTTCCCGCCGCAAGGACAGTTTTTACACCGTGCTGCTGTGCGGCACGGATGACGGAAACGGTGGGTCGGATACGATTATGCTGGCCGCAGTGGACACAGAGAACAGGGAGATCAACATTCTCAGTGTCCCACGGGACACGCTGGTGAATGAGGACTGGACCGTGAAGAAAATTAACAGCGCCTACAACCGCGGCGGCATCGATGCCGTAAAGGAACAGGTGGAAAAAATTGTGGGCTTTCCAGTGGATTTTTATATTACGGTGGATCTGAACGGCTTTGTCGAACTGATAAACGCCATTGATGGCATCGATTTTGAAGTACCAATCGATATGAACTATGATGACCCCGCCCAAGATCTGCATATTCATTTCAGCGCCGGGCTGCAGCATCTGGACGGCGAGGAGGCTATGGAGGTGGTGCGTTTCCGGCACAACAACGACGGCGGCGGCTATCCCATGCAGGATTTGGACCGCATCAAGACCCAACAGGCCTTTTTAAAGACTGTGGCAGATAAGCTGTTCAGTTTGCAGAGCGTGATTAAAATCCCTGAATTTGCCCGCATCTTTTCGGAAAATGTCACCAGCAGTGACAATTTGTCCCTGGGCAACATGATCTGGTTTGGAAATCAGGCGCTGAATATCGGCACGGAGAATATCCGCTTTACCACGCTGCCTGGCGAGGCGAAAACCGTGTATGGCGGTTCTTACTATGTGCTGGACGCCGATGCATGCCTGACACTGCTTAATGAGAGTTTCAACCCCTATAAAGCGGATCTCGCTGCATCGGATTTGGACATTAAGCGCGTCGGCTAAACACGGCAAAGGAGGATGCGCCATGCTGGAGCAATTCACCGCTCATATCACGCCTTTTGGGAAGGATCGTGTCGTGCGCGTCTGGCTGCCCGACGGGATCGAAACGGCCCGGACGGCTTACCCTGTGCTGTATATGTTCGATGGGCACAACCTGTTTCGGGACGAATGGGCGACCTACGGCAAATGCTGGGGCCTGGCGGACTTTTTGGCGCGGTGGGAAAAGCCCGTCATCGTAGTGGCTCCCGAGTGTGATAAAGAGGGGAATAACCGGTTGATTGAATATGCGCCTTACGACATGGAGATCCCGCCCTGCGGTTTCGTCCATGGCCGCGGCGCGGAGTTGATGGACTGGACACTGGGGGAATTGAAACCCTATGTGGATCGCATCTACCCTACGATTCCCTTTCGAGAAGCTACTGGCGTGGGCGGCAGTTCCATGGGTGGGTTGATGTCCTTGTTCACTGTGCTGCGCTACAACCGCTGGTTTTCCAAGGCGGCGTGCCTGTCCTCATCTTTCCGGTTTTGTTTTGGCCAGCTGTTGGAAGAGGTGGAAGGGGCGGAGGTGGATGCCGACACCCGGGTATACCTGAGCTGGGGGAGTGCCGAATGCGGGACCAAAGAGGCCCTGGCCAATGCCACAGATCTCAATCTGACTCTCAGCCGGGCGCTGATGCGGAAAGGGGCGCGCACCTATCCTTATCTCCATGTGGGCGGCGCCCATTGCGAAGCCGATTGGGAAAAAGAGGTGCCCCGCTTTATGAACTATCTCTGGCGAGAATAAAGGCTTCCCTTCAGGATACTTCCGAAAGATTGTAGTGGGGAAACGGGACGGGGACGCATTTTGTTCCAGTCCGGAAGAAAACAGAATAGACCGGCGGGCGCGGAAGGGCTTGCCGGTCTTTTTGCAGGGCAGAGGCGGCGCCCGGTGGTGTGCCGGGGAACGGAACGGCGATGGAATAGAATAGCTCCGCTGGGATAAGCTAAACTGTATTTCAATTTAATAGGTATAAAAGGGGGCGTCCATATGAGGGCAAAACGGATCACGACAGAGCGCATTGCGGCCTTTGTGCGTTTTTTGCAGCAGGAGGAACGCAGCAGCGGCACCATCGAAAATTATCTGCGGGATGTGCGCCAGTTTGCGGCTTGGATGCACGGAGGCGGTGTGAACAAAGAGAAGGTGGCGCAATGGAACGGGTAGCTGCTTTTACCGCGCCTGCCGGGACATTGCAAAACTGGCCGATGTGCTGGGACACAGTTCAGTGGAGACCACGCGAATCTATTTGATCGCCACCGGCGCAGAATACGCCCGGACGATAGAGGGACCGTATTTGGTATCATAGGACAAAATAGTGATTTTGTCCTGCCGCAGATGCATTGGCGCATACATAACCCGGATCGGTTCAGCGGCCAGGACTGGATTCGGAAAAAATCGACAGGGAAATGCGTGCCAAAAGAAGGGCCGGCAAAAATGAATTCCGTTGGCGGCCTGCTTAATTCGCGTAAAAAACAGGAAAAATATTGATTTGCAACTATACTCGTGCTAATATTATACTGTTTTAGAATGCATTTGTTATGACAGAATCACTATTTTGTCCCTGTTTGGCAGCAGGGCGGCAAACAGGCGGCGAGGGAAGGTTTTTGCTGGCATATCTGCTGCAGGAATTGCTATATTAAAATTAATGATACGATCCGTGGATCAAAGGCAGTTGAGGGGGATTTGCTGTGTACCGTGTTGTAGTTGTCGATGATGAAGTCCTGATCCGTATGTATATCCGGGAGATCCTTGAAAATAACGGCTATGAAGTGGTTGGAGAGGCCGAGGACGGCTTGGATGCAATCAATGTATGCCGGGATCAAAGGCCCGATTTTGTGATTATGGATATCAGCATGCCGGTTCTGAGCGGCCTGGAAGCGGCCAAGGTAATCAATGAAGAAAAGCTGGCGGGATTTATCATTATCCTGACTGCTTATCGGGACAAGGACATTGCAAAACAGGCGGTGGACATCGATGTGATGGGCTATATTGTCAAACCGGTGGACGAGGACGCACTGATCCCCGCCATTGAGATTGCACTCAATAAATATCGGCAGATTAAAAAAATGGAAAAAGAATTCGGAAAAACCAAGGAGGCGCTGGACGACCGGAAATATCTTGACCGGGCCAAGGGCCTGCTAATGGAACGGCGCAAGATGACTGAGAAGGACGCCTATGTCTACATCCGTAAACTGGCCATGGATAAAGGCAATTCCATGGTGGAGATTGCCAAGACGCTACTGAAGGCCTACGGTGGCTGACGGCGGCGAACAAAAGAGGTTTTTCTGTGAAACCGTAAGAGGAGGAGTTTTGAATGGCGGAGGATCTGACGCCAGAGGCAAGAGATAAACTGCTGGCGGATCTGGTCCGCTCCTGCACGGATCTGGATGATAACGATATCCGCATCCTTCTGGAAGCGTCCCATTCGCTGCCCTATATCAGCAATCTGGAGGGCGGAGATAGCTATATTAATGTGTTGACAAAAAATGGAGAATCCATGGTGATTGCGCAGTATCGGCACCCATACTGCGACCTGTACCAGCGCAATATCATCGGAGAGATCGAAAAGAAAGTGGATGAGCCAGCGGTGTACCGCGCGCTGGAGTACGGGCTTTCCAGCCGCGGCCTGATCGGCATTATCGACAAGGGCAGCATCATGGTCCGCCATACGGTCACGCCCATCCACAATAAGCGGCGCAAGGTGATCGGCGCGCTGACTCATGAATATCCGAGCACCCATAATGTGGATACGGAGCCAGTGCGCCTTAAGGATACGCTGGGCGGAAAGTCCGTTTACCTGAATGGGCAGATCGACAAGATCGTTTTTTATATGCAGGACGGACTCATGGTGTTCAATCAGGGCGGCACCTGCACCTTTGCCAATGCCCGGATGGAGGAAGTGTACCGTGAACTCGGGTACGGAGAGACGGTGGTCGGTCGGAAATACGAAGAGCTGCATATGGTGAACACCTCCCTCAGCGATGTGGTCATGGGCCGGAGCGTGATTAAGGGCAAGGTTTGCTTGGGAGACTATATTTTTGAAGAGAGCCTCAGTACGCTCTGGGAAGACGGTATCTGCGAGGGGATCGTGGCTATTCTGCAGGATCAGACTAAAGTGCAGCAGATGGAGAACGAGATCGCCTATCGCATCGCTGCGGTCAACGAAGTGCATCACCGCGTGAAGAATAATTTGCAGACGATCATCAGCTTGGTGGGGCTGGAGGCCGCGCAGACGAAAAATGAAGAAGTGAAGGCGTTTTCCAAAACGATCATCAGCCGTGTCCGCAGCATCAGCGTGACTCATGATCTCCTGGCGCATACCGGAACCGATAGTGTCAATCTCAAAACGATGCTCATGCGTGTGGTGGACGGTTCACTGGAAACCAACACCGTAGGGCAGTGCCGTATTCGCCCCAACATCAGCGGGGACGATTTGGAACTCACTGCCAGCGTGGCCACCACGGTGGCCCTGATTGTGAACGAGTTGATTCAGAACAGCCTAAAATATGCCTTCGGCGGCCGCGAAGAGGGCAAAATTGACTTGGATATTGAAAAAGGAGAGCAATATTCCTGGATCACGGTGAAAGATAACGGCTGCGGCTTTGATCAGAAGTCTGTGAAAAAAGCGGGTGGCGGTTTGGGGCTCAAGCTGGTGGACAGTTTAGTGAAGTCGAGCTTGAAGGGCGAGATTACCGTTACCAGCAGCGATCAGGGGACGTCCACGCGGTTTTCGTTCTGGAACAGACTGAAAAAGTAAAGTGGTCTTTCACCAAAAATTTTCCGAGTCCACTAAACCAAAAACCGTGATTTTATGAAAACTGCATAAAGTTTTTTTAACCCGTTGACAAGTTCATGGGAAATTGTTATCATTTATAATAACCAAAGGGAGAACATTTCCCGTCGGAAAAATGAAATAATGGCCGGTATGCAATGGCGTATACCGGCGATCTGAGTGGCATCGAAGTCCAAAAACTTTTACAAGTTTTTGGGCTTTTTTTATTTTCTGCTGCTGGGAAGCGTGTTTCTCTCTTGGCGAAGCGCCCTTTTTTGATGGCAGAAGGGATGTATGACTGGAAAACCGAATGAAAAAAACATGAGGAGGGCAAAGAAAGTACATGAACGAGACAATGATTGAAAAAGGCTTTACGGAACCGACGGACCGAGTGAAGCGACTGAAAAAAATGATTGTGGAAGCGCGGCCCATGGTGGAAACGTATCGTGCGCAGCTGGTGACGCAGACGTACAAGGAGACGGAAGGCATGACGGCAATCATGCGCCGCGCGAAGGTGGATGAGAACCTGTTCAACAATCTGCCGATCGTGATCCGCGATGAAGAGCTGATCGTAGGCTCTCCGTGCGTGCATCCGCGTTCCTCGGACGTGGGCGTGGAGTATTCGTATGCGGATCTGGCCACCGAGCTGGAGACGATGCAGACGAGAACGTGCGACCAGTTCGACATTTCCGAAGAGGACAAGGAAGTGGTGCGTCACTTTGACGACTACTGGAAGGGCCACACGATGAGCGACTATGCGTGGTCTCTGATGAGCCCGGAGTGCCAGGCATGCCAGACGCACGCAGTGTTCAATGCCGGCAACTACATGTACGCAGGCGTGGGCCATGTGTGCTGCTACTATGAGAAGGTGCTGAAGATCGGTTTCCAGGGCATCATCAAGGAAGTTTTGGAAGCGATGAACAAGGTGGACCGGAAAAAGCCGGAAGCAATCAAGCAGCTGCAGTTCTATAAGGCATTGCTGATTACCTACACGGCAGCCATCAATTATGCACACCGCTACGGCAAGCTGGCGGCAGAGATGGCAGCGAAGGAAATGAACCCGCAGCGCAAGGCAGAGTTGGAGCAGATCTCGAAGAACTGCTACAAGGTGCCCGAGAAGCCGGCGGAGACCTGGTGGGAAGCGCTGCAGTCCTTCTGGTTCGTACATAACCTGATCAACCTGGAGACGAACGCGCACAGCTATTCGCCCGGTCCCTTCGACCGTTACATGAACCCCTACTACATCAACGATAAGAGCATTACGAAGGAATTTGCGCAGGAACTGCTGGACTGCCTGTTCGTGAAGTTCAACGACAAGAACAAGGTGCGCGACGACATTTCTGCACAGGCCTTCGCCGGCTACCAGATGTTCGAGCTGATCGCTCTGGGCGGCACGGACGAAGAGGGCAACGATCTGACGAACGAAATGAGCTATATGTGCCTGGATGCACTGGCTCACGTGGGTATGCCCATGCCTTCCGTCGGTTCCCGTATCGGCAACCAGACGCCGGATGAGTTCCTGTATCGCAACATTGAGGTCATCCGCCTGGGTTACGGCATGCCGAACCTGTTCAACGATGAAGTCATCATCCCGGCCATGGTGAACCGTGGCATTCCGCTGCGCGTGGCGCGTACCTATAACCCCTCCGGCTGCGTGGAGCCGGATATTGCGCACAAGTACGACGGCTGGCATGACGCCTGCGCGTTCAACGTGGCAAAGGTCATGGACATCACGCTGAACAACGGCCGGGCATTCGGCGACCAGATCGGGCCGAAGACGGGCGAGATCACGGACTTCACCTGCATCGAGGACTTCATGAACGCCTTCGAGAAGCAGATGGAATTCTTCGTGCGGAACATGGTGGAGGCCGATAACTGCATCGACACGGCGCACGGCGATCTGGTGCCGCTGCCCTTCGAGTCGGGCCTGATCGAGGGCTGCATCGAAAAGGGCAAGTCGGTACAGGAAGGCGGCGCAATCTGGAACTTCTCCGGACCTCAGGGCGTCGGTATCATTGACGCGGGCGACTGCCTGTACTCGATCCAGAAGAACGTGTTCGAGGATCACAAGTTCACGCTGGCAGAGCTGAAAGACGCGCTGGAGCACAACTTCGGTTATCCGATCCCTGCGATCGGCTCTCAGCCGATCTCGGCGGCAGCAGGCGATCCGAAGTACTCTGTGGGCAACATGTCCCTGGAGAGCATCAACCTGGTGAACGAGCCGAAGGCGGGGGGCGCCGGAGCCGTGGCAGACTGCGTGGCAGGCCGGTACAACAATACGGAAGATCAGATCTATGCAGCGGTGAAGGCACTGCTGAGCGGCGGCAGCGTCGACAATCTGAGCGAACTTCTGAAGACGGGCAGCAGCAATGCATGCCAGAGCCAGGGGCAGAGCCAGGGCGGCGGCTTCAAGCAGATCATTCCGAATGCACGTTGGGAAGAGATGCTGACGATCATGCGCAATACGCCGGGCTTCGGCAACGATGTCGACGAGATCGACAAGTATGCAGTGCGCTGCGGCGAGATCTACTGCGAGCAGGTGGAGAAGTACACGAACGCCCGCGGAGGCAAGTTCCAGGCGGGTATGTATCCCGTGTCCGCGAACGTGCTGTACGGTAAGGACGTTATGGCGCTGCCGACGGGCCGTCTGGCCAAGACGCCCATCGCCGACGGCGTGTCTCCGCGTGCCGGCTACGATACGCACGGCCCCACGGCAGCGGCGAACTCCGTGTCGAAGCTGGACCATGCACTGGCCAGTAACGGTACGCTGTACAACATGAAGTTCCTGCCTTCTGCACTGGCAGGCGACAAGGGTATCAAGAACATGGCGTCCCTGATCCGGAGTTACTTTGAGCGCAAGGGCATGCATGTTCAGTTCAATGTGGTGGATCGCAATACGCTGATCGATGCGCAGAACAACCCCGACAAGCACAAGGATCTGGTCATTCGCGTGGCCGGTTACAGCGCTCACTTCACGAAGCTGGCGAAAGAGACGCAGGACAATATTATCGCACGTACGGAGATGGAGTTCTGATCAGCGAGAAAAAGCGAAGGGAGCAGGAGGTAAAGTACCGTGGCAACTGTAAATTACCAGGAGAAGGGTGTCGTATTTGATATCCAGCGCTTTTCGGTAAATGACGGCCCGGGGATTCGATCCATCGTATTCTTGAAGGGCTGTCCGCTCTCCTGCCTGTGGTGCTGCAATCCGGAGTCGCAGAGGATCGAACCGGATGTGATGTATGACCAGAAGAAATGCATCGGGTGCGGGAAATGCATGAAGGCGTGCCGGCAGGGTGCGATCGGGCCGGAAAATCCGAGCTGGGTGGACCGGACGAAGTGCATCGGGTGCGGGGAATGCGTGAACGTATGTCCGACGGGAGCACTGACGCTGAAAGGCGAGGTGATGAGCGTAAACGAGATCATCCAGGTACTGCGGCGCGATGCGCATTATTTCCGGAAATCAGGCGGCGGTGTGACGCTGTCGGGCGGAGAACCGCTGACACAGTGGCGGTTCGCCCGGGAATTGCTGAAAGCGTGCAAGGCGCAGGGCTGGGATACGGCGATCGAAACGACGGCGTACGGAACGGATGAAGCGATTGAAGCGGTGATCCCGTATGTGGATCTGGTGCTGATGGACTGCAAGTCCACAGACCCTGAGGTACACAAGCGGGTAACGGGCGTGAGCAATGAGAAGATCCGGAAGAATGCGGCGAAGATCGTGAAGATGGCCAATAAGGTGATCATCCGGGTGCCGACGATCCCGACGGTGAATGCATTTGAAGAGGAATTCCACCGGATTGCGGAATTTGCGAAATCCCTTGGGGTGGATACGGTGCATGTGCTGCCGTACCACACGCTGGGAGAAAGTAAGTACGAGATGCTGGGCAAGGCATACACGATGGGTTATGAGATCAAGTCCCTCCCGCGGGACGAGGCGGAGGTTTTCCGGCAGGTGGTTCTGAGCCATGGGCTGAACTGCGTGGTCGGAGGCTGAGAGAAGCAAGCAAGCAAAACGAATATAAATGGAGGTAAAGAGCAATGACATCAGAAGCATTGGGAATGATCGAGACCAAAGGTCTGATCGGATCGATTGAAGCGGCGGATGCGATGGTCAAGGCGGCCAACGTAACGCTGATCGGGAAGGTGCACGTAGGCGGCGGCCTTGTGACGGTAATGGTCCGCGGCGACGTGGGCGCAGTGAAGGCGGCGACGGATGCCGGCGCAGCGGCTGCCCAGCGCATTGGCGAACTGATTGGCGTCCATGTCATCCCCAGACCCCATGTTGAGGTCGAGAATATTTTGCCCAGCGTCAACAAAGAAGGCGAAAAATAAGCGGGCACCCGGCTTTTTGAAGGCCGAATTTCGAATAGAGAGGTAGGAATATATCCATATGGAAGGAACACAGAAACAATTTAAGCTCTACAAAAGACGCTGGGCTGTTCTTCTGTCCTTTGTTTGCGTCAATGCCGTCATGCAGTACGGCTGGGCGTTTTTCAGTGCCATCGTGACGGATGCATGGAAGTTTTATGGCTTCCAGAACGCTGCCAGCGGCGAGGCTGCCATCAGTGCATTGACCATGATCATCATGGTCTGCATGATCGTGCTGTCGATTCCCGCCAGCTGGGTGTTTGAAAAATTTGGCTGGTATAAAACGGTTTCCGTAGCTGGTATCGTATTGATGATTTTCACGCTGCTGCGTGGTTTCATTGGCGGTTCCTCTTATACGGCGCTGGTGATCACCACCACCGGTATCGCGGTCACGCAGCCGTTCATCATCAACGCATTCGGTATCATCAGTGCAAAATGGTTCCCGCCTTCTGAGCGCGGCGTGGCCAACGGCTGGGGTATGATCTCCACCTATCTGGGCGTTGTGATGGCGCAGTTCGGTGTGCCCTGGCTCATGTCCACTTTTGGCTTGGATATCCCTGGAACCCTGAAAGTGTTCGGCTTCCTGTCCATTCCCATGATCCTGTGGTTCGTCATCGTTTCCAGAGAAGCGCCCCCCACGCCTCCTGCCAACGAAGAGCTCATTGAGCGCGTCAGCTTTACTGAGGGAGCAAAGCTGCTGATCAAGAACAAGCAGTTCATCTGCGCTGTTCTGGTCTTCTGGCTGATGCAGGGTGTTTACTTCACCCTGACTACTCTGCTGGAGCCTGTCCTGCAGTTCTTCAACAATGGCGGGCTGGATAGTCTGTTTGTTGGTACGCTGGGTACGATCCTGACGATCACCGGTACCATTACCACACTGGTTTTGCCCATCATCTCCGATAAGTCCAAGAGCAAGAAGAGAAAGCCCATCGTTCTGGTCTGCCAGGTGGGTACACTGGTCGGCCTGGCCCTGATCATTACCGGCCATTCTGTGGGCCTGCAGATCATTATGGCCTGCTGCATGGGTATCTTCCTGACCGGTGTTACCCCTGTCCTGATGGTTATGGGTTACGAAACCGCATATCCTGTTTCTGAAGGTACGACTGAGAGCTTGATGCAGTTGGGCGCCAACGGCTGGGGCCTGATCTGCCTGCTGGCTGTGAACGGCATCTTCAGAGGCAACCACATGGGTACCCTCGCGTTCTTCATCGGTGGTACGGTCGTGGCCGTCATCCTGACGCTGATGATCAGAGAAGCTTCTCTGGAAGAGCGTCGCCTTGAGTGATGAAGTGTTCCTGAAAGCAGTTTGTTGCTCTCAAAAATTGGCTGCAGCAATATAACGGCTGCTTGAGAAAAGTGAAAACGCCGCAAACCACGTTTTCGTGGTTTGCGGCGTTTTTTTATTGGAAAAAGGTTGTTTTGAGCAGCTTGGGATAATCTGTGGCGCCGTGGGTGATGTGGTAGATCACGATCGTGTTACCCAGCAGGCGGTATACAATTAAATATTTATGCGCGAGGATTGAACGATAGCCTCCTGCGCTGAGTTGGGCATCCCGCAGCGGCGGCCCGGATAGCGGAAACTGCTGGAGCTGTTCCATGGCGGCGAAGATCTCGTCGGTTACGCTGCGGGCGGATTGCGGCCCGGACAGGGCCATGTGTACCCGAGCGATCTCCTCCAGTTCCGCTTGAGCGGGGGGCAGAATTTCCAGTTTAACGGGATTGTCCATAAATATCCTCCAACCGCTGGCGGGATTCCTCAATGGAAAGCGTATTTTGTCCGGACAGCCGGGCCTGTTCCACTGCTTCAAGTTTGGCGCGCAGCTTTAGCACTTCTTCGCGACGTTCATAGGCGTCAATGCTCATGATGACCAGATCGCCCTCGCCGTTTTTGGTGATATAGATCGGTGCGTCTTCTGCGTGGGCCAGATCGGAAATTGCGCTGTAGTCATTGCGCAGGGCAGTGGATGGTTTGATGATCATAAAACAGCCTCCTTTTCTATTATTCTGATAGTATTCTATCATTATTATACAGAAAATGCAATGCCGGTTCGGTGGTTGCAGTGCAGAAATGTTTGGCATAAAACAAGAGTTCCGCCCGTAAGCGGGTGCGGGAAGAAGCAGGGCGAAACGGCGCTGTCACGCGGGTTTGCCTGTGTTGGAAAGCAGTGGAAATCTTTTCAAAATTTTGCTGCTGTCAAAAAAACGGTTCGAAATTTATGTAACGTTACAAAAAAACGGGAAGTGGTTGACAGAACGATTTTGATTTGCTAAACTTAGTTCAGTCTAAAGGAATTGCTTCTTCCCATGACTGATTTGTGCAATTGAATAATGGCTGATATGCAATGGCGTATATCAGCGATGTGAGTGGCATCGAAGTCCAAAAACTTTTATGAGTTTTTGGGCTTTTTTTGTTTGATTGCGCAGGAGTGAACCTCCTTTCAATCATTCTACGAATGATCCGCAAAGTTCGCAGAATGATTGAAGGGAGTATTCCACCAAACAGCTGGATACTCTTAGAATCCCCGGAAATCCATGTTATGCAATGAACATTTTATAAGGAGGTATATAAGCAATGAACGAGACAATGATTGAAAAAGGCTTTACGGAACCGACGGACCGAGTGAAGCGACTGAAAAAAATGATCGTGGAAGCGCGGCCTATGGTGGAAACGTATCGCGCGCAGCTGGTGACGCAGACGTACAAGGAGACGGAAGGCATGACGGCAATCATGCGCCGCGCGAAGGTGGATGAGAACCTGTTCAACAATCTGCCGATCGTGATCCGCGATGAAGAGCTGATCGTAGGCTCTCCGTGCGTGCATCCGCGTTCCTCGGACGTGGGCGTGGAGTATTCGTATGCGGATCTGGCCACCGAGCTGGAGACGATGCAGACGAGAACGTGCGACCAGTTCGACATTTCCGAAGAGGACAAGGAAGTGGTGCGTCACTTTGACGACTACTGGAAGGGCCACACGATGAGCGACTATGCGTGGTCTCTGATGAGCCCGGAGTGCCAGGCATGCCAGACGCACGCAGTGTTCAATGCCGGCAACTACATGTACGCAGGCGTGGGCCATGTGTGCTGCTACTATGAGAAGGTGCTGAAGATCGGTTTCCAGGGCATCATCAAGGAAGTTTTGGAAGCGATGAACAAGGTGGACCGGAAAAAGCCGGAAGCAATCAAGCAGCTGCAGTTCTATAAGGCATTGCTGATTACCTACACGGCAGCCATCAATTATGCACACCGCTACGGCAAGCTGGCGGCAGAGATGGCAGCGAAGGAAATGAACCCGCAGCGCAAGGCAGAGTTGGAGCAGATCTCGAAGAACTGCTACAAGGTGCCCGAGAAGCCGGCGGAGACCTGGTGGGAAGCGCTGCAGTCCTTCTGGTTCGTACATAACCTGATCAACCTGGAGACGAACGCGCACAGCTATTCGCCCGGTCCCTTCGACCGTTACATGAACCCCTACTACATCAACGATAAGAGCATTACGAAGGAATTTGCGCAGGAACTGCTGGACTGCCTGTTCGTGAAGTTCAACGACAAGAACAAGGTGCGCGACGACATTTCTGCACAGGCCTTCGCCGGCTACCAGATGTTCGAGCTGATCGCTCTGGGCGGCACGGACGAAGAGGGCAACGATCTGACGAACGAAATGAGCTATATGTGCCTGGATGCACTGGCTCACGTGGGTATGCCCATGCCTTCCGTCGGTTCCCGTATCGGCAACCAGACGCCGGATGAGTTCCTGTATCGCAACATTGAGGTCATCCGCCTGGGTTACGGCATGCCGAACCTGTTCAACGATGAAGTCATCATCCCGGCCATGGTGAACCGTGGCATTCCGCTGCGCGTGGCGCGTACCTATAACCCCTCCGGCTGCGTGGAGCCGGATATTGCGCACAAGTACGACGGCTGGCATGACGCCTGCGCGTTCAACGTGGCAAAGGTCATGGACATCACGCTGAACAACGGCCGGGCATTCGGCGACCAGATCGGGCCGAAGACGGGCGAGATCACGGACTTCACCTGCATCGAGGACTTCATGAACGCCTTCGAGAAGCAGATGGAATTCTTCGTGCGGAACATGGTGGAGGCCGATAACTGCATCGACACGGCGCACGGCGATCTGGTGCCGCTGCCCTTCGAGTCGGGCCTGATCGAGGGCTGCATCGAAAAGGGCAAGTCGGTACAGGAAGGCGGCGCAATCTGGAACTTCTCCGGACCTCAGGGCGTCGGTATCATTGACGCGGGCGACTGCCTGTACTCGATCCAGAAGAACGTGTTCGAGGATCACAAGTTCACGCTGGCAGAGCTGAAAGACGCGCTGGAGCACAACTTCGGTTATCCGATCCCTGCGATCGGCTCTCAGCCGATCTCGGCGGCAGCAGGCGATCCGAAGTACTCTGTGGGCAACATGTCCCTGGAGAGCATCAACCTGGTGAACGAGCCGAAGGCGGGGGGCGCCGGAGCCGTGGCAGACTGCGTGGCAGGCCGGTACAACAATACGGAAGATCAGATCTATGCAGCGGTGAAGGCACTGCTGAGCGGCGGCAGCGTCGACAATCTGAGCGAACTTCTGAAGACGGGCAGCAGCAATGCATGCCAGAGCCAGGGGCAGAGCCAGGGCGGCGGCTTCAAGCAGATCATTCCGAATGCACGTTGGGAAGAGATGCTGACGATCATGCGCAATACGCCGGGCTTCGGCAACGATGTCGACGAGATCGACAAGTATGCAGTGCGCTGCGGCGAGATCTACTGCGAGCAGGTGGAGAAGTACACGAACGCCCGCGGAGGCAAGTTCCAGGCGGGTATGTATCCCGTGTCCGCGAACGTGCTGTACGGTAAGGACGTTATGGCGCTGCCGACGGGCCGTCTGGCCAAGACGCCCATCGCCGACGGCGTGTCTCCGCGTGCCGGCTACGATACGCACGGCCCCACGGCAGCGGCGAACTCCGTGTCGAAGCTGGACCATGCACTGGCCAGTAACGGTACGCTGTACAACATGAAGTTCCTGCCTTCTGCACTGGCAGGCGACAAGGGTATCAAGAACATGGCGTCCCTGATCCGGAGTTACTTTGAGCGCAAGGGCATGCATGTTCAGTTCAATGTGGTGGATCGCAATACGCTGATCGATGCGCAGAACAACCCCGACAAGCACAAGGATCTGGTCATTCGCGTGGCCGGTTACAGCGCTCACTTCACGAAGCTGGCGAAAGAGACGCAGGACAATATTATCGCACGTACGGAGATGGAGTTCTGATCAGCGAGAAAAAGCGAAGGGAGCAGGAGGTAAAGTACCGTGGCAACTGTAAATTACCAGGAGAAGGGTGTCGTATTTGATATCCAGCGCTTTTCGGTAAATGACGGCCCGGGGATTCGATCCATCGTATTCTTGAAGGGCTGTCCGCTCTCCTGCCTGTGGTGCTGCAATCCGGAGTCGCAGAGGATCGAACCGGATGTGATGTATGACCAGAAGAAATGCATCGGGTGCGGGAAATGCATGAAGGCGTGCCGGCAGGGTGCGATCGGGCCGGAAAATCCGAGCTGGGTGGACCGGACGAAGTGCATCGGGTGCGGGGAATGCGTGAACGTATGTCCGACGGGAGCACTGACGCTGAAAGGCGAGGTGATGAGCGTAAACGAGATCATCCAGGTACTGCGGCGCGATGCGCATTATTTCCGGAAATCAGGCGGCGGTGTGACGCTGTCGGGCGGAGAACCGCTGACACAGTGGCGGTTCGCCCGGGAATTGCTGAAAGCGTGCAAGGCGCAGGGCTGGGATACGGCGATCGAAACGACGGCGTACGGAACGGATGAAGCGATTGAAGCGGTGATCCCGTATGTGGATCTGGTGCTGATGGACTGCAAGTCCACAGACCCTGAGGTACACAAGCGGGTAACGGGCGTGAGCAATGAGAAGATCCGGAAGAATGCGGCGAAGATCGTGAAGATGGCCAATAAGGTGATCATCCGGGTGCCGACGATCCCGACGGTGAATGCATTTGAAGAGGAATTCCACCGGATTGCGGAATTTGCGAAATCCCTTGGGGTGGATACGGTGCATGTGCTGCCGTACCACACGCTGGGAGAAAGTAAGTACGAGATGCTGGGCAAGGCATACACGATGGGTTATGAGATCAAGTCCCTCCCGCGGGACGAGGCGGAGGTTTTCCGGCAGGTGGTTCTGAGCCATGGGCTGAACTGCGTGGTCGGAGGCTGAGAGAAGCAAGCAAGCAAAACGAATATAAATGGAGGTAAAGAGCAATGACATCAGAAGCATTGGGAATGATCGAGACCAAAGGTCTGATCGGATCGATTGAAGCGGCGGATGCGATGGTCAAGGCGGCCAACGTAACGCTGATCGGGAAGGTGCACGTAGGCGGCGGCCTTGTGACGGTAATGGTCCGCGGCGACGTGGGCGCAGTGAAGGCGGCGACGGATGCCGGCGCAGCGGCTGCCCAGCGCATTGGCGAACTGATTGGCGTCCATGTCATCCCCAGACCCCATGTTGAGGTCGAGAATATTTTGCCTTCGAAGCCCAACGGCGGCGGTTATACCGGAGCCGGTAAGTCCGAATAACGGCGTAGCTGCGCAAGCAGAAAAGCTTAGGCTGAGAAAGGTGAACGGCAATGGATGAGCAACAGATTCGACAGATCATCCGGGAGGTTCTTCGCCGCGTGAGCGAGGGAGAATCGCTGACTTCGAATGTGGATTCATCATCTTTGCCAAAAGCATATTTCATATTCCCGAAAGGTTGGCAGGATTGTCCGGACAGCCAGTATATGCCGGCGCTGAAAGCCGCTGAGGGCAAGTACCAAAGGGTGATTGTCCTGCCGGAGCGGGATGCGAATGAAGAACGTTTTTCCAATGTGGGAGTATGCACAGTCGCCGTTTACGGCGACTTGCATGCTCCCGCGGAGGGGTCCATAACGATCTTCCCGATACCGTGCCGGGATCGCGTGATTAAAACGGCACTGTGTCTTTCGGAGGATTTTGAAGGCAGCTGGATCAGACAGTGCATCGAGGGCGGACTTCGTGTGTACATGAAGAAAGAAGTTCCGATGTTCACAGGAAAAGAGCCGGCGGCATACCGGAAGAAGATTCTCTCCTATTATCAGGATGTGAAATCTTATGGGATATGTTTTGTGGAAGATGAGGATTCCTGTAACCAGCATTTCAAAAGTGTCAGAGCAGAAGTGAAGCCGCAGAGTAAGGCAAGGTTTATCACCATGCAGGACCTGCGGGATGTTCCGCAGAGCGGAGAATTTCAGATTCATGCCGGAGATGTTCTGACAGCTCTTGCAAAAGAGCATGTAGAAAAATTCGGTATTCGGATCGTTGAGGAGTAAATGGAGGCACAGCTATGGATTACAATGCGCAGGATAAGCAGATACATATCGTAAATTTGGCCGTGTGTGCCTCTTTGCAGGCCTTTGAGGAGTATTCCTCCCGGAGTCTGAACTGCAGGCGGGATATTATTACCGCCATCCGGGTCAAGCTGCGTCCCTATCTTCAGGAGATTGCAGAGCGGGAGTATGCGGAAACATGCATGGGCAATGTCCGCGACAAGATCATCAA
Organism: bacterium 210917-SL.2.15; assembly: GCA_020555605.1. GTDB lineage: Bacteria > Bacillota > Clostridia > Oscillospirales > Oscillospiraceae > Pseudoscillospira. The sequence goes on along the minus strand of JAJCJC010000002.1, from coordinate 146,122 downwards.
ACTGGTTCTAGCGCTGGATAAAACGCCCGGCGTGGAAGATCTGATCTCCGAGGTTGTCACCGGCGACCATGGCATGACGCTGCACGAGCAGGCTCCTTACGGCGTTGTCCTCGCAATTTACCCCGCGACCAATCCGTGTGCAACGATGATCAACAATGTGATCAGCATGCTGGCCGCGGGCAATTCTGTTATCAGTATTCCAAACCCCCGCTGCATGGAGACCTCGCAGTTCCTGACGGAGAAGATCAACGAGGCCATCGAGGAGACCTGCGGCATTCAGAACCTGGTGGTGACACTGCCGGAATCCCGCAATGACCTTCTCACAGAGATCATCAATCATCCTGATGTGGCGCTGGTGGTGGCCACCGGCGGCAGAAAGATGATGAGCCATGCACTGTGCAGTCCGAAACGTGTCATCGCCGGCGGCCCTGCCAATCCGGTGGCCATTGTGGATGAGACGGCGGATTTGGCCAAGGCGGCCAAAGATATTTCCGACGGCGCTTCGTTTGACAACAACATTATGTGCATCAGTGAAAAGTGTATTGTGGCGGTGGAGTCCATTATTCCCGAGTTTGTCAAGCAGCTGGAGGAAAACGGCGTTTATTACATCGACAACGAAACGGAGATGCTCCAGCTGACCAAAACGGTTCTGAATCATGATATGAAGATGGTTCGCAAGATGGAAGGCAAAAGCGCCATGGATATCTTGGAGGAAGCGGGCATCCATCCCAACCGCCCGGTGCGGCTGGTCGTGGTGCGCACCTTTGCCAAGCACCCGCTGGTGCTGGAAGAGTGCCTGATGCCTGTGGTGCCGCTGGTAGCGGCGGCAGACTTTGACGAGGCTCTCGAAACGGCACGGTTTACAGAGCAGGGATACCGCCATACGGCGATGGTCCACTCTCAGTGTATCGACCGGTTGAGCAAGGCTGCAAAGGTTATGAATACGACGATTTTTATCAAGAACGGTTCCTCCCTGGCGGGCATCGGCCTGAACGGAGAGGAAATGGCGAGCTTTACGATTGCAAATGTCACGGGCGAAGGCATTACGACCGCGCGTGATTTTGCCTGCAAGAGAAGCTGCACACTGACCAGCGGATTTTCCCTCCGCTGAGCATTCCAAAGGGAGGCATTATGAAGGCGGCCGATGAAAGATTTCAGGAGTGTGACGCGCTGATCGACACCTTTGAGAACGTCACAAAGCACCCCATTGTGGAACAGTCTCGGGTGTATTATACCGGTGTCGATCTTGGAACAGCCTGCGTGGTCGTCGTTGTTTTGAATGAACAGTTTCAGCCGGTTGCCGGTGCATATCAGTATGCGGATGTTGTTCGCGACGGCATGGTTGTGGACTATATTGGCGCAGTTCGGATTGTTCGGGAAATGAAGGAAAGCTTGGAAAAAAAGCTCGGGACAGAGCTGCTTTATGCCGCAGCTGCTATTCCACCGGGAACCGCCTCCTTGGACTCTGGTGTGATCAAAAATGTGGTACAGGCGGCAGGGTTTGAGTTGACCCGTGTTTTGGATGAGCCTACTGCTGCCAATGCGATTCTGAATATCAAAAACGGCGCTGTCGTTGATGTCGGCGGCGGAACGACCGGCATATCGATCTTGAAAGACGGCGTGGTGACCGAGGTGATTGATGAGCCTACCGGTGGAACCCATTTTACACTTGTGGTTGCCGGTGCGCTGCATCTGGATTTTGAGGAAGCGGAACACTATAAAAGAGATCCCAAACACCACAAAGAACTGCTGCCGGTTCTGAAACCGACAATTGAAAAAGTAGCAGATATCATTAAACGATGCGTTGCGGGGCATGACGTGGAAGAAATTTATCTGGTCGGAGGTACCTGCTGCCTGACCGGGATTGAAAATGTTGTGGAGAAATACGTCGGGATTCCGACCTATAAACCCAAGAATCCCATGTTTGTGACGCCGCTGGGAATTGCAAAGAGCTGCACGAAAGAAATCATTATGTAGATGGAGGCAGGTATGGAATTGTTAGAGATGATCAAGGATGCGGGTATTATCGGCGCAGGCGGCGCCGGATTCCCGACGCATGTTAAGCTGGCTGCCAAGGCGGATTATATTCTGCTCAACGGCGCAGAGTGCGAGCCGTTGCTGCGGGTGGACCAGCAGTTAATGGAGTTTTTCCCCGACGACGTCATTCGGGGCTTTGAAATGGCCGGCCGTCTGGTCGGCGCCGATCAGGCAATCATCGGCATCAAGGGCAAACATAAGGATGTCATTGCGATTCTGGAAGAGCGCATTCAGGCGCTTGGGTTTTCGGATTATGTGAAGATCGGTATTTTGCCGGATATGTATCCTGCCGGTGACGAACAGGTCCTGGTGTATGAAACGACAGGCCGCATCGTTCCCGAAGCCGGAATCCCGATCAATGTGGGCTGTGTAGTCTGCAATGTGGAAACGGCATTGAATATTTATAAAGCGTCCAACGGACAGAGTGTGACGGAAAAGTACATCACGCTGGCCGGCGATATTCCGAACCATGTTACCGTTAAGGTGCCGGTAGGAACGCCGATTCTGGACGTGCTGAAACTTTCCGGCATTGAAAATTTTGAAGATTACGCGGTCATTGACGGCGGCCCGATGATGGGACCGCTGCTGACCGATTTCAGTGGTTATATCACCAAAAAGAACAAAGGCTTTATCATTCTTCACAAGGACCATCCGCTGATCCAGAAGAAGAGTTGTACCATGGAGGCGGCCCGGCGGGTTAACCGCTCTGCCTGCGAGCAGTGCCGCATGTGTACGGACCTGTGCCCCCGCTATCTTCTGGGGCACGATATGCAGCCGCATAAGCTGATGCGCATCGGCGGCTATAACATCGATGATGTGGGCGGCAAGCTCAATGCACTGCTGTGCTGCCAGTGCAACCTCTGTGAGTATTTCTCCTGCCCTGCAGGACTGCATCCGAGATTGAACAATCTCCGCTTCCGCAACGAGGTTATGGAACAGAAGCTGCGCTATGAGCGCAAGACGGAACAGTATGAAACCAGAGCGGCACGGGAATATCGAAAGGTTCCGAGCAAGCGCTTGGTGGCCAGACTTGGCCTGACAGCCTATGACTGCAAGGCCCCGATGGTGGATACCGATTTGAAGGTGAACAACGTTCATATCGCGCTGGGCCAGTGCGTGGGCGCTCCGTGCGAGCCGATCGTTGCAGTGGGCGACCATGTGGAAGCCGGCCAGATGATCGGAAAGATCCAGGAAGGCAAACTGGGAGCGCCGATCCATGCGTCCATCAGCGGTAAGGTGCTGAGCATCACAGACAGATATATTGAGATTGGAGGATAAGGAAATGCAGAGAGCGATTGGAATGGTGGAGTTTTCCAGCATTGCGCGCGGCATTTATGCGGCGGACCAAATGGTCAAGGTCTCCGAAGTGGAAGTCGTTACCGCGAGCACATCCTGCCCCGGCAAGTACGTGGCCATTGTACATGGCGATGTGGCGGCTGTGAAAACTTCGGTTGAAACAGGAGAGCGGGAAGCCGGCGAATATTACATTGATTCTATGGTGATCCCGAATGTCCATCCCCAGGTGTTCCCGGCTATCACCGGTGCCACCTGCACCGAAGGGATCAACGCCTTGGGTATCATGGAATCGTTTTCCATTGCTGCCATGCTGGAAACCGCGGATGCGATTCTCAAGGCGGCGGATCTGGAAGGCGTTGAGCTGCGCTTGGGCAATGGCCTGGGCGGCAAGTCCTTCTTTACTTATACGGGCGATGTGGCGGCGGTGAAATCCGGCACGGACGCTGGCAAGGAAATCGTACAGGGTAAGGGCCTGATGGTGAACTTTGAAGTGATCCCGTCTCCCTCGCCGGTTTTGATTCAGTCGCTGATGTAAATTTGAGTTTATAGAAAAAAGGAGACCAAGTATGAAACTGGAAACATTGGATAAAGACGTACAGTCCATTCAGGAGGCAAGAGTCCTGGCAAGACAGGGTAAGGTCGCTGCACAGCAGTTTGCGAATTATACTGAAGAGCAGGTTGACCGCATCCTGCGCAATATGGTCAAAAAGGCCATTGATAATGCCATCACCTTGGCCAAGATGGCAGTGGAAGAGACCGGTTTCGGCAAGGTAGAGGATAAGGTTTTTAAGAACTATCTGGCAGCGCAGTTCGTTTATAACTATATCAAAGATATGAAAACCATCGGCGTGGTGGCACAGGATACTGCCAATAAGGTCACTTCCGTGGCGGAACCCATGGGTCTGGTTATGGGTATTGTGCCCTCCACCAACCCGACCTCCACGGCGATCTATAAAGCAATGATCGCCATGAAGGCCAGAGATGCGATCGTATTTGCCCCCCATCCCTCTGCGTTCAAGTGCACCAAGCTGGCCGCGGATCTGATGGCCCAGGCAGCCGAGGAAGCCGGCGCTCCGAAGAACGTCATTCAGTGTGTGGAAACTCCCACCATGGAATCGACCAATGAGTTGATGCATGCCAAGGAAGTCAGCATGATTATTGCTACCGGCGGTCCTGGCATGGTCAAGGCGGCCTACAGCGCCGGCAAGCCGGCTCTGGGCGTGGGCGCGGGTAACTCTCCTTCCTATATCGAGCGCAGCGCCAACATCCGCCAGTCTGTGGCAGATATCATCGGCAGCAAGACCTTTGATAACGGCACGATCTGTGCCTCGGAGCAGTCTGTTGTGGTGGATGAGTGCATTGCCAGCCAGGTTATGGATGAGTTCCGTGCACAGGGCGGCTATTTCATGACGGCCGATGAGACGGCCAAGGTCTGTAAGCTGCTCTTCAAGAACGGTACTTCCATGAACGCCAAGTTCGTCGGTAGAAGTGCGAGGTACATTGCAGATGCTGCCGGTGTTGCGGTTCCCGAGGGCACTAAGGTGCTCCTGGGTAAGCAGGACGGCGTCGGCCCCGCTTATCCCCTCTCTTATGAAAAGCTGACCACCGTGCTGGCATTCTATGTGGTGAAGGATTGCAATGAAGCCTGTGAACTGAGTTTCAAGCTGCTTGAGAACGGCATCGGCCACACCATGAGCGTTCATACGGAGAACCCGGAGGTCGCCAAGGCTTTCTCCATCAAGCCTGCGTCCCGCATTCTCATTAACGTCGGCGGCAGCCAGGGCGGCACAGGTATGTGCACCGGTCTTGCACCTGCGTTCACCTTGGGCTGCGGCACCTGCGGTGGCAGCGCTACCTCGGAGAATGTAACTCCGCTGCAGCTGATCAATATCAAGAAAGTCGTGTATCCCATCCGCAATGTGGATTCGATCCTACAGGTCAATCCGAAACTCAAAGAACTGTTGGATCAGGTCAAGGCAGAACAGGGCAGCAGTTGCTGCGGCAGCGCAACGCTGGAGAGCGTGTTGGCTGCGCCCGGTCAGAATGCGATCAGCGTGGGTTGCTGCACCGGCAAGAACCAGGCGGGCGGCATCCCCATCAATGAAGAAGAACTACGCAAGATCATCCACGAAGTGGCCAAGAACATGCGCTGAGAAACGGAGGGAAGAGCACGATGGATGTACAGTGCGAAGAGTTGCTGCGCATGATTGCGGCGGCGGTGAGCCGCGTACAGAGTGAAAGCGGCGGCCTTGGCGCAATTCCACTTGGCATCTCGAACCGGCATATCCACCTGTCTCAGCAGGATCTGGAGAAGCTGTTCGGGCCTGGCTATCAGCTGAACAACATCAAGGATCTGGTTCAGCCGGGTCAGTATGCCTGCAAAGAAACCCTGACGATTTGTGGTCCCAAAGGGGCAATTGAAAAAGTGCGTGTGCTCGGCCCGGTGCGCAAGCAGACGCAGGTCGAGATCTTGGCGGGAGACACGTTCAAGCTCGGCGTCAAAGGCGAGGTGCGCATGTCCGGCGTACTGGGCGGAACGCCCGGTATCACCCTGATCGGGCCGAAGGGCAGCGTGCAGATCCCGGAAGGCGTCATGATCGCGCAGCGGCATATCCATATGACCTGTGAGGATGCGGTGCGGTTCGGTGTGACGGACGGTGAGATTGTCGACCTTGAGTGTGAGGGTACACGCGCGGGCCTGCTCCACAATGTTGTGATCCGTGCCAATAACAATTCCAGACTGGAATGCCATCTGGATACCGAAGAAGCTAACGCTCTGGGCATGACGGATCGTTCCAATATCCACATTGTCAAAAAAGAGCGTGCATGAAATTGATATCTGACTGAAAAGGAGAAGAGAATTATGCAAAATCTGGAAATCTTGGTAAGAAAGCCCACCGAAGGCGAAATTGAGTACATCAGCAAAGAGATCACATGGGAAAGCGATCCCTGCGAATTTGATTTTGACTACGACCATAATGAAACCGCGCTGGTTATCTATGGCTGCGCAACGCTCCGCTATCCCGGCGGTGAAGTCACGGTTCGTCCCGGCGACCTGTTCTTCTGCCCCAAGGGCCTGCATACCCACTGGATCGTGCACGAGAAGATCAAGAAATACGAGTTTTAAGGATAAGAGGATGAGAGTATGAAAGGCGATATTTTAAGGTCGAAGATCCTCAGCGAGAAAATTATCCCGAACATGAATGAACAGTACAGAAAGCAGTTCCCCATCCCGGAAGGACACAGAAGCCTTGGCATTTTTACAGCGGACTGCGATGATGTCTGCTATATCGGAATGGATGAAGCAAGCAAGAGCACGGACATTCAGATCGTGCATGCCACTGCGCTGTATGCCGGTGCTGCTAATGCCAGCTTCAAACTAAGCGGTGAATTCTACGGTGCATTTTCCGCTCCGAATCCGGAAGATATCGTCAGTGCTTTCAAGATCATTCATCATGTTGTGGAAAACGACGCCTATTTTGTCAGCTGCAATGAAGATGACTCCATTGCCTATATTTCGCATGTGATCAGCCGTTCCGGGACCTATTGGCCTCAGATTTCGACGGTGAAAGAAGGCGAAGCGCTGCTGTATGTGATTGCGCCGCCCAACGAATCCATGTATGCGATGGATGCCGCCCTGAAGGCGGCGGAAGTGGAAGTTGCTGCATTCTGGGCACCGCCTACCTACACCAACTGCGGCGGCGGCATCCTCAAGGGTGAGCAGTCCGCATGCCGTGCCGCTGGCGAGGCGTTTGCCAAAGCCGTTCAATATGTAGCAGACCATCCGTTGCAGCAGCTGCCGGGTGGTGACATCTCTGGTGGAATCCGTTAATCGAATTATTGAAGAATCCGTACCTGGCAAACAGGTTACGATTGCGCATGTGATTGCCTCTCCAATTCCAAGCATTTATGAATCGCTGGGAATTGAAGAGGGAGGCGCCGTCGGGATCCTGACGCTTTCGCCCTATGAAACATCCATGATCGCCGCAGATATTGCGGTGAAGGCTGCGGATGTGGATATCGGATTTCTGGACCGCTTTACCGGTTCCGTTGTGATTATGGGCGATGTGCAGAGTGTGGAGACTGCGCTCAAAGCCGTTACGGAGAAATTGAAAACCATTCTGCAGTTTGATGTTGTGCCGGTAACGAAGACATGAAGAGAAAGCGTATTATGATCTTAGGTGCCAGAGAATCCGGGAAAACGCTGCTGGCCAATTATCTTAATGAAATTGGCACGCCGCCCAAACGTACGCCGCATATGGTGTATGGAAGGAATACGCTGGATGTGCCCGGCTCTTATGTGGAGAGCAACGATATGCACAAGCATTTGATTGCCGCGCAGCAGGATGCCTACTGCATGCTGATGCTGTGTGATCCGACTGCGCATAAGCGAAGCTATCCGCCGGGATTTTCCAAGGTGTTCCGCATTCCGGTGCTGGGTGTGATTACCAAGGCGGATCTGGGTGCCGAAGGCATGAAGCACTGCCGCGCAGAGCTGCAGGCTGCAGGTGTGGAAGAACCTTATTATGAAATTTCCGTCCTAAGTGGGCAGGGAATGGACGCTTTGACGGAACGCATTGAGGCGATTCGGGAAGAGCGATTTTTGAAGAAAGGAGGATGCCGATGATTTACATTACAGAACAGAACCTGCGTGATTTGTATGGCAAGCAAGCCTTTGAAAGTTTTACGCTGGTCGAGGGAGAACGGCTGACGCCCGGTGCCCGGCAATTCCTGGCGGACCGTCAGATCTCCATCGTGGATCCGACGGACGTGAAACCGTCTAAGACCGCCACGATTCGGATCGATGGCACGGAGGAGTATAGCGCCGATACGCCGACACCCGCCGAACCCAAGGAGACAGCGCCCAGCCCCGCACCTGCATGTGACAGTGTTGCCGCACCGGTTTCCGATCTCTGCAACGAGAAACTCAAGGGCCGTTTTTGTGCGCTCCAGGCGCTGTATTTGAAACAGGCGACGGAACTGTACGCACAAAATCAAATCCTTGCCAATGAGATTTTCGATATGGAGTGCAGCCTGTGCAGCATTGAAGAGGGCAGTGCGATCAATATCCTGGTGCCGGGTACCTGCAGCGGTATGACCGCAGAGGATCTGAAACAACCCCACAGGGAATGTTTTCATATGACTCGGGCGATCCTTCTTGCAAATCATGGCACAGAAGCTGCTGCGCTGCATTATCTGAGAGGCGAAACCTATCGGTTTTACTACGAAAATGCAGATATGTTGACACAGACACAGAAGGTTCATATTGCATATTTAATTAATTTATTTTCACAGATGATCCATAAGACCATCGGCGGCACGCTGTGTCAGAAGATGCAGAAATAAGGATGAACAGAATATGGGGCAGTTTTGTTTCCAAAACTGCCCCCCGGATAAAAAGGCAGCCGAGATGGAGGTGAAACAGGATGCAGGCATTGGGTATGATCGAAACAAGGGGCCTGATCGGCTCGATTGAAGCAGCAGATGCCATGGTCAAAGCGGCCAACGTCACCTTGATCGGCAAAGAGCATATTGGAGGCGCGCTGGTGACGGTCATGGTCCGCGGCGACGTCGGCGCGGTGAAAGCGGCGACCGATGCTGGTGCGGCGGCAGCGCAGCGCGTCGGCGAACTGATCAGCGTACATGTAATTCCGCGTCCTCATATGGAGGTGGAGTCGATTCTGCCGCACTGTCCGGAAGGACCCGACGGTGACGACGACGGGCCGCAGGAGCCGGAACCGGAAGGCGCTGAGGAGGCGGTAACGGAGCCGCAGGAGCCGGAGAAACGGACAGAGCCGGAACAAGCGCCGGTAGAAGAAACGGAAGCGCCGGCAGAGCAGGCAGAGAACGCTGCGCCAGAGGCGGAGGAAACCGCCGTTGCGGACAATCCGATGACACGTCAGAAGCTGGAAGCGATCTTCCAAAGCGAAGGGATTGAACAGGCGATGTCCGAAATCACATTCCTGCGCTTGGCGGAACTGCGTGAGCTGGCCAAGGAATACCCGGAGCATACGCTGACCGACCGGAATCTGAGGCGGATTGCGAAGGGCGAACTGCTGGAGGCGTTCCGCGCATTTTATGAGCAGGCCTAAGCGGCCGCAGCACAGAAGGAGGAAAAATCATGAAATATGATGCACTTGGAATGATTGAAACGAAGGGCCTGATCGGCTCGATTGAAGCGGCGGATGCCATGGTCAAGGCAGCCAATGTCACCCTGATTGGCAAAGAACACATCGGCGGCGGCTTAGTGACCGTGATGGTCCGCGGTGACGTCGGTGCGGTCAAGGCGGCAACGGATGCAGGCGCAGCGGCAGCACAGCGTGTCGGTGAGTTGATCAGCGTCCATGTGATTCCCCGTCCCCATGTGGAAGTGGAGACCATTCTGCCCAATTATAAGCCCGAAAACTGAGAAAAGCGTCTGCTTTTCCACGCTCAGCGGCGTCTTGATGCAAAGCTGAGAAGATAGAGAGTGATAGACGGGACTGTGACAAGAACCTTTGCGGAGGTAAAATACTGTGATCGTCCCGCATGCTTCCGTATATGGTGCGGAAATACGGCCCCCTTTTATTTTGACCCCATTCCTTTCTTAACTCCCATAGAGTAGGATTTCCATCTTACAACCCCTGGGATGGAAATCTTTGGTATGCAGGTGGCCTGTGTTCCGCCTGCATACCAAAAAATGAAATCAAGACGGAAGGAATAAAATAGATGGAATTTTTAGATAGCGAACAGATCCTTGCCATGTATGATCAGCTTGGCGCAGCCATTGCCGTGATTGACCGGGATATGAAAATCATATACTGCAATCAGCAGGCGCAGAAATTTTACAGCAAGGTATTCGGCGAGCGGGAGTATTTGGGTTATTCGACCAGGAATTGCCATTCCCAAGTCAATCAGCGCAATATTGACGCGCTTTTTTTGATGTTTGCCATGGGCAAGCCCATGAATTTTTATCATGCCAATTTCCCCGGCGCAGAAGGCGGGGAGGTGACGGTGCTTCAGTTCCCTTACTGTGTAAATGGGAAAGTCGAAGGGATTCTGGAAATCAATATCGAAAGCAGTCTGGCCGCCGGCGGACGCGGTGAGCACCGGCGGGTGTTTCAAGAGGAATAAATGCTGCCGCTGATGTGCAAAGAAGGGTGTGAGAGTAGTATGAATCGGAGCGAGATCGCAGAGGATATTTTGAACCGGGAGTGGAACCTATTTCAGCAGGTCCAGAACGTGGGAGGACGGGCCTCCTGTCAGGAGGACGAACGGACTTTCCGCATTATGCGTGCTGCGCAGTTTGAGGCGTGGAATGAGGCTATGCTTGCTTCTTACCAGAAGGATCTGATCCGGGCGGAGGAAGCCGGCCGCAACCCACTATCTGAGAAATACGGCTATATGATGCGCTCCACGCATCCAGAGGAATATGAGCAGATCCGGGAACTCCTGCCGCCGGTTTCACAGGAAAAAGGGCGCCTTGTGGAGGAGATCCTGGCCATTGAGATGCCGCAGACAGCAAAGTTCCGCGCGATGTATCCCAATCTCGGACGGCGCGGCAGGCCCCTTACCGCAGAGGAGGATCACGGCGCGGTGACGTCTGTGGAAACCTATACCAGAGGGGAATTGACGACCTATTCCGAGCAAACGCTGGAACTCTATTTGAATCATCTTCAGAAACTGGAGCAGAACAAGGTGCTGTTTCCAATGATTGTGATGAAAGCCACCGTACGGGCCAACGGATACTTTTCGCTGGATGAAGCGGAGAAGGCCTGTCGGTGAAGGATGCAGGCCTTGATACAACAGAATCGTTTTGGATAACAGATTGACAAAACAGTCACCGGCTGATATGATAGATAAAAATGAGACAGCACAGCATGCAATGGCGTATGCTGATTGATTTGCGGCACTGAAGTCCAAAAACTCTTGGAGTTTTTGGGCTTTTTTCTTTTTCGGAGCGCTTTCGGAGAAAGATACTGCCGCACCGGCAAATTGGCGTCGGAACAGGGCGATGGCGCGGACCTGGAAGGGAGTGTTGCCGTCCCATTGTGTTGCGGTTCCGTTTCGATCCGCAGCCATGCCCGGCCGGGGCCGGTGCTCCCGGGCAAGTGGCCGTTGCACAGACGAAAAGAACGTTCAGGAAAACGAGGAGTGAACACAATGCAGTTTCAAGCAGTATACGAAGAGAAGAAGATGAGCGCGGCAGAAGTGGCTGCGCGCATTCCGGATGCATCCCGCATTTTTTCGGATATTTTTCTTGCTCAGCCCAAGACTTTGTATGAGGCGATCAATAACCGCTGCCTGGCAGATTCCATGCGCAGCTGTACCATCACGACATATCTGGATCTGTATCCGCTGGTGTGTTATACGGAGCCGATCCGGTTTGCCAAAAACCTGCAAGGCACGTCTGTGTTCTGCTCTGCGCTGACACGCAAAGCAGTGGGCCAGGGCTTGGCGGATTACCTGCCCAATACATACTGGGATCAGCCGGCGCTGATTCGGGAATACCTCGATGTGGATGTGTTTGTGGTTTCGGTGTCCCCGATGGATTCCCACGGTTATTTCAGCCTGGGCGTCACAGGTTCGGACTCTGCCGAATACCTCAAAAAGGCAAAAATGATTCTGGTGGAAGTCAACCGGCAGATGCCTTACTGTGCAGAGGCGCCGAAGGTGCATGTCAGCGAAGTGGCGGCGCTGTGCGAGGCGGATTATGCGCTTCCTGTACTGCCCCCGGCTAAACTGGACGCCATCAGCACGACCATCGGAAATCTAATCGCGGAGCAGATCCCGGATGGGGCCTGCCTGCAGCTGGGCATCGGCTCGATTCCGGACGCGGTGGGCATGGCGCTGAGGTCTAAACGGCATCTGGGCATCCATACGGAGATGCTGACCGACAGCATGATTGAACTGATCGAGTGCGGTGCGGCGGATAACAGCTGCAAAGCGATTCATACCGGCAAGACCATTGCCACGTTTGCCTACGGTTCCAAACGGATGTATGACTACATTGACCACAATCCGTCGGTCGCAATCCTGCCGGTGGATTATGTGAACAATCCCTATACCATTGCGCAGAATGAGAACGTGGTTTCGGTCAATGCGGCGCTGGAAATCGATCTGAGCGGACAGGTCTGCGCGGAATCCATCGGAAACCATATGTTCTCAGGCTCCGGCGGACAGTTGGATTATGTGAGAGGCGCACTGATGAGCCGCGGCGGACTAAGTTTTATTGCGTTCCCGTCCACGGCCAAGGGAGGAACCATCAGCAAGATTAAGCCCTTCCTGTCGCCCGGCGCCGGCGTGACCACAGGCCGGAACGAAGTGGATATGATCGTCACGGAATATGGCATTGCTAAGCTGCGCGGCAGGACCTTCTCGCAGCGTGCCAAGTCGCTGATTTCCATTGCCCACCCCAATTTCCGGGACGAACTGCTGTTTGAAGCCCGGAAAATGGGCCTGATGTTGTAAGCCCAATGCGGCAGGCACATGCAAGAATGTGCAAAAGTCTGTGGATAATGTGCAAATTGTGCGCAAAAAAGGATAAATTTGCCTCACCAGGCAAATTTTCTGGTAAAATAGTTTCGTTTGAGTGATTTTGCACCTTTGTGCGCGGGAGGATGGTAAACTCCGGCGGGGTATGTAAGGGAAAGGAGTTGCGAGAGCATGTACAATGTTCGCAAGGTTACCAAAGATTATTACTGGATCGGCGCCAATGACCGCCGTCTGGCCTTGTTCGAGGGTGTATACAGAATTCCGAAGGGCGTATCCTATAACTCCTATGTGCTGTTAGATGAAAAGACCGTAGTATTCGACACGGTCGATGCGTCGGCTTCCAGGCAGTATTTGGAAAATCTGGCCCATGTGTTGGGCGGCCGCCGGCTGGATTATGTGATCGTGCTGCATATGGAGATGGATCATGCCGCCACACTGGGCGATTTGGTCAAGGCATATCCGGAAGTGACGATTGTGTGCAACGAAAAGGTTGCGCAAATCATGGAGCAGTTTTTTGATTTCAACGTGCGCGTGCGGCTGCATCTGGTGGCGGAAGGCGATACGTTCTGCACGGGGCAGCATACCTTTACCTTTGTGGCCGCACCTATGGTGCATTGGCCCGAGGTTATGGTCACGTATGATATCGGCGAAAGAATTCTGTTCTCTGCCGATGCGTTTGGAACTTTCGGCGCACTGGATGGTGCGCTGTTTGCCGACGAGGTGGATTTCTTCGGCGATTATCTGGATGAAGCGCGCCGGTATTATACCAATATTGTCGGCAAATACGGCAAACAGGTACAGGATGTGCTGAAAAAGGCTTCCGGCATCGAGATCAAAATGGTTTGCCCGCTGCATGGTTTTGTCTGGCGCAAGAAATTCAATCAGTTCTTGGAAAAGTATATCCAATGGGCAACCTATACGCCGGAGGAAACCGGCGTCGTGATTGCCTATGGTTCCATTTACGGAAATACCGCCAATTTGGCGGATATCTTGGCTGCCAAGCTGACGGAGAGGGGCATCAAGGTCGCGTTGTATGACGCTTCTTATACTGCGGCGGATGAGATTTTGGCAGCCGCGTTCCGTTACAGCCATTTAGTGTTTGCTTCGGCGACTTACAATGCCGGTATTTACATCGCCATGGAGAATCTGCTGCACGATATTGTGAACCACAACCTGCAGAACCGTACGGTGGCCCTTGTGGAGAACGGTTCCTGGGCACCTGCTGCCGGCGGGCAGATGCGCCGACTGATGGAACAGCTGCCCGGCACTAAGTTTATTGACGCTACAGTGACCATCCGCTCGTCTTTGAAGGAAGGGCAGAGCGGGGAAGTGGACGCGCTGGTGGATGCCATCGCTGCCACGATCCCAGGCGCGAAGCCGGCGGTTCCCTCCAAGGAAAAGGTCATTTCCATGCTCCGCAGCAATCCCGCAGAGCTGCTGGCCATGCTGGCGGCAGCGGCGGCCCCCTCTGCCGCTGCCACGCCAGTGGATCCTCTTGCATTTCAGAAGTTTTCCTATGGCCTGTTTGTTCTAACGGCCCGGGATGGCAGCAAGGACAACGGCTGCATTATCAACACGGCCAGTCAACTGACGGATCAGCCCAAACGGATTACTATTGCAGTCAATAAGGCCAACTACACCCGCGATATGATTTTGAAAACCGGGGAGTTCAACGTTTCCGTTCTGACGGAGGACGCTCCCATGGAACTATTCCGGCGCTTCGGGTTCCAGAGCGGAAAAACTGCGGATAAGTTTCAAGGCTGCACCTATGCCGAGCGGACGGCTAATGGGATCTATTATGTGAAGGAAGCGACGAATGCCGTCCTTTCCGGAAAGGTCATTGCATCTCAGGACTGTGGGTCGCACACACTGTTTATTGCGGATGTGACTGCGGCGAGGGTGCTCTCCAGCGAGCCGTCCGTGACCTATGGATACTATTTTGCGCATATTAAACCCAAGCCGTTGCCTGCTGCGATGACGGAAACGCCGAAGGTGGGCTGGATCTGCAAGGTCTGCGGCTTTGTGTATGAAAATGAAACGTTGCCGGCAGATTATATCTGCCCGATTTGCAAACATGGTGTGGCCGATTTTGAGCGTATTGCGCCCGCAGCCCCTGCAGAGCCGAAGAAAAAGAGTTGGGTGTGCAGGATCTGCGGTTATGTATATGAAGGCGACGAGCTGCCGGCAGATTATGTCTGTCCGTTGTGCAAGCACGGTGCCTCGGATTTTATTCAGCAGGGATAAACATTAGAGGGAGGCTGTCCGGAACGCTTTTCAAAAGCGTTCCGGGTCCCGCTTGGATTCGCTTGTCGAATCTGGTATCAAACGAAAGGATGGGAAATATTCATGAGAAAGCTGGAAGGCAAAGTCGCCGTGATTACCGGCGCATCCAAGGGAATTGGCGAGGGGATCGCCAAAGTGTATGCCAAGTATGGCGCCAAACTGGTTCTGGCGGCCAGAGGCGCGCGGGTTCTGGAATTTGCAGAGGAGTTGCGCGCTGCCGGTTACGAAGCAATTGGCGTCCGTACGGATGTGACGGATAAGGAGAGTGTGCTCAATCTAGTGAAAAATGCACTGGATACCTATGGTACGATCGATGTCTTGGTGAACAATGCCGGTGTATGTGTCCTGGGCGATTTGCTTTCTTCCAGTGACGAGGATCGGGACTATCACATCGATATCAATATCAAGGGCGTCTGGAATGTGACCCGGGCGATTGCACCTATTATGATGGCCAAGCGGGAAGGCAAGATCGTCGTTATGAGTTCGGTCACCGGCGATATGGTGGCCGATCCCGGAGAGGCAGCTTACGCTATGTCCAAGGCGGCGCTGGTTGGCTTTACCAAAGCCGTTGCGCGGGAAATGGCCGATTATAATATTACCGTGAATGCCATTTGCCCGGGCTATGTGCGTACGCCCATGGTGGAGGGAATGGCCAAGCAGTCCTGCCCGGAGAACCCGGAGAGCGTTATCGATGGAATTGCTGCGGGTGTTCCTTTGAAGCGGCTGGCACGGCCGGAAGAAATTGGCGAGTTGGCAGCTTTCCTTGGCTGCTACGAATCCAGCTATATCACCGGTGCACAGATCGTGATCGATGGCGGCAGCACGTTGCCCGAAACTTCGACTATGGGGGCATAACAAAATAAAAATAGTGAAAAGGGCCGGGAGTTTCCCGGCCCTTTTTGTGTTTCGATTCATATAATATTACCTGCAAATTACTGCCTGGCTGCAGAGAAAGATATGAAGTGGTCGGCAATCGGGTTAGTGTGGTGTAATAGAAACGCTCAGGCGGGAACACCATTCGAGGTACTCCCGCCTCTGTTTACCTCCGTGATAAAATAAAAATTAGTCTTTTCACCACAAAAAAGAATACTGCAGACACAACGATGCCAATCCCATTCAAAATAATATCATTGACATCAAAACTCCGGGCGAAAATTGGTTGCAACAGTTCAATTCCAAGTGAAACGCAAATTCCTGCTAAGATTGTCCGCAGGCATGTGCTGTTTTTCTGATACAATGGATAAAGAACCCCGAAAGGAAGAAACATAATAATATTACCCATATTTTCCGAGCTAAAATATCGATGAAAGGCAGGGACAAAGTTATATGCAAAGTGGAACCAATGATGACTACTTTCACTGGGCATATGGTACAACAGAAAATAGTACATGTCCCCTAATAAAGAATTAAACAAGGTCAAGCATAAGAGACCTGCAATATAGCACACAAAGAATGATGGCAGAATTGTTTTTGCAATAGAGCTTACGGTTCTTCTCTTGTATATTACATAGACAATCCCGGCGAATAGCGCAATCGGGAGGGCCTGTAAAAAGTAGCCGGGATATGTGCCAAAAAAAATATTGGAAATTCATATTGTCCGGAAAATACATTGATAGAATTCATCTCGCTTTCTTTTTTGAATATCAGAATTCTATCAGACAAACGGTGAAACAACAAGGGCAGGAAAATTATTTCCTGCCTTTACTTGCCAAAGAATACTGTTGATAAAAATAATAAATCCGAACTACATTACCCACTTGGATAATGTAGTTCGGATTATCAGAACTGGTCCGAGTGTTGAGATTCGAACTCAAGGCCTCTTGAACCCCATTCAAGCGCGATACCAAACTTCGCCACACCCGGATGTCAGCTTGCTTATAATACCATAGTTGAAAGTAAAAAGCAAGAGGGAATTTATAAGAAAGTGAAAAAAATTTCGGGAGAAAAAGAGCGTTGTTGGTTGACAAGCGCTTTGGTTTGTGGTAAAGTATATCCTGCGTTTAGGCGCAATGTGGGGGTTCAGACATGGAGAGGTGGCCGAGCGGTTGAAGGCACCGGTCTTGAAAACCGGCGAAGCGCAAGTTTCCGTGGGTTCGAATCCCACCCTCTCCGCCATACGCAAATGCAAAACGGAATTGTGCCAAGCAATCCATTCGACCTGCAGAAGTACCCAAGAGGCCGAAGGGGCTCCCCTGCTAAGGGAGTAGGCCGGGAAACCGGCGCGAGGGTTCAAATCCCTCCTTCTGCGCCAAAAAACAACGACTTGTTCAAACAAGTCGTTGTTTTTTGTTTTTATGTTCACTGACAACTGTGGCACTGCTCTATTGTGACAAAAGCGGATCAGACGGTTGCTTCCTGATTTTCTGTGTTCATTGTGGCCGCAGTCCATATTCCGGAGAAGAAAAAGATTCGGGCAAAATGGCCCTTTGCTTTCTCCGCAAATTGTTGCTTTCGTCACTTGACGGGGGTGGCGGGATTCGGTATGATGAACGAAACCAGCGCGGCAGCGCTCAGAGCGAGCGTGTTGTGCCGAGAAAGGAGGACAGGCTTTGTGCGGCTTATCATTTCACCGGCCAAAAAAATGCGCCGGGACAGCGACAGCTTTGCCGCTGCGGCGGCGCCGCAGTTTCTGGAGCAGGCGGAGGAACTGAGAGCGTACCTTCAGACGCTGGGCTATGACCAGTGCCGCGCACTGTGGCGCTGTAACGACACCATTGCCGCGCTGAATTTTGAGCGTATCCGCCATATGGATCTGCGCCGCGCCCAAACGCCGGCCCTGTTTTCCTATGATGGCATCCAGTATCGCTACATGGCGCCCAATGTGTTCACGGAACGAGAGCTTTCCTATGTGCAGGAGCACCTCCGCATCCTGTCCGGGTTTTACGGTCTGCTGCGCCCCTTTGACGGTGTGGAGCCATACCGCTTGGAAATGCAGGCAAAGCTGGCGGGGTTTCGCTGCAGTACGCTCTACGAATTCTGGGGTGCATCGCTGGCGGAGATGCTGGCGGCGGAGGATGCGTGCCTTGTGAATCTGGCATCTCAGGAGTACAGTAAAGCTGTGCGGCCCTATTGGGGGACGCAGCGGCGATGGGTGGAGTGTACCTTTGCCGAGGAGACGGGCGGAAAGCGCCGGGAAAAAGCCACGCAGGCCAAAATGGCGCGGGGCGCCATGGTGCGCTATCTGGCTGAGCGCCAGGCCCAGGAACCAGAGGAGATGCGCGGCTTTGACCGCTTCGGGTTTTCCTTTGACGCGGCGGCATCCTCGCCGGATCATTTTATCTTTGTGAAAGGAGCATGATACCATGCTGCAAGTTGGAACAAAAGCACCGGAGTTTACCCTGCCGGACAAGGATGGGAACCTGGTTTCCCTGAAGGATTTTCAGGGGAAGAAAGTGGTGCTGTATTTTTACCCCAAGGACAACACTGCGGGCTGCACCAAGCAGGCCTGCGCCTTTGGCGCAAATTATGCAGCCTTTCAGGAGAAGGGGGCCGTGGTGATCGGCGTCAGTAAGGACAGCGCCGCATCCCATGGTCGGTTTGCCGCAAAATATGACCTGCCGTTCCTGTTGCTTTCCGACCCGGAGTTGCAGGCGATCCAGGCCTACGGTGTATGGCATGAAAAGACGATGTGCGGCAAGACGAGCATGGGGGTGGTCCGCACGACTTATGTCATCGACGAAAACGGCGTAATCGAATGGGCCAAGGAGAAGGTTAAGCCGGACGCCAATGCCGGGGAGATTTTGGAATATCTCGGCTGAAAATAGAATACAAATAGCGATATTTGATTTAAAATATCCGAAACAAAATCAAAGGAGCCGCCCAAACGGGCGGCTCCTTTTCATGGATATCATTCGTGCGGTTTGTGTTCGGAATCGGACCAGGGATCAGGTTTTTGCGGGCGTTCCCACGGCTCCGGGCCGGTTCCGGGCGTGCCGGCGGATGACGTTTGAGGCGGCTGCGGCTCCTCTGCCGATGGACTTCCGTTGTCCAATGCGGAAGGGGGGGTCTGCGGCGTGCTGTGGGGTGTGGTATTCCATTGGCTGCCTGCGTGGTCCCAGCTGCCGGAAGAAGCAGGAGGCGGGTTATATGGGCCGTTGTGTGGGCCAGAAGTGTACCGGTCGTCTCCGCCGCCGGCAGTCATGCCTTTTTCGGCGCAGATCGTGTCGTAGAAAGCGATGTCGGTCAAAGACATATAGGGAATCAGCCAGATGCCGAGGAACCCCATAGTGAACACACCGAGGATCACCCAGCCCAGGAAGGACAGGTCCAGCACAAAAAGCTGCCATTTGTAGCCGTAGGTCTGCTCTTTGCTCAGATTGATGGCTTCCAGAATACCGAGGTCGGGGTTTTCCAGCAGGTTATACAAGGCAAAGCGGTAGCGGTATATGGCGATGATGCCGGGAATGATAAACAGCAGACTCCACAGAAAAATAAAAATGCTCGCGACAATTTCCAGCAGGATCACTTTGCCTGCAATGGAAAACCCGTCAAACAGGGTGGTCAGGGGCATTTCTTTGCCTCGGCGGATCGCCAGGCAATAGGTGGAGAAACCTGCAGCCAAGACGATGGAAATCAGCCAGACCAGAATGGTGATAAACCAGTTAATGGGACTTGGCATCAAAACTGCGGAGTAATAGGAGTAAGACAGGTAATAGGGAATGCCGAACAGCTGCAGCATGATCTGCTCAAAAGCACTGAGGGCAAAGATGATAATAACGTATAAAAGCCCGATCTGGTATGGGCTGATACGGGCGGTTCGCATCAGGTTCCGGGCGGCTTGTTTCGCCTGTGGGCGGTCAATGACCATAAATAATCTTCCTTTCTGAAATCGATACGGGCATGCGATGATAGGCCTGCAAAGCACATTGTGATTTTGGAATTACTGATTATAGTATACCATGATGCAGTGCTTTGCACAAGGAGAGAAATCTGCACTGCGGCGCAGGAAACATGAAACAGGACTGTTGCATCCGAAAAACAGACTTGACGTCCGCGGCGGTCTGTGCTATATTCAGGAAAAATTCGATCCTGTGCGCCGCCGGGTGCGAATCAGCGTTTGTTTCTCTGTCGATAGGCCTTAGAAGACAGAGGGGCAGGCGTTCTTTTTTTGCCCCTTTACCAGCGGGCAGGATCGGAAACAGGAGGAAAAAACAATGGCTTGGGTTTATTTGGTACTGGCAGGTGGATTGGAGGTGTTTTGGTCCACGTTCATGAAACTGTCCGACGGGTTTTCAAAATCGGGATATACGGTTTTGACGCTGGGGGGGAATGGCTGCAAGTTTTATCTTGTTGGCACAGGCCACCAAGGTGCTGCCTCTGGGCACATCTTATGCCATATGGACGGGCATCGGTGCGTCGGGCGCGGTGATCATGGGCATCGCGCTGTTTCGGGAACCGGCCATGGCACTGCGCATTTTTTTTCGTAGCGCTGCTGCTGACGGGTATCCTGGGACTGAAGATGACTTCCGGCCACTGAAAAAGGGACGGCGCCATGATTGGCGCTGTCCCTTTTGCCATACTTGTCTGCTGGTGGAGGATGTGCGATTATTCCAGAATGGCTCCCCGGTCTGCAGAAGAAACCATTTTAGCATACCGGGCAAGATACCCGGTTTTGATTTTCGGCTCAGGGCAGATCCACGTCTCCTGACGGCGGGCAAGCTCTTCTTCGCTCACTTTCATGCAGATAGAACGATTGGGAATATCGATGGCGATGATGTCGCCCTCCTGCACCAGGCCGATGGGACCGCCGGAAGCGGCTTCCGGGGACACATGGCCGATGGAAGCGCCGCGGGTGGCGCCGGAGAAACGACCGTCGGTGATCAGGGCCACTTCCTTGTCCAGTCCCATGCCGGCAATAGCGCTGGTGGGGTTGAGCATTTCGCGCATGCCGGGGCCGCCCTTGGGGCCTTCGTAACGGATGATGACCACGTCGCCTGCCACAATTTTGCCGGCATAAATGGCTTTGATGGCGTCGTCCTCGCAGTCAAACACCCGGGCGGGGCCTTCGTGCACCATCATTTCCTGGGCCACGGCACTCTGTTTGACCACGCAGCCGTCGGGGGCCAGATTGCCTTTCAGCACGGCGATGCCGCCGGTTTTGGAATAGGGGTTGTCGATGGGACGGATCAGTTCGGGATCGCGGTTGGTAACACCGGAGAGGTTTTCGGCCACGGTTTTGCCGGTGCAGGTCAGTAGCGTGGTGTCGAGCAGATTGGCCTTGGCCAGCTCGGCCATGACGGCGTATACGCCGCCGGCCCGGTCGAGATCTTCCATGAAGGTGTCGCCGGCGGGCGCCAGGTGACACAGGTTGGGGGTCTTGGCGCTGATCTCGTTGGCCATATCGAAAGACAGCTCAATGCCGCATTCGTGGGCAATGGCGGGCAGATGGAGCATGGTGTTGGTAGAGCAGCCCAGGGCCATGTCGATGGTTTCGGCGTTGTGGAAAGCGGCCTCGGTCATGATGTCCCGGGGGCGGATGTCCTTTTCCACCAGTTCCATGATCTTCATGCCGGTATGCTTGGCCAGACGCAGGCGGGCGGAGTAGACGGCGGGAACGGTGCCGTTGCCCCGAAGGGCCATGCCGATGGCTTCGGTTAGGCAGTTCATGGAGTTGGCGGTGTACATGCCCGAGCAGGAGCCGCAGGTGGGGCAGGCATTTTCTTCGTATTCCTCCACGCCTGCTTCATCCAATTTGTCGGCATAATAAGCGCCTACGGCTTCGAACATATGGCTCAGGCAGGTGCGGCGGCCGTCGTTGAGCCGGCCGGCCAGCATGGGACCGCCGGAGACAAAGATGGTGGGCACGTTGACGCGGGCGGCGGCCATCAGCAGGCCCGGCACGTTTTTGTCGCAGTTGGGGATCATCACCAGGCCGTCGAACTGATGGGCCATAGCCATGGCCTCAGTGGAGTCGGCGATCAGGTCGCGGGTGACCAGAGAGTATTTCATGCCCACATGCCCCATGGCGATGCCGTCGCATACGGCGATGGCGGGGAACTCCACCGGTGTGCCACCGGCGGCGCGGATGCCTGCCTTGACGGCTTCGGCGATCTTGTCAAGGTTCATGTGGCCGGGAACAATCTCGTTGTAGGAGCACACCACGCCGATCAGCGGGCGCTCCAATTCCTCCTTGGTGTAGCCCAGTGCATAGAGCAGAGAGCGATTCGGTGCGGCGGGAATGCCGCGTTTCACAACGTTGCTGCGCATGTATGGTTTCCTCCCAATCAAAAATAGATTTCAGATGTATGATAACGCTTGCATTGTATGACTGCATAGTATATCATAATAGAAACGATGTCAAGAAGAGGCAGGGGATTTTCAGGCTATGGACAAGAAAAATTTATCCCAGCAGACCATGGAGCGGCTGTACAATCAGATTGTGGCGGAGAAGACCCTTGCGCCGGGGGACAAGCTGCCAAATGAACTGGAGCTGTCTGCGCAGATGGGCGTCAGCCGCGCTACGCTGCGGGAAGCCCTGCGGATGCTGATTGCTCAGGGTGTGCTGGAGGTGCGCCGGGGAAAAGGAACCTTTGTCTCGGAGCATGTGGGGGATATAGAGGATTTTGGCTTTTCGGATTTGGAGCATGTGCGGGGGCAGCTACGGGATCTGTTTGAACTGCGCGCCATTTTTGAACCAGGCGCTGCGCGTCTGGCCTGCCGCCGGGCCACAGAGGAGGAGCTGGCGGAGATTCTGCGCTGTGGAGCGGCGGTGGAGCAGTGCATCTACGCCGGGGCGGACCGCACGGAGGCGGACCGGGATTTCCACGCCGCCATCGTTCGCGCTACCCATAACGAATTCATGATGCGCCTGCTGCCGGTGATCAGTCGGGCAGTGTCTACCGCTATCGCTGCGGGGGAGCATGGAGAAGAGCTGGCGGAAGACACTCTGCGTGATCATGCCCTATTGATGGATTTTTTCCGCCGCCGGGATGAAGTGGGGGCGGAGCACGCCATGGCCATTCATCTGCGGCATGGGGCCAATGTCCTTGGAGTGACGGAAGTAGACAATTCTCTCTGAGGCTTCCTGGGGAACGGGAGGCCGCCCTTTACTCGATATGTAAAAAATATTTGATATTTTAGGGAGGATATGATATATCTAAAAATGTAAAAAGTATTTTATATATTGTGGAAGAGTGAAAGGAGCGTTTTTGCGGAAAGCGGAGGATTTGCGCTGTGGGGCATGCTGTTCATGGGATTGCTGGCCGGATGCATGGTGTTGATCCTCGGCATGTTTGTTTCCATGGTCCGTATGGATATCGGCCATGAGCGGCGGCAGTTCATCGTGGGGAAAAGCGGCATTTTTTCTTTTGTCGGTGTCGCGGGATATCTGCTGCTGGAGACGGTTGTCACAATCGTCTGCGCGCAACGGATGGAGGTCGATCCCTTCGTTATACTGACAAGTATGGCGGTGATGTTTACCTTGGCGCTGGCATGGAACAAGTACAAGTAGGGAGGGGGCGGCGCTGCTGTGGAAAATCAGATTCACGCCCTGCGCAAACAGCTGGGAATCTCTCAGGAAGCTTTGGCCTGGCGCTGCGGTGTTTCCCGACAAACGATCAACGCAATCGAAAATAATAAATACGACCCTACCCTGGTCCTGGCATTTCATTTGGCCCAGGTACTGGGTACCACGGTGGACGCCCTGTTTCAGCCGGCACAGTAAACTGGCCGGAGCACAGGATGCTGGGGTAAAAGGAGAGAAGAAAAGTGGGGCAGAGAGCTACAATGACGGAATTTTTTGAAATGCGGCCGGTGCTGGCACAGGCGCGTTTGGGCACCTATTTTATGATTCCTTTGCGTTATGAGGAGGGCGCATTGCGTCATGACCGCATTCAGAAGGTGGGGAAGCCCTGGAATGTGACGACGATGGATTTGAGCGAAACGGTGAAGGGATTGTTTTGTGCTGATGGTACCGCTTCCATTGGTGGCTGCTATGAAATCGACGCGGAGGCGCTGTGCCGGGTGCTGTTCGGAGCGGAGACAGCGCATGGCATCATAGGCTTTGCCGTTTCGGATAGGAACGGCGGAGATGAGACGCTGCCCTTTTCTTTTTACCAGGCCTACCTTTATTATTTCCACACGCAGGTGGCGTTCCTGTGCCTGGGCATAGGATATGAGGACATGCGCGTGCTGCGCTGGATTTGCAATCTGGGGTTTGCCGAAAGCCGTGCAGAATATCATTATTGGAACGCATCCGGCGAGGAGCGCAGCTTTGCTTTGGAAAAGCAGTTGGAAGAAATTCTGCGCGGCTGGGGGCTGGAGGGCTTTTTTGCACCCAACAGCGCGCTGCTGCTGGAGGCGTATGTGGACAATGTGGCGGTGGTGCCGCAGCGGCTCCGGTCGCTGGACACAATCCGGCGGGCAGCATTCAATCTGCATTTGATGAGTCCGCCGGACGCGCTGGCCGAGGATGATTCAGAGGAGGACGTGGATTACGTTTACGCGGTAAAAACGCAGGAACTTGGGACCTATCGTTGGGGCTGCTGTGTTTCTTCACAGACCATCTCTTATGTTATGGCCAATGAAACGTTGGACATCGACGCAGAGATGGCGGCTCAGGCCCGGGACGGCCTGCCGCTGTTGCTGATGGCTCTGTATGAAAAATACACCTGCCTGCGCTTTGCCCAGCTGATTACGGCGGCGGATAAGAAGAGTATGAAGCAGTTGCGCAGTCTGAAGCGGATCATGCTGGAATTCCAAGCGTACGGCACGGTGGACCCGGCCAATATTTCACGCTGGCATAACATTAAGCGCATTTATCAGGTGGTCGTGGAGAGCAATCGGGTTCCCCAGGCCATCGAGGATGTCAGCGGAAAATTGAACATCCTGGTCGAACACCAACGAGAGATTGAGCGGGCCAGGAACGATATGGTGGTCAGCGTGATCACGCTGTTCGGCGTTATTTCGATTCTCGCTTCGGTGCTTTCGATTATACAGATCCTGTCTGACGGCAGCCAGGCAGCGTGGCTGGGGATGATCAGCTCTGTCCTGCTGTTGGGGGCGTTGTTGGTGATTATGGTTTTCTGGAGCAGACGGGAGCAATGATCTGCACAGCTGCGGCGCGCTACTCCGATCTTTTTTCACCATTTCTTTGCTCCCTTTTTGCTTTTGGGCTAACGGGCCCTATCTCCGGCAAACTAACCAATCGTTGAAAATGTCTATCATATATAGTAGCATGACAAAAACAACAAATTTAAATATGTCTAACAGAATAAACATCTGGCATTTGGCCTAAGTTTTTGACAGAACAAAGAGGTGAAATGCAGTGCAATTGGAAAATTTTGAAAAGTGGTTTCCATTTAAAAATGCGGCGGCTATGTATTATATTGAAAATATATCTTATGATGATGGTATTAAGATTAGATTCACGGACGCAAATGGATACGGAAATATAAAAACGGTTAAAACATTTGTGGCTCATTTTCAAAATAGCGTTTCTTATTTTGAAGTAGATGAGACTTATTCCGACGGATTTTGGGTCGATAATCCATCAAAAGCCTGGACATTTTATAAAACCAAGAAGTCACCATACATTGACTATTTAAATCAGAATTCTATATTTGCTGCAACAATTTCAAACCCTATTCACTATGTTTTTGTTACAGTGGAAAGTATATTTCATATAATTTCTACTGATGAGCCTGCTTTCTTACTATAAGTATAACACGCAGTTCACCCAATTTCGGCTTGTCGGTCTGTGTGACTTGGAGCGAACCTCCCTTTGTCGAATTGACGAAGGGAGGTTTTCTATCCCCAAATCAGTCCAAACGGTAAAAAGGAGTTTCTATGTCAAATCTTGCAGAATGTCAGGAAGTATGATACAATAAACCCATATAATCCTGCCAGGGTATGATTTGGAAATGGAGAAGGAGGAACTTTTTATGGAATATTGTAAGAAGTGCGGCGCGGAACTGGAAGAGGGCGCAGCATTTTGCCCCAAGTGCGGCGCAGCCCAGAATGAGACGCAGCAGCCCGATCCGGAGAACGTCCAGCAGACGCCGCCCTCAACCTCGGGTGCGGATTGGGTGCAGCAGAATTCTTATCAGAGTCAGCCTCCGGTGAACGACAGCGGCAGTATCGGCTGGGGCGTTCTGGGTTTTTGTATCCCGATCGTGGGCTTGATCCTGTTCCTGGTGTGGAAAGATCAGAAGCCCAGAACGGCGAAAGTCGCGGGCATCGGCGCACTGATTGCGGTGATTATCAGCGTGATCTGGTATGCGCTTGTCATTCTCGTGGGCTTGGGCAGCGTCATGATGTACTAATCGGGCATGATTTCTTGGCTGTACCGCGTTCTGCCGATGCTGTTTGGCTGCCACTGCAGGGATGAGAGGTCTTTTCACTGGAAAGGAAAGCGCTTTCCGCTGTGTGCGCGCTGTACCGGCGAGTTGGCCGGGGGCGCAGCGGCAGCGCTCAGTTATGCTGTTCTTCACCCCGGTCCGGGTGTGTTGGTTCTTCTGCTGGTGCCGATGCTTGTGGACGGCGGTGTGCAGGCGGCTACGCGGTATGAAAGCACGAACCTGCGGCGGTTGTTCACCGGGATTTGTTTTGGATACGGTATTATTTGCCTGTTTCTGCTGACCACGGGATATGCGTTCCGTTTTGGGGTGTTCCTGGGCAGCCGCATGGTTTAATGGAAAGAAAAAGCGCGCCTGCGCGGCCAATGCCGCGTGCAGGCGCGCTTTTCCGCTGTATACCCGGCTGCGGCGCAGCGGAAACCGGCGGTTCTACCGCCGGTCGATTGACATTTCTGCGGTGCAGTTTTACCATGAGCGGTGAGGTGAGGACACGATGGAAGAGGAACGGCAGAATAAAAACCTTGGCGCCTTTGTGGCGGTGCTGCGCCGGGAAAAAGGATGGACGCAGAAAGAGTTGGCAGAGCGCCTGCATGCGACGGATAAAGCGGTCAGCAAGTGGGAGCGCCGGGTGAGTATGCCGGACACAGCGCTGCTGATTCCACTGGCGGAAACGCTGGGTGTCAGCGTGACAGAGCTGCTGCGGGGTGAGCGCCTGGAATTGGATGCGCCGCTGGCGCAGCGGGAGGTGGAAATGCTGGTGGAGGGGGCGATTCGTCTCTCGGCTGGGGAGCGGCAACGGCGGCAGGAAGAACGGCAAAAATGGAAACGGCGCTGGTGGTTGTGTCTGCCACTGGCAGTACCGGGGATGGCGGGATTGCTTCTGTGTGCTCCGGATCCGGCGGCGTGCTGCTGGTGGAGGGGGTGTGTCTGGGCTTTGGCGCGTATCTGTGTTTCGGGATTCGGGATGTGCTGCCGGCCTATTATGATGAAAACCGGATTACCAGTTACAGCGACGGAGTATTCCGCATAAATCTGGCGGGCATTGCGCTGAATAACCGTAACTGGCCCCATATTATCCGCACCTGCCGTTTGTGGCTGGTAGGGGCGCCGGTGGGATTTCCGCTACTCTGTCTGGTGCTGCGTGCGTTCCTGCCGCCGCTGGGCTGGCTTCCCCTGTCCCTGATTGCGGCGCTGTTTTTCTGCGCGGCGCAACTCAGCCCAGAATCATGTCGATGCCGGTCTGCAATGTTTCTTCGTCCAGAGCGGTCCGGCCTTGGGCAATAAGGAAGCCATCGGCGTTAATAAAATACGTAGTGGGCAGTGTGCGCACGCCGTAGGTTACGGCGGCATCGGCATCCGTATCGTAAAAGACAGGGAAAGTGAACCCCTGTTCAGCCACATAGGTGGACGCGCTTTCGAGGGTTTCCCGTCCACTGGTCATATTGACCATAACGAATCGGACCTCCTCACCCCATGTCTCATAGGCTTTCTGAAAAACGCCCATTTCACTCTTGCAGGGACCGCACCAGCTGGCCCAGAAGTTCAGCACAATCGGAGAACCGGCGAAATCGGACAGCTGTACGGCGTTGCCATCAAGGTCATATGCGGTGAAATCCGGCGCAGCGACCGGCTCCGGTTCTGTGCTGCTGTTCTCTGGCGCGGGCGTGGGGCCCAGTGCGCCGCCGGAGGGTGCCAGCCGGGTGTACAGCAGAGAAGCGCCGAGAAGCAGGGCAGCCAGGAGCAGAATGAGCCAAATTGTTTTATGCTGTTTCAAGAGAGCTTCCCCCTTTTACGATAAGAGCGTTAGTAGGCGGCCCAGTAGTCCAGTGGCCATGAGCACGCCTACCAGGATCAGGAAGCCGCCGCTGAGCAGTTGAATAATAGCATAGTGGCCCTTGATCCAGTCGAAGGCGGATTTGAGCCGGTCGATCAGCATGGCGCTGAGCAGAAACGGCAGCCCCAAGCCCAGGGAATAAACCAGCAGCATCAGCATACCGCTGAGTACATGCCCCTGCTGGGAGGCCAGCATCAGCGCGCTGCCGAGAAAGGCACCCACGCAAGGC
Organism: bacterium 210917-SL.2.15; assembly: GCA_020555605.1. Lineage (GTDB taxonomy): Bacteria > Bacillota > Clostridia > Oscillospirales > Oscillospiraceae > Pseudoscillospira. The sequence continues at coordinate 117,675 of JAJCJC010000002.1, read as the reverse complement.
GTCCAGCTCAGGGAGAAGATGAAGCCAAGCGCCATGGCGGAGAAAAAGCCCAATTCATGAGTGCGGACGGCTGTACGGCTGCCCCGGAACAGGTTTAGCTTGAATACGCCCAGAAAATGCAGTCCGAAAAAAATCACGATCAGGCCGCAGATCAGGTTGACAGCGCGCTGATGGACAGTCAGAAAACTGCCCAGTGTACCAGCCAGCGCACCCAGCGCCATGAACACCAGGGTGAACCCCAGTACAAAGCCAAAGGCGTGAAGCAGTGTTTTTTTCGTATCCTGCGCCTTGCTGCCGGCAAAATAAGAGATGTAGATCGGCAGCATCGGCAGCAGGCAAGGGGAGATGAAGGTGATAATGCCTTCGAGAAAAACGATCAGGTATTGCATGGGGACAGTGTTCCTTTCGCAGATTGGAGGAGAGAAAAACCGGCCCGCTGCAGTGCAGTGGGCCGGTGTGGACAACCACAGGGAGGGAATTACTTGGAAGCCGCGTCCAGACCGGCGTCGCCGGACTCGGCGTCCTTCCAGAGCATCTCGTTGCGCAGCTTCTCTCCGACCGTCTCCAGAGGATGCTTTGCCAGCATGGCGCGCTTGGAGTTGAAGAAGGTACGGCCGTTCTTGTTCTCGGCGATCCACTTGCCGGCGAAGGTGCCGTCCTGAATGTCGGATAGGACTGCGCGCATGTTGGCCTTAGTTTGCTCATGGTCGATAACACGGGGACCGGAAACATATTCGCCATATTCGGCGGTGTCGGAGATGGAGTAATTCATCGCAGCCACGCCGCCTTTGTTGATCAGGTCAACGATCAGCTTGACTTCGTGGCAAACTTCGAAGTAAGCGTTTTCGGGGGCATAACCGGCCTCGCACAGCACTTCAAAGCCGCACTGCATCAGATCCACCAGGCCGCCGCACAGCACGGTCTGCTCACCAAACAGGTCGGTTTCCGTTTCGATATCCATGGTGGTTTCCATGATACCGGCGCGGGCGCCGCCGATGCCGGCGATATAGGCCAGGGCGATGTTTTTGCAATCACCGGTGGCGTCCTGCTCCACGGCAATCAGGCAGGGCACGCCCTTGCCTTCCACATACTGACCGCGCACGGTATGGCCGGGCCCCTTGGGCGCAGCCATGAACACATCGACGTCAGCGGGAGGGACGATCTGCTTGTAACGGATATTGAAACCATGGGCGAAAGCGATGGCATTACCGGCGGACAGGTTGGGGCCGATGGATTCATTATAAATATCGGCAGCGCGCTCGTCGTTGACCAGAATCATAATGATATCGGCCTTCTGGGTGGCTTCGGCAACCGTATAAACTTCAAAACCGTCCTTGACGGCCTTGTCCCAGGATTTGCCGTGACGCAGGCCAATGATCACATCGCAGCCGCTGTCGCGCAGGTTCTGGGCATGGGCGTGGCCCTGAGAACCATAGCCAATGACAGCGATCTTCTTCCCCTTGAGGTATTTCAGGTCGCAGTCTTTTTCATAATACATTTTTGCGTTCATGTCATAGCAGCTTGCCATAATTGAATTCTCCTTTTTCTTTGTTATTATCGTTGATCGTAGAGCCGCCCCGCTCTAGGGCGACCATACCGGTACGAACCATTTCGAGGATGCCGAAGCCTTGCAGGAGCTTCTGGATAGCATCCACCTTGGACTCAGCGCCGATGACGGCGATGGTCAGGGAATTGAGAGATACGTCGATAATCGAGGCACGAAAGATATTGGCGATCTGGATGACTTCGTTGCGGTCCTCACTGTTGGCGGCGCGTACTTTGATCATCACCAATTCGCGGCGGATGGAATCGTCAGGGGACAGCTCCTGCACCGAATAGACCGAGAACAGCTTGCGCAGCTGATTGGCGATCTGTTGGGCGGAGGCGTCGTCGGTGTCGATTTCAATGGTGATACGGGAGATCCTGGGATCGTCGGTGGTGCCGACGGCCAGGGAATCGATGTTGTAGCCCTTGCGGGAGAAAAGGCGGGACACCTGGCTCAGGACGCCGGCGGTGTTTTCCACCAGCACCGAAAGCGTGTGCCGGGTAGTTTCGTTCATGGATCGTCGCTCCTTTCCGTTAATCCAACAGGAAGTCCGTGTTGGGCTTGCCTCCGGGCACCATGGGGTGCACCATCTCGTCGATATCAATGGCGCACTCGATCAGGCTGGCTTTGCCGGAGGAGAGGGCCTTTTGGAAAGCGGCCTCAAAGTCCCCGATGTTGCTGACGCGGTAGCCGTCGATATCATAGGCCTCAGCCAGTTTGACAAAGTCGGGGCCGCGGTCCAGCGTGGTCTGGGAGTAGTGCTTATCATACATCAGTGTCTGCCATTGACGGACCATGCCGAGGGTCTGGTTGTTGAACAGCACAGTGATAATGGGCAGGCCGTAGTGCTGCACCGTGGCCAGTTCATTGCAGTTCATACGGAAAGATCCGTCGCCGGTGGCATGGACAACCACCTTGTCGGGATTTCCGATTTTGGCGCCCATGGCGGCCCCCAGACCGAAGCCCATGGTGCCGAAACCACCGGAGGTGATGAGCTGGCCGGGGCGATTGAAGTGGAAATACTGAGCGACCCACATCTGATGCTGGCCCACATCGGTAGCCATGATGGCGTCCCCGTCGGTCAGGCGGGTGATACTGTCGAGCACTTCCTTGGGCAGGAGCTTGCCGGGGATCGGCTGCAGCTCCACTTCCTTGTTGGAGAAGACATATTCTTTCCACTCGGGGTAGTCGTGGACAGTCAGCTTTTCGTTGAGCATTTCCAGCACGCGGCGGGCGTCGCCAATGATGTGGTGGTCGGTGAGGACGTTTTTGTCGATCTCCGCGCGGTCAATATCAATATGTACGATTTTGGCGTTGGGGGCAAAATGACGGGGCGACAAGGCCACACGGTCGGAGAAGCGGCAACCCACGGCGATCAGCAGATCGCAGCGGGATACGGCGATGTTGGCCGCATGGGTGCCGTGCATACCTACCATGCCGGCGAACAGAGGATGGTTGCCGGGGCACGCGCCTCCGCCCATCATGGTGGAAATCACCGGGGTGTTCAGCGTTTCGAAGAATTTGCGGAATTCCGGCACCGCGCCCTCGGAACGGATCACGCCGCCGCCGCAGAGCACTACGGGCTTTTGCGCGTGCTCAATCATTTCCAGCAGCACGTCCACGTCTTCCTGATCCGGCTCGCGCTCACGGCTGGTAAGGTCGTGGGAAGCGATATCCATCATTTCCTTCAGGCGGCCGTGGTTAACGTGTTCGCTCAGCGGCAGGAATTCGTAATCCACCTCTTCGGCGGTTACATTCTTGAGAATATCAATCAGCACGGGGCCGGGGCGGCCGCTACGGGCAATGGCGAAGGCTGTGCGCAGCGTGTCGGCCAGGGAAGCGGCGTCGCGCACCAGGAAGTTTGCCTTGGTGATGGGCATGGTGATGCCGGTGATGTCCACTTCCTGGAACGTATCTTTTCCAATCAGCGGCTCAGGCACGTTGACGGTGAGGAAGACTACGGGAGAGGAATCGTAATAAGCGGTGGCGATGCCGGTGGTCAGGTTGGTGGCGCCGGGACCGGAGGTGGCGAAGCATACGCCCACCTTACCGGTGGAGCGGGCATAACCGTCGGCCGCGTGGGAGGCGCCCTGCTCATGGGCGGTCAGGATATGACGGATTTTGCCTTCATATCCATAAAGCGCGTCGTAGATGTTAAGGATCGTGCCGCCAGGGTAGCCGAACACCGTGTCGACGCCCTGCTCAAGCAGGCACTCACACACGACCTGCGCAGCTTTCATCTTCATAGTTGGATTCACCCTTCCTAAAACAGGATATTAGTATTCTCCACTATAGTTTTTTTGCACTTTCTTGTCAATGTCAAAACCACAAGATTACGGGCTGTTTGAGAAAAAATTTAGTGATTTCTCACAAGGGACAATTATTTCAGCCAGATTTTAAAAAAAATGCTAAGAAATTTTGAAAAAGAGCAATTATTTTTTGAAAACTGGGAGAGCGATGCTCCGGACGGGAGCACAGGATATTTCCCTGAAAAAGGAACGGATTTTTGAGGAAATCGGGCAATAAAAGCAAAAATTTTCAAAAAAATATTTTAATATTGTTAAAAATGTATCAATTTCGGTCGAAGGACTTGCCAGTCACGGGAAAAAGCGATATTATAAATACCGAGTATGGGGTAGTATAGTGCTACCCACAGGTGTTAGATGAGGTGAAAACAATGGCAAAAGCATTTTTTGGCGGCGTTCATCCCAATCCGATGAAAGACGCGACCTGTGGGAAAGCGATCGAAAAGCTGGAAGCACCAGATGAAGTCGTGATTCCCATGTCCCTCCATATCGGCGCGCCCTGCACCCCGGTCGTTGCAGTGGGCGACACCGTGAAGCTGGGGCAGAAAATCGGCGAAGCCACTGGGTTCGTATCGTCTCCGGTGCACGCAAGCGTGTCCGGCACGGTCGTCGCAGTGGAGCCGCGTCCGCATTTCAACGGGACGGACGGTATGGCGGTGGTCATTCAAAACGACCATCAGGATACCTTGTCCGAGGACGTTAAACCCGTGGAGCATCCGGAGTCCCTGACCGGCGAACAGCTGGCGGAGATCGTCAAGAACGCCGGTATCGTCGGCTGCGGCGGCGCCACGTTCCCCACCCATGTGAAGATCCTCGGCGGTCTTGGCAAGGTGGACACTGTTATCATCAACGCAGCAGAATGCGAGCCCTACATCACGTCCGACCACCGCATTATGCTGGAGATGCCCGAGCAGCTCATCGGCGGCGCAAAGCTGCTGGCCCAAGCTTTCGGCGTAACGGTACATATCGGCATTGAGGACAATAAGATGGACGCTGTGGAAGTCCTGCGCAACGAGATTGCCAAGGAGGGCGCGTCCAACATTGTGGTGGATGTGCAGCACACCCGGTATCCCCAGGGTGCAGAAAAGCAGATGATCCAGGCGATCACCGGCCGCCAGGTGCCCGGCGGGAAGTTGCCCGCAGATGTGGGCTGCGCCGTGTTCAACGTGGACACCACCGCCGCCATCTACCGTGCGGTAACCACCGGTATGCCTCTGATTCGCCGTATTGTTACGGTGACGGGTTCGGGCACCAACGAGCCGAAAAACCTGGAAGTCCGCGTGGGCACGCCGCTCAAATGCGTGTTTGACGCCTGCGGCGGCGTAAAGGAGAACACGTTCAAGATCCTGATGGGCGGCCCCATGATGGGCAATGCGCAGTACAATCTGGACGCTCCCATCGGCAAGGCGACCAATGCGCTGCTGGCCTTTGCCGGCGACGAGGAAAAAACGGTGGATCATCCCGTGTGCATCCGCTGCGGCAAGTGCGTCACGGTATGTCCGATGCACCTCGAGCCTCTGATTATGAATATGTATGCCAGCAAGAACCGGCTGGAGGAGCTGGAAGCGGCCAATGTGTTTGACTGCATTGAATGCGGCTCCTGTTCCTACATCTGCCCCGGCCGCGTGCACTTGGTGCACAATTTCCGCACCGGCAAGCAGAAGATCAACAATCAGCGTGCTGCCGCCAAGGCTGCCGCTGAAGCTGCCGAAAAGGCAGAAGCCAAGTAATCGGAGGTGCTAAGAGAGATGGATTATACGAAACTGAACCTCAAGGCATCCTCTTCGCCCCACATTCGCAGCAATGAGGATGTCCGCTCGATCATGCTGGACGTGATCATCGCCATGGTCCCGGCGCTGGTGGCCGCGATCTACTTCTTCGGGTTCCGCGCGCTGACGGTCACCGTGGTGTCTGTGGCAGCGTGTGTGTTCTTTGAATGGCTTTACTGCAAGATTATGAAAAGACCCCAGCCCATCGGCGATTTGTCTGCGGTGGTCACGGGTATGCTTCTGGCGTTTACCTGCCCGGTCAGCATTCCCTATTGGATGATTGTGATCGGCGACGCGTTTGCCATCATCATCGTCAAGCAGCTTTACGGCGGCCTGGGCAAAAACTTCATGAACCCCGCTTTGGGTGCCCGCGCGTTCCTGTTTTCCTGGGCTGGCGCCATGGGCACCTGGGTGGCCAGCGGCTCCCATATGACCGTGGGTGCCTCCACGGAGGCAGCCATCGACGGCATCACCGCTGCCACGCCGTTGTCCTTCCTGCATCAAGGCCTGATGCCCGACGGCACCACGTTGCTGAACTGCTTCATGGGCCAGACCGGCGGCTCCCTGGGCGAGGTATCTGCTCTGATGTTGATCATCGGCGGCATTTACCTGTGCTGGCGCAAGGTCATCACCCTGCACATCCCCGTGGCTTTTATCCTGACGGTGTTTATCATCACGCTTCTGTTCCCTCAGGGCGGTCAGGAGCATCTGAGCTGGGCGCTGTACAACGTGCTCAGCGGCGGCGTGATGCTGGGCGCTATCTTTATGGCGACGGATTATGCATCTTCGCCCGTTACCCACAGAGGCCAGATTGTGTTTGGTATTGGCTGCGGTTTGATCACTGTGTTCATCCGTTATTTCGGCACCTATTCCGAAGGCGTGTGCTTCGCCATCATCATTATGAACTGCACCGTGTGGCTGCTTGACCGCTACATCAAGCCTGTCCGCTTCGGTTTCGTCAAGCCGGAAAAGTCTGAAAAGAAGGAGGCGGCTGCGAAATGAGCGAGGCAAAGAAGGAAAAGGTCCAGATGGACCCTAAATATATCCTGAGACTGGCCGGTGTTCTGATGTTGATTTCTGCTATTGTGGCAGGGCTGCTGGGGCTGGTCAATGGTGTGACATGGGAAAAGATTGAAGAAATCCAGGCCCAGAAGTTGCAGGCTTCTCTACAGGCGGTCTTCCCGGATGCCACGTTCACCGAAATTCCTGTTACAGATGAGTTGGTGGCTATTGCAGATCAGGATGATGCTGAAAGCGGCCTGTCGGCAATTTATGAATCCTCTACAGGCGGCTATGCCATTGAGGTGCTTCCCACTGGCTTTAACGGCAGTATTGATGTCATTGTCGGCATTGATGCGGAAGGAAATGTCGTCGGTATTTCGGTGGTCAGCAATGCCGAAACCGCGGGTATCGGTACCAATGTCTGCAAGGACAAGCCGAACAAAAACGGCGTGGGTGTACTGAGCCAGTTTGTCGGCCGCAGCGCCGGCACCGGTAATCTGTTTACGGTCAACTCTGGCAGCAATCAGGTTGATGCGATTTCTGGTGCAACAGTGACCACGAAGGCGATTGCGCGCGGCGTGAATGCGGCGTCGCTGGTTGCAGAACAGCTGGGCTGAGAAGGGGGAGATTAGGTTATGAATTTCGGTAAACAGCTTAAAGAAGGCGTTATCACAAATAACCCCGTTTTGGTCCAGATCCTTGGCATGTGCCCCACGTTGGCCGTTTCCACCTCGTTGTTTAATGGCATTGGTATGGGGATTTGTGCAACGTTGGTGCTGATGTGCTCCAATCTGGTTATTTCGTTGCTGCGCAATATTATTCCCAATAAGGTTCGTATTGCGGCATTCATTGTGGTAATTGCCGGTTTTGTTACCTGTGTGGATCTTTTGCTCAAGGCATTTGTCCCGGCGCTTTCCGACTCTCTGGGTGTGTTTATTCCTCTGATTGTTGTTAACTGCATTATCCTGGGCCGTGCGGAGGCTTTTGCCTATAAGAATCCTCCGCTGGCTTCCGTTGTTGATGGTTTGACGCAGGGCATTGGTTTTACCTGCGCGCTGACCATTCTCTCGGTTGCCCGCGAATTTTTGGGTTCCGGTACGTTTGGCGGCGGTTTGATTGATGTAAGCAACGGTTTCCGGATTGTGCTCGGCGGCGCTGACGGTATCCGGATTCTGCCTGAGGGCATCGGCGCCTCTCTGATCACGCAGCCCGCCGGCGGCTTCCTGTCCCTAGGTATCTTCATTGCCATTGTGACTTTCCTCCTGAAGAAGTCTGAGGAAAAGGCTGCAAAGAAGGAGGCGACTAAATAATGGAAATGCTTACATCTATTTTGGCGATCTCCCTGGGTGCGATTTTGACCAATAACTTTGTACTCTCTCAGTTCTTGGGGATTTGTCCCTTCATGGGCGTATCCAAAAAGATCGACACGGCGCTTGGAATGGGTGCTGCGGTTACATTCGTAATGGGTCTGGCTTCGCTGGTTACTTATCTGATTCAGAATTTGATTCTGGTACCTATGGGACTGGAGTATATGCAGACGGTAGCGTTTATTCTGGTCATTGCCTCGCTGGTCCAGTTTATTGAGATGTTCCTGCAGAAGACGGTGCCGTCTCTGTATACTGCTTTGGGCGTCTATCTTCCGTTGATTACGACGAACTGCGCAGTGCTGGGTGTATCTATTAACAATGTGTCCTATGGCTACAACCTGATTGAGTCCGTGGTTTACGGAGTGACTGGCGGTTTGGGCTTTATGCTGGCCATTGTTCTGTTTGCATCCATCCGTGAACGGCTGGAATTTGCGCAGTGCCCGAAGTGTTTTGAAGGTATCCCCCTGGCCATGGTCACTGCTGGCCTGATGGCTTTGGCCTTTATGGGCTTCTCCGGCCTGCAGGTCTGGTGATGGGAGGAGATTGAGTTATGGATATTAATTTTATGAATGTGTTGCTTGCCCTGTTGGTGCTGGGTATTTTAGGCTTGGTCTTTGGCCTGATACTGGCGGTCGCTTCGAAGATCTTTGAGGTTAAGACCGATCCTCGTTTCCCGCTGATTATGGATTGCCTCCCCGGTGCAAACTGCGGCGGCTGCGGTTACGCAGGCTGCTCTGCAGCGGCAAACGCGATCATTGAAGGAAAAGCGGCTGTAAGCTGCTGCCCCGTTGGGGGAGCGGAAGCGTCCGAGAAAATCGCTGCAATCATGGGCGTGGAGGTTGCTGCCGGCGAGCGTGAGATTGCCCACGTGATTTGCAACGGCGGTACAGCGGCCAAGAAAAAGTACGATTACATCGGCGTGCAGGACTGTTTGGGTGCCATGAAGGTGGCCGGCAACGGCCCGCTGGAGTGCGCATACGGCTGCTTGGGCTTTGGCTCATGTGTCAAGGCCTGTACCTTCGACGCTATTGCGCTGGGCGAGAACGGCATCCCTGTGATTGACCCGAACAAGTGCACCGACTGCATGCAGTGCGCTGCGGCCTGCCCGCGCCATATTATTGTCTCCGTGCCGGTGTCCAAAAAGGTCTTTGTGGACTGCGCCAACAAACAGAAGGGCGCTGCGGCGGCCAAGGTGTGTGCCAACGCCTGCATCGGTTGCGGCCTGTGCGTGAAGGAGTGTAAGTTCGATGCCATCCACGTGGTGGACAACGTGGCTGTGATTGACTATGCCAAGTGCAAGAACTGCAAGATGTGCACCAAGGTATGCCCGAAGGATGCCATTGCTCCGGTTCCTACCAAGGAGGAGAAGGAGAAGTACAAGGCGATGAAGAAGGCACAGGCGGAAAAAAAGGCGGCTGCCGCCAAGGCAGCGGCCGAGGCTGAGGCCGCGAAAAAAGCCTCTGCTGAGGAAGCCAAAGAAGAGTCCAAGGAAAACGCATAAGCTTTTGCAGAATCCCAGGATCCCCGTTCCGGCATACGCCGGAACGGGGATTTTTGGTAAGAAAGGAATTGTCATTTTCGGCTGTGGGCTTTATAATAACAATAAGTTTATGTAAATTGGGGCAGTTTCGGCAGGCGGCCCGCGGTGGAGGCGGGCATCCGGGAGGGAATTGCATGGAAAATGCGCTGAACAGAGAGTTTCATACGGCGGCTTTGCTTCGCTTTGCGCTGCCCACAGTGCTGATGAATCTGTTTGTGGGGCTTTACTATATTGTAGATGGTGTGTGCGTGGCTCGTTTTGCCAGCACAGATGCCCTATCCGCTATGAATATTACCTATCCCACGTTTTTTGCTGCGCTGGCGATTTCTATTATGCTGGCGACCGGCGGCAGCGCTGTTGTGGCGAAAAAGATGGGGGAAGGACGGGAAGAAGAGGCCCGGGCGGACTTTTCCTTTCTGGCGCTGACTACCTGCCTGGTGGGGGTGGCGTTCAGCGTGGCATGCCTCGTTTGGATTCGGCCGTTGCTGTATTTCCTGGGGGCCAGCGACTTGCTCTATCCCATGAGCCGCACCTATCTCAGTATTCAGCTGTGTTTTACGCCGGCGATTTTTCTGCAGATGTTTTTTCAGACCTTTTTTGTGACGGCAGGCAAACCCAAAATCGGGCTGTTGCTATCGCTGTGCGCCGGGTGTACCAATATTGTGCTGGATCTGTTGCTGGTGGGGTGGTTTCGTCTGGGTGTTGCCGGCGCCTCGCTGGCGACCTGCGCGGGGTATTCCATTCCGGCGGTAGCGGGGGTGCTGTATTTTTTCCGAAGCAGAGGAACGCTTTTTTTTGTGCGGCCCAAATGCGCGCCGGGGCTGTTGCGGCGCAGCTGCAGCAACGGTGCATCAGAAATGGTGGCAAATCTTTCTACCTCGATCACCACAGCGGTGTTTAATCTTCTGATGATGCGCATGGTGGGGGAAGACGGCGTGGCCGCCATTACGCTGCTGGTATATACGCAGTATCTGTTTCAGGCGTTTTTTACCGGGTTTTCCATTGGAGTGGCCCCAGTGTTCAGCTACAATTACGGCAGCGGAAACCGGCAGCGTCTGGCACGGCTGTTCGGCATCAGTATTCGCAGCGTGCTGGCTGGATCGGCAGGTGTGTTTTTGATTATGGAGCTTTTTGCGCCCTGGATGGTGACGGCGTTTGCGCCGCCGCCCAGCCCGGTGTATGATATTGCTGTTGGGGGCATCCGCATATACAGCGTTGCCTATTTGTTTTACGGGACTAATGTGTTTACCTCGGCTCTGTTCACGGCCCTTTCTAACGGCAGGTTGTCGGCGGTAGTTTCCCTTTTGCGGACGCTGGTGTTTTTGCTGCTGGGCGTTTGTGCTCTTTCGGCGCTGCTCGGTGTCGTTGGCATCTGGATGGCGGGACCTTTTGCTGAAGCGGCCACGGTGGTGTGGTCCGTGCTGTTTTTGAAGCGCCGCGGGCCGGAGTATGGATATCTGCATCCATAAAAAGATATGGATGGGGACATTTGCAACATCATAAAACGGGGGTGAGGCGGTATACTATAGTAAAAACAGGCAATCCACCAAAAGAATGTACAGAAAGGGAGAAATTAAAATGAACACCAAAGCATATGATAAACTGAATTACACCATGGCCATTGTAGGCGCTGCGGCGGAAGGCAAACGCCACGGCTGCATTGTAAACTCGTTTGCCCAGGTCACCTCATCTTATCCGGCTAAGTTCGTTCTTTCGGTCAATACAGAACATGATACTTGCAGCGCTATTGAGGCGGCCGGCAGTTTTGCCGTCACGCTGCTGGCAAAGGACTGCCCCAAGGAGATCGTCAATGCCTTCGGCTACAAGTCTGGCCGCGTGGGCGATAAATTTGCTGCCTATGAAGCGAAAGAGGATGCCGCAGGCAATCCCTACCTCACGGAGCATATGGCCGCCCGCATCAGCTGCAAGGTGGTGGACAAGCTGGAGATCGGAAAATATCTGCTCTTTGTCGGCGAGGCTACGGAGGCTGAGGTTCTTTCCGACGGTCAGGTGCAGACTCTGGATGATTTCACCGGCGTCGGCGCTGCGACTCCGGTGACCGCCACGGTGTTCCGCACGCTGGATGCCGATTACGGCTGGAAATGCACAGTCTGCGGCTACATTTACGAGGGCGAAGAGGTGCCTGATGACTATCAGTGCCCCATCTGCCGCGCACCGAAGAGTAAATTTGTAAAGCGCTGAGATGTAAAAACGGCATCCCACGGCGTTTCCAGACAAGAATGGCGTCGTACAGGGGATCTCCCGCACAGCGGGAGGTCCCCGTTTTGCTGTGTGTCGGAGTGCGGAAGAGGAGCCTGAAATGGAAGAAAAAGAGAGTTTACAATTTGTTCAAAAACCCTCTCTTGACTTTCTTTGACGATAGAAGTATACTGGATTAGCACTCAGGGAGAATGAGTGCTAACAAGGGGTGAAATGGCTGTGGAGGCAGAGCTGTCCGGGCGCAAAAAAAAGATACTCAAGGCGATTGTGGAGCTGTATGTCAAAACGGCGGAGCCGGTGGGCTCGAAAGCCATTGCCTCTGCGCTGGACAACCGCGTGTCCTCGGCCACCATCCGCAACGAGATGGCTGAACTGGAGGAGCAGGGCTATCTGGAAAAGCCGCACACTTCCGCCGGGCGGATCCCTTCGCCGAAGTGTTATCGGCTTTATGTCAATGAATTGATGGAGCGCCACCGCTTATCGGTGCAGGAAACTGAGAGCATCAACCGGGCCTTGCAGATGAAGCTGCAGGAACTGGATCGGGTATTGTCCCGGGCTGGGCAAGTGGTTTCCCATTTTACGCAATACCCTGTATATGCGCTGGCGGCGGGGAAAAAACAGTTTTCCATCGCCCGCTTTGATCTGCTGCGGGTGGATGAACAGAGTTTTATCGCCGTGGTAATGACCGATGACGACCGGGTAAAAAGCAAGCTCCTGCATACGCAGGTGCCGGTGGATATGAGCCAGCTTCCGGCTCTGGCGGCGCTGCTGAACAAGGACTTCGTGGGGCAATCTCCGGAAGAAATGGGAAAACGCCTGATGGCGGCGGCGGGGCAGGTGCCTGCGTTGCTATTTATGGTGCTTTCGCTCACGGTGGAGTATGCCGGGGAAGTGCTGGAAGAGATTCAGCACCGCATGGTGTATACTGCCGGGGCGAACCGGATCCTCGACCTGCCGGAATATCAGGATGTGGGCAAGGCCGGGGCGCTGATGCGCTTCCTCGGCGAAGAGGACGCGGCGTTGCCGGTGCCGGAGGACAACGCGCCGATGCAGATCCTGATCGGTCCGGAAAACGTGGAGAAGGCGCTGCAGGATTCCAGCGTTGTCGTGGCAAGCTATGACATCGGCGAGGATATGCGGGGCCTGATCGGCGTGGTGGGTCCCACGCGCATGGATTATGCTACCGTGGCGGCCCGGCTAGCTTATTTTGCTGACGGCCTGGGCCGGATGTTTGATCATAAAAAATTACCGGAACATGAAGAGGATGTGACAACATGAGTGAGGAATTGAATCAGGGAGAGAAAAAGGCGGAGGAAACGGCCTGCGAAGTGCATAAAGAAGAAAAAAAGTGCAAAAAGAACAAAAAGGGCACTGTGACGTTCACCGTGGAAGAGGCCGAGAAGATGGAACAGTTGGCCAAAGAAATGGAGACGATGAAGGATCAGTACCTGCGCCTGGCGGCGGAATATGATAATTACCGCAAGCGCACCGCAAAGGAAAAAGAACAGATTTATTCCGATGCGAAGATGGCCACGGTTAAAGAATTTCTGGGGGTTTATGACAATCTGGAGCGTGCGGTGGCTCAGGAGGGCGATGATGACTCGCCGCATAAGAAGGGCATGGAAATGATCTTCCACCAGTTGGAGGAAATCTTGAAAAAAATGGGCGTTGAGAAGATTGACGCTGTCGGAAAGCCCTTCGATCCCGATCAGCACTCTGCCGTGATGCATATCGAGGACGAGGCATTCGGCGAAAACACGGTGGCGGAAGTGTTCCAGCAGGGTTTTACTCTGGGCGGTAAGGTGATCCGCTTCGCCGTGGTCAAGGTGGCAAACTGAACGCAGTGAAAAGCAATGGGCCGCGGTAACACCGTTTGCGTGTTCGGCTCAGCGCTTTGAACCATATTAAAAACGATTATCTTTCATATACTTTAGGAGGAATTCATTATGGGAAAAATCATTGGTATTGACTTGGGTACGACAAACTCTTGCGTAGCCGTTATGGAAGGCGGCGAGGCTGTTGTTATTGCGAACGCGGAAGGAAACCGCACCACCCCGTCCGTGGTGGCCTTTTCCAAAACCGGCGAGCGCATGGTGGGCCAGGTGGCAAAACGTCAGGCTATCACCAACCCCGACCGCACCATTGCGTCCATCAAGCGTCACATGGGCACGGATTACAAGGTCAATGTGGACGGCAAGGCCTACACACCCCAGGAGATCAGCGCCATGATCCTGACTAAGCTGAAGAAGGATGCCGAGGCTTATCTGGGACAGACGATCACGGAAGCGGTCATCACTGTGCCAGCTTACTTCAACGACTCCCAGCGCCAGGCCACCAAGGATGCCGGCAAGATCGCCGGCCTTGAGGTCAAGCGTATCATCAACGAACCCACCGCTGCGGCTCTGGCCTACGGCGCAGAAAAGGAAGCCAGCCAGAAGATTATGGTTTACGATCTGGGCGGCGGTACCTTCGATGTGTCCATCTTGGACATCGGCGACGGCGTGGTGGAAGTTCTGTCCACCAACGGCAACACCCGTCTGGGTGGCGATGACTTCGACGAAGCCATTATGAAATATCTGGTCAGCGAGTTCCAGAAGGAGAACGGCATCGACCTGGGCAGCGACAAGGTTGCCATGCAGCGCCTGAAGGAGGCTGCGGAAAAAGCCAAGATCGAGCTGTCCGGCATGACCACCACCAACATCAACCTGCCCTATATCACTGCGGACGCCACGGGTCCCAAGCATTTGGACGTAACGCTGAGCCGTGCCAAGTTCAACGAGCTGACCCATGATCTGGTGGAAGCCACCATGGTACCGGTGCGCAATGCGCTCAATGATGCGGGCCTGAAGGCCAGTGATATTTCCAAAGTCCTGCTGGTGGGCGGTTCCAGCCGTATCCCCGCTGTGCAGGAGGCCGTGAAGAACATCACCGGCAAGGAAGGCTTCAAGGGCATCAACCCCGACGAGTGCGTGGCCATCGGCGCCGCGATCCAGGGCGGCATCCTGGGCGACGATCCCTCCGCCAAGAAGGATTTGCTGCTGCTGGATGTCACGCCCCTGTCCCTGGGTATTGAGACCATGGGCGGCGTGTGCACCCGCCTGATCGAGCGCAACACCACCATCCCCGTGAAGAAGAGCCAGATCTTCTCCACTGCCGCCGACAATCAGACTTCCGTGGAAGTCAACGTGCTCCAGGGCGAGCGCGAGATGGCGCAGTACAACAAGTCCCTGGGCAAGTTCCACCTGGATGGCATCGCACCGGCCCGCCGCGGCGTGCCTCAGATCGAAGTTACTTTCGACATCGATGCCAACGGTATCGTGAACGTGTCCGCCAAAGATCTGGGCACTGGGAAGGAGCAGCACATCACCATCACCTCCTCCACCAACATGAGCAAGGAGGACATCGAAAAGGCCGTCAAAGACGCCGAGCAGTATGCGGCCGAAGATGCCAAGATCAAGGAAGGCGTTGAGGTGCGTAACACTGCCGACCAGGCGATTTACCAGAGCGAGAAGACCCTGGCGGAGATGGCGGATAAGATCAGCGCCGACGATAAAAACAAGATTGAAACGGCGCTCAATAAGCTGAAGGAAACGGTGAAAGGCGACGATATCGCCGCCATCAAGGCCGACACCGAAGCGCTGCAGCAGGCGTTCTACGCTGTGTCTGAGCAGATGTACAAGAACGTCAACCCCGACGGCGCAGAGCAGGCGGGCGCAGGTGCTGCCGGCGAAGGCGCTGCCCAGCACGGAGGCCAGTATTACGACGCAGATTACAAGGTCGTCGACGAGGATGAGAACAAGAACAACCAGTAAAGAAAGCGAATACCGCTCTGCCAATGGGACGGGGAATTTCCCCGCCCCATTTGGAGCTTGTATGCAAGGTGAATGAGATATGGCTGAACAAAAACGAGATTATTACGAGGTGCTCGGGGTTTCCAAAAACGCCAGCGATGCGGACATAAAGCGCGCTTACCGCAAGCTGGCCAAGGAAAATCACCCCGATCTGCACCCCGGCGACAAGGCGTGTGAGGCGCGCTTTAAAGAGGCCAACGAGGCTTACGAAGTACTGAGCAATCCGGACAAAAAGGCGAAGTACGATCAGTTCGGCTTTGCCGGCGTCGATCCCAATTACGGCGGCGGCGCGGGCGGCTATGGCGGAGGCTTCACCGGTGATTTCGATTTCGGCGACCTGGGCGATATTTTCGGTAGCTTCTTCGGCGGCGGTTTCGGCGGCGGGCAGGCCCGGCGCAACGGTCCGATGCGCGGGGAAACGATCCGGACTTCGGTTTCCATCAGTTTTGAGGAAGCGGCCTTCGGCTGCGAAAAAGAAGTGGTGATCGAGCGCACGGAGAATTGTTCGGAATGTGGCGGCAGTGGATGTGCCAAGGGGACGACGGCGGAAGTCTGCCCTGAGTGTCACGGAAACGGCACCACGCAGGTGCGCCGCCAGACACCCATGGGCATTTTTGCCACCACGCAGACCTGCCCCAAGTGCGGCGGCCGGGGCAAGATTATCCATCAGCCCTGCCCGAAGTGCCGGGGCGTCGGCACCGAACGCAGAAGCCGCACTATTAAAGCGGCGATTCCTGCCGGTATTGACAACGGACAGACCATTTCCCTGCGGGGACAGGGACACGCAGGCCGCAACGGTGGCCCGGCGGGCGATCTGCACATCACCGTTACGGTGCGGCCCCATGAGATTTTCCGCCGGGAAGGGAATTCCGTTCTCTGCGAGGCGCCGATCAGTTTTGTGCAGGCAGCGCTGGGCGCGGAAATGGAGATTCCCACCATCGATGGAAAGGTGCAGTACAGCATCCCTGAGGGTACCCAGAGCGGCACAGTGTTCCGGCTGCGGGGCAAAGGGATTCCGAACTTGAATGGCAAGGGCCGGGGCGACCAGTTCGTAACGGTGTACGTAGAAACGCCGCGCAATCTGACGGCGGAGCAGCGCGAAGCGCTGAAAAAATTCGGCGAAACCCTGGGCGAGACCAATTACGGCGAAGAGCGCAAAGGATTTTTCGGGAAAAAGCGTAGAAAATAAACGGATCGGCGGCCGAACCGGCACAGCGGCCTGCAAAGAGAGGAATAAAGCAATGTATTTTGCAGATTATCACACCCATTCTACCTGCAGCGACGACGGGCACAATACCATGACGGAAATGGCCGCGGCGGCGCTGTCTGCCGGGCTGAATGAAATTTGCCTGACGGATCATCTGGATGTGGTCACATGGCTGGGCGAGCAGGTATGCGAGCACTCCTGGCGGGTTGTGGCAGAACAGTTTGCCGCAGCCCGCACAGCCCTCGGCAGCCGGATCAAAATTCAGCTGGGCGTGGAGTTGGGGCAGGCCACGGAGGATTTTTCCCGGGCGGACCGCTTTCTGGATGACGCGCCCCCCCTTGACTTTATCATCGCATCGCTTCATAATTTGTCTTGGGAATACGGGCGCAGGGATTTTTGCACCGTCGAAGAGGCAGACGAAGCTTTTGCACGCCGTGCCATCGGCGGATATCTCGATGAAATGCTGGCTCTGGCCCGGTGGGGCCGTTTCAGTGTGCTGGGCCATTTGACGCTGCCGTTGCGCTATTTCAATGAAAATCTGGACATGCACATGACCTTTGAGGGATTTGAAGAGCAGATCGCAGAGATTTTCAAATGCATTATCCCCGTTGGCCGGGGCATCGAGCTGAACACTAACCGGGGCCGTACGCCCTTGCCGGACGAGCCGATCCTGCGGCTGTATCGGGATCTGGGCGGCGAGATCATCACGCTGGGCAGCGACGCTCATACGCCGGAATATGTGGGCTGTGCCATCGCCGACCGGCAGGCGTTGCTGCGCGCGTGCGGTTTTGCGTATTTTGTCACCTTTGACCGCCTTGTGCCGGTTTATCACAAACTTTGATCCGGGAGGACAAAACCATGAAAATTGCTATTGGCTGCGACCACGGCGGATACGATCTCAAAGAGCATCTGGCCGTATTTTTGAAGGAAAAGGGCTATGAAATAAAGGACTGCGGCACATTCAGCCGCGAGAGTTGCGATTATCCCGTTTTCGGCGAAGCGGCGGCGCGGGCTGTGGCTTCCGGTGAATGTGAGCGGGGCATTGTCGTCTGCACAACGGGCATTGGTATTTCCATTGCGGCCAACAAAGTGAAGGGCGTTCGATGTGCCCATGTGTGCGACAGCCTGTGTGCGGAGATGTGCCGTCGGCATAACGACGCCAATGTACTGGCTCTGGGTGCAGGCATTACGGGACCCAATCTGGCCGAGCGGTGTGTGGAGGTGTTTCTGACTACGCCGTTCGAAGGCGGCCGCCATGCGCGCCGGGTGGCGGAGATGGACGCGATCGAACCTTGAGCGTCCGGATGTGAAACATTGCTGATTGGAGGGCGGGAGCTATGGCGACAAAGGGCTATCAGACCTATCGAGGCCGTATGCCGCGGTGGAAAAAAGCGCTGATCGCAGTGCTGATTTTGATTCTTCTCGGTGCGGGCGCTTTTTTGGCCCTGCAGAAATACCAGGTATTTGATGCCGATGGAATCCATTTGCGCCTGCCCGGCGGCGAAAACGAACCCGCGCCTGAGTCTGCACAACCGTTGCCGGAAGAGGATCTGGTGATCGACGTGAAAGAACCGGAGGTGCAGGAGCTGCATGGCCGCACCTTTGATGCGGCTGCGCTGCCGGAAGAGACGTTCTCGGCGCTCTTGGATGAAGAGAGTCCGGTTTTGACCATGAAGGCGGCCAACGGTACACTGCTGTTTGGCAGTAAGGAGGATGCCGCGGCAGACATGGTGCGCGAAAGAATCGCGGGCAAACATGCCGTTGCACGCATTTCCTGCTTTGCCGATACCCAGCAGGCCGGTGCGGACACGACGATGGCATTGATGAGCGTCAGCGGCAGTACGTGGAAGGATCCGGAAGGCAATGCTTGGCTCAGCCCTTATGCTCAGAGCGTGACAGAGTATTTAGCGACTGTGGCAAAGGAATGTGCAGATCTCGGTTTTGCAGAAATCGTTCTGGATGATGTGCAGTTTCCGGATTACGGCCGGACGGAACGCATTGTATATGAGCAGGGGCAGGATAGCGACGAGAGCCGTATTGCGGCAATCAACGCTTTCCTGGATGCGGTAAAAACCGCTGTAGGCGATGAAGTAACGCTTTCTATTGCGCTACCCTCGCAGCTGTTGGAAGATACTGTGAATGGTACGGCAGGCTGGGATCTGAGCGCCATTGCCCAACGGGTGGACCGGATTTATATGGACGCGGCGGATCAAACGGCAGCGGACAGCGCCCGCGCGGCGGTATCGGCCTTGCGCACCGATTTGGCCGGCGAACAGTTTTTTGTGGCGGAGACGTCACAGCCAATCTCCGGCGGCAGCTATGTGACTGTACCCTGAAACAAGCAAACGCTTTGCATGCGCGGCCTGTCAAGGCCGCGCGTTTTTTCATATTCTGCAGACGCTGCACCAGCGGTCTGTCCCAAAGCATTCCCGGCGCTTTTTGTGCTGGGAATGCTTTTTTTGCGCCGGGATGCCGTATAGTTTGGAAGATTTGGGAAAAGAATAACGGACAGAAAGTGGGGCGAGATCGATTATGCTGATGGAAGCAATGCAGCGTGTGCGCGCTGCGGAGGACACGGCGCGGCAACGGCGGAAGGAAACGGAACAGGAATGTGCGCAGATCCTCCGTGCAGCGCAGGAAGAAATAGCGCGGGAAAAAAATGCGATGCACACGGCTTTGAAGGAAGAGGCGGAAAAACGGGAAGCAGAGCTGGAAGCGCGGTTGCGCGAAGAGGAGGCGCAGGCGCGGCAGGCATGCGGCGCGGACTGCCAGGCACTGACGGAGCGCGGGAAGGGGCGCTTGGTGAAAGCGGTGCGCCGGATCGCAGAGGAGGTGGCGTCTGGATGTCGATCGTGACTATGGAACATGTATCATTTGTGGTGCTGCGGCAGGAGTATACTGCGTTGCTGATGCGCCTGATGCATTTGGGCTGTGTAGAGCTGCATACAGCGGCAGTGGAGAAGACGCCGCCTTTGGCCCTGCGGAGTGAAAGAACCGACTTAGACCGTGTGCGGCGGGAGTACCAGCTGCTGGTTCAGGCGGCGGAGGATCTCAAACAGATCGGCGGCGTACATTTTCCGCTGCTGCAAAAGCGGCGGGAAGTGACAGAAAAGCGTATGTGGAGTGAAACAGAGCTGCAGGAGGCCTTAAACCTGGCCCGAGAAATCCGGGAGCATGCTGAAGCGGTGGAGCAGGCCCGGCGTGGCCTTGTTCAGCGGGAAGAGCTATGCGCTGCGCTGAGGCGTTGGGCACCTCTGGATCTGCCTCTGGCGGAAGCGGATACGGAGCATATCCGAGTGGTGCTGCAGACGCTGCCGGCGAAAACAAACTGGGAACGCCTGCAGAAGGCAGTGCAGGAGGCTGCTCCGGAGAGCGTGCTCGTTGAAGTGTCCCGGTCAAAAGAGCGACGCTATGTGGTATTGCTGTGCCATCGTTCCGAAGTGGATCGGGCATTGACCGCCCTTGCCCACGCGGGTGGGCGCAGTGCATCGCTGGGCGAATATTGCCGTCCGGCCCGGCAGGAAATCGAACAGGCCCGACGGGAGCAGGAGGAGCTGCGCGGCGTTATTACGCGGAAAACGCAGCAGCTGCGTGCGTTTGGACCACAGCGTCCGGTTTTGGAACTGGCGCTGGATCAGGTGCGGACACGGTTGCTGCTGGAAGAGGCCCGCGCCCTGGGATTAGGTGACGGAACCGTAGTGCTTTTGGAAGGCTGGATGCCGGCGGATCGCCGAGACGAGATGGAAAAAACGCTGCAGGATTTTGCCTGTGCTGTGCAGGAGCGCCCGCCGCAGCGGACGGAACAGCCGCCCACGCTACTGCAAAACCCAAAATGGATGCGGCCGATCAATGTAGTTACAGAAATGTATTCCCTGCCGGATTACCGGGGAATTGACCCGAATCCGCTGATTTTCTGGTTTTACATTTTCTTTTTCGGCTTTATGTTTGCCGATGTGGCGTATGGACTGATCCTGACGGCCATTGCCGCCTTTGTGCGGAAAAAGTGGGACCCTCAAGGGGCGTTGGGGCAACTGATGGGACTAGGCGTGTATCTGGGGCTGTCCACCGTTGTATGTGGGCTGCTGACCGGAGGCTTTTTCGGCAATGCCATCGAGGTGGTGGCGGGCACCTTTTTCGGACGCTCCTTGCAGGAGCTGCCGCTCTGGGTGCAGCGCTTCAGCGCCGGATTTGTGTTCAGCCCTCTGACCGCGCCCATGGCGGTGCTTTATACCACGCTGGCCATTGGCGTGGTACAGCTGCTGTTCGGGCAGTTCGTTCACATCTATATGGAGGCCCGGGACGGTCATCCATGGGATGGACTGCTGGATACGGCGCCCTGGTGGGTGTTTTTTGCAGGCATTGCTCTGTGGCTGCTGCGCGGCAGTGCGTGGCTGTTTTTGCTCGGCGTTTTGCTGCTGGTGCTGACCCAGGGACGCAAGCGCAGGAGCCTCGGCGGCAAGCTGGCCGGAGGGCTTGCCAGCTTGTACGGCGTGACGAACTGGCTCTCGGATGTGCTTTCCTATTCGCGCCTGATGGCGCTGATGCTGGCCACGTCGGTGATTGCCACCGTGATCAACACGTTGGGTGCGTTGCCGGGAAGCCTGATCGCCTTTGTCCCGGTTTTTTTGATTGGCCATTTGTTCAATATTGCGGTAAACCTGATCGGGACGTACGTCCATGCGGCGCGTCTGCAATATCTGGAATTTTACGGGCAGTTTTACAAAGAGGGCGGTGTACCTTTCCGACCGCTCAGTTACCGTACCAAATATACGCAAGTGCGTAAGGAGGAAACGCTATGACAAGTTTAGGAACGGGCATTGCTTTTTTGGGCGCCATTCTGGCTGTGGGCCTCGCCTGCGCTGGCTCCGGCCGAGGTGTGGGACTGGCGGGCGAGGCGGGCGCTGGGGTGATTGCGGAGGACCCGACTAAGTTCGCCCAGTGCCTGATTTTGGAGATCATTCCCGGTACGCAGGGCCTTTACGGTCTGGTCATCTGGTTTTTTGCCATGATGAAAATGGGCTTTTTTGATACCGGTGTGCCGGATCTGAGCCTGAGCGCAGGGCTGCAGTATTTTGCTGCATGCCTGCCTATGGGCATCGGTGGGTATTTTACGGCCATTGCCCAGGGGCGCTGTGCTGCTGCCGGCGTAATGGCAGTGGCCCGACGGGGCGATCAGATGGCCAAGGGCCTGATTTTTGCCATCATGGTGGAGTTTTATGCGATTTTGTGTTTGCTGGCGTCTTTCCTGATGTTGAACAGTTTGTGAGGTGAGCGCGCTTGAAGGGAATCGAAGCGATTGTGGCCCATATTGACGCGGACAGCCGCCAGGAGTGCAGCGCGCTGCTGCAGTCGGCGCAGCGGCGGGCTGAAGAGCTGCGTGAGCGGGAACGGCAGAAACAGGCGCGCTTTGCCGCCCGGGAGCACGAGCGCATGGAGGAACATTTGTCGCAGATCGAACAGAGCCGGCGACAACTTCTTGTTATGGAACGCCGAAGCGCGTTGCTGCGGACGCGGCAGGCTGTGGTGGAGGAGGCTTTTGCTGCAGCCCGCGCCAGCTTGGAAGGGTTGGATACCGCGCGTCGGGAAAAGCTGTATCTCAAGTTGGCCGAGGCGGCGGTGGAGCCGGAGAAAGAAGGCGAAGCGCTGGTGTGCCGGGAAGACCGGGGCACGTTTGGTGCGGCGCTGCAACGGACGTATCCGAGACTGCATCTGAGTGCGGAGTCCTGCGGTACGGCAGGGTTTATCCTGCGCTATGGTGCGGTGGAGGTGGACTGCACGCTGCCGACACTTTTGGCCCAGGTACGCCGCCGGGAGAGCGCACGGATAGCGACGCTGCTCTTTGGTGCGGAGGACGATGATGGGACGTGATAAGACGGAAAAGCTATTGTATCTTTCCGCTCGGGTGGGGGTGCTGAGCGCTGCACTGCCATCTTGGGAGGAAATTGCACATCGGGCTGGAACAGAAGAAACTGGTCCGGAAGGACAAGGCATTTTACCGCTTCGTGAGGATGCGCAGACCGGAGCGCTGCTCGCATCCCTGGCCCAGGGCGCGGGGCGGCCCATTGTGGATTTGTTCCGCTTTCCGTTTGACTGTCACAATGCAAAAGTATTGCTTAAAGGGGCAGTGACTGGGCAGGCAGCAGCAGCCCAGGAACTGCTTTCGCCCTGCGGCAGCGTGCCGGAGGAAACCATGCGCGAAGCGATGCGTGAGGAGGGGGGCGCGGCGGCGCTGCCGTCATGGCTGCGTCGGGGCGCTGCCGAGGCGCGCCGCGCCTGGACGGAGAGCCGCAGTGCGCAACTGCTCGATGCGGCGCTGGACCGTGCGCTGTACCGTGAAATGGGCGAGAGTGCACTGCACAGTGGGAGTGCCGCTGCACAGGAATATGTGCGCGTGCGGATCGACGGTGTCAATCTGCAGACGGTGCTGCGCATGCAGAAGAGTACGCCGGAGGCTGTGGAGGAAATGTTGCTTGAGGGCGGCAACGTCGGAGTGTCCCGGCTGCTGGAAGCGCGCGATAGCGGCAATCTGGCCGCAGTATTTTTCGTTCCGTCCCTGCGTTCGGCGGCAGAAAAGGGCAGTGCAGAGCGGGCCGGAGAGGCCGCGGCTGAAGCATTGGCGGCCTTTGCCCGGCGCTGCAGCGTTTATGCTTTTGGCGCGGAAGCGCTTTTGGCGTTTCTGCTGCGGCTGGAACTGCGGCGGAGAGGGCTGCGCATAAGTACAGCGTTGGGCAACTCTCTCTCTGCGGAGGAAGTAAAAAAGCGGCTGGAGGTGTACGATGGCTGAGATGGGAATTCTGGGCCGCCGGGTAAGAACCGAAGCTTTTTCTGCTCTGGGTGTGCGGTCGTTTTATGTGGAGACGGCCCGGCAGGCCGAAGAGGCATTTGACCGCATGGTACGAGAAAACTGCGCTGTGATTTTTGTGGATGCAGAATGGCGGGAGGTTTTGCGGGAGCGGGCGCTGCGTTGTCGCGACCGTATTCTGCCTGCGGTACTCTTTTTATCTGAAGACAGCGCAGCGGAAGAAGATCCGCTGCAAGAAGCCGTCCGTCGGGCGCTGGGGACTGATGCAGTGTGAAAAAACGATGGGATAGTAATTTGGAATGGAGGAAGAACCGTTGAAACAGGGAAGGATCATAAAGGTGTCCGGGCCGCTGGTCGTGGCCGACGGCATGGAGGAAGCCCATATGGCGGATGTGGTGCGCGTGGGCGAGGAGGGACTTATTGGTGAGATCCTGAATATGACCGGGGCGCGGGCTTCCATCCAGGTGTATGAGGATACATCAATGCTGATGCCCGGCGCGCCGGTGGAGAGCACCGGCGCGCCGCTGTCGGCCGAGCTTGGCCCCGGCCTTCTGGGCATGATTTACGACGGCATTCAGCGCCCGCTGCCGGCGCTGCTGGAGCGGAGCGGCGGCAATCTTGCGCGCGGCGTCCATGTCAGCGCGCTGCCGAGGGAGAAAAAATGGCACTTTGTGCCCGCGGTGCAAAAAGGGCAGGTGGTGCAGCCGGGAGATGTTCTTGGAACCGTACAGGAAACGGCGGCAGTGGAGCACCGTATTTTGACGCCGGTGGGGCTTTCCGGTACGGTGGACTCCATTGCCCGCGAGGGTGCGTACACGGTGGATGAGGTGGTCGCTGTGATCGATACCGGAGCGCGGCGGGAGGTGACCATGGCCCAGCGCTGGCCGGTGCGCAGGGGGCGACCCTACCGGGAAAAGCTTCCGCCGGAAACGCCGCTGGCTACGGGGCAGCGTGTCATCGATACCCTTTTTCCCCTGGCCAAAGGCGGCACTGCCGCTGTACCTGGCCCCTTCGGCTCTGGCAAGACTGTGGTGCAGCACCAGCTTGCCAAATGGGCGGACGTGGATATTGTGGTATACATCGGCTGCGGGGAGCGCGGCAATGAGATGACGGATGTGCTCCGGGAATTCCCGGAGCTGACGGATCCTCGTACGGGCCGCAGCCTGATGGAGCGCACGGTTTTGATTGCAAACACCTCGGATATGCCGGTAGCCGCCCGAGAGGCCAGCGTTTACACCGGTATCACCATTGCTGAATATTTCCGCGATATGGGCTATGACGTGGCCGTCATTGCCGACTCCACCTCGCGCTGGGCCGAAGCGCTGCGTGAAATGTCCGGACGGTTGGAAGAGATGCCCGGCGAAGAAGGGTATCCGGCCTATCTCGCCTCCCGGCTGGCCCAGTTTTATGAACGGGCCGGCGTAGTGGAAACGCTGGGCGGCGGTGCGCGCCGGGGAAGCCTGACCGCTGTGGGTGCTGTGTCGCCCCCCGGCGGAGACCTGAGTGAGCCGGTGTCCCAGGGGACGATGCGCATTGTGAAAGTGTTCTGGGCGCTGGATGCGCAGTTGGCGTACCGGCGGCATTTCCCGGCGATCAACTGGCTCAATTCCTATTCGCTCTACCGCACGTCGCTTTCGCCCTGGTACCGGAAGAACCTGACGGTAGATTTTCCCACCTTGCGGGAGCAGGCTATGGCACTGCTGCAGCAGGAGGAAAGCCTGCAGGAAATTGTGCGCCTGGTGGGGCGGGATGCCTTGTCCGAGGCGGATCAGATGACACTGGAAACGGCGAAAATGCTGCGCGAGGATTTTTTGCAGCAAAACGCCTTTGTGGCGGAGGATGCTTACACGCCGCTGCCTCGTCAGGCGCGCCTGCTGGAGCTGATTTTGCGCTGGGATGCGCTGTGCCGCTCTGCCCAGGGACAGGGTGCGGCTTTGCGCGATCTGCTGGAGCTTCCGGCCCGGCAGGTGCTGGGCCGGGCCAAGATGGCGGCGGAGGACGGCTGGCAGAGCGCGTATGACGCTCTGGAGAAACAAATGGAGCAGGAAACGGCTGCGCTGAAAAGGGAGGAAGCTGTATGATTCGGGAATACCGTACGATCCATGAGATTTCCGGCCCGCTGATGGTGGTGGAAGGCGTGGAAGGCGTGGGCTATGACGAACTGGCTGAAATCCGTATGGCGGACGGTGGGCGGCGGTTGTGCCGCGTGCTGGAAGTGGACGGCAGCCGGGCGGTGGTGCAGCTTTTTGAAAGCTCTGCCGGAATCCGGCTCAACCAGGCGGGGGTACGCTTTTTGGGCCACCCGCTGCAGCTGGGGGTTTCCAAAGATATGCTGGGGCGCGTGTTTTCGGGTATGGGCGAGGCGATTGACGGCGGCGCGCCGCTGCTGTGCGAGGAGTATCTGGACATCAACGGACAGCCCATGAATCCCGCTGCCCGGGACTACCCGGATGAATTTATACAGACCGGCATTTCCACCATAGATGGCCTGAATACTTTGGTGCGCGGGCAGAAGCTGCCCATTTTTTCCGGTTCGGGACTGCCCCATGCGGCACTGGCTGCGCAGATCGCCCGGCAGGCGAAGGTGCCAGGCGATGAAAGTAACTTTGCCGTGGTGTTTGCCGCCATCGGCATTACCTTTGAGGAAGCGGAATTTTTCATTCGGGATTTTCGCCGCACCGGGGCGCTGGAGCGCACGGTGCTCTTTGTCAACCTGGCGGACGAGCCGGCGGTGGAGCGCATTGCCGCGCCCCGCATGGCCCTGACCGCGGCGGAATATCTGGCCTTCGAACGGGGCATGCATGTGTTGGTGATCCTGACGGATATCACCAACTACGCCGAAGCCCAGCGGGAGGTATCCGCCGCCCGGAAAGAAGTGCCGGGCCGCCGGGGATATCCGGGGTATCTCTACACCGATCTGGCCACCATGTACGAGCGGGCGGGGCGTATGCAGGGCAAGAAAGGGTCGGTGACAATGCTGCCGATCCTGACCATGCCGGAGGACGACAAAACGCATCCCATTCCTGACCTGACGGGCTATATTACCGAGGGACAGATCATTTTGAGCCGGGAGCTGTATCGAAAAGGAATTCTGCCGCCGGTGGATGTGCTGCCCAGCCTCTCGCGTCTGAAGGATAAGGGAATTGGCCCGGGCAAAACACGGGAAGATCATGCAGGCGTAATGAATCAGCTTTTTGCCGCTTATGCCGCGGGAAAGGAAGCACGGGAGCTGGCCACGGTTATGGGCGAGAGTGCGCTTTCGGAACTGGATCGGGCCTATGCGCGTTTTGCCGACGCCTTTGAAACGCGCTATGTGGGCCAGGGCAACGAAGAGAACCGCTCCATTGAGCAGACCATGAAGCTGGGCTGGCAGATGTTGGGCCTGTTGCCGCGGGAAGAACTCAAGCGGATCAAGCCGGAATTTATCGAGCGGTATTATCCGGAAAAGGAGGCGCGCTATGGCGCAGAAGATGGTGAACCCCACGCGGATGGAGCTGGGACGGCTGAAACAGCGGCTGCGGACAGCCCAGCGGGGGCATAAACTGCTCAAGGACAAGAGAGACGAGATGATGCGCCGTCTGCTCGAGCAGGTGCACCGGGCGCGGACACTGCGCCGGGAAACCGGGCAGATGCTTGCGTCGGCCCGGGCGGCACAAAACGAGGCCGCAGCGGCGCTGTCGCCGGCCTTTCTTGCCGGAGCGCTGCTGTACCCGGCCCAAACGCTTCATTTGGATGCACAAGTGCACAGCGGCATGGGGGTGGCGCTTCCAGCCTTTTCCATTTCTGCACAGGCGCTGCCGGGACGGCCTTATGGCTATGCTCAGACCGATGGGGCACTGGATGAGGCGCTTTCGCGTCTGCATGCAGCGCTGCCGAAACTTCTGGAGCTGGCCGAAGCGGAAAAGACGGTGCACTGCATGGCGCGGGAGCTGGAAGCTGCCCGCCGCAGGGTAAACGCTCTGGAATATGTACTGATCCCGGAGCTGCAGGAACAGATTCGGCGTATTGCCATGAAGCTGGAAGAAAACGAGCGGGGTAATATTGTGCGTTTGATGAAGGTGAAAGAGCTGGTGCTGGCTGAGGCGCGGACACAGCGCTTTGGCGCACAGTGAACGGGAAAAGAGAGAAAAAAGGAGAAAAAACGGCGCGAACCGAAAAAATCGGCTGGCGCCGTTTTTATTTTTCGCCTTGATTTGAGCGTGTTTTCACGAATAACCCTTGCGCTGTAAGACTTTTTCGGATAGAATAGCACTATCGTTGTAAAGAGAGAGGCGATGACAGATGGAAAAGATATCCGTGATTCTTGTGGATGCAAACGAAGACTTCCGGGGACTGCTGCAGGAGTATATGGAGCGGGACGGCGCATTCACCGTGCTGGCATCCGTGGGCGACGGCATGGAGGCCTTGCGGGCGGTGCGGCGTCTGCGGCCCGACCTTGTTGTGATGGATGTGGTTTTGCCGGGGCTGGACGGGTTCGGCCTGCTTTCCGAGATCGCGCAGGAACCGCAGGCTCCGCACGTGCTGATCCTTTCTGCTTGGATGCAGGAGGAGAATCAGTATGAGGCGCTGCGCCGCGGTGCAGATTGTTTTCTGCCCAAGCCCTGTGATTTTGCATCCCTGATGCGGAATCTGCGCAACATGGTCAAGCACATTTCCATAGTTTCGGTGGAGGAGCAGCTGAATCGGGAAGAGTTTGTGCTGAAAACGCTGCGGGACATCGGGATTCCGCTGCGAAGGCTCGACATGGTGGCCCAAATGATCCTGATCGGCCTGGACGATCCCTCGGCGGTACATGCGCTGCAGGAAAAGATTTACCGCCCCTGCATGGATGAGCGGGAAAAGGATACGGATGGGATCGAGCATCGCCTCAGTTATGCTATAGGGGAAGCATGGGCCAGAGGAGACGCCGCGCTTCAGGAGACGATCTTCGGCAAGGCCGGCCGCTACAGGAATAAGAGCGGCCGACCCAGCAACGGAAACTTTCTGGCGGGTATGGTCACCTATTGCAAGCTGGAACTGAACCGCCGCCAGAGGCAGAGGAACAGCGGTGATTGAAACGATTCTCGGGGCGCTGATCCTCATTTATGGGACGGTGTATGCGCTGCTTCTCCTGCGCGCTGCATGGAAAGATCGCGCCGGTGCGGCGGAGGAGCCGGGAGCGTTCTGGAAGCTTTCCGTGTGTGAAGCGGCGGTATATTTTTTCACCACCATGGGTGTGCCGGATTTTATTCTGAACACCATGGTGTTTCAGAAATGCCGCTGGGTGGACGACCGGCGGCTGCCGGGAACATTGGTGGCTGCAGCGGTGTTTCCCAGTGCGCTGATTGCGTTTTCCTATCTGTGCCGTGGGACGGGCGGGCTCGACATGGCCACGACGCTGCTGTGCGCCGCGGCCATCGCGGCGGGTAGCCTGACGGGAGCGCGGGTGATGACGGCATTGCCTGCCGCTGCGATCCGTAAGATCATGGCCATTGCCATGCTGGCCTCCATGGGCGCCATGGTGCTCAAACTGGTTGTATCCTCCGGCACGGCCGGCACTGGAGGGGCGCTGGCGCCCTGGCAGCGGTGCATTGCGCTGCCGGTGATTTTTAGCTTGGGATTTCTCAATATGTTCGGTGTGCCCATGAAGCCGCCGGCCATTGCGCTGCTGCTGCTGATGGGGCTTTCCCCCATCAATACGCTGACGCTCATGCTGGTGATGGGCGTGGTCAGTCCTATGGCCGGCGGGATCCGTGTGCTGCGCAGTGCGCTGTATCAAAAGAAAATTGCTTTGGCGGCGGTGAGTTTCGGGGCTTTGGGCGCCTTGGCCGGAACGGCTTTCACCGTGACGCTGCCCGCCGGCATCCTGACGGCAGTGCTGCTGGTTATCATGGCGCTCACTTCGGTTTCCATGCTGCGGAAGAGTACCTGAAACGCGGCCTTTTCTTTTCCGAAACGGATAAAAAACATTTCCGCCGCATCTGCGGCGGAATTTTTTTGCCTGTTTTTGGCGAAAAATGAGCAGAGGACCCTTGCACAATGTCTGGCGGCAGGGTATACTGAACAACAGGACCAGCCGTTGTGGGGGAGGGCATGCCATGCCGCGCATCAGCAAGGAAAATTATTATCTCGACATTGCAGAAACCGTGCTCAAGCGCTCCACCTGCCTGCGCCGGTGCTATGGAGCTATCATCGTGAACAACGACGAGATCATTGCCACCGGATACAACGGTGCGCCCCGCGGTCGCAGAAACTGTGTGGATCTGGGGTATTGTACCCGTGAGCAGATGCGGGTTCCCCGGGGCGAGCGCTATGAGCTGTGCCGCAGTGTCCACGCCGAAGCCAACGCCATCATTTCCGCTGCCCGGCGCGACACGGTGGGCGGCACGCTGTATCTTGCCGGGCGGGATGCCCGCACAGGAGAATTGTTGCACGATGCCACTTCCTGCGCCATGTGCCGGCGCACCATCATCAATGTCGGCCTGGAGCGGGTGGTTATCCGCCGCACCAGCGAGGAATTCGAAGTGGTGCCGGTGCAGAGGTGGATCGACGAGGACGATTCGCTGGATCTGTTGCGAGGCGAGTGCGGCTGCGGCTGTGATGGCTGCGAAAGCTGAGACACAAGAGTCTGAATACAATTGAATTGCTGTGCGTGGAAGCGGTGTGATCTGCTTCCGTCAAGCAGGGAAAATGGGTGAGATTCCCATACAGCAGCCACTGCCGTGAACCGGCCCGCAGTTAGGCGGGCCGCCAGTCGGAAGGCCTGCCGCACACAAAACATGCCATCGTTCCGGGCCATTGGGAAAGAGATGCTGCACAGGAGAAAGGGGGCAGTGCACCCATTTCTCCACTGCACGACTTTGCGGGACAGGCGATCTGTCCCGCTTTTTTTATGGGCGCAGACGCTGACACGGCGCCGGAAGAACAAAGGAGAGACGTTATGATCACATTAGAAGACGGAACTTATACCATCGAAGTGACCCTTGCGGGGGGAAGCGGCCGGGCAAGTGTGGATTCGCCGGCTCAGCTGACGGTAAACCAGGGGGAGATGCAGGCTCAAATCATTTGGTCCAGCCCATATTACGATTATATGGAGGTGGATGGAAAGGGGTATGCTCCGTTGAATGAGGGGGGAAATTCTATGTTCAGCATCGCAGTGCCTGCGCTGGACGAAGAAATCGCTGTTTCTGCGGAAACCGTGGCCATGAGTACACCTCATACCATTGAGTATACGATGCAGTTTGACTCTGCCACGCTGCACCGGGAGGGCGTTTCCCCGGCGGATTGGGGCATGGGGACTGTTGCGGCAGTCGTGGTTCTGGCGGCCATTGCCCTTCTGGCGCTGCGCTGCCCGCGGGGAGGACAGACATGACGGCCCCGGTATGCTGGGTTCGGCGGAGAACGGTTGCCGCGCTGGTGCTGGCTGTGGTGCTGTGCCTGACGCTGGCAGGCTGCGGTGCGCCGGTGCAAGAGCAGGCCTCCGCGGCGCAGATCGACGGACTGACGTATGTGGGGACGGTGCCGCTGTCTTATGCCGATCAGTTTTCCATCGACTGCTATGAGGGCGGCTATGCGCTGATCACCATTTCCAACGGCGACCGGCTTCTTGTTATTCCGCCGGAAAAGGAACCGCCGGCAGCGCTGGAGGAAGACATTGTGGCCATCCGGCAGCCGGTGGAAAACCTGTATGTGGCGGCCAGTGCCGCCATGGACTTTTTTGCTGCGCTGGACTGTCTCGACGCTGTACGCTTGTGCGGCCTGCAGGCGGGAGACTGGTATGTGGAAGAAGCCCGAACCGCCATGGAACAGGGGGCGCTGCTGTATGCAGGCAAGTACAGTGGTCCGGACTATGAACTGCTGCTTGCACAGGGATGCACTCTGTCGGTGCAGAATACGATGATCGAACATGCGCCTGAGGTGCGCGAAAAGCTCCGGGATCTGGGGATCGCTGTTTTGGAGGACTATTCGAGCTATGAAGCCCATCCGCTGGGCCGGTGTGAATGGATCAAGGTGTATGGCACGCTGTTGGGCAAGAACGAGGAAGCGGAGGCTCTGTTTGCAGCGCAGAAGGAGTATCTTGACGCTGTGGCAGAGGTGGAGGAAACGGGAAAGACCGTGGCCTTTTTCTATATCAACTCCGCCGGGCAGGCGGTGTGCCGCAGCAGCAGCGACTATGTTTCCAAGATGATCGCCCTGGCCGGAGGAGAGAGCGTGTTCCGGAGCTTGGGGAATGCGGACAGTAGCCGTTCCACTGTGACCATGGAGATGGAGAAATTTTATGAAGAAGCCCGGGACGCGGATGTGATCATCTACAACAGCACCTTGGGCGGCGATGTGCAGACGCTGGAAGAGCTGCTGGGCAAAAATGCGTTGCTGGCGGATTTCAAAGCAGTGCGCGGCGGCGACGTGTGGTGCACCGGTCACAATTTCTATCAGGAAACCATGCGTCTGGGGGAAATGATCTCTGAAGTGCATACGATCCTGACGGAGCCGGAGAGCGGGGACCTCTCCTTTTTGCACCGCCTGAAGGAGTCCTGAGCCGTGGAAGAAAAAAATTTAACCGCAGCACGCCGTCTTCGGTGGGCCATGGGCTTTGCTTTGCTGTTGCTGGCCCTGGCGCTGTTTTTCGTGTGGAGCCTGATGAGCGGCAGCGTGGCGCTGCGGCCCGGCGAAGTGCTTTCGGCGGTACTCAGCGGCGGCGGGAACGATATGGCGGCGGACGTCATCTGGAAAATCCGACTGCCCCGGCTGCTCTCGGGCATGATTCTGGGCGGGGCGCTGGCATTGTCCGGCTATCTCCTGCAGGTGTTTTTTCACAATCCCATTGCCGGTCCCTTTGTGCTGGGCATTTCCTCTGGGGCTAAACTGACGGTGGCCCTGGCCCTGATTTTGGTATTACGCCAGCATCGCACGGCATCTTCAGCGTTCCTGATCTTGGCGGCCTTTGCGGGAGCCATGCTGTCCATGGCTTTTGTGCTGCTCATGGCGCGCCGGGTCAGGGGCATGAGCATGCTTGTCATCAGCGGCATGATGATCGGTTACATCTGCTCGGCCATCACCGATTTTGTGGTCACCTTCGCCAGCGACGCCGACATCGTGAACCTGCACAACTGGTCTATGGGCAGTTTTTCGGGCATGAGCTGGGACAATGTGCATGTGATGACGGCGGTAGTGGCGGCAGCGGGCGCGGGGGCCTTTTTACTGGCCAAGCCCATCGGAGCGTTTCAAATGGGCGAAGAGTATGCTCAAAGCGTTGGCGTTCCCCTCAAAGCGCTGCGGTATCTGCTGGTGCTGCTTTCCAGCCTGCTGTCGGCCTGCGTGGCAGCCTTTGCCGGGCCGGTATCCTTTGTGGGCATTGCAGTGCCCTATCTCATGCGCGCCTTGTTCCAAACCAACGCGCCCATTATACTCATTCCGGCCTGCTTTCTCGGCGGCGGTCTGTGCTGCCAGGTGTGCGACATGATTGCCCGCACGGTGTTTGCGCCTACGGAGCTGAGCATCAGCACTGTGACGGCGGCCTTCGGCGCGCCCATTGTGCTCGTTATGATGGTGCGCAGAAGGAGGGGTGGGCAGTGAGTGCGCAGATGCGCTTATCCGCTGACGCTTTGGCGGTGGGCTACGGCGGAGCAGTGCTGATCGGGAACATTGCGCTGCGCGTCGGCGCCGGCCGTGTTTTAACGTTGATTGGGCCGAACGGCTCGGGCAAATCTACGATTTTGAAGACCCTTTCGGGCCACCTTGACAAGCTGGGCGGTGCTGTGATGCTGGACGGAAAAGACATGGCGTCCTATTCCCGCAGGGAACTGGCCCGGGAGCTGTCGGTGCTGCTGACCGATCGTGCCCGCCCGGAGCGGATGACCTGTGAGGATGTGGTAGCCATGGGCCGCTATCCCTACACTGGGTATATGGGGCTTTTGCGCGCCGAAGACCGGGAGAAGATCGACGAGGCCCTGCATCTGGTGGAGATGGAGCCGTTGCGGAACCGGGAATTTTTAACGCTGAGCGACGGTCAGCGCCAGCGGGTGTTGCTGGCCCGGGCCATCTGCCAGGAGCCGAACGTGCTGCTGTTGGATGAGCCGACGTCCTTTCTCGACGTGCATCACAAGATCCGTTTTCTGGAGATTTTGCGCCGTCTGGCCTCGGAGCGGGGCATTGCGGTGGTGCTGTCGATGCACGAGCTGGAGTTTGTCCGAAAGATCTCCGACGAAATGGCCTGTGTCAAGGATGGCCGCATTTTGAAAGCGGGCGCCCCGGAGGAGATTCTGACCGAAGCGCTGATCGAAGAATTGTTTGATCTGCCTGCGGAACTGTACCGGGCGTATTTCGCTTCCGGTGCGCTTTGATTGATCCGATACCATATCCATGTTTTGGGCCAGAGGGCCGGACCATTGGAAGAACATTTCATACAAAAAGAAACAGGAGGAAACCATCATGAAAAAGAGCAAAAAAATTCTGGCCTTGGCTGCGGCTGCAGCGCTGTGTCTGGCGGTCCTAGCGGGTTGCGGAAAAGGACAGAACACGCCACCGTCCTCAGATGAAACCGGCGACGGCGCAGCAAAACCCGTGATCCTGGTGGTCAGTTTCGGCACCAGCTACAACGACAGCCGCGATAAAACCATCGGTGCTGTGGAAAACGCCATTGCCGCAGCGTATCCCGATTACGAAGTGCGCCGCGCTTTCACCAGCCAGACAATCATCGATATTCTCGCCGAGCGCGAAGGACTGGAGATTGATAATGTGGATGAGGCCTTTGACCGCCTGATTGCCGACGGCGTGCAGCAGGTGGTGGTGCAGCCTACCCATGTGATGAGCGGCTATGAATACGACGATCTGATGGCTGCCGTGGAGGAATATCAGGATCAGTTTGCCTCTGTGGCGGTGGGCGCGCCGCTGCTGAGCAGCGACGAGGACTATAGCCGTGTGGTGGAAGCCCTGTGCGGCGCTACGGCGGAGCAGGATCAGGACGGCACGGCCATTGTGTTTATGGGCCACGGCACTGAGCATGAGGCCAATGCATCCTATGCGAAACTGCAGGATGCTTTTCATGCTGCTGGAAAGACCAACTATCTGGTGGGCACCGTGGAGGCAACCCCGTCTCTCGACGATATACTGTCTGCCGTGCAGGCGGGCGACTACACCAAAGTGGTGCTCCAGCCGCTGATGGTAGTGGCCGGTGACCATGCTAACAACGACATGGCCGGCGACGAGCCGGATTCCTGGAAGAGCACCCTTGCTGCTGCGGGCTATGAGGTAGAGCCGGTGCTGCAGGGCATGGGCGAGATTGCGGACATCCAGCAGATCTATGTGGATCACGTGCAGCAGGCCATCGACGCCCTGAACGGATGAATGGTTCCATAAAACATCAATACATACGGCTTGGATATGGTATGAAAAGCGTGCTCCGCCGGCGGAAAGCATGGTTTCTCGCTAGCGGTGACGGCGCGCATTTGGAGGAAATGATATGAAACGGAAAACAGCCTTTTCGGCCGCAGCTTTGCTTCTGATAGGTTTGGCGCTGTCGGTGCACTTTGCCGCGGCGGCTGAGGGGGAACGCACCCCTGTCACAGCCGATCAACTGCGGGAGGGAAGCTACGCCATCGGCGTGGAGTCCAGTTCATCCATGTTCCGCATTGTGACGGCGGAGCTGACGGTGGCGAACGGCGAAATGAAGGTATGTATGACCCTGAGCGGCACAGGTTATGAGAAACTGTTCATGGGCACCGGCGAAGAGGCCATGGCCGCGCCGGATGCCGAGTGCATCTACTTTGTGGAGGACGCGGCGGGAAAATACACCTACACCGTGCCCATTGAAGCACTGGATCAGGACACCGACTGCGCGGCCTGGAGCATCCGCAAACAAAAATGGTACGACCGGGTGCTGGTGTTTGAATCGGACGGGCTGCCGGAAGAGGCGTTTGTCCATACCCGCTTTACCATGCTGCCGGTGCTGCTGGTTGCCGCTGCGGCGGCGGTGGTTGTGCTGCTGGTGCGCCGCAGGAAGAAAAGAGCATGAGTACGGCTGGCGAAAGCGCCTTTGTGCATTATGTGTATAACGGACAGACCAAGCTCCGCTGCGGCTATACCACGGGCACCTGCGCCGCCTTGGCGGCGGCGGGGGCTGCGCGGCTGCTGCTGACGGGCTGCGCCGGCGCTGCTGTGACACTGACCACGCCCAAGGGCGTGGCGGTGACGGCATCCCTGGCCGAGGCCGCAGTGCTGGAGGACGGTACGGCGGCCTGCTGCGCTGTGGCTAAGGATGCCGGGGATGACAGCGACGTAACCGACGGCATGCTCGTTTGCGCCACGGTGCGTCGTCGCGCCGAAGGCGGAATTTCCATCGACGGTGGTGAAGGCGTGGGCCGGGTGACCAAACCGGGGTTGGATCAGCCCATCGGCGCGGCGGCGATCAACCGTGTGCCCCGGGCTATGATCGAAGAGCAGGTGCGCGCCGTGTGCGCGGCGCTGGGCTATAGCGGCGGTATGGACGTTGTGATCTCCATTCCGGGCGGGGCGGAGGCTGCCGCACGCACGTTCAATCCCAAACTGGGTATTGAGGGAGGGTTGTCGATTTTGGGCACCTCCGGCATCGTCGAGCCGATGAGCGAAAGCGCCATTGCCGATACGATCGCCCTGGAACTGCGTCAGCTCTCCGCCGCCGGCACGCGGGATGTGATCCTGACGCCGGGCAACTACGGCTTGGATTTTTTGCGCAGTCATGCGCTGACGCAGCGGGACATATCCGTGGTGAAGTGCGCCAACTTCATCGGCGCGGCGCTGGACGGCGCGGTGGTGGCGGGCTTTGCACGGGTGCTGCTGGTGGGGCACATCGGAAAACTGGTGAAGCTGGCCGGCGGCGTGATGAATACCCACTCACGCTATGCCGACTGCCGCATGGAGTTGCTGTGTGCTCATGCAGCGGTGTGCGGCGGCGACGCGGTGCTGTGCCGCGCCCTGCTGGAGGCGGCCACCACCGATGCGGCCTTGGCGCTGCTGCAAAGCGCAGGCCTTCAGAAGGCGGTGATACGATCGCTGCTGCGGGCCATCGACGGCCATGTGCGACGCCGTGTGGGCGTGGGGGTGGCCGCCGGGGCGGTGCTGTTTTCTAATCAATTCGGCCCCTTGGGTCAAAGTGAGGGCGCGCGGGAGGTGCTTGCGGCGTGGCAATGAAAAAAGGAACGTTTTATGCCGTGGGTGTCGGCCCCGGAGATCCGGAGCTGTTGACACTGAAGGCTCTGCGTGTTTTGGAGTGCTGCGCTGTGATTGCCGCGCCCCAAGGAAAAGGAGGAGCCATGACGGCGCTGTCCATTGCCGCCCAGGCGGTGGATCTGTCGCAAAAAGCGATTGTGCCGCTGCCGCTGGCCATGGAGCGCAGCGTGGCGGCGCGCCAGGCACTGCACAAAGAGGCTGCCGCGGTTCTTGCCGCGCAGCTGGACGAAGGGCGCGACACGGCTATGCCCTGCCTGGGGGACACAGCGCTGTATGCCAGCAGCAGTTATCTTTTGGCGCTGCTGCGGGAAAAAGGGTATACGGCAGAACAGATCCCCGGTGTGCCCAGCTTCTGCGCCGCTGCCGCAGCCTTGGGTAGGAGCCTGACGGAGATGGACGCGCCGCTGCACATCGTTCCGGCGGGGAAAACCGATTTGGAAGAGGCCCTGGCCTGGCCGGGCAGCAAGGTGCTGATGAAGGCCGGAGCGGAATATGGCCGGGTGCTGCAAACGCTGCGGGGCAAGGGCCTGGATGACCGGGCGGCGCTGGCGGCCAACTGCGGCTTGCCGGGGGAAACGCTGTGCACCACGTTGCGCTCCGCGCCTGCGCACAGCGGCTATTTCACCACGTTTCTGGTGCCGGCCAACGGGGACGGCACATTGTCATAAACGGGAAAGGAGAGGGCGGACATGGTGCATTTTGTGGGGGCTGGTCCCGGCGCGCCGGATCTGATCACGCTGCGGGGGGCGGCGTTGCTGCGGCGGGCGGATGTGGTCATCTACGCGGGCAGCCTGGTGAACCCGGCCCTGCTGGAAAAAACGAGGCGGGGTGCGCAAATCTACAACAGCGCGGAGATGACGCTGGAAGAGGTGCTGGAGCGGATGCGCCAGGCCGAGACGCAGGGGCAGGATACGGTACGCTTGCACACGGGAGATGCCAGCCTGTACGGAGCGGTGCGCGAGCAGATGGATGCGCTGGACGCCCTGGGCATCCCCTGGGACGACACACCGGGCGTTTCCTCTTTTTGCGGTGCGGCAGCGGCGCTGGGGGCGGAATACACGCTGCCCGGCGTCAGCCAGACGTTGATCCTGACGCGCATGGCCGGGCGCACCGGCGTGCCGGAACGGGAAAACCTGCCCGCCCTCGCCGCCCACGGCGCATCCATGGCGATCTTCCTCTCCTCCGGCAGGATGGAGGCGGTGCAGCAGGCATTGCTGGAAGGGGCATACCGGGAGGACACCCCCGCCGCCATTGTCTACAAAGCCACCTGGCCCGAAGAGCGCGTGGTGCGCTGTACCGTAGGTACGCTGGCCGCCGCCGGCGCGGCGGCGGGCATCACCAAAACGGCGCTTTTGCTGATAGGGGATTTTCTGGGCACAGATTATACGCGCAGCAAACTCTACGACCCGTCCTTCACCACAGAATTTCGAAAGGGGCGAGAGGCATGAGCGTGGCACTGCTTTCCTTTTCGGCCCGAGGCCAGGTCGTGGCCGAGCGCCTGGCGGAGGCTTTGGGCGGCACGGCACAGCGCTGCGGCGGTGCTGTGTCCCTCTCCGGCTGGACAAAGAAAGCTTTTGACGAGTGCGATGCGCTGGTGTTTGTGGGGGCGGTGGGCATCGCCGTGCGCGCCATTGCTCCCTTTGTGAAAGACAAGGCTACTGATCCTGCTGTAGTGGCAGTGGACGAGGCGGGGCATTTTGCTGTGCCGCTGCTCTCGGGTCATCTGGGTGGAGCCAATGATCTGGCCCGGCGCATCGGTCGGCTGTGCGGCGCGGCGCCCGTTATCACCACAGCCACGGATGGAAGAGGTGTGTTCGCTGTGGACGAGTGGGCGCGGTATCAGAACTGCGCCGTGGTCAATAAAGAGGCGATCAAAACCGTGTCGGGCCGTTTGTTGGCGGGGGAGCGCGTGCGCGTGCGCTGTCCCTGGCCCATCACCGGCACCGCGCCGGAGGGCGTGGAGCAAATCGGACAAGAAGGAGCGCAGGTGTGCGTCAATGTCTACGACGACGCGGACGCGGGGGTGCTGTGCCTGGCGCCGCGCATCGTGGCTCTGGGCCTCGGGTGCCGGAAAAACACACCGCATGCGGTGCTGGAGGAAGCATTTGCCTGGATGGTGCGCCGCAGTGGCGTGTGGGAGCAGGCCATTTTCGGCGCGGCCAGCATCGATGTAAAAGAAAACGAGCCGGGGCTGCTGGCTTTCTGCGCGGCCCATGGCTGGCCGTGCCGTTTTTTCAGCGCGCAGGCCCTGTGTGCCGCAGCGGGAACGTTTACCGCTTCGGCTTTTGTGGCGCAGACAGTGGGTGTGGACAACGTGTGCGAGCGCAGCGCAGTGCTGTGCAGCGGTGGAACGCTATTGTGGCGCAAGGAAACATACCGCGGCGTGACCATGGCTTTGGCTGTGGCTCCCTGGACGCCGGATTGGAGGTGGCAGGACGATGGAAAATAAAGTATATGTCGTGGGTCTTGGCCCTGGTGACGGCATGCACATGACCCTGCAGGCCCGTGCGGCCCTGAAAGAAGCGGACGTGCTGTGCGGTTATACTGCTTATGTTGCTCTGGCGGCGGCGCAGTTTCCGGACAAGGAAACGTATGCCACCGGGATGCGCGCGGAAATCAAGCGCTGCCGCTGGGCACTGGAAACGGCGGCACATGGTAAAACCGTGGCCCTGGTGTGCAGCGGCGACGCAGGAGTGTACGGCATGGCCGGGCCGCTGCTGCAGCTGGGGAAGGAATTCCCGGGCGTGGACATCGAGGTGGTGCCCGGCGTCACGGCGGCGCTGTCCGGTGCGGCGCTGCTGGGTGCGCCGCTGGGCCATGATTTCTGCGTGATCTCCCTGTCGGATCTGCTGACACCCTGGAACGTGATCGAGGAGCGGCTGCGCTGCGCCGCGGCAGGGGATTTTGCCCTATGCCTCTACAATCCTGCTTCCTGCAAGCGTGCGGACTATCTGCGCCGGGCCTGCGACATCTTGCTCTTTGCCGGAAAAAGGGCGAACACGGTGTGCGGTTTGGTCCGCAACATCGGCCGCTCGGGAGAGGGGGTGCGTTTGCTGACGCTGGGCGCCCTGCGCGAGGCGTCGGCAGATATGTTCACTACGGTGTTCATCGGGGCCTCGTCCACCGTGGCCGAAGGCGGGCGGATGATTACGCCTCGGGGCTATGAAAGGAAGGAGAAGCTTTGAAAGTCGTCCTGTTTGGCGGTACGACGGAGGGACGCACCCTTTCCGGTGTGCTGGCGGCGCTGGGGGCACAGGTCACCGTGTGCGTGGCCACGGATTATGGCCGGCAGGAGCAGGGCACATGTGCCGGCGTTGTCGTGCGCGCGGGCCGGTTGGAAGCGGCGGAGATGGAAGAGGTGCTGCGCGGCGCGGCTTTGTGCGTGGATGCCACGCACCCCTATGCGATGCGGGCCGGCGAAAACATTGCCGCGGCCTGTGCCCATACCGGGGTGCCCCGGCTGCGTTTGTTGCGCCGGGAAAGCCCGCTGCCGGCGGGTGCCGCGGTGTTTTCCTCAGCGCAGGAGGCTGTGGCGCACCTTGGGCAGACGGAGGGCAACGTTTTTTTAACCACTGGGGCCAAAGAGCTGCCCGCCTTTGCAGGTGTGGATGTGCAGCGCCTGTATGTGCGTGTGCTCCCGCTGCGGGAGAGCCTGGAGGCCTGTGCGGCGGCGGGAATTCCCGGTAGCCACATCGTGGCCATGCAGGGCCCCTTCAGCCAGGCGCTGAACGAGGCGCTGCTGCGCCAGTTTGCCATTCGTTTTCTTGTCACCAAAAACGGCGGCGCTGCGGGGGGCTTTTCGGAAAAGGCGGCGGCGGCCAACGCCGTGGGCGCACAGATGATCGTGCTCCGCCGCCCGCGGGAGGATGGAGCGGACTATGAAGCGGTGCTGCGGCGCTGTCGGGAGGTGCTTGGATGCAGGTGACATTGATTGCCCTGGGCAGCGGGGCGGAGGAAACGATCACGGCTCAGGCCCGCGCGGCGCTGCGGGCGGCGGCGTGCATTCTGGGTGCGCCACGGCTGCTAGAAGGGCTGGGGTCGGAGTATCCGGCCCGGCGCATCGCAGCCACCCGGCCGGAAGAGCTGCTTTCGCTTCTTCTGGCTGAGGGGGGACCCTGCGCCGTGGTATACAGCGGCGACACCGGCTTTTATTCCGGCGCGCGGCAGCTGCTGCTTCGGCTGCGGGAGAAGGGGATTGACGCGCGCGTACTTCCCGGCCTTTCCAGCGTGCAGCTGCTGGCGGCCCGGTTGGGTCGGCCTTGGCAGGATTGGACGCTGTGTTCTGCCCACGGGACGGAATGCGACCCGGTGGCGGCGGTGATGGAGGGCAAAAGCGCCTTTTTCCTCACCGGTGGTGCGCTGGGGCCTGCCGCACTGTGTGCGCGCCTGAGCGAAGCGGGACTGGGGCATTTGCCGGTCACGGTGGGCGAAAACCTCGCCTGCGCCGGCGAGCGCATCGTTTGCGGCGCGGCGGAGAAGCTGCAAAAGGAATCCTTCGCGCCCCTTTCCGTCCTGCTGGCCGAGGCGGCGCCCTGCGCACCCCGGCGCGCGCCTGGCTGGCCGGATGCAGTCTTTGTACGCGGCGCGGTGCCGATGACTAAGCGGCTGGTGCGTGCCGCGGCGCTGGCGCAGTTGGGCGTGGCGGAGCGCGGCGTGTATTGGGACGTGGGTGCGGGTACAGGCAGCGTGAGCGTGGAACTGGCGGCCCAGTGCCGCCGGGGAACAGTGTACGCCGTCGAGTGCCGGAGCGAGGCCTGCGCCCTGATTCGGGCCAACCGGGAGAAGTTTTGCGCCTGGAATCTGCGCGTGGCAGAAGGCGGCGCGCCGGAGACGCTGGCGGAGCTGCCCGCGCCGGAGGGGGTGTTTATCGGCGGCAGCGGCGGGGCGCTGGAGGCAATTGTGGCGGTGGCGCTGCAAAAAAACAAGCGGGCGCGCATCGTGATATCCGCCATTACCCTGGAAACGGTGGGACAGGCCATGGAGGCCCTGCGGAAACACGGTCTGATGCCGGAGGCGGCGCAACTGGCTGTGAGTGAAACGAAGGCTGCCGGAGCGCTTCATTTGCTGCAGGCCAACAATCCGGTGTTTCTGATTGCAGGAGGTGGCCATGGTTGAGTGGATGGTGGCCGCCCCCGCCTCGGGCGGCGGGAAAACGGTGCTCGCCTGCGCACTGCTGCAAGCGCTGAAAGGGCGGGGCCTGTCTCCCTGCGCCTTCAAGTGCGGGCCGGATTATATCGATCCCATGTTCCACCGTGCAGTGCTGGGCGTGGAAAGTCACAATCTTGATTTGTTTTTGAGCGATGAAGCCGCTGTGCGCCGCCTGTACGCACGCGGCTGCGCCGGCCACGGCGCGGCGGTGATCGAGGGAGCAATGGGGCTGTACGACGGCCTGGGCGGTGTTACTGACCGCGCCAGCGCCTGGCATATGGCCAGCACATTAGGCCTTCCCATATTGCTGTGCCTGCGGCCCAAGGGCAGTAGCCTGACCCTGGCAGCCCAGGTAAAGGGCTTGCGGGCGTTTCGGCAGGACAGCCGCATTACGGCCCTGTTTTTAACGGACTGTTCCGCCATGCTGCACAAAACTCTGGCGTCGATGCTGGAGCGGGAAACGGGCCTGCCTGTGCTGGGGCACTTGCCCCATATGGAGGCGGCGGCGCTGGAAAGCCGTCATCTGGGGTTACGCACTGCCGGGGAGATCGCAGACCTGGCGGCGCGGCTGCGCGCCGTGGCGGCGGCGCTGGAGGAAACTTTGGATTGGTCCCGCTTTTTGGCGCTGGGCTGCGGCCCGGCGCATCCAATGCCGGAACATGCGGAGGAAACGGAAACGCCATGTGTGCCCATCGCTGTAGCGCAGGACGAAGCCTTTTGCTTTGCCTATGCGGAAAGCCTCGAAGCGCTGCGCCGCTGCGGAGCACAGTTGCTGCCCTTCCGCCCTTTGGAAGACCGCGCCCTGCCAAAGGGAGCCTGTGGGCTGTATCTTCCGGGGGGATACCCGGAATTGCATGCCCGAGCGTTGGCGGAAAACGAAGCCTGCCGCCGCGCTGTGGCGGCGGCGGTGGCGGGCGGCATGCCTACGGTGGCCGAATGCGGCGGCTTTTTGTATTTGGGGCAAGAACTGCAGGGGACGGATGGAATGTGGTATCCCATGGCCGGTGTGCTCCCTGGGAAGGCGAAGCGGAAAGAGCGCCTGGTGCGCTTTGGCTATGCCCATCTCGTTGCCGAGGGCGACAGCCTGCTGTTGCGCGCGGGCGAACGCGTGCCGGTGCACGAGTTTCACTACTGGGACTCCACGGAAAACGGTGTGGATCTGCGCGCGGAAAAGCCCCTGACCGGCCGCACTTGGCACTGCGGTTTTGTCACGAACACGTTGTACGCCGCCTTTCCCCACCTTTATTTTGCCGGTCGGCCGGCGCTGGCGCAGCGCTTTGTGGCCGCGGCGCGGCGCTATAGCGCAAAGGAGAAATCAATATGACGGAGTGGAACAAAAGCGTGCCCGCTGCGCTGCCAGCCCTGCTGCGCGCGGTGGAAGCGGAGCAGAAGAGCGGGCGGGCCGCAGCAGCAGCGGCCCGCGCGCAAGCCCACCGCCGCTGGGCGACGGTGGCAAAACCTCTGGGAGGTCTGGGACT
The DNA here is from genome assembly GCA_020555605.1 of bacterium 210917-SL.2.15. Lineage (GTDB taxonomy): Bacteria > Bacillota > Clostridia > Oscillospirales > Oscillospiraceae > Pseudoscillospira. Next base: position 74,254 of record JAJCJC010000002.1, on the reverse strand, counting down.
GCTGGAAACAGCTGTGGAGGATGCCGCGGCACTGGGGCAGAGCGCGGATGTGAGTTTTGCATCCCGCTCCGTACTGGTGCTGTGCGCCGACAACGGCGTGGTGCGGCAGGGGGTGAGCCAGGTGGACAGTGCCGTCACCGCGGCGGCGGCGCGCAGCATTGCTGCGGGCCGCTCCAGCGTGGGGCAGATGGCCGCTCTGGCTCACTGTGCGGTGATCACGGTGGACATGGGGATGCAGGAGGCCGTGCTTGGGGCAGGGCTTTTGGAGCGCAGCATCGGCAACGGAACCGGCGATATCACCGAAGGCCCCGCTATGACCCGTGTCCAGGCCGAGCAGGCCATTTTGACCGGCGCGGCCCTGGTACGTGCGGAAAAGGAGAACGGGCGTACGCTGCTGGCCACTGGCGAAATGGGTATCGGAAATACCACCACCAGCGCGGCAGTGGCCTGTGCTTTGCTGGGAGAGAGGGCAGAAACGATGACCGGCCGGGGTGCGGGCCTTTCTGACGCGGGGCTACGGCGCAAGCTTTGGGCCGTAGACACTGCCCTGACGGTGAACCGGCCCGACCCGGCCGATGCGCTGGATGTATTGACCAAGGTGGGGGGCTTTGACCTGGCGGGGCTGTGCGGCGTATTTCTGGGCGGGGCGCTGTACCGCGTGCCGGTGCTGATGGACGGATTCATCAGCACCGTGGCGGCCCTGTGTGCCCAGCGCCTGTGTCCGGCAGTGGAAGCGGCGGTGTTTGCCAGCCATGTGTCTGCCGAGCCGGCCCACGCCGCCGTGCTGCAGGCGCTGGGGAAAAAACCGCTGATTGCGGCGCAGATGCGCTTGGGTGAGGGGACCGGCGCTGTAGCGGCTATGCCGTTGCTGGACATGGCTCTGGCGGCTTACCGGGGCAGCACCTTCGCTGATTATGGCATCCCGGCCTATGTGCCCCAGGAGGGTAAGGAATGACGACCCTGGTGATCGGCGGTGCAGCCAGCGGAAAAAGCGCCTATGCCGAGACCCTGATGGCTGATCTGGCACCCCCGCGCTGGTATATCGCCACGCTGCGGCCTTGGGACGGCGAGTGCCGTGCCCGCATTGAAAAGCACCGTCTTGCCCGTGCGGGCAAGGGGTTTGAAACGCTGGAATGCAGCCATGATCTGGCGGTGCTGCGCTTGCCCCGCCAGGGCAGCGCGCTGTTGGAATGTTTGGGGAATCTTGCGGCCAACGAGCTGTATTCCGCCGCTGGCGCGCGGTGGGAGGAGGCGGTGCTGGAAGCCCTTGTCTCCGGCGTGGAAGCGCTGGAGGCCCAGTGCGACGATTTAGTGATTGTCAGCAATGAAGTGTGCTTGGGCGGGGCGGATTATGCTGGGAACACGGACGCGTATTTGCGCGTGCTTGCCGCCGCCCACCGGGCGCTGGCCCGGCGGGCCGATCGGGTGTGCGAGGTGTGTGCCGGCCAGGCGGTCTATTACAAAGGAAAGGGGCCGGAAACATGAAAACAATCCTTGAAACCATGAGTGTGGCCTTTTCCATGTTTTCAGCCCTGCCAGTGCCGCACTGTGTGTGGAGCGAAAAAAATATGCGCTTTGCCCTGTGCGCCTTTCCGCTGGTGGGCGCGGTCATCGGCGCGGTCTGGTGGTTTTGGTGCGCGGTGTGCGCTCTGGCGCCGGTGGGGGACGTGCTGCGGGGGGCGGGGCTGTGCCTGCTGCCGGTGCTGCTCACTGGCGGCATCCATCTCGACGGCTATGCCGATGTGTGCGACGCGCTGGCCAGCTGCGCTGCGCCGGAGCAAAAGCAGGCCATTTTGAAGGATCCCCGCTGCGGGGCCTTTGCGGTGATCCGGCTGTGCACCTATTTTGCCGCATCCTTTGCTCTATGCGTAGCGCTGACGCCCGCTGCGCCGGCGCTGTGGGCGCTGGGGCTGGGCTTTGTGTTTTCCCGGGCGCTGTCAGGCTTTGCGGTGTGTCGTTTTCCCTTGGCCAAAGACACGGGGCTGGCCCACACTTTTTCCGTTGCGGCTGACCGGCGGTGCGCCGGATGTGCTCTGCTGCTTTTCGCAGCGGCGACGGGGGCGGCCATGGCAGCGCTGGGCGGCTTTTTGGGTGTCATCGCGGCTGCGGTGGGCCTTTTGGCCTTTTGGCGCTATCGCGTGGTGGCCCTTGCGCAGTTCGGCGGTATTTCGGGGGATCTGGCAGGCTGGTTTGTGCAGCGTGCGGAGCTGTGGATGCTGTTTGCGGCCGTAGCGGTGCAGCTGGCGGAAAGGACGGTGTTGGGATGATTTTGTTGATTGGCCCGCTGCACGGCGGCAAGCGGGACTATGCCTGTGCCCTGCTGGGCTGCGGGCGGGACGAGCTGGACCGCTACGCCCGCTGGGATGTGCAGAAGCTGGCAGCGGAGTGCGAAGATCTTGAAGGACTGGCCCGGGAGCTGAGCGCGTGGCCGGTGGTCATCGCCACGGAAACCGGCGGCGGGGTGGTGCCCCTGGACGCACGCGAGCGGGCGGCGCGGGAGGCGGCCGGGCGGCTGCTATGTCTGCTGGCCCCACGGGCCGACCGGGTTGTGCGGGTGTTCTACGGCCTGCCCCTGACGCTCAAAGAAAGCGGAGCGGAGGACGCATGAGGGTGTATCTGTTGCGTCACGGCGCCACGGAAGCCACCGCCGAGGGCCGCTACCAGGGATGGCTGGATGCGCCGCTGTCTCTGGCGGGGCGGCGGGCCTTGCAACGGGCGGCGTTTTCACCGCAGCATGTCTATGTTTCCCCACTGCGCCGGGCCGTGGAGACGGCGGCGCTTTGGTTTCCGGAGGCGGAGCAGATCCCGGTACCGGAGCTGCGGGAAATGGATTTCGGTTCCTTTGAGGGCTACACTTGGCGTGAGCTTTCGGGTAACGCGGCCTACTGTGCCTGGGTGGACAGCGGCTGCGAAGCGCCGATTCCCGGCGGGGAGGGGAAAGCGATTTTCTGTGCTCGGGTGTGCGCCGCTTTTGCAGCCATTCTGAATCGGGAAACGGCGCAGCAGGCGGACACGGTGGTTTTTGTCGTCCATGGCGGTACGATCATGGCGGCGCTGGAGCGTTTTGCATTGCCCCGACGCGCCTATTTTGACTGGCACACCAAACCCGGCGGCGGTTTTGTCCTTGACGGCGACTCCTGGACGGGAAATAGGACACTAAGAGTATTAAAGGAAGTAAATATTACAAATGGTGATTAGTTTATGAGCGTTGTGGCCGCCGCACTGTGCGGTTTTGTGCTGGATCTGCTGCTGGCCGATCCCCGCGCCTTTCCCCATCCGGTGGTGTGGATGGGCCGGGCTATTGGGGCGCTGGAGCGTTTACTGCGTCCGCGTTTTCCCCAAACACCCCGCGGACAGTTTGCTGCGGGTGCGGTGTTGGCGGCGGCGCTGCCGATGGGCACGCTGGCGTTGAGCGGTGCGGTGTGTCTTTTGACTTGGCGCATTCATCCAGCGCTGGGCTTTGCTGTGCAGGCGCTGTGGAGCTGGCAGGCGTTGGCGGCCCGGGGGCTGGCGCTGGAAAGTGGGCGGGTGTACGAGCAGCTGCGTCGGGGCGATTTGGCGGCGGCGCGCCGGGCGGTGGGACGCATCGTGGGACGGGATACCGGAGGGCTGGACGAGGCCGGAGTGACCCGGGCCGCCGTGGAAACGGTGGCGGAAAACTTCTCCGACGGCGTAGCCGCGCCCCTCGTGTATCTGCTCCTTGGCGGCGCGCCGCTGGCGCTGTGCTATAAAGCGGTCAACACCATGGACAGTATGGTGGGCTACAAAAATGAGCGCTATCTTGATTTCGGCCGGGCGGCGGCAAAGCTGGACGACGCGGCCAATTACATTCCGTCCCGACTGGCAGCGCTGCTGTGGGTTGCCGCGGCCTTTTTGACCGGACAAAGCGGCCCAGGGGCCTGGCGCATCTGGCGGCGGGACAGGCGCTGCCATGCCAGCCCCAACTCCGCCCAGACCGAAGCGGCCTGCGCCGGCGCGCTGGGAGTGCGGCTGGGCGGGCCGGCATATTATTTTGGCGTGCTGTGTCCCAAGCCCATCATCGGCGACGCGGCGCGCCCCATTGAAAGTGAAGACATCCTGCGCGCCAACCGGATGCTCTACGCAGCCTCGTTGCTGGCGCTGGTGGCGCTGTGCGCCCTGCGGGCGATGCTATGGTATCTTTTGGCGCGCTGAAAGGAGGACGCGGCATGGAAGAGCAAACGAAATCCCTGCCCCATGGCGGGGACTGGGCGGGCTTTGCTGCGGAATGCGGTGTGCTGCCGCTGGATTTTTCCGCCTCGGTCAGCCCCCTGGGCCTGCCGGGGGGAGTGCGTACCGCGGCGGCGCAGGCGCTGGGAAAGGCCGATCGCTACCCCGATCCGTTGTGCCGTGCCCTGCGGCGCGCCATCGCGGCGGAAGAAGGGGTGGCGGAAGAGATGGTGCTGTGCGGCTGCGGGGCGGCGGATCTCATCTGGCGCGCGGTGGGGGCGTGGCGACCTCGGCAGGCGCTGGTTCTTGCGCCCACCTTTTCGGAGTATGAAAACGCGCTCCATGCGGCGCACTGCGCGGTGGCGCACGGTGCGCTGCGGCGGGAAACAGGTTTTGCAGCCGGGGAAGAGCTGCTGGACGCCCTGACGCCGGAGGTGGACATGGCCTTTTTCTGCCAGCCCAACAACCCCACTGGCCGCACTCTGTCCCCGGCGCTGCTAGAAGCGGTGCTGGCTCGCTGCGCCCGGGCGGGTATTTTCGCGGTGGTGGACGAGTGTTTTCTGGGCTTTCTCGACGACCCGGCAGCCCACTCGGCAAAGCGATTTTTGGCCGTGCAGCCCGGCCTTCTGGTGCTGAAGGCATTCACCAAACTCCACGCCATGGCGGGGCTTCGGCTGGGATATGCCTTGTGCGCCGACCGGGCTTTTTTGGAGCAGATGTGCCGCTGCGGGCCGCCCTGGGCGGTGTCGATCCCGGCCGAGGCTGCGGGGATTGCGGCGCTGCGGGAGCGGGACTACGTGGCGCAGGTGCGTGCTCTGATCCACGCAGAGCGTCCCCGCCTGGCGGCGGGTCTTGCTGCGCTGGGGTGCGAAGTAATTCCCGGCGAGGCGAATTTTCTGCTGTTCCGTGCGCCGGTGCCCTTGCTGGAGCCGTTGCGAAAACAAGGCATTTTGCTGCGTAACTGCGCAAATTTCCGCGGCCTCGGCGCGCGATGGTATCGCGTGGCGGTGCGGCGGCCGGAGGAAAACCGACGCCTGCTGGCGGCTATGAAAACCATAATAGAGGAGGCGAAGGCATGAAGCGGCGCGCAAAGTGCATCATGGTGCAGGGAACCATGTCCGGCGCGGGAAAAAGCTTGCTGTGCGCGGCCTTGTGTCGCATTTTTGCCCAGGACGGCTGGCGCGTGGCGCCCTTTAAGAGCCAAAATATGGCCCTGAACAGCTGTGTCACCGCCGAGGGCCTTGAGATGGGCCGAGCCCAGGCGGTGCAAGCTCGCGCCGCCGGCGTGGAGCCGGATGTGCGCATGAATCCGATCCTTCTCAAGCCCAGCAGCGACACGGGTAGCCAGGTGATCGTCCACGGCGAGGTGTGGGGCCAGATGGATGCGGCGGCCTATTTTCGCCGGAAAAAGAGCCTGCTGCCGGAGGTTCTGGCGGCCTACGATTCCCTGGCAGAAGAATATGACCTTGTGGTGATCGAGGGTGCGGGCAGCCCGGCGGAGATCAATTTGAAGGCGGACGACATTGTGAACATGGGTCTGGCCCGGGCTGTGGACGCGCCGGTGCTGCTGACCGGGGACATCGACCGGGGCGGCGTATTCGCCCAGCTTTACGGCACGGTGGCTCTGCTGGAAGAGGAGGAGCGCGCGCGCATCACCGGGCTGATCATCAACAAATTCCGTGGCGATGCGGAGCTGCTGCGCCCGGGGCTTGCCCAGCTCGAGCAGCTCACGGGCAAGCGTGTGCTCGGCGTGGTGCCCTATCTTTCAGTGGATATCGACGATGAGGATTCCCTGGCGCCCCGATTGAATGCCAGGCGCGGGGAACAAGCGCTGGACGTGGCGGTGGTGCGCCTGCCGCATCTGTCCAACTTCACGGACTTTGCCCCCCTTGAGGTCCATCCGCTGCTGGGAGTGCGCTATGTGACGGAGGCGCGGGCGCTGGGGTTGCCGGATTTTGTGCTCCTGCCCGGCACAAAAAACACGATGGACGATCTGCTGTGGCTGCGCCAGAGCGGGATGGAGGCGGCGCTCTTGCGCCTGCACGGGGCCGGAGTGCCCCTGCTGGGCGTGTGTGGCGGTTATCAAATGCTGGGGGAAGCGCTGGACGATCCCGAAGGAACGGAGAGCGGCCGTCCATACAGCCTGCGCGGCTTGGGGCTACTGCCGGTGCGCACGGTGTTCGCCAGCGAAAAAACGTGCGCCCGGCCTGCCGCCGTGGCGCTGGCCGAACCCTTTGCCGGGGCGCGGCTGGAAGGGTATGAGATCCATATGGGGCGCACGGAAAGCCGGGGCGCCCCCTTCTGCGCGCTGGAAGACGGGCGCAAAGACGGATGCTGCCGCAGCTTGGTGTGGGGCACCTATCTCCACGGCCTGTTCGACACCGGGGCGCTGACGGAGCGTCTGGTACAGTTTTTGTGCGCGCGCCGGGGTATTGCGGCGACTGTGCCGCCGCCGCTCAGCCACCGGGTCTATGAGGAGCGTCAGTTTGATGTGCTGGCCGCCGGTGTGCGCGCCGCACTGGACATGAACGCAATTTATCAAAGTATGGGAATGTGATGCAGGCAATGGAACGGAAAACAGAATTGGGCCTTGTCCACCTTTACTGGGGTGCGGGCAAGGGCAAAACCAGCGCCGCTTTAGGTCTGGCCCTGCGGGCGCTGGGAGCAGGATACTCCGTGGCGGCGGTGCAGTTTCTGAAAGAAGGAGACAGCGGCGAGGTGGCGTTGCTGCGGCAGCTTGGCGCCCACGTATTCCGTGGTAAGGGCTGCCGAAAGTTTGTCTGCCAGATGAATGCAGTGGAGCGGGAACACGCGTCTGCGCTGCAGACGGCTCACCTTCGCATGGCATTGGCGCTGGAGCCTCAGGTGCTGATTCTGGATGAGGTATGCGCCGTCTGGCAGCAGGACATGATAGATCGGGCGTTGCTGCGCACGGCGGTATTGGAGCGGCCCGTTGGGCAGGAGATCGTGCTCACCGGCCGCGCGCCGGCGGACTGGATGCGCTCGTGCGCCGACTACGAAACGGAGTGTTGCTGCCGGAAGCACCCCTACGAGCGGGGGATTCCGGCCAGAAAGGGTGTGGAGTTTTGAAGATTACCTATCAGCAGGGCGAGGACATTGAGCGCGAAAGCATGAGGATCATTGACGAAGAATTGCGCAAGCGGGGCGTGTGCCTGCCGCCGGAGCAGGACGCGGTGGTCAAGCGCGTGATCCACACCACGGCGGATTTTGACTATGTGCAGACCCTGTGCTTCACAGAGCATGCTGCGCCGCGGGCCAGAGTGGCTTTTGCTGCGGGGACATCCCTGATCACAGACACCAATATGGCTCTCTCAGGTCTCAGCAGGCCCGCCCTGCGCAAGCTGGGCGTGGAGGCGCTTTGCTACATGGCCGACCCAGCGGTGGCCGCCGAGGCGAAGGAGCGCCGTCTCACCCGGGCCGCCGTATCCATGGAGCGCGCGGCCCGGGAGTATCCCGGTGCGGCGGTGGCGATCGGAAATGCGCCCACAGCACTGTTGGCCCTGTGTGAGCAGATTGCCGCAGGATTCCGTCCAGCCCTGATCGTTGCCGTGCCGGTTGGGTTTGTCAACGTAGTAGAGAGCAAAGAACGCATCCTGCGCCTGTGCCGGGAGCAGAAAATTCCCTGCATTGCTGCCCTGGGGCGCAAGGGCGGCAGCACTGTGGCTGCCGCCGTCTGTAACGCGCTGCTCTACCAGGCCGCGGGTGCCCTTGACCCCATGGGACGCGCTGCAGCGCTGGAAGAAAAAAGAGAGTAAAAAACCAGCCGCGTCGGCGGCTGGTTTTCTGTGTACCCGTATGCTTTTGCCAAGAGGCCATTTTCTTTTGCCTGTAGGGTAGAGGCGGTTTGCATGGCCGTTTTTATCATGTTCCAACAAAAGCGATAAAAAATGCGGAAGCCAATTTGGCTTCCGCATTTTTACTGCGTTGTTCAGTCCGTCACGAAGGGCAGCAGAGCGATCTGACGGGCGCGCTTGATTGCCACGGTCAGCTCACGCTGGTGCATGGCGCAGGTGCCGGTGGTGCGGCGGGGCAAGATCTTGCCGCGCTCGGAAATATAGCGATGCAGCTTGGCTGCATCTTTATAATCAATCCAATCGCACTTGTCGGCGCAGAACTGGCAAACCTTTCTGCGCTTGCGGGTGCGGGGACCTCTGTTCTCGCGTTCCATAGCCATTTCAGTTCCTCCTTTTCTTGAGTATCAAGGTCAGAACGGCAGTTCGCCGTCCACATCGTCGATTTCAGCGAACTCCGACGGGCCTGCGCTGGGGGCGCCGTAACCGCCCTGGGACGGTGCGCCGTAGCCGCCGTCGGCCGGCGCGCCATAACTGGGGGCGCTGCCGTAGCTGCCGCCGTAGGAAGGAGCGTCGCCGTCGCGCTTGCTGTCGCCGAAATACACATTGTCAGCGACAACCTCTGCGGCCACGCGCTTGTTGCCGTCCTTGTCGGTCCAGTCGCGCATCTGCAGGCGGCCTTCCACCACGGCCAGGCGGCCCTTGGTGAAAAAGCGGCTGACAAATTCTGCGGTGGCCCGCCAGGCGACCACATCAATCCAGTCGGTGGAGCGTTCGCCGGTAGACTTGTCTTTGAAATCCCGATCCACCGCCAAGCGGAAAGACGCCACGGGGACGCCGCTCTGCGTGCGCCGCAGTTCGGGATCACGGGCCAGGCGGCCCATGATGATGATGCGATTGAGCATGCCGCTTCCTCCTTATTCGCCTCTGCAGACGATCATGGAGCGCATGATGCCGTCGGTAATGCCGAACACACGGTCCAGCTCGGCGGGGAACTCAGCGCCGCTGCTGAAGGACATCAGGACATAGTAGCCCTCCGTCTGGTCGTCGATTTCGTAAGCCAGCTTGCGCTTGCCCCACTCCTCGACTTCAACAGCGCTGGCGTGCTGCTCGGCAAGAGCCGTGAACTTTGCGACCAGAGCCGCAGTCTCCTCTTCGCTCTTTGTGGGATTGACGATGTAGACAACCTCATACTTTGCAGAAACCTTAGCCATTTTCAGTACACCTCCTTCTGGTCTTTTGGCCCGCACTCTCTGGTGCGGGCAAGGATGCTGCCCTGTGCGGGCAGAAGCCTGCACGTTAAAATACAAGCTATATTATTATATAAGATCGGGAAAAATTGTCAAGCCCCCAATTGCTTTTTTGCCTAAAAAAGTCCGGCGTGCGGGAAGAAAATTCCAAAGGAGCCGCCATTGACTTTTTGCTGAGAGCACTATATTATTAAAAAAGAAATGCCGCGAAACTGCGCGAAAAAGAGCTGCGCAGGAAGAAAAGGCGGCTTTTTTCTATTTTTTCGGTCAAACGGGGAGAAATGATACATTTTTGAAACATCTCCGGCGGACAATGAGATATACAGCGGCCCTGCAGTGGCCGGTGCGGACGGAGCGGGATGCTCCGTCTTTCGTGCGTTTATTCAAAAATCGGATTTCGGACTGAGGAGTATTGCCCATGGTTTTTTCCAGCTTGTTTTTTTTGTATGTGTTTTTACCGCTGAACCTGCTGTTCTATCACCTGATGCCCACCATGCGTACCAAAAACACGGTGATGATGATCTTTTCGCTGATCTTTTATACGTGGGGAGAACCAGTGTATGTGTTTTTGCTGCTGGCGATGGCTTTTGCCGACTGGATCCTGGCGCGCTACATCAGTGTTCAGCCGGTGCGCTCGGCCGCGGCCAAGCGCGGCGTGGTGCTCACCTGTCTGGTTAACCTGGGCCTGCTCGGCATTTTCAAATACGGCACGTTCTTTATGGAGAACACTCACAATCTATTCGGTTTTCCCGATACGGTGGTACAGATCGCGCTGCCCATCGGCATTTCCTTTTACACCTTCCAGCTCCTCTCCTATGTGGTGGATGTGTATCGGGGCGAGGTACAGGCGCAGAAGAGCTTTCCGACGCTCCTTTTGTATGTGAGCCTGTTCCATCAGTGCATTGCCGGTCCTATTGTCCGCTATAAAGACATCAATGCCGAGCTGCTGCATCGCAAAGCCAGCCGTGCCGATATCTCCTACGGCGTCACCCGCTTTGCGGTGGGACTGGCCAAAAAAGCGGTGCTGGCCAATGCCTGCGGTGCCTTGGCCGATCAGCTTCTGGTGGTGGATTCTGCCAGCACGGCTGAAGCGCTGCACACGATTGCCCAGCGGCCGGTGCTGGCCCTGTGGGTGGGCGCTTTCGCCTTCATGCTGCAGATCTATCTTGACTTTTCCGCTTATTCCGACATGGCCATCGGCATGGGCCGCATGATCGGCTTCCATTATCGGGAAAACTTTAACTATCCCTATATTTCCCTGTCCATCACTGATTTCTGGCGGCGCTGGCACATTTCTCTGAGCAGCTTTTTCCGGGATTACGTGTACATTCCTCTGGGCGGAAATCGTTGCAGCCCGAGCAGGGTGGTATTTAACCTCTTTGTGGTATGGTTTTTGACGGGTTTCTGGCATGGCGCCAGTTGGAACTTTATGTGCTGGGGCCTGTACTACTTTGTTTTTTTGCTGCTGGAGCGAGCGTTTCTGCGCCGTGTTTTGGAACGCGTGCCCCATGTGTTCGGCCATGTGTATGCGCTGATCGTGGTATATTTCGGATGGGTGCTGTTCAAGTTTACGGACTTTTCTGTGCTGGGCGCGGTGCTTTCCGGGATGTTTGGACATACCGCTGCCGGCGTTTCCAGTTTTGAAGTGCTGGCACTGGTGCGCAGCAACCTGCCGATCCTGCTGATTTCTGCCCTGGCCTGTACGCCCATTGTGCCCGGGCTGGGCCGGCAGCTGTACGAGCGCAGCACACACTCGGGGCTTGCCTGGGGCATTTACCGCACGGCGGTGGTGGCAGCGCCGGTGCTGTTGCTGTTGCTGGCTACCATGTCGCTGGTGGGCGATAGCTATAATCCGTTCCTGTACTGGAAATTCTGATCGGAGGAAAGCGTACTATGAGAAAACAGAATCGTTCCCCCTATATCAGCTGGGAGGGAAAAGAGACGCAGCCGAAGCCGGAAAAGCGGGTGGGAGGCTACCGCAGTGTGCAGATCGGCGTGTTCTTCGCCGCGCTTTTTCTGCTTGCCGCAGTGTCCTGGATTATTCCGTTGCACCCGAAAACCTCGGAGGCGGAAAAGCGTGATTTAGCGCAGTTCCCCTCGTTCAGCTGGGCGGCGCTGACGTCGGGCGATTATTTTGACGATATCAACACTTGGTTTGCCGACACCTTTCCGTTCCGGGACGTGTATGTATCGCTCAACGGCCAGTTTAAAGCGCTGCTGTCGCCCTCCGGTACCACGGTGCACGGCGAGGTGGGCCAGGGCGATGAAATTCCCGATCAGCCTGTCACGCCTCCGGCGGACGACGCTTCCACACAGGAGCCTTTCGACGGGGAGGAGACCGATCCCCCCGCAAACGGAGAAGAGGAACCGTCCCATGAGATCGAAGAGCCGGATATGACCGATGTTCCCGTGGAGACGCTGGGCGCTATCCTGATTGCCGGCGATACGGCGTATGAGTATTACAATTTCAGCCAGAGTGCGGCGGATGCGTATACTGCCGCCGTCAACAAGGCTGCGTCCCAGCTAGCCGGCAAAGCGAACGTATACGACATGATCGTTCCCACCAGCATGGATATCACGCTGCCTGCTTCGGTGCGCAAGAGCGTCAATTCTTCCGATCAGCGTAAAGCGCTCGATTATATGTACGGCTCGCTATCGGAAACGGTTCGGAAGGTAGATGTGTACGACACGCTGCGAAATCACCGCGATAAGTATATTTATTTCCGCACCGATCACCACTGGACGGCTTTGGGTGCTTATTACGCCTATCAGGATTACTGCAAGGCACGCGGAACGGTACCGGCCGATCTGGAAAAAGACTTTACCTCTGTGGAGTATCCGGGATTTATGGGGTCGTTTTACAGTGATTCGGGCAAAAATGCGGCCCTCGCCGGCGGCGATACGGTGACTGCGTATAAGCCCAATGACACCAACAGCTTGCGCTTCACGGCCAGCGATGGAAGCAGCGTGCAATGGATGGTGGTGTCCGATGTGAGTACTTGGAATGCCTCGTCGAAATATTCCTGCTTTATCGGCGGCGACAATCCCTGGACGGTAATCGAAAACCCCAATAAGACGGACGGCAGCACCTGCATCGTCGTCAAGGAGTCTTTCGGCAACGCCTTTGTCCCGTTCCTGGTGCCGGATTATCAGAAGGTGTATGTGGTGGATTACCGCTATATCAGCAAAGTGAAGAGTGAAAAACTCGCGGCCTTGGTGGAAGAAACCGGCGCGACGGATGTGCTGTTCCTGAACAATGTATCCGCTACCCGCAACGAAAGCCTGATGAAGGCTCTGTCTTCCCTGGTGGGATGAAGAGAGCAAAAAGAGCCGCCTTCCGCTGGAGCGGAAGGCGGCTTTCGTTTTTCATTCATGGTTGTGGCAAACGGCGGATACCTGCTGCTGCATTCTTATAGGCGCTGCTCACCATTCAGCCCGGAGGGAGTTCGGAGGTTTCGTCCTCTCCCGGCGCTGCCGGCGGTGCACTGTCGGCAGGAGGCTCCTGCGGCGTCTCTGCCGGTGCGTCGTTCACACTGCTGTGTGTTTCGTTGCCTGGGACGGCAGAAGGCTCTTCCGCTGCCGGGGTGTCGTTGGGCTGTGCAGCCGATGTCGGCTCTTCTGCATTCAGAGGTTCGTTGTGAATAAAAGACATCATTTCTGCGCCGGTAATCGTCTCCTTGATCAGCAGGTATCCTGCGATCTCGTCGAGCAGGGTGCGGTTATCTTCCAGGATCTGTACGGCTTCTCCGAAGCAGCGCATCAGCACAGCATGGATCTCGTCGTCCACTTCGGCGGCGGTATCCTGGGCACAGGTCAGGCCCATCTGGCCGTCCAAATACTGATTCTGGATCGTGGCCAGCCCCATCACGCCGAATTTATCGCTCATGCCGTACATGGTAATCATCTTGCGGGCCAGATCGGTGGCGCGCTCGATATCGTTCGAAGCGCCGGTGGTCATGGTGTTGAATGCCACCTTTTCTGCGGCGCGGCCGCCGAGCAGGATGCGCAGTTCGGCATAGATCTCGTCGCGGTCCATCAGGAAGCGTTCTTCCTCAGGGGTCTGCATGGTGTAGCCCAGAGCGCCCTGGGTATGGGGCACAATGGTAATCTTCTGCACCGGTTCGGTGCCTTTCTGCATGGCTGCCACTAAGGCGTGGCCCACTTCGTGGTACGCTACCAAACGCTTTTCCTTTTCCGTGAGCACGGTGCCCTTCTTTTCGCTGCCGGCGATGACCGTTTCAAAGGACACCAGTAGATCGTTCTGGTTCACCGCATGGCGGCCCAGCCGCACGGCGCGCAGCGCCGCTTCGTTGACCAGGTTGGCAAGGTCGGCGCCCACGCACCCGGCGGTGGCCTGGGCGATCTTGTTGAGGTCCACGTCCTCACTCAGGCGGATGTTGCGGGTGTGTACCTGCAGCGTAGCCAGGCGGCCCGCCAGATTGGGACGATCCACGGTGATGCGCCGATCGAAACGGCCGGGGCGCAGCAGGGCTTTATCCAGCACCTCAGGGCGGTTTGTAGCGCCCAGCACGATGATGCCCTTGCTGGGGTCGAAGCCATCCAGTTCGGAAAGCAGCTGGTTGAGGGTCTGTTCACGCTCGTCGTTTCCACCAAATTTACTGGCGTCGCGGCTCTTGCCGATGGTGTCAATCTCATCGATAAAGATGATGCAGGGAGCCACTTTGGCTGCTTCCTTGAAGAGATCGCGCACGCGGGAGGCGCCAACGCCCACAAACATTTCCACAAAGTCCGAACCGGAGATGGAAAAGAAGGGAACCTTTGCTTCGCCGGCCACAGCTTTGGCCAGCAGGGTCTTGCCGGTGCCGGGTGAGCCGACCAGCAGTGCGCCCTTGGGCAGCTTTGCGCCGATGGCAGTGTATTTTCCGGGGTTGTGGAGGAAATCGATGATCTCCACCAGGCTTTCCTTGGCCTCGTCCTGGCCCGCCACATCGGCGAAGGTAACGCCGGTGGATTTTTCCATATATACCTTGGCGTTGGCCTTGCCCACATTCATCATGCCGCCCATGCCGCCCTTTCCACCCACGCCGCGGAACATGAAGAACGTAAGCCCCAAAATCAGCAGGAATGGGGCCATGCTGAGCAGCACGCTGAGCACCGGGGACATTTTGGCAACATAGGGCTTGGTGTAGGGTACATCGTGCTCGTCGAGCAGCGTGAAGAGGTTGGAACTGTTGATGATGGAGGTGTACAGAGTGATATTGCCAGTGTACTCCTGCCCGTCGGGATCCGTGTAGATATACCCTTCCACAGGGGTAATGTTAATCAGTTCATCCGTGAAGGAAACCGAGGCGACCTCATCGTTTTTCACCATATCCACCAGATCGGTGAACAGGATCTCGGCTTTGGCCGAGCGCGCGTCGCTGTTGCGCATGGAATAGTTGGCCATATAGTTGATGATGACGGTCAAAAACAAGGCCCAGGCAATCAGCGTGACCAGGCCGGTCATGTTGCTGTTTTTTCGGTTTTTGTTTTTCTTATCGTTGGACGGCATAAAGAGCCTCCTTTAATCGTGTTGTAGATATCAAAACAGCGCATACGGCGCGCTGGGGGTTGAAAAAACTTACAGAATGCAATTATATTAACATATATTAGCACAATTTGTGCTGGGACACAAGTTTTACAGGTGCGGCAGTTGTAAAATTTCTGTTAATAGTCTTTTTTCCTCGGGCACTTTGTGCTATACTCTATGCTGTATAATTAGAAGAAATTTATCCATTGAAACATGGGTTGCAGGAGAGTCGATTTATGGAAAAGAGAGACCGGCGCGAGGCCGGAGAGAGAAGCTGGCGCCTCGGCAGGCACCGCGGCGGGAAAAGAACGGGCGCGTCGCCGGAAAAAAAATACAGCGCTGTGCGGGAGCAGCCCGGCAGAGAAGAGGGGGCGGGCCAGGAAAGTCTGTCGGACGGCCTGATCGAAGGACGCAACGCCGTCACGGAGGCCCTGCGCTCCGGCGCCACGATCGATAAAATTTATGTATCCCGCGGCGATACGGATCGCACACTTTCCCAGATTGTGGCACTGGCTAAACAGGCGGGGATCGTGGTGGCTGACGCCGATCATCGCAAGCTCGACGCAATGAGCTACACCCATGCCCACCAAGGTGTGATCGCAGTGGCGGCGGTAAGGGAATATGCCTCGGTGGAGGAGATCTTGCGCATTGCGGAGGAAAAAGGAGAGGCACCCCTGCTCGTTGTGTGCGACGAGTTGAGCGATCCCCACAATCTGGGGGCGGTGATCCGCACGGCGGAGTGTGCCGGCGCCCACGGAGTCATTATCCCGAAGCGTCGCAGCGCGGGACTGACGGCGGTGGTGGCGAAAACCAGCGCCGGGGCGGTGTCTTATCTCCCGGTGGCGCGGGTGGCCAACCTTCCGGCGCTGCTGAAGGATCTGCAGAGGCATGGCATTTGGGTGTTCGGCACCGCCGCGGACGGAAACACCGATCTGTACCACGCGGATCTGAAAGGTCCCGCAGCCATCGTGATCGGCAGCGAGGGCGACGGCATGAGCCGTCTGGTAGCCCAGGGCTGCGATTTTCTGGTCAGCATCCCGATGAAGGGGAAGATCTCTTCGCTGAACGCTTCCGCCGCGGCGGCGATTTTGCTGTATGAGGCGGTGCGCCAGCGTATGGGCTGAGCGGGGAAGGAAAGAAACAAAAAGGAAAGCGCTTCCATGGAAAAAAACGACTTGGACAAATTCATAGAGCGAAGCGACGCTTTTGACACCCGAAAACTGTTGGAAGGCGTGGATCTGTCAAATGCAGCGGAGGAGATTGACCTGGAGGAGATCTTGGCCGAATACGGGAAACGGGGGCATTTGAAGGACCTGCCGGAAGCGGAGAGCGACGAGGTGTGGGTCAACGAAGGATACCGCCTGAAACCTGTCCACGCCCGGGAGGAAAAAGCGGCGCCCAAAGAGGATGAAACGCCGCCTGGCGCCGCGGCGGAAGAGCAGCGGCGGACAAGGGCGAATGCGTCTGCGCCGCCGGAGCCGCAGGCGCTGGCGCAAACCGGATGGGATCCGGAGCCGCAGGCGCTGTATGAGCCGGAAGCCAAAGCGGATTCCGAACGTGCGCGGGGCGTCCCGTTGGAGGACGTGATGGCGCAGGTGGTGGATGCAGTGATGGAGGATGAGGAATCCCGGCGTCAGGTGGCGCAGCCGGTGGTACGGAGGGGCCTGTTTTCCAGAAAGCTGCGCCGCTTTGAGGACACGGAACCGGTCTATGTGCCGCCGGAGACGGAGATCGCCTCGGATGAGGGCGAATCTTATGTGGAAGAGCCGGAGGAGGAAGACGACTTCGGGGATCTCCCGGAACGCGACAGCGGCGAGGCTTCGGCAGATTATCACCGGCGCTATAAAAAACTGCGCCGCCGGGGCCGTCCGGCGCTGCTGGCCGCGCTGCTGAGCTGTGTGTTGGCGGCTGTGCAGTACAGCGGTGCGGCGGAGCCATATTTTTCTTTTGAGCAGCTTGCCGCGGTCGGCTTGGCGCTTCTGGCGATGCAGATGGTGATCTGTCTGCCCGTTTATGTCCGTGCCGCGGCGGAACTGGTTCGGCGGCATTGCACGCCGGAGCTGCTGGTAGCGCTGTTTGCCGCGGTGTCTGCCGCCGACGGCGCGGCTGTCTGGCTGTCGGACAGCCGCGGCGTGCAGCAGCCGTTCTGCCTGGTGGCGGCGGTGGCGCTGTATTTCACGCTGCGCGGCGAAATGCTTCGCCTGCGCGGCCTGCGGGATTGCTGCCATATGGCGACCTACGATCAGTCGCCCTATGTGGTTTCCGGCGTGGAGGGTGGCTACCGCAAGCAGGAATGCTCTACCGATGGGTTTGTGGGGATGACGGAGCGGGAAAGCGAGCAGCTGGGCTGGTATCATGTGCTGCTGCCCGTGATCCTGACGGCCACAGTGGTGTTTGCGCTGCTCACGGCGCTCAACCGGTTCGACATGGCCAATTTTCTGTGGTACTGGTCGGCGATTTTGGGCGCGGCCTGCTCCTTTGCGTTCACGGCGGCCTTCGGCACGCCGCTGGGTAAATTGGCTCGCCGCTTGCAGCGGGACGGCTGCGCCGTTTCCGGCTACAGTGGTGCCCAGGCGATGAGCCGCAAGGGCAGTATGATCCTGACAGACAACGATCTCTTTCCGCCGGGAACGGTGTTTATGAACGGCATGAAGGTCTACGCGCACGATGCGATCCAGGCCGTGGGATATGCCGCCAGCATGGTGAACGCTTCCGGCAGTGGACTGCGCCAGGTGTTCGGCGACTTGTGCCGTAGCCAGGGCGCCCATATGTATCCTGTGGAGGATTTCAGCTTTTATCAGGAAGGCGGCGTTGCTGGTACGATCCGGGGGGAAAGCGTGATCCTGGGCCGCTCCGATTTCATGGCGCAGATGGGCGTGCGCCTGCCCCGGGAGCTCAAGCTGCCCACCGGCGTGTTTTTGGCGGTGGACCGGGAACTGGTGGCGGTGTTCGCCATCAAATATATGGCCTCGGACAACGTGGATGCGGCGCTGCAGGCAGTGCTGCACAACGGCATCTGCCCGGTGTTTGCCGTGCGGGATTTCAATATCACGCCTGCGCTCATCAAACGCAAATTCAAGATCAACACCAAAAAGCGCTGCCTGTATCCGGAGCTTTCCGACCGGTTGGCATTTTCCGAAGAGGAGCGCGAGAGCAGCGGCCGGCCGGCGGCACTGTTGTTTCGCGAAGGGCTGATGCCCTATGCTGAAACGGTGGTGGGTGGAAAGCGGATGTATGGCGCGGTGCGGAAAAACTGCGCTTGGGCGCTGATCGGCAGCATCTGCGGTACAGTTCTGGCCTTTTACCTCACCTTTGCCGGAGGCTTCCAGGTGCTCTCGCCGGCGCCGCTGTTGGCCTTCCAGCTGCTTTGGAGTGTGCCGACGGTTTTGATCAACGGTTGGGTGACGCAGTATTAAACGGGAAAAACTGCCCGGAAAGAAAAAGGGGCGCGGGAGAACGGCTGTTCTCCCGCGCTTTTTTCATGTTCCCTCCGATGGAGTCCGGTGTGTTTTCCCTTTAAGCAGAAACGCAGAATTGACAATGACGATGACGGATCCGGCATTGTGCGCCAAAGCGCCCACGACGGGACTCAAAATGTCGGTGATGGCCAAAAGGATTGCGATGAAGTTCAGCGTCATGGAAAAGGTCAAATTGTACTTGATAGTAGTCATCATTTAACGGGGCAAAGGCAGGAGATGGGGCGGTTCCTGCACCTCGTCGTCCACCAGCGCGATGTCCGCCGCGTCCGCGGCGATATTGCTGCCTACGCTCCCCATGGCGATACCCACTGCCGCTTTTTTCAGGGCCGGCGCATCGTTGGTGCTGTCGCCGATCATGCAGACGGGCCTGCCGCTGCGTTGGAAAGCGCCGATGGCTTTCAGCTTATCCTCGGGCAGACAGTTGGCGCGCACCTCGCCGATGTGCAGCTGTACGGCAATGCTTCCGGCGGCGGTTTCGTTGTCTTCGGTAAGTAGAACGGGGGTAGCGCCGCAGCGGTGCAGTGCATTCGCCATGGCGCGGCTTTCCTCCCGTACGGTGTCGGAAAGCGCGATGCAGCCGGCGCAGCATCCGTCCACAGCGATGTAAACAACGGTGCATCCCCGCTGCAGAGAATCTGTGATCTCCCGATTGCCGTCCGGCAGGGCGACGCTGTGTCGGTCCATCAGCTTTTGGCCACCGGCCGGCACCGTGCGGCCTGCCACTACAGCGGATACGTCGAATCCCGGCAGCATCTGAAAATCAGATACTGGCGGAAGAGTCTCTTCCACTGTGCTTTGCCGCCAGGAGCGAACCAGAGGGTGCTCAGAAAGTTGTTCGGCCGCTGCGGCCAGTGTGTAAAGAGATGCCTCGTCGCGCTCTGGTTCCAGGCTTTTCACAGCGACGATCTGCGGCGTGCCATAGGTCAGTGTGCTGGTTTTGTCAAAAGCCACCTTTTTCACAGCCGGCCAGACGCTCCGGAGCGTCGCCCTTGCGCACAAGAAAGCCGTGTTTTGTGGCGTTCCCGATGGCGGCCATAATGGCTGCGGGTGTGGCCAGGGCCAGGGCGCAGGGGCAGAAGACCATAAGGATCGTCACCGAGCGAAGGATTTCGATGGTGAACAGATAGGTGAGCGTGCGGTCACTACAATCCGGGTGGCCCAGCGGTCAGCCAATCGCACGATTTTGGCCTTGCTTGCGTCCGCTGACTGCACCAGGGCGATCATGCGCTGCGTGGCAATGTCGCTGCCCACCCGGTCGGCCCGCATTTCAAAGGCGCCGAACTGGTTCACAGTGCCGCTGGATACGCTATCCCCTGCGGCTTTGTCCATCGGCGGGATTCGCCGGTCATCACTGCCTGATCAACCGAGGTACAGCCTGCGGTGATCACACCGTCCACGGGGATGCTCTCCCCAGGCAGGACCCGCAGGAGATCGCCCACCTGCACCTGTTCGGCGGGGACGACGATTTCTTTGCCGCCGCACAGGATAATGGCGATCCATGCCGCGTCAAAAGGTAACGGCACCACATCGAATAAACTGACCAGCAGCGCGCTGCTGGAGAGGATCAGCGGGACGATATCTTTTTTGATCCCGCCGAATTCCAGCAGATGTTCCAGATGATGCATGCAGGATTTCATAAAAAGGCCTCCTTTTTATACTATAGTAGGTATAGGTATATATACATAAAGGGGTATGAGTTTATCAAGAAAAAAGAAACAGGGAGCAGCACTACTGCGCCCTGACCGATCAGCTCATATTGGAAAATCGTTTCACGGCCTTCGTAAAATTTGCAATGTTTTTTTCTGCGTCTCCGTGCTCTATACCGTCGCGCACGCAGTGCCGGATATGCCCTTCCAGTACGACTTGTCCGCAACCATGCAGCGCGGATTTGGCGGCGTTGAGCTGAGAGGGGATATGCTCGCAGGGTACGTCCTCATCGATCATCCGGTCAATGGCCTGCACCTGCCCGATGATTTTTTTCAATCTGCGGTGCAGATTGTCTGCGTCCATACATTGCCGCATAGTACTTGCCTTCTTGCTCTATGGGGTAGTTGTTTTTTTCATTATAGGGGCTTTGGCCTGCTTGTCAAGCGGGGGTTCGGTCGGCGGAAGCGGCATGCGGCCGGTCGGCGTGCGGCCGTCTTTTTTGTCTGTTTTGCCGAAAGCGGGCCGGTTTCTCTGAACAATCTGCCAAAACAGCGGAAGCCGTAGTCTGATCCCGAAAGATTTTGGTGCTTTTTGACAGATTTCACTTGTGTATTTCGGTGTTCTGTTGTATAATCAGCATAATTGGTGGAACATCTTCGGTGGAGAGGTACGGCGAACGAAACCGCAGTGCTGTGCGTCTCCGAAGTGCGGGCCAAAGATCACAGTATAAGGAGAGAGCAACATGAGCTACACTGCAAAAGATATTCGTAATGTCTGTCTGCTGGGACACAGCGGCACCGGTAAGACCTCCCTGGTGGAGAGCATGCTGTACATGACCGGCAGCATCGACCGGCTCGGCAAGGTGACAGAAGGCAACACCGTCTGCGACAGCGATCCCGAAGAGGCAAAGAGACAGATCTCGATCTCTCTGGCTGTGGCGCCGGTCCAGTTCAAAGGCTGCAAAATCAACGTGCTGGACACCCCGGGTTATTTCGACTTTTCCGGCGAGGTGATGGAAGGACTGCGCGTGGCGGACGCCGGCATCATCGTCGGCAGTGCCAAAGGCGGCCTTTCCGTGGGTACGGAAAAAGCGTGGAAATATCTACAGGAGCGCAACATGCCCCGCGCGATCTACATCGCCAAAACCGATGAGGAAAACGGCGACTTCAACGGCGCCTGGCAGACGCTGCGTGAAAAATTCGGCCGCAGCGTGTGCCCGGTGATGATGCCGTTGTGGGACGAGGAAAAGCACATTGAAACCCTGCTGGATATCGTATACCGCCGCGCCTATCAGCTCGAGGGCAAGCGCCGCAAGGAAGTTCCCATTCCCGCTGACAAGCAGGCCGTGGTGGACGAGTTGTACGACCAGCTGTGCGAATCCGTGGCCGAAACCAGCGAAGAATTCATGGAGAAATATTTCGCTGGAGAACCTTTCACGCAGGAAGAGGTCATTCAGGGCCTGCACAATGGCGTCAAGGATCTGACGCTGTGCCCGGTGGTATGCGGCTCGGCGTTCACGGGCCTGGGCACCCTGACGCTCCTGGACTGCATCATCAAGCTGTTCCCCAACCCCGTGGAGATTCCCAACCGCAAGGGAACGGATATGCACGGCAACAAGGTGGAAATCGACATCACCGAGGACGGCGCGCCCTATGCGTTCGTTTTTAAGACGACTTCGGACCAATACGGCCGTTATTCCTATATCAAGGTGATTTCCGGCCGCCTGACCCCGGATATGTCCGTGGTCAACGCCCGCACCGGCAATATCACTAAGCTGGGCCACCTGTATACCATGTGCGGCAAGAAGGCTGCCGAGGTGCAGGAGGTCTGCTGCGGTGACATCGCGGCCGTGTCCAAACTGACCGACACCCGCACCAACGACAGCCTTTGCGATCCCAAGCACCCCGTAAATCTGACGGCCATCCCCTTCCCGGTGGCCAACTATACCATGGCCATCGCTCCCAAGACCAAGGGACAGGAGGACAAGGTGGCCAACGGCCTTGTGCGCCTGTCGGAAGAAGATATGACCTTCCACTGCGTCAACAACGCCGAAACCCATCAGATGGTGCTCACCGGCACGGGCGACATCCAGCTTTCCGTTCTGTGTGCCAAGCTCAAGGATCGCTTTGGCGTGGAGGTCACCCTCAGTCCGGCCCGCGTGCCTTACCGCGAGAAGATCCGCAAAAAGGTGAAGGTGGAAGGCAAGCACAAGAAGCAGTCCGGCGGCCATGGCCAGTACGGCGACGTATGGATCGAGTTTGAACCCTGCGACAGCGAGGAGCTGGTATTTGCTGAAAACGTATTCGGCGGCTCCGTGCCCAAGAACTTCTTCCCCGCCGTGGAAAAGGGCCTGCGCGACAGTGTGCAGCATGGCGTGCTGGCGGGCTATCCTGTGGTGTATTTGAAGGCAACACTGGTGGACGGCTCTTACCATCCTGTAGACTCCTCCGAAATGGCCTTTAAGACGGCGGCTTCCCTGGCGTATAAAGCTGGCCTGGCCCAAGCCAATCCTGTGCTGCTCGAACCCATCGGCGAGCTGCACGTCATCGTGCCGGATTCTTACACCGGCGACGTGATGGGCGACCTCAACAAGCGCCGCGGCCGCGTGATGGGCATGAACCCGGTGGAAGCCGGCGAGCAGGAGATTGTGGCCGAAGTTCCCATGGGCGAAATGGGTACTTATGCTATCGACCTGCGTTCTATGACCCAGGGCCGCGGAATGTTCACCTATGCGTTCTTGCGCTATGAAGATGCGCCTCCCGCCGTGCAGGAAAGAGCCATTGCCGAAGCCAAGCAGATGCAGGGCGACGAAGAATAAAAAAAGCCGATTGGTTTGGATGCACAACACCGGGCGCTGTATGGATGCAGCGTCCGGTGTTTTTCTCAGTTTTCGATTTGAACGATGTCCAGGGCGGCGTCCAGTAACAGATTGATCAGTTCGTTGCGGGAACGGCTGGTTTCGTTGGAAAGTGCATCCAGGCGTTCGATCATCTCTTCCCGCATGCGGACAGAAACGATTTTATACCCATCGTCGCCCCGGCGGGCGGCCTTTTTTGTGATTTTAATTTCCTTCGCCATGCTGTCACCTCATTTGCAGCTATTCGTTTAGCTTGACAGGCTCTTGTTTAATATACTATATATTATATAGTATATTAAAACTTATAAAATTATAGTTAAAAAAGGAAGCGATTATATAGAGTGCAGGCAATGCGGGGTAAAACTGCCGTCCGAGGCTGATTTCTGCCCGGTCTGCGGGGTTTGGATCAGCCGAAGCGGAAGTGTCTGTTGGTGAAGCAGTGCCGGCTCCAGTTCAGCCGGGGGGAGTCTGCCTTTCCGGCCAGGAAAACGAAACGCATCGTGGTGATTGCTGTGGTGGCGGTACTGGCCGTTATCTGCATCGTAATCTTTGCCCTGTTGGGGGGCGGCGGAACGTCAAACCTGTGGTGGGCTGGTAGGCTACTGGAATTTGTATGCTATCTATGACAGGGAAACGGAACGGACACGGGTAGGTTCGGACGCCTCTTATTACATTGAATTCCGTGCGGACAAGACAGCGCCATTGCAGAGCGGAGGGGATTTGCCTTATGAGTGCCAGTGGAGTTTCGACGAAGAGAAAAGTGATGGGGAAGATCGGTACTACGACATGGAATACGAGGAAGTGGTCGACTTTTCTGACGTGCTGACGGAGTTGAACAGGGAAGACAATGTACTTATTGAGATTCCGTATTTGCAGTATGGTATGGTATTTCAACGGTCATAAACAAAAGGAGTGGAGTTTGCCGGAAGGATTTAGCATCAAGTGACAAAAGACCTGTCAATGCTATTCCATCTTGCTTTTAGTTTCCTGATGAAAGCGGCACGGCAATCAAATTTTTTCAAAAAAGGATTGACATTTTTTTCAATTAGGTTATAATATAGATAACAATAATCGTTATTGATTTTATGTTTAAAAAGGAGGGCATTCATGTCGACCATGCGCCGGCACAGCAAAAAGCGTGACGCGATTCTCAACTGCATCCGTCAAAGCCATCTCCATCCTTCGGCAGAATGGATCTATACACAGCTGAAACCGAAGCATCCAGATTTGAGCCTTGGCACTGTATACCGCAATCTGGCGCTTTTCCGTGAAAGCGGGGAGGTCGTTTGTGTGGCTACGGTCCACGGTGTGGAGCGGCTGGACGCTGTTACGGAACCGCATGCGCATTTTATCTGCGAGCAATGCGACGCTGTGATCGATGTCGATGCTCCCTGTGATGATCTCCGGCAGGAGCTGGAGCAGCGGTACGGCTGTTCTGTCCAGCGCAGCGAAATGCTCTTCCGCGGCGTTTGTGCGCGCTGTAAAAACAAGGATATTTGAGCGGCAGCATTTGACTGCGGCTCTGATATTATATACTTATTTTGACAATGGATTTTGAAACAGAATTTTAAAGGAGGAAACAATTATGAAAAAATGGGTCTGCTCTGTTTGCGGTTATGTGTACGAAGGCGAGAATCCCCCCGAGAAGTGCCCTGTGTGCGGCGTTCCGGCATCCAAGTTCACCGAAGTGCAGGGTGAAATGAAGCTGGCGGCGGAGCATGAGTACGGCATCTATGCCAAGACTGTCAAGAATAACCCCGACATCAGCGACGAGGACAAAAAGTACATCTTCGATCAGCTCATGGCCAACTTCCAGGGCGAGTGCTCCGAGGTGGGCATGTATCTGTGCATGGCCCGCATCGCGCACCGCGAAGGCTATCCCGAGATCGGGCTGTATTGGGAGAAGGCCGCCTATGAAGAAGCCGAGCACGCTGCCAAGTTCGCCGAACTGCTGGGCGAGGATCTGGAGCCGAATATGAAGGCCGACACCAAGAGCAATCTGGCTTGGCGTGTGGACTGCGAATTCGGTGCCACCCAGGGCAAGACCGATCTGGCCGGCTGCGCCAAGAAGAACGGCCTGGATGCCATCCACGACACCGTCCACGAGATGGCCCGCGACGAGGCCCGGCATGGAAAGGCCTTCGAGGGCCTGCTGAAGCGTTACTTCGGCTAAGCTGAACCGGATAATTAAGCCCCTTTTGAGAGGGAATCGGGAAACCGGTTCCCTCTCTTTTTGCGCCTGTACTGCCGAAGTGTGCAACTTGGTGTGCAACTTTTCCTCTCTTCACACTTTTTTGACTTTCACATGTGCAACTCACCAGAATTGCACCAATATTAAGCGGTTTTCACCACTTAATAACAAGTTTTTGAGAAAAACCATCAACTTTTATGAAGTTTTGGCCTAATCAGAAGGAAAAATATAGACTTTTCATCGGATGGAAGCCAAACAGAATCAAAATTGCCGGGTTTCTCTCCATTTCAGCAG
Organism: bacterium 210917-SL.2.15; assembly: GCA_020555605.1. GTDB lineage: Bacteria > Bacillota > Clostridia > Oscillospirales > Oscillospiraceae > Pseudoscillospira. The sequence continues at coordinate 49,006 of JAJCJC010000002.1, read as the reverse complement.
CCCTTTGGGGCTGCTTTTTTCATAGTTTGATTATATCACATGTCACTATTAAAGTACAGGTTTTCTCTTTGCCCATGCTATACTTAAAGCACAAAGAGGGACAGAAAACACGAGAAAAACAAAACATCTAAAAACAAAAATAAATGAAATAAAGGAGATTATCACCATGAAAAAGAACGCTATCATCTACATCGACGACACCCACGCCCAGGTCACCAAGGCTTTTGAGAAGCAGGCCCGTATCTTTGGTACTCCCGAATACAGGGAGTGGAGAGCCTACCGTCAGGACTTCCCCAGCGCCCAGATGGTGACCAAGACCATCAAGAAGAACACCAGCAAGCGCACCTACAAGAATCTGACCTACGCCAACATGGAGCGGTTCCTGAATATGCAGCCCAATGGCAAGGCGCTTATCAAAGAGTTCAACGATCAGAAGGAAACCGCCGCCATCCAGCAGAATCCTTACCGCGCGGTGCTGGCCTGGTTCCTTGCCAAGTTCCCCAAGTACGACGAGCATAAGGAGTTCTTCGCTGACAATGGCGAGGCGGTGGAGCCTACCACCGAGGACGCCGACAACTTCAAGGCCGTTTCCAATTTCTAATGTTGAAGTACACATTTCAAAACGAAGGGAGTTTGATTGCATGGAGTTCACCCGCTGCCAGATGATTGGTTACCTGCTGTCCTTCTGTAAGACCTATGACGAGCGCGACAAAGAGGAAGAGCGCCTGACGGCGCTGACTGACGAAGCGCTGGAAGCCGAGTTTACCGCCGAATACAACGAGCAGAAAGGCGTATGTCCCAACCCGCCGCTCTACGAAGGCAATATCCCCGACCTCTACATTGACTTTTAAGACAACCAATAATTCAAAATTATCAAGGAGGAAGTTACCATGAAGAACACTTACAAGATCGACTTTGTGAACAACACCCTGACCATGACTAAGGCTTTTGAGGATGCCGCCAGTAACCCCACTTCTCAGGAATACAAGCTGTTGCAGCAGATTCGCGCCGACTTTCCCGGCCTGACCATCATCCGCAAGACCCGCCGCACCCCCAAGAAGGCCCGCCCCACCAAGAACCTGACCTATGCCAACATGGAGAAGTACATGAGCGTGTTCCAGAACGCCGATAAGCTGCTGGCCCAGTTTGAGGTGGTCAAGACCTGTTCCCTGGAGCAGCCCAGCCCCTACAAGTTTGTGCGGGATTGGTTTGAGACCCAGTTCCCCAAGTACAGGGAGCAGCCCGATTTTAGTCCCGATGCCTCCAAGGTAGTTGGTCTCGTTGCCTTTCAGAAGAAGCAGGAAGAGAAGAAGGAGCAGGAGATTGCTTGCTAACAATGGAATACAAAATGAGAGAGGACGGCACTGCTGGTGTACCGCCCTCTCTGTTATTGTTCTTTTATCTAATGTCATACACTAGTTCAGTTTTTGCTCCATCTATATCCATAAAGGTCACCGCTAACGCCAAAAAATCGGTTTCACTGTTCTGAACTTCAAGAGGAACTTCGAAGTAGCCTCTACATTCACGGCCTGAGTCTAAGGGTTCAAAGACGCTATCATAAGTGTACAAGTTACTGCCATCTGCCCCTTGTGCATCGGCTATAACGAATTCATAGGTATCAAAGGTGTAGCCATCGCCGTAACGAATTTCAAAACCTATGCTATTTTCGCTTTGACTTCCGAGTTCCGCCGTTTCCTTCCCATTATAAGATAATTCAGCGGTAAAAAACAGAAATACATTGCCGCTTTCTGCTGTGTAAAAGGAATTTCCTGCTGCGCTCTTATATTCGTCATCCGCTGGGCGGAGATAGTAAAGGCCGTTGTTCTCGTCTGCCATGGCATCGTTAAACTCCACATCTATTAAAGTAAAATCCCAGTCACCAGCGCTTGCTATATCTCCAATTTTTAAATCAGGTTTATCACCACTCATTGCATCACTGGTCTTATTGGATTCATCACCATTAAGTGTGTCATTGCTTTCACCACCGCTGCAGGCGGCTAAAGACAACACTAATGCCCCTGCCAATAAGAAAGAAATTATCTTTTTCATTTGTGCATATCCTCCTAATTAATCAAAGTATAAGGGACTGGTTTGTTGAAGAAAGTATATCATAGTTTTATTAAGATGTCTATTATCGTAGACGTTATGACGGAACTTTTCTCATAGAATATAGTGAGAAAAGAGGTGCTGTCGTGCAGTTTGATAATCATGCGATTGGGCAAACAATCCGAACCCTACGGAAAGCCAAAGGAATTTCTCAAGATGTATTGAGCGGCTTTGCCGGTATTGCACGCACACATCTATCTATGATAGAAAATGGAACAAAACAAGCGAATTTTGAAACTATTTGGAGAATTGCATCTGCTTTGGAAATGCGCCCGAGTGATTTAGTTGCTAAAATCGAAGAAACGATTGAAGGACAAGAGTGATTTCCAAATCAAAACTCCTGTCCTTCTTAATTATTTGGCTATTTGCCGTTTCTGCTCGTGTTCCCCGTCTTTTTTAGCGCTCGGGAAAAACGCCAAGAAAAACATTAAGTGATCACCCCCGCCTTGGTGTGGTTAAAGTAAAATTGCATACCAAAAGACAGAGGGGACGGTACTACTGGTGTACCGTCCTCTCGATTTCTTAAAGGAGAAATCGAATTGCTCCAGCTATTCGATTGTATTTAACCTTATTGAGCAACTTCGATAACTGTTTGGATGCTACTGAACTGTTGTCCCAATACTTCGTCATCGCCTACGAGCCAAAGAACCCTGTTACCATCGCTCACGGTCTGCAAAAAATCAGTATCAAATGGTGCGCCAACTATACTGCTGGTGACTGTGACTACATCACCGGAGTTGAAGTCTGCCAGATCATAGTTTTGATTGTCCTTGCCAAGAACGAGGCACCAACCTTCTTCAAATACGATTTTCTGCTGACCACCTTTAGCACCACTTCCATCAACAATAACTGTGGTGTCAACTTTAATATTGCTGATGGTTCCTGTGAACTGGATTTCTGCGTATTGATATAGCTTATTGAAACTTGCTTCGTTAGAGTCATAAGCATCAATTAGTTCTTCGGCTGTCATAGTAACAGTTTCGCCTTCGTTGGTGATGATTGTTGCACCCAGAGTGTCGTTGTCCTGCGTATTGTTCTCTGCATGAGCAGTCTCTTGTGATGCTGTTTCATTGCCTGAATTGATAGTACCAGTATCTCCGCCGCAAGCTGCCAAGGACAGCATGAGCGTCGCCGTCAGAACAAGGAACAATATTTTCTTCACTTTTCTTTTCCTCCCATATAAATATATTAACCGATATTGGTTTATCTGATTATATATCGTTTTCGGTTAACATTCAAGTAGAGAGCGAGGCTTGAATGTTATGATTTCTTACGACAACTTATGGAATGTCATGCGGGAAAAAGGAATTTCTCAATATGCCCTTATAAAGAAATACAATGTCAGTCCGGCGCAGATCACAAGATTGAAACGCAACGAAAGCGTCAGCACCCATACCATTGAGATGTTTTGCCGTATTCTGGACTGTGAAGTGGGCGATATTATGAAATATATCAAAGACGGTGAAAGCTAATTGCAGGGCGGGGAAACCCGCCTGTTTTTATTGCAATGAGAAATCTAATCTCACACAGTAATCTTAATGGCCCGTTGTGGTCAATACAATATTCTGACTGCATAGTGTTTCGAGAAAATTTGCTTTACACGCTGCAACTCCCGTGTCCGCCGCAATCGTCCGTGTTCTCCGTCTTTTTTCAGCGGTCGGGAAAAACGCCAAGAAAAGCCGCCGCCGCGAATTGTAAATGCGCTATCCCGAAACCATCCCCCGCCCTGGTGTGGCCGCAGCCTTCACCCGCTCGCGATCATGGTTCCGCTCCAAGTTGAAACTACACTTTCAAAAAGCAATCTTCATCCGTAAATGCCCAACTTCTAAAGAAAACAGACAACTCCGAAAGAACTTTTGAGAAGTAGCAGTAACTCCAAAAGGTAAAATGCTAACTTCCCAAATAGAAGCAACAACTTTGTTGTAGAATAAGGAAAAAGAGAGTGTTATTTCGTTTCTTTGCCCTAAAAAAATTTTTGTGTTATAATATAAATAGAAAGTAGGAAAGAGGAAAAAACAAAAAATTATATTTTTTGTAGGATAAAATAAGCAGCAAGGTAGCTGGAGTGTTGGGAGTTTGTGGGTTGCTTCCGTCCCGTTTAGGGGATCACCAGTTTCCTTGCTGTTTGTTTTATTCTATAAGAAAGGACTAACCCACATGAACGCTTCAACCTACAACCATTGCTTTGTTTTGGGTGGCAAGTCCAAGAGTGGCAGCGGCGAACAAAGCAAGACGATTAAAGTCCCCATGTATATTGACGGACAAGGACGGCCGAAAAAGCTCTTTGGCGGAAAAGATGGTGAGTTCTACCGACACTATGAGCTTTCCTATGAGTAGGCAGTTCAAACGCTCAATGAATATTGGCAAGGAGCCAAGCGTACCAGCGGTGACGATAGCTTGCGTGTCAGCCTGTATCTGGATTGCGCCAAGTATGGTGACCTTTATGTTTTTGTGATCGACTTTGACAAGATCGACGGAGAGATTGATACTGATAGCAGTTTCTTTCAAGCGGCCTATCAACTGGCCGATAAGATAACACGGTCACAGGGCGGCGGCTATCATATGTTTTACGGAGTAGACAAAACTGCCGCCACGCCGCTTTTTGACGGCATCAATCTGCTGACCGCAGACGGAACCCCGAGCTTTGTCTGCAAAATGAGCAATGTCACAACAGACGGCAAGAACAAGGTGGATATGTTCTGTGACGCACGCCATTTCATTTATGAATGGGAGCCATGGGACAATACTGTTGGGCTGACCGATAAAACACAGGGACTCTACGAGCTTATCAAAGAAAACTTCGAGCTAAAGCGTCCCATGAGCGGCGGAAAGATCGGCCATGCAAGCGGCAAAAGAGGCAAGGGCGTCAAAGATTATGCTATGCTGGAGGATCGTTCCGAATCGGAATTGGTTTCTCAAATGAGCATAGATCAGCAAATTGTCTTTGCTGATCTGCAAGGAATTTCTTGTGAATGTCCCGCTCCACAATGGTTCAGTATTGGCCTTGATATTTACCATGTGTTTGGAGCGGGACTGGGCGGGCAGGTGTTCTTTTTCTGGAGCAAGCCGGGACATAGCTTCCAACCGCGTGGCTGCTCTTTAACATGGGCGAATATCTGTGATCGTGGCCCAGAGACAGAACTGTATAATAGCCGTTGGGCGGAGATCATGCGCGGCACTCCGAAAGAAATTACTGCTGCCGAAGCGGAAGCGAGAGACATTGTTTCAAGCGTAGCAGAGCAAGTCCCGCTCCCGCTCGAAGAGAATACGTCCGCCGCCGGGCTGACCTTTCGCGGCCTGCCCATTGCTTGGGAGAATATCACAACGGAAGAGGACGGCAAGCAAAGGACGGCGCATTGGATCGTCTGGAATGGTAGCCGCTCGAAACGAGAGGATTTTTTCAAACTGGCCTTCCCTGACCGCTACAACAAGATCAAAAAACGAGTGAAGTTTTTAGGGCAAGCGGCGGATGATGTGCTATGGCTAACCGGTGGGCAGCGTACCAAGCTCGGGTATGAGGCTTTAACGGCAAGGTATGGACTGGTGGAAGCGGATGAAGTGGATAGCATGGCGCTGACTCTTCTTTGCTGGAAGGAAGAGGATAACAAAACCGCTGACGATCTGCTGTCCCGCTTGCGCTGGCCGAATGGTTTAGCTAAGCCCGTGACCTTTGGCGTCGGAATGAAGCTTGACGCCGCCGCGCAACATACCTGGTGCTATTCTGCGGACTACCAGGAGGGCAAAGCAATCTTTGAAGGGCAGTCAATGACCTGGGAGTGGTGGCAAAAATAGCTGATCGAAATTCTTGATCGCTGCCGAAATGGTAACCTTTCCTACAACAAGGTGAAGAAACAGATTTTTCCTGCATTGTACTACCAGGACGGAAAGCGTCTTACCCTTGCAGCAGCAGACCGGAAAGCAATAACAGAATGGGTGGGGGACTATCTTGTAAGCGGTTCCGCTCCATTTCCGCTGTCCGGGGCAATACCCGCCGCCGACTTCAAGTTTGTGATTGACTACAACACAGATGTGGAGTTGGTGGACAGCCGGGATTTGAAAGACCCTGATGAGATGGCAAAATACAACCACGAAACCAACGCCGCCAAAAATAAGGAGAAGGGCAAGGCCAAGGTAGCCGCTCGCGCCAGAAAGACCTTGCCGGACGGCGACTTTACCAGGGATGATTTGCAAGCCCTGGGCTATGGCCCGAAAGCCATTTCCAACTTGCTCCGGGATGAGCTGATTGTAGACACCAAACGCCGGACGCCGGAACGCAAGTTCATTTACCGAAAGAATTTCAAGTGAAACTGCCGCCGATGTACCACACCCCGAGGGGGATAAAAGAAAAGTATATTCCCCACGGGGTATGGTACATCTACCGCTTCCACACTTGAAAGTGTATATTCAAAATTATCAGAAGGAGGAAACAGCCATGTTTCAAGAATTACTTTAGATTTTGCGGGACTTCGAGCGTCATGACAGCGCAAATCGTATCACCTGGATAGAGGCTGCGCTTGCGGCGCAGAGCGGTTCCGCTCCAAATGCTTATGAAAATTACAAGCAGGCAAAGGCGGAATGGCAGGACGAACAGAGCCGCCGCCAGCGCTTCTATGATTTTCTCATGCAGCGGCGCGATCTGGTGGACGCTGTGGCAAAAAGCGTGATTGACAGCAGCACCAAGGAGATCACCGCCAAGGCCGAACAGGAGCTTTCCTAGGCGTTCCAAGAGAAGCTGGATAAGACGATCAAGCATTATTTCAAATAAACAGACAACATTAAAAACAGGTTGTCAATTCTGACAACCCGTTTTATCTTATTGGAGACACTAGATAAATATGGTAAAATCAAAATAAAAAACACTAAAAGGGTCGGGTACTTATATGATCAAGATAGAGGATATACTTGATATTCCGTGTAAACTTCTATGTGAAGAAGATGGGACAGTCATTTCTTTTGATGGAGTTTTAACACGCAAAGAGCAAAGAATTATTTTTACAGGGCGTACAACTGATGACACTGATAGTTTTCACGAAAAGTTAGACCTTACACTATATGGAGAGATTGACACTACTCCAATAACGCTCTTAAATTCCATGATAAAGTCTTCTTCAAGTAGAATGTATTCAAAAGAACATGTGGTGAAAATTGAAGCGTCTGAAATTATTATTGGGCGTAGCCATAAATGCAAAGAGAAGGATATATTAGTGCAGAAAATTTCTACGACTATAGTAGCCTTAAACTATATGTTCAATGGAAACTTCCCTGTAGAGTTGGTGTATAACTTTTCTAAAGAAAATCCCGCACTTGCCAACTTTACTTATCCGCCTAAATTACAGGCATTAGATGTAGATGGGAAATTGGAATTATATCAAACCATTTCTATGGGACGAGGAATAAATAATGCTAAAATTACATTTATTCCTTGTGTTGATTATACATTTACTGCGCCTACTTCTATACGAAAGGCAATTAGCAAAATTGCTTCGGCCAGAAATTTATTTTCCTTTTTTTCGGACTACTATCTGCCATTAGAAAATCTTACTTTCTCTGATAATCAGTCTAAAATGATTGATTTTTGTGACTGTTCTGTATATCTAAATTCTTTTGATAATATCAACACCCCAGATAGACCATTTTTAATTTCCACAAATGACTTTTTCGATGATTTTGACACCGTATGGAAAAAGTGGTGTGATTTTTATTCTTCAATGTACATACCGACACTCTTCTATGAGGTCATCTGCAATAGGTCATCTCGGATAAATGGGTTCCTTAATTTTGCACAAGCAATTGAAATTTTTTCCAGTCATTATAGAAACGAGGAAGCAACTAAACTGTCCATTGTTGATAAATGGAAAAGTCCACGTCTCAAACATCGTTTTAAGGATATTATTACATTTTTAAATGTGTTTTATAATTTAGCTCCAGATGAAATTGACAACTTGGCACAAACATTAAGTGATGCAAGAAACTTCTTTACCCATTACGAGAAGAAAACAAACTATGAAATTCCATCAGTTCAAGAACTTTTTGCTGCAAGCCGAGTTTTACACTTTATGTTATTGGCACTTGTTTACAGGACCATCTCGATTAAAGATTCCTCTATTGAAAAAGCTGCAAAAATGTTTTCCTACGGAAGTCTTTCTAGAGATATCCAAGTAGTATTAAAGAAAATTGACATTGCTCAACACAATAGTATGTTTGAGTAACGCAAAAGTCGGAGGAAGTTGTTGAAACTTCTCTCCGACTTCTCTTTTAAGTATTAAAACTTTTTGGGAGTTGTGTCTTTTTGCTGGTTTTCTTCCTCTTCTTCATCCTTTTGTCCTGGCTTCTTCTCCCAACCTAAAATCTCTTCCATGATAAGGGCAAGGGGCAGGTCTGTGTCTCCAAACATGGCAGCGCCTCCTATTCCTTACTGTATTCCAGCAAATCCCCTGGCTGACAGTCCAGAAGGGCGCAAAGGCGCTCAATATTATCCCACGCCAGGCCCTTACCTTCCCGGAGCTTTTGGATAGTGGATTGACTTAAAATATTTTCTTTCCGTAGCGTGTATGTCGTGTAGCCCTTTTCTTTGAGTGCATCTAATATGTCTACTTTAAAACGAAGCGGCATAGTTTGACCTCCCTCCGGGGCGCACAAAAAATTGCGATCCTCTTCCATTGTCCTTATTTTAGCATAGAATATGCACGATTTCAAGTGCATAAACTCCACAAGAATATGGTCGCTATTTCGTGTATATTGTCAATTGAATGTGCACGAGAATTAGTCTATAATAAAGACAGTTAAGGGGAACACCCCAATAAAAGAAAAGGAGAACTGAACATGAGTAAGAACGAATTAGTAGCAAAGATCGAAGCCCTGAACGAATGGGAGGCTGTTATTGAAGAGGCCAAGGCGGAGGCCGAAGCCATCCGGGACAGCATCAAGGCCGAAATGATGGAGCGCGATACCGAAGAGCTGGCCGCTGGAAAGTACATCGTCCGCTGGACTTCCGTTCTCTCCAACCGCTTCGATACCACCGCTTTCAAGAAGGTGTACGGCGATCTCTACAAGGCTTTCACTAAGCAGAGTCAGAGCCGCCGCTTCACCATCAGCGCATAAAGAAAAGCCCCTTGCCTGACTGCCGACCAAAGCTTACAGGCAAAGAGCTTCCACCCAAACCGCAACGGAGAGGGCAAGAACATTATAGCTTGCCCTCTCCCCAAAATCAAGAACAGGAGGGATAAAGACATGAAGGAACTGACAAGCTATAACCGCGTGGCCGGGTATCTCAACAAAGTGTTCGACCTGCTGAACGCTGAATTTTTTGAAAATGCACTTTCAAGGCCCACCATCACCATACAGTCCACGCCCCGCGCCTACGGCCACTTCTCCCTGCGGGAAGATACCTGGGTTTCCAAGCTGGGCGGCACCCATGAAATCAATATCGGGGCTGGGACACTGGCCCGCCCCATCGAGGAAGTGGCAGCTACCCTGCTTCACGAAATGGTTCACTACTACAACTTTGAGAACGGCGTGCAGGATTGCAGCCGGGGCAACACCTACCACAACCGGAAGTTCAAAGCGGCGGCGGAGGCCCACGGCCTGACCGTCACCCACAGCGATAAATACGGATGGTCACACACGGCCCCCGGCGAGGCGCTGCTTGACTTCGTATTGGAGAACGGCTTGACCGACATTCTCATAAACCGCAACGAGTTTGCCGGGTTCCAGGTCACCGGCACCGGGACGCACAGCGGCACAGGAACCACCCCGCCGCCGCGTCCGTCCAGCACGAGAAAGTATATCTGCCCCTGCTGCGGGAATTCCGTTCGGGCTACCAAAGCGGTGAATATCGCTTGCCTGGACTGTAACGAGCGGATGGTACTGGCCGGTTGACAGGGAAGGGCGGGGAGAAATCCCCGCCCGCCTCCCGAAGTTCGTATAAGACCACAAATACGAACACCAAAACCAAGCAATCACAGGGGTTTTCCGCCGCCACCTCCAATACACGAACTTTTCAACCGCAAAAAACGAACTTTTGACCATGGAGGTCACCATGAACAAGAAAACAAAGGCGCTCACTACCGAACAATACAAGGAAATCATACAGACCATGAAGGAGGGCTTTTGTGGCTTCCGCTCTAACGAGCGGATCGCCACCGCCCTGGTGCTGGAAGGGAATTTAGGCTTGCGGATCAGCGATACATTGAAACTGCGGCCTTGTGATATTGTCCGGGATGGGGATAGATACCGCCTGGAGATCACCGAGCAGAAAACCGGCAAGCGCCGGGTGTTCACCGTCCCGCTTGTTATTCAGCAATACATAGAGAACTATTGCTTGCGGAACGGTATAGACCGAAACGCCTTGATATTTCCCATCACCGAGAGGGCCATACAGAAGCAGCTCCATATCGTGTGCGATTACTTGGGCTTTGAGGGTATCAGCACCCACAGCTTCCGCAAGTGGTACGCCACGGAGATATACAAGGCTAACGGCTATGATATTGCCCTGGTGCAGCGGTTATTGCAGCACAGCTCCGCCGCCGTCACACAGCGGTATATCGGCATTGAGCCGCAAAGGATAGAAACAGCAATACAGAACCGCGCACAGCTTATTTGACAGCCTGGGGCCGCTCGACACGAGCGGCCCCAATACTCTTTGCTGCTGCCTTTTTCCTGATTTTGTGATACACTGGGAATAAGACCCGGAAAGCGAGGCGGCGCAAATGGCAAAGTCAGAAAACCAAAAAGTGAAAACGCTCTATGTTGCCAAATACTTTTTGGAGAACTCCGACGAGAACCACCCTGTTACCGCCGGGGATGTAGTGGACTATCTGAAAAATGAGTGCAGTATTGAAGCGGAGCGCCGCTCCATCTACCGGGATATTGCCGCCCTGCGGGATGTGTTTGGGATGGATATAGAAGGTGGACAGGGCGGCAAATACCGGCTGCTGTCCCGTCAATTTGAGTTTGATGATCTGCGGCTGCTGGCCGAGTGTGTCCATGCGGCAAAGTTTATATCCGCCTGGCAAGCAAAAGATTTGGTGGACACGCTGGGCGAGTTTTGCAGCACCTATCAGGCGGAGCAACTCCAACGGGAAGTGTTCCTGTGTGACCGGGTGAAAACAACGCAAAAGGGAACCATGGCGATTATCTCAAAAATCAATCAGGCCATGGCTACCAGACAAGACGGCAAACCCCACACCCCGCAAAAAATCAGCTTCAAATATTTGAAATATACACTTCAAGATGGAGTAACCCAGGTGGAGCGCCGAAAAGGGGCTGTCTACAAAGTCAGCCCCTACAAGCTACTGATAAACGACGGGAACTATTATTTGTTGGGTTATGGGCCTGCTGGCAATAGAAATGCACCCAAAATTGCTACCTATCGCATTGACCGCATGAAAGAAGTAAAACTTCTTAATGAACCGCGAGAGGGAGCAGAAGAGTTTGCAAAGATCGACATTGAAAGCTATACTCGCCGCGTGTTCTCTATGTTTGGAGGGGAGCAGAAGCGTGTCAGTATCCGTTTTCGCAACCACTTGCTCGATACGGCCATTGAGCGATTTGGGACAGGCAAAGATGTGTTTTATAGACCTGATGGCAACGAGCATTTTGTTGTGACCGCCGATGTGGAAATTAGCGACCAGTTTTTCGCGTGGGTATGTGGATTTGGTAAGCGGACCAAAATCATCAATCCCCCTGATGTGGTGGAGAATATGCAACAGTTTTTATCTGGTATTAGTGAAATATATAATAATTAGTTTCTTTGGCGCAAAAAGTGGTATAATGTGGTACAATAAAACAGTAATAGGAAGGGAGAATTATTATGGCTTATCGGGACAAGGTATATGTTTCAATGGATGCAGATAATGATCTGCATTATTATCGGCTCATGCAAGCATGGAAACAAAATGACAAAACAAATTTCAATTTTAGGGATGCCCATGACATAAATAATATTCTTGATAAAAGTGAAGCATCAATTAAAGCGGGGCTTCAGGAGCGATTTAGACATACAAAGGTTTTTGTACTCCTTGTTGGTGACCACACGCGATATTTATACAAATATGTTCGTTGGGAAATTGAAGAGGCAATAAAACGAAAATTACCTTGCATTGTGGTGAATTTAAACGGCAAGCGGTCAATGGATTCTGAGTTGTGTCCTCCTATCATTCAAAATGAGTTAGCTATTCATGTAAGCTTCAATTCTCGTATTATGCAGTATGCTTTGGAAAATTGGCCTGATTCGGACGCACAAAAAAGAAAAGATCAGAAAACCGGACCGTATTATTATAAGGATTCTGTCTATGAAAAGTTGGGGCTATAAAATTAAATATACATTCTTGAGAACCATCCGTGCGCAATGGAAGAGCATGATTTCACTCTTTTTTGCGTTTGTTGGTGTGGTTTTTACTTTGGCCGAAATATTGAATAATGTTTTTGAAAGCACATTTGGATTTGATTTTATTCGTAGCCATACAATCCAAATATCTTTGGTATTTGTAGCCGTATGTGTTATTTTAAATTGGAAGCCGCTTCGCTATACTTGTTTTTTAGAAAACGCTGATACTAAGATAACTCTACTTGTTGGCGATATTTTTCGACAAAAAGGGGCATTTATTATTCCAACAAACACAACGTTTGATACGCTTATGGATGATGAATTTATCAGCATACGTAGTGTTCAAGGCAAATACCAAGAAAAGTATTTCGCTCATACAATATCAACATTAAATAGAGAAATTGCTCAATCCCTTAATGGTGTTCCATTTGCTTCCATCGATGATGGGCGAGAAACTAATATAAAAAGATACGAGATAGGGACAACCTGTAAGGTTTCAACTGGGCTACAACATGCTTATTTTTTGGCCGTGGCAGACATTAACAAATACGGAAAACCTGAAAATGTAACCTTTGATAATATTACAATAGCTTTAGTTTCTCTGTGGCAAAAATTGAATGAAATTGGTCATTTAGAAAGTGTTTTAATTCCCATCATTGGGACAGGACGAGCTGGAATAAAAAATGCCTCACGAGATAAAATTGTTCGAGAGATTATTTTTTCTTTTGTTGTGGCAGCACGAGAAATGAAGGTCACAGAAGATTTGATAATCTGCATTCATCCATCAGATTTTGCCGAGAAAAATTTGCATTGGGATGATCTTTGTGATTATTTGAGATATACATGTAAATATCAGTATGTCGAGAATAGCACACGAGAAGGAAATCCAGAAACAGAGTCCGTAGTTGCTCGATTTGGCTAATTTTAATTAGAAACTTGAGAACGCAGACAGAAATTTCATGTTTCTGTCTGCGTTCTTTTTAAAAGTTCTTACTTATAGCCGATTTAGATTGTCCCGTAAAATATCAATTCCCGTTCTGGAAAGAGCAATATAATACCGCTGCGTTACCTGGATATTGCCATGGCCCATCTGATTGCAGAGAAGGTGGGTAGGGGTGTTCATTTCCGCCATCATGGTTCCGTATGTATGCCGCAAGTAGTGGTATTTGAACATGATGTGATACTTATTTTTGAGTTCCCGCGAGGGGTATTTCATGGAGTTTACCGTCTGGATTTTTCCGTCGGGCAGACAATTCACAAGCTCCGTGGAAGAGATCTTCTTGCCGCCTAAATCCTCTATGATACGCTGGTTCTGTTCCCGAAGGGCGGCGTATTGCAGCATATCCTGTTCCCGCCGCTCGGCCAGCTCTTGAAAATACACTTTCAATTTATCGCACATGTAAATGGTGCGTTTGGCGTTGCGGGTTTTCAGTGGCACCAGCTTGATAAGGCCGTTCTGGTATTGCATTTGCCGGTCAATCAAGATAGTTCCGTTGACCACATCGACATTCGACCATTTGAGGCCGTAACACTCATTGATACGCAGACCGCAATACCGCCCCAGCAAGTACGCTGTTTCCGCATTGGTTCCGTGGAAGTAATCATCCAACACGGCAAGCTCTTCCTTGCTGAACGCCACAATATCCAGATCATCGTCCGTTTTCAGTTTGGGCATGTGGATTTTGGTATCCTTGTTGATACAGAGCTTGTTGTAGGAATCTACATCCAGGTAGTTCCGGGAATACGCCTGACCAAAGAGCAAATAGAACTGCTTTAGAAAGCTCTCCACGTAGCGATAGGAGAGGCCACGCCCGCAATAAAGCTCCGTCAGATAGTCTACCACCTCCGCCGCGCTGACTTCATCCACGAAGCGGCTGCCGAACCGAGTAGCAAGGTGGTTCTTCCATAAGCTGTCCTGCTTGCGGATGGTGTTGTAGGCTCGATCACTACGGCCAGTGGCACAATATTCCTGATAGACCTCCTGAATGGTTTTCCGTACCGTGGGTTTGGGCTTGCGGGAATTTTGGGCGTTGTCAATGGCAACTTGCCGCGCCCTGGTTGCCGCTCGCCGACTTTTGAATGGATTGCCGTTTTCATCCTTACTGACCTGTTTTGATACTCTCTTTCCGCTTTGCGTGTAGGTGTAGCGAAATGCCCACATGCCGCTTCCGAGCTGGAATACACTTGCGCTGTTTTCGGTTCCCATATTTCTTGCCTCCCAAAGTGTGCAATTTGGGGTGCAAGTTCTGATGTATTCCAGCATGTGAAAAGTTGCACATGTGCAACTGATTTTGTGTGATTGAAAGGGTTCCCGGCGCCGAACGGCGCAGCCGTTTGGCTACCTGGAGATGCGGGTCGAGGCCGAGAACGGCGCCACCCTGGGCAAGTTTGAGCTGGCCAAGAAGGCCAAGGAGCTGAACCTGGACGCCATCCACGATACCGTCCACGAGATGGCCCGCGACGAGGCCCGTCACGGCAAGGCTCTGAAGGGCCTGCTGGAGCGTTACTTCGGCTAATCCAAACCGGATAAACAAGCACTTTTTGAGAGGGAATCGGGAAACCGGTTCCCTCTCTTTTCGCCTTTGCGTCGGTTCATTGTGGATGTTTTTGTGGCATTTCTACCTTTTCCACGACGGAAAATCTTCCACATGTGGATATTCAGTTTTTTGCCCGATATCAAGCGATTTTTGCCGCTTAATAACAAGTTTTTGAGAAAAACCATCAACTTTTATAAACTTTTGGCCCAATCAGAAGGAAAAGCAATGACTTTTCATCGGATGGAAGCCAAACAGAATCAAAATTGCCGGTTCTCTCTCCATTTTAGCAGCTCTTTGGGCTGCTCTTTTCATAGTTCGATTATATCACATGTCATTGTTAAAGTATAGGTTTTGTCTTTGCCCATGCTATATTTAAAGCACAAAGAGGGACAGAGAACAAGAGAAAAACAAAACCTCTCAAAACAAAAAAGATATGATAAAGGAGAATATCACCATGAAAAAGAATGCTATCATCTACATCGACGACACCCACGCTCAGGTCACCAAGGCTTTCGAGAAGCAGGCCCGTATCTTTGGCACTCCTGAATACAGAGAGTGGAGAGCCTACCGCCAGGACTTCCCCAGCGCCCAGATGGTGACCAAGACCATCAAGAAGAACACCAGCAGGCGCCCCACCAAGAACCTGACCTACGCCAACATGGAGCAGTACATGAGTGTGTTCCAGAACGCCGATAAGCTGCTGGCCCAGTTTGAGGTGGTCAAGACCTGTTCCCTGGAGCAGCCCAGCCCCTACAAGTTTGTGCGGGATTGGTTTGAGACCCAGTTCCCCAAGTACAGGGAGCAGCCCGATTTTAGTCCCGATGCCTCCAAGGTAGTTGGTCTCGTTGCCTTTCAGAAGAAGCAGGAAGAGAAGAAGGAGCAGGAGATTGCTTGCTAACAATGGAATACAAAATGAGAGAGGACGGCACTGCTGGTGTACCGCCCTCTCTGTTATTGTTCTTTTATCTAATGTCATACACTAGTTCAGTTTTTGCTCCATCTATATCCATAAAGGTCACCGCTAACGCCAAAAAATCGGTTTCACTGTTCTGAACTTCAAGAGGAACTTCGAAGTAGCCTCTACATTCACGGCCTGAGTCTAAGGGTTCAAAGACGCTATCATAAGTGTACAAGTTACTGCCATCTGCCCCTTGTGCATCGGCTATAACGAATTCATAGGTATCAAAGGTGTAGCCATCGCCGTAACGAATTTCAAAACCTATGCTATTTTCGCTTTGACTTCCGAGTTCCGCCGTTTCCTTCCCATTATAAGATAATTCAGCGGTAAAAAACAGAAATACATTGCCGCTTTCTGCTGTGTAAAAGGAATTTCCTGCTGCGCTCTTATATTCGTCATCCGCTGGGCGGAGATAGTAAAGGCCGTTGTTCTCGTCTGCCATGGCATCGTTAAACTCCACATCTATTAAAGTAAAATCCCAGTCACCAGCGCTTGCTATATCTCCAATTTTTAAATCAGGTTTATCACCACTCATTGCATCACTGGTCTTATTGGATTCATCACCATTAAGTGTGTCATTGCTTTCACCACCGCTGCAGGCGGCTAAAGACAACACTAATGCCCCTGCCAATAAGAAAGAAATTATCTTTTTCATTTGTGCATATCCTCCTAATTAATCAAAGTATAAGGGACTGGTTTGTTGAAGAAAGTATATCATAGTTTTATTAAGATGTCTATTATCGTAGACGTTATGACGGAACTTTTCTCATAGAATATAGTGAGAAAAGAGGTGCTGTCGTGCAGTTTGATAATCATGCGATTGGGCAAACAATCCGAACCCTACGGAAAGCCAAAGGAATTTCTCAAGATGTATTGAGCGGCTTTGCCGGTATTGCACGCACACATCTATCTATGATAGAAAATGGAACAAAACAAGCGAATTTTGAAACTATTTGGAGAATTGCAGCTGCTTTGGAAATGCGCCCGAGTGATTTAGTTGCTAAAATTGAAGAAACGATTGAAGGACAAGAGTGATTTCCAAATCAAAACTCCTGTCCTTCTTAATTATTTGGCTATTTGCCGTTTTCGCTCGTGTTCCCCGTCTTTTTTTAGCGTCGGGAAAAACGCCAAGAAAAACATTGAATAATGGCTTTTTTGGTATAGCCTGAATAAAAATTATGGATTCCCAGGGAGCCAAAAAAGATTCCTAATAGCCCTGCGGCTAATTTTGATTTTGTACCGTCTCCTGTGTTTGCAAGGGAACAGCCGCAGCTGAAACAGACAGCCGCGTCAGCGTTTGTTCCTTTTCTGCAGTGTGGGCAATAGGAAGCTCCGTCATCCTTTGGTATTCCGCATTTTACGCACACAACTGCGTTTTCGTTCATTTCACTTCCACAAGTTCAACAAAACATATTGATTACTCCTTTTCATAAAATTTTCGTTTGTTTGCCGCACAACCAACGAAAGAGGTATGCTTTTCAATTTAGGGTGCCTTTTCTTTTTAATGTACCTTGCAGTCGTTGTTCCGCATGTCATTTCCCTGGCTGAAGGTGGCGGGATAACGGCATTGCGGCGCCTGAAAGAAACACTTCCTCTTTTATCTGAATAATATTCACTAATATTGGTTAATATCATTCTGCACCATATTCGGTTAATATGCAAGAGGAAGTGAGGGGTGGTGCGATGATCTTATACGACAATTTGTGGAATGTGATGAAGGAGCGGGGGATTTTGCAGTATGCGCTGATCCGGACCTATCACATCCGCCCTGCGCAGATCACCCGCCTCAAAAGGAACGAAAGCGTCAGCACCCATACTATAGATATGTTCTGCAGGATTTTGGACTGTGAAGTAGGCGATATCATACAATATGTGAAAAATGAGAAACCGGGAGGGACGCGCTGTGCGGCGGGAAACTGCTGCGGCGCGTCCTTTTGATGATTCTGCTATTGCAGTGCTGGGGTGCGGCGCCGGGAATTCTTTTCTTGCGCGCGGCGGCACACTGTGGTATGCTATACGAAAATTTGTGTTTCGCTGCAGCGAAGCAAAAGGGGGCGGTTTTGGATGACGGCAACGCCGAAGGTGGCCGCGATCCATGATATTTCCGGCTTTGGGCGCTGTTCGCTGACGGTGGCCCTGCCGATCCTGTCGGTGATGGGGGTGCAGTGCGCCGTGCTGCCTACGGCCTATCTTTCCACCCATACGGCCTTTCCCGACTTTACTTTCCTTGATCTTACGGAGGAAATGAAAAAGACCATGGATCACTGGAAAGCACTGGGGCTGCGTTTTGACGCAGTGTACAGCGGCTTTCTCGGCTGCACTGAGCAGATCGGCGTGGTGGAGGATTTTATCCGCCGGTTTGGCAAGGACGATGCCTTGGCCATTGTGGATCCGGTGATGGGAGACAACGGCATACGCTATGTGACTTATACCGACGAGATGTGCGCGGCCACGCGGCGCCTGACGGAAACAGCAGATGTGATTACGCCGAATTTGACCGAAGCGGCTTTTTTGCTGGACGAGGATTATGACGCTCTGCCCCGGGACAAAGCGGGATATGCAGAACTGTGCCGCGCCCTGTCCGGCGGCGGCGCGCGAAGCGTGGTGCTCACCGGCGTCAGCGACGGGGCGGATACTCTGGGCGCGGCGGTGTTTGACCGGGAAACGGGGCGGGTGGAGTTTGCCCTGACGGATCGTATCCCAGGGGAATACCACGGCACCGGGGACGTGTTTTCCAGCGTGCTCACCGGGGCACTGGTGCGGGGCCGGAATTTGACCGAGGCTGCGGCGCTGGCGGCGCGCTTTGTTCGCGACTGCGCCGAGCGCACCTGCCCCCAGGGGACACCCATGCGGGAAGGCGTGGATTTTGAACCGCTGCTGTATACTATCGGGGCAGATCGGCTGTAAGGCGGAAAAAGAAAAAGACGGACTGCACTGCAGTCCGTCTTTTTTTTATGATCGTTAAAATTGCCAGTTTTCTACAGAATTATCTACGTTGACCGCTTCGTAATCCGCCCAGGTCAGTTCTCCATCGGATTTATCCCACCAGAACCAGGAACCCGGCACGATGCTCGTGCGGCCGCAGCTGTCCTCGATGACGGCGGCGGGGCAGAGCAGGTCGTCCGGGTGCAGCGTAACCTCCAGCATGGGCAGGCGGTAGAAGGTTCCGGGGTAATCGCCATGGAAGCTGTCGGGCTGGGCGCTGGGTTCGGCCCAGGCCAGCAGGCGCTGATTGAGAAACAGTCCCACCCGGAGCGAAACGATGTCGGCCGGTGGCAGCGCTTCGTTCATGCTGTAAGCGGTTGCATTGTTGTCGTCGACTGTAAAAAACTGGTTCTGCAGCGTCAACAGCCCGTCGCTGCCCACTTTGTGATACATCAGGTGATAGTCTTCTACAGAAACATACGGGAAAGAACTGCTGTAGAGGCTGTCATACTGCATCAGGAGCTGGGTCTCTTTTTTGCCGCCGCTGAGGAAGGTGACATTCAGGCGGATATCGTCGGTCAGGGGACAGGTCAGTTCCGCGGAAAACTCCTGGCCGGAGGGGGTGGTATCGGTCGTTTCAGCGGAGGTGTCTGTGCCGGTGTCTGCGCTGAATACGGCCTGCATGCCGCCCACGTAGGTTTTGGGCACGGCACGCAGGGCAAATGTCACTGTGCCGGCCGCCGGATCGGCGTGGAGCAACTCGGCGCTGTAGTCGGCGGTCAAATTGTTTTGTCCCTTCAGCACTTCTTCCACGCGTTCGGAAATGCCGCCGATTTGGCTGGATACCGTATTTTGGATACTGCTGATGCTGTTTTGCAGGTTATTATACTGATTGTCCAGCCGATTCAGTTTTCCGTTCAAGGTGCTCAGCGCCAGCAGTGCTGCTATGGCGGCTGCGGCAGCTGCGAAATAGGGCCATTTTTTCTTTTTCGCCGTTTTGGGCAGGGCGGCGATATAACGGGAGGCGATTTCCTCTACCATTTTCATCTGCTGCTCGCTCAATTCACTGGGTTCGGCTTCGGGACCGCCCTGGGCGCGTTGCTCTTCCACACCCAGGAGATACCCCACTGAGACACCAAAGAGTCTGCTCAGAACGATCAGTTTTTCGACTTCCGGCAGGGAGGCGTTGCTTTCCCATTTGTAGATTGCCTGGCGGGATACGTTGAGCTGTTCACCCAGTTCCTCCTGCGAAAGAGCGTGTTCCTTGCGCAGCTGGGCGATGCGTTCTCCAATGGTCATGTATTTTGCCCTCCTTTCAGGGTCAAGTGTAGCCAAAAGTGGGAGTAAAAGCCACCAACCGGGGCTTATCCTTTTGTCAACCGGCGGTTGACAGACGGCTTTTTGCACGTTTGATACACGCCGATTGCCGTCGGCAGCGCGGTGCATTTGCTCTTTTGCCTGTGGTTTAGTATAAAGCACCCGAAAAGAAAGCACAATAAGAAAAGAATGCTGAAAGAAGTGCGGTGCCCTTGCAAAACAATAAACCCTAAAGTATAATAGGTTTACCAAATGCAAGGAGGGATCGGGTGTATGATGATCTCAACCAAAGGCCGCTATGCGCTGCGGATCATGACGGAGTTGGCCGCGGCGGAGGGAGAAGATCTGGTGCCCCTAAAAGATGTGGCGCGCAAGCAGGAGATTTCCGAAAAATATATGGAGGCCATCATAAAAAGCCTGGTGAAAGCAGGACTGGTGATCGGGCTGCGGGGAAAGGGCGGCGGCTACCGCCTGGCCAAGCGGGCCGAGGAATGCACGATTTGGGAAATTTTGGAGGCAGCGGAGGGATCTCTGGCCCCTGTAGCCTGCCTGGAGGCAGACCGTGCCCACTGTGCCCGGGCGGATCAGTGCCTGACACTCCCGATTTGGAAGGGGCTGGAGCGCACGATCCGGGACTATTTTTCCGGCATCTCCCTGGCCCAGCTCATGCGACAGACGGAGAACGGCCCGCAGAAGGCCTGAAGCGGACGCTGGGGCGAAATGAGCGGGGCAGTGTGCCCCGCTTTCTGAAATTTAATAAACCTATTGACTTTATAGGTTGAATATGGTAATATTCCTATAAACATTATAGGTAATACAAACGGAACTTAAAATTCAAGCGGGCGCAAGCACGCGGGTTTACAGGAGTGAAAGAGCTATGATATATGCAGATCACGCCGCTACCACCAAGATCAGCAATGCGGCGAAAGAAGCGATGATTGCCTGCATGGAGGAGCACTGGGGCAATCCCTCCAGTTTGTATATGTTGGGGCAGGAAGCCAACGAAATGCTGCAAAGCGCCCGGGAGCGCATTGCCAAATGCATCGGTGCCACGGCGCGGGAGATTTATTTTACGTCCGGCGGCAGTGAAGCCGACAATCAGGCGATCCGGAGCGCGGCCTACTGGGGCGCACGCAGGGGCAAGAAACACATCATCTCTTCGGCCATCGAGCACCATGCGGTGCTCCATACGTTGGACCGGCTGAAAGAAGAGGGCTTTGAGATCACATTGCTGCCTGTCGGGGAAGAGGGGATTGTCAAAGTATCAGATCTGGCTGCTGCTCTGCGGGAAGATACAGCACTGGTAACCATTATGTATGCCAATAATGAGATCGGCACCCTTCAGCCGATTCGTGAGATTGGCGCACTGTGCCGGGAAAAGAAAGTACCCTTCCACACGGATGCCGTACAGGCTGTGGGCCATGTCCCGGTGGATGTGCAGGCGGATCAGATTGACATGCTATCCCTGTCTGGCCACAAGTTTCATGGTCCCCGGGGCGTGGGTGCGCTGTATGTGCGCCAAGGGCTGCCTTTGCACCCCCTAATTGAAGGCGGCGCCCAGGAGCGCGGGAAGCGCGCCGGTACAGAAAATCTGCCCGCTATAGCGGGGATGGCTGCTGCATTGGAAGAGTCCTGCGCTCGCATGAGCGGCAATGCAGCCCGTATGGGCGCTCTGCGCGATTATCTGATTGCGGGGATCTCCGAAATTCCCCACAGTGCCCTGAACGGTAGTCATGACCATCGCCTGCCGGGCAATGTCAATTTCTGCTTTGAGGGTATTGAGGGGGAGTCCCTGCTTCTTCTGCTGGACGATAGAGGTATCTGCGCTTCCTCCGGCTCAGCCTGTACTTCCGGTTCCCTGGATCCCAGCCATGTGCTGCTGGCCATCGGCCGGCCACATGAAGTGGCTCACGGATCTCTGCGTCTGAGCCTGGGGGAGGAAAATACTATGGAGGAAATGGATACGATCATCCGCGAGGTGAAAGACGTGGTGGCGTATTTGAGAAAGATATCTCCCGTGTGGAGAGAATTGGAAAAAGGAGCGAGAAACTATGTTATACAGTGAGAAAGTCATGGACCATTTCCGCAATCCCCGAAATGTGGGCGAGATCGAAAACGCCGACGGCGTGGGCGAAGTGGGTAACGCCAAATGCGGCGATATCATGAAAATGTATCTGAAAATTGACGATGGCATTATCCGCGACGTCAAATTTGAGACCTTTGGCTGCGGCAGCGCCATCGCCACCAGTTCCATCGCCACGGAGATGATCAAGGGCAAGCCCGTGGAGGAGGCGCTGCAGCTGTCCAATAAAGCTGTGGTGGAAGCGTTGGATGGTCTGCCGGCCTATAAGCTCCACTGTTCGGTGCTGGCGGAGGAGGCCGTCAAGGCTGCGGTGAAGGATTATTACGATAAAAACGGCATCTCTTACGATCCGGCGTTGTTCAAGGAAGAATCCTGTGCCCACTGCGCGGAAGAATAACGGAAAAAGAGAAAAACCGGGAAGGCAATTTTGCTTTCCCGGTTTTTTGCTTTTGGGTTCTGGGAGGGGGACCGTTTCTGCCATTTCGGCGGAAACGGAACGCACTTAAAACTGCAATGCTTTTTCTTTCATATACTGGCGCAGCCAATCGCCGGTTTCGGGATGGTCCAGAGCGATTTCCAACGTGGCTTCCAGGAAGCCGCAGAGATTTCCGGTATCGTACCGACGGCCTTCAAAGTCCACAGCGACCATGCGCTCCTGATGGCACAAGGTCTCAAGGCCGTCGGTTAACTGGATTTCCCCGCCGTAACCGGGGGCCTGGTTTTCCAGAATATCGAAAATCTCGGGGGTCAATACATAACGGCCCAAAATCGCATAGTTGGAGAATTTTTCCTCCGGCGTGGGTTTTTCGTTCAGATCCGACACAGAAAACACCCGCTCCTCCAGTTCCGACACGGCTACGGAAGAATAGCGGCTGATGGCTTCGTCGCTGACCTGCTGCACGCCGATGGCGGAGGCCTCATATTTTTCCGCAGCCCGGATCAGCTGGCCGATCACAGGGTCTTTGGCGCGGATGATGTCATCGCCCAACAGCACGGCGAAGGGTTCGTCGCCCACGAATTTGCGGGCCTGGTAAATCGCGTGCCCCAGGCCCAGGGTTTGTTTCTGGCGCACAAAAAAGATGTTGGCAAGGTTGGCGGGCTTATGAACCAGCTCGATCAAATCGTCTTTTCCGGCCCGGCGGAGCTTATCTTCCAGTTCAGGGGCGTAATCGAAATAATCTTCCATCACGTCCTTGCCGCGATTGGTGATGATCAGGATATCTTCAATACCGGCGGATACGGCCTCTTCCACGATGTACTGCATTACAGGACGGTCCACCATGGGCAGCATCTCCTTGGGCACGGTTTTGGTCACCGGGAGCATGCGGGTGCCGAGGCCTGCGGCAGGGATTACGGCTTTTCTTACTTTCATGGGCTTCAAACCTCACCTTTGTTAATGATAAATGATAATGGAGCCGCGCGGCGGTTATACCCTGTCTGCCGGAAGCATTTGACGGAAGAACTGGAGTTTCGGCAGCCCGATCAGCAGCACACCGCCGAATACATAGCAGGCGATCAGTTCGCCCAGCCCCACCGTCAGCGCGTTGAACGCGAACGCCGCGGGGAAAGCGGAGCCGAAGCCTGCGCTGTACCACCCCAGAAGCGTGCCGATGATCAGGGCGTTGGAGAGTACCGGGGGCAGCGGCGCAAGCCACTTCCATTTTGCGGGGAGCTTTGC
Organism: bacterium 210917-SL.2.15; assembly: GCA_020555605.1. Taxonomy (GTDB): domain Bacteria; phylum Bacillota; class Clostridia; order Oscillospirales; family Oscillospiraceae; genus Pseudoscillospira. The sequence continues at coordinate 25,075 of JAJCJC010000002.1, read as the reverse complement.
TGTGATGCAGGCGGCCAGCAGTGTGGCAAGAGAGCCGCAGATGATATCCGGCGCGCCGTAAGGACTCAGCAGATTTGCGATCAGGCACCCAACAAAAAGCCCCCACTTGGCTTCCGGGAAGAAGAAGGGGAGCACGCACAGCGCTTCGGATACCCGGCACTGAACCGGGCCGTAGGTGATGCCGAAGAACGAGGCGGTGAGGGTCAGCACTGCATACAGCGCGCCGATCACGGCGGCCAGCGTTAGCTGGCGGACAGAGTAATGTTTCATGTTTTCGATGTTCCTTCCATTTTTTCGTTTAGAGAACGCCCCGCCCCTCCCTGAAACAGGGGCGGATCGAACGAACGCCGGCACCGGCCTGCAAGCAGGCAGTCGGAGAGGCGCTTGGACAGGGTGTGGAAACCTGTCGCCTCTATTTTATCACAGCGTCTGCAAAAAATCTACCTTCTTTTGCCTGTTTTGCTTCTTAAGATTTGATTATGCGGCCGGATTGTGGTATACTATACCAGATTTTTTGCACCGCACCGTTTTTGGGTGCAGGAGGGAGAGAAAAGGAACGATGACAAGTGCGACCATCTGTATTTTGATTGCCATTGTGGTCTATCTGGCGTTGATGTTGTGCATTGGCGCCCGTTTTGCAAAGAAAAACAACAGCGCCGACGATTTTTACTTGGGCGGCCGCAAACTCGGACCGCTGGTCACAGCCATGAGCGCCGAAGCTTCGGATATGTCCAGCTATCTGCTGATGGGTCTGCCGGGCTTGGCTTATCTGACGGGCATCTGCGATGTGGGCTGGACGGTGATCGGCCTGGCCGTGGGTACATACCTTAACTGGCTTATTGTGGCCAAGCGCATCCGGCGCTACAGCGCCCTGACGGATTCCATCACCGCGCCGGAGTTTTTCTCCAAGCGGTTCGGCGATGATAAAAATTTGCTGCGCGCCTTTGCGGCGCTGGTAATCATCGTGTTTTTCGTGCCGTACACCGCGTCGGGTTTTGCTGCGTGCGGCAAGCTGTTTTCCAATCTGTTCGGCATGGATTATATGCTGGCCATGATCATCAGTGCCGTCGTCATTGTGGGTTATACCGCCTTGGGCGGTTTCCTGGCTGCCAGCACCACCGACCTGATCCAGAGCTGCGTGATGACGATCGCGCTGGTGGTGGTGCTGTGCTTCGGTGTGAGCGTGGCCGGCGGGCTGGATGTTGTTCTGCAGAATGCCCAAGCACTGCCGGGCTATTTTGCTATGGACGCCAGTTATGACGCCGCTTCGGGCGCAGCGGTGCCCTATGGGCCGCTGACGGTCGTCTCCACGCTGGCTTGGGGCCTGGGCTATTTCGGTATGCCTCATATTCTTCTGCGTTTTATGGCGGTTGAAAATGAGCAAAAACTGACCACTTCCCGCCGGGTAGCCACTGTTTGGGTGGTGATTTCCATGTTCATCGCTGTTTTGATCGGTATGGTGGGCCTGGGCATGACCAATGTCGGAGCCCTGCCTGTATTGGAAGGCTCCGCTTCCGAAACGGTGATCGTACAGATCTCCAGCCTGATGGCAGAGCATGGCGTGCTGTTGGCGCTGGCCGCAGGCATCACGCTGGCGGGTATTCTGGCCGCCACCATGTCCACGGCGGATTCCCAGCTGCTGGCGGCTTCCTCCAGTGTTTCCAAAGACTTGATGTGGAGCGTGTTCAGGGTGAAAATGACGGAAAAGCAATCCATGCTGATTGCCCGGACTACCCTGCTGATCATTGCGGTGATCGCTATTTTCCTGGCGCGGGATCCCAACAGCTCTGTCTTTAAAATCGTTTCCTTCGCCTGGGCAGGCTTCGGCGCGGCTTTCGGCCCGGTGGTGCTCTTTGCGCTGTTCTGGAAACGGGCCAACAAATGGGGCGCGCTCTGCGGCATGATTTCTGGCGGCGTGCTGGTGTTTGTCTGGAAGTTCCTGGTGCGGCCCCTGGGCGGTGCTTTTGATCTTTACGAACTACTGCCTGCGTTCCTGCTCAATTGCTTCGTGTTGATGGTGGTGTCGCTGCTGACGGCGCCGCCGGAGAAAAAGGTCGTGGATACATTTGAGCAATATCAGGCTATGGGAAGATAACTGTGCGCAAATTGTGCAAAACACCCCCGGCTTTCTTTTAAGAAAGCCGGGGGTGTTTTTTGGGAAGGATATGGGTTCACTCCAGGATGATAAACAGGATCTGATCGGATGGGCTGTCCAGGACGGAGGGATCTTCCGTGTAGGCGGTGTATGCGATGCCGGCTTCCGTGAGTGCGGCGGTAGCGCTTTCTTCGTAGCCGGCGGGGACAACATGGTATACAGCCTGAGATCCATCCGTCAGAGTTGCAGAAAAAGTGACGGTACTGTATTGAGCGAGAATGCCGGCGGCGGAAGCATCTGTGGTATATACAGCAGAATAGGTTTCACCAGCGGGAATCAACGTGTCACTCGTGCCGCCGCCTGGGACAATAGAACCGCCGCCGTCCTCCGGGGCGGTGTTCTCTCCGCCGGGTTGCTCCGGCATATCATCCTTGCTGAAAGACTCTTCTGGCGACTGAGTGGGGAGCTGCGCCGGAGTATTTTCCTTTGTTGCGCTGTCTGGCTGCTGCGGGGGGGCAGTTTCGTCCTCGTTTGTCTGCTGCAGAATCTGCTGGTTCTGATCTTGCTGCGGTGAGGGAAGCTGTGTCTGGCCGCGTTCCAGAATGCCGCCGGAATATGCCAGCAGTACCAGCGCAAGGCAAAGCCCGACAATGGTGAAACGGCCGATGGCCGGGCGGAAATGCCAGCGCTTGCCCTGCTTGCCGCTGTCGGCGGAAAAATCGCCCGGGCCATTCTCCTGCTGGATCCGATGAATGATATAGGAGGCCATATCGCCGGGCACCTCGTGTTTCATCACAGCCAGGCCGTGGTGAATGGCGCTCAGGGCCCCGTAATAGCCCCGGCAGCCGGGGCATTCGGCCAGATGTGCCGTGAGGGCGCGCTTTTCCTCGCTGGTGCACAGGCCGTCTGTGGCGGCGGACAGCGTGGGGATATAAGATTTGCAGGCGCGGAACTGTGCCGAGGAGGTTTCGCTTTCCTCTGTGCCGGAGGGGAAAAAGCCGCCGCCGAGCATGATCTGCCGCCGCACCAGAGCGCGGGCGTGGAGCAGGTCGGCGTGGACGGCCTGCACCGTGTTCCCGAGAATGTCTGCGATCTGCGTGTCGGGCACGCCGCCCATCTCGTGCAGTAGCAGGGTCTGGCGCAGACGCATCGGGAGGGCGTGCAGTGCATCTTCAATGTCTGCCTGCAACGCAATGTGTTCCATGTTGGTGCGCGGATCGTAACGCAGAGGGCCGAAGGGGAAATTAAGCGTGTTTTCATCGGCCTGGGCGCTCAGATTCACCCGATGCCGCCTCTGGCGTTTGACCAGTTCCGCGCAGTCAATGCAAACCAGCTGCAGCAGATGTGTGTGAAAAGATAGATTTATGGCCGGAAGAAATTCCAGCTGCCGCCAAGCGGTGATGAAGGCGTTTTCGGTGACGGTCTGGGCCTGCGCTTCACCAATCATGGCCCAGGCAAAGCGGTAGACAGCGGCCTGGTGCAGATGAATCAGTTCCCGGTAAGCCACTTGGCTTCCCTGGGTGGCTGCGGCCAGAAGATCCCGTTCGTTGGCAGATTCCATGCTCATGGTACGATTCCTCCTCTGGGGGCTTCGTCGGACAGGTCCCGTTTGATGCCCGCAGTGATACGGTAGACGTCCTCCATGGTGTTCATGGAGACGATCTGTTCTTTATAATAGTTGGCATAGGGTACGCCCTTGAGATACCAGCAATAATGGCGCCGGGCTTCCAGTACAGCGATTTTTTCGCCCTTGTCGGCGGCGGCCAGTTCGATCTGGCGCACGGCCGTGTCGCAGCGTTGAGCCAGCGGCGGCAGCGGGGGGACAGGCCGGCCCTCCAGAGCAGCCTGGGCCTGTTGGAACAGCCAGGGATTGCCGAATACGCCCCGGCCGATCATGGCCATGTCTGCGCCGGTCCATTTCAAAATCCGCACGGCATCTTCTCCAGTGAAAATATCGCCGTTGGCGATGACGGGGATGGAAACGGCGCGCTTTACTTCGCCGATGGCGTCCCAATCGGCCCGGCCACTGTACATCTGCACCCGGGTGCGGCCGTGGACGGCGATGGCAGCTACGCCCGTGTCCTCCAGGGCACGGGCCAGCTCCACGGCGTTCAAATGCCCCCGATCCCAGCCAATGCGCATTTTGACTGTGACCGGCACGGGAACGGCCTTGACTACAGCTTCCGCCACCTGCAGTGCTTTGGGGATATCTTTCATCAGCGCGCTGCCGTCGCCGTTGGAAACCACTTTCCCAACAGGGCAGCCCATGTTGATGTCGATCAGGTCCGCCCCGGAGCATTCGAGGGCCAGTTGGGCGCCCCGAGCCATGCACTCCGGATCGCTGCCGAAGATCTGGGCTGCGGCGGGATGCTCACCGGGGAACAGCTTCAAAAGGCTTCGGGTCTTCCGGTCCTGATAGCACAGGGCTTTGGAGCTGACCAGTTCCGTGCAGGTCAGTCCCGCGCCCAGTTCGCTGCAGATCTGGCGGAAGGCGAGGTCTGTCACGCCGGCCATGGGCGCCAGCGCCAGACGTGAGGAAACGTCGACCGATCCGATTTTCATGTGCTGTCAGCTCCTTTCGTTCAAGATTAGAATATGCCGCCGGTGGGGCAAAGGATAAATATACAATTTGCTATTATAACAAAATCGTCTAAAAGTGCAAGGAAAATCGTAAAAAAGAGACGAAAAAAGGGAAAACCGCCGCCGGCCGGTGCGGGATGGAACCCTGCACCGGCCGGCGGCGGTTTGTATGGAAGGAAAAATCAAAAAAGAAGGGATGATCCGTGAGAACAAAGAACCCAGATCAGGGCCACGAGGGCAGCGCCTGCGGCGGCCCAGAGAGGCGGGGGGATCCGGAGCGGCCGGCGAAGGGCACTGCGGACCGCACAACGCCGGGCGATGCGGCAGGCTTCTTCCACCGCCACGCCCGACACGCCGGGATTTGGCCGGGGCGCATCGCTGCGCAGAATAAAGATTGCCTCGTCAAAATACCGCCGGTCGGGACTGGATACCACGATCACCTGACGGGAAACGCCTTTTACCATAGCTGTGTCCGCTCCTTTTGCCGCCGCATTGGGCCTTTGCAGTCAGTATGCCCACGCCGCGACGGTTTTATACAGCTTTGGCTGAATGTTCCGGAGCAGGGCTCAGACGCAGCACCAAAAGGCTGGCGTCATCACTGCGTCCGCCGTGGCGCAGGCTCTCGTCCATCAGGGCGGAGGTGAGGGAATGGATGTCCGTACCCTCCCATTGGGAAAGAAGCGTCTCCAGCCACGCGTCGTCACCGCTGTCGGCAAAGCCGTCGCTGATCAGCAAAACAATGTCGCCAGCGCTCAGGTGCACTGTGGTGGCGTCCGGGATGCGGTCGCTGCTGCTCAACCCGGCGGGCAGCACGCTGCCGGTAACGCGGCGGACGCTTTTGCCGTGGCGGATATAGGAGGGAGCGGCACCATATTTATAAAAAGAAACAGAGCCGGTCTCCGGCGTCATGGCCAGCAGGTCGATGGTAGTGAAGCTGCCGCTTTCGTCTGTGTGGAGGGTGAGGGCACTGTTGAGCGTTTTCAGGGCGGTAGACGGTTCGATGCCCGCTTTCAGGAATTGCTCCAGCAGCCGCACCGTCATGGCTGATTCCCGGCGGGCGTCCTCGCCGCAGCCCATGCCGTCGGAGAGGAGCAGAAACATTCTTCCATCTTCGCTGCGGAACGTGGACAGTGTGTCGCCGCTGACGCTTTCGCCCGCTTTGGCCCGCCCGGCGGTGCAGATGTCGCACACAGGGGCTTCGGCGGAGGCGGGGACCGCGGCGCTGCGCTCCACTTGATCGGCGGATTCGGCCAAAAGTTCGGACAGCCGGGCGTATTGTTCCCGAGCCTGCGCCCGGGTAGTGCTGAGCTGGCGCGTGTACTGCCGCCGCATCAGAAGCGCCGTGAATTCAGCGTTCACTGCGGCGGTGAAATCGGAAAAGCGCAGGCAGCGGGAAGAAAAATGGGCCGGAAAGTCAGAAGGCAGCACGTGGCCGCGGTTGTTGAGATACTCCGTCACGTCGTTCAGGGCGTTGTAGGTGGTCACATAATCTGCGTCCCAGCAGGTGGCGCACAGGGGGCAGGCCCGGCAGATCTGGTCGGCTACCCGGTCGAACACTGTGGCCACATTTTCATCGTTGACCGGTGCGGCTCCGGCACGGCTCAAGCTGTCATAGAGGTCGCGGAAGACCGAAGCGGCGCCCCGCAGCTGCTTTTCCAGGGCTTTCGGCGCACCGAGGGCGGCAGCTTTGCGCCGGCGGCCCTTCTGGAACAGTTTTTCCGGCAGCAGAAGGAAAAGCACGCCGGCGATGGCGGTTTCCAGCAGGGTATATACCGCCGTCTCAGCACTGCACCAGAATAGGGAGAGCACGGTGCCGAAAAGGAACAGCAGTGTGTAGCGCGCCCGGCCGCACCGGCGCAGGCCCGCCGTCATGGCCGAAAGTGCATAAGCCATGGAAAAATACAGCGTGCCGGACACGGCATCCATGCTCAGGCCTGCGCACAATCCGGCGGCGCAGCCCAGGCCCATGCCGCCCAGCCGCCCGGCGGCCAGCACCAGCACGATGGAAAAAATGCGACCCAGGGAGAACCGGCCCGCCAGAGGAATGGCGGCTACGGCGATCAGCAGGGAGATTGCCAGAACAAACAAGGCGAAAAGCTGCCGTCGGTCCAGGGCCTCCGGCGCGTCGGTCCGGATCGCCAGCGCCACACGGTAACAGGCGGCACAGCCGCCGGCCAGGAAAATCTCAAGCAGGAAATAGGCTCCGTCCGTATTGAATACGCCCTGCGGCATCAGGTACACGAATCCCACCACCGCGGTGCAGGCGGCGGTGATCAGGGGGAGGAAGGCATTTTTTCGGTAGATTTTCGTGTCAAAAAAGGCGACGGACACGGAGAAGATCAGAATGGCGGCGGCGATGTATTTCATGGCGGAGGTGAAGGACATCATCAAAAGTGAGCCTACCAGAAGGCCCAGCAGCGCCGAAAGGCCCTCCATGCCGGCGCCGGCGGCGGCCACAAAGCCCAGGCCAAAGGGAGCGTATGCGCCGAAAATTTGACTGCCCGAAAGTATGGCGGCCAAAAGAAAGCGGATGGCGCAGCTTAAAGCGCGGCTCTTTTCCACCGCGGTCAGCGTTTGTACAAAGTTCATGGCATGTCCTCCTTTTTCTGCCCATTGTACAAAGGCTTGCGTGCAGATCGCGTCGGGAAATAAAGCCGGTGCAGGAAATGGAAGGCTGCGGCGGGAAAAGGGAGAAGGAATGCTGTAAAACCATGGGCTGTGGGTATTCAAAAAGTATTAAGAAAGCGCCAGAGGGGTAATTCCGGCCGAAGAAGGCGCATAAAACAAAGAGGAACAATCCGGCGGCCTTGGGGCTGCGGGATTGCCTGCAGCGGAAGGAAGCGTGGCGGAAAAAAGGAGCCTGCGGCCGCGGGGATGGGAGTGCTGCACCTGCGGCCGGCCCGTGTGCCGGCGGGGGGGCGGGAAGACCTCTTTGCGGTACTCTGGAATATACGCGGAATCATGGATGTGTAAAAAGATTTTATAAAGAAAATATATAGTAATTTCAATGTATATTTATTAAAAAGGAATTATAAAAGATATATATATAAAACGATAAAAATGTATAAAAATGGAAGTAAATCGCTTGATTCTGACATGTACTTCCGCTATAGTAACACAAGATTCACGGCTGCATCTTAGGGCCTGGTTGCAGCCGACGGCACTTTGACAAAGGAATCCATTTTAGGGGGGTATTTACATGAAAGTGTTAAGTAATTTTTTTACTAAGATTGTCAATCGATGGCTGCCGGATGCATTCCTGTTTGCAATTATCCTGACACTGGTCGTATTTGTGGCCGCGCTATTGGTTACGGATAACACACCCATCGATATGTTGGTCTACTGGGGCAGCGATACAGGCTTCTGGGGACTGCTGTCTTTTACCATGCAGATGTGCCTGGTGGTGGTTCTGGGCACTGCGCTTGCTTCCGCCAAGGTGTGCAAAGATATTCTGCGCAAGATTGCCAGCATTGCCAGCTCCAACAAATCGGCTATTCTGTTGGTTACGTTTGTGTCCACCATCTGCTGCTGGCTGAACTGGGGCTTTGGCCTGGTGGCTGGCGCGCTGCTGGCGAAGGAGATTGCCCGCCGCGTTCCCACCGTGGATTACCGCTTGCTGATCGCCTCGGCTTACTCCGGCTTTGTCATCTGGCATGCGGGCCTGTCCGGTTCCATTCCTTTAACCATTGCGCAGCCCACAGAAATCGGCGGAGTTACGTTCTCCGTGCCCATTTCTCAAACGATCTTCCATCCCATGAACCTGATCATGGTGGGCGTGATCCTGGTCCTGATGCCTTTTGTGAACTGGGCTATGCATCCGGATAAGGAACATACCGTCTGTGTCGATGTTAGTTTGTTGACCGATGAGGAAGAGCGTACTTACGAAGTCAAGTGCCCCGCAGACCGCATTGAGCAGTCCCGTATTCTGTGGATTCTCACCATGGTCATGGGCTTCGGCTATATCATCTACTATTTCTTTACAAACGGTTTCAATCTGGGCCTGAACATTGTCAACATGATTTTCATGTTCCTGGGTATCCTGGCCCACGGCAGCCTGCGCCGCTATGTGGACGCTATCGGCGACGCCTCCACCACGGCGGCCGGCGTCCTGATGCAGTTCCCCTTTTATGCCGGTATTATGGGCATGATGGTGGGAGCCGACGCCAACGGCAATTCGCTGGGCAGTGTGATCACCGATGTGATGATGGCCGCTTCCACAAATGTGACCTTCCCGATGCTGACCTTCCTGAGCGCTGGTGTCGTAAACTTCTTTGTTCCTTCCGGCGGTGGCCAGTGGGCCGTTCAGGGGCCCATCGTGATGCCGGCGGCAGAAAAGATGGGTATCGAACTGGGCCGCGCGGCCATGGGTATTGCCTGGGGTGACCAGTGGACCAATATGATCCAGCCTTTCTGGGCGCTGCCCGCGCTGGGTATTGCCGGACTGCAGGCGCGCGATATTATGGGCTATCTGGTGATTGTTACCATCTTTGTCGGTATTGTGGCGTGCCTGGGCTTCCTGGTCTGGGCTATGGTATAAGACTAGAAGGACTGTTGTTGCTCTACTAAAATGCATGCGAAAAAAGAGAAGCGCTGAAGCGTTTCTCTTTTCCTTTTTTGGAGAGCAGAGGCAGTGCCGCAGCAAAAAAAAACAGGGGGCCGCCCCCCAAAAAAAGAAAGAGAGTCGGGGATTGCGGGCCGGAGTTCGGTATGGTACAATATACTTTATACAAAACGCTGGTGGGCGTAGTTTATAGGAGAGGATTGTGAATTGTTTGGAGGCAGTAAGAAAGTATAAAAAAATGTATAAGCGGCTGCTGGCGACAGCGGATGAGCTGGCTGGCCGGATCGAATCCAATGACGTACTCTGCTGCGACATTACCTTGGCGCAGCCGGGGGCGCTGCTGAATGCTGTGGCAAAGCGTGTAAAAGAAAACGGCCTGACCAATGTCAAACAGCATATTTTGCTGGACGTCTATCCCTATGAAATGTATCAGGATGCAGAGCTGCTGGGGAAATACACCGGTATTTCTTGGTTTTCCAGCGGCGGAGGCCGTAAGGCGGTCAATAACGGCCTGGCCGATGTGATGCCGTGTTATTACCGCGATATTCCAGGCCTGTTCACCCGGTATGTGGATGTGGATTATTTCGTGGCCGCTGTGTCTCCTATGGACAAGCACGGCTATTTCAGTATGAGCACAGTGGGGTCTGCGTCGCAGGCGCTGCTGCATAAGGCAAAGCATATTATTGTGGAAGTCAATAAAAATTTGCCCAGAGCATTGAACTCGCCTATGGTACATATTTCGCAAATTGACGGCCTTTACGAAAATCATGTGCCCCTGGTCTGCCTGCCCAAAGCGGAGATCGATGAAACCAGCCGGACGATCGGCGGCCTGATTGCCGAACGCATTCCAGACGGCGCGACGCTGCAGCTGGGCATCGGCGCCGTACCGGATGCAGTGGGTCTGGCTTTGAAGCACAAGCACGATCTGGGCATCCATACGGAGATGTTTACGGACAGCATGGTGGAGCTGATCGAATGCGGTGCGGTGAACAACAGCAAAAAGCCCATCCACACGGGAAAGACGGTGGCTACATTCGCTTTTGGCTCCCAGCGGATCTATGATCTGATCGACGATAACCCGGCGTTTGAACTGCTGCCGGTGGATTACGTCAATGATCCGGCTGTGATTGCGCAGCATCCGAACTTTGTTTCTATCAACGCTGCGCTGGAAGTGGATTTTTACGGGCAAGTCTGTGCAGAGTCCATCGGCACTAAGCACGTTTCAGGCAGCGGGGGCCAGGTGGATTATGTCCGCGGCGCGACGCAGTCGCCCGGCGGCATGAGTTTTATCGCCTTCCCGTCCACGGCTAAGGGCGGCACGGTCAGTAAAATCATGCCGACCCTGACGCCGGGCGCGATTGTGACGACCAGTAAAAACGACGTGGATTTCATCGTTACGGAATTCGGAATTGCAAAGCTGCGAGGTAAGCCGCTGTCGGAGCGGGCAAAAGCTTTGATTTCCATTGCGCATCCGAATTTCCGAGATGAACTGACCTTTGCTGCGAAAAAACAGGGCATTTTGATTTAAACGAAAAACGCTGTTTTTCATTACCAGTTACGGCTCCGCTCCAGCGCAATGCGCCGGGGCGGAGTTTTACTGCTGCACGCAAATATCCGCACACTGCATATTTATAAAATATATATTTTATAAAAGTAGAATAAAGATACGATAGACGTTTGAAAAGTTTACAATTTGTTCAAAATTTAATTTTTGAAGGAAAAACTTGAGGAAAAAATGCTGAAAAGACAAAAAAAAGCGGTTTGACAAGCACTGGAAAAGGTGGTAGAATAAAGGACAGAAAAAGCGTGTGTATAAGATTTTATTAAGGGGGGTAACTATACACAATGAAAGCAATTTCTAATTTTTTTGTTAAGATCATCAATCGCTGGCTACCGGATCCATTCCTGTTCGCCATTATTTTGACGATCGTTGTTTACATCACGGCCATTTTTGTGACTGGCTGTGGCCCGTTGCAGATGTTGAGCTACTGGGGAAGTAGTAGCGGTTTCTGGGGACTACTGGCGTTTTCTATGCAGATGGCACTGGTGGTCGTGCTGGGCAGTGCGCTGGCATCGGCGAAGGTATGCCGCAATATTCTGCGTAAGATTGCTGGCCTAGCGCACAGTAATAAATCTGCCATTATCGTGGTCACTGCTATTTCTGTGGTGTGCTGCTGGATTAACTGGGGGTTTGGCCTTATTGCCGGCGCATTGCTGGCTAAGGAGGTTGCCCGCCGCGTTCCAACTGTAGATTATCGTTTGCTGATTGCTTCGGCCTATTCTGGATTTGTCATTTGGCATGCAGGCCTGTCTGGCTCTATTCCGCTGACTATTTCTGGCGGATACACAATCGGTGAAGTTACTTATCAGGCACCTACCAGCGACACTATTTTCCATCCCATGAACCTGATCATGGTGCTGGCAATTTTGGTGCTGATGCCGTTTTTAAATTACATGATGCATCCGGACAAGGAGCACACTATCTGTGTGGATCCGGATTTGCTCGAGGATGAAGAGGAAAGAAGTTATGAAATTCGCTTTCCTGCAGATAAGCTCGAGCATTCCCGTATCCTGTGGCTTATTACTCTGGTTATGGGCTTTGTGTACATTATTTATTACTTTGTAGGCGTTGTGCAGGCTGGCAGCAATGTGTTCTCCGCACTGAACCTGAACATTGTCAACATGATTTTCATGTTCTTGGGTATCTTAGCGCACGGCGATTTGCGCCGCTATGTGGACGCGATTGGTGAGGCATCTACCACTGCTGCTGGTATTTTGTTGCAGTTCCCCTTTTATGCCGGTATTATGGGTATGATGGTGGGCGCAAATGAAGACGGCGTGTCTTTGGCCTCGGCCATTTCCAACGGTATGATGGCTATTTCTACGAATGTAACTTTCCCGATGCTGACCTTCCTGAGTGCCGGTATCGTGAACTTCTTCGTTCCGTCCGGCGGTGGTCAGTGGGCTGTACAGGGACCCATTGTGATGCCTGCTGCTGATCAAATGGGTATTGAGCCGGGCCGCGCAGCCATGGCTATTGCATGGGGCGATCAATGGACAAATATGATTCAGCCTTTCTGGGCATTGCCTGCATTGGGAGTTGCGGGCCTGAGTGCAAAAGATATTATGGGGTATCTGGTTATCGTTACCATTTTTGTGGGCATTGTTGCCGTGGTTGGTTTCTTCTGCTGGGCAATGCTCTTCTGAAAGAGAATCATAAACACGCTTATATACACGCGCAAAGCGGATGCCCGGAAAGGGCATCCGCTTTTTCTCTTCAACTTTGTGAAAAATTTTACAGACTTCGACAGAATTTTATAAAATATTTATGCCGTCTTAGAGTATAATGAAGAGGACAAGAAAGGGGCAGCATATATGAAAGAGCAGTGCAGACAGGTATGGAAAGCACACAATGTGCTATGCAGCTGGATTCTGACGGCGGCGCTGCTGTTTCTGGCCTACGCGATCTGTGCCACAATCTTGCATTTTACACGAATCGACAATGATGCGCCGGTGGTGTTTGTGCTGGCGGTGGTTGTAATCTCTCGGATTACGTACCACATGTATTATGGCATTGTGGCATCTATCGTCAGCACCTTTGCCATCAACTATTTTTTTACATATCCCTACCATTTTTTTACACTGAGCATCGTGGGCTACCCCATTGATTTTGTCTGCTTTACGATGGTGACGCTGCTGGTGAGCGTGCTCACCTATCAACTGCGGGGCGAAACGGAAAAGGCAGTCCGCCACGAGCAGGAAACGCTGGAGTTGTGCGAGCGCAACCGGAAGCTGGAAGAAAAGCGCGCGGAAGCGGAGATGAAGGCGGCGAAGGAAAAGATGCACGGCAATTTGCTGCGGGCAGTATCCCATGACCTGCGCACCCCGTTGACGGCGGTGGCAGGGGCCAGTTCCATGCTGATGAACGACGCGCGCCTGACGCCCGAAGAACGGCGGAATCTGGCGGAGGATATCCATAACGAAGCGCTATGGTTGTCGCAGATGGTGGAAAATCTTCTTTCTGTGACGAAGTTTCAGGGAGACGAGCCGGTACATCTGAACAAGCGGGAGGAATTGGCGGAGGAAGTGCTGGAAGAAAGCGTAACACGTTTTCGCCGGCGTTTCCCCAAGCAGCAGGTGATGGTTACAGTACCAGAGGAGATCCTGTTGGTGCCGATGGATGCGATGCTGATTGAGCAGGTGCTGATCAACCTGCTGGAAAATGCGGTGCGCCATTCCGGTGTGCAGGCACCAGTGGCATTGACGGCCTGGCGGGAAGGGGACCGGTGCTGGTTTTCCGTGCGCGATCACGGCATGGGAATCGCAGAAAAGGATCTGCCGAATCTGTTTAGCGGTGTCCTGCATGATACGGACGCCACGCGGGGCATGGGCATGGGATTGTCCGTCTGCATGTCGATTCTGCTGGCACACAAAGGAATGCTGATTGCGGAAAATCATGGCGACGGCGGCGCGGAATTTCGATTTTGGCTGCCTATGGGAGCCGGACAAACGGAGGAGAGAGAATCATGAGTACCAAGCGTTTGGTTATGATCGTTGAAGATGAGGCAAGTATCCGCAATCTGATTTCAACGCTGTTGATTTCCAATGATTACGCTGTGGTTACGGCTGAGAATGGCCACAGCGCCCTGACGCTGATCGCTTCCCACAACCCGGATTTGATCTTACTGGATCTGGGCTTGCCAGATATGGACGGCATAGAGGTGCTGAAAACCATTCGTACCTGGTCGGCTGCGCCGGTGATCGTCGTTTCTGCCCGTGGACAGGAGGCGGAAAAAGTGGACGCGCTGGATGCCGGCGCGGGGGATTATATCGTCAAGCCCTTCGGCACGAACGAACTGATGGCCCGCATCCGCGCCACGCTGCGCTACACGGAGCGGATGATCAAGGGCAGTATGGTGTCCGATGTGTTTGAGGTGGGCGGCCTGCGGGTGGATTTTGGCAAACGCGTGGTGTCTGTGGCTGGAAAAGACACGCATCTGACACAGATCGAGTTCAAGATTCTGGCGCTGTTGTGCAAAGACGCTGGCCGTGTGCTGACCTATGAATACATCTGTCGCAACGTGTGGGGGCCGTACAGTTCCCGGGACAATCAGATCCTGCGGGTGAATGTGGCCAATATCCGCCGCAAAATTGAGAAAAATCCGGCGCAGCCGTGCTACATTCTCACGGAGGTGGGCGTGGGGTATCGCTTGGTGGAAGAGCTGAAGGATGAGGGCGATTTATAAGGGGCGACGATAACAAATAGAAAAACACTACCTATTTATTACAATAGGTAGTGTTTTTTGTGTGGAAAAAAGACGTTATGGATGCTTCTGGAAAAAGGAGCGGGTGGAATCCATATCCCGCTGGATCTGTATTTTCAGCTCGTCCAGCGAGGCAAACTTGCGCTCGTCCCGCAGCCGCTTGTAAAAATCTACGCGCAGTGTCTGGCCGTACAGATCGCCGTTGAAATCCAAAATAAACGTCTCCACTGTGACATGGGTGGAGTGATCCACCGTGGGCCGGATGCCCACATTGGTCACACCCATATAGGATGCTTTGCCGATCTGCACGCGGGTGGCATAGACGCCGTGCGCCGGCGTCAACACATGGGGCGGCACGGTCAGGTTGACTGTGGGAATGCCGATAGAACTGCCCAGCCGCTTGCCATGTTCCACGGTGTGGGACAGACAGTGGGGATGACCCAGAAATTTCGTGGCCCGTTCCATATCGCCTTCGGCCAGCAGGGAGCGGATATAGGTGGAACCTACTTTGGTGCCGTCAATTTCCATCAAAGGAATAATATCGCAGCCGATGCTCAGCATTTTGCAGGTCGCGGCCAGCTTTGACGGATTGCCTTCGCCGCGATAGCCGAAGTGGAAATCCTCTCCGCAGACCAGATAGCGCGCGCCGTACTGCTCGTAGAGCATTTTTGTAAGAAAATCTTCCCAGGGCATACGCATCATTGCCTCGTCAAAGTGAGAGAAGATGACCTCACGGATCCCATAGAGCCGATGGATCAGGTCGGCCCGGTCCTGGGCGGAGTTGATCAGCTGTACGGGAGTGTCGGCGTATAGATCGCTGGGGTGCCGGTCAAAGGTAAAAACTGCGGGGCGGAGATTGTATTCTCTGGCCCGCAGGATGGCGCGCTCCATCAGCTGGCCATGGCCGCGGTGGATCCCGTCGAAGAAGCCCAGCGCAATAGCGCGGTGGGCGGAATGGGTCTGTTCCAAATCAATTCACCTGCTTTGCTGCATTTCTACTTGGAAGAAACTTTTGATTGTGGTAAGCGCTGCGCCGTCGCTGCGGCACAGGGCCAGAAAAATGCCATCTTGGCTGTAAGTCCGGTAGTCGCCAGGCGGCAGGCCGCGGCAGGATGCTGCTGCGCCGTTGCGTACCTTTTTCTCCGCTTCTGGCGGCAGAACGGTTTTCGGATAATCGGAAAACAGGGCTTCTGTGGGGAGAAGAAGGGCGCCGGGGGCCGCACAGGAGAAAAGTCGCTCCAGAGTAACTGCCTGTTCCAGCGTAAAGCCGCAGGCCATGGTGCGGCGCAGGCCGGTCATGATGGCGCCGCAGCCCAGAGCCTGTCCAATATCGTGACAGAGCGTGCGCACATAGGTGCCCTTGGAACAGCGTATCCGCAGTCGGAGATCTCCGTTTGACGCCGGTTCCAGCAGTTCTAGTTCCCGAATCGTGATCCGGCGGGCGGGGCGTTCCACTTCCCGTCCCCTGCGGGCCAGCTGGTAAAGCTTTTGCCCGTTGATTTTGATGGCGGAATACATGGGCGGGATTTGCTCGATCTCCCCTGTGAAACGGGGGAGGAGGGATGCCACGGCCGCTGCGGAAGCGGCGGGTACAGAATGCTCTTCCAGCACGGTGCCGGTGCTGTCCTGGGTGTCGGTGACCCGGCCGAGGCGCAGCGAGGCGACATATTCTTTGTCGCCCTTTTCGGCAAATTCCACAGCGCGGGTGGCACGGCCGATGAACACAGGCAGCACGCCTGTGGCCATTGGGTCCAGCGTCCCGCCGTGGCCGATGCGTTTTTCGTGAAAGATCCCCCGGAGTTTAGCACATACGTCCATGGAGGTCCAATCCGAAGGTTTATCGATAATTAGGATGCCGTCTGGCATAGCACTACCTCCCGTGCGCCAAGCGTTTTGTCTGTGCGGCTGTCCTGCCGGGAAACGGGATCTGGAAAGGCCTTGGGCCGGATGCCGCTGGAAAAAGTGTTGGTCCGGTGCGGAGTACGGGAACATTCCTACGGCAAAAGCCGGCGGACTGTTTTTTCCCGGGAAAAGCACGCATCATGCTTCCGGAAGGGCCACTTGGGCGATTGCTTCCAGCGCGCGGCGTTTGGCTTCCTCCAGGGAGCAGTCCAGCGTGGCGCCGGCAGCTTGGGCATGTCCGCCGCCGCCCAGTAGGCGGCAGGCTTCGGTGGCGTTGATGCGTGCGCCGGTGCGCAGGCTGATTTTGCTCTCGCCATCGGCCAGTTCGCGGATCGTCAGGGCACAGTCCACGCCTTCGATCACGCCTGCCATGGAGGCGATCTCTTCGGCGTCGTCTGCTCCGGCTCCGACGCTGCGCAGCAGGGCCTGGGGTACGGTGACTACGGCGATGCGGCCGCCGTCGTGATACTCTACAGCCGACAGGATCGCGCTTTCCAATGCGATGCGAGCCTGGCTTTTGGTGCGGAAGTGGCGTTTGTTCACGCCCTGTACATCGCAGCCCGCTTCGATCAGCGCTGCGGCCACGCGGTGGGTATTGGCGGTGGTGTTGTTATAAACAAAGCAGCCGGTGTCGGTGGATACGGCGCAGTAAAGCGCTGTGGCGATCTTAGGTGTCATGACACCCAAGGCACAGACCAACGCATAGACGATCTCGCCGGCTGCGGCTTTGTCGCTTTGAATACAGGAGGCTGTGGCAAAGCCTTCATAAGAGGGATGGTGGTCAATGGCCAGATCAATGTGCGCCCGGTACGGCGCTGCGTTTTCGGGGAGCAGCCCCAGACTGGCCACATCGGTGGACACGATGCACGCGGGCACGTAGTCCTTCGGCGCATGGTAACAGGTAACGTAATCGGCGCAGGTAGCCGTCAATTCAGGATTGGGAAGCACATAGGCGGTTTTGCCGATCTGCCGCAGAGCAGCGCACAATGCGGCGGCGCAGCCCACGGTGTCGCCATCCGGCCGCACATGGGTCAGGATCAGGAAGCGGTCACGCTCTTGGAGCCAACAGGCGGTTTCCTCAATCGTCATGGGGTTTCGTCTCCCTCCTCCAGCAGACCTTCTTTCTCTTCGATGCCGCGCAGGACTTCCAGGATATGGGTGCCGTGGGCAATGGAGTCGTCGGCCTCAAAGACAAGCTCCGGCGTGTAGCGCAGCTGCAGTGCGGCGCCCAGCTCCCGGCGCAGGTATCCTGCGGCGGATTTGAGTCCTTTCAGTGCATCTTTTTCCTGCGCTTTTTCCAGAGCGCTGACATAAATTTTTGCATAGCGCAAATCGGCGGTGGTGTCCACATGCGTGATACTCAGCATGGTGTCCTTTACCCGCGGATCTTTCACCGTACGCAGCAGGGAAGCAAGTTCCCGCTGGATCTCTTCATTGATGCGGTGGATGCGGTTTTTAGCCATAGGGAAAAACCTCCTTGTGGGGTTCATTCGTGTTGTTCGTATTGGGTTTGAAGTACGCTCAGATGGTCAGAGTGACGCAGGTCTGCTCCCGTTCCTCCAGCTGCTTCAGGGTATCTGTATCCAAATTGGCAAGGCTTCCGGCCAAACGGAAGGCGCGCACATTGACCTCGCCCACCCACAGATACCAAAGTTCCACCTGTTCGCCTGTGGTGCAGTGCAAGGACAGATAGTCCCGCAGCAGAGCGGCACCCTGTCCGGTAGCGCGTAGGCCCAGCTCATATCGACAGGGCTTCATGGAAAGGCCAAGATCCTCCACTGCGCTGCAGTAATATTCCAACGGTCGCACGGAAAAGCTGTCTTCGGCGTCATGTATGAGGCGACGGGCTTTCGGATCATACGAGGGCAGCGGATGGTCTGCACACAACAGATAAACGCAGCTCATAGGTGCTCCTTTCGGTAAAAAGCAGGGCGGGCGTCGATACCCGCCCTGCTGGCTGTTGCAACTGTGATTTGAAAAGGAAATTACTGCTTAATTTCTTCCATGATGAAGGCTTCGATCTGATCGCCTTCTTTGAGGTCGTTGAATTTCTCAATGGACAGGCCGCATTCGTAGGACTCGGCCACTTCCTTTACATCATCCTTAAAGCGGCGCAGGGAAGCCAGCTCGCCTTCGTGGATCACCACACCGTCGCGCACAATGCGCACGGAACAGCCGCGCTGAATCTTGCCTTCCTGCACATAGCAGCCGGCGATGGTGCCAACGCCGGAGACTTTGTAGGTCTGACGGATCTCGGCCCGGCCGATGACGGCTTCGCGGAATTTGGGGGCGAGCATGCCCTTCATGGCTGCTTCCATTTCATTGATGCAGTCATAGATCACGCGGTACATGCGCATATCCACATTACTGCGTGCGGCGCTGTCGCGTGCGGCGGCGTCGGGGCGCACATTGAAGCCGATGATAATGGCTTTAGAGGTGGCGGCCAGCATAACGTCGCTCTCGTTGATGGCACCGACGCCGGAGTGGATCACGCGTACGCGCACCTCTTCGTTGGTCAGCTTTTCAAGGGACTGTTTGACCGCCTCGGCGCTGCCCTGTACATCGGCTTTGACAATCAGACCCAGTTCTTTCATTTCGCCGGAGCGGATCTGGCTGAACAGATCTTCAAGCGTTACTTTCTGCACCGGTGCGCTGGCAGCGGCGCGTTCTTCGGCCTTGCGCTGCTCTACCAGTTCGCGGGCCATGCGCTCGTCGGCCACGGAGTTGAAGGTACAGCCGGCAGAGGGGACCTCGGCCAGGCCGGTGATCTCCACGGGCACGGAAGGACCGGCATCCTTCAGGCGGCGGCCCTTGTCGTCCACCATGGCGCGGATACGGCCCACGGCGGTGCCGGCGATAATAATGTCACCCTGGTGCAGCGTACCGTTCTGCACCAGCAGGGTGGCCACGGGGCCGCGGCCCTTGTCCAGGCGCGCCTCGATCACAGCGCCGGAAGCGGCGCGGTTGGGATTGGCCTTCAGCTCCTGCATCTCGGCTTTCAGCGTAACCATTTCCAACAGGTCGTCCACACCCATGCCGGTTTTAGCTGAAATGGGGCAGATGATGGTGTCGCCGCCCCAGTCTTCGGCCAGCAGACCGTGTTCGGTCAGCTGGGTCTTGATGCGTTCGGGATCGGCGGAGGGTTTATCCATTTTGTTCACAGCCACGATGATGGGGATCTCCGCGGCTTTGGCGTGGTTGATGGACTCAATGGTCTGGGGCATAATGCCGTCGTCGGCGGCCACCACCAGGATCGCAATATCGGTGACCATGGCGCCGCGGGCACGCATGGCGGTAAAGGCCTCGTGGCCCGGAGTATCCAGGAACGTGATGGGCTTTCCGCTGATCTCCACGGTATAGGCGCCGATGGCCTGGGTGATGCCGCCAGCTTCGCCGGAAGCCACGTTGGCTTTGCGGATATAGTCCAGAAGGGAGGTTTTGCCGTGGTCGACGTGGCCCATGACCACCACCACGGGGGCGCGGGGCACCAGATCTTCGGGCTTATCCTCTGCGGTGTCGATCAGCTTCTCCTCGATGGTAACGATCACCTCGTGCTCCACCTTGCAGCCCATATCCTCGGCAATAATGGCGGCCGTATCGAAGTCGATCACCTGGCTCACCGAGGCCATCACGCCGTTTTTCATCAGGGCTTTCACGACCTCCGCGCCGGTTTTCTTCATGCGGGAGGCCAGTTCGCCTACACTGATCTCGTCGGGAATCTCGACTTTGAGGGGGGCCTTCTTGGCAATTTCCAGCTGCAGGCGGCGCATCTTCTCCTGCTCTTCTTGACGGCGCTTGTTGGAGAAGGTCATATTGCCGCCGCGGCGGTTGTTGTTACGGAACTTTTCCTTGCCCTGCTGCATTTTGCCTGCGCGCTGGCCGGCCTTGGAACTTTCGGCCATGTCCTGCAGGCGTTCGTCGTACTTATCCAGATTGACGTTGGCCGCTTTGCGGGTGTCCACGATCTTGGTCTTGGGTACGCGGGAGGTCGTCGGCGCAGCGGAGGCTGCCGCTGGTGCGGGGGCCTTTCCTTCGCCTTTGGCGGCAGAGGGCTTTCCTGCAGCGGCTGGTTTCGTCCCTTCCTGAACAGCCTGAGGAGCCTTGGCCGCCTCCTTTTCCGCCGGTGCGGGGGCCTCGGCCTGGAAACTGTCGGCAAAAATGACCTCGATGCTGGAGATCTGATTTTTCTGTGTCAGGTAATCGAAGACGATGGAAATTTCTTCTTCTGTCATCACCGCGCTGTGGCTTTTCGGAGGAGTGGAATATTCCGAAAGAATATTCATGATGTCCTTCGACGGCAGGTTGAAGCTCTTTGCAATATCATGTACTTTGATTTTATTTGTCGTAGCCAAATAAAGCCACCTCCAAAGTTAATTTTTCAGGTTGATTGTTTGCGCGGCCGCTTTTTTGCGCGGCGTGCGCGGATGCGTTCGTCTTTTTCCTGCAGCCGCTGGACGGAGTCGTCATAGATGCCCGGGCAGCATACAGCGAGCTTCTGCACCGCCGAGGCGGCCAGGCCGGATTCGGTAATGGCCAGCATAGCGCAGCTTCCGCGGCCGCAGGCCGCGCCCAACTCTTCTTTGGTAAATGGAACGGAAAGCACCTCGGCATGGCCGGAATCGGTTGCGTTGCGGGCGCGGCGAACACTGTTTTTAGCGGCGTCGACGGCCAGAAAGACTACCCGGGCCTTGCCGTCTGCGGCGGCACCGCTGACGCCGTCCTCGCCGAGCTCTGCCCGGCCCGCCCGCTTGGCAAGGCCCAGCAGGCGCAGGAAGTCGGTTTTTGTCTCAGGTCCCATCGGCGGCCTCCATCTGCGCGAGCAGCGCGTCGTAAATCTCCGCCGGGATTGCGGTTTCAAACGCGCGCTCCAGAGCCTTTGTTTTCCGGGCGCGCGTAAGGCATGCGCTGTCAGGGCAGAGATAGGCGCCGCGGCCGGGTTTCTTGCCGACAAAGTCCAGGCTGATCTCCCCTGCGGGAGATTTCACTACCCGGATCAGGTCGCGCTTGTTTTTCATTGTGCGGCAGCCCACGCATTGCCGCTGCGGGATCTTCTTCGGTTTGAGCAATCCTTATCCGCCTCCTGCGCCTGTTGTTATGCTTCTTCGTGTTCCGCTTCCGTACCGTCCTCATCCCCGGTGATGATGCTGACCACGTCGCCCAGCGTCACGGTTTCGGCTTCTTCATCGTGGAAAGATTCTGGCTTGATGTCGATCTTATAGCCGGTCAGCCGGGCGGCCAGACGGGCATTCTGGCCTTCTTTGCCGATGGCCAGGGAAAGCTGGTCGTCCGGTACGATCACGCGGCAGCCCTTGCCGTCGTCGGCCATCCACACGTCCAGCACGTCGGCGGGAGCCAGGGCTGCGGCGATATATTCTGTGGGGTTTTCGCTGAACTTAATAATATCGATCTTTTCGCCGTTCAGGGCATCCACCACAGCGGCCACGCGCTGTCCTTTGGGGCCGATGCAGGCGCCGATGGGATCGATGTTTTCGTCGCTGGACCATACGGACATTTTGGTGCGGGAGCCGGCCTCACGGGCCACGTTTTTCACTTCCACAATGCCGTCGTAGATTTCGGGGACTTCCAGCTCAAACAGGCGTTTGACCAGGCCCGGGTGGGTGCGGGATACCACCACCTGAGCGCCGCGGGTACCGCGGCGGACTTCCACCATATACACTTTGATGCGCTCTCCCTCGGTGAGCACCTCGCCGGGGACCTGTTCGCTGGCAGAGAGAAGGGCGTCGGTGGCCTCGGAGCCGGTACCGATGCGCAGGCTCACATTGCCATTGCGCGGATCGATGCGGGTAACGGTGCCGGTGAGGATCTCGTGTTCCTTGCCGGAGAACTGGTTGTAGATCATGTCGCGCTCGGCTTCCTTCAGCCCCTGGATGATGATCTGCTTGCCGTTGCCTGCGGCGATGCGGCCAAATTCCACATTATCCACGGGAAGGCTGACCGTCTCACCCACGCCGATGGAGCCGGCGATGGCTTTGGCATCGGCGCGGGAAATCTCGCTGCCGGGGTTTTCGACTTCGTCCACCACGGTTTTCTGGATGTACATTTTCAATGTACGATGCTCCTCATCCACGCGCACCAGAACCTCTTCCACATCGGGATGATCGTGCTTGTAGGCGTTGATCAGGGCCTGGGTGATCTTATCCATCATGTAGTGCTGGGGAATGCCTTTTTCTTTTTCCAGCATATCCAGCGCGGCGAAGATTTCCTCCACCTTCATGCCTTTGCGGTTTTCCTGTTCTTTAACGGATCTTTTCATAGTAAATAAAAACCTCACACCATTCTGCCGCAGGGGACGCGGCAAAATAAATTTTTATCAAAAGCAGTTCGCTTGGTTAAAAATCGACGCGCAGCCGCACCAGGGCAACGTCGCCTTTTTCAAAACGGAGTGTTTCCTCGCCCACTTTCAGCAGCACGGCACCGTCTTCATAGCCTGCCAGGTCGCCGGCGAACTCTTTGCGCCCGTCCCTGTTTTTATACAGGCGGACGGTAACAGGGCTGCCCAGAAAACGGGTAAAGTCAGACGGACGCTTGAGAGGACGCTCTGCGCCGGCAGAGGACACTTCAAAGGTATAGCTGCCCTCGATGGGGTCTGCCTCGTCCAGAAGGTCGCTGACGCGGCGGGAGATAGCTTCGCAGTCGTCGATGCTGACGCCGCCCTCCTTGTCGATATACAGCCGGAGATACCAGGTTCCGGCCTCTTTCACATATTCCACATCCCACAGCTCGCACCCCTGTGCGGCGACGACAGGAGCAGCCAGCTCCGCGGTGAGTTCCGTGACTTTTTTCAATCCGATCCCGCCTTTTTCGAAAAATGTTCAGGCTTTTGACTTTTGAATTTTGACCAACAAAAAGAGCGGACTGCAAAGTCCACTCTCCCAAAAAACCTTTACTAACGCTATTACTATACCATAAAATCCCGATCAATGCAAGGTTTTTCCGGGATTTTCTTTTCTATTATATGTAATTTTTTTATTTATAACAATAAAAGGGCTGTTCGGCGTTTAAAATTGCAAAAAAATTGGAAACGCCGTGTGTATCTTTGGAATTAATAACAACACTGATTCGGAATTTGAACATATTGTTTCAAGGAAAAGAAACAGCCCGCCTTGTAACGGGCTGCTTGGTTATCTTTGCGTTTCCATTCTTACCATTCCGGCAAGCCTTGACGCTGCAGGGCAATGGCTTCTTCCACCGACATGGGTGCGGGGTTGGGCAGTTCCAAGAAATCACGCAGCTCCTGAATGCCGCGGCCCGTGATGGAATCCACCTCAAAAATACGGGAGCATCCCGCCGCTTCCAGCCATTGGCGCACCATGGGGACGTTAGCTTTGGGGGAATCCACCTTTGTGATGATCCCGATCAGCGGGCGGTTCAGACAGGTGGGCAGGCCCGGCACCAGAACGCAGAATGGTTCGTCTGCTCCGGCGATCAGCCCTTCGAGATCGCACTCGAAGGAGTAGCAGTACAGCGCCTTGCAGGCCAGGGATTTCATTTCGTAATATTCGCCCGGCGTGTCGATCAAGATATCCCAGGTGTCGACATACTGCGTTTTGTCATATCTGGTTGTTTCGCCTTTGAGAGCTTGGATCAGCGTGGTTTTGCCCGCCTCGCTGCGGCCGCACAAATACATTTTTCGCATGAAGATCCCTTCCTGAGCGATGTGTTATTGCTGTGAGAGCATGCAGACGCGGAAATGGAGATCGTCCCGGAAAAAGCGAAGATTCTCTTCCATGGCGGCATCCACTTCCGCTCTGGCTCCGGTGATGATCAGCGCGCCGCTGAAGCGGTCCATAAAGCCCACGTCCACTTCTCCGGCTTTGACGGCCACGTCCGCCGCGATCACGGCGGATTCCGCCGGGGAAAGCTGCAGAATGCCGATGGCACGGCCTTCTTGGTCAAAATCGGCATGGAAGCCGATTTCAAGACAGAGATTGGTATATACCGACGGATCGGGTTTCCCGATTACATGGGCCAGGGTGACCTCCCGGCCCGGCACCGACAGCTGCACCACTCGGGTGCGCTGCCCATGAACCTGTTTGAAAATATCGTCCAGTACCTGCTGGCGCGTCATGCGCGGCTGTGTCGTCTGCTCCATGGCATCTGCGCGCTCAGCGCTTGGTGATGGGGCAGGAGACATAGCCCAGGGTGTTGTGGAAGTAATCGACGATCTCTTCCACCGCGGTGGTCACTGCGGCCAATTCGCCGGTGATGATCAGGGTCCCGCTGAAGCGGTCGGCAAAGCCGAGATAGACCTCGCCGCTTTTCACGGCGATATCCGAAGCGATAACAACAGACTCCGGCGGCGTCATATTCATGATGCCGATGGCGGAAGAATGATAATCGATATTGGGATTTAAGCCCAGCTTGACGTATACGATGGGCGCGGGGCCGCCGATGATGTGGGCCAGCGTGATTTCCTTACCTGCTACCGTTTCCTGCACAATGCGCACCTGCTCCTGAGGAGCGTTGGATTCGTTCATATCTGCACCTCGATCCCGGAATGGGGGGTTCTTTTGTTTTTTATTATCACCCTCCTCGTATAATAAGATTAAAGTTAATAGTTTTAGGTATCAGCAGGCTTTGGGATGCCCGTGATACAATAGCTGTAGGACAGCAGGGTCAAGTTCTCACCCTCCTGGTTGAGCCGCAAGGCTG
>JAJCJC010000019.1 GCA_020555605.1 bacterium 210917-SL.2.15 | reverse complement strand
TCCTGGTTCTTTTTGTTGCAGTTGGCCGACCGCAACTTTATTCTACCAGAAGGTCTTTTTCACTATATAATTTCTTTATACTCCCCGGCTTAGCCGGGGGTTGTCTTTCCGCTTAAGCTAACAAAACAGGCCGCAGGAAACCACATTGGGTTCCCTGCGGCTTTTTCATGTCCGGCCAGTCAGTATCCACCCCTTGCACAAAAGCACAGAAAATGGTACAATTTTTCAGTAAAATCTGAATTGATATCCGAGGAGTTTTGATCGATATGAAATTAGGTATCGTGGGACTTCCCAACGTGGGAAAGTCCACCCTGTTCAACGCCATCACCAATACCAAAAACGCCCAGGCGGCCAACTACCCTTTCTGCACCATTGAGCCGAACACCGGTATCGTTCCGGTGCCCGACAAACGGCTTGATGAACTGTGCCGCATCTGGGAACCGGATAAAAAAACCAACGCGGTAATCGAATTTGTGGATATCGCGGGTCTGGTGCGCGGCGCAGCCGGCGGTGCGGGCCTGGGCAATAAATTTCTGGGCCATATCCGGGAATGCGACGCTATCGTCCATGTGGTGCGCTGCTTTGACGATGAGAACATTGTCCATGTAGTGGACGATGTGAACGTGCCCGTGGGCGTAGATCCGGAAGGCGATATTGATGCCATTGATATGGAGCTGATCCTCTCCGATCTGGAAGTGGTGCAAAACCGCATCGCCCGCCAGAGCAAAGCGGCCAAAACCGGCAATAAGGACGCCAAGGCCGAACTCGCCTGGCTGGAACCCCTTGCCGCCTGGCTGGGCGAGGGCAAAAGCGCCCGCACCTTCGCCTTTGACGCTGACGACGAGGCACAAATGCTGGCGGTGCGGGAGATCGGCCTGCTTTCCGCCAAACCTATCATATACGCCTGCAACATGGGCGAAGACGACCTGATGAACGGCATTGAGAACAACCGCTATTTCCCTCTGGTCAAGGCCCGGGCCGAAGTCGAGGGCGCCGAAGCCATTCCCATCTGCGCCAAGACCGAGGAGGACATCGCCGAGTATACCCCGGAGGAAAAAGCGGAATTCCTGTCCGAAATGGGCATCGAATCCAGCGGTCTTGACCAGCTGATCGCCGCCAGCTACTCCCTGCTGGGCCTGATCTCCTTCCTGACCGACGGCAAGAAGGAATGCCGCGCCTGGACCATCAAAAAGGGAACCAAAGCCCCTCAGGCCGCGGGCAAGATCCACTCCGACTTTGAGCGCGGCTTTATTCGCGCGGAGGTGTGCAATTTCGACACCCTGATGGAGTGCGGCGGAAAAATGAGCGAAGTCAAGGCCCGGGGCCTCTACCGCTCCGAAGGTAAGGAATATGTAGTGCAGGACGGCGATATCATCGAGTTCCTGTTCAATGTGTAAGGAGGCCGCTATGCTTCTTTCCTTTGACAGCATTCCCGAAACCGTGATCCCCAGTTTCCGGGGCGGCACAGGCCAGACCCACACCCGGATGTATATCGATGAATCCAACAAAATCATGCGCGGCCTGCTGCCGCCCGGCGCATCCATCGGCGCTCATGTCCATGAAACCAGCAGCGAGATCATCTGGATCCTCTCCGGCACCGGAAAGGTGCTCTGCGATGATACGGAAGAACTGCTTGGTCCCGGCAGCTGCCACTACTGTCCCATGGGGCACCGCCACAGTCTGATCAACTGCGGCAGCGAAGATCTGGTATTCTTCGCCGTGGTGCCGGAGCACCGCCTATGAGAACTTCGATTCGTCGGGCGCTGTGCCTCATTGTATCCTTGGCTGCCGCCCTGGCACTGCTGGCTCCAGCTTCGGCCGCATCCTTCCGGGATGTCCCAAGTACCCACTGGGCCTACGGCGCTATCAGCGAAATGCAGGAAGCCGGGCTGGTCAACGGCGTCGGAAACGGCTCTTTTGACCCCGGCGGACAGCTCTCCCGGGCACAATTCCTGGCTATGGTTGTGCGGCTGCTGGAACAGGAAACCGCCGAGCATGCGACTCCTGCTTCTTCTGGCAGCTATTGGGCTACGCCCTACTATATTGCCGCGGAACATTTTCATCTTTTCGGCGGCGGCACCAAAAACACCATCACTCTGTCCGGTATTCAAAACAGCCAAAAGAGTCTGGACACTGCGATCACCCGGTACGAAATGGCCGTACTGGCCAACAACGTGCTCGCCAATGCCCCAGGGTATCACTTTGACACCTCCGGCGTTTCCACCGCAGTCATGCCGGACTACACTGCGCTGCCCAGCCAGTATAAGGATGCTGTGTGCCGGATGTACAGCCTCGGGATCCTGACCGGACAGGCCGGAGGATATTTCAACGGCAATAAACCCCTGACCCGCGCGGAAAGCTGCGCCGTCCTGTCCCGCCTGCGCGCTTGCTTTGCAGCCATGGGTTCCGGTGGGAACACCGGGGCGGCGAAGGGCTTTGCAATTCATTTCATTGACGTGGGCCAAGCGGATGCCGCACTGGTGCTGTGCGACGGCGAGGCTATGCTGATCGATGGCGGAAACGTCGCCGACTCCGATTTGATCTACGCTTATCTCAAACAGCAAAACGTCTCCGATCTTAAATACATAGTAGGCACCCATGCTCACGAGGACCACATGGGCGGCCTGGCCGGCGCGCTGCAGTACGCCAAGGTGGGTACGGCTTTTTGTTCTGTAGCACAGGACGACGCCAAATTCTTTCAAAACGTCGTCAAGTACCTGAACCAGCAGGGCAAACGCCTGACGGTGCCCCAGTACGGCAGCACCTATTCCATTGGCAGCGCCCGGTTCCAATTTCTCGGCCCGGTCCGCCAGAGCGATGATCCCAACAATATGTCTCTGGTGCTGCGCATCACCTACGGCGATACGTCGTTTTTGTTTACCGGCGATGCAGAGCGGGACGAAGAAGCAGATATCCTGGAAGCAGGATATCCTTTGAAGAGCACCGTTTTGAAAGTAGGCCATCACGGCAGTGAAACCTCAACTTCCTATCCGTTTTTGCGCGCCGTTGCGCCGCAATACGGCGTTATTTCCTGCGGTACGGGCAATTCCTACGGCCATCCCCACGATGCGGCCCTATCCCGCCTGCGCGATGCAGACGTGACGCTGTACCGCACGGATCTGCAGGGTACGATTGTGTGCACCAGCGACGGAAAGACCGTACGGTTTGCCCCGGCGAAAAACCCCACCGTTCAGACCAACCCCACAGAACACCAGGGCAGCAGCTATATCGGCAACCAAAATTCCCATGTGTTCCACCGCCCCAGTTGCGCCAGCCTGCCGCTGGAGAAAAACCGGGTTTATTTTGCCAACCGCTCCGATGCAGTGACTGCGGGCTATACGCCCTGCAGCAAATGCAGTCCCTGAGCAAACACAGCGCTCCGCCTACGGCGGGGCGCTGTTCCTTTCTCTCTTGCGCCGGGAAAAAACTTGTGATATAATAAGCATGTTCTATGCGGGTATGGCGGAATTGGCAGACGTGCAGGATTTAGGTTCCTGTGCCGCAAGGCGTGTGAGTTCGACCCTCACTACCCGTACCACGTCGGAGCAAACGTCATATCGTTTGCTCCGACTTTTTTCAAAAGTCAGAACGCACTCATTCTGTTGCTCCTCCTTTCCAAATCACAACCGCTATGCTGGGGTGTGATTTGGTAGGGAAAACGGTCTGCCGAAATAGCCTATTTATCGCATTGGGGCATGTCGGAGCAAGCTGCCGATCGCTTGCTCCGCTTTTTCATCTGCAGGCCGCCCGGCCGGCACAGAGAAAAGACAGAGGGCGGAGCCTTACCGGCTCCGCCCTCTGTCTTTTCTCTGCGCGATTCGCAGGGCCGTACCGCCTCCGGCAGCAGGCCGGCGCGGCTTTGCTCACTGCATGGCTTCCGCCAATTTGCGGATCAGGTCGTCGCCGTAGCGGTAGCTGTCCAGGAACACAATGGTGCCCTCGCTCAGCCCCGCCTTTTCCTTGAGAATCGCCTTTGCGGCGTCCTTGGTCATGTTCTGCTTCACCTCTACATAGCGCGGCATGATGGGCGGATACTTCCCCGCGCGCACCATGGCTGACGTATATTTTCCGCGGCCGTCCCACTGAAAATGAGGATAATCCCTCAGGCTTTTCCAGTCGCCGCCCCAGGTAAAACCCATCCGTTTGCCGATGACACTGCATTTTTGAAAAAACGCAGCGTCATCGTATTCATGCCCTTTGACATTTTTGGCAATGTCGAAAGCCAGGCCCGCTTTGTCGGAATGGAACGACGGCGTTTTCTGGTTAGTCACGATGCTCCCCGGCTCCGTACGGCCCTTGGCATAAAGGCTTGCCTGATATTCCGCATCCCGCACCGTCTCTGTCACCAGCACGGGAAGCCCCTCTTTTTTGCACAGCGACACAAAGGTGCGGCAGTTCACCGCTACGTCGGCGCGCAGCTTATTGATATCCCGGCTCTTAAGCATCGCGGTTCGCCTCGCTGTCTTCCAGCGCACGGCTGGCATCCACCATGCCCTCGCCCACAATATAAGCAATCAGAGTTGCTCCGGCCATAATAACGCCGGCCACCTGCGTAGTTTCGCTGTCGCTGACGCCGAAGGCCAGCAGCAGCGCCGTGACAAAGCCCACCACGGCAGCCCAGAATTTTCGGGACGTCAATTTCTGACCCCAGTTGATTTTCTTCATCCGCTTTCGCTTCCTTTCTCGGCAGAAAGTCCTGCCATAGTAAGTGCCCCACCGCCCGATCGTTGCACGACTGCGTACAACGTTCTTCTCATCTTATGCATTCCTTTCTGTCTTTGATGCCTTTGCGCGGGAAAAAAATGCCGCCGTATCCAGAACCGGATACGGCGGCAAAAGGGTTTATGCAGTTATTGGCCCTGCAGATACTGATCGATGGACGCGGCGGCGGTTTTGCCGGCGCCCATGGCCAAAATGACGGTGGCTGCGCCGGTCACGGCGTCTCCGCCGGCATATACACCGGGAATGGATGTGGCGCCCGTGGCCTCATCGGCGATGATACCGCCCCAGGAAGCAGTTTCCAATCCATCGGTGGTGGATTTGATCAGCGGATTGGGGCTAGTGCCGATGGCCATAATGACACAATCCACATCGATGACGAATTCACTGCCCGGCTTCTCCACCGGCCGGCGGCGGCCGCTTTCATCCGGCTCGCCCAGGGTCATTTCCAAACATTCAATGCCGACCACATTAAAATTGCCGTCGCCCAAAATCCGCACCGGATTATTGAGCAGTTTGAAAATAATGCCTTCCTCTTTGGCATGATGGACTTCCTCGGCACGGGCCGGCAGCTCTTTTTCACTGCGGCGGTATACAATATACACCTCTTTGGCTCCCAGGCGCTTGGCGCAGCGAGCCGCATCCATGGCCACGTTTCCGCCGCCCACCACGGCCACGCGCTGTGCCTTCATCACCGGAGTGGGGCAGCCCAGCTCGTAAGCGCGCATCAGATTGGTGCGGGTCAGGAACTCATTGGCAGAAAACACCCCCTTGAGATTTTCGCCGGGAATGCGCATGAATTTGGGCAGGCCGGCACCCGAACCAATAAACACCGCCTCAAAGCCCTCTTCCTGCATCAGCTCCCGGACGGAAACGGTCTTTCCGACTACCACATTGGTGTCGATCTTGACCCCCAGCTTTTCCAGCCCGGCAATTTCCCGGCGCACAATATCCTTGGGCAGGCGGAATTCAGGGATACCGTATACCAGCACGCCGCCAGCGGCATGAAGGGCCTCGAACACCGTTACCTCATACCCCTTTTTCGCCAGGTCGCCAGCGCAGGCCAGACCGCTGGGACCGGAACCGATGACCGCCACCCTGTGTCCGTTGGGTACAGGCGGCCGGACCGCTTCCTCGCCCCGCGCCATTTTCCAATCCGCCACAAAGCGCTCCAGCCGGCCGATCCCCACGCTTTCCCCCTTGAGGGCGCGCACGCATTTCTCCTCGCACTGGGTTTCCTGCGGACATACGCGGCCGCAGACGGCGGGCAGGCTGGTATCCCGGCTCAAAACCTCGTAGGCACCGGCGAAATCCCCTTCGGCCACTTTGGCAATAAAACCGGGAATATCAACGCCCACAGGGCAGCCGGACACGCAGGGCCGATGCTTGCAGTTCAGGCAGCGCCGGGCCTCGTCCATGGCCTGCTCGGCTGTGTAGCCCAAAGCGACCTCCAAAAAGTTTTTATTGCGCACCTCTGCCGGCTGTTCAGGCATCGGATTTTTATCCATCCTCATATTCTTTGCCATGGCTCACCCCTCCGCTCTTTTGAACAAGTTGCAGGTTTCTTCGTAGGCACGGCGCTCAAAATCCCGGTACTGCGCAGCGCGCTGTATCGCCTCGTCAAAATCCACTTCATGGCCGTCGAAATCCGGGCCGTCTACGCAGGCGAATTTGGTACTACCGCCCACCGTCAGGCGGCAGCCGCCACACATGCCGGTGCCGTCCACCATGATGGGGTTCATGCTGACCACCGTCTTGACGCCAAATTCTTTTGTCAATGCACAGACGTATTTCATCATGACCAGCGGCCCGATGGCGATCACTTCGTCATACTGCTCGCCTGCTTCCAACAGCGCGCGCAGGGCGTCCGTCACCAATCCCCTTTCGCCGCAGCTGCCGTCGTCGCTCATCACAATCAGGCGGTCGGAGCAAGCGCGGAATTCTTGTTCCAGAATCAACAGTTCCCGGCTGCGGAAGCCGATGATGCTGTGCACTTCGCAGCCCTGGTCGTGCAGTTCCTTTGCCACGGGATAGGCAATGGCGCAGCCCACACCGCCGCCTACCACGGCCACCTTTTTCAGGCCCTCCGTGCGGGTCGGAACGCCCAGGGGACCGACAAAGTCCTGGATCGAATCGCCCGCCTCTTTATGGCTCAAGTTCATCGTCGTGGCGCCCACCACCTGGAAGATGATGTCCACCGTGCCCTTCTGCCGGTCGTACCCCGCCACGGTCAGTGGAATACGCTCGCCTTTTTCATCTACCCGCAAAATAATAAACTGGCCGGGCAGCGCTTTTTTGGCCACTGCCGGCGCCAGGATCTCCATTTTCACCACTGTGGGGTTCAAGATCTCTTTTGCTGTGATCTGATACATTTTTTCACGCTCCTCGAAAGGCTTCATAAGCTTCTTTCTCCATTATTGATACGTTCTATTGTATTGAACTTACCGCAAAATAGCAAGTCTTGTGGGCAGGAAATTACGCCCTTTCCTCAGAAAAAAAGTAAAATTTGTGAAAAACGAAGCAATACCCGCTCCCCCTCTCTTTTCCGGCAGCATTTCCTATCTTGTTCTGCCACCACTCCTCCATACTTTGGTCCCATTCAAACAAAAAAGGCGCGGACATAGGTCCGCGCCTTTTCGCATTTTTCTGTTTACTTCTCAGATGCGCGCCGCGTACCGCTCCAAAGAACGATATAAATGAGCGCACATGCGGCAGGTGCAGCAGCAACGGAAAGAATAGCAGGCCAATTCCACTGGGTTGGTGAAACGGTTTGCAGCCCTCTTGCCGCATCGGAATGGGCCATGAATTCCTCCGCAGCAGCTCGCGTATCGAACATCTTTGCGGTGCCGTCTGCCAGAAGAACAGAATACTGCACACTATCCTGACCGGCCGAAGAAACCAACATCACCGCGGCCGCCACACCGGCGAGCAAGCAAAGAGCAACAACACCATACCGCCAGCGCGGCCAACGGGCGCAAACCGCGCCCTGAACCAGAACCGCAAGCATACAGAACAAAATAAACACTACCATTTTACAACCAATCCGAAGTCATAAACTTCACCCTTTCTGTTTTTACTTGATTACGGCTACTTTCAAAATCATCAGGGTTTCGGCATGGAACAAGAGCCAATTGGGGCTCTGAAATCAATATAAGACTTTTCATACGATCTCATTTCATATGCGGCTGCGGACATGTTTTCTACTGCAACACCGTATCCATAGCGTGTGGACTTGGCACTGACATATCATCTTTCTGCTACACTGCACCTTTGGTTTATTTTTATAATAGTCTATATCTCCATATTTCTCCACTATTTTTGAAAAAAATTTGCAATTTGTGATACTAAATAGTATACCTTTTCATTATACATAATAACGAAAAAACAGTCTTCGCAACGAAAGCTGCTTTTTTTCCTTTGCATTCTATATTCCTGCGGACACGTGCTTTGGTACGATGCGGACTGGTTTTTCCGTTTGCGCCGCTGACACTGAGTAGTGCGAACGGGATAGGTTTTGGCTGATGAGCCTTCGATTTGGAAGCATTCTACGGCTTATACCGTTCTTTTTTAATTGAATCAGAGTGGGAAGAATCCTCTTGCCAAAAAGGATTCTTCCCACTATTATTAGTGTGTGTGAACCGGGAGCGGTTCTCTTTGCATCCATAAAAACAATAAAGGAGCGATTTTTATGGAACTGACCATGAACGCCGCCCTGGACGGCATTCAGAAAAGCGGCATCCGGGTATTCACCCAAATGGCAAAGCAGGAGCCGGGCTGCCTTTTTCTCACACTAGGCGAGCCGGATTTCGACACCCCCGCCTCCATCCGGGAAGCAGCGAAAGCCAGTCTGGACGCAGGCGACACCCATTACCCCGAAAACAACGGCCAGCCGT
The DNA here is from genome assembly GCA_020555605.1 of bacterium 210917-SL.2.15. Lineage (GTDB taxonomy): Bacteria > Bacillota > Clostridia > Oscillospirales > Oscillospiraceae > Pseudoscillospira. The sequence goes on along the minus strand of JAJCJC010000019.1, from coordinate 45,519 downwards.
TCCTGCGCAAAGCCATCGCCCGTTTTGAACAGGAAAAACACGGCCTTTCCTATGCCCCGGACGAGATCATCGTCACGGTGGGCGCCACGGAAGCGCTGTTCTGTGCGCTGCTCGGCATCCTGAACCCCGGAGACGAAGTGATCGTTCCGACGCCTGCTTTCGGACTGTATGAGGCGATTATCAAACTCTGCCGCGGCGTGTGTGTGCCGCTGGACACCCGCGCCGACGGCTTTCAGATCCGTCCGGCCGCGCTGCAGGCCGCGCTTTCGCCGCGTACCAAAGCTGTGATCCTCACCTCTCCCAACAACCCCACCGGCTGCATCTATGACCACGAAAGTCTCACCGCAGTATATGACGCCGCAAAGGACCGCCCCATGTTCGTCCTCTGTGACGAGGTGTACCGCGATCTGATTTATACCGATTCCTTTGAAAGTTTTCATCAGTTTTCCGATCTGCGCAGCCGCATCATCGGAGTGCAGAGCTTTTCCAAGCCTTACGCCATGACAGGCTGGCGCGTAGGCTACCTCATGGCGGACCGGCCCGTGAAAGAGCAGCTGGAGAAAATACACCAGTACAACGTGGTGTCCATCTCTTCTTTTGTGCAGCGGGCCTGCGCTGCAGCCCTGGCGTACGATATTTCTTCCGAGCGCCAGGTTTACCGGCGCAGGAGGGATTACGTCTGCACCCGTCTGGACGGTATGGGTCTGCCCTATTTCAAGCCTCAGGGCGCTTTTTATGTATTCCCCTCCATTGCAGCGTTCGGCATGGATTCCCTGTCCTTGTGCTCCCGGCTGGTCAAGGAAGGCAAGCTGGCCTGTACGCCGGGCAGCTGCTTCGGCGCCGAGGGCTTCCTGCGGATCTCCTACTGCTACAGCGACGACGTGCTCCGCGAGGGCATGAACCGTCTGGAACGATTTGTGCAAACGCTGCGCGGCTGCTGAGCAAACACAGGGCTTCTCACACCGGAGACGCCCTGCTTTGCTCATTGGTTTCCTTTGGAAACTGCCTTATAAAAAAGTGCCCTCTTCCCTGTGCTCCGCCGCCGTGTTATGCTGATGCAAACAACACGACAGGGAGCGAAACACAAGGGATCTGACAAAATTTGAATTAAAGCGGGAAGCCTGCATCGGCCGCGGCCGGTGCGTCAATGTATGCTGCGGCGGCATTTTGTCGCTGGACAGCGCACGCAAGGCGCAGATTGCGCCGGTGACGGAATTCGGCTGGGGCGGCTGCTGGCAATGCCAGCACTGTCTGGCAGTGTGTCCTGTGGGAGCAATTTCCATTTTGGGCCGGCGCCCGAAAAACAGCCTTTCCACCCCCGCGCCGGTATTGGACGCATTGATGACCACCCGCCGGGCCTGCCGCCGGTATCTGGACAAAAACGTGGCGCCGGAGGTGCTTTCGGGTATGCTGGACACGCTGCAGAACCTGCCCACCGACAGCAACAAGCGCCGGGTGGAATACACACTGCTCGACGACCAGGAACAGACCCGACGGTTCCACGATCTGGTATACCGCGAAATGGAGCGCCAGGCGTCCAAGGGCGCTATCCCCGCACTTTTGACGCTCACCACTACGGACAGATGGAAGGATGAGAAACCACTGTACAGCCCGGCATGCCACTGTGTTCCGCACCGCACCAGTTGGTCCCTCATACGCCCATATCCATCCCCTGCGCGTACAGAAGGAGATACGGTCCCGCCCGACGCATGCAGGCCGGGCGGGACCGTATCTGTTTTTTCCCTTATTCTGCCTTCACCACAGACAGGACCGTGCCCTCAAAGGCGTCCACCTCCGAAAGCGCGCCGGTGTAAGTCACGGTGACCCGATCCCCTACGGCCAGGCCGTCCAGCGTCGCTTCGCTGCCCTCCAGCGTCAGCGCATAAGAGATGCCGTTGTCGTCTGTGACCACGAACATAAAATCCTTGACCTCATCCAGTGTGCCGGTCAGGCTTTTTTCCTCGGCAGCCTGGTTCTGTTCGGCGCCGCCGTCAGAGCTGTCGCCGCCGCTTTGTGCACCGCAGCCGGCAACAAACACCGCCAGCGCAGCCAGGGCCCCCAAGAGCAAAAGTTTCTTCGTGTGTTTCATGGTTCCAATCCTCCGTTCTGCCGCCTGCCTCCGGGGCATGGCGGCTTTTGCGTCATTGCAGGTTCTATTGTATTGCCCGGGGGCATAAAACTTGCATCGTTTTTGCCGCACTTTTGCAAACGGGAGCCGGAATACGGCCGGGCCGGCTTTGGCGCCATTGGGATGCGGTCTTTCCGCTATCCCTGCGATTTCTGGGAACTGCCGCTCTTCTTTCCCTGCAGCGCCGCTTCATAGGCCTGCCCGCTGCGGTAGATGTAGTAAGTAAATACCAGCTTCATGATCACAGAAATCACTGCAAGTATGCCGATGAACCCTCCAAAGAGTTCTATGTTCGTCGCCGCATTCATCGACAAAGCCAGCAACCAGCAAACAGAAACAGATAGATCCAGCGCCGCCATGGCCATCCATAGATGCCGCAGCGTTTTTCCGCGCAAATCAGCCAGAAAGGCCGTTTCCATCTCCAAAATACCGGAAACGATCTGATAGAAGCTGTACAGTAAGCCGAGCGTTGCCAACAGACCCAGCACCAGTAAAAGAACCTGTAGTTCCACCGGCAGATACTCTTCGCCCAGCCCCAAAAGATCCAATCCCCATAAAATCGCCGAATACACCATCAGTGCGGCCACAACGCCCCAGGGCGCAGAAAAATGGGGACTGTACTCCTTCAGCTCCCGCATCCCCCGAAGCAGCAGGTAATATCCCACAAAATTCGGCAGAAGGCCGATGCGAACAGAATTCAGCTCCAAATGAAAATCCAGAAAAATCAGCAAACAGCCGAAAAAGAAAGCTTTCATACGCCCCTCCTGTTCCCGTTTCAGAGCAGATCCAGCAGTTTTTCGTAAAAGGCCCGGCCCCGTTCGAGCACGCGCTCGTCAAAGGTAAAACGGGCCGAGTGCAGCTCCTCGGTGTCTCCCACGCCCAGGAAGAAAAATACCCCCGGCATTTCCTGCTGGTACCATGCAAAATCCTCTGTGGTCAGGGCCAGGCCCTCGTAACGCCTGGGAGCATCCGCTCCCAGCTGCGTCTCGATGGCGGCCACCAGGGCGGGGTCGTTGGTCACGGGAGGGTACCCTTCGCTGAACGTCAACTCCATGGCACAGCCGCTCTCCTGTCCCACCTGGACGGCGATCTCCTCGCAGCGGCGGCGCAGGTCGGCAAAGTCCTCCAGCGTGAATGCCCGCAGGCTGCCTTCGAGCACCGCGTCGGCGGCGATGGCATTGCGGATACGCCCGGCCTCCAGGCGGCCGAATTTCAGCAGTCGGGGCGTTTCCGGGGGAGACTCCGCGCGCTCCATGGCATAGACCCGCTGCAAAAAGGTGCTCGCCGCCAGCAGGCTGTCAGCCCCTTCCTGATATTTGGAAATGTGGACGCTCTTGCCGCGCACATGAAGGGTGATCTCACTGCTTTTGGCCATCAGTGCGCCGGAGCGGGTGGCAATTTCACCCAAAGGCAGTCCCGGCCAGAGGTGGAACCCAAAGATTGCCCGCACACCATAGCGTGCAAATACGCCGCTCCGGCACAGCGGCCGCGCGCCGCCGGGATTCTCCTCCGCCGGCTGAAACACCAGCAGCACATTGTGCCGCAGCGTCCCGCGCCGGGCAGCCACAGTTTCGGCCAATCCCAGCAGCATGGCGGTGTGCCCGTCGTGGCCGCAGGCGTGCATCTTCCCCGGGTGCTCAGACGCAAAGGGCAGGCCGGTCTGTTCGGTGATGGGCAGCGCGTCCATATCCGCCCGGAATGCCAGAGCGTCTTCCTTTCCCTCGTCAAAAAAAGCGCAGACCGCCCCCTCAATCGGCTCTGTGACGGTACAACCCAGCCCCTGCAGCTGCGCCTTGACAAAAGCGCAGGTCTTGGGCAGGTGGTTTTCCAGCTCCGGAATGCGGTGCAGCGTCCGGCGATATTCGATCATATCCTCCAATATCATGGCGTAGTTCTCCTTTTCATGTTCCCTTTTCCTTTATCATATCCCGCCCGGTGGGAATTGTACAGGAAAATCCGCATCCGCCGCAAAATTTCTCCCCCGCCGCCTCCAGCGCGCAAAAAGGCTTGCGCCGCTTATGCAATCATGCTATGATAAATTATTAAAATACGCTGCCCTCTGAAAGAACAACGGGCCGCGCGGACAACGGCGCAGCTTCGTGTACAGTGAATACAAAGGAGAGAAACACATGAACATTCTTTTGATCGGATACGGCCGCATGGGTAAACTGATTGAACAGACCGCCCAGGCCGCCGGCGACCGGGTGGTCTGCGCCATGGATCTGGACAATCTGGATCAACTTTCCGCCATGACCAAAACGGCCGACGTGATTCTGGATTTTTCCAATCCCGGCGCTTTCGCCCTGGTGGAGGCCTATGTCCGCCGCACCGGCACGCCCCTGCTCTCCGGCACCACCGGCTACAACTCCGACCAGATCGAACGTTTGCGCTCCTTGGGCGCCTACGCCCCGGTGCTGCACAGCGGCAACTATTCTCTGGGCATCGCCGTGTTCCAGCGGCTGCTCCAGCAGATCGCGCCCACGCTGCTGCCGGACTTTGATGTGGAGATCACCGAAACCCACCACAACCAAAAGGTGGACGCCCCCAGCGGCACTGCCCTGATGCTGCGCGACGCGATTGACCCCGCCGGTGAAATGACTTCTGTCTATGGCCGCCAGGGCAGCGTAGGCAAGCGTGGGCAAAAGGAGATCGGCATTCACGCTCTGCGGGGCGGCACCGTAGCCGGCGTGCACACGGTGTCCTTCTTCGGTCCCGACGAGGAACTGACCATCACCCACCGGGCCGCCAGCCGCCAGATCTTCGTCAACGGCGCGCTGCACATGGCCCGCATTCTCAAGGACAAGCCCAACGGTGTCTATGACCTGCAGGCACTGCTCTTCCAGAACTGACCCCACTCCACACCAAGAAAGGAACGCATGCTATGAATGCAGAGGAAATCATTTCGTTTATCAGCAACGCCGAGAAAAAAACGCCCGTAAAGGTCTATCTGCGCTTGAACGGTACGGTAGACTTCGGCCCGGAGTGCCATGTATTCGGCAGCGGCGAATGCCGCGTAGTCTTTGGCGACTGGAAAGTATTGCAGCCGCTTCTGGCCGCCAACGCCGCCAAAATCGACGATATGGTGGTGGAAAACGACCGGCGCAATTCCGCCGTGCCACTGCTGGATCTCAAAAACATCAATGCCCGCATTGAGCCGGGCGCACTGATCCGAGACCAGGTGGAAATCGGCGATGGCGCCGTGATCATGATGGGTGCCGTCATCAACATCGGCGCCGTGATCGGCGAGGGCACCATGATCGACATGGGTGCCGTGCTAGGCGGCCGCGCCACGGTGGGCAAGCACTGTCACATTGGCGCGGGCGCGGTTCTGGCCGGAGTAATTGAACCGGCCAGCGCCACCCCTGTGGTTATCGAGGACAATGTACTCATCGGCGCCAACGCCGTGGTGATTGAGGGCTGCCGCATTGGGGAAAATTCTGTGGTGGCCGCCGGTTCCATCGTCATCGAGGATGTGCCGGCCAACTCCGTGGTCGCCGGCGTGCCGGCCAAGGTCATCAAGCAGATGAATCCGGACACCGCGCAGAAAACCGCGCTGATCGATGCACTGCGCAAGCTGTAAGGGAAGCAAATGGATCGACTGAAAAAGGGATGGGAATCCAAAAGGATTCCCATCCCTTTTATACGTCCACGAGGTACTCTATCGCTTCCGTCCATTCTTTCGGTGAAAAATTTTCCGCCGTCAGCGGAATGCGCTCCCCCAAATATTTCGAAAGCGTCCCGGTTTGGGCGGGGATCTTCAAAACAGCGCAAACCGCGTTCAGGGTCATCTAACTGCCCTGCAGCATATCGCAGCGGGGGCAAAGATTCGCCGTATAGGAAAACCCGGCCGTTTTGCTGTAGCGCTCTGCTATATTCTCACAGTGCTGTTCCAAATAAGCGTCCAACTGCGGCAAAATGGAAAGGCGGATCGCCTCCAGCGGCTGCAGCGGCTCCTCTACGCCGGGCAGCCATTGGATCAGATCGAAATAAGGAAAATAACTGCGCACACGAAGGGTCTGCCCACATTTCCAGCAGGGGCGGGAAACGGTATAAAGTGCCATTCCATTGATTTGCAGCAGCTGACAGGTTCCCTCAACCAGCGGCAGCGTACACCAGCACCGTGGGAAACGACCGCAGCCAAAGAATACCCCATACGCTCCCCTGCGCAGCACCATCGTTCCGCCGCCTTCCGGGCAGATAAGATCTGCCGGAAGGCCCGAGCTCTTTTTCAGCGTCTTTTCTGCCGGCGGGCAAAATGTCTCCTGCGCCATAGCAAGATACCGTTCATGCTCTCCCTCCAAGAGGAAACCCGACGGCCGATCCACAAAGATACGCGTCCCATCTTCGCTCAAATGAATATAGCCCATCTGCATCAAATTGCGTTTTCAGTCTTCCAGAACCATGTCGTAATCGTGGTCCGGCCGATCGTATATTCCGCGATAGACAAAGTGGCTGAGCCTGGGATTGCGCACTTGCCCGGCCCGACAGGAGCGCCCGTCCCCCTCCATGCAGCAAGCCAAAACAGCGTAATAAACCCGCACCACAAATTCCGTAAAATTCCCGGTTGGCTGCAAACGCTGCGCACGAAAATAGGACCACTTTGCCTGTATCTTTTTCCGGTTCCACATAGCGCGCGCCCTCTGTCGATTCTATTGATAGGATTATATCAGCTTTTTCGACCAATGAAAAGGGGCGCTTTTGGCGCAAGCCTACTTCAAAATCTATTCGGATTCGATATTTCTTATCTGTATATTACAAATAGTTTTCGCTTTTAGTACTTTTCTCATGCCAGTGAAGCTGGCTCCAAGCCTCAGAATTGCAAATTTTTCATTGGGAACGTCACGCTCCAGCTACCCTCCGTCCGCATGTTGCTGGTAGTAAACGTCCCCACCAGCTGATACTGCCCAATTTCTGCTTCCGGCACATCAAAGACAAATTCCTGGTAGTCCACCCGGCCTTTGCCCTCCCATTGATTGCAGAAGCTGACGGTATACAGCGCCTCCAACCGTTCTCCTTCCCGGCCCTGCAGCTGCACAAAACCGTGATCGTCGTTTTGCAGGGCATCGCGCACCGCTGTTTGTACATGGAGCTGTCCATTCACATAGCCTACAGCTGTCAAGTCGATTCCCTTTACAGGGAATCCCTCCATAGCAGCGCCCGGGCACAGTACCGAAACCGCATCGTCCAAAGAGGCCGCACCGCTGCCACCGGTGATGTTGTCTGCTGTTTGCGTCTGCACCTGGCCCAGATTGCTCAGCGAAAGCGGGATCTCCACATCCTCATAAATCGTCTTATGGCTCAAAAACTCCCGCACCTGAAACGTGATCTTACTGCCCTCGATCGGATGGCCGCCCCACTGTGTGATTTGGATCCGGAAGACAGCGGTGCCGGCGGATGCATCGTAGTGCACCAAAGAACAGGTAGCCTTCGTGTCATAGGGCCGCCGGATCGTATAGCTATCGAACAGATCCGTGGTCTCATCCACCCGGTCACCCTCCAGATCCTGCAGCGCCACATACAACTCCGCCGTATCGTCATGGATATAGCAAGCGACCACCTCCATGCGGATTCCGTTGCTGACGCAGGCGCGCTGCACCGGAGTAAAATACTGCGCCGTGGCAGAAGAAACCGCATAGAGCACCTCCCGAAACGACTCCGACGCCGCCGCCATCACCGGCCTCACTCCCTTCAATAAGAACACCCCGCAGGACACAAAAAAGCGACAATTCGTCACAGAAAAAGAAAAAAAACTTCCGTGGGATGCTGTAACCATCCCACGGAAGTTTTTATTTTATCGTTCTGCGTCCTCCGGTGCATCCTGATCCCAGGGCGCAACGCTGTCTCCGTTGCCCTCAGGCAGATCCGGGATAGGGATGTCGATCTGCGCAGGCTCGTCTTCTGCCGGCGCATACTCCCCCTCTTCCACTGGAGATGCACCTCCGTTTTTATAGGCCTCCCACGACGCCCGTGACACCAGAAGCTGCCGGGGCTTGGAGCCTTCAAAGGGACCAACCACGCCCCGCTCCTCCATCTGGTCAATGAGCCGGGCCGCTCGGGAATACCCCAGCTTCAACCGGCGCTGGAGCATGGACACTGAAGCCTGTCCCGTTTCCAACAGCACCTCCACGGCGTCATCGAACAGCGGGTCGGTGGACTCCGCCACTTCGGCCGCTGCCTGAGAAGCGCCCTTGGCGTCCTTTTCCACCAGGCTTTCCTCGATCTTCTGCATCACTTCGTCGGAATAGTGGGCCTCGCCGCTTTGCTTCACAAAGGACACCACCCGGTCGATCTCCTCCTCGGTGATCATACAGCCCTGTACGCGCTGGGGCTTGCTGGAACCTACAGGGAAATAGAGCATATCCCCCTTGCCCACCAATTTCTCCGCACCGGTCATGTCCAGAATGATGCGCGATTCCATACTGGAAGCCACGGCAAAGGCAATGCGTGAAGGGATGTTTGCCTTCATCACGCCGGTGATAATGTCCGCCGAGGGCCGCTGCGTGGCAATGACCAGATGCACGCCGGCGGCGCGGCCCATTTGGGCCACGCGGCAGATAGACTCCTCCACCTCTTTGGCCGCCACCATCATCAAATCGGCCAGCTCGTCGATCACCACCACCACTGTGGGCAGGGTCTGCAAAGCATCATCCTGGGCAGCCATGCGGTTGAACGAAGCCAAATCCTTCACATTGTGCTCGGAAAAGGCCTTATAGCGCTTCATCATTTCAAACACGGCCCACTGCAGCGCGCCGGCAGCTTTTTTCGGATCAGTCACCACCGGGATCAGTAGATGCGGAATCCCGTTATAGGGATTCAGCTCCACCATTTTGGGGTCCACCATGATAAAGCGCACCTCATCAGGCGTGGCCTTGTAAAGCAGGCTGACGATCAGCGAATTGATACACACGGACTTGCCCGAACCGGTGGTGCCGGCAATGAGCACATGGGGGAGCTTGCTGATGTTGCCCACAATATCCCGGCCCGCAATATCCCGGCCGATGGAGAAGGCCACCCGGGAAGCGTGCTCCCGAAAGGTGCGCCCCTCCAGCACGTCGCGGATAAGCACCATAGAGCTGTGCTTATTGGGCACTTCGATACCGATAACGGAATTTTTCTCCGGGATCGGCGCGATGCGGATGCTGCCCACACCCAAGGCCAGGGCCAGGTCGTCGGACAGGGAAGTGACCTTATTCAGCTTCACGCCCTGTTCCAGGCGGAATTCATAGCGCGTAACCGACGGGCCGCGCACCACATCCCCGGCCTGGGCGCGCACGCCGAAACTCTCCAGCGTGTTGCACAGCCGCTCCAGATTCCGCTGCTGCTCCGCCTGCGCCTGGGCCACATTGCCCGGATGCACATCACTGAGCAGATCGTAGGGCGGATATTCATACGGGCTGTCCATCGCTTCGTTCCCCTCGATCTCCGCCGTCACCGCCGCAGTGGCAGCCGCCACTTCCGCCGCCGTCTGCTTTTTGCTGGGCAGCTTCACCTCGGGCACCGGGGCGCTCTCCTCTGCCGCCGATGCCGGCGGCTCCGGCTTCGACATCACAGGCGGCTTTCCGGTCCGGACTGCTTCCGCTGCCGCGGAGAACGGCGCATCCGGGATCTCCACGGCAGGCCAGTCCGGCACAGAATCCTGTGCCGGTACGGCAGCGCAGCGCGCTGCCGCGTCAACGGTATTCTGCTCCGCCGGAACCGCAGGGACATCTGCAGGTTCCGGCGGTACATCTTTCATCTTTTCCTTTGTCCCCAAAAGTTCATGGGGCTTGGGCACACTGGACTTGCGGTTGAAAAACGACGCACGGGGCGCTTTTCCCTCCAGCGCCCCTGCTTCCATCTCCGCCGCGCGGCTGCGCACAGCGCTCTCCGGTTCGTCGTCCAGCGGAATATCAATCTGCGGCTTCCGCCGGCGCTGCGTCTCTTTTACAGTGATACGGCTCATGCGAACCCGCTCGTAGTCCGGATCCGGCTCATATTCCACCCGGCGGCTACGGGACGTTTCATACACAGTCTTCGGATTCACCTGCAGGGCAACCAGCAAGCACACCGCCGCAAGAAGCACGCACACCACCGTGGAGGCAAAAGCGCCAAACAGCTGCTCGAATCCATACCCAATGCCACCGCAGACTACGCCGCCGCTGGTCATGGCAAGGCCGGATCGATACAGGGTGGCCAAAATACCGAAGGCCGCCATAAACTCCTCCTTGCACAAAAGCATCTGCAGCACCACGCCGACGGACACCGGAAACACCAGCATACATCCCACTCGCAGCCGTACAGGGCGGCCATGGTGCAACAACAGGATCAATCCCGTGATGAAAAAGGCCGGCGGAATCACCCAAAAGCCGTAACCGAACAGGCCCTTGAGCAGGTTGGAAAACAAATGGATGAAGATCGCCTCTGTCTGAAAATAACCCACTCCGGAAAACAGGGCCAGGGCCAGGAACACCAGTCCCCCTACCTCCCGGCGGATAGGCTTTTTCGGCGGCGGCGCACTGCGGCTGTTCTTTTTCCGGCTGCCGGAAGCGCCGGCACCGTTTGCCCGGCTACCGCCGGAGGAGGCCGATGCAGTTTTCTTTTTGCTCTGTGTTGCTGCCATATGTTTCCCTCTTATTGCCTTAATTCTGATATGTTTGATCCCTCCCCGACGCCGCGCCGGCAACGCCGGAGCGCGCGCCGCATACAGGGATGAGAAGCCCTTTTGTTGTTACAAAAGGATGGATGCGATGATCGTCAGCGCGCCCACAGTCCAACAGTAGTAAGAGAAGGCGCCGAATTTCCCCTTTTCTGTCACAAATTTCAGTAGCCGAATCGAGAGATACCCCAGCACCGCCGCTGTCGCCACTCCTGAAATATACGCCGGTATCAGCGTCATATCCACACCGGTAGCCATAATATCTTTCAAATTCAGAATATTGGCGCCCAGTACCGCGGGAATGGACATTAAAAAGGAATACCGCAGGGCAAAGCGCCGGTCGAGGCCCAGGAAGCATCCCACCGACACGGTGGTGCCCGAACGGGAAAGGCCGGGGATCGTTGCAAACGCCTGGGCCACACCAATCACCAGAACATCACGCAACGGAACACTGCCAGCCGTCTTTTTGCCGCGATTGTGGCGGTCGCTGAAAAACAGCATCACGCCTGTCACCAGCAATGCACAGCCCACCACAATCGTGTTGGCGCTAAGTCCTTCTATGTAATCTTTGATGGGTACGATGACAAACAGAGGCAGCGTGCCAATGATAAGCAACAGAATCATGCGCCGGTTCGGCGGCACCGGCGTGGGCGTAGTGCCTTTGGCAATATCCTTGACGCCCAGAAAGAATTCGCGGATCATATCCACGATATCCGGCCAATAAGCCGCAAACACCGCAATCAGCGTGCCCAGATGCAGCAGCACGTCAAACGTGCCATCAGTACTGCCCTCAATTTTCAATCCCAGCAGATTCTGCGCAATGGCCAGATGGCCGGAACTGGAAATCGGCAAAAATTCGGCGACGCCCTGGATCACACCCAGGATCACCGCAGAGAGAATCGACATATGCAAAAGTTCCTTTCCCGTTGGTTTCATCCTGCTCCCGGACACCTGAGGCGCAAAGGAGCAGAATCATGCAGTTTACTGTTTATATTAGCATATCTGCCGCGGTGTTTCCAGTCCTTTTCCGGAATCTAAATGGAAAATTAAAAAGGAGGGGCGCTCCCCCTCCTTCTTTGGAATCCATCCTCACTCGCCACGCTGCAGACGCGCGATGGCCGCATGGGCCGCCGCCTGCTCAGCCTCCTTTTTGCTGTGGCCATTGCCTGCGCCGACCGCTGTGCCGTTGAGCAGGACCTCCACAGTAAACGTTTTGGCATGATCCGGACCGCTTTCGCCCACCATGCGGTAGCTGAGTACTTGTCCCGTCTGACGCTGCACCAACTCCTGCAGCGCGGTTTTGTAATCCTGTACCAACTCGTCGGCATGGGTGCCTTCCTTGTCCAGCAAAACGCGGTGGATCAGAGCCGAAGCCGCTTCGATGCCGCCGTCGAGATACACCGCGGCAAACACCGCCTCGGTGGCGTCCGCCAAGATGGAAGGACGGGTGCGGCCGCCGCCGGCATCCTCGCCCTTGCCCAGTTTGAGATATTTGCCCAGGTCCAGCTCCTTAGCCACCTCGTGCAGGCTCTGCTCGCACACCAGCGCTGCGCGCTGGCGGGTCAAATCGCCTTCCGGCAGATCCTGATGCAGCGCGAAGAGATAGTCCGCCGTGACAAAGCCCAACACGCTGTCGCCCAGAAATTCCAGCCGCTCGTTGCTCTGCTCTCCCTGGGCGCGGTGCTCATTGGCATAGGAACTGTGATTCAGCGCCTCGGAAAGCAGGGAACGATTGCGAAAACAGTAACCCAGTTTCGTTTCCAATTCTTTCATGTTTCACCTCTCCCTTCCCGCGCGCGTTTTTCCGCTCGTTTAGTCCGCCAGCTGCTTTGCGATGTAATCCACCACATCGGACACGGTTTTGATCGTGCCGAGCACGCTCTCTTCCGTCTCCGGCAGGTTAAACTCCTGCTCCAGCGTCACAGCCAGATCCACCAGATCCACCGAATCGGCACCCAGATCGTCTTCCAGCGCGCTGCCCGGCGTCACCGTTTCCGGCTCCACGGAAAACTGCTCGGCGATAATATCCTGCACCTTATCGAAAATCTCATCTGTCGTCACAGAAAAAGCCTCCCTTTATGATTCTGCTCCTCCGCCGGCGGCAAAATGCGTCTCCACCGCCAACTTCTGGCATCCTAATAGGAGATAATAGAGCATTCTGTCCTGACTGTCAATAGAGATTTACATGGATTATCCATTTTCTTTCGGCGCCGCTTCCTTTTCCCCTGCAGTGCGTTCGCCGGTCTGCATCAAAGTGATGTGTTCGGCGATCTCCTGCTCGAGGCTGCTTTCGGCGCAGGCGATCGCCGCCCGCACCGCATTGCGGATCGCTCGGGCATTGGACGAACCGTGGGCCTTCAAAACCGGCTTGGCAATACCCAAAAAGGGCGTCGCCCCCCGCTCGTTGGGGTCCAGCGTGTCCCTGATATCGGTCACTCCATCTTTTACCAGCAGCGCCGCAAATTTGGTGAGTGCATTTTTGAAAAAGATATCCTTGAGCTTCACTTTCAAAAACGAACCGACGCCCTCAATGGTTTTGAGCATCACATTGCCCGAAAAGCCGTCGGCCACGATCACATCGGCGCCGCCCTTGAGGGCGTCCTTAGCTTCGATATTACCGATGAAGTTGAGGTGCCCGGCTTCCCCCGCCTCCTGCAGCAAGGCATAGGCCTCTTTTTGTAGCGCCATACCTTTACTCTCCTCGGCGCCGATGTTCAACAGCGCCACCCGGGGCCGCTCCAGCTTCAGGGCGTGGCGAGCGTAAAAGTTTCCTATGTAGGCGAACTGCAGAAGATATTCCGGCGTGCAGTCGATATTGGCGCCGCAGTCCACCAGCACCGCGTCGCCGCCGGCAGTGGGGATCAGCGGCGCCATGGCCGCCCGGCGGATGCCACGCACGCGCTTGACCAGCAGCGTTGCCCCGGAAAGCAGCGCGCCGGTGCTGCCGGCGGAGATAAAAGCATCGCCCTCACCGGCACGGAGCATCTGCAGCCCCACCGTCATGGATGCATCCTTTTTCCTTCGACAGGCTAAGGCCGGGTCGTCGCACATTTCAATGGTTTCCGTACAGTGGCGGATGGTGAGGCCTTCCGGCAACGTCTCGCCGCATTGCGCCGCAGCCTGCCGGATGTCTTCTTCCCGGCCTGTCAGCACAATGTCCACCCCGAAATCCCGGTGGGCCTGCAGGGCGCCTTTGACGATTTCCAGCGGGGCGTTGTCACCGCCCATGGCGTCGAGAATGATCTTCATCCGCACACAACTCCTTCCTCCGCCGCTGTGCGCAGCGGCTCCAGCACGTCGAGGGATCGCTGGGCCAGCTCGGCGTTTTTCTTTCTCTTTCCGCCCCGCACACGATGATCCAGCGGCGGCATAATGCCAAAATTCACGTTCATAGGCTGAAACTCCGTCACGGACGGGTTGCTGATATACCGCGCCAGCGCACCCACAGCCGTTTCGGCCGGCAGATCCAGTGGCGCAAGGCCCAAAAGCCGTCGCGCCGTTTCCATGCCGGCCACATATCCGGACGCCGCCGACTCCACATATCCCTCCACGCCGGTCATCTGCCCGGCAAAAGAAATGCGTGCCTCCGTCTTGAACTGGTAAAACCGGTTCAAAAGGCGCGGGCTGTCCAGATAGGTGTTGCGGTGCATTTTCCCGTAGCGCAGGAACTGCGCCTGACGCAGTGCTGGAATCATCGAAAACACGCGGCGCTGCTCGGGGAATTTCAGATGGGTCTGAAAGCCCACCAGATTATAGATCGTTCCCTCGGCATTGTCTTTGCGCAGCTGCACCACCGCGTACGGTTCCTTTCCGGTGTTCGGGTCGATCAGGCCCCGGGGCTTCAGCGGGCCGTAGGCCAGCGTCTGCACGCCACGGCGAGCCATGACCTCCACAGGCATACAGCCTTCAAACACATTCTTGTCCTCAAAGCCGTGGACCTCCGCCTCTTCAGCGGAAACGAGGGCCTGTACAAAAGCCAGATACTCCTCCTCGCTCAAAGGGCAGTTGATGTAATCCGGCGTACCCTTATCGTAGCGGGAGGCAAAAAAGGCGCTGGACATATCCACGCTTTCAAAGCTCACCAGCGGCGCTGCCGCATCGTAAAAATGCAGCGTGGCCTGCGCCCCGAACAGCTCCCGGAGATACTCCGCCATCGGCTCGGAAGTCAGCGGTCCCGTAGCCACGATGACTTCCCCCTCTTCCTGGATCGAAACGTCCTCCCGTTCCACCACCGTAATATTGGGATGGCTTCGGATGCGCGCAGTCACTGCGCGGGAGAATCCCTCCCGATCCACCGCCAGCGCGCCGCCGGCGGGCACCCGCGTTTTATCCGCACAGGCAAGGATCAGCGAACCCAGCCGCCGCAGTTCCTCTTTCAAAAGACCCACGGCGTTTTCCAGCTGATCCGAACGCAGGGAGTTGGAGCACACCAGTTCGGCAAAGTCCGCGCTGGTATGGGCGGGAGAGCAGCGGGCGGGCTTCATCTCATGCAGTTCCACGGCAATGCCCCGGCGGGCCAGCTGCCAGGCGGCTTCGCAGCCCGCCAGCCCCGCTCCGATCACCAGAACTTGATGCTGTGTCTTTTCCATCATTCCGTCGCTTTCTCAGCGGCGTCCTCGGCGTTGCCTTTAGCCGCTGTTTTGGTCGTTTTTTTCGCTGCTGTTTTTACCGTAGCCTTTTTGGCCGCGCTCTTCGGCGCAGCTTTTTTCGCAGCGGGCTTCTCCGCCGCAGCCCTTTTGGCCGCTGGCTTTGCAGCCGTCTTTTTTGCCGTGCTCTTTTTCGCCGCCGGCTTCTTCTCCGCCTCCGGCGCGGACGCGTTCTCTTCCGGCGCGCCCTCCTCCGCAGCAGCGGCGCCCTTCTTTTTCGGATAACCGCGCTGATCCTCCGGCACAAAGTTCGGGCACTGCTCATTGATACAATAGGGTCGCTTGAAGCCCTTGCCGGGCTTTTTGAACATGGTATGGCCGCACATGGGGCAGTCGTCCTTCACCGGCACATCCCAAGTCATGAAGTCGCATTCCGGCGCGCCCTCCTTGGGCCGGCCCACGTGCTCGCAGCAATAGTAGGTATACTGCTTGTTGGTCTTCTTGCTGGTACCGGTACGCTTCATCAGCCGGCCGCCGCACTTGGGGCACCGGCCCGGCATTTCAATGACCAGCGGCATGGTAAATGTGCATTCAGGGTAACCCGGACAGGCCAGGAAGCGGCCAAACCGGCCAGATTTGATCACCAGATTACGTCCACACTGGGGGCAGATCTCCTCGGATACCTCGTCGGGCACTTTGATGCGCTTGCCCTCCAAATCCTTTTCCGCCTGTGAGAGCGAGTCCGCAAAGGGCGTGTAAAACGCATGAAGCAGGCCCTTCCAGTTTTCCTCGCCCTCCTCGACCCGGTCGAGATTCTTTTCCATGTTGGCTGTAAATCCTGTATCCACAATGGCCGGGAATTTCTCCTTCATCAGCCCCGTCACCACTTCGCCCAGAGGCGTGATGCGCAAATATTTGCCGTCCTTGATGACGTATTCGCGGTCAAGAATGGTGGAAACCGTGGGGGCGTAAGTGGAGGGGCGACCGATGCCCTGCTCCTCCATGGCACGGATCAGCGTGGCGTCGGTATAGCGGCTGGGGGGCTGGGTAAAGTGCTGCTCCTTTTCCGCGCCGTCCTTCAAAAGGCTCTGTCCCTCCTGCAGGGCAGGCAGGGGCGAGTTCTTTTTCTTCTCCTCCGTCTCCTCGTCTTTCCCCTCTTCATACACCGCCGTGTAACCGGAGAATTTCAGGGCGCTGTAGTTGGCGCGGAAACTGTTGCCCGCTGCGGCCGCTTCTACACTGACGCTGTCATAGACGGCATTGGCCATCTGGCAGGCCAGGAACCGACTCCAGATCAGGCGGTACAGGCGGAACTGCTCGGGCGTCAGGTCACCTTTGATGCGCTCGGGCGTCAGCGTCACATCGCTGGGACGGATGGCTTCATGGGCATCCTGGGCGCCGACCTTAGTTTTATAGTGACGGGTCTGGGGCGGATAATACTCTGCACCGTAGCGTGTCTGAATAAAGTCCTTGGCTGCGGCCAGGGCCTCGTCTGACAGGCGCAGAGAGTCCGTTCTCATATAGGTGATCAGGCCCACAGTGCCCTCGCCGCTGATATCGATGCCCTCATAGAGCTGCTGGGCGATGGCCATGGTGCGCCGGGGTGTCATGCTCAGCTTGCGGGACGCCTCCTGCTGCAGCGTGGAGGTGGTAAAAGGAGGCGAAGGAGAACGCTGTTTATCCACGCGCTTGACCTTTTCCACCGTGAAAGGCTTCCCTTCCACCGCCGCAAGCACGGCGTTAACCTCTTCTTCGTTTTTCAGCTCCTTTTTCTTTCCATCCTGGCCGTAAAAACGGGCCGCAAAGCCGCCGGTTTTGTCTTCGTTCGTCAGGTGCACATCCAGCGTCCAGTATTCCTCCGCCTCAAAGGCGCGGATCTCGTCCTCCCGCTCGGCCACCATGCGCATGGCCACGGACTGCACGCGGCCCGCGGAAAGCCCCCGGCGGATCTTTTTCCACAACAGCGGCGACAGCTGATAGCCCACGATGCGGTCGAGGATCCGGCGGGCCTGCTGGGCATCCACCAATTTCTGGTCGATATCCCGCGGCTCCTGAATGCTCTCGGTCACCACCTTTTTGGTGATCTCGTTAAAGGTCACACGGCGGGCCTTGTCATCGCTCAGGTTCAAAAGCTCTTTCAGATGCCAGGAAATGGCTTCGCCTTCGCGGTCGGGGTCGGTGGCGAGATAAACATATTCGCTGCTTTTGGCAGATTTCTTCAGGTCGTTGATAATGTCTTCTTTTCCCTTGATGGGTTTATAGTCCGGCTCAAAATCGTGTTCGATATCCACGCCGATTTTACTTTTGGGCAGGTCGCGCAAATGGCCCATGCAGGCCTTCACCTCGTAGCCGCTGCCCAGATATTTTCCAATGGTCTTCGCCTTTGCCGGCGACTCCACGATAACCAGGCTTTTCTTTGCCATAGGTACCTCCACAAGTTTCTCGTTTATTCCGTAAGCACAGCGCGCAGCGTATAGCGGCTGCCGCTCTCCTGGCGCACGAGCTCCTCAATCTCCAAAACCGTCAGCGCCGAAAGCACACGGCGTACAGGGATCTGTGAAAGCTCGGCGATATCGTCCACACTCATGGGCTTTTGGGAGAGCGTCTGCAAAATCTCGATCTGATCGTCTGTAAAATGTTCCCTGGCGCTTTTCAAGTCAATATAGGCCAATTCTTCTGCATTGTCAACTGCCGTTTCCCGGTGTTTCGGCTCCGCCGGAACGTCCGCTTTCTCTTCCCGATGCGGCGGCGTGCGCCCAACCGAAGGCGGCGCATCGAATACACCCATCTCGATTTTGTCCGGGAAACGGCTCTGCCATTCGCGCAGCACATCCCAGGCCCGAGTCACAACCCCGGCGCCCTCCTGCAACAGGCGGTTGCAGCCCTGGCTGAAGGGCGCGTCCACCGCACCGGGTACAGCGTAGACGTCCCGCCCCTGCTCAGCGGCGTGGCGCACGGTGTTCATAGTACCGCTGCGCAGCGCGGCTTCCACCACGATCACACCCACGCTCAGACCGCTGATAATGCGGTTGCGTTCCAAAAAATGAGGGCCGCGCGGCTCTGTGCCCGGCGGATATTCCGAAATGAGCACGCCATGCGCGGCAATGTCCTCAAACAACGCGCGGTTCTCCGCCGGGTAGATCACGTCGATGCCTCCTCCCAGCACCGCGGCCGTCCGGGCACCGGCCAGCAGAGCGCCCCGGTGTCCCGCCGCGTCGCCGCCGGCAGCCAGACCGGACACCACATACGCCCCGCCTTTGGACAGCTCATATCCCAGCCGCTCTCCGATGCGGATACCGTAGGGCGTGGCCTTCCGAGTGCCGATCAGCCCCACGGCGGCTTCACTGTCAAAATCGGGCCAGATGCCCTTGTAATACAGGACACAGGGCGCATCCGGGATGGCTCGCAAGCGGCTGGGATACACCGCATCGGTGCAAGAGAGGATCTGCACGCCCAACCGCTCACAATCCTCCAGAACCGCCTCAGCCCGGTCGAGTTTTTTGTCCGCCAAAGCGGAAAGCTGAGCCTTGGTGATGCCCTCTGTCTGGAGATAATCCTCCGGCGCGGCAAAGTAGATTTTTTCCGGATCACCAAACTGCTCCAGCAGCCTGATGCAGATTTGGTTGCTCAAACCGCGCAGTGTGCGCAGCCACAGCCAGTATTTGATTCCGGCCATTTCCTTCCCTCCTCAACGATACATTTCCCACAGTAGTACCGAAGCCGCCACGGCGGCGTTAAGCGATTCGCACCGTTCGCTCATAGGGATCCGGACCGTCTGATCACACAGGGCAAGCACTTCTTCGCTCAGCCCCCGCCCTTCGCTGCCGATGGCCACCGCGGCGCGGGTATAATCCACCTGCCGGACATCCCGCGTATCGCTGCGCAGCGCAGCGCCCAACAGCGGGATGCCAGCGGTGGAAAGCAGCCCTTTCGCCTGCGCCGGCGCGCACCGCCACACCGGGCGGCGGAACAGCGCGCCCATGGTGGCGCGCACAGTTTTGGGGTTGTACAGGTCCGCGCAGGCGCCCACCAGGAACATACCGTCGCAGTCAAAGGCATCTGCTGTACGCAGGATGGTGCCCACGTTACCGGGATCCTGCACGCCGTCCAACAGGAGGTACCGACGGCCCATCAAGGCCTCCGGCAGCGGCATCTCCGCCATGGTGCACACCGCCAGCACGCCCTGAGGCGTGTCGGAAGGAGCGATATACGCCATCAGCTCCCGGCTCACCTGCACCAGCCGCGCTCCCGGCGCTTCCGGCGGTGTCTCTCCGTCACAGAACACCACGGCAGACATGGGGATATGCCACTGCTGCGCCTCGCTGAGCAGCTTGCGGCCGTCGCACACAAACGCCCCCGTTTTGCGGCGGTATGCGCCGGAGGACGTTAGCTTCCGGATATGACTCATCAAAGGGTTGCTGCGGCTGGTGATCGTCTCGATGCCCATTGGCTCTCTCCTTCTCCAAAAAGCAAAGCTGCCCGCGCGGCGTCTGGCCGCGCGGGAAAGGCTTTTGCTTATTGCTTCGTTTCCTCCGCCGCGTCCTTGCTCTCGGCATTCAGCGGCTTCATTGTCGGGAACAAAATCACATCACGGATAGAATCGCTGTTGGTCAGCATCATCACGCAGCGGTCAATGCCAATGCCCAGGCCGCCCGTGGGCGGCAGGCCGTACATCAAAGCGTTGATATAGTCCTCATCCATCATGCCAGCCTCGTCATCGCCCTTGTCGCGCAGCTCCACCTGCTTCTGGAAGCGCTCGCGCTGGTCGATGGGGTCGTTCAACTCAGAAAAGGCATTGCCCATTTCGCTGTGGCAGATGAACAGTTCAAAGCGCTCCGTCAGGCGCGGGTCCTTAGGCGAGCGCTTGGCCAGGGGCGACACATCCACCGGATGCATCGTGATGAAGGTGGGCTGAATCAGCTGCGCCTCCACCTTCTGGTCAAAGCACTCATACAGAGCGTTGCCCCAAGTCTTGTCGGCCGTCTCGGGCAGCTCCACGCCAATGGCCTTTGCCGCAGCCACCGCTTCCTCGTCCGTGGAAATGGCCATAAAGTCGATGCCGCAGTACTGCTTAACCGCCTCATGCATGGGCATGCGGGGCCAGCCGGGCGTCAGGTCGATCTTCTCGCCTAGCCATTCCAGTTCATAAGTGCCCAGCAACTTCTGGGCCGCGGAAGTCAAAAGATCTTCGAACAGATCCATCATGTCGTTGAAATCAGCATAGGCCTGATACAGCTCGATGGTGGTAAACTCCGGGTTGTGTTTGGGGTCCATGCCCTCGTTGCGGAAAATACGACCAATCTCATACACCCGGTCCAGGCCGCCCACCACCAAGCGCTTCAGATTCAGCTCTGTGGCGATGCGCATATACATATCGATATCCAGCGTATTGTGGTGGGTGATAAAGGGCTTGGCCGTGGCACCGCCGGAAATGGTATTGAGCACCGGCGTCTCCACTTCGATATAGCCCCGCTCGTCCATAAAGTCCCGCACATGCTTGACGAATTTGGAGCGCAGCACAAAGTTCTGCTTGACTTCCGGATTCATGATTAGGTCCACATAGCGCTGGCGGTAGCGCAGTTCTTTATCCTGCAGGCCGTGGAACTTTTCCGGCAGAGGCTGCAGGGACTTGCTCAGCAGCGTCACCGATTCGCAGCGCACGGACATCTCGCCCCGCTGCGTACGGAACACCGTTCCTTCCACGCCGATGATATCGCCGATGTCAAATTTCTTAAAGCCTGCGTATTCCTCTTCGCCCAACTCGTCCCGGCGGACATAGAGCTGCAGCCGGCCGGCGGCATCCTGTAGGTCGCAGAAAGTCACCTTGCCCATCACGCGCTTGCTCATCATGCGGCCGGCCAGGCGCACCTGCGTGTTCTCCAGGGCGTGAAATTCTGCGCGCACTCGGGCGGTGGTGCAGTTGAACTCAAATCTGGTCCGCTGGAACGGGTCCTGCCCCGCCGCCTGCAGCGCCGAGAGCTTGTCCCGGCGAACTTTCAGGATATCGCCGATGTTCTGCTCTGCCGCGCCCTGCTTCTTCTCCTCTGCCATGAGATTCCTTCCTCCTTTGTATCCTTACCGGACCTATGCTCAGCGCTCGATGGCGTCGATGCGGTACACAATGGCACCCACCGGGGCCTCCACCGTCACCTCATCGCCAACTTTGGAGCCCAGCAGGGCCTTGCCGAAGGGAGACTCTTCAGAGATTGCGCCGTGCATGGGGTCGGCTTCCTGCGAGCCGACCACCTGATACGCTCCTTTGGCACCAGTCTTGACATTGGTTACGCCCACTTTGCTGCCAATGGTGATCTGATCCTTGGGCTGGTCGTTTTCATCGATGATCACCGCATGCTCGAGGATGTTCTCCAGCTCGGCGATACGGGAATACAGCTTTCCCTGCTCATTTTTCGCCTCATCGTACTCGCTGTTTTCGGACAGGTCACCGAAGCCGCGGGCAACCTTGATCTGCTCGGAAACCTCGTCTGCGCGGGTGGTCTTATCGTATTCCAGTTCCTTTTTCAGTTCCTCATAGCGCGCCGCGCTCATGCGGAATTCATTCGTAGCTGCCATAGTTACAGATCCTTTCTTTTTGCGCCGCCGGGCGCTGTCAATTCACAGATGGCAATGGCTTCAAAGAAAAACAGCCATACTGATTCTATTTTATTACGGTGAACTATTATAAGTCAAGAAATTGTGCAGTGTCAAGCATTTTGCGCGATTTCGGCCACTTCTAGTTCATTGACGCGCACGGCCCCCATCTCCAACAGCAGGGAAAGCAAGGCGTTCTGGGCCTGGATCCCCTCCATGGCCGCCTCCACCTCCGGCGCAGCGGCATAGCGTACCGCCGGCGCGGCATTTCGGTACCCTTCCGCCTCGCGCACGCTGCCGCAGGGCAGCCAGAGGCAGCCCGGCGCGCCGCAGGGCGCCGCGTCGCCGAAGGTCAGCACCAGCTCCGCCGTTTTCAGCAGCGCCGCACCGGCATTGCGCGCCACGCTGACGCCGTATTCCCGCCGCAGCACCGAGCAGGCTTCACCGCCTCCGCCGCCGGCGCACAGCATGGTATAGCGCACATGCAGCGCCAGCTCCATCAGCGCGCCGCGCAGCTCCGCGCTCATATGATCGCCCAGCAATGCCACGTGGCACGCGGCCGGATCCATTCCATTTTGCTCCAGGAGCTTGCGGGCGATCTTCCCTGCCGTCATACGGCGCAGGTATT
This sequence comes from bacterium 210917-SL.2.15, assembly GCA_020555605.1. Lineage (GTDB taxonomy): Bacteria > Bacillota > Clostridia > Oscillospirales > Oscillospiraceae > Pseudoscillospira. The sequence continues at coordinate 22,954 of JAJCJC010000019.1, read as the reverse complement.
CTCCCTGGGCCGCGGCAATGCCATATTTAGCAAAAAGGGACTGCTGAGAGAACCCCTCCGGAAACAGCGCTCGGCGAACACCGGCATGCTGCATCCGCCGGGCGGCACGCTGCAGCCGCCGGCGCTGCCCAAAACGCCCGCGTCCCGACAGCACCGATACCTCAAAAATGCGCACGCCGCACACATCCCGCACCGTGCATTCCACCGCTGCCCGCCGCGTTGCATCTTTTTCCGCAATGGTTAAAAGGCCGAACAAAAAGCATCCCCTCCCGCCATAGCTTATGACGGAAGGGGACCGTTTTATGCTTTTTACCAGTTCTTGATATAGCCCGTCAGATATTGCAGAGGATCAACACGGACGCCGCCCTCCGTGATCTCAAAATGGAGATGCGGTCCAGTGGAATTGCCTGTGGAGCCGGTGATGCCCAGCACCTGGCCCTGCTGCACCGTCTGTCCGGCGCTGACCAAGCGCTTGCTCATATGGGCGTAGAGCGTCGTATTGCCGCTGCCGTGGCTGACCACCACGTATTCGCCGTAAGAGCTGCTGCGCTGGGAAACGATGACCGTGCCTGCCTTGGACGCCAGCACCTGCGTGGTGTAGCCCACGCCGCCAATGTCCACGCCTTTGTGGTTCGTGGAGCCGATGCCGCCGGGGGACGAACGCGAGCCAAAAGGCGAATTGATCTTTTTGCTGGCCTTCTCCGGCCACATATAGCCGCCGCTGCCCATCCATGAAGTGACCACACCGGTGGAGGCATTTCCGCTGGATGTATTGTTACCTGCGGCCTGCTGGGCTGCCAGTTCCTGAGACTTTTTCACGATCTGGGCCTGAATTTCATCCTCTTCCTGAGACAGCGCATCCAGCGTGTCCTGGTAAACGTCGCTCTGCGACTGAATCTTTTTCATCAGCGCAATGGCCTCGTCCAGTTGGGTCTGCAGCTCCGCCTTGCGGCTGCTCAACTCCTGCTTGGCTTCTTCCTGCGCCGCCTTGGACTCCTCCAGTGTCGCCTTTTCCTCGGCCAGCTGCGCCTGCAGATCCTTCAGGTCCTGAATCACGCGCTCGTCGTAATCCATGATTTCGTTAATAAAATCGATGCGGCTGAGCAGATCGGTAAAGCTGGTGGCCTTAAAGATGACTTCCCAATAGGACACTGTTCCGTTCTCTTCCATGGCCCGCACCCGCTGGCAAAACAGCTCATATTGGGCCTGCTCTTTTTCTTCCGTCTCGCTGATCTGCTGCTCCGTCTGCGCGATCAATGTTTCATACTGGCTGATCTGCACGTTGACGTTGTCGATCTCCTCCTGAATCACAGCGCACTGCTCATCAAGCAGGTCTTTCTTTTTCATCGCTTCGTCCTTGTCCTCACTCAGTGCGGACAGCTGATTCTTCAATTCCGATTTTTTGCTGTTGAGGCCCGACGCCTGTTTTTTCAGCGCGTCGATGTCCGCTTGCGTGACAGCGGCTTCCGCCACCGCTGGCGCCATAAAGGACAGGCAGAGCAGCGCCGCCAGAAACATGCAGGCGGCGCGGCGCAGAACCGAGGGCATTTGCGTGCTCATCCCAAACCTCCCGTTGCAATCTGCGCAATCACAGACAATGTGATCAAAATCCCCAGTGCGATAGCGCACTTGAAAAACATCCGGTAGTTTTCCTCGCGGCTTTTTTTGTCTTTTCTCGGCCCATGCATCGTGCTCATGAAATCGCTCCTTCCATCGCTCCCGTGTTTCCTCTTTCCCGCGCCGCTGCATTGGCGCAGGCTCCAGGCTGTATTTTCCTTACACCCGCAGGAACTTGCGGATCGCCATCAGACTTCCCGCGATGCCCACCAGCAGGCCCACTAGGACAAAGATTCCCAACACAGGCGCCCAAAGTTCTGTGAACGGGAGAATATCTAGCAACTGCAGCGTATCCGAAGCGTCGATCCCTGCAGAAATGCCCGCATACAGGCCCCACTGCAGGAAAAAGGCGATAATGGCACTGAAGCATCCCAGCAGCAACCCTTCATAGACAAAAGGCCATCGGATAAAACCGTCTGTCGCGCCCACCATTTTCATAATGGCGATCTCATCCTTACGGTCAAAGGTGGTCAGTTTGATGGTGTTGGACATAATAAACAGCGACACCACCAACAAGACCACGATCAAAGTGACACATACCACCGCAGCAATCTGGCTAACGGTCAAAAAGCCCTTGGAAAGATCCTCGTCGGCCCGCACCTTGGCAATGCCTTCGATTTGGCCAATGGCATCCGCAGTCTCTGTCATGGACTCCAGTTCCTCCAGGTGGATACTAAAGCGGTCACGGAAAATTTCAGCGGTGATATCCTCCGCCAGGCTCTCGTCTTCCAGATATTCGTCCACATAGGTTTCCATAGCCTCTTCCTTGCTGATAAAGGCGACGGACGCCACATTGGAAATCCGTTCAATCTTCGGCTGAAGCGCTTTTGCCTCCGCTTCGGTATAAGACTCATCCACAAAGGCGAGGATCACGCTCTGGTCCTGCAAACTCTGCAAATTGGCGTTGGCATTCAGCGACACCAGGGAAAAGGTGCCCATAATCAGCAAACATGCAATGGTGATACCCACCGTTGCAAACGACATAAAGCCGTGGGAAAACATATTGGATATGCCCTCATGGAAAAAATATTGAAAATCGTGCTTTTTCATGATTGTGCTGTCCCTTTGTTCGTATCGTAATAAGCTCCTCTGTGGTCGCTGACGATTTGTCCTTTTTCCAACGCGATCACACGTTTGGAGAAGCGATTGACCAAATCCTTTTCATGGGTCACCACCAGCATCGTGGTGCCCAGGTCGTTGATGCGCTCCAGCAGCGACATGATTTCAAACGAACGCTCCGGATCCAGATTGCCCGTCGGTTCGTCGGCAATGATGGTTTCGGGATTGTTAACAAGGGCACGGGCAATGGCCACGCGCTGCTGCTCGCCGCCGGAGAGCTCTCCCGGCAAGCGGCGGGTCTTGTTCTCCAGTCCCACCAGTTCCAGCACATATGGAATGCGGCGCTTAATCTCGCCCAGCGGAGCCCCCACCGCCCGCATGGCAAACACCATGTTTTCATATACATTTTTCTTCTCCAGCAGACGGAAATCCTGGAAAATCACGCCGATGGTGCGGCGCATATAAGGGATCTGCCGGGCAGAAATATTGGTCATATTATAGCCGTTGATCATGATTCGTCCCGCTGTGGGGCCGATCTCGCCGGTAAGCATCTTGATGATGGTCGACTTTCCCGAGCCGGAAGGCCCCACCAGAAAGACAAACTCGCCATCCTCAATCTCCAGCGAAATGCCATTAACCGCTTTTGCGCCGTTGGCATAGCACTTCTCAACGTCTTTTAATCGAATCATGCTGTTTTCAACCTCTCCTTACATGATCATCGCCCGGAGCAGCCGTTTATGCCTCAATACCGCGGGATGTGAGATATTTCTTGACCATCAGCGCTACCTTGAACGTGATAGCATCGTCGAATTCACGCAGGTCAAGACCAGTGAGCTTTTTGATTTTTTCCAGCCGGTAAACCAGGGTATTGCGATGTACAAACAGTTTGCGGGCGGTTTCGGACACGTTCAGGTTGTTTTCAAAAAACTTGTTGATGGTGAACAAAGTCTCCTGGTCCAGTGTATCGATAGGATTTTTCTTAAACACTTCCTGGAGGAACATCTCACACAGCGTCGTCGGCAGCTGGTAAATCAGCCGTCCGATGCCCAGGTTTTCATAATTGATGACCCGGCGCTCGGTGTCGAACACCTTTCCCACCTCAATGGCGATCTGCGCTTCCTTATAGGATTTTGCCAAATCGCGCAGATGGCTGGCAATCGTTCCGATGCCGATCATCACGCGGTTGTCATGGTTCACCGTGTCGTCGATCTGCGCGGCGATCTTGTCCAGCTCATTCTCGCTGGCACCATCGTTCAGCTGCTTGATAAGCGCCACATCCGCCTCGCCAATGTTCAGCACAAAATCGTTCTGCCGGTCGGGGAACAGACTCTGCACCTGGTCGATCAGAGATGAGTCGGACTTGTCCAACTGGCGCAGCACAAAAACGCCGCGCGGCACCTCAGTGGTCACATGTAGTTCCTTTGCCCGCACATAAATGTCCCCCAGCAGGATATTGTCCGAGATAATATTCTTCACGAAAGACCCTTTATCGTGCTTTTCCTCATAGTGTGCTTTCGCAGTGTTCAGCGCCACCGTGGCCATGGCGCACACAGTGCGACTGATGCTGTCCTCCCCGCTGGCAAACACGGCGTAATCAAACCGTGCGCCCCAGCCAGCCAGGGCTTTGAAGGTTTTTCCGTCCAGCACAATGGCGGCTCCCTCCGCTGAATTGATGGCCGGGACATACTCCGGCCATTTTTTTCCGATCCCGGACAATTCGCTGCAGGCCACGACCGTCCCCTCTGTGTCGATCACCCCGATGACCTTATCCGTTGTTTCCTTCAACTGCAGGACCACGTTTTGAAAAATTCTCCCGGACATCCCACTGTCACACTCCTATCATTCTTTATCGAAAGGCGTGCAGATTGGCTTTGTGCAATTTGCTATTATGCAATCTGCCAAGTAAACTTCTTACATTATAGCGGCATTATTGACACATTGCAATACTTTTCTTCTATTTTCACCAAATTTCCATTTTATTTTTGATTATTTTGCTGTACTTTCTACAGTTCGCTCTCATTTATTGAAGCGACAGAAGCGCGTCTTCCTCTTCTTTTGTTAAATATCGCCATTTTCCGCACTCCAAAGCCGGATCCAGGCGCAAAGGCCCCATGGAAAGCCGTTTTAAGTACAAAACCGGCGCGCCGCGGCTGGCAGTCATCCGCTTGACTTGATGGAATTTCCCCTCGTGCAGCGTGATCAAAACCTCGCTCTGGACGCCGTCGTCGGCAAGCCGCTCCAATCGGGCCGGAAGGCAACTGTATCCGTCCTCCAACACAAGGCCGGCAGCAAAAGCCGTGCAGTCCTCCTCCGTCAGCACGCCGTCCAGCCGCGCATAATATACCTTGTCCACATGACGACGGGGTGAGAGCAGGCGATGCGCCAAAGGACCGTCGTCCGTCAGCAGCAGCAATCCCTCGGTGTCCTTGTCCAGGCGCCCCACAGGGAACAACTCCCGCTTGCGTAGCTCCAGCGGCAGTAAATCCAGCACCGTGGCTGCGCGCCGGTCTTCGGTCGCTGACAAAACCCCCGCTGGCTTGTGTAGCATCACATAACAGTGTTCCGCAAAAGAAAGCCGTTCGCCATCCACCTGAAGCATAGTGTGCTCCGGGTCATATTTTTCATCGGTAGCAGCTGCCGGCCGCCCGTCGACCAGGACCCGTCCCTCCCGGACCAGCTGTCTCACTTCCCGGCGGGACCAGCGTCCGGTGGAGGAAAGTAATTTGTCGAGCCGCATCTGTGCCATCTTCCTGTCTCCTTTTCTTTGTGTTCCGCTTTCTTTTCCGAAATATTGTATCATACTTTTGCTTCCAGTGGAATAGAATCCCCTCGCAAGGGATGTGATGGAACTTGTTTATTATGACAACAAAATTGACAAAAGCCAAAGCAGTGGCCGGCGTTTTGGCCGGCGGCGCGCTTTTGTGCGCCGTGATTTTCACAGCAGGACACGCTTTCGAAAAAAATGCCGGCAGCCCTCCAAATCCCGCTTCCGTCAGTGACAACGCCCAACGAGTGGCCTACCTGGCCGATTGGGGCTGGGACGTGGAGCCGTCGGCAGTGGAAACGTTAGACCTGACGCTCCCGGAAACGCTGGACGAAGCCTACCTCTCCTACAACGAATTGCAGGCGGAAAACGGTATGGATCTGACCCCTTACTGCGGACAGCATGTGAAACGCTATACCTATCGTGTGTCCAACTATTCCGACTACGAGGGCACCGTGCTGGCCAACTTGTATCTGTGCGGTGACACCGTGGTGGCCGGCGACCTGACCGCTTCAGGAGAAAACGGCTTTATCACTTCACTGCGCAGTCCCTGATCCTGAAATGTGCGCACAAAAGCCGCTCTCTGGCGCAGAATACACTGCGCCAGAGAGCGGCTTTTGTGCGTGCAGTGGTTTTATTGCGCGCCGTTCCAACGGTGCCACTCCAAATCCCGCAGCCGATCCTCCAGCGCCGGGAAAAGTGATTGATACACCTTGTAATGCATCTCCTTTTCCTTCCAGTACTCTTCCGACAGCCCCCGCGATTTCCAAGGCAGGAAAGGACAGCGAAACAATCAGTATAAAATCCATTGGGTTTCCGCTCATGCAAAAGGTGAATACGCTCTCTTGCATGGAAACCCTTATAAAAGACAGCTCTTTTTTCATTGGGACTCAGACGGAAAGCGCATAGGAGAAATCTTTTTCCGTAAAATGCAGCTTTTGATTATCCAACGCGGATTCGATCATGTTCTCAAGGCGCACCCTGTACCATTTCAGAATCAACGCAGGATCCAGCGCTCCCAAATCGAAAGACTCCAGCAAAACCCAGTCATTGCGTCTACATCCCGGCAGGGAAGAATTTTTCTTTCCGCCAGGCTCTGCCAATCATTTGCTGTTACAGTGTAGCTCAATCCTTTCTTGTCTCGGAAAATGCGGCAATCCAGAGAAAATAAAAAAAGAGCGGCGGAATCATAACCTGATTCCGCCACTCGGCTGTAAATCGCTAAAACTTAGTCGTGAACCTCGATGACCACGCCGGAGCCAACGGTACGGCCGCCCTCGCGGATAGCGAAACGCAGGCCCTTCTCGATAGCGATGGGGGTGATCAGCTCAACCTTCATGTCCACGTTATCGCCAGGCATGCACATCTCGGTGCCCTCGGGCAGGGTGATGGTGCCGGTAACGTCAGTGGTACGGAAGTAGAACTGAGGACGATAGTTGTTGAAGAAGGGGGTATGACGGCCGCCTTCATCCTTGCTCAGCACGTACACCTGACCGGTGAACTTGGTGTAAGGATGGATGGAGCCGGGCTTGGACAGAACCTGGCCGCGCTCAATGCCGTTACGATCAACGCCGCGCAGCAGGCAACCGGCGTTATCGCCAGCCTCAACATAGTCCAGGGTCTTGTGGAACATTTCCATGGAGGTGACGACGGTCTTCTTCTTCTCCTCGGTCAGGCCGACGATTTCAACTTCCTCGCCTGCCTTCAGCTGTCCGCGCTCCACACGGCCGGTAGCGACAGTGCCGCGACCGGAGATGGTGAAAACGTCCTCAACAGGCATCAGGAAGGGCTGATCCGCCTTGCGGTCGGGCGTGGGAATATAGGAGTCAACAGCGTCCATCAGTTCCTTGATGCAGACATACTCAGGAGCATTGGGATCGTTGGACTCAGACACCAGGGCCTGCAGAGCGCTGCCCTTGATGATCGGAATATCGTCGCCAGGGAACTCATAGCTGGACAGGGTCTCGCGGACTTCCATCTCAACCAGTTCCAGCAGCTCCTCATCGTCCACCAGGTCAGCCTTGTTCAGGAAAACGACCATAGCGGGCACGCCCACCTGACGGGCCAACAGGATGTGCTCCTTGGTCTGGGCCATGGGGCCGTCGGTAGCAGCAATGACCAGGATAGCGCCATCCATCTGAGCAGCGCCGGTGATCATGTTCTTAATGTAGTCGGCATGGCCCGGGCAGTCCACGTGAGCATAGTGGCGTGCTTCAGTCTCATACTCGACGTGAGCGGTGTTGATGGTGATGCCGCGCTCACGCTCTTCGGGAGCCTTATCGATGGAACTGTAATCTTCGAAATCAGCCTTGCCCTGCAGTGCCAGCCACTTGGTGATGGCAGCGGTCAGAGTGGTCTTGCCATGGTCGACGTGACCGATGGTGCCGATGTTAACATGGGGTTTGCTTCTTTCAAACTTCTGTTTAGCCATTGTTGAAAATCCTCCTTAACAATTTCATGTGATCGCATAAATTACCATTATGCGGATAGTGTACAACAAATGGTTTAAAAAAGCAATTGCTTTTTTATCAATTTGCCTTGGTGCGCTCTTCGATGATCTTGGTCTGCAGGTTCTTGGGCAACTCACAGTAACTGTGAGGCTCCATGGTATACTGGCCGCGGCCCTGTGTGGAAGAACGCAGGTCGGTGGCGTAACCGAACATGTTCGCCAAAGGCACCAGCGCGTCCACCTGCTGCGCGCCGGGGCGGGCTTCCTGACCCAGGATCTGGCCGCGGCGAGCCGTCAGATCGCCGATCACAGTGCCCAGATAATCGTCGGGAGCAATAACGGAAACCTTCATGATCGGCTCAAGCAGCACAGGATCGGCTTTGCGCATGGCTTCTTTGAACGCCATGGAACCGGCGATCTTAAAGGCCATTTCCGAAGAGTCGACTTCATGGTAAGAACCGTCGTACAGCGTGACTTTCACATCAACCACAGGGTAACCTGCCACAACGCCAGCCTGCAGGGCGCCTTGAATACCGGCGTCCACCGCAGGAATGAATTCCTTGGGAATGCTGCCGCCGACAACGGCATTGACGAACTCGTATCCCTTGCCGGACTCGTTGGGCTCCAGAATGATCTTGACATGACCGTACTGGCCGGAACCACCGCTCTGGCGCTTGTATTTGGTCTCATGATCGACCTTTTTGCGAACGGTTTCCTTATATGCGACCTGAGGCGCACCCACATTGGCTTCCACTTTGAACTCGCGCAGCAGGCGGTCCACGATGATCTCCAGATGGAGTTCGCCCATACCGGCGATGATGGTCTGACCGGTCTCCTCGTCAGTGTAGGTCTTGAAGGTGGGGTCTTCCTCAGCCAGCTTCATCAGTGCAATGCCCATCTTCTCCTGACCGGCTTTGGTCTTGGGTTCGATGGCCACACGAATCACGGGCTCAGGGAAGTTCATGGACTCGAGAATGATCGGGGCCTTTTCATCACACAGCGTATCGCCGGTGGTGGAGTTCTTCAGGCCGACCACAGCGGCGATATCGCCGGCGTAGATCTCCTCAATGTCTTCGCGGTGATTGGCGTGCATCTGGACGATACGGCCAATACGCTCCTTCTGCTTTTTGGTAGAGTTCAGAACGGAAGAGCCCGTAGTCACATGGCCGGAATACACACGGACATAAGACAGGCGGCCCACATAGGGGTCGGTCGCGATCTTGAACGCCAGCGCGGAAAAAGGAGCATTGTCATCGGGATGACGCTCATCTTCCTCGTCTATGTCGGGATTGACACCCTTGATGGCCGGAATATCCAGCGGGGAGGGCATGTAGTCCACGATCGCGTCCAGCAGCTTCTGAACGCCCTTGTTCTTATACGAAGTACCACAGGTGACCGGGATCATCTCCACGGCGCAGGTAGCCTTGCGGATCACCGCACGGATCTGCTCAGGGGGAATCTCCTCGCCCTCCATGTACTTCTCCATAATATCGTCGTCAAACATGGACACGGCATCCAGCAGCTTTTCGCGGTATTCCTGAGCCAAATCCATCATATCTTCAGGAATCGGCTCGACGCGCATATCCTTGCCCATTTCATCGTAGTAGATATCGGCGTCCATCTCGACCAGGTCAATGATGCCCTTGAAGCCGGACTCCTTGCCGATGGGCAGCTGGATGGCCACGGCGTTGCACTTCAGGCGGTCCTCGATCATATCGAGCACGTTGTAGAAGTCTGCGCCCATGATATCCATCTTGTTGACATAGATCATGCGGGGGACCTTGTACTCGTCAGCCTGACGCCATACGGTCTCCGACTGGGGTTCCACGCCGCCCTTGGCGCACATCACGGTCACAGAACCGTCCAGCACGCGCAGGGAACGCTGCACCTCAACGGTGAAGTCCACGTGGCCCGGGGTATCAATAATATTGATACGGGTCTGGGGGAACTGATCCTTGGACCCCTTCCAGAAGCAGGTGGTTGCGGCAGAGGTGATGGTGATGCCGCGCTCCTGCTCCTGCGCCATCCAGTCCATGGTAGCGGTACCGTCATGGGTCTCGCCGATCTTGTAGTTCACGCCGGTGTAATACAAAATACGCTCGGTCGTGGTGGTCTTACCTGCATCAATGTGCGCCATGATGCCGATATTTCTGATATTTTCGAGCTTTGTTTTTCTCGGCATACGATTACTCCCTTACCAACGATAATGTGCAAAAGCCTTGTTGGCTTCTGCCATCTTGTGGGTATCTTCACGCTTCTTCACGGCGCTGCCGAGGTTGTTGGCAGCATCCATGATCTCGCCTGCCAGGCGCTCTCTCATGGTTTTCTCGCTGCGGGCGCGGGAATAATTGGTCAGCCAGCGCAGACCCAGTGTCTGACGGCGCTCGGGACGAACTTCCATGGGCACCTGATACGTGGCACCGCCGACACGGCGGGCCTTCACCTCCAGGCTGGGCATAATGTTTTCCATTGCCTGGGTGAACACTTCCAGAGGATCCTTCTCGGTCTTTTCCTTCACAATATCGAAGGCACCGTAGACAACCTTCTGAGCCACGCCCTTCTTACCATCCAGCATGATGGAATTGACCAGCTTGGTCACCAGCACGGAATTGTAAATCGGATCGGGCAGAATTTCTCTCTTGGGGACATTACCTCTTCTGGGCACTATGCTTCCCTCCTTCATATAAATTATGATTTCATAGGTACTCGAAGGAAATACGCTTTCCTCCGTGAATGCCTGCCAAAGAGGTTTGTTCATTTTTTATCAAAAACAGAAAACCTATTCGGCAAACTTTCATTTAATCGTGGGTCTTACTTCTTCTTGGGACGCTTTGCACCGTACTTGGAACGGGCCTGCATACGGCCGTTCACGCCCTGGGTGTCCAGCTTGCCGCGGATGATGTGATAACGCACACCGGGCAGGTCCTTGACACGGCCGCCGCGAATCATGACCACAGAGTGCTCCTGCAGGTTGTGGCCGATGCCGGGGATATAGGCGGTGACTTCATAGCCGTTAGTGAGCTTCACACGGGCGATCTTACGCAGTGCAGAGTTGGGCTTCTTGGGGGTCGCGGTTCTCACGGCCGTGCACACGCCTCTCTTCTGAGGAGAAGGCAGGTTGGTGGACTTGTTCTTCAGGGTGTTCAGACCATACTGCATAGCGGGAGAATTGGACTTGAAAGTAGCCTGTTCTCTTCCCTTTCTGACCAATTGGTTAAATGTAGGCATAGGTTCTCTCCTTTCTCGCAAATTCTATTTTTAGCAGAATATTGGGTAATATTCCGATAAAAACCAAAAAAAGCAAATAAAAAATCAATCGGCGCAGCCATCCTTCAAAACAACAGCTACCGCAGCGCCCACGTGGATGCCGCAGGCCTGCCCGAGCACGGCCATGCTTTCTACCCGGACCAAGGGAATCTCCTTTTCACAGCACTGCTCCTCAATGGGGGCCAGCAGGGCCGGATCGGCGTCCTCCGCCAAGTAAACACACCATGCCTGATTGGCGCGCACAGCCTTGGACGACTGCTTGACCCCGATCACTTTGCTCTTTGTCTGCAATTCCAAAAGCACAAAAAGGCTCCTTTTGCTCGTAGTTTTGATATATCCGCGCAATTTAGAATTATAGCATAGGCGCAAAACAGCGTCAATACCTTTTCTGTGAATACTTTCTTGCTTTTTCGCGCATTTTCCGGCTCTTTTCCGCCTCAGGAGTGGCCATTTTGACCAAATGGCGGCCGGACGGCTCCCTCGCGGCGCAAGCCGTTTCCAATCCGCGTTCAAATGTTTTTGTTCAAAAAACAGGAGCGCCGCTTTCGCAGCGCTCCTGAAGTGTTTGAAAAAAACTCAGAAGTCCATCTCGTCCGCAGAAACCTCTTCGGCCGGATTTTCGCCGCCCTCCGCCGCATCATCCTCGGCAAAGAGATTCGGCAAATCCATACCCACGGCAGGCGAAAGCGCTTCGCCCGCATTCACCTTGTCGGGCACCAGCTTTTCCGCATAATTGCGGTACTTGCCCAAGCCGGAACCGGCGGGGATCAGTTTTCCGATGATAACGTTTTCCTTCAGGCCCAGCAGATGATCCACCTTGCCCTTGATGGCAGCTTCCGTCAGAACCTTGGTGGTTTCCTGGAACGACGCGGCAGACAGGAACGAATCCGTAGCCAGAGAAGCCTTGGTAATACCCATCAGCAACTGGGTATAGGTCGCCGGCTGCAGCTCTTCGCCGTCCTCGCGCTTCTCGCCGGCGGCGATGCGTTCGGCCACCGCCTTGTTGGCATCCTCCACCTCGAAGATATCCACCATGGAGCCGGAGAGCAACGTGGTATCGCCGGCTTCCTCCACACGCACTTTGCGCATCATCTGGCGGACAATCACTTCGATGTGCTTATCGTTGATGTCCACGCCCTGCTGGCGGTACACTTTCAAAACTTCCTGGATCAGGTAGTTCTGCACCGAAGAAATACCGCGGATGCGCAGAATGTCGTGGGGGTTCAGGGCGCCCTGATTCAGCGCCGTGCCCTTGGCGATCATATCGCCGTCGTGGATATTGAGTCCGGTGTGGGGCAGCGCATAGGTCTTGGTCTCGCCGCTCTCCTGATCGGTGACGGTGATATTGGACAGGGAGCCGCGGTGGCTCTCCTCAATACTCACCCGGCCGCCGATCTCGGCCAGCGTCGCCATTCTCTTGGGCTTGCGGGCCTCGAACAGTTCCTCCACACGGGGAAGGCCCTGAGTGATATCGCCGCCAGCCAGACCGCCGGTGTGGAAGGTACGCATGGTCAGCTGCGTACCGGGTTCGCCAATGGACTGGGCCGCGATGATGCCGACCGCCTCGCCGGGGCCGACGCGCTGACCCGTGGCCAGGTTCATGCCGTAGCACTTGGCGCACACGCCGCTGTGGGCGTGGCAGGTCAGCACCGTGCGGATCTCCACCTCGTGGATGTCGTGGGCTTCCAACAGCTTGGCGTCCTCGTCCATCATCATATGATCCTTGGAAATGAGCACATTGCCCTGTTCGTCCAGGATATCGTGCACCGGGTAACGGCCACGCAGGCGGTCGGCGAACTTTTCAATGATCTGACCGCCTTCAGCAATCTCAGAAACCACAATGCCCTTATCGTAGCCGCAGTCCTCCTCACGGATGATAACGTCCTGCGAGACGTCCACCATGCGGCGGGTCAGATAACCGGAGTCGGCAGTACGCAGCGCCGTGTCGGCCAAGCCTTTACGGGCGCCGCGGCTGGAAATAAAGTATTCCAGCACGCTCAGGCCTTCGCGGTAGTTGGCCTTGATGGGAATCTCGATGGTGCGGCCGGCGGTGTTGGCAATCAGGCCGCGCATACCGGCCAACTGACGGATCTGTTTCATGGAACCACGGGCGCCGGAGTCTGCCATCATGAAGATGGGGTTGAAGCGGTCCAGTCCCTCCTGCAGGGCATTGGACACATCTTCGGTGGTCTTTTCCCACTCGGCCACCACGGCCTTGTAGCGCTCTTCGTTGGTCATGAAGCCCATCTTGTACTGTTCTTCAATGGCCAGGGTACGCTCTTCCGTTTCCGCCAGCAGCTGCTTTTTCTGCGGCGGCACCGTCATATCCGCCACAGAAATGGTCATGGCGCACTTGGTGGAATATTTATAGCCAGTAGCCTTCACCTTGTCCAGCACCTCGGCAGCCACGGTGAAACCGTGCTTCTGGATGGTGCGGTCGATAATGGGACCCAGCTGCTTTTTGCCCACGGTGAAGGTGACCTCATAGTCAAACATGTGGTCGGGATCCGTGCGGTCCACATAGCCCAGATCCTGGGGAATATTGGCATTAAAGATGATCCGGCCGGCGGTGGCGTCCACCAGCTTTTCGCGCAGCACACCGTTCACCTCGCGGCGGGCGCGCACGCGAATGGGCGCGTGGATACCAATGATGCCGTTTTCATATGCCATCATTACCTCGTCCTCGTCCAGGAACACCTTGCCTGCGCCCGGCTCGTCATCGCGGGCATAGGTCAGGTGGTAGGAACCGAGCACCATGTCCTGCGTGGGCACGGTGACGGGGCCGCCGTCTTGGGGACGCAGCAGGTTGTTGGCCGAGAGCATCAGGATACGCGCTTCGGCCTGGGCCTCGGCGCTCAGGGGAACGTGAACCGCCATCTGGTCGCCGTCGAAGTCGGCGTTGAACGCAGTGCACACCAGGGGATGCAGCTTGATCGCACGGCCCTCCACCAACACCGGCTCAAAAGCCTGGATGCCCAGGCGGTGCAGCGTTGGCGCGCGGTTCAGGAACACGGGATGGTCCTTAATGACCTCCTCAAGGGCATCCCAAACGGCGTCATCCCCTTTATCCACTTTCTTTTTGGCGGACTTGATGTTCTGGGCTGTGCCGTTCTCCTGCAGCTTTTTCATCACGAAGGGACGGAACAGCTCCAGCGCCATCTCTTTGGGCAGACCACACTGATAAATTTTCATTTCCGGGCCGACCACGATAACGCTTCGGCCGGAATAGTCCACGCGCTTACCCAGCAGGTTCTGGCGGAAACGCCCCTGCTTGCCCTTCAAGAAATCTGACAGGGACTTGAGGGCGCGGTTGTTGGCGCCGGTAACGGCGCGGCCGCGGCGGCCGTTGTCGATCAGCGCGTCCACCGCCTCCTGCAGCATGCGCTTTTCATTGCGCACGATGATGTCCGGCGCATGCAGGTCCATCAGGCGCTTGAGGCGGTTGTTGCGGTTGATCACGCGGCGATAAAGGTCGTTGAGATCCGAAGTGGCAAAGCGTCCGCCGTCCAGCTGCACCATGGGGCGCAGCTCGGCAGGCAGCACCGGCAGTACGTCGATGATCATCCACTCGGGCTTGTTGCCGGAGATGCGGAACGCGTCCACCACCTCCAGACGCTTGACGATGCGCGCCTTCTTCTGGCCGGAAGCATCCTTCAGCTCGGCGTGCAGTTCCTGGGACAGCTTTTCCAGATCGATGTCGGCCAAAAGCGTTTTCACCGCTTCGGCGCCCATGCCGGCCTGGAAATCGTCCTCATATTTTTCGCGGTAATCGCGGTATTCTTTTTCGCTGAGGATCTGATTTTTGATCAGCGGCGTTTCACCGGGATCGGTGACAATATACGCCGCAAAATAGAGTACCTTTTCAAGGATCCGGGGGCTGATGTCCAACAGCAGGCCCATACGGGAAGGGATGCCCTTGAAATACCAGATGTGGGAAACAGGGGTGGCCAGTTGGATGTGGCCCATACGCTCGCGGCGCACCTTGGCGCGGGTGACTTCCACGCCGCAGCGGTCGCAGATCTTTCCCTTGAAACGGATCTTTTTGTACTTGCCGCAGTGGCACTCCCAGTCCTTTGTGGGACCGAAGATACGCTCGCAGTACAATCCGTCCTTTTCAGGCTTCAGGGTTCTATAGTTAATGGTCTCAGGCTTTTTGACTTCGCCGTAGGACCAAGCGAGGATCTGTTCAGGGGATGCGATCCCAATTTTGATCGCATCAAACGCAGCATAACTCATTGTGCCATTTTTCCTCCTTCATATCGTGTGATCGTTCCTACTGAGCTGCATGGTGCGATCAAATGTCCAGCAGATCGTCGCCCGCGTCGGAATAGGCGGCGCCGCTGGCCGCTTCCTCTGCATCGGCAATGGCAAATCCGCTCTCTTCGATCTCCGCATCGTCCGCCACATACCGGTCGCGGTCGTTGTCGGCGTCCATACGCGCCAGATTGAAGGTGTCCATGGCGTCCTCGTCGTCCTTCAGCTCGATCTGCTGACCATCCTTATCCAGCACCTGAATATCCAGGCACAGGGACTGCAACTCCTTGATGAGCACCTTGAAGGACTCGGGCACGCCGGGGGTGGGAACGTTATGGCCCTTGACGATGGCCTCATAAGTCTTCACACGGCCGGTCACGTCGTCGGACTTGACCGTCAGGATTTCCTGCAGGGTATAGGCCGCGCCATAAGCCTCCAAAGCCCACACCTCCATTTCTCCGAAACGCTGGCCGCCGAACTGGGCCTTACCGCCCAGGGGCTGCTGGGTCACCAGCGAGTACGGACCGGTGGAACGGGCGTGAATCTTGTCATCCACCAAATGGTGAAGCTTAAGGAAATACACATAGCCCACGGTGACGCGGTTGTCAAACCGCTCACCGGTGCGGCCGTCATACAGCCAGCTCTTGCCGTCGGGGTTCAATCCCGCCTCTTCCAGCATGGCGCTGATGTCGGCCTCGCTGGCGCCATCAAAGATGGGGGTAGCCACCTTGCAGCCCATTTCGTGGGCCGCGTAGCCCAGATGGACCTCCAGCACCTGGCCGATGTTCATACGGGAAGGAACGCCGAGGGGGTTCAGCACGATATCCAGCGGCGTGCCGTCGGGCAGGAAAGGCATATCCTCCTGGGGCAGCACGCGGGAAACGACGCCCTTGTTACCATGGCGACCGGCCATCTTGTCGCCCACCTGGATCTTTCTTCTCTGGGCCAGATAGATGCGCACCACCATGTTGACGCCAGGGGACAGTTCGTCGCCGTTTTCGCGGGTATACACCCGGGCATCCACCACGATGCCGCTCTCGCCGTGCGGCACTTTCAGGGAGGTGTCGCGGACTTCCCGGGCCTTTTCGCCGAAGATGGCGCGCAGCAGGCGTTCCTCGGCGGTCAGGTCGGTTTCGCCCTTAGGGGTAACTTTACCCACCAGAATATCACCGGCGTGAACCTCGGCGCCAATGCGGATAATGCCGCGTTCGTCCAGATCCTTCAGCGCATCCTCGCCCACGTTGGGAATGTCGCGGGTGATCTCTTCCGGCCCCAGCTTGGTGTCGCGGGAATCCAGTTCGTATTCTTCAATATGGATGGAGGTATACACGTCCTCGCGCACTAGGCGCTCATTGAGCAGGACGGCGTCCTCGTAGTTGTAGCCTTCCCAGGTCATAAATCCGACCAGAATGTTGTGACCCAGAGCGATCTCGCCCTGATCGGTGGCCGGCCCGTCGGCCAGGGTGTCGCCCTTGACTACGCGCTCGCCCACATCCACGATGGGACGCTGGTTGATGCAGGTGGTATGGTTGGAGCGCAGAAACTTGGTCAGGGTATAGGTCTTGATCTCACCGCTGTCATATTTTACGGTGATGTTGCGGGCGTCCACCTTGAGCACTTCGCCGTCGCCTTCAGCCAGAATGGCGACCTCAGAGTCCTGGCAGATCTTGTGCTCCATGCCGGTGGCCACAATGGGGGCCTCGGGCCGCAGCAGCGGCACGGCCTGGCGCTGCATGTTCGCGCCCATCAGAGCGCGGTTGGCATCGTCGTTGGGCAGGAAGGGGATCATGGCCGTCGCGATGGAGACCATCATGCGGGGCGATACGTCCATATAATCCACGCGCTCACGATCCACTTCAATGATTTCGTCGCGGTGACGGCAGGTAATACGGGCGTTGAGCAGGCGACCATCCGGGCCAATGGGTTCGGCGGCCTGGGCCACAATGTACTGATCCTCCACATCGGCGGTCATGTATTCCACCTCGTCGGTCACAATGCCGGTCTCCTTGTCGATACGGCGATAGGGCGCTTCGGCAAAACCGTACTCATTGATCCGGGCATAAGTGGCAAGGTAGGAGATCAGGCCGATGTTAGGACCTTCCGGCGTCTCGATGGGGCACATGCGGCCGTAATGACTGTAATGCACATCGCGCACGTCCATGCTGGCGCGCTCACGGCTCAAACCGCCGGGGCCGAGGGCCGACAGGCGGCGCTTGTGGGTCAGCTCGGCCAGCGGGTTGGTCTGGTCCATGAACTGGCTCAGGGGACTGGAGCCGAAAAACTCCTTGATCGCCGCCGTCACCGGACGGATGTTGATCAGGCTCTGGGGCGTGACCACGTCCAGATCCTGAATGGTCATGCGCTCGCGGGTCACGCGCTCCATGCGGGAGAAGCCGATGCGGAACTGGTTCTGCAGCAACTCGCCCACGCAGCGCAGACGGCGGTTGCCCAGATGGTCGATATCATCCTTGCCGGACAGGCCCAGAGCCAGGCCGTTCATATAATTAATGGATGCAAAAATATCATCGATGATAATGTGCTTGGGCACCAGCTCGTCCCTGCGGGCGATGCAGGCATCGATCAGATCCTCGCCCCCGTCCGGATACTGCTCCAGCAGTTCCTTGAGCACGGCGAAGCGGACGCGCTCCTTGATGCCGCACTTCTCCAGGGGATCAAAGTCCACATAGGCGCTCATATCCGCCATGTGGTTGGAAAAGACTTTGATGGCAGCGCCGTCCACATCAATGGTGACTTCGTTGGCGCCGATGCTGTCAAGCTTCTTGGCCTCGTCCACGCTGAGCACATGGCCGGCCTCAAACAGGATCTCTCCGGTCATGGGATCGGCCACGGGGTAAATCAGTCTGCGGTCATGGATACGGGGCCACAAAGCCAGCTTCTTATTGAATTTATAGCGACCGACGATGGACAGGTCATAACGGCGCTGATCGAAGAACATACCGTCCACCAGGGTGCGGCAGGAATCCACCGTGGGCGGCTCGCCGGGGCGGAGCTTGCGGTAAATCTCGCACATGGCTTCCTCGTAGCTCTTGCAAGCGTCCTTTTCAATGGTGGTAACGATGCGGGGATCGTCACCGAACATGGCCAGAATCTCCGCGTCGGTCTTCAGCCCCATGGCACGCAGCAGGCAGGTAATGGGCAACTTGCGGTTTTTATCAATGCGCACCCAGAACTCGCCGGCAGTGTCGGTTTCATATTCAAGCCAGGCGCCGCGGTAGGGAATCACAGTGGAAGTAAGCAGCGGCTCGTCGGTTTTGGGATCAATCTCCTTGCCGTAATACACGCCGGGGGAGCGGACGATCTGGGAAACAACAACACGCTCGGCGCCGTTGATGACAAAGGTACCAGCCTGGGTCATCAGGGGGAAGTCGCCCATGAAGATCTCCTGCTCCTTGATCTCCTCGGTTTCCTTGTTGCGCAGACGGACGCTGACTTTCAGCGGCGCGGCATAGGTGGCGTCGCGCATTTTGCACTCCTCCACACTGTACTTGGGCGGCTCGTTCATGCTGTAATCAATAAACGTCAGCTCCAGGTTGCCGGCAAAGTCGGTGATGGCGCCCACGTCGTCGAACACTTCGCGCAGCCCTGTGTCCAAAAACCACTGGTAGGATTTTTTCTGGATCTCCAGCAGGTTCGGCATCGGGATGATCTCTTCATGTTTCGCGAAGCACCGGCGGACCGTTCTGCCGTAATTCTTTTCGTGCCCCAGGTTGCACTGCAATTTCATCACACTCCGTTTCTTTTTCGCAAAAAGCCTTTCGGCCTGATGGTATTCGGATCGCAGAAGAGGTACACCCGGCCTTGTTGTTAAAAATACCACTGATACGTCTTGATTCTTCTTCACTTCCGTGCTATACTGACTCCAGTATCAGCGGAGGGGTATTTTCACCTTTTCTGCATACAAGCGATTGATTATACCATGTGAATGAGATTTATGTCAAGCACTTTTAGGAAATAATTGTCTATATGGATCTTTTTTAGCGGTCTGCAGTGATGCAGGCCGCTTTTTTCGGTTCGCTCCCACTTTCCACTCTTTTTTCTCCCGTTTTTTCCTAAGGCCACTCCGTTGTTTTTTATAGTTTTTTCACATGTTCAGGCCGCAGAAAATTTTTCACCTCTTTTCCCCTCTCTTTCCGGCACTTTTCACAGTTCTCCCCTCTTTTTTGTTTTGTGCACACCTGCGTCAGCACATGCGTAAAATAGGCCGAACGCAACAGTGTGTTTCCGACCGGAATTCCATGAAAAGGAGTTTTTCCATGAATCATCATCATTGCGGCTGCGGAGGCAGCAATTTGTTCTGCTTTGGCAGTAACGGCTGCGATCCCGTCGCCTATATTCCCGGTCCTCCGGGTCCTCCAGGTCCTCCCGGTCCTCCGGGCTGTCCCGGTCCCTGCGGTTCCACGGGGCCCAGAGGCGCCACGGGACCTACTGCTCCGTCAATATATGCACAACACGGAAAATGCCGTAACCATGCGGCTTTCCACTATCTTAAAGACAATTAAACAACCCCTATGATTACACCTAAAACGCCGTAGCAAGGTTGGACAAGCCTTGATATGGCGTTTTTAAGTGGGTAGGATATGCCGCCACAGCTTGAAATAAGTTGTGGCGTTTTTTTATGCCCGCAGGAAAGGAGGCGCAGCCGGAATGTATTTCACAGAGGGCAAGCAGCGGGCGTTTGAATTGCTCATGCAGCAGAAGCCGGGATTTGACCGCTATCAATCCGGCTGTGCCGGAGGTGGTGAAGATTGCGGCACTTGCCGTTTCTATCGCCCACAATGGAAATATGAGTTTTGCGTTTTCAAAGAGTGTCCCTACTGCCCCGGCAAGAGGACGCGGAAAACGCCCGCCAGCATGGACAAATAGACGGATAAAAACCCTTGTGCCATGCGGCTTTGCAGACGCGAAAACGGCAAAGGGCATATTGCAATACCAAAACCGCCGAAAACGGCTTTCTAATTGTCCACGCAGACCAAGAGAGGAAGTGAGGAAATATGGCAGTTTTCAGAGTGGAGCGCAATACGGGATATACCGTTATGAGCAACCACCACTTGCGAAACAAGGAATTGTCCTTAAAAGCAAAAGGCTTGCTTTCGCAAATGCTGTCCTTGCCGGAGGATTGGGATTATACCCTCGCGGGATTATCCCATATCAACCGGGAAAAGATCGACGCAATCCGCGAAGCGGTAAAGGAACTTGAAAAAGCCGGGTATATCGTTCGCAGCCGGGAGCGCGACGAGAAAGGACGCTTGCGGGGCGCGGATTATGTCATATATGAGCAGCCACAGCCGCGAGAGCCGGAAGCAGCCCCCAGCGGCGAACAGCCGCCTACATTGGATTACCCTACATTGGAAAATCCAACATTGGATAATCCAACGTTGGAAAAACCTATGCAGGAAAAACCTACGTTGGAAAATCCAACGCAATTAAATAAAGATATATCAAGTAAAGAACAATCAATTACTGATTTATCAAGCACCCATTCCATTCCTTTCCATTCCCCAAACCCCTTGCCCTTTGCACAGGGCGAAGCGGCTACGCCGCCGGAAAGGAAAAGAACGGAAGCGAAAAGCAATAGCGCAGTAGAGATTTACAGGGAGGTTATCAAGGACAATATCGAATACGACCATCTCATTCAAAACTGCAACATCGACGCAGACCGCCTAAATGAGATTGTTGATCTCATGCTGGAAACCGTCTGCACAGCGCGAAAGACAATCCGTATCGCCGGGGACGACTACCCCGCCGAACTGGTGAAATCCAAGTTTATGAAGCTGAACAGCAGCCATATTGAGTTTATTTTGGATTGCATGAAGGAAAACACAACCAAGGTGCGCAACATCAAGCAGTATCTAAAAGCGGTGCTGTTCAACGCGCCGAGTACCATTGACAGCTACTATACCGCCCTTGTCAATCACGACTTATACGGCGGCGAATGAGCATAGCCGCAGTTTACCGGGAAAGGAGTTGATACCTTGCAGGAGGAAGTAACTCAAAAAACGATTGCCCTATACGTCAAAGTGGGAAAAGGCGCGGCGCGGCTTACCGAACAGGCGTTACAGAAAGCAATCCGAAAGTTTTTGGAGCAGAAAAGCAAACCCGCGCATGGGAAACAGACCATGCGCCAGCTTATGAAGCAGAACGCGGGCGTTTCCAACATCGAGATCACCGACAGCAATATTAAAGCCTTTGAGAGTACGGCGAAGAAATACAACATAGATTTTTCGCTGAAAAAGGTTAAGGGTGAACAGACCCGTTACCTTGTTTTTTTCAAAGGCCGGGACGCGGACGTTATGACCGCAGCGTTTCAAGAGTTTTCCGCAAAGAAGCTGAACAGGGAGAAAAAGCCCTCTATCCGCAAAGCCCTTGCCGCTGCAAAGGACAAGGCGAAACAGCTTAACGCCGCCCGCGACAAGGTAAAGAAAATGGACAGGGGGCGCGAGATATGAAGCAGTTAAACTACAAAAAGCTGATAATCCCGAATATCCCTTATGTGTTCTTTGTCTATCTCTTTGATAAAGTCGGGCAGGCGGTGCGGCTTGCCCCCGGCGCGGATATTTCCGAAAAGATACTGAATATAACACAGGGATTTTCCGCAGCATTTGAAAACGCCTTGCCGAGCGTGTACCCGCTGGATTTGCTTGTCGGCATTGTCGGCGCGGTGGTTATCCGCTTGATTGTCTATGTCAAAGGGAAAAACGCGAAGAAATACCGCAAGGGCGCGGAGTACGGCTCTGCCCGATGGGGCAACGCCGAAGATATTAAGCCCTACATAGACCCGGATTTTCAAAACAACATCATTTTGACGCAGACGGAACGGCTTACCATGAACAGCCGCCCGAAGCAGCCGAAGTACGCGAGAAATAAGAACGTCGTCGTGATCGGCGGCAGCGGCAGCGGAAAAACAAGGTTTTTCGTTAAGCCTAATTTAATGCAGCTTCATTCCTCTTATGTCTTGACAGACCCGAAAGGTACGGTTTTGATTGAGTGCGGGAAGCTGCTGCAACGGGCGGGCTACCGCATTAAGGTACTGAATACGATTAACTTCAAAAAATCCATGCACTACAACCCTTTTACCTATATCCGCAGCGAAAAGGACATTTTGAAGCTGGTAAACACGCTGATAGCGAATACCAAAGGCGAGGGCGAAAAAAGCGCGGAGGATTTTTGGGTAAAGGCAGAACGGCTTTTGTATTGCGCGTTGGTGGGCTATATCTGGTACGAAGCCCCCGCAGAAGAAATGAACTTTATTACCCTTTTGGAACTTATCAACGCCAGCGAAGCCCGCGAGGACGACGAAGAATATCAAAGCCCCGTCGATTTGCTCTTTGCCGACTTGGAGGAACGCGACCCCGACCATTTCGCGGTGAAGCAGTACCGAAAATATAAATTAGCGGCGGGTGTTGTATGCTCTAAAAGACTTCTTAATCAAGCGGTTGGGAAGTCTCTTAGAACACACAACCTAAAACCGAAGAAAGGAGCGCAAGTTATGAGAAAAAACGAGAAAATCACAGCTCTGTACGAAC
>JAJCJC010000018.1 GCA_020555605.1 bacterium 210917-SL.2.15 | reverse complement strand
GCCTGATAATCCTCTACGGCCTGAATCTTTAGCTCCGGTGGTATTTTGCCTTTTAAGCTCATGATAATTGCTCCCTCCGTTTCGACAGTTTTGTTTTTCCGCTGTCTACTTTAAAGGGAGCATATCAAATTTCAAGCCGCCGTTTTCTTTTTGAAAAATGAGAATACGGGGGGTGTGTTAAAGTCGCCCTTTTTTAAGGATACGGCGGTATCTGGGAGGTATCGCTGTGTCCTTTTTCATTTTCCATCCCCCTAACCCGTCAAAAAAAGTCTACCAACGAAACAGGATAAGTTCGACGGTAGACATGAAGTTTGGCAGCACATAAACAAATATATTATTTCATGTGTCCGAGTGGCCTTGTGCTGCCCGGGCGCTTTTGTGTTCTTATGGGACTGCTTCGGGTCATGTTGGCCCGAAATCATTCCCCGGTGCCGCTCTCCACCGCCTTCGTTTCGGTCACTCGTCAACCACCAACCGAAACGGAGGTCAATATGGCTATTATCAATCTGCGGGACTATTACCCGTTTTATACATCGGATTGCTTCATGGAAGTATCGGACGAAGTTACTGAAATGTTCAAAGAATTTGATCGTAAGGAGGCTGCATACCGGCTGCGTACATACCGCCATAAAGCCTACTATTCCCTTGATCGGGATGATGGGCTGGAGCATGAGGCTGTCTTTGTCGCACTTTCGCCCCATGAGCTGTACGAGCGGAAAGTTACCATGCAGGAGCTTCACGCTGCTATTGCCAGCCTGCCGGACAAACAGGCAAAACGGATTTACGCCCACTTCATTCTTGGCATGACGAAACAGGATATTGCCCGGGCAGAAGGGGTTCATGAGAAAGTAGTCCGTGTGGCAATCGAGCGCGGGCTGCGGCACTTGGAAAAAATTTTGAAAAAATCTCTGTGAGGTGTACCGATTTAGACCAAAAAATGAAATGGCTTATGAGAGGCAAAACACTTCGGGTCAAGGTGACCCGAGGTTCGGACAAGCCCTCATGCAAATCGAAAACTGAATAAAAAGGCACCCGAATACGAAGGGAAATGCGCTGTGTGACAGGCCCGCCATGACCTCTGCTTTTGGAGATTACAGTCTCTATAAAACAGGGTGAGCGATTAAGGCTCATGCCATAGGTGGGGCAAGGCAGACTCCACCGGAACAAGCACATAACCCGGATACTTGCGTTTAGTCACAGTCCGAGCGTTGAAGCGGCCTTGCAAGCCGTGAGCCGTCGCAGGCAATGAGAACGCCTTGCCATCAGAATGGGGAGAGTTGAAATACTATGGGGCAGAAAGCCTATGCCCGTCCGGTGTGCCTGTGATGTAGTAAAAACCTGTGGGGAGTCCTCCGGCAATGCTGTCTGATGATAGGCCAACCAATCCGGCGGGGCTCCCCATCTTTTTCTCAAAGGAGTTTCTTATGGAAAATGCGTTTGGGACATTTCCCGGTTTTGAGCCGGATGAATGGAGCAATGACGCTTGCCGCGGCTATGTCATCATGGCAATGGAGGACTGCGGCTTTTCAAAGAAGGATATTCGTCGTGTTGTGGGACAGCTTTATGAAGTCTTTGACCTCAACAGTGTGGAGGACGCCAAACAGAAGTTCCACTCCAGTCCGTACTGACCTCGGGCCACATCGGCCCGAAGCGGAGAAAGCTCAAAGGGCGGCACCTGCGGGAGCCGCCCTTTGATATTTCCCCACAGGACAAGGGGGAAAATAGGAGTTTACTGTTTTTCGTTCCGTCGAGGAGGTAACGCTATGCCACGAAATACCACCACGCTCAAGGTGGACGGGTATGAGATTTCCGCCACCTTTGCCGAAACTAGAAACACGGCCATTTCCGGCCACCTGAAACAAATCCTGCTGTCCTCTTATATCGCTGGAGGACATAAACCCCAAACCGGAGGCATCCTTGCTGCCCCTCCTGTACAGCGGTATAATAAAGATGGTGATAGACACCATGTACCTTGCTACGAAAATAAGCAGCGAGGACGTGTACCTTGACAAACAGGATTTCAACGCCTCATGAAAAACCATCGCAGCACAAAAAGCGGCAGGCAAAACCTGTCGCTACCCAAAATATGACGCGGTGAGCTCAATCTGGTGCAACCACGAAGTAGCCCAGTCTTTGTAGTTCGTTCACCATGCGGTTGGCCCGTTTGCGCTCGCTCTGTTTCCTGCGGATCTCAAAACATTCCTCGTTATAGGGAGTTCCGGTTTTTAGCATTGTGTAGATCAGTGCCAGCAGCTTTCGAGCCAAGGCAATCGTTGCTCGTTTGGCTCCCTTGCGCTGTTTGATTCGCCAATACCAACCAGAGAGATACAGTGTCCGTTTTCCGGAGATGACCCATCCAACTTCACAGAGCATGCTTTTCAAATAAGGATTTCCCTTATTGATATGGGCACTCTTTCGCTTCCCCGCGCTCTCGTTGTTGCCGGGACTTAGACCAGCCCAAGAGCATATATGCTGTGAATCCGGAAAGGCACTCATATCAGTACCAATCTCAGCGATAATGGCAGCTGCCGCGGTTACATCAATGCCAGGTATGGAGCACAGAAGACCCAGTGCATCTTCGTGTTTTACAATCTCCTCCGCAATAGCGTCCTCTACAGCATGGCGATGCTGCTCAAGTGACTCCAGGTGCCCAAAAATCATGCGCAGGAAGGAACGCTGGTGCTCTGAAAGCGATCCGTTTAATGCAATAAGTATTTCGTCGATACGCTTCCGTGTCTGTGTTTTCAGACACTTATCCAGAGCTTCCCGCGAGATGCTCCCGTGTTCCATAAGATGACGGATGATATTCCGCCCTGAAGCACCAAAAGCATCTGACAGAAATGCTGTAAAACGGAAACCGGATCTCTGCAGAAATTTATCGATGCGATTCTTTTGGGCGGTGATGTCGCGAACAATACTTTTGCGGTATCGCGTTAGATGCCGTAGTTCCCGGAATGTCTTATCCGGGATAAAGCTCCCTTTCAGCAGACCGGCTCGGAGCAATGTGGCAATCCATTGTGCGTCACGCATATCCGTTTTGCGCCCAGGAACATTCTTCATGTGACGGGCATTTACGACCAAAATGTTGATCTGCCCATCAAAACACGGTTCCAACATTTCGTAGATCGGTTGCCAATAGATACCTGTGCTCTCCATAGCAACATGGTGGCAATCCACTTCCAGCACCCAGTCCCGTAGTTTCCGCATTTCCGGGATAAGCGTGCTGAAAGAGCGGATCTCGATTTCGGGATCGGTGCCCAGCTCGCCTTTGGCAAGACAGGCGACGATAACATCGCGGTGAACATCCAATCCCATGGCGCAGGTCAATATGTCTTGCATCAAATCCCTCCCTGAAATATGCAGGCTGGGAATTGCCCGGGTGAGTATCCGAACTTTGCTACTCGTGCTCTTCACTTGCGTGATGCAACATACTGCTGTTCTCTTGGACAATTCGTCCACGTTGAACAAACGGGGTGAAAATCCACCAAGGTGCAACCGGACTACACCTGCTGATCTCAGTTTAGCAAATCCTGCCGTTGCCGCACAGACTATATTTTCATTCCCAGCTGTGATGGGCTTTCATGAGGCGTTGAAAACTGCATAGATTGCGTATTGATCCGCATCTTCATGTTGCCCTTTTGACAATATGAAAGGACGGGTCAACTATGAAAAATCGAGTTTGTACATTATACCGTGTTTCTACCGACAAGCAGGTGGACCACAACGATAAAAACCAGGCCGACATTCCCATGCAGCGGAAAGCCTGCCATGCCTTTTGCGAAAAGATGGGCTGGGTAATTGTCCATGAGGAACAAGAGGAAGGCGTTTCCGGCCACAAGGTAAGAGCTGAAAACCGGGACAAACTGCAAATCATCAAGGAACTAGCAAAGCAGAAGAAGTTTGATATTCTGCTGGTGTTTATGTTTGACCGTATCGGGCGTATCGCTGACGAAACGCCCTTTGTAGTAGAATGGTTTGTAAAGAACGGAATCGAGGTATGGAGTACCCAAGAGGGGGAGCAGCGCTTCGACAGCCACACGGACAAGCTCACAAACTATATCCGCTTTTGGCAGGCTGACGGTGAAAGCGAAAAGACTTCTATCCGTACCAAAACCGCATTGGGCCAGCTCGTTGAGAGTGGCGGCTTCAAAGGCGGCCTTGCTCCATACGGCTATGACCTTGTGAAAAGCGGGCGCTTCAACAAGCGCAAGCATGAGCTTTATGATCTGGTCGTCAACGAAACCGAGGCTGCTGTGGTGCGTATCATCTTTGACAAATATGTACATGAGGGTTTCGGCGCTCAACGGATTGCTACCTACTTGAACAAACAGGGCTGCCGGGCCAGAACGGGCAAGATGTGGCACCACGCCAGTATCCGTGGCATTGTCTGTAATCTCACTTATACGGGCGTTCTGCGGTGCGGGGAAAGCCGCTCCCAAACGCTGCCCCACCTGCAGATTATTCCGCCGGAGCTCTTTGAAGCGGCCCAGCACATCCGTACAAACCGGGCCAACAGCGCCGAGCAGGAGCGCCATGTCCCGATGAACACCAGAGGCAACTCGCTTTTGGCTGGGAATGTGTATTGCGGTCACTGTGGGTCAAGGCTGTCCCTCACCACCAATGGCAAGGCTTATCCCTGCAAGGAAGATCCCAATCGGGTGGTGAAGCGTGTGCGGTATGTCTGCTACGGGAAAACCCGCAAGCAGACAGACTGTGACGGTCAGACGGGCTACACGGCCCATATCCTTGACGGGATCATTGATAAGCTGGTACGCCAAATCTTTGAGCGCATGAAAGCGATCCCTAAAAGCGATATCGTCAATATCCGCTACCGGGAAAAGATGGAGGA
The DNA here is from genome assembly GCA_020555605.1 of bacterium 210917-SL.2.15. GTDB lineage: Bacteria > Bacillota > Clostridia > Oscillospirales > Oscillospiraceae > Pseudoscillospira. The sequence continues at coordinate 51,484 of JAJCJC010000018.1, read as the reverse complement.
GCGGAAAAGCCTGCTCCATAGTGTCCAGGTGGAATATACCAAGGCTGCCGCTGACCTTGAAACATTAAAGGGCGAGGTTATCAAAACGATTCGTGGGGAGAGCACCTTTTCCAAGGAGCTGTTGGGCTCTCTGATTGCCGAGGCTGAGGCTAAATGCCGGGAGCTTCAAGAGAACCTGGAAACGGCACAGGCGGCCTATGACGAGGGGAAAGCGGTGCTTGCTTCGCTGAACGCCCAATATGACGATATTATCTCATGGGCGGAAATGTACGACACGGCCAGCATGGAGGCCAAAAAAATGATTGTCAACTGCTTGATCAAGCGGGTAAAGGTCTACCGGGACTACAAGCTGCACATTGATTTCAATATCGACTTTGAGCAGTTCACAGGTGGGCTGGACATCGTGACGATTGCCGCATAAAGCAAAAACCTCATTCCCGAAGAAATGAGGTTTTCGTTTCACTCTCTTAAGAGATGGTGGAGATAAGCGGGATCGAACCGCTGACCTCTTGAATGCCATTCAAGCGCTCTCCCAGCTGAGCTATACCCCCAGATAGAAGAGAGTGATTATTAAATTTTTTGTTCCCAACATGAGGGGTGTGTAACCGCTTCAACTGGGCTCCCAGCTGAGCTATACCCCCAAATAACAGTTGACTTTTTAGAAAAATCTGCTATACTAACATAGTTGAACATCTTCTTCAATTGTTGCCCAACCTGAACAACGACGTTATTATAGCACGAAGATTTGGGCCTGTCAAGGATTTTTTGGGAGATTTTTTGCGTGATGAAAAATTATTTTGAATTGTCCATGGAACCCGGGGAAATCCGGGCGATCAGCAGCATTGGGTTGGCTCATTTGGGGGATGCTGTGTATGAAGTTTTGGTGCGCGCTTGGCTTTGCGCGCACGGGAAAGCTACCGGAAAAGGAATGCACCGGGCCACGGTGGCGCTGGTGTGCGCGCCGGAACAGGCGCGGCGGGCCGAGCGGATTCTTCCTCAGTTGACGGGGGAAGAGCGCGCCGTATTCCGGCGCGGCCGCAACGCCCATGTGCACAGCGTGCCGCAGAATGCCAGCCGCGGCGAATATCAGGAAGCGACGGCGCTGGAGGCCTTACTGGGCTATCTGTACTTATTGGGCCGGCGTGAGCGGATCAACGAACTGTTCAACGATATGATGAAGGAAGAAGAGACCGCGGAGGATGCGACGTGAAGCACACTGTTGTTGAAATCGCCGATCTTTCCATGCCGGAGTTGGATGTGTTTGCCCGTCTGACCGAGGCGCAGCTACGCAGTCGGTTGGAGCCGGAAAAGGGCGTTTTTATTGCGGAAAGCCCGAAGGTGATCACTCGGGCGCTGGACGCTGGCTGTCAGCCGCTGGCCCTGCTGATGGAGCGCCGGCATCTGGACGGGCAGGGAAGGGCACTGCTGGAGCGTTGCGGCGCGGTTCCTGTTTACACCGCTGATCGGGCGGTGTTGGCGGAACTGACGGGCTATGAACTGACCCGAGGGATCCTTTGTGCCATGCGACGCCCCGTCCAGCCCTCGGTGGAGGAGCTGTGCGTGGGAGCGCGGAGGGTCGCGGTGCTGGAAGGTATTGTGGATACCACCAACGTGGGCGCGATCTTCCGTTCGGCAGCGGCGCTGCACATGGATGCGGTCTTGCTGACGCCTACCTGCTGCGATCCGCTATGCCGCCGCGCGGCGCGGGTGAGCATGGGCACGGTATTTCAGATCCCGTGGACCCGCATTGGAGCCGCTGCATCCGATTGGCCCGGTGCCGGGCTTGCGCAGCTGCATGCGCTGGGTTTTCAAACCGCCGCCATGGCGCTGAATGAACATTCGGTTTCGATTGACGACGTGGTGCTCCGCCGGGCGGAAAAGCTGGCCATTGTGCTGGGCACGGAAGGGGATGGCCTGGCCCGGGAAACCGTTGCTCAATGCGATTATACGGTGCGGATCCCCATGGCCCACGGCGTGGATTCGCTGAATGTGGCGGCGGCCAGCGCGGTGGCATTCTGGCAGCTGGGCGCACGGTAATGCATACCGGCCTGCGCTGTAAAAATCGAAACGGGAGGGAGACGATCCTGTGAAAAAAAGAATTGTATGTTTCGGAGACTCCAACACTTGGGGCTATGACCCTGCCAGCGGAAAGCGGTTCGATGAGGACACCCGCTGGACCGGGCGTTTGCAGCAGTTGCTGGGCGAAGGCTATTGTGTAATTGAGGAAGGGCAGAACGGCCGCACCATTGCCTGCCCGGATCCATGGGAGTGGGGGACGAAGTGCGGCATGGATTATGTGCTCCCGATGCTGGAATCGCAGATGCCGGTAGACGTACTGGTGATTATGCTGGGCGGCAATGATCTGAAGCGGAAATTTCATTTGCCGGCGCCGGATGTGGCAGGCAGTCTGCAAAATATGCTGCTGCGCGTGCGGGGACACCTGCAGGTTTATTTGAACAGCCCGCAGACCCAAATTCTGGTGGTTGCGCCGGTTCCGATCGGCGAAGGGATCGCCCAAAGCCGTTTTGCGCCTTTTTTTGATGCGGAGGACGCGCTGCAGCAGTCCCGGGAGCTGGCCCACTGGTACCGCCTGGTGGCCGAGCAGTTTGACTGTGCGTTTTTTGATGCCGCTGAGGCGGCGCAGCCGGGCGAAGTGGATTGCCTGCATCTGTCTGCACAGGGACATAAAGCCTTGGCGGATGCGCTGGCGGCAAAGATTCGGGATATGGTGGAATAAAGCGGTTGCCCGAGGGCGACCGGATCAAAAAGCCGCGGCAGTTGCCGCGGCTTTTTTGCCTCTTTACCGGAAGCATGGCACATGACTGTTACTGATCTTCTACCACCATAGTTTGAATGGCGTCGCTGCCGCTGTTGAGCAGAAAAACGGTGTAATTGGCGCGGCTGGATACGACGATATAAGCAGAGGCCACCATATTGGGAATGGGATATGCGCCCAGGAAAGCGGAATCCAGAGTCTCAATGTCGGCGTATGCCGGGCTGGGGGTCAGGTTGGTTTCTGCAAACAGGAATTCATAGGTGCCCGGGCGGATGCGTTTGTAACTGGTTGTCTCTTTGAAACGCACATCGGCATAAACCACTCGGCCGTCCGCCAGCAGCACATCGATGGGGGCGCTGTTGTAGGCGAGGTTGCTGACGCGGAAGTTGGAGTAATATCCGGTGGGTGGGCAGCAGCGGTCGGAGATCTGCAGCAGATCCAGACCGCCGGCGCGGTGAATAACTGCAATGGTGGAGGTGCTCCGGGCATCAAAGGGCATGGTCTTTTGGATATAAATGTATCCGTCCGTTCCGCGCACCGTCACTGTGCGGTAACCGCCGTAATAATAGCGGTAGGGGGAGATGGAGGCCCGCCCCAGGAAGTTTACGGCGACGGCATTGCCCACCAGGATCTGGAAGGCCGGATAACCGTATGTAGCGTTGAGAAAACGTAATCTGGTGGTGGAGGGGCGGTTGGGGATAACGATCGTGCCCTGGCCGCCGGAGTTGTTTCCGGGGTAAACCGGGCCGCCCTCGCCGGGGTTGGGCAGGGGAATCACCGGGATACCGCCGTTGCCGGGAGCAACCGGCCCGCCTTCGCCGGGATTCGGAAGCGGAATGGTAGGAATGTCGGCACTGCCGCCGGGGTAGACCGGGCCGCCCTCGCCCGGGTTGGGCAAGGGAATGACAGGGGTACCGGCATCATCGCCGGGAGCAACCGGCCCGCCTTCGCCCGGATTGGGCAGCGGGATCACGGGGGTGTTGGCATCAACCGTATCGCCGGAGCGCTGTGCGGCTGGCTCATCTGAAAAGTTCAGCATATCTGATCTGGCAGAAGCGTTGTTCTGCCAAGCCTCCTTTCATTGGGGATATACCAGTTTATTCCTGAGCAGGCTGCGGGGTGTAAAAAAATGGCCGCCCTGATGCAAATCAAGGCGGCCGTGAAAAAACAGGGGTTCATATGTTCTGAAATAAGGTGTGGAGAGCGCAGAAAACTGCGCTTTTTATCCAGAATAAAAAAGGTCGGTACTTTGCGCTCTTATGCCTTTTCTGTGAAAGAGGTCAGTGCGTTCTTTACTGCGTCCACATTGGCATCGTATGCAGCTTTGGTGCCGGTGAGAATGCAGACGTAGTAAGCGTTCTCAGTCTGGAAATAGGAAATCAGAAGATCGGCGGTCATGTTATTCTGGGTGACTTCGTAAAAATCGGATACCACACCTTCGATGGCGGGATCGCCGATGACAACCTCGGAAGACGTAGGCTCACCATATTCACTGAGTGTGCTTTGCTGATAGAAAGCAATGATTTCATCCAAGCTTGAGAACGTAGCCGCAGCCTGCTCCATGGGCAGGGCCTGAATCATTACGCTGAAGCTCTGGTCGCTGTTGTCCAGAACCAGATGATACTCATTCCCGCCATCCGACACGGTCCAGCCGCCATCGATTTCCGGAAGCGAAACGGCAAATGTTCCGCTGGGGGCAGTGAATTCTTCAAGCTGCACCGGCTGTTCGTTTTGGGATGCATTGCTGCCTTCTGCAGGGGTACCGCCGCAGGCGGCCAGCATCAGTGCCAGGCAGCCGGCCAAAAGCGTTGCAAGAAACTTCTTCTTCATCATAAAATTTCTCCAGATCGTTTTTTGAAAATTTGTCACACCTTATTTTCATACCAAAAGAATATATGTCGAGTCCTCGTCCCGTATCTTCGGATCGTTCAGCCCGGGCGCTCCGGCGCCGGGAATGGGTTCGCTTGGCACGGAATCGATCATAATGAAAACACTATACTATGTGGCTACGCGATATGCAAGGATCTTTTGTGTTTTGGAAAAAGAATGGGCGCGGCAGACGGAGAAATGCAGGAGAACGTCATATAAACGTAAATGCTCCGCTCCTCTGTGGTAGAGGGAGCGGAGAGAAATAAAGGCGATGGGACAGTATGATCTTAGTTCTTGTTCAAAAATACTTGGAGAAATTCACGTAAGACGTCTTTTTGTTCCTGCGTCATAGGGGGCAGTTTCAAAGTATATGTATTGTCTAATCCGACCAGATAATCCAAAGATGTATGCAAAGTAACGGCCATGCGTTTTGCACGCTCCAATGACGGTGTTTGGACATTGGACTCGTAACGATATACCGTTTCTTTGCTTACGCCTAATTTTTGAGCTAATCCAGCTTGCTTGAATCCGGCATCCTCTCGCAATTGGCGTAATCTTATTCCAAAATCGTAAATGGGTTCTGTATCTGTATCATTTTTGGTGTTCAGAGTATCACGCCCTATAAAGGTATTCTATTTGTTTGTTGAGGAATCAAGTAGGGTTCCTTTATGTTGCAGTCAAATGAAGAATCAGTCTTTTGCTGTTGTGTGCATTCGATCCATGATGCTGATAATGGCCAGCAAGTCGGCTTCTTCCAAATGCTGTGCCCGTTTAATGATATCCTGAATGAGAACAGAGTTTTTAGACGTTTCATCAAAGAAACCGCTGACGGATACGCCAAGGTACCCACAAATGTATGGCAGTTCTGCCAACGATGGTAATGTTCGTCCAGAGGTGATAGAGCGAATGTAATTTTTTCCATGGCCTAAATCCAAGCTCATTTTATTGGTTGATAATCCTTTTGCGATTCGTAATTCTTTAATGCGGGAACCTACGTCAAAATTCATTGCTATCACCTACTATGTTAGTTATGATAGCATTATTTTTTACACTTAATTACATTGATATCCTCTGTTTTTGCCTGCTTTTAAGATATATACTTTTTGAGCTGAGATAAAGTGATCTAAAAATCATGTAGTTTTTATGATGTAGAGAAGCAATAAATTATAAATGTCGCTTTAGCGGCAATGATTTGGGATAAAAAAGGCGGTGGACCTATGCGAAATACCTGTGCATTTACCGGGCATCGACCGGAAAAGCTCCCGTGGCGCCGAGGAGAAACAGACGAGGGATGCAAGTGGCTGAAACGCGCACTTTACAACCAAATTGTCCGTTATGCCAATGCCGGTGTGACGGATTACCTTTCCGGCATGGCGGAGGGGGTAGACACTTGGGCTGCGCAGAGCGTGTTGCTGCTGCGCAGGCAAAGTTCCTCGATCCGGTTGCACTGTATCCTTCCGTGTACAGCACGGGCGGATCTGCGGTACAGCGGCCACTGTGCGCTATGCTCGAAAGCTGGGGCGGGAGATCTGGGTGCTGGACCCGGCAACAGCAGCCATAGGCTGTGAGAGGGGGACCGCAGACGGAGGAATCTGAAATGGAGAAACGAATTGTTGTTTTGATGGCGGTTCTCGCGCTGTTTTGTGCCGGATGCGGCGCTGTGTCCCATATGGATGAAAGTGAATCCCTCCATTGCATTTCAAATACAGTGTCTCAGGACTGTTATCTCTGTGGGGACAGGGACGATACGCCGCTCTCTAAATATTGGGGACAGGAAAATGTCGGAATTGTCAGCTTAAGCACCTTCGAAGTCTCTCCGTTGGAGATCAACCGCTATGATAGCGAGGGAGAATTGCTGGAAGAAAAGGTGGGGTATGTGCTTTGGCAAACTTTTGCCCCGGGGGAGGATACGTTTTCTGGCACCATGATGGTCGAAATGGATCGCGGGTATGCGGACGGTTCGCTGCAGCTCCGTGGGGATAAAACGCGGGACGTGGAGAGGCCGGCTTCTTTCCTGTGCCAGGACTGCCTGGATTCCACCTTGGCGTCCATTTTGGAGGAAGGCTACGGCGTCGGAATTGTCAATTTCAAAACGAGGGAACTGCGTGTGCTGGAGAAAAACATATATGGTGTTACTTTGGGCGATTTTTACTGAATAGCGAAACGGCGCATAGATAACCAAGAAATCAATCCAGGATGGATGTTTTCCATTCTCCTCCTCCCTGGTGTGCAGACTAATATAAAATGCGTGCGGGCGGATATGAAATCCGATATTTGCCTTTTATTTGCTTTTTCTCGGAAAATTGCAGGCTGAAAGGAAAAAGGAAGCCTGCTTTGGGCCGAAAGCAGGCTTCCTGGCAACGGGGGATTACATTCTGAACCTTGGTGCTTTTGTGCTGTGCCGCAAAAAGATGGAGAATAGTACCGTGTCCGTTTTTGATAAAAATATCCTTACATTTTAAGTTTGCCGGAATTTCTTTACTCTGCAAATTTGGGTGCTGTTACTTCGTTGCCGGCAAAGGCGTTAGGGCCGGGATTCGAAAGAGAGAAATACATTTTTGCCGCTTTGGTCGTACCGAAGTCCTGGTTTGAGCCGCTTTCTTGAACTTCATTAAAAGCGTCCCGGAACATCTGGTTATGAGCTTCTTCACGGTTCAGAAGAAAATCAATGGTTTCCCTGACTTTTTTGTCTTCGATCTGACGATACAGATATTCATATACGACTTTGGCCCGTTGCTCCGAAGCGATGTTGCTGAGAAGGTCTGCACAGAGATCGCCGGTGACAGTGACATAATCTGCAGTCCAGGAATAGCCTGAGGCATTGATTAACCCGGGATTTAGCCCCAGCAGGACGTGGGTTTCAATCTCGCCCGCCTGAACCTTATCCGCTTCCACGTTGTGCCCATTGAGCAGGTTGATTGTCTGAGCTACCATCTCCATGTGGCTTAGCTCCTCGGCTGCGATATCCATAAATAAGTCCTTGATTTTAGGATCTTTGATGCGGAAACTTTGAGACATATACTGCATAGCCGCCTTCAATTCCCCGTTGCCGCCGCCAAGCTGTTCTTGCAATAGAGCCGCATACTGTGGATTGGGACGCTCTATCCCTACAGGATGAAATAATAGTTTTTCGTGCTTGAACAAACACATCACACCCTTTCATTTGGTTATGGATAGGTTTTCCTCAGGACTGGAAATTATGCACCACATGCTCGGCCTGAGTTTAACCGGAGCAATCTACTATAAGGGTTCTGGAGAAAGAAAAAAGAAAAGCAACGTAAGTCCTGTAAATGAGGCTGAACTGTAATTTCCTATTTGAGAAAGGATGAATCATCGAAGGGGGGACCGTTTTTAGACGGCACTCCCAAAAAGGATATGACCTTTATAGGCGTGTTTCTAAATCGAAATCATAACCCGGCGTAGCGGCATGTGTACGCTCTGGTTTATAAATAAAATAAGTCGGAGCAAGCGTTATATCACTTGCTCCGACATGGTGGAGCGTCCGCAACCAACGATGAACACCCTTCGCAGTTGGTCAGGTCCCCCTCAAGCCCCTCCTCGATCTCGTCCAGCAGGATGTTATCAATTGTGATTGGTGTGTCGCTGCCGTTCAAAATCAAGGTGAACCGGTCATCATACAAATATATCGCCCGGAGAAAGATATTGATGATCCCACGCTTGATGTTCTCGTCGTTCTTGTCTCCTTGCCTGAGCGAGTAGAGATAGGCTCTAACCTGGGGTGCTGTCAAAGTCACCTGTTTTGCCATCTCGACAGCCAACTGTGCTTGCAGTTCCTCTTTTTCGTGCTGGCGTTTTTCAATCCGCTCAGTGATCATGTCGGCCGCCTATCCCCGCTCCAGTGCCTTCCAGAGATTTTCAATGGCGGTATCCGCTTCCTGGATGGCAACTTTGATGCGTTTGATGGATGCTGTGTCCCGGTTGGATTCACAGACCTCGGATACCGAGGCCGCAATCCGCTCAATGTTGCTGTCTGTCAGCAACTTGCGGCACTCCAACACCACACGATCCTCAATTTTCTCTTTACCGATGACCTTCTTTTTGCATTTGCGCCGTTTGAAATTATTGCAGGCGTAGTAGTGATAGGTCTTGCCGGATTTTCCTGTACCACCGTAACCGGTCATCATCTCCCGGCAGTAGCCACAGAACAGCTTTGTGGTGAGCAGATACTCTTCCCGCCCTCTGGCTCGGGCAGGTGCTTTTTTGTTGCGATCAAGGATATAGTGGACACGCTCAAACAGCTCATCTTCGATGATACGAGGCATACCGCCCGGCGTTTCCTGTCCTTTGTAGAGGTAATGCCCGATGTAACGCCGGTTGTTCAAAATGCGGTGGACGCTGTTTTTATTAAAGGGTTTGCCAAGAGAAGTCGTGAGCTTTCTGCGGTTCAAATCACGGATAATGTCTGCAACTGTTTCTCCACTGGCATACCGTTCAAAAATCTCCCGGACAATCTTTGCTTCTTCCTCATCTACATAGTACCGACGTTCGGAATCCACCTTATAGCCCAAACCAGGATTGCTGCCATTGGCCAAACACTTTTGCGCATTAATCTCCATGCCCCGGCGAATCTTTTGGGAAAGCTCCGCCGAGTAGTATTCAGCCATACTTTCCAGAACACCTTCCACCAGAATGCCGCTGGCATCATCACTGATATTTTCCCGTGCGGAGATCACTCGCACACCGTTCTTTTTCAGTTTTGCTTTGTTGATGGCGCTGTCGTAGCGGTTGCGAGCAAAGCGGTCAAGCTGATATACAAGAACGCCCTCAAAGGTATGTTTGTCGCTGTCGGCAATCATCCTCTGAAACTCGGCACGACTGTCGGTGGTTCCACTCTGAGCGCGGTCGATATACTCCCCAACAACAAGATAGCCGTTGTTTTTTGCATACTCATAGCAGGTATGGAGCTGTCCCTCAATAGATTGCTCGGTCTGGCTGTGGCTGGAGTAGCGGGCGTAGATAACAACATTCATTGTTTCGCCTCCTCAAGCATTTGCAGTAGCGTCTCCTTGAGCCGCGCATTCATAGGAGATGTGGGGTCAAAGCACATTTCCACAAACTTCTGCATCTGGGGGTCGTTCTGCTGAATTTTAGGCTTGTACTCATACAGCTTGCCCTGAGGATTGTCTGTGCGTCCAAAGATATAGTCCATAGATACATCAAAGTAATCCGCATACCGGGTAAGCGTCTCAAATGTGGGCGAAGCCTGGTTGAGCTCATAGCGGTTCAGGCTGGATTGCTTGACACCGACGATTTCGGCCATTTTAACTTGGGACAGCTTGACACTTTCCCGAAGAGACCGCAATCTTTCTGCCACTTCTTTCAAGACATACACCCCCTTGTCTAGTAACTTGATTTTATCAGATAACAGGATAATATTCAACCCTATATTAACATAATATCATAAGGTCAAACGAGAAAGAAACGTAGGTCTATGCGATACCGTCCCGGAAGTCAAACATATAGGAGCAAGCAATGCGTGTGGATAGCCACACACAAATCCGGCAAGCAATGCGAGTGTTAATACACACTCACATTTCCTGCCGTCTGCTTGTTGAGGGCAACGCCCCCAAACCCCTTTGAACGCAGAATTTTATTCTACGGCTACGCGTTCTGCGAACGCTTTTTTATCTATGTCCCCTCGTATTTACTGCCTATAAATATTGGTTACCAAGCGAGACGTTCTTTGTTTGCTTCATAAAGCCGCTCCGGCAGCCTGCGCAGATAGGTGTTTAATGCACCAATTGCGTTTTCCATGTGAACTTGGGAAATCAAATCATACTTCACAGAACAATATCCGCACGCATCCAACACTCGTTGAGCTTCTTTCATCTGCTCGGATTTTTCCTCGCGTATTTGTGCCGAAATACTGTCGTGAGTGACCTGGTACATATGATAGGCAAACAGGCTTTGTTTGATTTTTTCCATTACAATTTTGAACTCCGTGCTGGTGAGAAAATCATTCAGAACCACTGTGTCTTTGGTAAAATACATCTGCGGCTCTTCTTCGTTGCTGGAATTTTCTTTGCATCGAACCAATTCTTCGATTGCTCCGTCGCACAGCCCCAGCTGTTCGGAAATATCATGGTATTCCCGTTTGCGAGAATTAGAGAGTCCCAGCAGATACTCCACCGACACATCATAAAAATCCGCAAAGGCGACCAGATACTCGATGCTCATGCTGCGGGTACGGCCATACAGAGAATGTATTGGATCGTTAATTTCATAATTTTTAAGATTTGTATGGCTGATGTTGATGCCACGCTCTGCAAGTTGCTTGGAAAGCTGTTCAAAGGACAGCTTTTTTTCTTTGCGCAAATCTTCCAGCCGCTCTTTGGTCAGCGCCATCCGCGCTTCGTCATACAGCATAAGTTTATCCCCCTGTCCATATATAAACTACAATTTATATTCATGTATTTTTTGAAACTAAGCTAATTTGTGGTTGATATACCGCATTCGGACTTTTTTTACGGTATAATTTAATTATAGTTTATGGTTTGCGTTTATTATAAACCACAAATCTTATAAAATCAATTCTCTACATGAAATGGAGGAAAGCACATGGAAAAATGTCTGCATAAGCGGCAACCGAAAAGCTGGGAGGAAAAACAAATTGTCAATTCAAATGACACCCAAGCAAAGGAGAAAAGCCAATGCGCTGATTCGAAAATCCTGCTGTAATTATGACGGCGGTAATTGTATTGCGCTGGATGATGGCGAGCTTTGTGTCTGTGTACAGAGTATCTCTTATTCTCTGTGCTGCACCTGGTTCCGGGATTGGGTTCTGCCGGGCGCTCCAGCCTTACAAACTGAAATCACCAAACCCAAGGGAGTGAAGCTATGCGCAGAATGTGGTGCACCGTTTCTGGCAAAATCCAACCGTGCCAAGTATTGTCCCGATTGTGCCCGCAAGGTACACCGCCGTCAGAAAACAGCAAGTGACAGTAAACGGAGGTTGAATACGGACAAATAGAGCTTCCAAAAGCCGGATATATGCTCGGTTTCCAGCCTGGCAATCATGGAGGTGAATAGCAATACCCCTTATCGCTCAGAAATCACGTTCTAATTGTCCGCATGGAGGTACCTGTCATGGCTACAAAACCCTTTTACATTCATCAGAAGCCACCGGCCCAAAGTTTTATACGACTGCCCAATTTTCTGTTTGAGGCACCAAGTTTTTGCTCCTTGTCAAGCGAAGCCAAACTGTTGTATGCGATGATCCTACGTCGAACGGATTTGTCCCGCAAAAACGGATGGGCCGACGATTATGGCAAAATTTATCTGTATTACCCCATCAACGAAGTGTGCGAACTGCTGCACTGTGGTCGTCAAAAAGCGGTAGACACGCTGCGGGAGCTGCAATATGCAGATCTTGTATCCATCAAAAAGCAGGGTTGTGGAAAACCCAACCGTATCTACCCAAAACACTATGAAGCGGTTTCGAACACCGACTTCAAGAAATCCGGTTACGGAACGCCGGAAGTCTGAATAATGAATTCGACAAGTACGGTAATCCTCTTTCTTGAAGTGCGAAAACCAGACGAAAGATAAAAAAGTAAAAGATAAATATACCCAGTTTAATTCGATTCATTCCCTTCCTATCCGAGCTATTTTGTGCGGGCTTTTCCGGTGACCCCCCGGAAGGGAAGGGATGGGAAAGGAGCTCTATGAGAATTTTCTCAGATTTTAAAATTATCTGTTTCCCCTCTGTGTATGGGAACAATCTTTGGCAGCTGTGTATCGTCCGAAAGGAGTGTGAGATGGACTGAGTTGAGCCGGAAAGGTTTTGCTGTTGGGGCAATACACTATGGCCAGCCAGGAAAAACGTCAAAATCCATACGAGATCGAACTGCCACAATCCATCATTGATTCCTTCGCCCGCTTCCTCGCACCTGAAATCCAGAAATTATACGCCAGCGAAGAAGGGCGGAAGGAATTGGAAACATGGAAAAAGAAGTATTCTGATAAAAGTGAGGAGTGAAGTAAAGTTCAAAGATAATATGCAAAGGGATGCCCTGTTTTGGGGCATCCCTTTTTGTCGCAGTAATCAGGAGGAAGGTTTTGTTCCATAGGGGTATGTCGCATTCCGCGACGTACCAGTTGGAATCGAAGGTGTGCCAAAAGGAAATTGAATATTGAGATATTCAATTATAAATTGAAATCTTTTTCGTGTTATGATAAAATAGTACATAACAAAAGGGTAAACAAGGAGGAAGATTATGCCTGTTTCTTATAATAAGCTATGGAAAATTCTCATCGACGAAGGAATGAGCAAAACAGATTTAATCAAAGCCTCGAAAATCACCACGAACGCTATGGCAAAACTGGGAAAAAACGAAGATGTACGCGTAGAAGTACTGGTTAAAATCTGCCGGGCACTGAACTGTACATTGGATGATATTGTAGATATTTTACCGGATCATTCCGTAAAGTGAAGGGAGAAATGGATATGAGTCCCGTTTTACCCAAACATCAAATGAGCGAAGAAGATATTAAACTTCAGTATATTACTCCGTCCATTACTTCCAAGTGGAGTCGGGATAAAATCACCATGGAAACCCGCATCACAGACGGGAAAATCAACTTAAAAGGTAATTTTGTGTTTCGTGAAAAGCCAAAGCGGGCGGACTATATCCTCTACCTCAATGCGAACAATCCCATTGCCGTTGTGGAAGCTAAAGACAACACTCACAGTGTTTCTCACGGGTTACAGCAGGCAATGACCTATGCCAAAATGCTGGATGTGCCCTTTGCGTACAGTTCTAACGGTGACGGCTTTGCTGAACATGATTTTCTTACTGGACAGGAACGAGAATTTGGTCTGGATGAATTCCCAACAGAACAGGAACTTGTTGCCCGATACAAGCAGGAATCCGGCTTGACACCTCAGCAAGAAACATTACAGGAGCAGCCCTACTATACCAGCCAGAACACCTACCCACCGCGCTATTACCAGCGCAACGCCATCAACCGTACGGTGGATGCTATCGCCCGGGGACAGCAGCGGCTTCTTCTTGTTATGGCCACCGGTACGGGCAAGACTTACACCGCCTTCCAGATCGTATACCGGCTGCTGCAAAGCGGCATGAGGCGAAAAATCCTGTATCTGGCGGACCGGAACATTCTGGTGGATCAGTCCATCCAGCAGGACTTTGCCCCGCTGGAGAAGGTCACCCACAAAATCAACGTGGCGAAGGACGACAAAAGCACCATCACGTCCCACGAGGTTTACTTCTCGCTGTATCAGCAGCTGGTGGGCGAGGATGACCAGGAGCATTTCAGCGAGCTGTTCACGCCGGACTTCTTCGACCTGATTATCGTGGACGAGTGTCACCGCGGTTCCGCCAAAGAGGAAAGCCGCTGGCGCAGGATTCTGGAATATTTCCAGTCGGCGACCCAGATCGGTATGACCGCCACCCCCAAGGAAACCAAGTACATCTCCAACCTCAGTTATTTCGGAGAGCCAATCTATACTTATAGCCTGAAAGAAGGCATTGAGGATGGCTTCCTCGCGCCCTTCAAGGTCATCAATGTGATGATCGACATTGGTGAGGGCTGGCGGCCACGCAAGGGTCAGTGGGACATCAACGGCGAGGAGATCCCCGACCGGGTCTACACCAATAGCGATTACGACTACAACATCATCATTGAGGACCGCATCCGGCAGGTAGCCGAGGAGATTACCCAGTATCTGAAAAGCACCGACCGCATGGCCAAGACCATCGTGTTCTGTGCCACCGAGGACTCCGCCCTGCGCATGCGGGACGAGCTGGCAAAGCTCAACGCGGATATGATGAAGGAGAACCCCGACTATGTGGTGCGCATTACCGGCGGAGATGAATACGGCAAGGGAAAGCTGAAATATTTCATCTCGGTTTCGTCGCCCTATCCGGTAATTGCCACCACCTCCAAACTGCTGTCCACCGGGGCGGACTGCAAAATGACCAAGCTGATCGTGCTGGACGAGATGATCGGTTCCATGACTGAGTTCAAGCAGATCATCGGCCGCGGCACCCGGCTGCGGGAAAAAGAGGGCAAGACTCATTTTGTAGTCATGGATTTCCGCAATGTGACCCGCCTGTTTGCCGACCCGGAGTGGGACGGTCCCATTGAAAGCAACGAGGGCTTTGTGCCGGGGGCGAAGCCCGCCGACCCCAAGGACCCGCCAGAGAAAGGCAGCATAGACGACCAGGACCCGCCGCCAGAGCCGAGGAAAAAGCCCATTGTGGATCGGAACGGCTGCCAGGTGCAGATCATCCACAAAACCGTGTCGATATACGACGCAAACGGCAAGCTGCTGCGCCAGGAGAGTATTGTGGACTACACCAAGGAAAACATCCGGGGCGAATATGCCTCGCTGGACAACTTTATCCGGCAGTGGTCAGCGCAGGAGAAGAAAGAGCAGATCCGCGATTTGCTCCACGAGCGGGGCATCGACCTAGAGCTGCTGAAGGCGGAGCAGAACATGTCGGATGTGGATGACTTCGACTTCATCTGCCATGTAGCCTTCGACAAAAAGCCCCTCACCCGCAAAGAGCGGGCCAACAACGTAAAAAAGCGGGACTTCTTCAGTAAGTACAGCGGCGCGGCCCGCGAGGTGCTGGAGGCCTTGCTCGACAAATACATGAACACCGGCATCTATGAGATTGAAAAAACCGAAATTTTGAAGCTAGCCCCCTTCATCCGGCTTGGCAAGCCCGCAAAGATTGCCTCGTATTTCGGCGGCAAACAGGGTTACCTGAAAGCAGTGGAGGAACTGGAGCAGGCGATTTATACGGACGAGGTAGTATAAGTTATGAAAGGTTCTGAAACAAAATTAGTCTCTTATATGCAGGGATCGGACAAACGCTTTATCATCCCTGTGTATCAAAGGAATTATGATTGGAAAACCGAAAATTGCAAACAGTTATATGATGACTTGATCAAAGTTGTAAGGAGAGGGCGTAAAAGCCATTTCTTTGGCAGCATTGTATCGGTTCATAATGATGGTGAATTCAACGAGTATCTTGTTATTGATGGACAGCAGCGTTTAACCACAATCTCGCTACTCTTATTGGCAATGTACAATCTGATGAAAAACGGCGTTCTTACACCGGCAAAGGGAAATTTGGCAGAAAAAATCTACAAAACATATTTGATTGACGAATGGCAGGATGATGATACCCGAATCAAATTAAAGCCAGTAAAAAACGATCGCGATGCCTTTAGTCGATTGTTTGATGACCAGTCTCAGCATATTCCAAATTCGAACCTTACGATTAACTATGAGTATTTCTATTCTCGCATCCAAAAAGAAGAAGTCTCTCTGGACGAACTTTATGAGGCGGTCACAAAGCTGGAAATTATCAATATTACCCTGAACCAGGACGATAATCCGCAGTTAATCTTTGAAAGTTTGAACTCCACCGGGGTTGCGCTCAGCGAAGGCGATAAAATCAGAAACTTCATTCTCATGGGGTTGCCCAGCAAACAGCAAGCAGAGTTTTACGAGAAATACTGGAATAAAATTGAGGTGTGTACGGACTACGATGTCAGCTTGTTTGTACGGGATTATCTTAGCGTAAAGCGACAGCTCATTCCTGCCATGAGCAAGGTGTATTTCACATTTAAAGCGTTTGTGGAAGAAAGCGGGACGGAAGTTGAGGATCTGCTGCAGGAACTTTTGCGCTATGCTAAATGGTATGCAGTTCTCCTGAAAGGAAAGACAGCAGACAAAGAACTCAATTCTTGTATTTATCGGCTAAATCGTTTGGAAACAACGGTTACCAGGCCCTTCTTTCTGGAAGTTCTTCGCCTGCAATCAGAAAATAAGATTTTGCTGGCCGATGTAAAAGAAATTTTCCTCTATACGGAGAACTACCTGTTTCGCAGAGCGATTTGCGATCTGCCTACTAATACTCTAAATAAAATCTTTCTGATGCTGCATCGCGAAATCATTCGATATGATGGCACCGAGAACGATTATGTAGAAAAGTTCAAGTACGCACTCCGAGCAAAATCAGATCGCGGCAGATTTCCTGATGATGGCGAATTCATTGAAGCGTTTGAAAAGCGTCCGGTTTACCAGATGAACAGCAAAAACAAAATCTATATGCTGGAGCGCTTTGAAAACAGCGGAACTGTGGAAGTACAGGATGTCTATAAACAGTTTGATGATGGTGTATACTCGATTGAACATATCATGCCCCAGCATCTTACGCCAGTTTGGATCAAAGAACTGGGTGAAGATTATGAAGCTGTCCACGAAACTTGGCTACATCGTTTGGCAAACCTTACCCTGACTGGCTATAACTCCAAGTACAGCAACAGTGCGTTTCAGGAAAAGCGTGATATGAAAAACGGCTTTCGTGACAGTCACCTACATATGAACGTGTGGATTGCCAAGCAGGATCATTGGGGGCTGGAGGAACTGGAAACACGCAATCAAATTCTGATGCAGAAAGCCCTGGCAATCTGGCCGCTGCCGGAAACAGATTTCCAGCCAGAAGAAAAGCAGATAGATTCGTATTCTCTGGATGACGATGTGGATTTGAGTGGTCGAGATATTGTCCGTTTTGGTTATAAAAACACAGAGCAGCCAGTTACCAGCTGGATTGATATGATGGAGCAAATTTTGAAAATTCTCCATGCAGAGGATAAATCCGTGTTATCAAGGTTGGCGTATTCCACCGATGATACAAATGATTTGAATGTGTATGTAAGCCACAACCCACAGGATTTGCGAAATGCACTGGAAATTGATACGGATATTTTTGTTGAGAGAAATACCAGTACATCCACTAAAATTTCCATGCTACGTAAATTCTTTAAAGCATACGGTGCAAACGAAGCAGATCTGGTATTCTATCTCAAAGACTCCAACGTGGATACCGCAGCGCAAGAAGCAGGCACAAGATATGAACTGCGGCGCAGATATTGGGCATTTGCACTGCCGTATATCCAGCAGGCGCATGACGACGGAACTGGGCGAGGATGCTTCTCTGGATGCACAACCTCCAAAGAAAATTGGCTGAGCGGCTTTTTCGGAATTGGCGGATTTAATATTTCTTGTATTGCCAACTACAATCTGGCAAGGGTGGATTTAACCTTGGCAAACCCTAGCAAAGAGCGAAACAAGGAAGCATTTGATTATTTGTTCGGCCATAAATCTGAAATTGAAGCGACGCTGAGAAGTTCGGTTGAGTGGCTTCGGAGCGATAATACCAAGGGATCTTATATTCTTATTCGTTTGGAAGGCGTTAGCATTGAAAATGAGGCCGACTGGACCCAAATGGCAAAATTCCATGCGGAATGGAGCAAAAAGTTCTATGATACCTTTGTTCCCTATCTAAAGCAAAAATACTAAGGTGGTATAAACCCATGAGCAATTTAACAGGATTTGTAAAACGGCTGCGCGACATCATGCGCAACGATGCGGGCATTAACGGTGACGCACAGCGTATTGAGCAGATTGCGTGGATGCTGTTTTTAAAGGTGTACGACGCAAAAGAACAGGACTGGGAATTTGAGGACGAGGAATATCAATCCATCATCCCTGAAGAATGCCGCTGGCGGAATTGGGCCCATGATGACAAATCCGGCGCCGCCCTCACCGGTGAGAAGCTGCTGAATTTCGTCAATAATACGCTGTTCCCAGTGTTGAAAGGCAATGATACAAAGGACGCTGACGGCAAAACCCTGATTCCCGGAATTAAGGTTGATTCCACTACCCCTATCAGCAAAGCCATTGTGCAGACCACCTTTGCCGATGCCAATCAGTACATGAAGGATGGCGTGCTGCTGCGGCAGGTGCTCAACGTCATAGACGAACTGGATCTCAGTGACTATGAGGAAAGCCATGCCTTCGGTGAAATTTATGAGACTATTCTAAAAGAGCTTCAGAGTGCCGGTTCTGCGGGTGAGTTCTATACACCCCGTGCTGTCACCGACTTTATGGCCCAAGTTGTCAAACCTCAGATTGGCGAGACCATGGCCGACTTTGCCTGCGGCACCGGTGGCTTTATCATCAGCTGGCTCAATCAGCTGCAAAAGCGCATCAAGAGCACCGCAGATGCGGATAAGTACAGCAACTCCATCTATGGTATCGAAAAAAAGCAGTTTCCCTATATGCTGTGCATAACCAATCTGCTGTTGCACGGGCTGGATGTCCCCCGCGTTTACCACGACAATTCCCTGACGCGGGATGTGCTGGACTATACCGAGGACGACCAGTTCGATGTGGTGCTGATGAATCCTCCCTACGGCGGCAGCGAAAAGGCCGATGTGAAAAATCACTTCCCGGATGACCATGCCAGCAGTGAGACCGCCGACCTATTCATGTCGGTCATCATGTATCGACTGAAGCGCAATGGTCGGGCAGCAGTGATCCTGCCCGATGGCTTCCTGTTCGGCACCGACAACGCCAAAGTTAATATCAAGAAAAAGCTGCTGCGGGAGTTTAATCTGCACACCATCATCCGGCTGCCGGGCAGTGTGTTCTCGCCCTATACCTCCATCACCACCAACATTCTGTTCTTTGACAACACCCACCCTACCGAAGAGACCTGGTTTTACCGGCTGGACATGCCGGAGGGGTACAAGCATTTTTCCAAGACAAAGCCCATGAAGCTGGAGCACTTCCAGCCGGTGCTGGACTGGTGGAACGATCGGCAGGAGATCACCGAGGACGGCTTCGACAAGGCGAAGAAGTTCACAGTGCAGCAGCTCACCGAGGAGCTGAGTTACAATCTGGACCAATGCGGCTACCCCCATGAGGAGGAAGAGATTCTGGCCCCGATGGACCTGATTCACCGGTACGAGGAGCAGCGGGCATCGCTCAACGCGGAAATCGACCGGGTGCTAGCTGATATTACAGGGATTCTATCTAAATAATAGGAGCTGAAAATAAAATGACAAATCAGGGTATGCTTGTATGTAGTTTTAATATGAAAAAACGCTTCTCCAGAGGAGAAGAAAACACATATTCACTGAACCATTCGTATCAAACGGATAACGAAGAAAATCCCATTGCTTTTGAGAATGCTATGGAAATGTTCCGAAAATTTTGTCTGGCTAATGTTACATTGTCTGATGATGAAAGAAAAAAGAAAGTTTTTGCTATAAAAGAAGGTACTATTCGTGAGGCTCAAGAAGCCACCTTTACAGCAATGTCATTTGTTGTTAAATCTGGAAGTTATGGAATTGAGGGAGATATAACAGATAAGGTAACACAAGAGGTTAAGTACCATCGTAATGAAGAAGAACCCGATGTAAAAGAGTTTTTTTGCGTTGTATATATTCCTCTTGATGTAGGAGGATTAGAGATCAAAAAAGGAATCTTGGTATTCCAAAGTATCGGCAACTATGGTGTGAAAACTATAACGACAGACAGGATGCGTGCCTTTTTTGCAGGTATTGACTTGACTTTTGAAACTCGTGGTGTATCTGTTTCTGCTTTCATTGAAAAATTGATTCAGCAAGGAAGCATGTATAAACTAACTTTGATCCGGAATAGTCTTTCCAGAAATGGTGCCGATAATATGCTTATCACTACAGGTCGTGAAGAGCAGGTTTACATTCATCCTACACTTCTTCCAGAGTGGCAATTGAAAATGCTTACAATGTTTCGAAAAGCAGATGAAACGGGGTTAATTGAAATTCCAGAAAGTGATGACTACGACGATATTTCAATCCAGTTTAAGCTGGGTGATAAAAAACGTACTGTGCGCTTACGAAATTTGGAAAAGTTGAGTATTGTAGAGGATATTCCGAGCGAAATAATTCAGACACGAAATCCTGATATGGTTATTAGCTACATGCTTTCTACTGCTGATGCGTATAAGGAGCACATGGTTTGGGGTAATAGGAGTGATATATAGCTATGTGTGGAATTAAGTTCGGTGGGCTTCTATTAGTTTTTATATCGCTGGCAGTTATGATCTTCTCCCTTTTGCGTAAAGAAGAACCGTTTTTTAACTTGCGCGATATAATCAAAGCACACAAGCAGTTAATTCGAGGTTCCGAAATTTTATTCTGTATACTACCGATGTGCTTTGCTGTGGGGTTATCATTACTGTATACAGCAGGAGCTCAGTTTTATACGGAAATCAGTGTGATTTTAGGAATTTTTCTCTCAATGCTGCTGGCTTCACTCAGCATTTTAGGCAATTATGATTTTTCGACAGTTAAGGATGCTAGTCAACGAGAAAAAGGGAAAAAAGTAGTTAGGCAAACAATCAATGCGATTATGTTTGACTCTTTATTATGCGTATTCCTTCTGCTTTACGGGTTGACCATAATCGTTTTAAGTAGCGGAGATTTTTCTTGGATACCGATAAGCATGAATATTATCAAAGCAATTGTATCTGCAATTGCATATTATCTTTTTTCTGTTATTTTGTTAAATCTTTTGCTGATTGTAAAGCAAATGAGCAAAATTATTGAGTTTAATATCGTTGTAAAGAGGGATTTATAGATGACCCCACAGGAACTAAAGAATAGCATTTTGCAGCTTGCCATTCAGGGCAAGCTAGTGGAGCAGCGCCCCGAAGAAGGCACCGCCAAGGAGCTTTTTGTCCGGATTCAGGAGGAGAAACTGCGGCTGATTGCCGAGAAAAAAATCAAAAAAGAAAAGCCGCTTCCTGAAATCACCGAGGATGAAAAGACATTTGATATTCCCGAGAGTTGGATGTGGGTGCGTTGGGGAGATTTATCAGAGTCAATTCAATACGGCTATAATGCGCCAGCTCAATCTACCGGTAGAATTAAAATGGTTAGAATTAGTGATATTCAAGAAGGAAAAGTATTATGGGAAACAGTTCCTTTTTGCAATATTCAAGAAGATGAAATACCCAATTATCTTTTGAAAAAGAATGACATTCTTTTTGCAAGAACGGGCGGAACAGTTGGCAAATCCTACCTGGTTAAAGACGTTCCGAATGAATCAATTTATGCTGGCTACTTAATTCGCACAAGATATAGTGAATCTCTGTGCCCAGAATACATGAAATATTTTATGGAAAGCTCATTGTACTGGACACAGTTAAAAAATGGTACAATTGCGACAGCGCAGCCAAACTGTAACGGAAAAACACTTTCAAAAATGGTTTTACCCCTCCCTCCCCTTGCCGAGCAAAAGCGGATTGTTGCCAAAATCGAGGAATTGCTGCCCTATATCGACCGCTACGAGCAGGCGTGGAGCAAGCTGGAGCAGTTCAACAGCCGCTTCCCGGAGGATATGAAAAAATCCCTCTTGCAGTACGCCATCCAGGGCAAGCTAGTAGAACAGCGTCCCGAAGAAGGCACCGCAGAGGAACTCTTTGCCCGGATTCAAGAGGAAAAACAGCGGCTGATTGCCGAAAAGAAAATTAAAAGGGAAAAGCCCCTACCTGAAATCACCGAGGACGAAAAGCTCTTTGATATTCCAGAGAGTTGGAAGTGGGTACGAGTAGGCGATATCTTTGCTCATAATACCGGAAAGGCTATGAATTCAACAGCTAAAAAGGTCGATAAGCCAGGAAGTGTAAAACGCTTTATTACTACATCGAATTTGTATTGGAATTCCTTTGATCTTTCATCCGTTAAGGAAATGTTCTTTTCTGATGATGAGTTAGAGCGCTGTACGGTGACAAAGGGTGATTTGCTGATGTGTGAGGGTGGCGCATACTATGGAAGAACGGCAATATGGAACTATGACTATGATATTTGTTTTCAAAACCATGTTCATAGGCTGCGTCCATATCAGGCAGTAACGTTGCTTTTCTTTTACCATCTTTTTTACTTTTACAAGTCCATGAATATGATGAACGCCAAAGGAACGGCAATGCCAGGACTTTCATCACAAACACTACATCAAATGGTTGTGCCTCTCCCACCCCTTTCCGAACAAAAACGCATTGTTGAAAAACTAGAACAACTGCTGCCGCTGTGCGAGCGGTTGAAGTGAGGAAATGAGATGATCAAAGGGTTTATTGATTATAGAGAAGGGAAAATTCCATTTGTCATCGAAGATTACCGCATGGAGTTGTTTACAGACGATGATCTCCTCGGCGACTTTTCAAAGGAGCATAGTTTTAAAAAAAATTATATTCTCCATGGACAGTATTTCGGTGTAGGCAGCCAAGGTCAAACAGCCACTTTTTTTGTGGAGCATTCTATAGGCAGTACCTGCTATTTGCGCTGCTATATCATCAATACAATACCCTCAAAAGGCAACTACGATACCATAGGTTTCCAATCACCATTTCTTGATGATGTGTTCCGGTACAAATATAAATACCTGGATATGGTTAGAGAGGGTATCAACTTGGCATTGGAACCCAAGGTTGTACATACGATTCCATTTGTTATGAATGGTATCCGTTATGAACTAAAGTATCGCATCGGACAAGATTCTCGTTTGGGGCTTCTTGAGGACTTTAATAAAAAGGGAGAACTTCTTCTCCAGCTACAGACAGATGACATACAAGAACTCTACGATATTTCGACGGTTTTGTATCGGCTCACAATGTTTATGCTGTCTACATCAGAAGTTCCATTTCAGCAGATCACACTATATAAAAATGGTCTAAAAGCAGGATGGTTTTATTGTCCTATGGTTTCAGAAAAAGCGGTATCTTGGAGTGATGGATTTTTTTATCAGTTTGATGCCATGAAATATGTTCCTCGCATCCTAAATAATATAGCGAAAGATTCTGGAAGCAGAATTACCAAAAGTATACCGTTAGGCCATTTAGAAACTTTCGATACATTGTTTTCTCCACAACGTTTTTTACAACAGGTCATGTCATTTGAATATCTATTTGACAAACTAGATCCGGATAAAGCGGCGGACAGGAAGTTCCCTTTAAAAGCTGAATTAAAATATATGCTTGATGAATTTCCGCAGTTGTTGTCCAATCCCAATTTGTCCTCAGGCAAGATTAGCGAGAGAATCAAGGAAATGAGACATCAGATTACTCATGGACATGCCTATTATTATGATTTTAAAAGTGATTCTGAACTCCAATATTTGATTATTATTCTCGATAAGTTGATTAGGAACATGAGCTTATGGTGGGCTGGGTTTTCAAGAGCAGAAATTCAAGAGTACCCCCCTGTTCTTTAAGATGTGAATAAGCATTGTCGAAAAACTGGGGCAGCTACTACCGTTGTGCGAACGGTTGAAGTGAGGTGGCGCTATTGGAAAAAAAGATTTTTAGGAAGTGTCCTACACCCAATATTGCGTGCAATGAATGTCAATGGAGCGATTCCTGTCAGGGAACAACACTTCATTGTCTGCTTGTGGATTGTAAAGCCTTCTATTATGTGTATTGTTGGTTGGCTCAGGAAAAACAGATGCCCGTACATGACGGCAGTCAGGAGAAATTCGAGGCAGAGATAGAATGCTATCTTGAAAAGCAACTGAGACGTCCCTTTCTGCGGATTCCGCAGTGGACAAACGGCGCATTTGCTGCGGAATTGGCGTTAAAATTCTTGTTTGCCCGAGAGGACAAATCTTATGGCAGTATACATAACTTAAAGGACTTGTTTTACAATCTTCCAGAAATTCACAAGGTCGAACTGTTAAATCGAATTAAAACCCAAGCACATCAAACAGAAAAAACATTGGAAATCCAGTTGTCTGACTTTTCAGACGCCTTTGTAAAAAGCCGATATTTTTTTGAATATGGATCGTTTGGATTTTCAGGCCTTTTTGACTCTTTTGTAAAAATAGTTTGTGAGTATGCGCTGGAGTTTGAACAAGCAGACGATGGTGAAGTGGAATTATGGTAAGTGCTTTAAGGCAATATAACAATCCTGGGTTACGCTTACTAAAGATTGTTTTTTCGACAAATCAATAAAATACAGAAAACGAGGGCCAAGGCACTTAAGTGCCTTGGCCCTCGTTTTCTGTTTTGACATCACAGCCACACCCTTACGGCAAAGCCGCCTTTGAAAAAGTAGGTGTTCGTGTAATGTCCATTTGGTGGAGGTGAGGGGAGTCGAACCCCTGTCCGAAAGCACATCCGTGCGGCTTTCTCCGGGCGCAGACCGTTCTTAGTCATTCCCTCCCCTGCAGGTGAAGGGTCAAACCTGCAGGTTCAGTAGCTTCATTATGCATGGTGCGCGCAAAGCTTAGCGCACTCATGTTCACCGCTGATCGACGCCTGAAATCCCGGACCGCGGTCCTTCCGGGTCAGACGGCTGCCTTTACTTAGGCAGCGACAAGCTCAGTAGAGTTGTCCTTTAATTTTAAGGTGCCCGTTTTAAGGTGGCCAGGCGCCACCGCCCGCTTACCGCATATCAATGCCCCCGTCGAAACCGGTACACCCCCGGATCTGGCGGATGCGCGCGGGGCGCATCCGCGGGAGAGATATGCTGCAAAAAAACTTAAACCTTTTCCGGCGCGGGATAGTCCACGCCAAAGGTTTCCACGGTGACCTTTTTCATCACCTGCGGCTCCTTGGGCTTATCCGACCAGTTGCGCTTGACGTTCACAATGCGGTCGGCCACATCCTGCCCTTCAATCACCATGCCGAAGGAGGCATACTGCCCATCCAGATGAGGGGCGTCGGCCACCATGATGAAGAACTGGCTGCCGGCGCTGTTGGGACTTTGGGCACGGGCCATGGACAGCACGCCCTTGGTGTGCTGCAGTTCATTGTTGAACCCGTTGGCGCGGAACTCGCCTTTGATGCCATAGCCGGGGCCGCCCATGCCGCTGCCTTCGGGGTCGCCGCCCTGGATCATGAAGCCGGGAATCACGCGGTGGAAAATGGTGCCGTCGTAAAAGCCCTTTTTCACGAGGGAAATAAAGTTGTTGACTGTATTGGGGGCGACGGTGGGGTACAGTTCTGCTTTGATGATGCCGCCGTCTTCCATTTCGATGGTGACAATGGGATTTTGAGCCATGATAAGATTCCTCCAAATCTGAAAAATATTCTATCTTCCGGGATTCTTTTATGATGGAAAAGTATGCTGCAGCCGCATTCGCTGAACCGACCGACAGACGGCCGCTGTTTAGCGGTTGCGCGATTTGATGGCGCGATCCATTTCGCGGCTGGCATCGCGCCGTGCAGCGCTTTCGCGCTTGTCGTAAAGCTTCTTGCCGCGGCACAGGCCGACCTCAACCTTGACCCGGGAATGCTTGAAATAAACCGAAAGGGGGATCAATGCCAACCCACCCTGCTTCACCGTGCCGTAAAGCTTCATGATTTCGCGCCGGTGCATCAGCAGCCGCCGGGGACGAATGGGATCGCGGTTGAAAATATTGCCGTGTTCGTAAGGGCTGATGTGCATGCCGTAAACGTACAGCTCGCCGTCTTTGACCGAACAGTACGCGTCTTTCAGATTCAGCGCGCCCTGACGGATGGATTTGACCTCCGTGCCGCACAACTCGATGCCGGCTTCGTAGCGCGCTTCGATGAAATAATCATGGCCCGCTTTGCGGTTGACTGCTGCAGTTTTTGTGCCCTGTTTATCCATGGCCGGCACCTCCTTGATCCAAAATTGCTTTTTTACTATATCATAAAGCGAAGCGTTTGACAAGCGGAGAAATACGGCGCCGACAGCGCAGGGGCCGCTGGCATATGGAAAAAATTTGCGGTACGGCTCCGTCATATTTTATCCGCCCCAGGCGAAAAATAGACCGGAGGAGGCGCGGAACGATATGAATCAAACCAAAGTCACGGCCGCAAGTGCCGAACAAAAGGAAAACGAAAAGGAAGGGCGCCAGCAGATGGTGGATTTTGGCGCGGCCACGGTGAAAAGCAGTCGGGGTACGGTGTATATTCTGACCATCATCGGCCAGATCGAAGGGCACCAGGTGCTCCCGGAAAATACAAAAGCGACAAAGTACGAGCATGTTTTGCCGCTGCTGGCCTCTATGGAAGAGGCTGAGGACATCGACGGAATCCTGATTTTACTCAACACGGTGGGGGGCGACATTGAGGCCGGTCTCGCCATTGCCGAA
Source organism: bacterium 210917-SL.2.15 (assembly GCA_020555605.1). Lineage (GTDB taxonomy): Bacteria > Bacillota > Clostridia > Oscillospirales > Oscillospiraceae > Pseudoscillospira. Next base: position 24,890 of record JAJCJC010000018.1, on the reverse strand, counting down.
CTGATCGCCGGCATGAAAAAACCGACAGTGTCTCTGGTGCTGGGCGGAGGGCATTCCATCGGCGTGCCGCTGGCGGTGTCGGCCCGGGTGTCGATGATTGTGCCATCGGCGTCCATGACCATCCATCCCGTGCGCATGACCGGGACGGTGATTGCCGCACCCCAGACCTTCCACTATTTTGAACGTATTCAGGAGCGTATTATTCGTTTCGTGGGCAAGAACTCCGGTATTGCGGAAGAGAAGTTCAAAACACTGATGCTGAACACAGACGAGCTGGCTGCCGACACCGGCAGCATCCTTTATGGCAGCGAAGCCGTGGAATTGGGTCTGATCGACCGGATTGGCAGTCTGGGCGATGCGCTGGACTGCCTGCATGGCATGATTGAAGCGGAAAAGAAAAAATAACTGGCACGCATTTCCGATGAGAGCCTCGGGTGCGGAGGGAATGGGTGCGGGATTGCAAAAGCGGCGGCGCAATTTGTGCCGCCGCTTTTCCCGCTGTGTATCAAACGGTGGTTTCAGTATTTTTCGATACTCTGGATATCCAGTATAAAAGCGGTTACGCCCCCGCACGGCACTACGGCGCAATAGATGGGGAGCTGACCGCTGCCGGGAGGGTTGTAACTTTGGTAGATTTCCTCTTTGCGCTGTCCGGCGCGTTCTTTCAGAATGGCCAGCACTTCGTTCAGCCGTGCCGCATCCACTCCGATGATAACCGTGACGCTGCGCCGTTTCAAAAATCCCCCGCTGGAATGAAGCAGCGTTGCAAAGAAGCCCGCCTGATTTAGGACGTTTACCACGCTGTTATAGTCATCGCCCTGCAAAACTGCAAGAACTATTTTGCTTGCTTTTGATTCGCTCATGTTTGATCGGACTCCTTTTTCGTACAGCATCTGGATTTTGTTCTGTGTCCGTTCCCCGCCGCGGCTGCATTCCGTTGAAAGGAGATCGGGGCCGGATAGATCTGTTGTATCACATGAAAGTGGATTTTATGCAAATTAAGATAGCATGGAACGCATTAATATGCCCATAAGGATCAGACCGGGCGATTAAAACTGTCTTAAAATCAGGAACGAAAATTTTGGTTGTCGGCAAAGGTATGAAATGAAGCTTGAAAAGCAGGGGGGATACTGATATAATATATCAGTTAAAATATACCTATTACGTTTGGGGTGAGCACAGACCGTGTATTTGAAGGCGCTCGAAATCCAGGGCTTTAAGTCGTTCCCGGACAAAACCATTTTGAATTTCGCCGAGGATATCACTGCCATCGTTGGTCCCAACGGCAGCGGCAAGTCCAATATTTCCGATGCTATTCGCTGGGTTATGGGGGAGCAGAGCACCCGCACCCTGCGTGGCAGCAAAATGGAGGACGTGATTTTCGGCGGAACGGAGAAGCGCGCCCAGGTAGGGTTTGCCCAGGTCACACTGGTCATTGATAATACCAGCCGCATTTTCCCCATGGAAGAAAGCGAAGTCGCCGTGACCCGACGCTATTACCGCAGCGGCGAAAGTGAATATTACATCAACCGTCAGGCTGTGCGGCTGCGCGACGTGAACGAGTTGTTTATGGACACGGGCTTGGGCCATGAGGGTTATTCCATCATCGGCCAGGGCAAGATCGACGAGCTGCTTAGCGTGAAAAGCGCCGAGCGCCGCGGCGTGTTTGAAGAGGCGGCGGGCATTTCCAAGTTTCGTTACCGCAAGGAGGACAGCGAACGCAAGCTCCAGCGCACGGAGGAAAACCTGCTGCGTATCAACGATAAAATCGCCGAACTGGAGCTGCAGGTGGAGCCGCTGCGCGACCAGGCGGAGAAAGCCCGCCGCTATCTGATCCTGCGCGATGAATTGCGCGGTTGGGAGGTTTCCGTGTGGGTGCATCAGCTCTCTGAGCTGCATGCTGCCGTCATCCGTTTGGAGGGGGAATATGAGGCGGCCCGGCGATCCCTGGGTGCGGCCAACGAAGAATTGGAAGCGCTGTATCGTTACAGCGAGCAGTTCAGCGGCAAGCTGGCCGCGGTGGAGGAAGCGGCCGAGGCGATTCGCGCCAAAAGGTCTTTGCTGGATGGGCAGATCAGTGAATGCGAAAGCAAGATCGCTGTGATGCACAGTGAGGTGGGGCACCACGAGGCGGATATTGCACGCATGCGGAGCGAGCTTTCTGAGCAGTCCTCCCGCACCGGCAACCTGCGCCGACAGATGGAAGGCCAGCGCGCGCGCATTGCTGAAATTGATGCACAGACCGAGCAGCTGCACGGAGAACTGGGCACCCTGTTGGAGCAGGCCCGGGCCCTGAGCGGTCAGGCCGACAGCATTGCCGGCCGGGCCGAAGCGTTGCGGGGCAAGGAAGCGCTGTGCATGGCGCAGGCAGCGGATAAACGCGCGGAACTTTCGGCTCTGCGCAGCGGCGTGGGCAGTGGCGAAGAACGCCGCGCCGCAGCCCGGGAAGAGCGGGCCGAAGCCCGCGCGCGCCGGGAGGAGACCACCCGGCAGGCGGAGGAAAGCCGCCGGGCGCTGACCCAGGCCCAAGAGGAGCGCGAGAGCGCGGCCAATGTTATCAGCGGGCATACCCTGCGAATGGAGAGCCGCCGCCAGAAAGCGAAAGCTGCGGCGGACCGGGTGATGCAGCTGACGATGGACAAAAATGCCATGGAGTCCCGTATCCGGCTGTTGAGCGAAATGGAAAAGGAATATGAAGGATTTTCCAAGGCGGTGCGTACCGTGATGCAGGCGGCGCTGCGGGGCGCTCTGCGGGGGGTCCGCGGCCCGGTGGCCAGCCTTCTTCATGTGGACGAAGCCTATACGGTGGCTATCGAAACGGCGCTGGGCGCAGGGATGCAGAACCTTGTTGTGGATCGGGAAGAGGACGCCAAGGCGGCCATTTCCTTTCTCAAGCAGCGCGACAGCGGCCGCGCCACCTTTTTGCCCCTGTCCGCCATGTGCGGCGAAGCGTTGCGCGAGAGGGTGCGGGGGGAAGCTGGTTTTGTGGGCATTGCCAGCGCTCTGGTGCGCTATGACAGGCAGTACGACGGTGTGTTCCAGAATCTGCTGGGCCGTACCGTGGTGGTGGAAGACTTGGACAGCGGCATCGCCATGGCCCGGAAGTTCGGCGCGCGCTTTCGTATCGTTACGCTGGACGGCCAGATTATGAACCGCGGCGGTTCTATGACTGGAGGTTCCATCAGCCGCAGTGCGGGTATCTTGTCCCGCGCCAACGAGCTGGAACGCCTGCAGGGCCAGTTGGGCCTGCTGGGTGAACGCCTTCAGGCGGCCCGGCACGAGCAGGAAGAGAGCGAGCGTGAGCAGAAAGCCGCCCAATATGAACTGGAAGTGGCCGAGGGACAGAAACGTCAGGCCGAGGACGCTGTTTTGAAGCTGGAAACCGAACAGCAGCACTACCGGGTCCTGCTGGAGAGTCTTGCCGGTGCTTGTGAAAATTTGGACGGTGAACTGGAGGCACTGGAAGGCCGGCTCAGCGTGCAGCGTGCCGCGGCGGAGCAGGCGGAGCGGGACGTGGCTGCACTGGAGGCTGACGCGGCGCACTGGCGTGCGGAAGCAGAGTGTTGTGCCGGCGGCCAGGCGCAGGCCCGGGAGCAGGCCGGGGCGCTGGGCGAGCAGGTCAATGCGGCCAAGGAGCGTGCCGCCCGCCTGGCGGCAGAGCGGGAGACTACACAGCGCGCGCTGGCGGATCTCGAGCAGGTGTGCCGGGACCTTTTGAGCGACCGGAGCGAACGGGAAACTCTTGTGAACCGCTATGAAGCAGAGATTGCAGCGCTTCAGAAACAGATTGAGGAAGAGACGGGGGCAATCGCTGCGCTGCGGACGGAAGGAGACGCGCGACAGGCAGAACTGGAAGCACTCTCCCAAAAAAAATTGGAACTGGAAGCGGAACGCACCGCTAAAGACCGGGAGAGCCGGGAGAAGAACGATGTAGTGCTGCATCTGGAGCGCGAGGTGGGCCGATTGGAGCAGAAAAAGGCCACCTCCGCCATGGAGGAAAAGCAGATCCTTGACCGCCTGTGGGATAACTACGAGCTGTCCTATGAGGATGCCCGGACACAGAGCGTGGAGCTGGAAAGCCTGAGCAAAACGAACCGCCGCATCGGTGAACTGCGCCGGGAGATCAGCGCGCTGGGCACGCCCAACATCGGCGCCATTGAGGAATTTGACCGGGTGAACACCCGCTATGAATATCTGAGTGAGCAGCGCGGCGATGTGGAAAAGGCCAAGGAAGAACTGCTGGGCGTCATCGGCGGCATTACCGCGGAAATGCAGCGCATTTTCAGGGAGCAGTTTACCCTGATCAATGAAAGCTTTCAGCAGACGTTTGTGGAGCTATTCGGCGGCGGCCAGGCTCGGTTGGAGTTGGAGGACGAGGAGGATATCCTGAACTGCGGCATCGAGATCAAGGTGCAGCCGCCCGGTAAGACGCTGAAAACGATTTCTCTGCTTTCCGGAGGCGAAAAGGCGTTTGTGGCCATCGCTTTGTATTTTGCCATTTTGCAGGTGCATCCTACGCCTTTCTGCGTGATGGACGAAATCGAAGCGGCGTTGGATGAGAGCAACGTGGTGCGTTACGCCCATTATATGCGCCGGATCGCCGGTAAAACGCAGTTTATTGTCATCACCCACCGCCGCGGCACCATGGAGGAGGCCGACGTGCTCTATGGTGTCACTATGCAGGAGCGGGGCATCTCCAAAGTATTGACCATCAATCTGAACGATATGGCGAAGGAACTGAAACTGGAATGAGCGGCGCGCACAAGCATTTTGCCACAGGCATAATTTTCATGATGTAGGAAAACCCAATAAAGAGGAGGGGCCGGCATGGGCTTTTTTGACAAACTAAAAAAAGCGTTCAGCGGCAGCATCAAGCTGGACGAGGACTTCTTTGAGGCAATGGAGGAAACGCTGATCCTGGGCGATCTGGGCGTCGGCGTGGCCACAGACGCGGTGGAGCAACTGCGCACTGCCATCAAAAAGGAGCATCTGCAGACCGAGGAAGAGGTCAAGGATGCGCTGCGCCGTATTTTAACCCGGATGCTCCAGGTGGGAGATACCGCGCTGGATCTATCCACCCGTCCCAGTGTAGTGATGATGATCGGCGTCAACGGTGTGGGGAAAACCACCACTATCGGCAAGTTGGGCTATCGGCTGCGCGGTGAGGGGAAGAAGGTTCTCTTCTGCGCCAGCGATACGTTCCGCGCAGCGGCGGCGGATCAGCTGGAAATCTGGTCAGAGCGCGCCGGTGCAGACATTGTGCGCCAGAATGAGGGCAGCGACCCCGGCGCCGTACTCTTTGACGCCATGCAGGCGGCCAAGGCCCGCCATACCGACGTGGTGCTGGTGGACACTGCCGGACGGCTGCACAACAAGCAGAACCTGATGAACGAACTGAGCAAGCTGCGCAAGATCGTAGACCGGGAAGCACCGGAGGCGGCCAAGGAAACGCTTTTGATTCTGGATGCGACCACGGGCCAGAACGGACTGATTCAGGCCAAGCAGTTCAAGGAAACGGCGGGGCTCACGGGCATCGTGCTCACCAAACTGGACGGCACCGCCAAAGGCGGCATTGTCGTAGCGATCGCCCGGGAGCTGCAGGTGCCGGTGAAATTCATCGGCGTGGGCGAGGGCATGGAAGATTTGAAACCCTTCGATGCTGAGGCCTATGTGCGGGAACTGGTGTGAGTGGTGCTGACCAATTTTAACCGTGGGGAATTGGTCACCCTTGTATCGCAGCGGACGCGTTTCCAGATGGTGCGGGTGCTTTCCGGCGCCGGGATCGCCTATGCATCCAAAACAAACGGTATGCTGGGCTTTGGAGACAGAAACCGCACTTTGGTCCCTGGGATGAATGCAGGCGCGCTGTATACCTACACGGTGTATGTGCATAAACAGGACGATTACCGCGCTCTGAAGGCGATCCGGGATGCGCTGCACGATGAAATCTGAACACTGGAAAGGGAGTTTCTTACAATGGAACGAATCGATCAAAGAGCGTATGATGCGCTGCGCCCGGTAAAGTTGACGCCGGGGTTTGCGGAATTTGCCGAAGGCAGCGTGCTCATCGAGTGCGGCCATACCAAGGTGCTGTGCTGCGCCAGCGTGGAGGAGCGCACCCCGCCTCACGTACCGGAAGGAGAGGGATGGGTCACGGCGGAGTATTCCATGCTGCCCCGGGCCAACCGGGAGCGCAGCCGCCGGGATGTTTCCAAGCTTAAGCTCAGCCCCCGCAGCGCGGAGATCCAGCGCTTGGTGGGGCGCAGCCTGCGCGCAGCAGTTGATTTGAAAAAACTGGGCGAGCGCACAATCACCATTGACTGTGACGTGCTTCAGGGCGACGGCGGCACCCGCACCGCCTCCGTCACCGGCGGCTATATCGCCTTGGCTTTGGCCTGCCGGCGTCTGGTGAAGGAGGGCGTGCTGCTCCAGTGGCCCCTGAAGGGTTATGTGGCTGGCGTCAGCGCCGGCATCGTGGACGACCGCGCGCTGCTCGATCTGTGCTATGACGAAGACAGCCATGCTATGGTGGATCTCAACTGCGTGATGAACGACGCAGGGGAACTGATCGAACTGCAGGGCACCGGTGAGGGCCGTGCCTTTACGTTTTCCGAGCAGCAGGAGTTGGTGCGCCTGTGCGCCAAAGGCGTGGGCGAACTGATTGCGCTGCAGAAGAAGCTGCTGGAAGGCTGAAGCGTGCGGATGTTTCTGATGCCAAAAGGATACATTGCAGAAGAAAAATAGAAAGAAAGGAAGAAAACCGTGAAAATCGTTTTAGCTTCCCATAATCCGGGAAAAATGAAGGAAATGAGCACCATTCTGGCTGCCTTTGGCGTAGAGTTGGTGCTCCAGAGCGATCTGGGCATGCATATTGAAGTGGAGGAAACCGGAACAACATTTCGCGAAAACGCACTGCTCAAGGCCCAGGCTGTGATGAAGGCCACCCAGATGCCGGCCATTTCCGACGACTCTGGCTTGATGGTGGACGCCCTCAACGGCGCGCCGGGGGTGTATACGGCCCGCTATGGGGGCGAAGGACTCAGCGACACAGAGCGCTATCGGCTGCTGCTCTCCGCCCTGACCGGACAGACCAACCGCGCGGCCCATTTTTACAGCTGCATCGCCTGCGTGTTCCCTACCGGCGAAGTGCTGACGGCCCAGGGCGTATGCGACGGGACCATTGCCTTTGCCCCCATAGGGGAGGATGGGTTCGGCTATGATCCCATCTTTTTCGTACCGAAACTGCGCAAGACCTTCGCCCAGATGACGGCGGAGGAAAAGAATAGCATTTCCCACCGTGCCAAGGCCTTGGCGGCTTTTCACAGTGAATTTGAAAAATATTGCAGGGAGAAAAATATCCATGTTGACAAGTAAACAAAGAGCATATCTGCGCAGCTTGGCCAATACGCTGGAGCCGGTACTCCAGGTGGGCAAGGACGGCGTAGGCGCAAATCTGATTGTCCAGGCCGACGGCGTTTTGGAAAAACGGGAGTTAATTAAAGGCAATGTGCTGGAAAACAGCCCCCTGAGCGCGCGGGAAGCGGCCCAGGCCATTGCCGAAGCGACCCACGGCGAAGTGGTGCAGGTGATCGGCAACCGGTTCGTGCTGTTCCGCGTGCAGCAGGACAAGACCAAGCGCAAGATCGAACTGCCCCGGTCGAAGAAGAAATAAACGGTAAGGAAGGAGACTTCATGCGAATCGGTATCTATGGCGGCACATTCAATCCGCCCCATATCGGACACGTTCATGCGGCGGAGGAAGCGGGGCGCGTGCTGGGGCTGGATAAGCTCCTGATTGTCCCGGACAATGTGCCGCCTCATAAGACCCTGCCGGAGGGCTCGCCCGATAATGCGCAGCGCCTGGAGATGGTACGGCTGGCATTCGGCGCGGTGCCCTGTGCAGAGGTGTCTGATCTGGAGCTGCGCAGGGAAGGGAAGAGCTACAGCGTGGATACGGTCCGCGCGGTGCATGCGCAATACCCCGATGCGGAGCTGTGGCTGCTGATGGGCAGCGATATGCTGGAAATCCTGCACCTGTGGCATGAGCCGGAGGCACTGATGCGTTTGGCGAACATCGGAACCTTTGCCCGGGGTGACGCCGGGGAACAGGAGATGTTTGCGCGTATGCTCCCGTTGCTGGAACATAATTTCCATGCGACGATACGCCGCATTCCCATGGAAACGAAAAAGGCTGCTTCCGGTGAGATCCGCGCCCGGCTGGCCCGGGGCGAAGGAGCGGATCTGCTGAGCGTGCCGGTGTGGGGCTACATTCAGCGGGAGCACCTTTACGGAACGAAGGCAGACCTTCTGCATCTTCAGCCGGATGCGCTGCGGAGCGTGGCGCTGTCGTATCTCAAGTGCACACGCATGGCTCATGTGCTGGGCACGGAGCAGGAAGCGGTCCGTTTGGCCCGTCGCTGCGGCGCCGATGAAACGGAAGCCCGCACCGCCGCCCTGCTGCACGACTGCACCAAAAAGTGCAGCCGGGAGGAACAGTTGGCGTTGTGTGAGCGCTACGGCCTTACCGCGGACGAAGTGGAGCGCAGCCAGGATCAGCTGCTGCATGCCAAAACCGGCGCTGCCCTGGCGCGGGATGTATTTGGCATCAGCGATGCGGTTTACGGGGCGATCCGCTGGCATACCACTGGGAAAGCGAATATGACGCCCCTGGAAAAGGTGATTTACGTGGCGGACTGTATTGAACCCAGCCGGAAGTATCCCGGCGTGGAGGCGTTGCGGCAGGCCACGGAGGAAAGCCTGGATCAGGGGTTGGAGCTGTGTCTGCAGCGCACGGTGGAGCGCATGGAGAAACTGGGCAGTCCTGTGCATGAGAAGACGCTGGAAGCCCTGCACTTTCTGAAAGGACAAAGATAGATATGGCATTTGGCAAGAAAGAAGCCGGCGCCCGTGCGGCGGCGGCGAGCGGCGAGAAACGGGCGAAAAGAGTCCAAAAGCCTCTCTCGCCGAAAGAGAAAAAGCGGCGGATTCTGCTGGTCGTTTTGGCGCTGGCCGCGGCAGCACTGTGTGCAACGGCGGCTGCGGTAGCCTTTTTCCAGCGGCCTGAACTGCCGGATCCGGTCACAAAAGAAGAGGAATTCGGCGAATTGACCGGGCCGAAGTTGTCCGGTGACCGCAAGGAGGACTTTTTCACCTTCCTGGTGATCGGCCGCGACACAGGCGGCGGCGGCAACACGGATACAGTGCTCCTGGCGGCCTATGATGTGAAAAATCAGGAGATGAACGTCATGAGCATCCCCCGTGACACCATGGTGAACGTCAACTGGGATGTAAAGAAAATCAACTCCGTATACAACTTCAACGGCGGCGGCGACGATGGCATCAAGGCGCTGTACAAAGAAGTGAGCGAGCTGGTGGGCTTCGTGCCCGATTACAGCGTGGTCGTGGAATGGGAGGCCGTGGGTGAACTGGTGGATGCCATCGGCGGCGTATGGTATGATGTGCCCCGCAACATGGATTATGAAGACCCTTCTCAGAATTTGTCCATCCATGTACAGAAGGGATATCAGAAGCTCAATGGTGAGCAGGCCATGGGCGTGGTGCGGTTCCGCGAGGGCAAAAATGGCTATGCCAACGGTGATCTGGGCCGGATCGAAACCCAACAGGGTTTCCTGAAAGCGCTGATCGGGCAGTGTCTCCAAATTGATAAGATGACAAAGGTCTTTGAATATGCCCGCATTTTTACGGAGCAGGTGACTACGGACCTGACGATCAATAATCTGGCCTGGTTTGGACAGCAGGCGATTTTCGGCGGATTGACCAGCGAAAACGTCAACTTTATTACGATGCCCTGCACGACGAAAAGCGTATGGAGCCGCAGCTATCATGCCAATTTGAGCTATGTGGTGCCCAATGTGGACGAGCTGGTGCAGGTGGTCAACGAAAGTTTTAATCCGTATCTGGATGATTTGTCATCCTCGGAACTGGATATTATGTATGTCAATTCCGACGGTACTATCGCCTGTACTTCCGGCCGGCTGCAGGACAGCAAGGCCAATTCCTCCATCGGCAGCCGACCCGGCAACAATCATACGCAGACAGTGGATCCCGACACCACCAAGCCGGTAGAACCGGATGTTCCCGTGGAGCCGGAACCAGCACCGCCGGATGAAAGCAGCGGCATTGGTGTCAATGGCGGCAATACCGGCACCGGAGACGGCAGCACTGGTGACAATGGCGGCAACACCGGCACTGGGGACGGCGGCAGTGGCGAAAACGGCGGCAACACCGGCACCGGAGACGGCGGTAGCGGAAACAATGGCGGCAACACCGGCACCGGAGACGGCGGCAGCGGCGACAATGGCGGCAACACCGGCACCGGAGACGGCGGCAGCGACGACAATGGCGGTAACACCGGCACCGGAGACGGCGGCAGCGGCGACAATGGCGGAAATACCAGCACTGGAGACGGCGGCACCGGCGGGAGTGACAGTACGGGCAATCCTTTGCCACCAAATGGAAACAATGCAGTCGCATAAACTGTGGTATGAAAAAATGACACGTGAATTGAGAGGAGAATGATATGACACCTTATGAATTGGCCCAAGTCGCGGTCAAAGCGCTGGATGCGCGCCGCGCAAAGGAAATCCGTATGCTGAAAATCACCGATGTGACGACACTGGCGGACTATTTCGTCATCTGTTCCGGTACGTCCAACACCCAGATCAAAGCGTTGACGGAATCGGTGGAAGAAGCGATGAAAAAGGCCGGGGAGATGCCTGACCACATTGAGGGGCACCGTGAGGGCACCTGGGTGCTCAGCGATTACGGCTGCGTGGTCGTTCACATCTTCTCGCCTGAAGCGCGGGAGTTTTACGACCTGGAACGCCTGTGGAGCGATGCGGAGGAGATCGATATTTCCGGCATTGTAACGCAGGACTGAAGCAAGGTCACAAAGGGCGGGAGCGTTTGGTGCGCTTCCGCTTTTTTGCAAAGGTGCGTCCAAAAGTGGGATAAAAGCAGAAAAGAGCCGCAAAAGCCTTGCAAATCATACCTGTTCCCGGTATAATAAAAAAGCTGTTTGAAATTTTTCTGCTTTCGTAGAAAAGCAGGTACCATAAAAACAGAAAGTGTGATCAATTTTGAAGTACGAGTTTACCAACATCGAAAAAAAGTGGCAGAAAAAGTGGCTGGAAGAAAAGACCTACGCCGCATCGAACCACAGCGATAAACCGAAATTTTATGCGCTGGTGGAGTTCCCCTATCCCTCGGGACAGGGTCTGCACGTGGGACATGCCCGGCCGTATACCGCCATGGACGTGGTGGCCCGCAAGAAACGGATGGATGGTTACAACGTTTTGTTCCCCATCGGCTACGACGCGTTCGGCCTGCCCACGGAGAATTATGCGATCAAAAACCATATTCACCCGGCCAAAGTGACCCACGACAATATTGAGAACTTTTCCAAGCAGTTGCACATGCTGGGCTATTCTTTCGACTGGGACCGCGTGGTGAATACTACGGACCCCGGCTACTATAAGTGGACCCAGTGGATCTTCCTGCAGCTTTACAAGCACGGCCTGGCCTATAAAACCACTATGCCTGTCAACTGGTGCACCAGCTGCAAATGCGTCCTGGCCAACGAAGAAGTGGTGGAGGGCGTGTGCGAGCGTTGCGGCAGCCCGGTCATCCGCAAGGAGAAGTCTCAGTGGATGCTGCGCATTACCAAATACGCCGGCCGTCTGATCGACGACCTGGACGATCTGGATTTCATCAACCGTGTGAAGATCCAGCAGCGCAACTGGATCGGCCGCAGTGAAGGTACCGAGGTGGATTTCACGGCCACCAACGGCGATAAGCTCACCGTGTACACAACCCGCTGCGATACCCTTTTCGGCGTGACCTATATGGTCATGTCCCCGGAGCATGAGTATTTGAAAGCATGGAAGGATCAGATCGAAAACTGGGACGAGGTGGAGGCTTATCAGGCCGAAGCCGCCCGCAAGAGCGACTTTGAGCGCAGCGAGCTGAACAAGGACAAAACGGGCGTGCGCCTCAAGGGCATCGAGGCGGTGCATCCTGTTACCGGAAAACACATTCCGCTCTTTATTTCGGATTATGTGCTCATGGGCTACGGCACCGGTATCGTGATGGGCGTACCTGGCCACGACCAGCGCGACTGGGACTTTGCTACGAAATTCGGCCTGCCTATTGTCGAGGTCGTCCAGGGCGGCGACGTGACGAAGGAAGCCTTTGCCCTGAAGGACGATACCGGCATCATGGTCAACTCCGATTTTCTCAATGGTATGACGGTGAAAGAAGCCATCCCCGCCATGAAAAAGTGGGTTACGGAACAGGGAATCGGCCATCCGAAAACCAATTTCAAGCTGCGTGACTGGGTGTTCTCCCGCCAGCGCTACTGGGGCGAGCCGATCCCCATGATCTGGTGCGACAAGTGCGGCTGGCAGTGTGTGCCCGAAGACCAGCTTCCGCTGCTGCTGCCGGATGTGGAGAGCTACGAACCCACTGACGACGGTGAAAGCCCTCTTTCCAAAATGACTGACTGGGTCAATACCACCTGCCCCTGCTGCGGCGGAAAGGCCCGGCGTGAAACCGATACCATGCCGCAGTGGGCGGGATCCAGCTGGTATTTCCTGCGTTATATGGATCCCCACAACGATCAGGCGCTGGCCTCCAAAGAAGCGCTGCAGTACTGGTCTCCCGTGGATTGGTACAACGGCGGCATGGAGCATACTACGCTTCATCTGCTCTATTCCCGCTTCTGGCACAAATTCCTCTATGACATCGGCGTGGTGCCTACCAGGGAGCCGTATCAGAAGCGCACCAGCCACGGCATGATCTTGGGCGAAGGCGGCGAAAAAATGTCCAAGTCCCGCGGCAATGTGGTCAACCCCAACGATGTGGTGGCGCAGTATGGCGCCGATACCATGCGCATGTATATCATGTTCATCGGTGACTTTGAAAAGGCCGCTGCATGGAGCGACAATGCAGTGAAGGGCTGCAAGCGGTTCCTCGACCGTGTGTGGAATCTGCATGAGGGCGATGTGGCAGAGGGCGAAACCTACAGCGCGAAAAATGAGTCTGCCATCCACAAGGCTATCAAAAAGGTGTCCGATGATATCGAGGCGATGAAGTTCAACACAGCCATCGCTACCCTGATGGCTCTGGTCAATGATTTTTATGCCAACGGTGTCAATAAGGCTGATCTGAAAGCCCTGCTGTTGATGCTCTCGCCCTTTGCGCCTCATATTGTGGAAGAGATGTGGGAAAATCTTGGCTTTGCGGGTGCCGGCATGGCTTGTGCCCAGGGCTGGCCCGCCTACGACGAGAGCAAGGCCGTGGATGCGGAAGTGACCATTGCCGTGCAGGTGTGCGGCAAAATGAAGGGCACCATCCAGGTGCCCATGGACAGTGAAGAGGAAGCGGTCGCCGCCGCCGCCCAAGCCGACGCCAAAGTGACCAAGGCCATTGAGGGCAAAAACCTGGTCAAGGTAATCTATGTGAAAAACCGTGTGATCAATTTGATTGCCAAATAAATTCTATTGAAAATTTTTGCGAATTACTTGACAAAAATATAGAGTACTTGTATAATACTACTGTTAAAGCCATACGAATGGCCCTTAAGTGCCGCATTGGGCGGCACCTTGGAGGGAGGGAAAACAATGTCTGAAATCCGCGTCAAGGAAGGCGAATCTCTGGAAAACGCTTTGAAGCGCTTTAAGCGCAGCTGCGCCAAGTCCGGCGTGCTGGCCGAGGTCCGTAAGCGCGAGTGTTATGAAAGCCCCAGCGTCAAGCGCCGTAAGAAGTCTGAGGCTGCTCGCAAAAATAGAAACAAGAGATACTATTAATTTTGTTCTATCAAAATGCCCTGTACGGAACAGCCGTACAGGGCATTTTCATGTTTGCATTATTGATGCAGCTGCGGCAGGATATCCTCCACCTCGGAGCAGAGCAGGAATGCCCAGCGCAGATCCAGGGACTGGGCGAGTTTGAGCTTAAAGCGGATGGTGTCAGCGTCGTCAAAGAGAACGAAGTGGGCGCGCCCGTCGCGTTGGTATGTAAAGTATTTGGCGCACAGTTCGTGAGAAAAGAACACGCTGGGGGACAGATCCTGATACAGGGTGTCAAAAGACTCTTTCGTCAGAGGCGTCCCTTCGCCTGTGGGGGAGGGCAGCGGGAAATCCATGCGCAGCCGTTCAATGTCCAGCGCCACGCGACCCCGGCCGAAGGCGTTGCATGCGTCCACCAGCATGGTGCGCAACGTGCCGCCGGAGATGGCGGTGTTCACCAGCACATAGGCAGTGGGAATCCGCCGGCCATAAGCGGCAGAGAGGAAGAGCTTTTTGCTGTTGCGGTGCAGCAGCTTCGCCGCTTCTTCCAGAAAAACCATGCGGTCCGGCGTGGTGGAGCTGCCGAAATCGGCGGCAACGCCCTCATAGCCGCGGCTCATGCATTCGCGCAGGATCTCGCGGCTGAGTGCCGTGGGGTCGGAAATGGCCGGTGGTGTAGCGTCATTCAGTGCCAAAAGCCCACTTTGCATCTGGCGGGATACCGTGGCACGGTGCAGGTGCCCATCTGTCCCAATCTGATAGGCCAGGTGGGACAGGCGGAAAGACAGGCCGGAAAGCAGGCGGTACTGCTCTGGTGTGGCGGTCATATAAAGCTGCAATGTAGACTCCCCCTTGTTTCGATTCGGTGAGAATGGTATACTCATATCATTGCTATTACATTATGTGTTCAAGGAGTCGTTTATGCGTTGTTTGCTTTGTCCGGATCTGTTGTTTGATCACTTTGAGGAATTGACGGCGGCGTATCTCAAAGAAAAACAGGTGACGCTTCTGCTTTGTGATTTGGATAACACTCTGGCGCTCCATGAGACGGCGCGGCCCACTGATGCGGTGCGTGCCTGGGTGAAGGAGCTGACAGAGGCGGGCATCCAGGTGATGATTGTGTCCAACAATCGCTCCCCTGCCCGGGTGGAGGCCTATTGCAGCGATCTCGGTATCCCGTATGCGGGCCATGCGGGCAAGCCCAAGCGGGGGCGCCTGCTGGAGGCCATGCGCCGTTTCGGCGCTGAGCCGGAGACGACCGCCCTGTTGGGCGATCAGATCTTCACCGATGTGTTAGGCGCCCGCCGCTGCGGTTTTCAGTCTTTCTGTGTGGAACCGGTCTGCGGCCGCGACAGCCTGTGGCACTGGACAGCGTACTGGCTGCAGAATCCGTTCCGCATTACCGCCCGCAGAAGGCGGAAGCGGGAGAAAGCGGAGAAGCGCTGCGTCCAATAAGGTGTCAGCGTGAAAGGAATACTGCAAAGCGAAGAAACAGCCCTGTGTGCTGCCGAACGGCAGTACACAGGGCTGTTGATCTTGACTGTTTTGTCAGAGCCGGGCCGTGGCAACCAGCTTTTTCGCGCTGTCGAAAGCGGAAGCGGTAAACACGCCGTCGTTCATCAGCTCGTCGGCCAGCGTTGTGCTTCCGCCCGCCATGGGCGTGGAGAGCGCATAGTAGGAGATATAAACCAGATGTGCGCGCAGAAGTGTCGTGGAGCGCAGGGAATCGTATTCGCCGCTGGTAAGTACGCCTGCGGTTTTGGCATTGCTCAGCGTTGTGCTCAGATCGGTATGGCTTGTAGAGCTGTAGCCCAGTGCACGTAGAATAAATTCGACGTATTCCTGGGGAGAGATCATCAAAGCGGTGCCGAATTTTCCGTCGCCGACGCCGTTGCTGTAGCCTTGTTGAGAGGCATAGGCTGCATAGCGGTCTGCCCAGGCAGGGACATCGGAGAAGGGGTTTTTGGCCGTGCAGGCGAGAGCCGCGTCCTCTTCGCCCAGCAGACGGATAAACAGGATCATGGCCTCAATACGGCTGGGACGCAGTTCGAGGTCGAAGCCCTCGCCGTAACCGGAACCGGTGCCTTTGAGCAGGGACAGGGACTGGAGTGCTTTCGCCATGGCATTGTAATCCGGCGTTGTGCTGGCGCTCAGAGTTGCCGCGCCGTTGACTGATACCACTGCTGTGGGAGAGGTGATAGTCAGTGTGCATAGAGTATTTTCGCCTACCAGATAGCGGGCGTTGTGGTTCAATGGTTTGCCGGCGGCGACTTCTGTGCCGTCTGTGGCGTTGACCAATACGCTGCCGCTGGAAAAGGCGGCGGAAACGCTGCCGGCCAGAACGATCACTTCGCAGCCAGTGGACGCTTTAATGACATCGCCCTGTTTGTAGCGCTGCTGATCCATGGTGATTTGGGTATCAAAGTGCCGCCCGGCGGCGGTGGCAGGGTACAGGGCGTTCTGCAGTGCCTGCGTCAACTGGGGCTTATATGTATTTTTGAGATAGGACAGAGAGATCAGTGGATCCCCGGCGCTGCCGCCGGCAGCCCAGGCTGTGGCGACACTGACGCAGAGCGCCGCCGCCAGACCAAAAGCGATCAGTCTTTTCTTCATACGAATGCTCCTTTGTCAATGCTCCATGATGCGGTAGCTCAGGGTGAGCAGACTGTCGGCAAAATGGATGTTTTCTACCACTACGCCTGGGATCTTTTCCTCCAGCTCCACATTGGTGAAATTCCAGAAGCCCCGCACGCCATAACCGGCCAGGAGATCCATCGTTTCCTGTGCCACGCCGCGGGGGACGGTGAGCACTGCCACATCGGGTTTGCACTCCACCACATAGTCCTCCAGCGCGTTCATGGAATGAACTGTGATGCCGTTGATTTCGTGACCGATCAAGTCGGAGGATATGTCAAAGGCGGCTTCCAGGGTAAACCCGCTTTTGTTGAAATAAAAATTCTGGATCAGAGCCTGCCCCAGATTGCCTGCGCCGACGACGATCAACTTGTGGTAGCGATCCACGCCGAGAATCGAACCGATCTCCGTGCGCAGGATTTCCACATTATAGCCGTAGCCCTGCTGGCCAAATTCTCCGAAGCAGCTCAGATCCTGTCGGATCTGAGAGGCGGTGATGCCCATTTTGCTTCCCAGGGAACTGGACGAGATGCGCACGACGTTACTGTTGTATAATTCGTCGAGATAGCGATAATACCGGGGCAGGCGGCGAATGACCGCCTCGGAAATTTTCTGCTTTTTCAATGAAAGCACGCTCCTCCTGTAATATGGAACAAAAGATCGTTAAAAATTTGCTCAACTTGCCTTTCATTGTATCTCGAAAATGACAAGTTGTCAAATTTTTTAACAAAGATTTACAAAATTTACACAGGAGCGGTCAACGTGACCAGAGCCGAACGCAGGCGGTGCTCTGTAATTTTCAGAACTTCAATGTGCAGTGTGTGCGTATCAATGGTAAAGGTGGCGCCGTCCTCGGGAATAAAGCCGTTTTGGGCAAAGACAAAGCCACCGAAGGTGTCATGATCTTCGCAGGGAAGGTCGATGTGTAGTGCCTCGGAGACTTCCTCCAGCTCTGCGCTGCCGTCAATTTTCCAAGTATTGGCGTCCAGCTGTTCGATCAGCGGAGCGTCGTCTTTGGGGGATACGGGGTCGTCGTCCAGTTCGCCCACCAGCTGCTCCAGCAGGTCGTTGATGGTGACCACGCCGGCGGTTCCGCCGTATTCGTCGAGTACTACGGCGAAATGGTTGCGGCTCTGCTTCATCTGACGGAACAGCACGTCGGCCCGGACGCTCTCGGGCACGTAGAACGGCTTTTGTGCCGCATGGGCCATGATGGAAGCGTACGATTTGTCCTGCAGGGCAAAATAATCTTTCACGTTCAGAATGCCGATGACGTGATCCAGCGTTTCTTCACAGATCGGATAGCGAGAATGGCGCGTGGTATGAATTGTCTCATCCCATTTTTCCATGGGGTCGCTGGCGCGGAGAAAATCAATTTCGGTGCGGTGTGTGGCAAATTCTTCGGCACAGCGGTCGTCAAACAGAAATACGTTGTGGATAAACTGCTGTTCCTGCGCGTCGAACACACCTTTGCGGGTGCCGGCATCCAGCATGGTCTGGATTTCCTCCTCGCTGATTTCATCATCGTCCGTATTAGGATCAATGCCCAGCAAACGCAGCACCGCGTTGGTAGAAATCGTAAGGATCCATACGATGGGGGCAAAGATTTTGGACACTGCGGTCAGCAGCGTGGCCATGGCCAGCGCCAGCTTTTCCGATTGTTTCATGGCCAGCCGCTTGGGCACCAGTTCACCGAAGATCAGTGTGAAGTATGACAGGATCACGGTGATCAGGAAGATCGAGATGGTATTAAGCGTGCGCGCCGGCAGGGGGATGCCCAGTGCTGTCAGGCCGTCGGTCAAAATGCCGGCAAAGTTGTCTGCGGCGTAGGCGCTGCCCAAGAAGCCGGACAGGGTAATGGCGACCTGGATCGTGGCGAGAAACCGGGCGGGCTGCTCGGTAAATACTTTCAGTTTTTTGGCTTTGCGGTTGCCTTCATCAGCCAGGATCTGCACTTTGGTTTCATTTAGCGAGATCACGGCAATCTCGGCACAAGCAAAAATGGCGTTCAGCGCGATCAGAACGACCTGCAGCAGCAAAGGGAATAGAAATGTGTCCACAGAAAAGATACCTCCTAAAATATCTATACAATTTATATGACCCGGTTCCCGGCTTAATCTCTTCTGTGAAACGGGGCGTGCCGGGGCAAAATATGCAAAAAAGCACACCCGTATTTTTGACCGCAAAAATACAGGTATGCTTGCTTTTTCTGAAATGATTCTATGGTTTGATTGCCGACAGTACTGTCGCTGTCGTCCATGAAATGATCGAACCCTTTCTGTCGAAGTTGATTGTTACTATACAGGACTGCGGCGGGATTGTCAAGTGGGCAGGAGAAACCTTGACGTTTCGTTTACGGTGCTGCCGAGGACGATCCGCATGACCAATCTTTGCCACGTTCTGCAATCCGGCCCAATCGGCATTTTGGCCGCGGCGCAGGGCGAATTTGCTTTGCCAGAGCATTCGGACCACCAAAACCAAAAAGAAAGACATGACCAAGAGTCATGTCTTTCTTTTTGGTACGCCCGACTGGATTCGAACCAGCGGCCTTCAGAGTCGGAGTCTGACGCTCTATCCAGCTGAGCTACGGGCGCGTGCTGATTACAGCGGATAATAGTATACCAGAAGATGGCAAGAATGTAAAGGCCTGCAGCAAAGAAAATTTTACCGTTTTTGGCGCAGATCCCACAGGATCAATATGGCACATCCGATCAGCAGAAGCGCTGCGATGGCGATGGCGCAGTTACGAAAAAAGAGCTCCGGCAGGATCAGGATGATCTGATCTGTGGCTGGGTCAAAGAGCCAGTTGTCCTTGCCCGGAAAGAAAAGGTGGTGAAAGAACACGAAAGCGGCGTTGAAGTTCAGTGCAGTCAGGGCGGCGAGAAGGATGACGGCCGCAGCCAGAAGACTTCCGGCCCAGAATGCGCTGCCGCGGCCCAGGGGACGAACAGCGCGCACACCGCAGCGGTGCGCAACGGCGCATCCGCCCAGCGTCAGGGCGGATGCGCCCAATACGGCAAAATCCAAACGAAACAGCTGCGCACAGTCGGCAAAATGAGCCATGCCGCTGTACGACCAGCGCAGCACGCCGGTGCCGAAGGGCGTTCCCAGGATACAAAAGTCCAGCATTTCATTGTAAGCGTCCCGGATCTCTGCTGCGCTCCAGCCGGTGCGCCTGGGAAGATCCAGGGCCGCTATGTGCGCGTAATAAAAGGGGCGGAACAGGATCGGAAAAGCGATAGCAGCCGAGAGCGCCAGCAGCATCAGTGCAGCGGTGAGAATAACGAAATAAAACCTGCTATGTTTCATGCCTCGGGCCTCCTGCATACGGAAAGTGCAATCATTACCTGCGAAGGGAGATACAGCAACCACATGCAGAACTGTACCGCCGCTGCTGTGATAGCGGATAGGGGAAGATATGGGGCAAGGTTATGCAGCCCCACACAGATGTCGCAGCCCAAAAACAGCCAAAGGCCGGAGCGGAACAGCGGTGCCCTATGCGCAGGGGAGGGGCGGAGACTCTCGGCAGCGTTGTACAAAAGCTGTGGGAAATAAAGGCAGATCAGTGCGGTCAACGGGCGCAGCAGGCCGGACAGACCGAACGCGACTAATGCCCCGCCGCTGACGACGGCGCGGGGCCAAAGCGGGCCGGGAGAGACCTGCATGCGACGCAGGCGCAGCGCATATAAAAATTGTACGGGACAGAACAACGCTATGCCGAGACAGTACCATCGGTCCAGCACCAGCAAAAAGAAATCCGCCGCTGCGGTCAGAGCAAGGGCAACGCACACCAGGCGGCCGTCCCGGCTGCCGGCATTTCCTGCGCTGTAGAAAAGGCACAGCAGCAGCGCGGCGTATTTCAGTCCCGTGCTGATCAGAAAAGCGCCCCGTAGGTCGCAGCAGAGGAAGGCAAGGTAAAGCGCTGCTTCCGCAGCGAGAAACAACCGTGTGTTCCGTCTTGCCCGCATGATATCGCGCACCTTTGATGAAAAGATAATCCTATTATGCCAAGTTTTGCGGGGAAAAGCAAGAGAGAAAAAGATTGCTCCGCCCGTAGGCGGAGCAACCAGTCGCGCAGATGCACATTAGTCCATTCTGGAGCGGAACAGAAGCGATATGCACCACAGACCAGCCAGACCCACAACACAATAAATCACGCGGCTGGCCAGGGAAAGTGTGCCGCCGAAGCAGAATGCTACCAGATCCAGGTTGAACAGGCCGATGCAGCCCCAGTTGACGGCGCCAATAATCACGACGATCAGCGCAATACGGTCCAACAAAGACATAAAAAGTCCTCCTTTGTACAGAAGTAAAATGAACCATGCGGTTTATAGTGTGGCCGCAGAAACCGATTTTATACAAAAACAGGAACGAAAACCGCTCTGGAAAAGAAATATACAGGATTTGTGAAAGATTTAACGCCAATTTATTTTTTCTCCTGCGAAATCAGACGAACTGTGTCAAGAATCGTTCTGACAGATATTGACATCATAGAGAGGGTTTGTTAAAGTAGATACAACTTTTGTATAAAAGATATAAAAAAGAAGAGAGAAACCCGCGTGCGGCAGTTCCTGCACAGATGCACACGGCAGGGCGGCGGCCGCGGGTGCGGAGAACAACATTGGGGGGTTCCGATTTGAACATGAAAAAGAAACTGTCTGCGGCAGCGGCAGCGCTTATGATGGCTGCGCTCCTCTGCCAAACTGTCTTTGCCTCCGGCAGCCACATCCTGCATGGTGCGGAATTGGGGGCGCAGGTTTCCCTGCTATACTGCATCCCCTTTGTGGGGATGCTGCTGAGCATTGCCATTTGTCCGCTGGTGATCCCGCACCAATGGGAAAAATGGCGCTGGGCTTTTGTGCTGTTTTGGTCCGTGCTGTTCCTGGTGCCCTTTGCCATGGGCTTCGGTGTGCCCACAATGGTGGACCAGCTGCTGGAGTCGATCATCGGCGACTATCTGACCTTTATCGTGCTGCTGTTCGGCCTGTTCTGTGTGGCGGGCAATATCTGCTTGGAAGGCGACCTGGCCGGGACGCCCAAGACCAATATCGTCCTGCTGCTCATCGGCACGATTCTGGCGTCTTGGATCGGCACTACCGGCGCGTCTATGGTGATGATCCGCCCCATTCTGCGGGCCAATCAGTGGCGTTCCCGCTGCGTCCACACGGTGGTGTTCTTTATTTTCCTGGTATCCAATATTGGTGGCAGCCTGACGCCGATCGGCGATCCTCCGCTGCTGATGGGCTTCATGCGTGGTGTGCCCTTCCAGTGGACGCTGATCCACATGTTGCCTGTGATGGGCCTGAACGTGGTGTTGTTGCTGATCCTCTATTTCGTGCTGGATAACCGGGCTTACAAGAAGGATCTGGCAGCGGGCTGCAAGCCCCTTTCCGGCGGCACAAAGATCCGCCTGCTGGGCGCGCACAACATCATTTTTATGCTGCTGATTGTCGCTGCAGTGGTGTTGTCCGGTGTGCTGCCCAAGTTGCCCATGTTCCAGGATGCGGCGGGCAATGTGCTCAGCATCCACATTTTTGGAAATGTCAGCCTGAGCTATACCAACATCATCGAAATTGTCCTGATCCTTCTGGCAGCTTTCTTGTCCTTCAAGACCACGCGCAGAGAAGTGCGCACACAGAACAACTTCACCTGGGGGGCCATCGAAGAGGTGGCGGTACTGTTCATCGGTATTTTCATCACTATGATCCCCGCATTGCTGTTCCTGAAGGCACACGGCGCTTCGCTGGGTCTGAACGAACCCTGGCAGATGTTCTGGTGCACCGGCGCGCTGTCCTCCTTCCTGGATAACACACCCACTTATCTGGTGTTCCTGACCACTGCGGGCGCGCTGGGCGCGGCGGAAGGCATTGTCACCACGGTGGGAACCATCGCCGTGCCGATGCTGCTCGCCATTTCCTGCGGCGCTGTGTTTATGGGCGCCAATACATATATCGGCAATGCGCCCAACTTCATGGTCAAATCCATTGCTGATGAGAACGGTGTCAAGATGCCATCTTTCTTCGGATACATGGCCTGGTCGCTGAGCTGCCTGATCCCTGTGTTCCTGATCGACACACTGGTGTTTTTCAACCCGTTTTTCTGAAAATCGGCTCTGTGTCCGCGCCCCGGCGCGCCGCCTTTTGGGCGGCCGCCGGGGCGCTTTTTATGCCGGAAAAACTTTTTTCAAAAAATCCAAAAAAGTTGTCCAAAAATCAATTTGAAAGCACTTTATAAATAGAGGCGGAAATGCAGCGGCAATTTACGCGGCACATCAGCCGTGGTATAATACCTCGGATGCAATGCGAGGGGGAATGGCAGATGCTGGCGCATCTATTGCTGCTGCTGCCGACGGAACAGGATCGGGAGCGGGTCTGGTTTCTGTATCAGAAGCTGAAAGAAAAGCTGATGTATGCTGTAATGCAGCTTCTGCAGCAGCGCGATTTGGCGGAAGATGCGGTGGAAGATGCCTTTTTGTATCTGATCCACCATTTCCATGAGCTGGACACGGCGGACGATCAGCGCGTCGCGGCCTACTTATACCAGTGTGTGCGCCGCTACGCGCTGCAGGAGCTGCGCCGCCAAAAACGGGAAGGAGAAGCGCTGGAAGATGAGGTGGAGGACGACATGATCGGGTTGGAAGAGCGCATGATCGACATGCAGCAGTGCGCGGCGGTCAAAGCGGCGCTGAAAGCGCTGCCGGATCGGCACCGCCTGATGCTGGAATACCGGTTTTACAATGAATGGACCGTGGGGCAGATTGCCGAGGCGACGGGCCTGACGGAAGGGGCTGTGTACAAACGGCTGAAGCGGGCCGGCGAGGCGCTGGCACAGCGTTTGAAGGAGGCGGGAGTATTTTGAGCGGACAGCAGATCATGCTTTCTCAGGCCATTGGCCGGATGCTCGGGGAACTGTGTGAAGAAGAACTGAACGCCGTCCCGCCCCGCGCGGAGCTGCGCCGCATCTGCGGGAACCTTTCCGGACTGGACCGCCGGATCCGCTCCGCCTTGCGCGGGCAGCGCGCGGAGCGGGAGCGCAGGGCATTCTGCCCCCGGCATGTGTCCTGGAGAATGGCAAAGCGTGGGGCTCTGCTGGCGGCGGTGCTGATGGCGCTGTTTTTGGGCCTGCTCACGGTTTCGGCGGACATGCGGGCGTTTTTGAAACGCACCATTGCAGTCTGGACGGGGCCGAATGTGGATATTCGCTATGAGGTGGACGGCCATAAACTGACAGAACTGCCGGAAGGCTATGCGCCGCATTATATTCCAGAGGGGTTTGTATATGTGGAAACAGATTCTTATGAAGATGGCGGAAGTTTTCAAAAGGTATATGAAAATGCAGATGGTTCTTTTATCATGGTTACCGTACGCATTGCGGAAAATGCCTCTTTGACCAGTATGGATACGGAGCATACGAATTTTGAGAAAATTGATTATGGCGAGGGCGACGCCTATCTCGGCACGTTTGAGGACGGAGACGGCTATGCGATGTTCTGGTTTGCCGACGGCATCGAGCACGAATTGTATATCAGCGCTGCTTTGAAAGAGGATGAAGTGTTCAAAATTGCGGACGGCATTTATTCCTAAAAAGAAAACAAGACACCCGGCAGTCCACTGTTTGGCTGTCGGGTGTTTTTGCACAATTTTATCCGGTTTGCATTGTGCAAACGTCCAAAGAATAGAAAAACGAAAAAATTTTTTAAAAAATCTGTCCAAAAACTCGGTCGAAAACACTCTATAAATAGAAGGTTCGATAGAAGGGAGGGCAGAGCATCATTCATCCGCAAAAGAAAACGGAACGAAAGAAAAGGAGAGATATTCCAATGAACAACACACGAAGACCCCTGCCCCGCGCGTTGGCTCTGGCCATGGCAATTGCCATGGCGCTGACCCTTTCGGTCAGCGCATTCGCATCTGATTCACAGGCCTGGAATGTTGGTACTACAAAAGTGTCTGGGTCAGTCTCTTATGCAAAGCAAGTATACAATGCGACAGTTACAGGACCAGTGGGAACAACAAAAACTGAATTGAGTATGACGCTGTATGAAAAAGGTATTTTCGGTTATACAGAAGTAGACTCTGCCAGCGCTACTGCGAATGACCGTACTTGTGCAAAAAGCGTTAGTTATGCAATCAAGAGTGGTAAGAGCTACAAGCTGACGGTGACGGGGAAAGCCTATGTGGATGGAAAATGGGATACCGTTACCAAAAACTTCACGGCGTCGTTCTAATGGCCGGAGCCGAAGAAAGAAGGTGACACTGAAAAAATTGCGCAAAGATCCCTCCCCTGCATGCCTTCGATGAAGAAATGATTGAAAAAATTTTTAAGTCCAATGGTATTAAGTCAAGAGGGTGATGCAAGAAAAAATTGAGTAAAACAGTGCACAAAGCAGGATGTCGGCAGAAAAAAGGCAACACCAACCAAAGCCCTGTCCCCTAAGATTTTTTGAAA
>JAJCJC010000017.1 GCA_020555605.1 bacterium 210917-SL.2.15 | reverse complement strand
GATTATTGTGCGATAATAGGACTAAATCAGAAAGACCTTGAAAACCAAGGCATTCTGGCTTAGTCCCTTCTTTTTTTGACCGAAAACAAAGGACTTTCACAATAATCAAGCAAGCCGGAGTGTGCCGCTGCACACTTCCGGCAGAAGGAGGATATAGTGGGTGCTATCAAAGTCTTCTTGAAGGAGGTTCTGCTTCCAATCGCGCTTGCGTTCTGCCTCGCGTCATTTCTCAAGCCGATCTATATGCCTGACGGCGTATGTGACTACTTCCTTATGTGGATCTGCGTCGGCTTGCCATTTGGCATCCGGAGGATGTGCCTCTGGCTCGTTCCCAGCGGCTACGGTATTTCCGGCTCAGTCGGCATCTTCGCATTGAACTTAATCATAGGCGGTCTTATCGGAGGACTTGCCTTTTTCATCGGGCTGCTGCTCGGTGTCATTCATACCATCCGAGAAATCATCTGAACTACATCGTAAACGAAGAGGGTTTGTTTCTTCTCCAATTTGGAGTAAGAAGCAAACCCTCTTTTTTTGTTGCCCAAAAGCCGGAATATTTGCTGGCGATGCGGCGAAGGAAAGGAGTTTTTAAGCATGAAACGCATGACAGCCGGTGATCTGCAAGCACTGGAATTGCTGATGCAGACCACACCCGGCTTTGAGCATTTTGACAGCGGCGCGGATGGCATTCTCCCTGAGTGCCGAAGCTGCCGCTTTCACCGTCCTCACTGGAAATATCAGTCCTGCGTGTTTGCGGAGTGTCCCTACTGCTGCAATCCCGTTTCTACACTCAAAAATCAAAGTGGCACATCTGATGCCGGAAAGGAAACCTGTCATGGATAACAAAATCGAAGTCTTCAAGAATGAACAGTTCGGTGAGGTGAGGACGATCCTCGACGGAGAAACACTTCTGTTCTGCGGCTCAGATGTTGCAAGAGCATTGGGATATGCCAGACCCGGCAAGGCAATTATTGACCATTGCAAGGGTGTCCTAAAACGGGACACCCTTACGAGCGGCGGTACGCAGTCCCTTTCCTACATTACGGAGGGTGATGTTTACAGGCTAATTGTCCATAGCAAACTCCCCTCGGCGGAAAGATTTGAACACTGGCTGTTCGATGAGGTTGTTCCCATGATCCGCAAGACCGGCTGCTACATGACGGAATCCCTGCTGGACCGCATTCAGAAGGAACCGGCGGTCATCATAGAGCTTGCGCAGACCTTGCTCAAGGAAACGAATCGCGCCAATGCCCTTGAAGCGGAGCTGGGCATCGCAAGACCGAAAGCCGATTACTTTGACGTCTTCGTCAATCCAGATGACTGCACCAACATTCGCACCACGGCGAAGGAACTGAAAATCCCGGAGCGCAAGTTCGTCAAATTCCTGCTTAACGAAGGGTATCTGTTCCGCTCTCCCTCCGGTCAGCTTCTTCCCTACAACAAGAAGAGCAACGAAGGACTCTTCATCGTCCGGGATTTCGTGACCTTCCGCTATACCGGCTCTCAGACCTACTTCACCCCGAAGGGCAAGAACGTCATCCGCATCCGCTACTTTGGAATCTGCGGCGTTGAAGTATCTACGGAAATGGCAGGGTGATCATGTGTCAGTCTATCGCGTCAATAAAACCCGTGACTTCACGGTCATGGGCAATACCCACCTGAGAGATAAGAACCTCTCCCTCAAAGCAGTCGGTCTTCTCTCAAAGATGCTGTCCTTCAACGACGGCTGGCAGTTCTCCACCCGTGGTCTTGCAGCACTCTGCAAGGAAGGTCCCGACGCCATACTTTCGGCACTCAAGGAGCTTGAGGAAAACGGCTACCTTGTCCGTCACCGTGGCAGAGATGATAAGGGCAGAATGGTCAGCACGGAGTTCGACATCTATGAGATGCCGCAAGCCGGTTTGCCACACAGGGATAATCCACACAGGGAAAATCCCGATGTGGAGAATCCAGACGTGGAGAATCCCCATAGGGAAAATCCCGCACAAAGAAATACTATCCAAGTAATTACACAAGAAAGAAATACTCTCTCAAAGAACTATCAATCCATCAATCTTGATGTGATGGACAGGATGGATGAGCGAAGCGAGTATGAAGAGATTATCAAAGAGAATCTTGACTACAACATTCTCTGTCAGGATCCGAAGTTCGATAAAGACCGCTTCCGGGAGATCATGGACATCATGCTGGATGCCGTCTGCTCTACCGCTCCGACCATCCGTATCAATGGCGAGGATATGCCGCAGCAAGTGGTTAAGTCCCGCTTTCTCAAGCTGAATAGCAGCCACATAGAGTACGTTCTGGAAGCAATGAACAAGAACCCGTCAGACATCCGTAATATCCGGGCGTACCTGTTGACCGCTCTGTATAACGCCTCTCTGACGATAGACAATTACTACTCCGCGCTCGTCAATCATGATTTCTACGGGCAGGACAGATCGGCAGGGTCAAAGAAGCCGAAGACCTACGATTATAGCCTTTGCGAAGACACTCTTTAATGAATACCATCGTGAGCAATGCTCGGAAAGGAGGACAGTGTAAATGAAAATCATCTGTCGCCGGATTGTGCCGCCTTAGCTGAGGCAGCATTCCCTCAATCATTTCAAGGAAAGGAGGTATCACTGCAATGCAGGATGAAGTCAACACCAAAGTTGTTGCAATCATGATCAAGGGCGGCAAAATCTCTGCCGAGGTGCTGAAAAAGGCGCTGGACAAGTTCGTTCAGGAAATTGAGAAGGCACAGAAGCAGATGCAGCAGCCCAAAGCCTATCGCGGCAAGCAGTCCATCAAGCATCTGATGAGCCAGAACGCCGCTATCTCCAACATCGAAGTGACGGATGGCAACATCAAGTCCTTTGAGCGGACTGCCAGCAAATACGGTCTGGACTTTGCGCTCAAGAAGGACGTTTCCGTTGAGCCGCCCAGCTATCTTGTCTTCTTCAAGGGACGGGACGTTGATGTTATGACCGCCGCCTTCAAGGAGTTCTCCGCCAAGACAGTCAAGCAGAAGGAACAGCCGTCCATCCGGCACAAGCTGGATCAGGAGAAAGCTCAGAGTAAGGCGCAGCACAAGGAGAAAGTCAAGGTCAAGACCAAGGATCGGGGTGTGGAGCTGTGAACAAACCCGATGTGAAGAAACTCATTCTTCTGAACCTTCCGTATGTCTTCGCCTTCTATTTTGCGGATAAGATTGCCGCCGTATTTCGTCTCGCACCCGGCGCAGCGTTCATCGACAAGCTGACAAACGGTTTTGCCGTGTTCGGCACAGCCTTCGTAAATCCGCTGCCCAGCTTTCAGCCCGTCGATCTGCTCATCGGTCTGATTGCCGGTGTGCTGCTCAAGTTGGCGGTCTACGTCAAAGGCAAGAATCGCAAGAAGTTACGGCAGGGCGAAGAATACGGATCTGCCCGCTGGGGCAAGCCGGAGGACATCAAGCCGTACATGGACCCGGAGTTCTCCAACAACGTCATTCTGACGCAGACGGAGTTCCTGACCATGAACAGCCGCCCGAAGCAGCCGAAATACGCCCGCAACAAAAATATCCTTGTCATCGGCGGTTCCGGCTCAGGTAAGACACGCTTTTTCGTGAAGCCGAACCTGATGCAGATGCACAGCAGCTATGTTGTGACTGACCCGAAGGGTACGGTACTGGTGGAGTGCGGCAAGATGCTCGAAAAGGGCGGCTATGTCATCAAGTCGCTGAACACCATCAATTTCCGGAAATCCATGCACTACAACCCGTTCAGCTACATCCGCAGCGAGAAGGACATCCTCAAGCTGGTCAATACGATCATCGTCAACACGAAGGGAGACGGCGATAAGTCCGGCGAAGATTTCTGGGTCAAGGCGGAAAAGCTCTACTACACAGCTCTCATCGGCTACATCTGGTATGAGGCACCCGATCACGAGAAAAACTTTACTACCCTGCTCGAAATGATCAATGCCTCGGAAGCCAGAGAGGACGATGAGACCTTCAAGAACCCTGTGGATGTCATGTTCGATGAGCTGGAAGCCCGCGACCCTGACCACTTTGCGGTCAAGCAATACCGCAAATACAAGCTGGCGGCGGGCAAAACCGCTAAGTCGATTTTGATTTCCTGCGGTGCAAGGCTTGCGCCCTTCGACATTGCAGAGCTGCGGGAGCTGATGAGCTACGATGAGATGGAGCTGGACACCATCGGAGACCGGAAGACGGCGCTGTTCGTCATCATTTCCGATACCGATGACACCTTCAATTTCGTCGTGGCAATCATGTATTCCCAGCTCTTCAACCTTTTGTGCGATAAAGCAGATGACGTTTACAACGGTCGGCTTCCCGTTCATGTGCGCTGTCTGCTGGATGAGTTTGCGAACATCGGTCAAATCCCGAAGTTTGATAAGCTCATCGCCACCATCCGAAGCCGGGAAATCTCGGCGTCAATCATCTTGCAGTCCCAGTCTCAGCTCAAGACCATCTACAAGGATGCGGCGGACACCATCACGGGCAACTGTGACTGCACACTTTTCCTTGGCGGCAAGGAGAAATCGACCCTCAAGGAAATCAGCGAGGTGCTGGGCAAGGAGACAATCGACCTTTACAACACCTCAGAAACCCGTTCCAGCAACAACTCCTACGGCTTGAATTACCAGAAAACCGGCAAAGAACTGATGTCTCAGGATGAGATCGCCGTCATGGACGGAGCCAAGTGTATTTTGCAGCTTCGAGGCGTGAGACCTTTTCTCAGTAACAAATACGACATTACGAAGCATCCAAAGTACCGGCAGCTCTCCGACTACGACAAGCGGAACGCCTTTGACATCGAGAAGTATCGGCAGCACAAGCTGGTAGTCAAGCCTGATGACACATTCGACCTCTATGATATGGGCGAGGTCGAAGCGGATTAAAGCCCCGTCGCTGCACTGCGCAGTGGGTAAAGCCTGATGGCTCCCAAAGCAGAACAGCGACGGGGCTTCTTTTTTGTTATGAAAACCTTCCCCCAGAAGGGCGCAACGACCCAGCCCGCCCAGAGGGCAGACTAAAGGACAGTATAAGTTGTTGGTTCAGGCGGAACCGGGCAGGGCATCAGGTTCCCAGCCCAGTGCTTTCAGGCGTTTCAGGTAACCATGTATTTTTCTGTCCCTATTAAAAGAATCGTAATAGTCAGAGCCCAAATCACGAAATGGCACGTTGTTTCTAAGCATGTGGTATATGGCGATTAACATGGAATGAGCGACTGCAAGTGTAGCACGGTTCTTGCCTCGCCTTGCTGCGATCCGCTGGTATTGCGCCGAGAAATAAGACCCTTTTACAGAACGTGCAGATTTTGCGCATTGGGTCAAAATCGTCTTGAGCGGCTTGTTTCCTTTTGTCGTTTTTCCGTGCTTTCGCCGTCCCGCGCTCTGGCAGTTGCCAGGACAAACCCCAGCCCAGGAACAAAGATGGGCAGCACTGGGAAATCTGCTCATATCCAGACCAATTTCCGCCAGAATCACCTCGGCGCTGCGCCGGGCGATGCCAGGAATATCGCAAAGAGCAGTAATTGCCGCTTCATATTCATCCATGTAATCCTGAACTAGTTTGTCCAAGTCGGCAATACGTCTATTCAAATCGTCGATATGGTCTATGACCTGTGCCAGCAGCTTTCTTTGAAGCGGTGTAGTGATTCCCTCAATGGCCGTCACAAGTTGTCCCAGCTTGGAGCGCATCCGCCCGTGGATCATCTTGGATATTTCCTCCTCACTGGTTGGGACATCATCTTCAATGATCTTTTCCAACAGCTTTCTGGCACTCTTTCCGTTGATGTCTTTGACCACAGAGTCCAATTTGATGTTGGCGCCTTCCAGAATCTTTTGTAGACGGTTGGTTTCTCTGCACCGTTCCTCTGTCAGGCTTTTTCGGTAACGGGTAATTTCACGTAGCTCCCGCTGTTCCCGGCTGGGGATATAACTTGCTTTCAGCAGTCCGTGGCGGAGCAGATCCGCGATCCATTCTGCGTCTTTCACATCTGTCTTACGTCCGGGCAGTGCTTTCATGTGCGCCGCATTGACAACTATGGCATCCAAATCCATCAGCTCAAACAGGTTATACAGTGGTTTCCAAAATACGCCCGTGCTTTCCATGGCAATTATTTCACAGCCTGATTCTGTGAGCCAGGTTGCCAAAGACTTGATTTCGCTGGTCGTTGTGCCGAATTCACGCAGGCTCTGCTCTCCGCCCTGATTCAAACAGGCCACGATGATCTTCTTATGCACATCAATCCCACAACAACACCGATAGACAACTTCCATAGCCCTACACTCCCACAAAAGTTGTCACGGCGCGCTCTCCTAAAAGCGATTATTTTGCTATACGTCCTTTACTGCCGTTTGGCTGGGACAATTTGTGGTTCAACAGGAGAGCAAAACCAGTTTTATGCGCGCGCTCATAGCGGCAAAAAAAGCCGATCTTGTGCCGTGCATCTATATTTTACCATGCTGTCCTGCCTGCTGCACCTGGTTTTCATTCATCGTGGTGCAAGCATGTAATGCGGCATGAAGTTTTATGCCCATTTTCAAAAATACACAACCAATCTTTTTCAAATCAAGGAGGAAAATCTATGGCTTTCATCAATCAGGCTGTCACGGTTCTTCAGACGCTCGTTATCGCCCTCGGTGCCGGTCTCGCGGTGTGGGGTGTTATCAACCTCATGGAAGGCTACGGCAACGACAATCCGGCGGCTAAATCTCAGGGCATTAAGCAGCTCATGGCTGGCGGCGGCGTGGTGCTGATCGGCACGACACTCATCCCTCTGCTCTCCGGTCTGTTCGGTTAATCCGACAGCCGCACAGAAGTAACCATCGGGGCGGGTGCTGGAAAAGGCACTCGCCCCTCACAATTCACCAACGATTTAAGGAGGAAATTCAAGTATGGCATTTATCAATCAGGCAGTTACGGTTCTCCAGACGCTTGTTATCGCCCTCGGTGCGGGTCTCGCAGTGTGGGGTGTTATTAACCTCATGGAAGGCTACGGAAACGATAATCCTGCGGCTAAATCTCAGGGTATCAAGCAGCTCATGGCTGGCGGCGGTGTGGTGCTGATCGGCACGACCCTCATCCCCCTGCTCTCCGGTTTGTTCGGCTAATCCACGGCAAGCCCAGCTTAACCGAAGGGTGGTGAAATATTGGGCAGCATTTTAGAAAAGATCGAACAAGCTCTCAAGGATATGCTGATCGGATGGATCGAGAGCAACCTGACCAATATGTTCACCGATGTCAACGAGAAGGTAGGAACGATTGCCGCCGAGGTCGGGCAAACTCCGTCCGGCTGGAACGGCGGCGTGTACCAGATGATCCGGGGACTATCCGAAAACGTGATAGTCCCCATCGCTGGTATCATCATCACCTTCGTTTTGTGCTACGAGCTGATTTCCATGATCACCGAGAAAAACAACCTTCATGACATGGACACTTGGATGTTCTTCAAGTGGTTTTTCAAGGCGGCTGTGGCGATCTACCTCGTGACGCACACCTTTGACATCGTGATGGCAGTATTCGACATCGGGCAGAACGTAGTTTCCGGTGCAGCCGGAGTAATCCACGGCAACACCAGCATTGACATTGACGCGACGATTGCGCAGATGCGTACCGGCATGGAGAACATGGGCGTCGGAGAACTGCTCGGTCTGTCAATAGAAACGCTTCTGATCAGCCTGTGCCTCAAAATCATGGCGATCCTCATTACGGTCATTCTCTACGGGCGCATGATCGAGATTTACTGCACCGTGAGCATTGCGCCTATTCCCATCGCAACCATGAGCAACCGCGAATGGGGCAGCATCGGCACGAACTATCTGAAAGGCTTGTTCGCTTTGGCATTTCAGGGCTTTCTCATCATGGTCTGCGTCGGCATCTATGCGGTGCTGATCAACGGCATGATCATCGCAGACAACATTCATTCGGCTCTGTTCTCTGTGGCAGCGTACACGGTTATTCTGTGCTTCTCACTGTTCAAGACCGGAAGCCTTGCAAAATCCATCTTCCATGCGCACTAAGGAGGTCGGCAGCATGAAGAAGTACAGCATCATCTACGCCGATCCCCCTTGGGCGTATCGGACTTACTCCAAGAAGGGACAGGGACGGTCGGCGGAAAGCCACTACCCGACAATGTGCATTGAAGACATCAAGGCACTTCCTGTCGGTGAGCTTGCCGCTAAGGACTGCGCTCTGTTTCTCTGGATCACGTTCCCATGCCTCTGTGAAGCACTCGAAGTGCTGACGGCATGGGGCTTTTCTTATAAGACCGTGGCTTTTGTATGGGTGAAGCAAAACCGCAAGAACGATGACCTCTTCACCGGCATGGGGTATTGGACAAGGGCAAACGCGGAAATCTGCATCCTTGCCACGAAGGGACACCCGAAGCGAGTTGACGCCGGTGTGCGTCAGGTCATCCTCAGCCACATCGAAGAGCATTCCAAAAAGCCGGATGAGGCGCGGGAACGCATTGTTCGGCTCATGGGAGACATTCCCCGCGTAGAGCTTTTTGCCCGTCAGTCTCCCGAAGGCTGGGACGTTTGGGGCAACGAGGTCGAATGCACGGCTCATCTTCCTATGGAGGAAACACCATGCTGCGGCTAAAACCCATCTCTCTTCGTGACGCCAACGAGTATGTCCGGAAGTATCACCGACATCACAAGCCGGTTGCCGGTCACAAGTTTTCCATCGGCTGTGAAGCAGACGGTGAGCTGGTCGGCGTAATCATCGCCGGGCGTCCCGTCAGCCGGTATCTGGATGACGGCTTCACATTGGAGGTCACAAGGCTATGCACCAACGGGGCGAAGAACGCTTGCAGCTTTCTCTACGGCGCGGCGGCAAGAGCTGCTGCGGCTATGGGCTATAAGCGCATCATCACCTACACGCTGGAAAGTGAAAACGGTGCAAGCCTTCGGGCTTCCGGCTGGATTTGTCAAGGCAAAGCGGGTGGACTTCGCTGGACGGGCAAGCGTCAGCCGAAGGAGGATCAATATCCCGCACAAATGAAGCTGCGCTATGAAAAGCAGCTTAGAAAGGAGGAAACAGTCAATGGCATTTGTTCCGGTCCCGAAGGATCTTAACCGCGTCAAAACGAAGGTCATGTTCAACCTGACCAAGCGGCAGCTCATTTGTTTTTCCATCGCTGCGGCAGTCGGTGTCCCGATCTTCTTTCTGGCGAAGGCGCATCTCGACTTGTCTACGGCGGCAATGCTGATGGTGGTTATCATGCTCCCGTTCATCTTCTTCGCGCTTTACGAGAAGGACGGACAGCCCGCCGAAAAGTATCTGTACCACATCGTACAGTCCATGTTTATCCGGGACAAGGTGCGTCCCTATCGCACAAACAATCTCTACGCTGAAATTCAGCAGAAAATCAAAGAACAGGAGGAATTGCAGCTTGAACAACAGCACAGCAAAGGCAAAGCCTAAGATGACCGTCAAGAACGGCGTCGTTTACGGCGATGCCCTTTCCGCTCAGGAAAAGAAGCGAATCGTCATGCAGAAGAAAAAGGACAGGAAGGCAAAGAAAGTCCGCAAGTCCGCCCAGCAGACCATCCCCTATGTGGAGATGTGCCGTGACGGTATTTGCAAGGTGAACAGCCGCCTCTACACGAAGTCCATCGCCTTTGAGGACATCAACTACCAGCTTGCGCAGAACGAGGACAAAACTGCCATCTTTGAGAACTGGTGCGACTTTCTGAACTACTTCGACAGCTCGATTTTCGTCCAGCTCTCCTTCATCAATCAGAAGGCAAGCCTCAATGAGTTCCGCAAGCGCATCAACATTCCGGCACAGGAGGACGCCTTCAACGACATCCGCTCCGAGTATTCCGGTATGCTGCAAAGCCAGCTCACCAAGGGCAACAACGGATTGGTCAAGAGGAAGTACATCACCTTCGGCATTGAGGCGGACTCCCTCCGCACGGCAAAGCCGAAGCTCGAACGCATTGAAACCGATATTCTCAACAACTTCAAAACCCTCGGTGTGAAAACCGAGCCACTGTCCGGCTACGAGCGGCTGAAAGTGCTTCATGATGTGTTCAACATGGACACCAATGAGCCGTTCCGCTTTTCCTTTGACATGGTTGCCCGGACGGGACTCAGCACGAAGGACTTCATCGCGCCCACTTCCTTTGACTTCCGTGAAGGCAAGTGCTTCAAGATGGGCAGAACCATCGGCGCGGTGAGCTTCCTGCAAATCCTCGCGCCGGAACTCAATGACCGTATGCTTGCCGACTTCCTTGAGATGGACAGCAACATCACGGTCAATTTTCATATCCGGACGATTGACCAGGCGAAGGCAATCAAGAGCATCAAGTCGAAGATCACCGACCTCGACAAGATGAAGATCGAAGAGCAGAAAAAGGCAGTCCGCTCCGGCTACGATATGGACATCATCCCATCCGATCTTGCCACCTTCGGCGGTGAGGCAAAGCGTCTGTTGCAGGATCTCCAGACCCGCAATGAGAGACTGTTCCTTGTGACCATCCTCATCATGAATACGGCAACCAACCGCCAGAAGCTCGAAAACGCGGTGTTCCAGACCGCCGCCATTGCCCAAAAGTATAACTGTGCGCTCAAGCGTCTTGATTTTCAGCAGGAGGAAGGGCTGATGTCCTCTCTGCCTATCGGCATCAATCAGGTGGAGATCGAACGCGGACTGACCACTTCCAGCACAGCGGTTTTCGTGCCGTTCACCACGCAGGAGCTTTTTCAGGGCGGCGAAGCTCTCTACTATGGGTTGAATGCGCTGTCCAACAACATGATCATGGTAGACCGCAAGCAGCTCAAGAACCCCAACGGGCTGATCTTGGGTACACCCGGTTCCGGTAAGTCCTTCTCCGCCAAGCGCGAAATGACGAACGCCTTCCTCATCACGGAGGATGACATCATCGTCTGCGACCCCGAAGCCGAGTATTTCCCCCTCGTGCAGAAGCTCGGTGGTCAGGTCATCCGCATTTCGCCGGTCAGCACGGATTACATCAATCCGCTGGACATCAACACGAACTACTCCGAAGAGGAAAACCCGCTGACGCTGAAATCCGACTTCATCCTCTCCATGTGTGAGCTGATTGTCGGCGGCAAGGACGGCTTGCAGCCGGTTGAGAAGACCATCATTGACCGCAGTGTTCGCATGGTCTATCAGGAGTTCCTTGCAGACCCCAAGCCGGAGAAAATGCCGATCCTCGAAGACCTCTACAACATTCTGAGAAATCAGAAGGAACCGGAGGCACAGCGCATCGCAACTGCCCTTGAAATCTATGTTCACGGCTCTCTGAATGTCTTCAATCACAGAACGAATGTGGATGTCAACAATCGCTTCGTCTGCTATGACATCCGCGAACTCGGCAAGCAGCTCAAGAAGCTCGGTATGCTGATTGTGCAGGATCAGGTTTGGAACAGAGTTACCATCAACCGCGCCCAGCACAAGGCAACTCGCTACTACATGGACGAGTTCCACCTTTTGCTGAAAGAGGAACAGACCGCCGCATACAGCGTAGAAATCTGGAAGCGTTTCAGAAAATGGGGCGGCATTCCGACCGGCATTACCCAGAACGTCAAGGATCTGCTTGCGTCCCGCGAGGTGGAGAACATCTTTGAAAACTCGGATTTTGTCTACCTTCTGAATCAGGCATCCGGAGACCGGCAGATTCTCTCGAAGGCGTTGAATATCTCGCCCAGCCAGCAGAACTACATCACCAATTCCAATGCCGGTGAGGGGCTGATCTTCTATGGCTCGACCATCGTTCCCTTCAAGGACGATTTCCCGAAGGACACCCAGCTTTACCGCATCATGACCACCCGCTTAGAAGAAACCGTACAGAACTGATAGGAGGATTTTTGAATATGAACAACAAGATGATTACCATTCCCTATGCGGACGCTATCGAATACGGAGAGAACACCTCCGCGCTGTTTAAGGCTCTGTGGGAGCTGACCGATCTGATCCGACTGGAAAGCGACCTCAAGAAGCATCACCGCGCCTACCTCCATGTGAGGGAGGACATCGATGAAAAGGTCAAGGAAGCGCGTCAGATTATGATCAAGGTATCTGTGGATATGATCGGCTTCTACTTCAAGGTTGATGTTCCCGAAAGCAGCAACAGCGACGAGAATACCCCTTTCGCTGACGCGGCGGATGATGAAGCCGTATCTATCCCCAAGGACAGGTATGATCTGATGATCGACGATCTGCTCACGATGTCCGAAATCATTCAGTGCGTCGCAGATATGCGCACGCAGGATGCGAAGGCAATCCGCGAGTTCGGCAAGTTCGTCCCTGCTTTTGCTGCCTTTGAGAAGAACCGCCTGAGCCTCTATCGTGAGGCGGCTAAGGAAGCCGAGGTAATCTTCGACCGTTGGGCGGACGAGATTGACGATCTCGACGAGGACTTCACGGAAGATGAGGATTACGAGCCGGACGAGTATTACTCCGACTGATGCCCATTGAAATGTTGTCGGGTTTTACATCCAACATTTCAATGGAAACACAAATCCAACAGAACAGGAGGTACACCACCATACAACTTGACATCATTCATACCGGCGATTGCCTTGAAATCCTGAAAACTCTGCCCGATGACAGCGTTCATTGCTGTGTGACGTCCCCTCCGTATTACGCGCTCCGTGATTACGGCATGGATGCTCAGATCGGCAGAGAGACAACGCCGAAGGAATATATCTCGCGCCTGACGGAAGTGTTTACCGAAGTCAGGCGCGTTTTGCGTCCGGATGGTACGCTCTGGCTGAACATCTCGGACACCTACGCTGGAAAGGGCAATCAGGGAGATTTCATTGACCCGAAGAACCCCTACGGCAGAAACGGTCAGGCTGTGGCTCTCAACAACAAGGTTGAGGGCTGCAAGCCGAAGGACATGATCGGTATTCCGTGGATGCTGGCTTTTGCCCTCCGCGATACCGGCTGGTATCTGCGCAACGACATCATCTGGATGAAGGACAACCCCATGCCGGAGAGTGTGAAAGACCGCTGTGCCCGCTGCTATGAGCATATTTTCCTGTTCTCCAAGTCGAAAAAGTATTTCTTCGACTACAAGGCGATCTCAGAGCCGATTGCTCCCGCAACGGCAGAACGCCTCAAGCGCGGCATGAAGGGCGGCAACAAATACGGCAAGCCCGTTCCCGGTCAGCCTCAGCCGCAGTCCATCAACCGCCCCCGTGAGCATGGTGAGATCAAGGACAGTGACATCAATCCGCTCCGCAACAAGCGCGATGTCTGGAAGATCAACACCGTCCCCTTCAAGGGCGGTCACTATGCCGCCTACCCTCCAAAGCTGGTTGAAACCTGTCTTCTCGCCGGTTGTCCAGAAGGCGGCATTGTGCTTGACCCCTTTATGGGAAGCGGCACAACCGGCATGGTTGCCTCACAGATGGGGCGTCATTTCGTGGGCATAGAGCTGAACCCTGAATACACCGAGCTTGCCTACAAGCGGATTGGAGGTGAAATCTGATGTCCAAGGAACCGGAACTCAAAGCCCGCGACAAGGTGGTCGTGCGGATGACGCGGGAAGGCGCGGTTGAGGAAAACCTGACGGCTGGCACCGAGCAGCGTGTGTCAAAGAGGCTGGAAGATGCGGAGCTGGTGAAGCCCGGTGAGACAGTCGAGCCTTCCGAAGCTCTTTCCCCAGAGGAACAGAAAAAGGTGCAGATGCGCCGTCAGCAGCGTCAGTTTCAGGCGGAACACGCCGAGGATAATAACACACAGCCGCCCTCGGACACGTCCGTCACAGAAGAGAAAAGGGCAGAAAATCCACCCCAGAATGTACCCGAACCGCTGCCCTCATCGGAAACGCCGTTCAAGCCTCCTGTTTTGGAGCAGCACGGTGTTTCTTCTCATACCGGCACAGTGATTGCCGAAACGGTTGTCACGCACAAGCTGCGCAAGACCTCTGCTGTTGAAGCAGTGGATGCAGATGCCATTCTCTCTCAAGCGGCGGAGACTGCCTCTGCGAAGCCGGTCTCGGACGATGCCGTTCCGCCCACGAAGCGGATGCAGAAGCTCGAAAGGAAGTCCGAGAAGGCGCATGAGCGTCTGGATGCCGTCCGTGAGAAGCTGCCCACGCACAAGGTTCTCAAGAAAGAGCGTGTCTTCGATGAAGAGACCGGCAAGGGCAAAACCCGCCTTCATTTTGAGGATGAGCTGAAAAAGCCCAAAGGCAAAGGTAAACTGCAATTTGAAGCAGACAAAACCGTCCGCAAGGTCGGTGACACCCTCGCTTCCGGCATTCACGGCAAAATCCATGAGGTCGAGCAGGAAAACTCGGCGGTTGAGGCGGCGCATAAAACGGAGATCGCCGCTGAGACTGCCGCTCGGCATTTCCGTCATCATCGGGAAAACAGCATCAACAAGCCTTATGAGAAGGTCTCCAAGCTGGAACATAAGGCGGATGCTGCGGATGCAAAGCTCCAATATGAGAGAAATCAGCAGGAGCATCCTGAGATGAAGAAGCAGAACATGAACAAGCACTATCAGAAGCAGAGCATCAAGAAGGAATATGCCGCCGCTCGAAATGCCGGTTCTCAGACTGCCGGGACTGCCACAAAGAATACCGGCAAGAAGCTCGGTGAAAAGGTGTCCGACAAGATCAAGGAGTTCTTTGAGAAGAACAAGAAGGTATTTATCTGGATCGGCGTCGGAATTGCCCTTCTCGTGTTGCTCGGTGCCGGAATCAGCTCGTGTTCGATGCTCACCTCTACCGGCTCGTCGGTGATCGCTTCCTCTTATCTCAGCGAGGATGACGCGATGCTGGGCGCGGAGGCGCAGTATTGCCAGATGGAGCAAGAGCTGCAACGCTATCTCGACACTTACGAAAGCACTCACAGCTACGATGAATACCACTTCGATCTGGACGATATTGAGCATGACCCCTATGTGCTGATCTCCATTCTCTCGGCTCTCCACGAGGGCGAGTTCACGCTGGATGAGGTGCAGGGTACGCTCCAAATGCTGTTTGAAAAGCAGTACATCCTCACCGAAGAGGTCATCGTCGAAACCAGATACCGCACGGAGACCGACACATGGACGGACGCAGACGGCAACACGCACACGGAAACCTATCGCGTCCCGTATGACTACTACATCTGCAACGTGAAGCTCGAAAACTTCAATCTCTCCCACGTCCCGGTCTACATCATGTCTCAGGAACAGCTTTCCATGTACGCAACGTATATGTCGGTGCTGGGCAACCGCGAGGATCTGTTCGGTGACTCTCCCTATGTGGACAAGTACATCACAAATCCGCCCGCTGACTACGATGTCAACCCGGAATACCTGAACGACGAGAAGTTTGCGACACTGATCACCGAGGCGGAAAAGTACCTCGGCTATCCGTATGTGTGGGGCGGCTCCAATCCCGACACATCCTTCGATTGCTCCGGCTTCGTCAGCTATGTTCTCACGAACAGCGGTCTTGTGAATACCGGTCGGCTGGGCGCACAAGGGCTTTACAACGTCTGTACGCCGGTCTCAAAGGCGAATGCACAGCCCGGTGATCTCATCTTCTTTGTCGGGACGTATGACACCCCCGGCGTGTCTCACGTCGGCATTTATGTTGGTGATGGGGTCATGATCCACTGCGGCGATCCCATTCAGTACACATCCATCAACTCTTCCTATTGGCAGCAGCATTTCTACGCCTTCGGAAGACCCGCCTATTAAAAGAAAGGAGTTATTTCATGAATCCCAAGTATCAGAAAGTCCTCTCCGACATTGAGAAG
Organism: bacterium 210917-SL.2.15; assembly: GCA_020555605.1. Classification (GTDB taxonomy): domain Bacteria; phylum Bacillota; class Clostridia; order Oscillospirales; family Oscillospiraceae; genus Pseudoscillospira. The sequence goes on along the minus strand of JAJCJC010000017.1, from coordinate 40,872 downwards.
GCTGAAAAGAAGAAATCCGAAATCGAAGGTCAGCTCAAGGAGCTGTACGACAAGAAGACAGAGCTGGAAAACCTTGAAATCATCAATACCGTGCGCTCTATGGTGATGGACAAGGATCAGATCATGGCGTTCCTGTCTTCCATGAAGGGCGGCACCAAGCCCGCTGAAAATACGGAGGTAATCGACAATGCGTAAGAAGTTTCGTTTTCTGACCGTCCTTGCGGTCTGCGTCATGGTTCTGTCCTGCTTCTCGGTGACGGCGTTTGCCTATGCCGATGACACCGATCAGAACCTTCCGGTCACAGAGGCAACCCAGCCGGAACAGCAGCCCGCAGTCACTCCCGCGCCGGAAAAGCCGAAGGGTGAGCCGATTGACGATGAGGGCAACGCCTACACCCGCGACTTGCTCTATGACAAGGCAACCAACAAGCAGTTCATCACTGTCCAGACGAAAAGCGGCAACACCTTCTTCATTGTCATCGACTACGATGCGCCCATCAACGAGGATGAGGAACAGTATCAGACATACTTCCTGAACATGGTCGATGAGAGCGATCTGCTTGCGCTGCTGGATGAAGACACTGCGGCTGCTCTGACCACCTGTAACTGCAAGGAAAAATGCGTTGCCGGTCAAGTCAATACCGACTGCCCGGTCTGCAAGACCAACATGAGCGAATGCACCGGCACAGCTCCCGTGACGCCTGAGCCGGACAAGGATGCGGAAACCGATGTCCCCGCCCCTAAGTCCGAAAAGAAATCCAACATCGGAATGATCCTCGTCATCTTTGTCCTTGCCGGTGCTGCGGGTGCAGCTTATTACTACATCAAGTTCGTCAAGGGCAGAAAGCCCAAGGATGAGGATATGGACTTCTTTGATGATGAAGGCTACGAGGAAGAGCCGTACATCAACGAGGATGAAGAGCCGCAGATTGCGGAGGATGCTGAAACGGATGGTGATGAAGATTGATCTTAGTCATTGCTGAAAAGCCCAGCGTTGCCCAGTCCATCGCAAAGGTGTTGGGCGCGACGTCCCACAAGGACGGCTACATGGAGGGCGGCAATTACATCGTTTCGTGGTGCTTCGGTCATCTGGTGGAGCTGGCAGACGCCAGCTCCTACGATGAGCGGTATGCCAAGTGGCGGTATGACGATCTGCCCATTGTTCCGGAAAGCTGGATGTTTGAAGTCACGAAGGACAAGGCACAGCAGTTCAAGGTGCTGTCCGTTCTCATGAAGGACAAGCGCGTCACCGAGCTGGTCTGCGCAACCGATGCAGGACGCGAGGGTGAGCTGATCTTCCGGCTGGTCTACAACAAAGCCGGATGCACCAAGCCCTTCAAGCGTCTGTGGATCAGCTCGTTGGAGGACTCCGCCATCCGCGAAGGCTTCCAGCATCTCCGGGACGGCAAGGAATATGACCATCTCTATGAAGCGGCACTCAGCCGCTCGAAGGCGGACTGGATCGTCGGTATCAACGGCACCCGCCTGTTTACCACGCTCTATCACAAGAAGCTGGTGGTCGGGCGCGTTCAGACGCCGACCCTTGCAATGCTGGTGGAGCGCGACGGGAAAATCTCCACGTTCCAAAAGGAGAAGTATTTCAACGTCCACGTCGGCAAGGGCGATCTGACCGCCGATCTGGAAAAGGTCAAAACCGAAGAGGAAGCAAAAAGAATTGCGGCGGCTTGCGAGAAAAAGCAAGCCGTCGTTTCTTCTCTCAAGCGGGAGACGAAAACCGTCAATCCTCCGAAGCTCTATGATCTGACTACCTTGCAGCGCGAGGCTAACCGCTACTACGGCTTCACCGCCCAGCAGACGCTCGATCTCGTACAAACACTCTACGAAAAGAAGCTCCTGACCTATCCGCGCACGGACAGCCAGTTTATTACGGATGATATGGAGGACACCGCCCGTCAGGTCATTTCTATTGTCTGCCGCCAGCTTCCGCTTTTCTCCGGCGTTTCGGTTACTCCGGACATTGCCCGCGTAACCGACAACAGCAAGGTCACAGATCACCATGCCATTCTCCCGACCATCCAGCTTGAAAAGCAGGATGTTTCGGCGCTTCCTCGGTCGGAGCAGAAAATCCTCAATCTTATCGGGATGCGCCTTCTGTGTGCGACCGGCGAGAAGCACACCTACGCAGAAACGCAGATCTCGCTCTCCTGCGAGGGCTACGAGTTCAAAACCAAGGGGAAGACCGTCGTTCAAAACGGATGGAAAGCCATCGAAGAGCTGTTCAAGTCCTCCCTCAAGACGAAGGAAAAGGACGAACCCATAAAGTCCCTGCCCGAAGTCCATGAGGGCGATGTTCTGGATGGTGTGTCCGCCAGCGTCACCGAACACTTCACGACGCCCCCAAAGCAGTACACGGAAGACACGCTTCTGTCTGCGATGGAGACCGCCGGAAACGATCAGTTCGACGATGACACCGAGAAGAAAGGTCTCGGAACACCAGCGACCCGTGCCGGTATCATTGAAAAGCTGGTGAAATCCGGCTTTGCAGAGCGTAAAGGCAAATCCCTCATTCCCACGAAGGACGGCTGCAACCTTGTCTGCGTCCTGCCGGAACAGATCACATCTCCCGCAATGACGGCGGAATGGGAAAACACGCTCATGGAGATTGAGCGCGGCAATGCGGATGCAGACGCATTTCTCAGCGGCATTGTCCGGATGACCGGGGATCTCGTGAAAGCCTACCCGTTTCTCTCCGATGCCGAAGCCCAGCGTTTCGGCACGGGCAAGGAGGAAATCGGCAAATGTCCTCGTTGTGGTTCTCCGGTCTATGTCGGCACGGGCAACTTCTACTGCTCAAACAAGGCTTGCTCCTTCTGCCTGTGGGAAGACAACAAGTTCTTTTCCAGCAAGAAAAAGAAGCTGACCAAGAGGATCGCAAAGGAGCTGCTGGACAAGGGCTGCTGCCGAGTGACCGGGCTTTACACGCCGAAGAAGCCTCAGCTCTACGATGCGGTGATTCGGCTGGATGACAGCGGCGGCAAATATGTCAGCTTCAAGATGGAGTTCGACCGATGAGCCGCCCGAAATATGTTGCCTCTTGCAGCGGAGGTAAGGACAGCGTAGCGACGCTCCTGCTGGCTGCACAGCACAAGGAACCGCTGGACGAGGCGGTTTTCAGTGAGGTTATGTTTGATCAGAACACAAGCGGTGAAGTCCCGGAACACCGGGACTTCATCTATGACCGGCTCAAGCCCTTCTGTGAAAAGGAGCTGGGCATCAAGTTCACCATTCTCCATGCAGACAAAACCTACGATGATGTGTTCCATCATGTCATCACCCGCGGACCGCATAAGGGCGAGATTCGCGGCTTCGCATGGGCTGGGATGTGTGCGGTCAATCGGGACTGCAAAATCCCGCCCGTCCGCAAGTACAATGCCGCGCTCTCGTCGGACACTGTGAGCTATGTCGGCATCGCGGAGGATGAGCCAAAACGCCTTGCTCGTCTGGATGGCGTGAAGAAGGTCAGTCTGCTTGCCAAATACGGTATGACCGAGGCGGACGCCTACAAGCTCTGTACGGAACACGGGCTGCTTTCCCCGATCTACGCTCACTGCCGGAGAAACGGCTGCTGGTTCTGTCCCAATGCAAGCGATGAAGAGCTGCTGCACATGATTACAAAACACCCGGAGCTGTTTGACAGACTGATTGAATGGGAGAAGGAGGATAACATCTTTCATCGTCGGCTGACGCGCAGAGAACCCCCGTCTGAGGTAAAGGCTCGTTTACTGAACAAATCCCAGACGGGGTTTTCTTCGCCCAAAAGCAAATAAGAAATGGAGGTTTGAGATGGCTGAAAACAAAAATGCACAGCAAGTCCGCGAAATCACGGACAAGCTGGAACAGGGCATCAAGGAGCTTTTTGAATCCGAGCGGTTCAAGGAATATCTCCGCACGATGTCCAAGTTCTACAACTACTCCTTCAACAACACGCTGCTCATTGCGATGCAGAAGCCGGAGGCAACCTATGTTGCCGGTTATACCTCGTGGCAGCGTAACTTTGACCGTCAGGTCATGAAGGGTGAAAAAGGAATCAAGATTCTTGCGCCCGCGCCGTACAAGGCGCAGGAAGAGCGCGAGAAGATTGACCCTTTGACGCAGAAGCCGGTGATTGGCACAGACGGAAAGGCTGTCACGGAGACGGTCGAGGTTCTGCGTCCTGCCTTCAAGGTGGTGAGCGTCTTTGATGTTTCCCAGACGGACGGCAAGGAGCTTCCGGACATCATCGTCGATGAGCTGAAAGGCACCGTCGAAAACTACGAGGCATTCTTCGATGCGCTCAAGCAGGAATCTCCCGTCCCCATATCCTTTGAGGATATTCCGGGCGGCGCAAAGGGATTCTTCTCTCCGGTTGAAAGCCGTATTGCCATTCAGGAGGGCATGAGCGAAATCCAGACGGTCAAAACCGCCATTCATGAGATCGCTCACGCCAAGCTCCATGCCTTCAAGCCTGACGAGAAAGCCGCTCCCGAAGATAAGAAAGATCGTCACACCAAAGAGGTTGAGGCAGAAAGCGTAGCCTACACGGTTTGTCAGCGTTACGGCATTGAAACCTCGGACTACTCCTTCGGCTACATCGCCGGTTGGTCATCCGGCAAGGAAACCAAAGAGCTGAAAAGCTCTCTGGACACTATCCGCAAGACGGCGGCTGAGATGATCGAGGGCATTGACGCCAAGCTCAAGGTGCTGCTGGCAGAGAAAGCGCAGTCCGCAGAGAAAGATACCGAAGCGCCCGCAGAGCCGATGCCGGAAGCACCCATTTACCGTGAGACGGCAAATTACGCCTATGAAGCCGGTGAGATGGAAGCATATCGCGCCTCCCTTGCTGCAAACGAGAAATGCCGCAGTGCGATTGAAGCGGCAATCAGCTCCAACTATGGAGATAACCGCCTGAATGCGGAAGCTGCCGTGAAAAGCGTCCTTGAGCAGTTCTCTCCGGAGCGCGTCCGGTATGTCCTTGCAAACACCATTCAGCAGAAAAACTTTGACGGGCGCATTCCGCAGCCTCTCAAGGAGTGGGCGAAGAGCGTTGAGGTCTGCCCGGAGAATGCCTCCCGCTTCCTTGTGGATAAACTCAATCCCGGACTGACTGCACTTTTCGTGGATGCGTTCCGCCAGCAGACCGAACCTAAGAAGGAAGTCACTTCCGAGAAAACAGAGGAAAGAGACCCGGAGGTCGTTGCGTGGGAGAACGATGAGATTACCTCTATCGAGGTAAAAACCGTGGAGGTTAAGTCTCCCTTTGCTCCTTTGCCGGAGGAAGCAGCGAAAGCACCGAAGGCACACCGCCTGACCGCCGAAGAGAAGGAAATCAAAGCCGCCGTCATGGACACGCTCAAGGGGCAGATCGCCTATAACAACGACGGAATGCGGGCTTCCTACCGTGCCTCCAACCACTCCTTCAATCTGCTGGCACGGAACGCCGTCAAAATTGAGGGCAACACGGTCACGCAGAATGGTGAGCCGCTGTTCAAAATTCATCGCCGTCATGCAGCGCGGAAAACACAGGGCTGTTATCGTGAGCTGCTGCCGACGCTGGAATACATTAAGCAGGAGCAGAAGCAGGAAAAGCCCTCCATCCGCGATCAGCTCAAAGCTGCCGCGAAAACACAGCCGGAGAAGAAATCCCCGGTCAAATCCAAAACACACGACATGGAGTTGTGAGAAAGGAGACGCATGAAGAAATACACAGACGTTGACATCATCGCGGAGCTTCAGAAGCTCGTGGATAGTCATGTGGACAGCTACAAGGAAGACTTCGACATCGACAAGCGCATCATCCGCCGCGCCGCCGAAAGCCAGAATCCCGAAGACAAAACGCTGATGTGGTTCTGCCGTCCGCATGGAACGCACTGCCTCAACGAAAATCAGGTCTTCATTCAGGGAACGCGGGATCACAATACCTTCCGTTTCTATGCGGAGCAGACCTACGACGAGTGCATTGCCCGTGTCATTGTCCCGAAAGCTGTCAAGCGCGGCAAGGTGTTCGGGGATGTCTTTGAGATCAACTACCGGGAACAGGCGGCAAACGTAGCGCAGAACTCTGTTGCGCCGGATCATGACCGGCTGACCTTTGCGGATGGCTTTGTGCTGGAAGCCCCCTGCCGCAGCAGCTTCGATGCAGCAATGGCTCTGGTTAGTGAGCATGGCGGCGTACAAGCCCACCGGACGCTCCCGAAGGACGCGGAGGCTCTGACAGAAGTGTTGACCAAGCAGAAAAGCCGCCGTGACAGACTGCCGGAGGCAGAAAGGACAGAGACGCTTGCCCCTCTGCCCGTTGCAGAACTTCGCAAGTACGAGGCAGTCAAAAAGGCGCATCCCGACGCGCTGGTTTGCTTTGCCCAGAACGGCTATTTTGAGCTGTATGGCAAGGACGCGGAAAAAGCCGCGCCCTTGCTCGGCACGAAGCTCCTTGAGAAGAAGGTGCGCGGCAAGCCCTCCATGCCGGTGACCGGCTTCCGTGAAGCTGCATGGGTAGCAGCATCAAAGAAGCTCTGGCAGTCCGGTGCGGATGTCTTTCTCAGCAAGGACGGCGAGACCTTCAAGGAACTCAAAGCCGCAGATTACATTCCTGTCGGCGCGACGCTGAATGTAGACGGCATCAAGTGCAGAATCGACGCGGTTGATTTTGCCGCTGATGAAGTCCGGCTGACCAACATCGAGGACAAGAACCGCCCCATCCGCTTTTCGGAAAGCATCCAGTATGTCCGCTCGTATGTGGAAGATGCCGGTATTGCCGTCTATGACACCGTTCCGAAGAAGTCCGCTGCCCGTGAATCCATCCGTGACAAGCTGAAATCCGCGCAGAAAGCCCAGCCGTCCCACACACCGAAGCCGCAGAAAAACAAAGGAAAGGATATGGAACTCTGATATGAAGAATTTTACCGTGGAAGAAATCAACCTGATGTGCTGCTTCAATACGTCCAGCCGCAAGCGGCTGATCGACGATATGAAGAGCGTCACCCTGAACGACATGGACGGCGAGATCGCAGAGCTGATGTATAAGACCATCCGGAAGCTCGAAGCCATGACTGACGCAGAGTTTGAGGAACTGTATATCATGCCGGACGGCATGATGGATGACTGAAAGGAGGATGCCTATGCCCGTATTAGACGGTAATTTTGAAGCCTTCGTCACAAACCTTGGCAAGTACAACGAGGGTATGCTGGTCGGTGAGTGGGTGAAGCTGCCCACCACCGAAGAAGAGATGCAGAAGGTTTTTGAGCGTATCGGGATCGGCAAGCAGGATGAGTTCGGTCAGCCCTATGAAGAGTGGTTTATTACCGACTACGAATGCCCGATCTACGGTGTCCAGAAGATGCTTGGCGAGTATGAAAGCCTTGATAAGCTCAACTACCTTGCCGCTTTGATTGACGAGCTTTCCCTGAGCGATCAGGAAAAGCTCGTTGCCATTATGGAGGCTGGCTGCGATGAGGTCAGCGACATCGACGACCTCATCAACCTGACGTTCAATCTGGACTGCTACGACATCATGCCCGGTATCAACGACGAATATGACCTCGGCTATTACTATGCCAACGAAGCCGGTATCTACTCCGAAAAGGATCTCGGTCCTCTGGCAGACTACATCGACTATGAACGCTATGGTCACGACATCGCTTATGATGAACAGGGACGCTTCACCGATGAAGGCTATGTCCGCGTCGCAAGCGAACGCTGGGACAGACAGTTTAACGGTGAGCTGGACGATATTCCCGACGAATACCGGATCACCGGCTCAGGGGAAGACGCCGAGCGTGACAGCACCATCGCCGTTCTCGTCGTTGAGCCGGGAAAGGAGCCTTATGTAAAGGAGATTGACTCCGGGCTGGAGTCCTTGCAGCATGAGGTCGGCGGCTGCATCGAGGCAATTTATCCCTACGAAGACCCGGTTGCCTTAGTCTGCAACGAGGAAGGCAAGCTGGAAGGTCTGCCCCTGAACCGCGCTCTGCGTGATGAGGACGGTGACATCTACGATGTTGTTGCCGGAACATTCATGGTGGTCGGCTTGACGGATGACAGCTTCGGCTCTCTGACTGTAGAGCAGATGCAGAAGTTCGCTGACCACTTCAAAGTGCCGGAGCAGTTTGTCAAGCTGGGCGATAAGATTGTGGCGATCCCCATGATCTCGAAGGAGCAGCAGAAGCAGGAAAGTATCGAGCAGAAGGACTTCGAGATGAACGCCGACACCTCCGGGCTGACGGTTGCCGGTCACATCGGGACGTGGCACACCATTGACCAGCACGAAGTCGGCGGTCACAGCTTTTACCTGATGGAGCATGACACCTACGGCGATGAGGCGGCTTGCATCATCGTCGATGAGCGCGGCAAGCTCGTCCTTGATGATGTCTACAACGGCTTTGACGATGACACGCTCCGCCTTCTCGACCTTGAGGTCAAGGAAGTGCCGGAAATGCCCGATCCCGCGCTCTCCGTTCAGGATATGAAGGACTACGGCTACGCATGGGCTGGCGTTCTTCCCGCCGGTCAGGAAGCGGCTGAGAAGGCTTTGGAGAAGGGCTGTGAGGTTTACCGGCTCTATTCGGATAACACCGAAGGCTTGTGCGTGGATGCCAAGGAGATTGCCGATCATGCGACAAAGGGCGGAATGCTCGGTATCAGCAAGGAAAGCTGGATGGCAGCTCTTGAGAAGGAAAACTACCTCAAGGCAGCGGAGATGTCGATGGAGGATGACTACGGCATGATTGACGGGATCATCAACAACGGTCCGAAGGAGGACAAGACCGCAGAGGTCAAAGCCCCCGAAAGGGGCGAGAAGTCCTCCATCATGGACAGGCTCAAGTCTGCAAAGGCTGAAAAGCAGAAGGAATGCTGCCCTCCCCAAAAGCACAAAGGAGAGATTGAGCTGTGAGCAGAAGTCAGAAATGGCGGCAGGAGTGGTCGTTCTTCATCGGGGACAGCGGACGCCGGAAGTATAACCGCTTCTGCGTCCGCTGCGTCCATAGCTGCAAGCAGAGCTTCCGTGCGGATCTCATCGCCTGTCCGCACTTCTCCCGCAAGGCATCGCAGTGTAGACAGTTAGGGGTTGAAAAAGCCTGTGATTGCAAGCCTCAGAGCGGCGCAAATTGACCAACCTAAGTGATTGTATTCCCCGCGCAGTTTTTTCATTAGCGCAGAAATAAGTGTCGATTTCGGCACTTGTTTGAATGCCCGGAAAACGAACCAAGAGCCTCTGTCGATGCCCGGTTTGGGTGTCGGCAGAGGCTCTTTTTTTATGACATATTCAAAATAGCGGACAGCAGCTCTTGAACCTGTTGCCGGTATTCCGGCTTAATATCCGAAATACGTCTGGCAAGCGCAAGGGCTTCCGCTTCTGGCGCGTCAGTCCCAAAAATAATTCGGTCTGCGCTGACGCCGAGCAAACGGCAAAGACGCTGCAAGGCTTCAAGAGAAATACCGGAAGCACCACGCTCAATAGCGCTCAGGTGATTCGGCGTCATGCCAAGCATTTCTGAGAGCGTGTCCTGCGTATAGCCCGCCTGTTCTCTTGCCACTTGAATATTGCCGCCGATTTCAATATTGATGTCCTTCTTCTCTCGCATAGCCTCACCACCTTTGCATTTAGTGTACCTAACGGCGGTGTCATTATCCACGGTACTCCGTCGTTGATTTTACTAACGACAATGCGTTGACTGTCCGTGATGAGGGTGATAGAATGGAGTTACCTACCAAAAGAGTGAAAGAAGGGGTGTCATGTCGCGCATTATTGAGTTTAGAAAGTCTGCTCAAAAATCTGAAAAGCAATCCGTTCAAGGCAAGACTTGTGCGTTTACCGGTCATAGACCGCAGAGTCTTCCGTTCGGATTTGATGAATCCGATAAGCGTTGTACTTCTTTGAAATCTGTTATGCGGGATCAGATTGTAGCACTCATCGAGAACGAGGGCGTCACGCATTTTATTACCGGCATGGCTCTTGGCGTCGATATGTACGCTGCGGAAATTGTACTCGATTTGAAATCAAAATACCCTCACATTACTCTGGAAAGCGCAATCCCTTGTGAGACACAAGCGATCAAATGGTCTGTGGCTTCACGGGAACGGTATTATAATATCGCGGCAAAGTGTGACAAGGAGACCATGCTGCAACGGGAGTACACGCCGGACTGCATGGACAAGAGAAATCGGTACATGGTCGATCACGCCGATTATATTCTCGCAGTATGGAATGGATGCCCCAGCGGTACCGGGAATACCGTGAGATATGCCCACAAAATGAGCAAGTCCATCATCGTCATCAATCCGGCTTCCCTTGAAGTCACGCAGGAATAAGGCAAAAATCCCCCTTCTGAATCAAGCGTTGTGAAAACCGTGAAGTATTTCCCGATAGTGAATACACATTGCACTGCTCAGTGATTATTGGAAACGTGTACGGCGTATGCTGCCCAGTGAACATCTCCACGGAACACATCGAATTTTCGCGGCTTCGTAAAACGGAAAGTGTCACCTTATGAACGGTCCCTTGCCGAGAGAAAAATAAATCGCTGGAAACGGGAACGCCCCCGGCACTGTGCGTCTGGCACAGTGTCGGGGGCGTTTTTTCGTGTCTTAGTTATGAGCCAGTTCATTTAGGAGCAGCTTTCGATAGTCCACATCCAAGACGCAGCGATGGAAGTCCATCAAACGGTGTTCGTCGAACAGCTTTTCACAGAGCTTGGTCAGCGGATGATTCATCAGCTTTGCAGAAATGCCAGTCTCGTTGAAAAACCTTGCCCATGTGAAGACCTCTTCTAAATCCTCCTGCCCAAGCGTGGCAGGAATGATGGCGTTGCAGAGACGTACAATGGGGCTATCCGCAAATCGTTCTGCCACTTCCTCCGGCGAGCATTCATAGCGGTCACAGTCAAAGGAAAGCGCATCCTCAATTTTAAGATAATTTTCGATTTCATCCCGCGTCAAGGTTATGGTGTAGTCTCCCATACCAGACGGCACATCAATATTCTCCATGACATCAAGTTCGTAACGAGAGCCGCCGATGATTGCTTCAAAGGAGAAAGACTGACCGATTACTGCTGGGTTTTTGTCTATCTTGTCCTCGTTCAGAAATGACAGCGGATTGTACTCTGTCAGTTCCCAGTCGATTTTTCCTCTCTCTGTTTGTTCGGCGATCTGCTGGATTAGATGTTGTTCTTCTTCGCGCAGATTTTCATTGTACAACATGATACACCTCCGTTTTCTGATTTCCTTTTTTGGGGGGCTGTTCTATGTTTCCGAAGAGAATGCCGTTTGTACCATCATTCCTTGGCTGCGGGCAGACTTTCGTAAAACCTTTTTAGCTCGTCCAGACGGCTTGTACGATTCTTGATAGGCAGGGAGTCCCATGTGATGTCATGATAGCGTTCTGGCGGCTCGTCCCGCAGTCTTCGGTCGATGATGCAGACAATGCCGGTGTCTGTGAAATTACGGATCAATCGCCCGATGCCTTGCTTGAGCTTGATAATCATTTCGGGAACGCGAACATCCATCAGGGCATCCTTAGCAACGGAACACTTATACTCGATAATTGGATCGGGGACAGGAAACGGAAGCCGGAAAATGATGACATTGGAAAGGCTTTTTCCTTCAATGCTGATGCCTTCCCAGTATGCGCCCGTCCCCAGAAGCACGGAGTTCGTATCTTCCTTAAACTCGTTCAGCACCTTGTCCTGCGACGATCCCGGCTGCTGCATCAGGATTTTGTACGGAAGATTTTTCTTACCGAGAATGGAGTAGACCTCTTCCATGTCGGTCTTTGCCGTAAACAGCACGAGTGCCTTTCCATTGGAAATGCTCAGGATCTCAAGCAGTCGCTCCACACCCTTTTCAATGAAGGCTTCATGTTCTCTGGTCGGGTGCGGGAGATCGTCGCAATAGTAGATCATGGCGTGTTCATCGTATGGATATGGGGAAGGCTTTGGCTCGGATAAGCAGCCGCGATCACCAGCGGGAAAGCCGGTATTGCAGATAAAATAAGAATACTGCTCTTCCAGAGACCCGCTCGTGGCGTTTGTCAGCGTGGCAGAGGTCAAGATGGTTCTTTCATCACCATTGAAGTATAGGCGGCTCACAATTTCTTTTGTGTTTTTAGGGCAATAGACGAGTTCCGTGTTGCTGCCGTGCTGCTCAATCCAGATCAGCATATCATCTATCTGGTCAAGAAGCTCCGAAAGGGACTCGCTGACGGCATCCAGATCATCAGAAGCAGCAAAGGAACGGTTGTTTCTGAAATCCATGCTGGAATAAATCTGAATGCTGGACGAAAGGTTGTGTATGGCGGCGTTCATTTCCGTAAGCAGCTCAACCGCACTGCCGCTTTGGTCAAAGAAAAAGCGGTCAGCATAGCGCATATCCTGATCTGCCTCGTCGATCTGCTTTTGAACTTGTGCTTTCAGGCAGTTATAGAAGGCGATGATTGCGCTCTCTGCCTCTCGCTTTTCACCGGACACACTGCTTTGGTCAGAGGGTCGCAGTTCATAGAATGCGCTTTTAATCATTCCAAAGAGCATACCTTGCCCGAAACGCTCCGTTGTGGCACTCCGCACCTTATCATCCAAGTTGTGCGCTTCATCCACGACAAGCAGATCAGCGGCGGCGTTAATCAGTCCGTCCTGCCCGCGTCGTAGTTTCATGAGATGCTGGGTAAGAAAGTCCTGATTGCACAGAACAACACCGTCCGTGTATTTTAACGATGCACGGACCTTGTAATACTTGCATTTCTTTTCGCAGGAGCCGCAATTCTTCATGCTGAACCGCTGCACGTTTACCTTGTCCCAGACGCCTTGCGGCAAAACCTCCGGGAAATCCTTGCGTTCCTCATACCCCTGCTGGATTCCTTCTTTGAGCGCGTCCGGTGGGTCTGCTTTCGGGTCACACATATACTCGTCTGCGCGTTTGTTGCAGAGATAATGAGTCTGTCCTTTTGCGAGGATGACATCTCTGTTCAGCCCAAGAAGGGGCATTACCGCGTGGACATCGCGCCAGAGCTGTTCTTGAAGCGCAATGGTCGAGGTTGCGATGATAACCGGCTTGTTCATGCGTTTGCTGTACAGCAGCACCGGCACAAGATAGCCAAAGGACTTGCCAATGCCCACGCCAGCTTCAATCGCAAAGTGCTGATCATTTATGAGGGCGTCCACAATCTCAAAGGACATATCCTGCTGCCCCTCACGCATTTCCAATCCATGCTGCGGGGCTTCATCCCAAAAGAAGGTGCTGACTTGCTCACTCATGGAGTACAGCTCTGCTTTTCTGCGCTTTTTCCGTTCCTCCGATGTATTGAATCCAAAATAGAATCTGTTGTCCATCCACATTCCTCCCGGAATAGCAAACAAGGTTATCCGCGTTTCAGTTCAATGCTGACGTTTCCGTTCTCGTCGATGGTCAGCATCATGTGCCTGATGTGCTTCTCATAGAACTGCCGCCGCTCTGCGGGAGACATTTCGATTCGCGTGTTTCGTAGAGCTGCATCAAACATATCGTTGACATTCAGGTGAACGGAGTTGTCAATCCAGCGGTACATCTCCTTGAATAGTGCGTTTTTCTTGATGTCCTCGCTGTTGCCGGAGTAGAAGTCATCCAGATAGCAGTAGAATATTCCGGATTCTGCAAGTGCCGCCTTCATATCCGGTCCGCATTTTTCCCGCTCAATCATGACAAGAAATCTGGCGTCCGGCAAGGAAGAAATCAGCCCCCAGTAGTCGGAATCACTTGAGACGATGACGAAGGAATCCACTTGCTTCTGGTAGTGTTCCTGACAGGCTCTTGCGGTGAGTTTGATGTCCACCAGTGATTTGTTCTGCTTGATCCGCTCAATCATGATATGTTCAACGGGGATGCGGGTGTAGTTTTCAAGAATCCGCCACGCCGTAGCAGTATGTACGTCATCAAAGAGAATGATCGCCGTAATTTTCTGCATGACCTCATAATCAAGATTTTTGAGCGTGGCGCACAGCTTGTACGGGTCGGAGTTTTCGCAGTCCACTACCAATACGGTTTTCTCACTGTCATCTATGAAGTCGTAGATATTGTTTTTTACAAAAGCCCCTGCATCGGAGACTTTACTGTATTCCGTGAAGGCATCGCAATGCCATTGATAAAGCAGGGTAGCAAACTTTTTATCATTATAGAGGACATTACCCTCGTCCATCGGTACCCAGTTGATATACATTTGATAGGGGTAGTAGGAGAGACTTGCGTAATAGATGTCCGCAGCATCTTTCGTTCCGTCCTCTGTCAAGCCGTTTGGCATGATGAACAGCTCTTTTATGTACGCCCAGTTAATCCAGATTGGAAAGAGGCTTTTGCAGTTGTTAATGCGGTCTGAAATCAGCCGGTTGATCTCGATAATGTGGTGGCAGAGCTTTGTACTCGCCTTTTTGATAAAGTTGATTCCGTCATTTGAAAGCTGCTGCATACTGGAAGCCGGGATGATCTCTGGCATTGAAAGCAGCCCTCGATACTCCATTCGCATGATGTCATTTATTTTCCGGTAGTTGCGCTCAATGGCGGTGCGGATGATACATAGATTACGAATGATGCGGGCATTTTTATCCTGTTCAAGCCGGTTGTATATCTCTATCTTTGGCGGCTCGTGTTCATTTTGAAAAATACGGAGCGGGACGCCGATCAGGTAGGCAACCTTCGATACAATCTCGTAGGTGCTGTCTTTGTAGGTAATCTGTTCTCCGGCATATTCGATACCATTCAACATGACTGAATTTCCCATAAATTGCTCCTTTCCTGCGGAGAGTTGAGCGATTTTTATTCAACAAAAAGAGCTGTACGAAAAACCGGACTCAGTTTTTGTCCGTTCGCACAGCCTCACATATATCTCCGATGTCACAGTTCAAGTAATCACAAATGCGCAGCAAAATAGAGAGGGACACTTCTTCCCCCTTATTCAGTTTTGTCCATGTTCCGGCAGACAGCCCTACTTCATGTCGTAGAGAAGCCTTTTTTATGTCGCGTTCCAGAAGAAGCATCCATAGTTTCTTATAGCTTATGCGCACGGCAACCATCCTTTCACTTGCTTGCATTCAACATCGCTTATAATATTATACTGGATTTCATTCTCAAAAGCAATCCGTTGATGCAGAAATTAAAGAAAAAGTTTCAATTTCTCGAACCTTCTCTCAAGGATGCAGGGCACCTCCGATCAACAGGAGATGCCCTGCTTTTGACGAGATTATTCGCGCTGTGTGCTGCGCAGATGATCACGGTCATGGTCAGCAGAGGAAGCGAGAAATGTATCAACATTAGACTTGATCGTCTCTATTTGCTTTACTTCCTTTTTGAGCTTCGCACGTTCATCATAGAGCCGCTGTTGCTCTTCAAGAAGTCGCTGCTGTTCCGCTTGCAGTGTCTTCAAGCTCGGCAGTTTTTCATCGCCCTGCATGGCAAGCAGCGTACTCCGCGCCGCCTCAAAAATCACAAGCTCGGCTTCGTGCTTTGCTTTGAAGCTCGGCTTGTCTTTCGCTCTCTGAAAGGCATCATACACGGGCTTGAGGCGCTGGTAGTTGGAGATGTTCTTGATAAGCGGTTGGACTTCCCGCAGTCGCGCTTCGACGCCTTTCAGTTCCTTGCCGGTGCGGTCATAGGAGCTATGAACATCCTCGACCTTCTTTTCAAGATCGGCGTATTGGAGCAAGTTGTTTTCCGTGAGATAGTTGAGCGTCCGCGCCGCTTCCTTGAGAATTGTGAGCTTGGCTTTATACTCATAGCCCTTGCTGTCGATGAGCCTGATCCGCTCCTGAATATCTCCGATAAGGGAGATGCCATTCGGCACGGTCTGTCTCTGGCTTCTTCGGGGCGTCCGTCCGGCAATCCGCTCCTTGATGCGTTCCTCGGTGTAGTTCTCTCCGATAGTTTTAGACCGGGTAAACCGCTCCTGACCTTCAGCACGGAAGGAGATGTATTTGCCGGTCTTGATTTCATATCCGGCTTCCTGCATGAGCCGCAGAAAATCATCGTAGTCCTTGGCTGTGATGACAAGCCGATCGATGGTCTGCTTGAGCTTTTGCTTCCAGCTCGTACCGCGTTTGGCTTCGGTGTATTCCTTGTAGTCCATGCCCTTGTTCTGAGAGGGAGGGATAACAGAGAGACCGTTTTCCTTACAGAGCCGGTCGCTGACCTCGCGCATATCATAGTAAATCCGCTTGTAGCTCTTATATGCGTGGTAGTCCACGAAGTCAACCGCATTGAAAATCAGATGGTTATGAACATGGTCTTTGTCAATGTGAGTGGTCAGCACATACTCATATTTTCCTCCGAGGATTTCATCTGTAAACTGCTTGCCGATCTCGTGGGCAAGCTCCGGTGTGACCTCTCCGATTTCAAAGGACTGGATCACATGACGGGCTATGATCCTGACCGGATTCATCCCTTTTTGCTCGGCTATTTTCCGCGTCCATTCAAATTCCCGCGCTGCGGTCTCGCTGGCACAGCCGTAGGACGAGACCAGCAGCTTCTCGTCTGTCTTTTCGGGATTCAGAATGTACGCGATTGCCTTGCTCAAAGTTCCTCGGATTGCTTTGATTTTAGTAACTGCCATACCGCGTCCATCTTTTCTTTCAGCTCGTCAATATCGTCCTGATAGAATCGTCCCGTCGAGTTGATCCTGCGGCAGACGGTATTGATGTTCACGCCGATCTTGTTGATTTCGGCGGCGAGCTTTTTCTGCTCCGTGTAGTCTACAACGATGATGTAACCGTCGATCAGCATCTTCCTTGCATACGCACCGAAGTTCTCCGTGCCGATCATTTCCATCTTCTTTGCAATCGTTCGTTCTTCCTGTGGTGTCAGCCAAATCTTCTTCTGAATGTCTCGCGTTCTTCGTACCATGCTGCGCCCTCCGTCGTAAAGATTAGAAGGGTTTGGGACTATCCCAACAAGCAAAAATCTGATGTTAAGGGCAGGGTCTCCTTAACTGATTTTTCTCCGGTGGGTACTCACCGGATTTGCTTGCTAATCTCCCAAAATCGTATTTCCCGAAGATTCCTCCGTGAAATGTCCCTTCACTTTACAACGGACACAATAAGTGCGTTTGTTGAGTACCGGATTTCAAAAAAGTCAAAAAATCATTGGATTTCCCATGTGAAAGCCACGTTGTCCGACACGTCAATATCGTCCGGCTCGATCTCTGGCGCGGAGCATTTACTCATCGCCATAAGAGGCTGAATGCAGTCTTCGACCTCATAGCTTGTTCTGGAATACACATTGAGTTCGCCCCAGTTGTAGTCGATATTGAGTAGCTGCCCAAGCGTACTGCCTGATGCTTTGCAAAGAATCTCCGCCTTCGCTCTGGCATTCTCCGTCGCGCTGATCAGCAGCTTTTCGCTGACCGCTGATGGGTTTCTTACAGTGAATGCAATACTGAGTTCCGGCTTTGCACCGCAATCCGCAATCGCAGAAATGACCTTCGCAAGCTGTTTGCTGTCAAAGTCAAATGCAAGTTTCAAGCGATAGCTGCAAGCATATCCGACAAACTCTCGCTTGTAATTTCCTTGCCGATCCTTGACGTTCTCGTACCTTGTCTGGACATCAAAGCTCGTGGTTTTCAAGTCTTCTTTGCGATACCCAACGCAGACTGCGGCACCTTGCAGTCTTTCGATTCTCTCGGCAGCTTCCGACATTGCACGGTCATAGGTTTTAGATAAGGTTTCAATGTTCAAGGAGAGGATGATGTAATCCGGTCTTGCGGAGACATTGCCTGTCCCTTTTACGGTGATTGTTCTCATTGCTTTCTCCCGTCCTTTCTGGAATTAAAGTCCTCATCAATACGCTTTTTCCAATTCGTTCCCAGTGGTACGCTGCATCGGACAGCAGAAACCGCTTCGCTCAGAACTTCATAGTTGAGCTGCGTTCCCTCATGGTCAGAGTGGTAGTTGACCGCTCGATCTGCACCAATTCCGAAATGCCTTGCCGTTTCAACTGCGTCGATGTTTGCACCGAGGAACAAAAACTCCCAGCCATACTT
Source organism: bacterium 210917-SL.2.15 (assembly GCA_020555605.1). Lineage (GTDB taxonomy): Bacteria > Bacillota > Clostridia > Oscillospirales > Oscillospiraceae > Pseudoscillospira. The sequence continues at coordinate 22,885 of JAJCJC010000017.1, read as the reverse complement.
TTCCTTCTGACGCTCAATCATTTTCTTGACCTTATCGCTATCATAACGGCGGCTTGCATTCTCCATGCCATCCGTTGTGATGACGAACAGCGTGTGTTCAGGCACATCCTCAATTCTTGCGTACTTATGGACATTTCCAATGTGATGAATTGCTCCGCCGATAGCATCCAGAAGGGCGGTGCAGCCGCGAACGGAATAGTCACTGTCGGTCATCGGCTCGACCTTTTGAACTGGTACACGGTCATGAATAACCTCGCTCACGTTGTCAAAGAGGACGGTAGAGATCAATGCCTCACCATTCTCTTTTTTCTGCTTTTCAATCATGGAGTTGAAGCCTCCGATGGTGTCTGCTTCCAGCCCGCTCATCGAGCCGCTGCGATCAAGGATGAATACAATCTCCGTTAAGTTTTTTCTCATGTTCAGTACCTCCGTATATAAAAATATGACTGCTTGGCGTCTCACCTTACAGTCATATTGTACTTCGGTATTCACTTCATTTGGTCGCATGGCAAGCGACATTATTCCAGCGATGAAAACAGTTCTCCGCCAATACTTAGAATGTCATCCATCGGAATCTTCGTGCCGTCCTGCATGGTGATTCGCCGCTCGAAATCATCAACCTTTTTGACCGCGCTGGTAGCTGTTATGTATTTGCCGCCAGCCTTCCGCTCATCAGGCTGGAAGTAGGTAATGGTGACTTCCGGTGCATCATCAAGGGCGTCCATGAGAAGCTGATACTTCATGTCCAATGCAGTCAATGCTTCCTCGTCAAGCTCGATCTTATCATCGGTTAGACGCCCGGTTTCTTTGATGGCAGCATCGTAGCCGGTGAGTGCTGCGAAGGGAGCGAACTGCGCCGCACGATCTGACATTGGCATCTGTGGTCGCGTCTTGGAGACGTGGTGAGGACGCCCCATAATCTCATCATATTTGCTTTTCATGTGCATCCCACATCTCCTTTTACAGTCAAATAATAGTTACAGCGTTGCCTTTTTCCACTTCCTGATCTTCGTTCTAAATGTTCCAAAGGGAGCAACGGTATTGACGTGAATAAACTTGTAAACCTCCCATACCGCTGTTTTGGTAGCATCATCTGCCCACTTTCTCATGTGCGGTTGAAATAACTCTTCTTCACTCATAGAATCAATCATTGTCTGGATAGAAGTAACGTTTCCTTTTAACTGATCCTTCAATTCCACTAAGGATGAATGAGAGTATGTATCTGTGAACCATTGGTATAGATCGCCCAGCTGATTCCACCTAAACAGTTCTGATGGTGTTTTCACTTCAACTCCGCGCTTCTCGTCATTTTCCCATTTTAGAAGCAGCGTTGTCCAACCGATCTGATAAGCAAGATTCTCAGCCGGTGTTCTGTCCACCTCGGCTACTCTTATATCTTTTAGGGCTTCCGGAATAGAAACAAATTCAGCAATGTATTTTTCAAAGCCTTTGCTGATTTCGGCTTTTAATTCCTCTTTATCCTTGTATGTTCTCAAAATATTTTCTCCTTGAAATTGAATTGCTGTTCACGCCTTATGCCCGCCGATCTGAGCATTTCGATCCTTTGCGGTTGCGCCTTCTTCAAGATTCATCGCCTTGAGGATCGCGTTCTTTCCGTACTTCTTCTTGATGGCGAGAGCAGCCTTCTGAATTTTTCGCTCCCGTTCCAAGGCAGCGTCTTCGGCTTTCCGCTTTTCCTCTTCGGCGGCATAGTCAGTGAAGAGGTCAAGCTGGACAGCACCGTCATTTTTCTTCGGTGCGTCCGCTTCCGGCAGGACGTGATTTGCCACAACATACATACGGCGGACAAGCAGATTCTTGTCCACGATCCGGTCAAACAGCTTTGACACAGCACACATTATTTTGCGGGTAGAGGATGTGTGACCGTCGAGGTTAATAGAGCCGTGCGCCTGTTTGGGAATCTCTCGACCGTAGGGGTCTTTCTCCACCGCGCCGTGATACCTTGCCCGCCGCGCCGGGTCGGTCAGGTTCTCAATATCGTAGCCAACGGTGAGAACCATTTGATCGGTGACAAGCCCCTTGTCCACCAAGTCCAGCACAAGCAAGTCCGTCATTTCCCGGACAACCAGCTTCGCCTTCTGCGGCTCATAGGGACAGTGCAATACCTGACCGGAACTGAGGCTGTTGGAGCTGGGACGGTATGCCTTGATCGCTTCAATGGTCGTAGGCTCCCAGCCCCACGCATGGTCGATGAGCAATTCCGCGTTCTTTCCGAACAGCTTGTAAAGCAAGTCCTCGTTCCGCTCGGAACAGAGGGCAACATCGCCCATGGTGAACATTCCATTCTGTTCAAGTTTCTTGGCAATGCCTCGACCTACGCGCCAGAAGTCCGTGAGGGGCTGATGCGTCCAAAGCTCACGCCGGAACTTCATCTCATCCAGCTCCGCAATGCGGACGCCGTTCTTGTCGGCGGGGATGTGCTTCGCCACAATGTCCATTGCCACTTTGCAGAGGAAAAGATTCGTACCGATCCCGGCGGTTGCTGTGATGCCGGTTGTCTCAAGTACGTCGAGGATGATCTTCATGGCGAGGTCATGTGCCGAGAGCTTGTAGGTATTCAGGTAGTCCGTCACGTCCATGAACACCTCGTCGATGGAGTAGACTACGATGTCCTCCGGCGCAATGTACTTGAGATAGACCTGATAGATGCGGGTGCTGTACTCCATGTAGTACGCCATCCGAGGCGGCGCGATGATGAAGTCAATCGCCAGAGACGGGTTTGCTTGCAGCTCCGAGAAGAAGTGCGATGTGCCGTCCAGTCTGTGTCCCGGTGCGTCGTGCTGCCGTCCGACATTCGCTTCCTTCACCCGCTGCTTGACTTCAAACAGCCGCCCGCGTCCGGAGATGCCGTAGCTCTTGAGGGAGGGCGTGACGGCAAGGCAGATGGTCTTGTCCGTCCGGCTTTCGTCCGCGACAACAAGGTTTGTGTCCAGAGGATCTAAGCCGCGCTCCCTGCACTCCACGGAGGCATAGAAGGATTTCAGGTCGATTGCGATGTAAGTGCGTTGCTTCATCTTCTTTGCCTCCGCTTTCTTCTTAGATTAGCTCTAATGACATTTCATTAGAGTTTTTAATGTTGAATACGACACGCCATTCAATATCACCCTCCACCGGCTCAAAGTGTAGAGAGGAACAAGCCGCATGGAGTTTTTCTTTTGAGCTGCCTCCACACACGATTGCGATTGGACCGTCCGCTCCGCCGATAATGCCGATACAAGCAATATCGTTTTGTGCCTCTGGTGCATAGCGGTCAGAGCATGAGGCAATTTCTAAAGGCTTGTCTCCCTCAGCGCAATCACAGATCGAAATATCATTGTCCGGTTCAGGAGAAAGCGTATAGCTCATAGCAGTAAAATGCGTGGGATAGAACCACCGGTCGGAACCAACGAACTTTTCAGAAATTGTTTGCTGCTCCATTTCCTGAACGGTCAATGTATATTTTGTTCCGCTGACCGGATGGGAAAAAGAAAACGAATCGCCGGGAGCGTGTGTCTTGAAATGCGGTCCCGGGACACGGCGTGACTGCTGTTCCATTGTAAGGGAGAGGGCTTTTATTTCAGGACGGCGTTTGCTTGTCCATGGAAAAGCTGCCCGAAAAATCATCCATCCATAGGATGTATCCAAACCATAGTGTTCTAATGCCCACTTTGCTTCCGCTTCATTGATCATCCTGTCCGGCAAACATGGATTAAAGACCACCGAACAGCCGTGGGAGGTCAGCATTGTTTTCCCGTTCAATTCCAAACGAGGAATAAAGTCAAGGCAAAGTGGATTGTCTAAATCTATCTGCATTTGCTGCTCCTGTGTGAAGTATTCGCAGGAGTCGTTTTCGGGGTGTAAATCCCATTTAGTCATGAACTTACGAATGTCTTCATCTGGGGTGCGCATACAAAAGTCCATGACGAGTCCCTTACTGCAAGAATACGCCGCAGGAATAACCCAATGATGCCCAGCCCAGTCAAATTGCTTATTCAACCGGATTTCCGTTCCGGCACGGCCTTTTCCCGAATGTCCCCAGAAGTTTCCCTCAAAGTAGACCTTCCACTCAGGCATGGTCAGTTCTGCTTCCGGGTTCATATCAACATCATAATAGTCCTCGGTGTACTTGATCTTGCTGTAATCAAAAGATGCTTGCAGTTTTTTGATGTATGCCCACGGCTGTTCCATAGGCGTCAATTTCATTTTCTCGGCAAGCTCTAATAGCGTTCTTTGCTGATCCTGCGTTGGAGGGTTATCCCGCAAAAAGGCTTCAAATTGGGACTTATCCAACATCCACGCCTGTTCCAACGCTGCCGAATCACTGCAAGCAAGGAGCAGCCTCAAAAAGTCTTCAAAATTGTTTGCCAACGGATGAACATAATCAGGAGCCGAGTTCATGGGACTAACGGAAAAAACCACGCCGCCAAAGCCTCGAACAAAGCAGAAGTGGATGCCATCCACACCCGCCCAGCCAAAAATAGATGCACCTTTGGGCGTGCAAAAGTAGGGGTTATTATCTTCACGACGCTCCACCCCTACGGGCGAAAGGTCAATACCACTCCGCAAAAATTTCTGAAATACTTTATCCATAAGCCTTATGCTCCTATCAAGCTCTGGTCAAAGGCAAACAGAGCCTCGTTGATCTCAAAGACGTTATAGTTCCCATGCTCCACGAAATACTCCACGATGATGTCAAACTTGTTGGAGTGGGAGAGTGCAAAACCAGCCTTCATGAGCATATCCTTCATTTCCGCAAGGGGCAGCTCAAGGGCAATGGAAAACGCAATGACTGTGGGCTTGGAAGGCTTGTAGGACTTGTCCGAGCGGATCTTCGAGAAGAGTTTCCGGTCAATGTTCGCCTTCTTGTAGCACTGTGCGTCCGTCATGCCGCGTTCGTCAATCTTCCGCAGCAGCATCTCGGAAAAGCTCTCATCGATCTGTTCCAGTGCATCGTCGAGAGTTGCCGCCTTTTTAGGAGCAGCCGCCACAGAGACAGGAGGGATGAGCTGTTCGATTGCATCTTCATCGCAGACGGATGACTCGCAAGGCATCGGCTCTTCCATCCGGAAGGCACTCATTCTGCGCAGCCGCTCAGAACGAGGATCGGTATGCTCATCCACATAGCGGTCGTCTATGTACGCTGCAATGTCGGCAAACAGCTTGCCGCTGATCTGATAGGCTTTGCGGTCGAAAATGACGATGTACACCGTCATTTCGTTTTCAAGGAGGAAACTGCTAATGGTGTCAATCGCTACTTTGAGAGCCTGATCCTTCGGATAGCCAAAGATGCCAGAGGAAATCAGCGGGAACGCAACCGATTCACATCCGTATTCCTTCGCCAGCATGAGCGATGTCCGATAGCAGGAGATCAGCAGTTCGCGCTCACCATGCCGCCCGTCATACCAGCGCGGACCGACTGCGTGAATGATATATTTGCAGGGCAGACGATAGCCCTTCGTGATTTTTGCGCTCCCGGTTTCGCAGCCGTGGAGCGTTTCACATTCTGCCAGCAGCTCCGGTCCTGCGGCACGATGAATGCAGCCGTCCACACCGCCGCCACCCAGCAGCGACTCGTTGGCAGCGTTGACGATGGCGTCCACCTTCATTTTTGTGATGTCATTTCTGACGATTTGAAGCGGCATGATCAAGCCCTCCCATTCGGTTACTTCGCGCCGGTCAGCAGTTTGTCCAGCGGGATTCTTTCCGGGTATTTTCCTTCGGTCAGAATGTCATATAAATACCTGTTATCCAGAATCATATCATCCCGGATAAGCTGCCAGTTTGCCTTTTTCCTGAAAAACACCTTGAAGATCAGGAAATTCATGATCGCCCCAATTACCGGCGTGGTCATGCCGAAAGCCTCGGTGTGAGAGAAATGGCATCCTGTTTTGGTTCTTTTCCCTTCAAAGGTGATGAACGCCGTTTTCTTGTCGCTCCGGAATACAATGCGGAAGTGGTTCTCATCCTGTTCGCATTCCGTAATTGTGCCGGTCACATCGTAGTCCAGCCCCATGACGATCTCGCGGAAGCGGATCTTGCTTCCTGCGTTATAGTTTCCGTTATAGAGATTGCATTCGATGTGGTAGGGACTCCATTTCACAAACTCTTCCTCAAAGTTAGCAGTCCATGCCTTTAATTTTTCATAGGAAGCCGGAATCTCTATCTGCTCTGTAAGAACAATCATTGTCAGTTTCTCCTATTCTGTCAAAGCGGCATCGGTGTCCGGGCGATCAGAATGATCGCCAGAATTGCCCCTACAAATGCCGCAGCCCCTATGACAGCCAATACCTTTTTGCTGAGTTTCTTCTTCGCTGCCTTGCAGATCAGCGCGGCGCAAGCTATGCAGATAGCCGCCGCCAAAAGCGCAATGCCCAGCGTTTCCCATAGCCAAGAAAGTTCATGTAGGATTTTCATGCGTTCATCATCTCCTGTTCGTTAAACTGGAATTTGTAATTACATTCCATACATATTGGCATTTTTTACAATTACTTTATCGCCTTTTTCTAATTGTTCCTTGGAAATTCCTCGTAACCCAAGTCCAACATGCTCTGTTTTATATCCACAACCATTTGCTTTTCGTTCTTTTGTATGTACATCGACAGTAGTAATTCTGGATTCTAAGATATCTCCATTTGCTTTATAAATACACGCATTTTCCCCTTCTCTGCACATCCCTATTAATATGTTTCCTGTGGCAACTGTTCCAATCCCCATAATTGTAAATGCATCATCAATAATCAATTCAAAATTTTCTTTTAAACACGACGGAACATCTAATTTGTTCATGTATTCTTTTTCTCGTTCTTTTTTGCTTTTACCAAATAATCCCATAGTATTTCTCCTTTAAAACTTTCGATTTTTCATTCTCTGCGACTTCCCAATAAACGGGAAGTTGGTTACTTCTTGTAATTCATTTTCTTACTTAATACCCCAAACAAAGCCAATAAAAATATTCCAATTCCAAGCAATACGCCAGCCACTTTCATTAATTCATTGTTTGTATACTCTGTATCCGGAAGAATCCCATACTTGTAATAAGAATAACTAACATGGTCTGTGGTATATGCAGCTATGGAATCTCCTACATTATATTCCGAATATACAAATCCCGGTACTTGCATTCGCTTGTGATAATCATTCACTTTTCCATTGTTGTAGTAGAAGAAATAATTCTGAGATATCGTATCAGCCGAAGCATCTTCAACCCTTTTACCTGTAATCACAATATCCTCTATATAGTAATCTTCTCCCAGTACCATCTCTTCCATTTGTGTATTAAATGCTTTAGATGTCAAAAGTATATTTATCCAGACTGTAATGAACGCTATACTTAAAATAATGAAACAAATCCAAAACAAAATTTTCTTTTGATTTCCAGTTAATATTTCTTTTGATTCTTGGTGCTTAACCAATTTATTACTCATTCCATAATACCTCTAAAGTACTTTTTTCTTCTTCCTTCCCTTCGTCCAAGAAGTGTATCTCACTCAAAGAACTCGGTCAATTCCGATTGTTGCTTACATTGTACTTCGTCCATCTCTCTAAGGACAGTGGGATGTTGTGATGAAAGTGAGAGAGATCGCTTACCTGTCAGACAATTTATCTTACTATATTTTTTGCACAATAAATTTACTGATTTAATATCTCTGCAATCGTGTTTGGTGCATATTTATTGAGTTCATGTCCTGCATTTGGAACGATGTGCAAAGTAGCTTGGGGTAGCAATTCTTTTAGCCTTTTAGAAGCCTTTAGATTGGCAGTATCCTTTTTGCCACACAAAATTGTTACTGGACAACGAATATTATTTAATTGCAAAGTAAAATCCAATGACCGCATAGAGTGAGCCAATTTTATGGTGCTGCTTTTTGATAGTCCCATACTTTCAAAAACCTTGTTTGGCATACAACGGAAGATAAGATTTTGAAAATCTATCAGTAAACTTGGAACTTTATATTGTGCGCCAATCAAAACCAGCGAATCCACTTTTTCCTCATGTCGAATAGCAAAATCAATCGCAAGAAGCGCACCTAACGAAAGACCGCAGATACGAAGCGGCTCTTTTACTTCTGAATACCGCTGTTCTAAATCACCCAAAATCTGCGAATAGGATATTTCATCTTCTGTTGAAGAAAAAAGTTCTGGGCAATCGACATCAGAAATTGATAGTTGTTGGACTACTTCTTTCCAGTCCTGTGCAGTTTGTCCCAACCCATGTAAAAAAACAGTTTTCATTAAACGCCTCCTAAGCTCAAGATAACCATCAATGCACAAACAAACTGGAATTTATAGTCCTCTCAAAACCAATTTGCTTTTTCTTCTCGAAATACGGGAATATCACTATCTCGATATGGATTGTAATTATGAAGATTGCAACCAAACTCTTTTAATGATTTTATTTTGTTATCCTGTGTCCATACAATTAAAGATATTCCGTCAAATTCTTCAACATTTCCATTATTCATTTTGTCTTTAAAATACCACTCCACGATTGTTTGATTGCCTTGATGAAAAAATTGCTTAATCTCCCAGACAAGAACACTTCCACGTGTATTCCATTCGTCAAACCAGTGCTTTACCGTTTTGCGGTTTTCATATTTAGGACTCCAACTCTCAGTATATACAACATCATCTGTAAAAATATTGTCAATTCCTAAATCTGCTTTCTTAATCCACATATCAAACCATAATCGGATAATTTTTTCTCTCTCGTTCATAAAGCACCTCCACAACTCCCGATTTGTCTGCCCCTTAAAGTCCAAGTCCTTCAACCCACGCCGCAAGCTCCTGATGCCCGACGCTGCTCTTGAAGACCTTGCCGTCCATCAGCTTTGCGCCTTTGCAGCTCGGCGCAAGGCGCTCGTTCGTCTTGCCAATGCCGCTTCCGCCAGAGGTTGCAAACGGGATGATCGTCTTGCCGGTCAGGTCATAGCTCTCAAGGAACGTATTGATAATCGTCGGCGCAACGTACCACCAGATCGGAAAACCCACAAAGATTGTGTCGTAGTCCTTCATGTTGTCCCGCTTCACGGCAATCTCAGGACGGGAGGCAGGATCGTTCATCTCAATCGTGCTGCGGGCTTTCTTGTCCATCCAGTTCAGATCAGCTTCCGTGTAAGGCACCTTCGGCTCAATCTCAAAGATGTCCGCGCCGATTGCCTCTGCCAGCGTCTCAGCTACCTTCGCGGTCACGCCGGACGCAGAAAAATATGCTACAAGTTTATTGCTCATTGTGTTCTTCCTCATCAATCTTTTCATTTCCTTCATTCAGCATGAAGTATAGCAGCGCTTCCAGCAATGTTGCCATATAGTGAAGCGACCAGTTTTCTTCCGGCTCTTTTGCCATCTTATCAAGTACGGCTCGAAAAGCCGTGGCACGGTCAATCCTTGTTTCCTCATCAATGCGGTCAAGTATGCCCTTCATTTTCAGAGCGAGTTCTTTTTCCTCGTCAGAAAGCTCCGGTATGCCAAGTAGCTCAGATAGTTTCTTGTCCTGCATAATAGCATCGTATTCGATGTATGACTTGTGCTCGGCTGACATCAATTCTTCAAAGTAGTTGATAAAAATATGAACGCGGATGCCACCTTCTTCCTCCGGGGAGAAGCAGACGGTTTGCGATTTTTCTGCAATTTCTTTCAAAAATGCAAGGTCTTCTGAGTCATCGAACTCCGCAAACGGAAGAAACATATTGATTTCCGCGTGCCAACGATGATAGTCCACGATTCCCTTGATATACCCGCGGTGTTGCTTGACAAACGCATCACAGCGTTCCAGAAGATACTCGTAGTTCTTCTTGTCCTCCGGTACAATGATCTTTGGTATCTTGTCCATTGCTTCGGAGTACGCTTTCAGCATACCACAATTAACTGCGCGGTCAAACACCTCATCGCACCATTTATCGTATTCGGCAGACTCGGTTTCCCGGTAATCCTTCTCAAAGATAATATCGTCCATTGCGTTACCCCTTTATGATTTTCTCAAGCTGCATTTCGGTCGCGTTAGGCAGACGTGATTGCAGATGTTTTAGAATGCGCTCTTTGGATTCCTGCGGGTCTCGCTGATAGGCGGATGTGATAAAGTCGTACCCGAAAAGCTCTTCCGGCGTCGCATATTCTGCTACACCCCAGCCATAAGGTCTTCCGTACCTGTCCTGCATATAGACGAAATCCGCAATGCAGACATAGCTCTGCATTTGCAGTCTTGTGATACACGTCTCAAAGCCGGTGTTGCCGCCCTTGTGGTAGTTCAGAGCCTCTTTCAGCCGTTTGGAAAGCATCCTGCCTTCACCGGCTATGGCTTCGTAAATCTCCTTGTCCTTGTAGGACGCCAAGCCGTCATCCCAACGGGCGTCAAAGTCATAGCCGTCACGCCGGAAGTTTGCGAAGTCCGGTATCCACTCTCGGCTCACAAAGCCAGCCTTCTTGTTGAAAAGCTTGCCGTAGAGACATTTGCCGCTCCGCGCAGCCGGTCCTTTCCATTCCCACGGACCATCTACATCATCCGCAAACCATAACTCAGGTGGGCAAAGTTCCTTGATGGAGAAGCCGTGAATCTCGTTCCGAAAGAAGGGCAGAAAGCCGTATTGCTCGACGGCGGCAATCAGATCATCACTGCTCCGCAGCAATGTCTTTTTCTCGTTCTCTTTCTCTTTCATTCAGTGTACTCCAAGCCTTCCTCTGCGCACCAGCGGATCGCAAGCTCCCGGTACGCCTCCGCTAAATAGTCATACCAGTGCTGTTCCAGCCCGTGATAGCGCACAGACTGTTTGAATCGGCGGAACGCGCCTTTTCCCCGGATAGCATAGGCAAGTTCCTCCTGCGCCTTTCCGGGAGAGATCTGATCAATGAAATCCTCCATGATGCGGTATTGATGAATCTCATACTTGGTCGGAAAGCGAAGAAACCTCTCCGGCGTATTTTCCATTTCAGCAGCAAGAGCTTTGTCTTCCTCCGTCATATCAGTCATCACTGGATCGGCAAGATAAACGGTCTTCCCGATCTTTGCGTCCCAGAAGCTCGTGAAGACTTCATTTGCTTCCTCGATTGCCTGAATGACCTGTTTTAATGGGATCGTCATTTTCCGCAGCACCTCTTGTATTTCTTCCCGCTGCCGCACGGACAGGGATCGTTGCGCCCGACCTTCTTCTGCTTCTCCGGCTGGGGAGCGGAGGGCTTGATGTCTGCAAGCTGTTTCAGAAGGTCAAAGCACATTGCCTCGCTGGGCAGCTCCATTGTGAGGATCTGCTTGCGGAAGTCCTCAATGTCCATTTCGCCGGTTTGGAGGGATTTTCGGATGTTCGGACCAAGAGAGAGCGACTTGAAGCGTTCCTCCGGTGGCGTCATCTGCATCATTTCATCCGGTGTGTAGCCACGGTTGCAGGGCATCCGCGTCGTATTGCTGAATTTGCTGTAAAGTTCAACAAACCGATTCATGTCCCGATCAGACCGGAAGCGGATGTTCCTTTTATCGAAGTGACTTAGAACGCCCTCCACACTGCTCGAAACAGACCGGACGCCGTAGAGAAGATCGTCAAAGGCGTCTTCCAGTTTGTCACCGCTCAGACCAACCCGTTCTTCCATGAAACGGCGGAGCGCAGCCTTTTCCGGAGTGTCCTCGCAGTAGAAGGGATCATCGTATTCCAGCAGGTGCTTCTTGTCAGGCACATAGTAAGGCTTTTTCTGTTGGCTGCGCTTCGTCTCCATGAAAAGGTCAATGGACTCCCCAATCAGTGTGACATCAATGATCTCACGGTCAAGGGGCTTTGTATGCTTGACATCTGTGTAAAGCTCATCTCCGCCCAGAATGTAGTAGCCCTCGCACTCATGACGGGCGATCTCTGCAAAGGCAAGAAATTCATCTTCCGTTACCAGCTTCGGGCTGAGGGAGAAGACAATCTCCTTTGCCTTGTGCAGCGGGATGATACCGTAGAGATTTGCCATTGCATTGAAATATTTGCGCAGAAGGCGCGAGGTCGTGTCCTTCAGCGGGATTTCCCGATACCGGGCGTTCAGCTCCCGGCGTGTGTATTCCTCCGGAAACTCAATGTACTGTTCCTTGCTCACGACTCTTCTTCCTCAATAATTCCGTAGTCAATCAGGACGTTCTCTTCGGCGTACTTCGGGTAGACAATACCCATCATCTCATACCGGTAACGCCTCACCCGGCGAAACGACTTGATCGGCTCCGGTGCATAGGCGGCAGTCTCGCAGTGCGCATACTCCGGCATTTCCGCGAGATCGTCTCGAACGGCACGGATAAGCGCGTCCGCCACATCATCAATGCTCTTGCCGGTTTCCACGGCAACCAGTTCGTGCTTCCGGACTGCCTTGTCCAGATCACCGGGGGAGCGAAACAGCTTGTATTTCATATCATTGCCCGTCCTTTCTCTCTATCGGTTTGCCTATTCTTCCTGAAATCTGTTCTTTAGGGACGCAATCATCGCTTGCGCGGCAATGCTTAGATACAACACTCCAATTTCATAAATAAAGTCGCGGTCAATCTCGATAAAGCATTCCCTAACGTGTGTAAAAACCAAGCCCAGCAAGTCCATGTACAACGGATCATCAAAGGGCTTGAACCGTGCAAACTTGCTTTTGGCAGCGTCCCATGTCATGGACGCTTCGCCCTCAGCACTGGTCATTGCCTCGCAGAGAATCATGCTGACACCCATTTTTCCGTTGCCGGTCAGGAGTTCTCCTTCGTAATAGCTGAGAAGGTCTTTCTTGCGTCGGAGCGGAATCATATCACAGTTGTCATCCATCTCAAATGCAATTAGCTCCGCAGCGAGTTCTCGCCAGATCGCATATCCGGCGTTAATGATTCCGTCCTCTTCGTGGCTGATGGTATCGTCCATACAGTATTGCTCATAGAAGTTATCTCCGTCAAGCTCGTTGCGGATGCAGAAGATATGCGCCAGCTCATGCAGAAGAATGTGTTTTAACACTGCCGGATGACGCGCTATGTCTGTCCGCAGCAGGATTCCGTCAACGCCGTCTTCTTTGCCGATGAAGGCAGAGGCGTGAAAGTCAAAATAGCCGTCCTCTGTATAGCGGTCTTCCAGCCGGTCAGGGAAATACTGCTTGCAGAACTGCTCAAAGACTTCCTGCTGGTTTTCCGTCTGAAAGCAGCGCAGTACAAGGTTGTCCTCACTGAACTCTGCCCCCAAGCGTTCGTTAAAGATGGAAGCGGCATAGAAAAGGGCTTCTTTATAGTCGTCGTTGTTCATCTAATTACTATCCTTCATCCTCATTCACCCCTCCGGTCTGACATTTTTCAGGAAGTCAGAGTGCGGTACATAAGGCAAGTTGAGCTGCCAGCCCATGCGGTTCAGTTCGTTGAGCTTGATCAGCATCAGGTTAATGTTTGTTCCCATTGCAGCCGAGAGCTGCACCACATCGTAGTCCTGCTTCATCAGGTCAATCAGCTCATCATCGTCAATGATCAGGTGTGAGGCAAACGCATTCGCCTCATATTCGTGTTTTGTGCGCATATCGAACAGCACGAACTCTGGGAGCGGTTCGTTTCCTTTGGCAAGATCACGGTGAAAGGTATCATGCCCGATCTCGTGACCGCAAACCATTTGCATGATCAGATACTCCATGTTGGAGTTCAGAAGAATATGCCGCTCTTTATGGCGGTAGGTGTACATTCCGAGCAGATCGTTCAGATTGTCAAGAAAATGGAGATGAATGCCCAGCTCACGGGCAATCTTCAAGGTATCTCTTGTTCCACAGCTTTTGACAATACTGTTCGCCTTTTTGTATATTTCCTCGGAGCGAATTATCACGGGACCTTCACCCCTTTCATGTTGAAAACAGTCAAAGTAAATCCGTCAAGAAACCGAGACGTAGACAGTTATTCCTCTGCGTCCGTACCGGTCTTCTTGTATTTCTTCGGCGTGTATTTCTCAACATTCCGGGCTTTGGATTCCCAATATATATCCTGCAACGCCTTCATCACCGCATCCTTGTCCTGCTCGGACAGCGTACCGCCCGCAAACAAACCGGACATCCCTTCAATCAGGTCCTTTGCCTGTTTCATGCCACGGGAGCCGTACTGCTCGGATGCCTGAACCACAAACTCTTCGTCCTCGGTCAGCAGATAGTTCACATCCACCTTGAAGTATTCCGCGATTTTTCTGTAAGCGTCCTTGGTACGGGGAAAGGAAATGCCGTTCTCGTACCGGGTAATCATACGCCTGTTGATCCCCAGTGCATCGGCTACTTCCTGCTGGGTCAGCTTCCGCTTCTCCCGTTCAGCCTTGAATTTCTCTCCAAACGTCATTTTGGTAATCACTCCTGTTCACAAAAAGTTTGCGACATCAAATTGCGCAAGTCTATTGACAAAGGCACTTGAAGTGCGTATAATAATGACTGAGCAATCCAACTACTCATAGTATATCCTGAATTGCTCATCCTGTCAAGGGGCATGAGTAGTTGTACACGAAAAAGTTACATATTTTGAGCAGTTCAAATGGACAGGCATTTATGCTGCCGAAGATCATCCGTACCGGCATACACCGGTATGAGGGAACAGGAGTGAGAAAAACAGAAATGGCTACACAGTACAGAAAAGCATACGTCCCGGTTACGCTGGATGTGGACAAGGAGGGGGCAATCCTCCCTCGCCTTATCTGGTGGGACAACGGTGTAATCTTTCAAATCGACCAGATTCTATACAAATGCCGCGCCACATCCAAAAAGGTTGGGGGCGGAGGCATCCGTTACACAGTTCAGATTCGCGGAAAGGAGTCATTTCTTTTCCACGAAGGAGACAAGTGGTTCGTCGAAGCAAAGGAGGACAACTGCTCATGATTTTATCCCAGCGCCAACTTGAAGAAATTGCAGCATCAACAACGAAGGACTTCAACCGGTTCTTTTTCGGGGATGAGGCGGACAAGCCCGACCGATCAGCTTTGCCAACACCCATTGATCAGTTTGCAAAGAACTATCTCGGTCTTCGCGTATCATTCGCCCGTCTCTCGCCGGACGGAAGCATCTGCGGTGTCACTGCCTATGCCGACACTGAGTACAAGATCACGGAACTTGGTATTACGCGCACACTGGCTTTGAAGCGTAATCAGGTCATCTTGGACGAGAGCTTCATTCGATCCGGCAACGTGCAGCGGCTCTGCGCCAAGCGCAGATTTACCCTTGCCCACGAGTGCGCCCATCAGATTCTCTTCCAATTGGAATCGGAAGAGGTAAAGGCTTCCTGCGAAATGAAATATTCCGCACGGACAGCCTATACGCCGCGAGAGCTGAAAACCCGCGAGGACTGGAACGAGTGGCAAGCAAATGTCTTGGGCGCGGCGATCCTGCTTCCTCAAAAAGAGGTTGACCTGGCAATGCGTCGGTTTGCAGAAACGCCGCTGATCAATTACGAGGGGAGGTATTCGTATGGTGATCACTTAACGCTGCGCCTTTTCTGCCGGTTGTTCGGTGTCTCCAAGACAACGGCGTCTATCCGCCTTCGTCAGCTCGGCTACATGGTAGATCGTCCATTCAGTGAGTATGTTGACCCATTGGAGGTGTGGTAATGAAGAGAGCATCCATTCGGGTTCAGGAACCGACGCCGGAGCTGATCGAAAAAATCCGCAGGGCAAGAGTTGCCATTTCCCAGCAGAAGCCCCGATACCTGAAATGTCCCTATTGTCAGCATAATGCCATTGCTGTCTACGAAGACACGAGAGGTCATGTAGAATCAAAGTGCAAGAAATGCGGGCGGATCACAGTCTTTGATGTGCTGAATATGAGAAGACTGCGACCGCGTACCAAGTAAGAACCAGAGGACAAGCCTCTGTTCTAAAATAAAATATATGTCATAGCTGAGCTGTGGAGCCGCCTGATAGGTGAAGTCATCCTAATGCCGCATGAGACAGAGTGTAATTACTCTGTTTTATCGGCATGGGATTCAAACCTCACCGTCATGCGGCTCTTTTTCTGTCTTCACCCTTCCCGCTGCTCCCGCGCAGCGGAAAGGATGAACAATGAAAATCCCTAAAACCCCTATCGCGTTCGATTACGACCTCTGGACTACGGAGGACGGCAAGTGCATGGTTCGCGTGAAACGAACCGGCGAAGTTTCCGAGGTTGACCGCAAGGTTATGAGAATCCTTCGCGCAGAGGAAAAGCGGATCAGACGCTCGTATGGCTCTGACAACACCTCTGAGGATGAGGACGGCGCAGAGAAAATTTCTGATACCGTGCTGTCCCTTGACGCTATGCCGGAGGACGATGTGAAGTCCGCTACATGGCTGGCAGACTCCCGCGACTGCATGGAGGAACTGATCACCGCCCTCAAAGAGAAGGAGCTTCTTTCTATTCTGACCGAGAAGCAGCGCGAATTGTATCTTGCGATGACCCGTGAGGGGCTGACTCTTCGAGAGTTTGCCCGGAGGAAAGGCATCGGCATCAGAGCTGCATTTGACCTCAAAGCAGCGGTGCAGAAAAAATTTCAAAAAATTTTTTGAGCGGTACTCAACAAACGGCAAAAAGATGTCCGTTGTAAAGTGAAAGGGTCAATCAGACCACTTCGCTGTTCCTTGAAAACTGAATAGTTCAGTGCTGCGGATCTTTCCGCTTCTGCGAAGCAACACAGCTTCCGACGCCAAGACCTCCCGAAAGGGAGTGAGCGACCACCGGAGAGCTATAACAGTCGTGTGGTGCGGCTGCTTGCGACGATGCAGATGCCGGGTATAATGATACTTCCGTCTTTTCTTTGAAGGGGCGGCTCGGAGCGATCCTCGGAGGGGTGAGAGTCCCATGATACCGATTGACCATTGGTAGTCCGCAGCATTCCCGGAACTACAAAGTTCTTCTGGCAGGGGCGCGAGCTGCAAATATGCCGGACAATGAAACAAACCCAAAAGAAACTTACTATATAGTTTCAGGATGAAAACTATGTGGCAGGGTATCTTCACAAGATGCTCTGCCATATCCTTTTGTCCTGAATATTTTCACGAAACAGGAGGTGCTTAGAATATGATGGGCATTGAAACAATGAAAAATGTCAGCCCGAAAACGGTTGACCGAAGCACACTCGTTCAGAGAAGCAGCATCCGGCTTGATCCTGCGGCACCGCGAGAGGACAGGCTGAGGGAGTTCATCAAGCAGATCAGAAATCCTTATTGTTATCTGGACGGGAAGACAGTGGTGAAGATCAGCTTCGCCGAGACGGACACGACAATGGAAGATTGTCTGGAACACTATCTGAGAGGTCTTTGATTTATGAACAGTCTGAATCTTTTCACCCGGTTCTATGGACAAGCGATTGAGCCTGTGGTATAATGAAATCGGTCAAAAAAAGAAGAATACGGATTAAGCCGCTTGCCCTGATGGTCATGTGGCGCTTTCGTGTTTCTCTTCATAAGAGTTGAAGCAAGCCTTCGTCTTTCTGATTTGATGTACCACACCAAACAGAAAAACGGAGGTTATTTTTATGCCAGATAAGGTTTACCGCACGGCGATCTACTGCCGTCTGTCCCGTGAGGATGGAGACAAAGTAGAAAGCAACTCCATCGCCAGTCAGAGAGCTATCTGCGAGGACTATATCGCAAGACATGAGGATTTGGAGCTGGTCTGTGAGCCGTTTGTGGATGACGGTTACAGCGGCGTTTCCTTCAATCGTCCTCAGTTCAAAAAGCTGGAAGAGGCAATCCGCAAGGGTGCGCTTGACTGCATTGTAGTCAAGGATCTCAGCCGCTTCTCAAGAAACTACATCGACGGCGGACGCTACATTGAGAAGATTTTCCCGCAGCTCGGCATTCGCTTCATCGCAATCAATGATGCGTATGACAGTCTGACCGGTGATCCGCAGTCCGACTCCTTTGTTATCCCGTTCAAAAACCTGATTAACGATTCTTACTGCAAGGACATCTCCATGAAAATCCGAAGCAGTCTGGAAGTCAAGCAGAAGAGCGGTGAGTTCGTCGGCTCGTTTGCGCCTTACGGTTACATGAAATCGCCGGAGAACAAAAACCAGCTCATCGTGGATGAAGCGGTCAGCGAATATGTGCAGATGATCTTTTCCATGTACAAGGACGGCTTCTCCATCGGACGTATTGCAAAGCGTCTGAACCAGATGGGCGTCCTGTCCCCAATGGAATACAAGCATTCCGCCGGTGTGAAGTTTGATACCGTCTTCAAGACCAGCGATACCGCAAAATGGACATATAAAGCCGTCCAGCGTATTCTCACCAACGAGGTTTATATCGGCGTTCTGGCTCAGGGCAAGCGAGGCACTCCCAACTACAAAGTCCGCGTCGTGAAAAGCAAGGATGAATCCGAGTGGGTCAAGGTTGAAAATGCGCATGAAGCTCTTGTGTCCTACGAGGACTTCATGGCAGTCAAGGTCATGATGCAGCGGGATATGCGCTGCTCACCCGATCAGGACGAAGCGCATCTGTTTTCCGGCTTCCTGTTCTGCGGAGACTGTCAGCAGCCAATGATCCGCAAGACCGTCCCGTCGAAGACGAAAAAGTATATCTACTACGTCTGCTCCACCAATAAGCACAGCCGGACGTGCAGCCCGCACAGCATCGCCGCAAAAGAGGTTGAAGAGAAGGTCTTCCGTGCCATTCATGACCAGATCGAGCTTGTCATCAATCTGGAACACGCGCTTGCGATGATAGAACGGCTTCCGTCTCAGAGCCGTAAGGCTTTCAATTACGAAGCTCAGATCTCCAAAATCGAGGAAGAGATTGAACGGTACCAAAAGCTCAAGCTGGGGCTTTACGAGAACTTCATCGGCGGCGTCATTGATAAATCGGAATACTTCGAGTTCCGCAACAGCTACACCAAAATCATTGAGGGCAAGCAGGACGCGCTTCTGCGGGTTAAAAAAGAAATGAAGCAGACGGTGACAACCGGTACGACTGAACGAAACTGGGTGACGCTTTTCAAGCAGTATGAAAACGTCGAAGAGCTGAACCGCCGTGTGCTGATGTCGTTGGTTGACCGCATCCTGATTCACGAAAACCATGCAATCGAAATCGTCTTCAAATATAGGGACGAATACCAGCAGACGCTTGAATACATTCTCGGCTATGCCGACGAACTGGATATTGCCGTATAAAGGAGGGATGAGCAAATGGCAAGAAAAAGCAGAAAACAAATTGCAGTCGAAGAGCCGGTTATCGAACCTGTTTCTTCCGAGGTCTTCTCAACAGCCATCTATGCCCGTCTTTCCGTTGAAAACAGCGGCAAGTCCGAAAAGGTGGATGTCATCGCAAATCAGATTGAGATTTGCAAGTCCTACATTGCAGAGCGTCCCTACCTGAATCTGATAGATACCTATGTGGACAACGGACGAACAGGAACGGTTTTTGATAGACCGGAGTTCAACCGGCTGATGAACGACATCCGCACCGGCAGGATCAAGTGCCTTGTAGTTCGTGATCTCAGCCGGTTCGGGCGTGACTACATCGAGGCTGGAACCTATCTGGAACGGGTCTTTCCGCAGATCGGGCTTCGGTTTATCGCTATCAAAGAGAACTACGACAACTTTGATACGGACGGCTCCGGCGAAAGCCTCATCATCCCTCTGCAAAACATGATCAACACCCTTTACTCGAAGGACATCTCCCGCAAGGTTTCTACTGCGCTCAAAGCACAGATGGAAAGTGGAGAGTTCAAGAAGCGCAATCTCCCGTATGGTTATCGCTGGGATGAAGAACACAGCAATATGGTTTTCGATGAAGAAACCGCACCGATTGTCCGGAAGATTTTCCAATGGAAAATTGAAGGATTGTCCCTTCCTGCGATTGCAGACCGGCTTGATGCAATGAACGCGCCCAATCCGGAGTTTCAGAAATATCAGGTCGGCGTCCGCACAGGCAATGCTACGGCAAAGAAGATTTGGAACAAGTCTTCACTCACTACCATTCTGGATAATCCCCATTACGTCGGAGATACCGTTCTCGGACGGACGCTGAACGCCATCTACAAGGGCGTCAAGAATCAGCATATCGACCGCGAGGAATGGATTGTTTTTCCCAATACTCACGAGGCGATTATTTCCCGTGAGGACTTCCAAAAGGTACAAGAGCTGCGCGACGCTGCTGCAAGGACAAGGATTGAGAAGATGGAGCGCACGGAGAAAATCCGTGCTACACTAATCAATCTCTTTGAAGACAAAATCGTCTGCGCAGACTGCGGCAGGAAGCTCTATTTCCATCGCAAGCGCGTTGACAAGCGCAAGGACGGCGCATGGTACGCCTTCTATGAGTGCAGTTCATCCGTCAAGCGCGGCAATCTCTGTACGCCACACTATACGCGGCAGGACAAACTCGAAGCCGACGTGCTTGCGGCGATCCAGCTTCAAGTCAAGGCGGCTCTCAATTACGACAAGCTGCTTGCCAAGCTGAGAAACAGCGAAGGCGAACGCAGCATCCGCGATCAGCAGAATGCGCTCATCACAAGCCTGAATCTGAAACTCAGCGGCATCTCCAAGAAGCGTACTCGGCTCTATGAGGACTTCACGGAAGGCATTCTCGATGAAGAGGAATACGCCTTTGCCAAGAAAGCCTACGATGAGCAGTATGTCGATCTTTCACGGCGGTTGGATGAAGCGGTTCAGCGGAAGGTAAAGTTTGCCGAGGCAATGTCCGAGGACAACAAGTGGCTCACGCTGATGAAATCCGTCAGCGGTGCAACGATGCTCTCTCATGAGTTGGTTGACGAGTCCGTAGAGCTTGTGAAAGTCCATGAGGACGGCTCAATCGAGCTGGTCATGAAATACGGCGATATTTACGCTCTGACCGTTCAGAGCATCAAGGAAGTACAGGAGGCGATGTAAATGAGCAAGGAATACAACATCGGCATCTACATCCGCCTCTCAATGGCTGATGAAGATACCGGCTATGGCAGCAAGGCGGAAAGTGACAGCATCGGCAACCAACGTATGCTCATCAATCGCTTTCTTGACAATCATCCGGAGCTGTCTCACTGTCAGCGGTCTGAGTTTGCGGATGACGGTTATACCGGCACGAACTTTCACCGTCCTCAGTTCACGCAGATGATGGAGAAGGTCAAGCGCGGCGAGATTAACCTGATCTGCGTCAAAGACTTTTCCCGCTTTTCTCGTGACTACATTGAAACGGGAAACTATCTGGAATGCACTTTTCCATTCATGGGCGTCCGCTTTATTTCCATCAACGACGGCTATGACAGTGACGATTACAAAGGCACAACGGGCGGTCTGGAAGTGGTTATGCGCAGCATCATCTACGCCGCATACAGCAAAGACCTTTCCGTAAAGACCACATCGGCAAAAATCCAGATGATGAAGCAGGGCAAGTATGTCGGTGGCTACGCCCCATACGGCTACGTCCTGCATCCCACCATTCGGAACAAACTTGCCGTAGACCCGGAGGCGGCTGATGTGATCCGTCGTATTTTCCGCGAGGCGCTGGAAGGCAGCAACACCTCTCAGATCGCCCGCAGCCTGAATGATGACGGCATCCCGACGCCGGGGCAATACTTCAAGAGCAAGCATCCCGACAAGAAGAAGTTCAGTAACATGAGCGAGAAAATCAGTTGGGAAACCGTGATGGTCTATAACATCCTCAAAAACCTTGTTTACACCGGAACACTGGTCAGCCGCAAAATGAAGTCCTGCGGTGTCGGCTCAAAAAAGCGTGTTGTCAATGAGCCGATTATCGTAGAAGGTACGCATGAAGCGATTATCAGCAAGGAAGACTTTGAGCTTGCTCAGAAGGTCATTCGAGGCGGAGGACGGAATCCCACGCGCAAGCAGCATGACTATCCGCTCAAGGGACTCGTCCGCTGTGGTAACTGTAAACGTGCTATGACACGCCGAAAGAACAAGGCTGGCATTCGATACTTCCAGTGCATTCACTCGGTCAACAACGGAAACACAGACTGTCCGGTTGGCAGGAGCTTTCCGGAAATGGATATTGAGAAGGTTGTCTTCCATGCCCTTACTCAGTTTCTTGCTTTGGCACAGAAGGAAGCAATACAGAACCGCGAAGTCGGTGATCTGCGGAAATCTGCCATCAAGGAATGTGCTGATAAAATCCGCAATCTGCAAAAGCAGAACGAGCAGCACAAGGCGTCCAAGCTGAGGCTCTACGAGAAGTATGCAGCCGGAAGCATCACGAAGGAGGCGTACATTCAGCGGAAGGCGGCAGCGGATGTGAAGATTGCTGAAAACGATGGAGTAATCCAGCGCAGTCACGAACGGATGAAGGAGCTTGACTCCGAGACCGCCTGTTCAGATGAAAAGCTGGATGCGGTCTGCGAACAGTACGCCGACTGCAAAGCTCTGACCTATGAGCTGACCCACGCATTCATTTCTGCGGTCTACATTTACGATCTTGACAACATAGAAATCGTCTGGAAGTTCAAGGACTTCCTCACTACATCAGAAGGAGAAGCCAAATGAAAGTATTTCTTTATATCCGCGTTGCCTGTGCGGATCAGCTTGCGGCAGCAGACCAGCGGGAAGAGCTGGAACGCTATGCGAAGGACAAAGGCTATGAGGTGGCTGCTGCTGTGGCGGCAGACGGCATCTCCGGCGTCCATACGGAAGGTATCATGAACTTCCTGCTGAACGAAGCCAAGCGTCAGGACATCGGTACGATCCTCACCCGCGACACCTCGCGAATCAGTCGGGACACTTCCTCTTTCATGAGGTTTGAGCGAAAGTTTCGGGAGAACGGCATTCGGTTCGAATATCTGTCCAAGCCTGACAACGAGCTTCCGGTCACTCCGATGATGGAGGCATTTGCGGCGGCGTATAAGAAGCGCCGCACAAAGCACGGCACAAGAGCATAGAGAAAACGCAAGCCGTTCACGGGTGGTTGTCCACCTATGAACGGCTTGTAAATTCTCAAAATTTTTTTAGTCCCTACTTGACACAAGAAGA
>JAJCJC010000016.1 GCA_020555605.1 bacterium 210917-SL.2.15 | reverse complement strand
TAGACTTTTACAATACAAGGCGGCTTCAAGCTAAGTTAAAGGGCCTGGCTCCCCTTGCTTACAGGAACCAGACCCTCGTGGCGTAATTTTTCTTTTTTTACCTGTCTACTTGACAGGGGGCGGTTCAGAAATCAAGGCTGCCGCTCTTTTGTCCTTCAAAGGGATGACGCTATAGCGCTGATAAACACGGAGGATTATGGAGAGGGCCGCCGTGGTACGAAAATCATGTCGACATAAACCGACAGGAATTTACTTGTCAAAAAAAGGCTGTACCCTACATCGGGTTACTTCGGCCCCACCACTATGAATACACAAATCATGTAAATACTTTTTATAATTCACTTGCGCCTGTCTTCGTCTTGCAGACAGGCGCTTTTTTATGTTTATGTGGGCCTTCGCTATCCAGCGGAGCCTTTCATAAAAATTGTCTTCCCTTCGCGGTTGCTGATTCGGCACTCCCTGCATTACTGAGGCGAAAAGGGAGGAAGTCACCACCCCGCACCTGCGGGGCAAGTTTCTCTCCCTTTCCTTGCTCCAACGGTCCGGTCATGAAGCTCCGTGCTCTTTGAAAAAGAAAGCCCGATGGGAGGCCACCGGTGCAGCATAAGGCAGACGGATACATTCTGTCCTGTATCGAGCCATACGGCCGGTGCGCCATGACCTCTCTCCTGGGAGCAAGCGATCCACACCAGGCCGCAAAACAGGTGTGGCGGCCCGTGGGCGATGACGTATAGACAGGTCAAAGATACTCGCTCGTTGAACGCCCTCAAAGCATTGCACGCCGCACCCATCAGCATGGGCCGGGGTGAAACTCCCGTGGAGTTGTGCCAACAGCCATCCGTATTTTCCTCTTTTTTGCACAACACCATCCTCTTGAAAGGGGGACGTTACATTTTAAGGAGGTGTTGTATTTTATGAACACGAACGATATTCCTATGTGGGAAAAATACACACTTACCATTGAGGAGGCGTTTAAATATTTCCGTATCGGGGAAAAGAAGCTCCGCAAGTTAGCGGAGAAAAACCCGGACGCGGGCTGGCTGATTATGAATGGCAACAGGCTCCAGATCAAGCGCAAGCAGTTTGAAAAAGTGATC
Source organism: bacterium 210917-SL.2.15 (assembly GCA_020555605.1). Classification (GTDB taxonomy): domain Bacteria; phylum Bacillota; class Clostridia; order Oscillospirales; family Oscillospiraceae; genus Pseudoscillospira. Next base: position 59,935 of record JAJCJC010000016.1, on the reverse strand, counting down.
GATACCCTGGGGGTCATCTGAGAATAACGGCTGACAATGGGCCGAAAGCGCATAATTTATGTATGGCGTATGAAGGCTCATTCCAGGAATGGAAAGGAGCTTACCATCATGTCAGAGAAAAGACGCGATAGCAAAGGTCGAATTTTAAGGACTGGAGCGAGCCAGAGAAAAGACGGAAGATACGCTTACCAATATACGGACGCATACGGGAAACCTCAATTCGTGTACTCTTGGAGGCTGGTTGCCACCGACAAGACCCCGGCCGGAAGCGGGATGATCTCCCGCCCCGGGAAAAGGTGAAGGAAATCCAGCGGGACCTTGACGATGGCATTGACACCACCGGGAAGAAAATGACGGTCTGCCAGCTCTACGCAAAGCAGAACAGCCATCGGAAGAACGTCAAGCGGAGCACCGAGAAGGGCCGTGAGTATTCGCAACGAAGGCCGCTCCACGTTCTCTTTTTTGTACCGGGCCTGCGCCCGCAGGCGCGTTTCGGGGCGCAACCGTTCCCCCTTCTTCCAAGAAGGAAAACTCCCGCTCCGTTGCGGGGCGCAGCCGCCCCCCCTTCCAAAAGGAAAAAGCGTCCCCGCCTGCAGGCGCTCCCTCTCCCCAAAACCGATTGAAAAACCGCCCCTTCCGCGTTATAATAATAAGGAAACCAACAAACCGAACCAAACGGTTTTCCCACCAAAGAAAAGAGGGTCATTTGTATGAAAGACGGTTTTATCCCTGTGGCCGTGGGCAGCCCGAGAATCCGGGTGGCCGACTGCCATTACAACGCCGAGCAGATCTTCACCATGATGCGCGCGGCCGAGCGCGAGGGCGTGAAGGTGCTGGTGCTGCCGGAGCTGTGCCTGACGGGCTACACCTGCGGCGACCTGTTTTATCAGGATACCCTGCTCGACGGCGCCTGCGCGGCGCTGCAGACGGTGCTGGACGCCACCCGGAATCTGGAGGTGCTCACCGCGGTGGGCATGCCCGTGCAGGTGGAGCAGAAGCTGTACAACTGCGCCGTGGTGATTCAGAAGGGCGAGATTCTGGGCGTGGTGCCCAAGACCGTTCTGCCCAATTACGGGGAATTTTACGAAAAGCGTCAGTTTTCCCCCGCTCCGGAGGACGACCCCTTCTATGTGGATCATTTCTGCGGCCAGACAGTGCTCTTCGGCGCGCGGCAGCTGTTCCAGTGCAATGAAATCCCCGCGCTGACCGTGGGCTTTGAGATCTGCGAGGATCTCTGGGCAAGCGCGCCGCCTTCGGTGGCGCTGGCCCGCGCCGGCGCCACGGTCATCGGCAACCTGTCGGCCAGCAACGACGTGATTGGCAAGGGGGCATATCGCCGCCGCATGGTTTCCGTCCAGAGCGCCCGGCTGCAGTGCGGCTACCTTTATGCCAGTGCCGGGGAAGGGGAATCCACCGCCGATCTGGTGTTCGGCGCGCACCAGATCATCGCAGAAAACGGGACGCTGCTGGCGGAAAAGCGCTTTGAAAACGGCCTGCTGCGCACAGAGATCGACGTGAGCAAGCTGGTGTACGAGCGCCGCCGCACCCAGAGCATGGGCACGGCGGAGGAAATGGCTTTAAACGTCTTTTCCCTGACGGTAGCCGATACCAAGCTGACCCGTCCGATTGCACCGCTGCCCTTTGTGCCTGCGGACAAGGACGACCGCGCCGCCCGGTGCGAGGAAATTCTGCTCATCGCCTCCCTGGGCCTGAAAAAGCGGCTGGAACACACCGGGGCCAAGACCGCCGTGGTGGGCCTGTCCGGCGGCCTGGATTCCACGCTGGCGCTGCTGATCACCATGATCGCCATGCAGATGCTGGGCCGCAGCCCCTCCGACGCGATCGCCGTGACCATGCCCTGCTTCGGTACCACCGACCGCACGAAAAACAACGCCGTGGAGCTGGCCGCTCGCATGGGCGCGACGCTGCGCACCGTGGACATTTCCGAAGCCGTGCGCGTCCATTTCCGGGACATCGGCCAGAGCATGAGCGAGCACGACGTGACCTTTGAAAACGCCCAGGCCCGGGAGCGCACCCAGGTGCTGATGGACATCGCCAACAAAACCGGCGGCATCGTTATCGGCACCGGCGATCTGAGCGAGCTGGCCCTGGGCTGGGCCACCTACAACGGCGACCATATGAGCATGTATGCCGTCAACGCCTCCATCCCCAAGACGCTGGTGCGCCACCTGGTGGAGTATGTGGCCAAAGACAACCTCGAAAAGGACGAGGAACTGACCAACGTGCTCGAGGATATTCTCGACACTCCCGTTTCCCCGGAGCTGCTGCCCGCGGTGAACGGCGCCATCTCCCAGAAAACGGAGGATCTGGTGGGACCTTATGAGTTGCACGACTTTTTCCTCTATTATATTGTCCGCTGGGCTTTCCCGCCCCGCAAGGTCTACCGGCTGGCGCGCTGCGCCTTTGCCGGGCGCTACAGCGACGCGGTGATTCTGAAATGGCTGAAAACGTTCTACCGCCGCTTTTTCGCCCAGCAGTTCAAGCGCAATTGCATGCCCGACGGGCCGAAGGTCGGTTCTGTGGCCTTCTCGCCCCGGGGCGACTGGCGCATGCCCAGCGACGCCGTGGCTAAGCTGTGGCTCGATGAGGTGGAGCTGCTCCAGGACGCGGGCACCGATGTGGCAAAAGTGTAAAAAAAGTACCCCTGTTTTCCGGGGAAATCTGCCCCTGCTGTGGCAAATTGCTGGAGACAAAGCCTGATCCAAAGAACGATATCCGCCTCAAAAACTTTTGAATCCCGCGCCCGGCGGGGCGCTTTCTCCCGCCCCCAAAAAACGTTTGATCGACAAGGAGCTGCCATGAAAACAGTTACACTATATACCGATGGCGCGTGCAGCGGCAATCCCGGCCCCGGCGGCTGGGGCGCCATTCTCTGCTACGGGGAGCACGAGCTGTCCCTCTCCGGCGGCGAAGCGCACACCACCAACAACCGCATGGAACTGACCGCCGTGATCGAAGGGCTGAAAAAACTGAAAGAGCCGTGTATCGTGGAGCTGTATTCCGACAGCAAATATGTCATCGATGCTCTCTCCAAGGGCTGGGCCTGGGGCTGGAAGAAAAAGGGCTGGGTGAAAAGCGACAAAAAACCCGCCCTGAACCCCGATTTGTGGGACGTCCTGCTGGCGCTTACCCAAAAACACGAACTGCATTACCACTGGGTCAAGGGGCATGCGGACAATGCATACAATAACCGCTGCGACGCTATGGCCGTGGCCGAATGGCAGAAGCTGAAGTAAAACGGCTCTTGACCCTCCGCGCCTTTGGGAGCGTCAAGCGTTTTGCGCAGCAAAACCTTGGGCGCAGGGCAATTCATTTGCCCGAGCACTTGATATGGTTCGGGTCCCCGGTTTGCCGCCGGCAAACTGGGGGTCAAGGGCATGCGGACGATGCATACAATAACCGCTGTGACGCCATAGCCGTGGCCGAAGGACAGAAACGGAAATGGTGGTTATTCCGCCCCTGACCGGAGACTGCGCAGGCGGCGGCACGCCGGAAGGGGAGGGGCAATGAAATTTGTCAAACAGCACAGCTGGGAGCAGGAATGGGCCGAAACGCTGCGGCAGGAGAAGGCGTATCTTCAAAAGAACCTGCGCAAAAAGGACTCCGCTCTTAACCGGACGCTGGAGGAGCGCATCCCGGATACCCTGCAGGATACGCTGGACGCCGCCTTTGCCAAGGCTTTCGCGCTGATCTTTGAAAAGGGAACCGGCGTGATTGAGCGGACGTACAACAAAAAACGTGAGGCCGCGCTGTTTCAGACCCATTGCGCCGCCGTTCGGGAGCAGGGGGACCGGCGCGCCCTGCGCGCCCCGCAGACGCACACCGGCCTGTCCGCCGGGAAAAATCTGGCCCTTTCGGGTGTGGAGGGCATCGGGCTGGGACTGCTGGGCATCGGGCTGCCCGATATTCCTCTGTTCACCGCCATGATTCTCAAAAGTCTTTATGAGATCGCCGCGGGGTACGGTTATTCTCACCGCACTCAGGAGGAACGGCGGTTTCTGCTCCAGCTCATCCGCGCCGCCCTGTCCCACGGGGAGGAGCTGGCCGCCCAGAACCGGGCGCTGGATCGCTATATCGGTTTGGGCCGCTGGGACGACGCCACCGTATTGCGCCGCCAGATCGACCAGACCGCCCGTTCGCTCTCCGGCGAACTGCTGTATATGAAATTTCTGCAGGGCATCCCTCTGGCTGGCGCGGTGGGCGGCGCCTACGACGTGATCTATCTCCACCGTATCCAGACCTATGCCCGTATCAAATACCACAAGCGCTTTCTGCTTTCGCGCAAAAATGAGCTTGCGTTTTACCGCTGAAACAGCAGCAAAAACGACGCCGGGAAGAAGCCTTTGCCGCTCTTCCCGGCGTCGTTTTGCGCGCTGCGCCTTACACTCTGCGCAGCAGATCCACCATTTCAATGGCGCTGAGGGCACAGTCGTAGCCCTTGTTGCCGGCCTTGGAGCCGGCGCGCTCGATGGCCTGCTCGATGTTCTCCGTGGTGATAACGCCAAAGAGCACCGGCACCCCGGTGTGCATGGCCGCCTGGGCGATGCCCTTGGCCGTTTCACTGCACACCAAATCGTAATGGCTGGTAGAGCCGCGGATCACCGCGCCCACACAGATCACCGCGTCGTATCTGCCGCTTTGGGCCAGCTTCTGTCCCAGCAGCGGCAGCTCGAAGGCTCCGGGCACCCAATAGGCATCGATGTCTTCCCCGGCCACGCCGTGGCGCACCAGGCCGTCCTCGGCGCCGGCGAGCAGCTTGTTTACGATGAACTCATTGAACCGCGAGGCTACAATGGCCACCTTCATACCAGTTCCGATCACATTTCCCTGAATCAAATTCATTGTCGTTCCCTCCTGAAACAGTTTTGTACCGCGTTTGTGTTTTCGTTTCTTACAGTTCCACCTGTTCAAACAGGTGCCCCATTTTATCCTGCTTGGTTTTCAGATAAAACCGGTCGTATTTCTGCGGCCGGATCTCGATCGGCTCCCGCCGGGTGATCTGGATGCCGAAGCCACTGAGTCCGTAGATCTTGCTGGGGTTGTTGGTGAGCAGCCGCAGTTCTTTCACGCCCAGATCCCGCAGGATCTGGGCGCCAATCCAGTATTCCCGCAGATCGGCGGCAAAGCCCAGCTTGAGGTTGGCTTCCACAGTATCGTAGCCCTGTTCCTGGAGCACATAGGTTTTCAGCTTGTTCATCAGTCCGATGCCCCGGCCCTCCTGGCGCATGTACAACAGTACGCCCCGGCCTTCCTGTTCAATCCGTTTCATGGCGGCATGGAGCTGGTCGCCGCAGTCGCAGCGCGCCGAACCGAACACATCCCCAGTGAGGCATTCGGAGTGGATGCGGCACAAAACATCTTTTCCATCGCCGATATCGCCCTTGACCAGAGCCACATGACTTTCACCGGTCAGGTCGTCCGTATAGCCGACGATACTAAAGTCTCCGTATGCCGTGGGCAGTTTTGCTTCCGCTTCGCGGATCACATGCTTGTCGTGCAGGCGGCAGTAATCCTGCAGGGCCTTGATGGTAATGACTTTAATGCCCCATTTTTCGGCGTGCTCCAGTAGCTCTGCCGTGCGCATCATGGTGCCGTCCTCGCGCATGATCTCGCAGCACAGTCCGCACTCCGTCAGCCCCGCCAGCCGGCACAGGTCTACGGTGGCCTCCGTATGGCCGTTGCGCGCAAGCACACCGCCCCGCCGGGCCACCAGAGGGAACACATGTCCCGGGCGGCGGAAGTCCTCCGGCCGGGCGGCGGGGTCGGCGCACCGGCGGCAGGTAACGCCCCGCTCCTCGGCGCTGATGCCGGTGGTGGTGCTGACATGGTCTATGGACACGGTAAAAGCGGTGCCGTGGTTGTCGGTGTTCACTTTCACCATCTGCTCCAGCCCCAGGCGGGCGGCCACCGCCTCGCTCATTGGGGTGCAGATCAGCCCTTTGGCGTATTTTGCCATAAAATTGACGTTTTCAGTGGTGGCAAATTGGGCGGCACAAATCAGGTCGCCCTCGTTTTCCCGGTCGGGATCGTCAATGCACAAAATGAGTTTTCCGGCGCGCAGATCCTCGATCACTTCTTCCACAGTGCTCAGTTCCATTTCTCGCTCCTCCTTTGATCTTTGCGGTCAATCGTTTTTTCATTCGGAAGGCGCTGCGCCCTCCGGCAATTTTCTTTGATTTTTTCCCCAGGGGGCGCGCTTAAAATCCGTTCCGGCGCAGGAACTCTTCCGTCAGACGACTTTCCCGGGGCTGCTGAACCGGCTCTGCCGCCGGCGCGCTTTTGTGCAGCAGCGCGCGCACATATTTCCCAATGACGTCGGCTTCCAGGTTGATTTTGTCACCGGGCCGTTTGCGCAGCAGTGTGGTATCCATTTGGGTAGTAGGAATCAGGGATACGGAAAAGGTGTTCTCCGCGCGCGCCGCTACCGTCAAACTGACGCCGTCCAGGGTGATAGAGCCTTTTTCCACCACCAGTTCCAGAAGGTCCGGCGGGGCGGAGAGCGTGAGCCAAAAGGCGCTTCCTTCCTGGCTTCTGTCCACAATTTCCCCAAAGTTATCCACATGTCCGCTGACGATATGCCCGCCGAAGCGGCTGTCCGCGGCCATAGCCCGCTCCAGATTCACCGCCTCCCCGGCCTTCAGCGCACCCAGGTTACTGCGGCGCAGGGTTTCGGCCATCACATCAGCGGTGAAGCCGTCGCGACTGAGGGCCGTCACCGTCAGGCACACGCCGTTAACGGCGATACTGTCGCCCCGGCGGGTGCCCTCCAATACCCGGCGGGCGCCGATGGAAATACTGCCCCATTCGCTGCCCGAAACCACACCGCGCACCACGCCGATTTCTTCCACAATTCCGGTAAACACAGTTAAAACGCCTCCTTTTCCCGCGTCAGCACATCGTAGGACAGCAGCACGTCGCGGCCGAAGCGCTCAATTTCCGGTGCGCCCAGCATAAACGCTTCCGCCGGGCTGGGCGCGCCCAAACCTCCCACGGGGGACTTTGCTCCGGCGCCGCCCAGGAGCATGGCCCCCACATAGGCATACAGCCGCTGCACCACGCCGGCGCACAGGGCGCTGTACTGGATCTCCGCGCCGCCCTCGATGAGTACGCTGTCGATCTCCCGCGCGCTCAATTCTTTCATCAGGGCGTTCCAGTCCACCCGGCCGTCCGCGCCGCCCAGGCACAGCACCTCCACGCCCAGCGCCCGAAGTTGTGCGCACTTTTCCGCGTTTTCCACAGCGCATGCGAAAATCGTCTTCTGCTCCCGGGCCGTTTGGCACACCCGGGCGGACAAAGGCGTGCGCAGGCGGCTGTCCAGCACCAAGCGCACCGGGTCGCGTCCGCCTTCCATGCGGCAGTTGAGCAGGGGATCGTCGGCCAGCACAGTGCCGACGCCCACCAGAATGGCCCGATAACGGCTGCGCAGGCTGTGGACATGGGCACGGGCCTCCTTACCGGTGATCCATTGGGAGCGTCCCGTGCGGGCGGCAAGTTTGCCGTCTGCCGTTATGGCGTATTTCAGGGCAGCATAGGGGGTCTTGGTGGTGATGTAGTGAAAAAAGATGCGGTTCAGGGACTCACATTCTTCCCGGAGAACATCTTCGACCACTTCGATCCCGACCGCGCGCAGCTGCGCGATTCCCCTTCCCGCCACCTTCGGGTTTGGGTCTCGGGAGCCGATTACCACCCGGGCAACGCCGCTTTCGATCAGCGCCTGCGTGCAGGGGGGCTGACGGCCCTGGTGGCAGCACGGTTCCAGCGTGACATAAACCGTGGCCCCTACAGGGTCTTCCGTGCAGGCGGCCAGCGCGGCGCGCTCGGCATGGGCCTCGCCGCAGCGGGCATGGTATCCCTCACCGATCACCCGGCCATCTTTCACAATCACCGCCCCCACCAGCGGATTGGGGCTGGCCCAGGGTACGCCTTGCTTTGCCAGACTGATGGCCCGGCGCATATAGTCCTGCTCTCTCATCATGCATCTCCTTCTTGCCAATGAAACAAAAAAGCCCTGAGCATTCATGCTCAGGGCCTGCATCGATCGGAACCGCAATCCCGGACAGCACATTTGCAGCTGTGTTTTTACAACAAAAAAGCTCTGAAATGAAATCCATTTCAGAGCAAACGTCAAAAACAGCGCAGCTGCGCCGATCCGTTTCTTCTTTCATCCAGACTATACTGTCGGCTCCGGAATCTCACCGGATCAGCCTTTCGGCTCGCGGGCTTTACCGCCGGTAGGGAATTGCACCCTGCCCTGAAGAAAACTTGATTGATTTGTGAGGTTCATTATAATTCTTTTTTCCCGTTTGTAAAGAGGGCAAAGGGCAATTTGTAAAAAAATCTGCTTTTGTTCCTGCGACATTGTGCACTCTCTGCACTGGAGCAGGAGGGAGGTTCAACTTAAAAAAGCAGCCACATCCTCTACGTCCAGAGCGCTTTGCAGCGCCAGATTGACGCCCAGCGCTGTCAGTCTGGCCAGCCGCCGGATGCGCTCGTCAATGCTGCGTTCGGTGACAATCATACCTTCGCGCAGCGACGCAGCCGTTTCTTCCGCGCCGGCTTCCTCCAGCAGGTCTGCCGCCAGCGTCGCCCCATCGATCACTGTGGGGATGCCGATGGAAAGCACGGGCACATGGAGCGTGTCCTCGTTGAGGGCGCAGCGGTGGTTGCCCACGCCGGAGCCGGGAATCAGTCCGGTATCGGACAGCTGCACGGTGGCACACAGCCTGGAAAGGCGGCGGGACATGAGGGCGTCGATCACGATCACACAGCAGGGCTTCACCCGCTCCGCCACACCCCGGATCACCTCGGCGCTCTCCACGCCCGTCTGTCCCAGCACGCCGGGAGCTATAGCGCATACTGGAGAAAGGGCGGCAAATTCCCCGGGAAGGGATTCTTTCAAATGCCGCGTGATCAGAAGAGCGTCCACCGCCAGCGGGCCAAGGGCGTCGGGCGTCACATCCCGGTTGCCCAGACCTGCCACCAGGACAGGTTTTTCCTCGTCCAGAGGAGGCAGAAGGCGGTGCAGTTCTTCGGCAATGCAGCGGGCGGCCTCCTCGAACCCTTTTCCGGACAGGTTATTCTGTTCCAGCGCTACGGTGAGATAGCGGCCCACGGGTTTCCCCAGGGCACGGCTTCCCTGACCATCCAAAATATCCACCTCTGTGACTGTACAGCCCCGGCGGCCGTATTCCTGAGCCTGTACCCCCTGCAGTGCGGTGGTTTTTCCCACGCTCTCTTCAAAAAGCTCTCTGGCCTCCAGCGCCAGGTCCGTGCGTTTGGTCAGCATGTTTTGTGTCCCCTTTTTTCGTATCCCACTAAATGTGGTAGTTTTCCCTTAGTTTTTGAAAAAAGACGCGCCTTATACAAAAAAAGATTAAAAAATTTTGAAAAATTCCTTGCTTTTTTGTATCTGACGTGATAGAATATCATCCTGCACAGAGTATGGAGACGTGCTCCATGCAAATTTCCTGCCGGAGGAGGTGTTTGGTTTGCCGAATATTAAGTCTGCTAAGAAGCGTGTTCTGCTCGCTGAGGCTCGCAATGCCCAGAACCGGGTTCAGAAGTCCGCTATGAAGACCGCCATCAAGAAGTTCGAGGCTGCTGCCGCAGAAGGCAATCGCACCGAGGCTGAAGGCGCGTACAAGGTTGCCGTCAAGAAGGTCGACATGGCCGCCAGCAAGGGTCTGATCCACAAGAACAACGCAGCGCACAAGAAGAGCGCGCTGACGCTGAAGCTCAATCAGATCGGCTGATCCAATCGCTTTTGAAAAGAACACCCGACGGGTGTTCTTTTTTCTTTTTGCAAAAGCGGGCGAAAGTTTTGAATTGCCCTAACCGCCGGCGGTGCCGGCGGTTTTTTTATAAAAAAGAAAACGAGCAGCTGCACTGCCTTTTTGAAATCACTTCCAGCGCCCTGGGTAAACGTTCCCGCTACCCGTGCCACATCCCAGCGGAGCATGCCGCAAAGCAAAAAACGGCCCGCCGTTTCAGGCGAGCCGCACTCCGTAATCAAAGGCTTTTTTCGCATACAGACGCAGCAGATCATAGGTCAGATCCAACATCTCCGTCAGCCCCCGGTCGCCGTCCGGAAGACGCATCCGGCGGGTGAGGGATTCCCGGGCGCTATAGATTTCATTGTACAGTACCTCACATTTGTCGTGGGAATCCAGAAAGGGTGGACGGAACACACAGGTGGAAAACAGCCCAATCATCGAGTCATAGGCGTAGTTAGCCGCACTGCCGCAAGTTTCGTCCTCAGCAGCCATGGTGGCCAGCGCCTCCGGCTCCCTGCGCCGAATATGCCAGGCGCAACGGAACAGGATAGCGCATTCCATGCGCCGCAGCTGCCGAAAGCACGTATCGATGCGCTGCAGATCAGCGTCGCTTTGGCCGATGCCGCAGCGACGCATCAGCCGCTGACCGCTGCGCCGGAGATGCTGCCGCAGCACCTGACAGTGCAGTTCCCGCGCCACGGGCACCACATCCGGGAACGGATCATCCGTCTGTTCAAACATGGTTTCGTAGACCCGCTGAAACACTTCATCACAGCGCTCCATCCCGTCTCATCTCCTTTTTCTCTGACAGATTTTGCTATCATATCACTTATGGTTTCGTTTTGCAACCAATTTTTCCGCGTTTTTTTCCAATTTTCCGTTTTTTTTGCCTGCATTCTTGTTCCATGCAGAGAGGGCACTCAGCCGCTACCGGGCGTTTTCTTCCCCTGTCTTCGAAACAAAAACCGCAAAAGGGGCGCAATTCTGCTGCCCCTTCGGCGGTTTTTTCACAGTGTGTTCAACTCCGGAAGAGAGGGTTGGCGCCCGTTCCCTGAATGCGGTAAGACACAGCGAAATCAGCCAGGAATTGAATCAGCTCCACGTGTACGTCCCGGTACGGGAGGCCCAGGCGCCGGGCGCCCGCCCGGATGATGGGCGCGAAGGGGTTGGGCTTTTCCTCCGGCTGCTCCGCCGTCTCCATGCTCTCCTGCGCGATGCTGCGGCACGCTTCGTGGAACGCGTTCACCATGTGGACGGATTCAGTTTCGTCGATCAGACATTCATTTTCCAGATTGCGGACGTTTTCCAGATAGAGCTTCTGCAGTTCCATGCCCGTGGGTTCCTCAGGAATCTGCATCACCGTAACGGCGGTGCAGTAATACATAGCGAACAGCACCGGCATATTTTCCACAAAGTCCCCTCGGCCGTACTGCTCCAGCATGCGGTTCGTGCGCTCGATGCGCACCCACATGTCATTGCTCAGATCCTGGACGGTAGCCGTCTGGTGTTCTTTCAGCCAATCCCGCGCTCCGCTCATTCCTGCAGGTCCTCCTGTCCGCTCTCTTCAGCGGCGGGGCGCTGCATTTCCTGCGCGCCGTCCTCCGCGCCGTCTTTCTCCTCTTCCCGCTCGGCCAGCGCCAAGGCGATGACCTGATCGCCCTCTTCCTTGAAGCGCATGACAATGACACCCTGGGTGGCGCGGCCGGCCGCGCGGATGTTTTCCACCGCAGTGCGGATCAGGATACCGCTCTGGGTTACCAGCAGCAGATCTTCGTTGCCGTCGACGATCTTAATGCCCACCACGGCGCCGGTCTTATCGGTGACGGCATAGTTGCGGATGCCCAGGCCGCCCCGGTTGGTGAGGCGGTATTCCTCCACTGCCGTACGTTTGCCGTAGCCCTTTTCCGTGATGGAAAGAATTTCCTTCCCTTCCGCGGCTACGCCGGCACCCACCACGAAGTCGCCTTCGCGCAGGCGGATGCCCCGTACGCCCATGGCGTCGCGACCCATAGCGCGCACATCGGTTTCCCGGAAGCACACAGCCTGCCCGTCACGGGTGGCAAGGACGATGTTCTGCGTCCCGTCCGTCTCATGGACGGCGATCAGGGCATCGCCCTCCTCCATGCGCAGGGCGCGGATACCGTTGCTGCGCAGGTTTTTCAGCGTAATTACCGGCAGTCGCTTCACAGTGCCGGCGCGGGTGACCATAAACAGAAAACGGTTTTCGCTGTGCTCGATGTCCCGGGTGTGAATCATGGTCTGGATGCGCTCGCCCTGTTCCACCTGCAGAATGTTGACAATATTGGTACCCTTGGCGGTCTTTCCGCTCTCGGGGATCTGATAGCCCTTTTTGCGGTACACCTTTCCGGTGTCGGTGAAAAAGAGAATATAGTCGTGGGTGGAGGCGGTGAATACGTCGGTGACATAGTCCTCCTCCCGGGTGGTGATTCCCTTTTTGCCCATACCGCCCTTGCTCTGGGCGGCGTATTCGCTCACCGGCGTGCGCTTGATGTAGCCGGCGGCTGTCAGGGTAAAGACACACTGCTCTTCTTCGATCAGATCCTCGATGTCGATCTCGTCCTCCACTTCCTGAATCTCCGTTTTGCGTTCGTCGCCGAATTTGTCGGCAATGACCGTCAGCTCTTCCTTCAGGATTTGGCGCACCAGACCGTCATCGGATAAAATCTTCTGGAACCATGCGATCTTCTCCTCCAGTTCCTTGTATTCGTTCTCCAGTTTTTCCCGGTCGAGGCCCTGCAGAGCTTTCAGACGCATGTCAAGGATTGCCTGGGCCTGGATGTCGTCCAGGCCGAAACGCTCGCACAAGCGTTCTTTGGCGTCATCGTAGCTGGTACGGATAATCTGGATAACCTCGTCGATATTGTCCTGGGCCACCAGCAGTCCTTCCAGCAAATGGGCGCGCTCCTGGGCCTTCTTCAGATCGTAGCGTGTGCGACGGACGATGATCTCTTCCTGAAACGCGAGATATTCGTCGATGATGTGGCGCAGCGACAATATTTTCGGCTGCTTTTGATCGTCCACCAGAGCCAGCATATTGATGGCGAAGCTGGTTTGCAGCTGGGTCTGGGTAAACAGGTGGTTGAGCACCACCTGGGGGTTGGCGTCGCGCTTGAGCTCGATCACCACGCGCATGCCGTTGCGGTCTGTTTCGTCGCGCAGGTCGGAAATGCCCTCCAGGCGCTTTTCCTTCACCTGCTCAGCGATGTTGCGGATCAGCTGGCGCTTGTTTACCTGATAGGGCAGTTCCGTGATGATGATGCGGGTGCGGTCCTTGCCGAATTCCTCAAATTCGTGGCGGGCGCGGATCACGACCCGGCCTCGACCGGTGGCATAGGCGGCACGGATACCGCTGCGGCCCATAATGATACCCTTGGTGGGGAAGTCCGGCCCCTTCACATGCTCCATCAGATCGGCCAAAGTAGCCTCCGGATCGTCGAGTACGCAGATGCATGCGCCGATGACTTCCCGCAGGTTGTGGGGTGGGATATTGGTGGCCATGCCCACGGCAATGCCTGAGGAACCGTTGACCAGCAGGTTGGGGAAGCGGGAGGGGAGCACACGCGGCTCCTTGCGGGTTTCATCGAAGTTGGGGTCCCAGTTGACCGTGTCCTTGTCGATATCGCGGAGCATTTCCTCGGAAATTTTGCTCATGCGGGCCTCGGTGTAACGGTAAGCAGCCGGGGGATCGCCATCCACGGAGCCAAAGTTGCCGTGGCCGTCTACCAGCATATAGCGCATGGAAAAATCCTGAGCCAGACGCACCAGAGCGTCGTACACGCTGGCATCGCCATGGGGATGATAGCGGCCCAGCACGTCGCCCACGCAGGTAGCCGACTTTTTGAAGGGTTTATCCGCCGTCAGTCCGTCCTCATACATGGCGTAGAGGATGCGGCGGTGTACAGGTTTGAGTCCGTCGCGCACATCGGGCAGCGCACGGCCCACGATTACGCTCATGGCGTATTCCCGGTAGCTTGTTTCCATTTCGGCGACAAGGCCGGACTCGGTGATCGCCTGATTGGGAAAAGCAATATCCTCCGGTTTATAATCTCTGTTGTGTCCCATGTTGGCCTCGTCTCCTTAAATGTCCAGATTGACCGCGTATTTGGCGTTGCTTTCGATCCATTCCTTGCGGGGTTCCACTTTTTCGCCCATCAGAATGGTGAAGATCTCGTCGGCCTTCACCGCGTCGTCCAACGTGATGCGGCGCAGCGTGCGGCGCTCGGGGTCCATGGTGGTCTCCCACAACTCGTGGGGGTCCATTTCGCCCAGGCCCTTGAAGCGGGAAATGTCCACTTTCACGTTGGGATTGTCGCCGCGCATCTCGGCGGAAATGCGGTCGCGCTCTTCGTCGGAGTAAGCTACGCGCTGCTTTTTGCCGCGGGTGAGTTTATACAGAGGCGGTACGGCGGAATAGACATATCCGTTTTCAATCAGCGGACGCATATAGCGGAAGAAAAACGTCAGTAACAGCGTACGGATGTGAGCGCCGTCCACATCGGCATCGGCCATGATGATAATTTTGTGATAGCGCAGCTTATCGATGTTGAATTCGCCGCCGATGCCTGCGCCCAAGGCCACAATCAAAGGATAGAGCTTGTCGTTGCCGTAGATTTTGTCGGCCCGGGCCTTTTCCACATTGAGCATCTTGCCCCACATGGCCAGGATAGCCTGGAAACGGGAATCCCGGCCCTGAATGGCCGACCCGGCGGCCGAGTCGCCCTCAACGATGTAAATTTCGCACAGGCCCGGATCCCGCTCGTTGCAGTCCTGCAGCTTGTCGGGCATCTGGCCCGACTCCAAGCCAGTCTTGCGGCGCACGGATTCGCGCGCTTTTTTCGCCGCCTCTCGGGCGCGGTTCGCCATCAGAGCCTTGTCCAACACCTGGCGTCCCACGGACGGGTTTTCCTCCAGGAAAATTTCCAGCTTTTCCGACACGATGCTGTTCACCAGCGTACGGATCTCGCTGTTGCCAAGCTTAGCCTTGGTCTGGCCTTCGAACTGGGCATCGGTCAGTTTGACGGAAATAATGCACGTCAACCCCTCACGGCAGTCCTCGCCGGAGATCTTTTCCTCTTCCTTGAGAATCTTCATTTTGCGGCCGTAGGCATTGAGTACGTTGGTCAGAGCGCGCTTGAAGCCCTCCTCATGCATGCCGCCCTCGGGGGTGTGGATGTTGTTGGCAAAGGAGAGGATATTCTCATTGTAACCGTCATTGTACTGCAGGGCCACCTCGGCCATGGAACCGTCCCGGGTTCCGGCCATGTAGATCACCTGCTCATGCAGCACGTCCTTGTTGGTGTTAAGATAGGTGACAAACTCCCGGATGCCGCCTTCAAAGCACATCTCGTCGCTCTGTTCCTTGCCTGCGCGCAGATCGATGGTGCGGATACGCAGCCCAGCATTCAGAAAGGCCTGCTCCCGCATACGGGTGTGGAGCACGTCATAGTCGTACACTGTTTCCTCGAACATCTCCGGGTCGGGCTTGAAAGTGACCGTAGTGCCGGTGTGATCCGTGCTCCCGATCACTGTCATCTCCTCGACGATGTGACCCCGGGAAAACTTCATCTGGTGGATTTTTCCATCACGGTGTACCTGCACCGTGAGCCATTCGCTCAGGGCGTTGACTACACTGGCGCCCACGCCGTGGAGGCCGCCGGACACCTTGTAGCCGCCGCCGCCGAATTTACCGCCGGCGTGGAGCACAGTGTAAACCACCTCGAGAGCGGGCCGCCCGGTCTGGGCCTGGATATCCACGGGAATACCGCGGCCGTTGTCCGTCACAGTGATGGTATCGCCTTCGTTGATCTGCACGGTGATATCAGTACAGTAGCCCGCCAGAGCTTCGTCGATGGCGTTGTCTACGATCTCATAGACCAGGTGATGCAAACCGCTTTTCGAGGTGGAACCGATATACATGCCCGGACGCTTGCGCACAGCCTCCAGCCCTTCGAGCACCTGGATCTCCGAAGCGTCGTACTCGTTGCCTTTATCCACGTTGTACGTCTCTTCCCCCTCGTGTTCCTCGATCCTTTTCTGCTTTTCTTCGTCCATACTGGAACCTCCTAAAAGACAATCCCTTCCAAAAAGCCGCGCTCCGCGCGTTTTTGGGAAAGAAATCTGTTTCTTCCTCCATTTTCCGTTCCCCGCAGTGGGGAGGACAGGGGAAACAGCGCTTCCCCTGCAGCGCCCCCGGTGTTTCAGGGCGCGCTTGTAGCGCGCGTTCAGATTCGCTCGCTCTGAATCCTTTTTTCCAATGTCTGCGCGGAAAGCTGCGTCAAATAGACCACAGGCCGCTTGCTGTGCTCCCGTTTCCGCCGGCGGCCGGATCTGCTCCGGGGGGAGCACAATAAAAGAGCCCTGGGCAAATCGTCGCCCACGGCGATCACGCGCCCTTCCCGCTCGCACACGGCCAGGCTTTTACGTGTGCGATGGGACCAGGTAGCGCTGTCCAGATCAAACACACCCACAATATCGCCGCAGCGTGCCACCGCGCCCGGCCCGATGGAAACATACATCTCTGTTCCGCTCCTTTTCCGTCACACGACATGGCCGCCCTGAATGTGAAACACCTTTCCCTTGAGCAGTGTTTCCAGCCGGTCGTCCTCGCAGCAGGTGATAAACACCTGTCCGCCCTGAATGCGGTTGAGCACAAATTCCTGCCGCCGGGCGTCCAGCTCGCTGAGCACGTCATCCAACAGCAATACGGGGTATTCGCCTACAGTGTTTTTGTAAATCTCCCGCTCGGCCAGTTTGATAGACAGCGCCGCCGTCCGGGTCTGTCCCTGGGAAGAATAGGATTTTGCACTGACGCCGCCGATCAACACGGCCAGATCGTCCTTGTGCGGCCCGGATAGGCACAACCGGGCCGCGCGCTCCGCATGCTCATGCTCCTTCTGGTGCTCCGCCAACTGGGAAGACACTGTGGGAAGGTCGGCAAAGGGATTGGTTACGGTTTTTACCGTTTCATAGCGCAGCGCCAGCGTTTCCCGGCCGCCGCTGCACTCCTGGTGGCTGGCTTCGGCATACTCAGCCAGCCGCGCGGCAAAGCGTGCGCGGTAATGGATCACCGCCGCCCCGGCCAGGGCCATTTGATGGTTGAACTCCGGCAGGGCTGCCAACAGATCCGGCCGCTCCTCGCTGTCGCGCAGGATGCGGGTTTTGCTTTCATAGGCTTTGTTGTATCGTGCCAAGGCTTCGGCATATTTGGGCCGGAGCTGGCACAGGGCCGTGTCCATAAATTTCCGGCGGGCGGCGGCGCCGTCGCGGATCAGATACAGATCCTCTGGGCAAAAATATACGGTAAACAGTACGCCGCTGCTCTGGGCGCCCCGCCGAACAGGCACGCCGTTGACCGTCATTTTTTTCGGCCGCCCCCGCTGCAGCCGGGTTTCCAGCATAAAATTCCGCTCCCGGGCGGAGACCGAAGCCCGCAGAAGGGCGCTGTCCGCTTCAAAGCGGATCATTTCCCGGTCGCTGCGCGCCCTGGGAGAACGCCCGGTCGACAAACAGGCAATCGCTTCCAGCAGATTGGTCTTTCCCTGGGCATTTTCTCCATAAATCACGTTGCAGCGACCGTCAAAGGAAAACTCCTGGGCCTGGTAGTTGCGGAACTGCTGCAGGGAAAGAGCGTCGATCTTCATGCCTGCCGGGCCACAGCGGTTTTGCGGCCCTGATAAGACACTACGTCACCGGGATACAGCTTTTTGCCGCGCATAGTACACGTCTCTCCGTTGACGCAGACCTGCCCTTCCTGAATCACAATTTTCCCCTCGCCGCCCGAGGATACCTGGTGCGTTAGTTTGAGAAGATCCTGCAGTTTGATAAAATCGGTATGGATTGTTATCGTTTCCATTCCAAGTCCCTTTCTTCCGTTATTCCGCCTTCAGGCGCACCGGCAGCACCATATAAAGGAAGTTTTCCTCCCCCTCGGTAGGAACGATGATCGCAGGCGTAATGCCGCTGTTCAGCTCGATTTTTACCTCATCGGCGGGCGCATAACGCAGCGCGTCCATCAGATAACGGTTATTGAATCCAATTTCCAGATCGTTTCCGTTGCCGGCGATGGGACAACTGTCTTTGGCGTCGCCATTGCCGGTTCTGGCGGAAAGTTTTACGCTGTCATCGCCGAAAACACAGCGAATCGGACTCTTCATTTTGTCGGAAATCACCACACTGACACGGTCGATGCTGCCCATCAGGGCACGTTTATCTGCAGTCAATACAATGGGATTCTGGCGGGGAATGGCATTTTTGTAGTCGAGGAAATCACCCTCCAGACGACGGCAGATCAGCTGAGTCTGGCCCACCTCGAACTGCACATGGCGGGAACCAAGGATCACCATAGCGCCGTCCTCGCTGTCGGTGCAGATTTTTTCCACCTCGTTGAGAGCGCTGCCGGGGGCTACAAAGGTGAAGGCCCCGCCTTCCAGCTTTTCATATTTTTCCCGGCGCAGGGCCAGCCGGAAGCCGTCCACCGAAACGATAGTCAGCATGCCGTCGCCGATTTCAAAGAGGGAGCCGGTGTGCACAATGCGGCTTTCATTGGTAGACACGGCAAAGGATGTGCCGCCGATCATCGCTTTGAGGATATTCTGTTGAACCGTGCAGGTATAATCGTCTTCCACATCGGGCAGATCCGGGAAGTCCGCGGCGCTCAGGCCTAGAATGTGGAAATCTGCATCGCCGCAGACCACGGAAACCATCAGTTTGTCGTCACTGGAAAAAACAATCATGTCATCAGGCATTTTGCGGATAATGTCGCCAAAGAGCCGGGCATTGAGCACCAATTCGCCGTCTTCGGTGATGTTGGCCTGGAACCGGGAACGGATTCCCAGCTGCATGTTGTAGCCGCTGACGGTAAGATAGCCGTTGTGGGCTTCCAGCAGCAGGCCTTCCAGAGCAGGAATGGAGCTTTTTGAAGCCACGGCCCGGGCGGCCGTGTTGATTGCGCTTTGCAGCAGCGCTTTTTCACAGGAAAATTTCATAAGGGTATCGTCCTTCCAAAGTTCGTTTTGCTCTAAAAACAGTTTTTTTGAAAAAAGAACAGAATAAAATGCAGTATCAGCAGTAGGGGGCCGGGAAATGTGGAAAAGTGGGAAATGGCGAGAGAGGGCAAAGGAAAGCGTATCCACAGGGATGTGGAAATTTTTTGCCGGTTTTCCACGCCGCCGCGCGACGGAAAAGTTTTCCCCAGCCGGTGCAGAATTTTCCACGGGAAATGTGGAAAAAAGGCGCGCGGAGGGAGAGATTAGTTTTTGGCGTTGATATTGGCTGTAATGGCTTTCACCGTTTCGGCAAAAGCGGGGCTGGTATTCATTTGTTTTTCCACCTTTTCAATAGAATGCATCACAGTGGTATGATCGCGGCCGTCGAATTCCTTGCCGATCTCGCTCAGGGAGAGATTGGTCAGGCGACGAATGAGATACATGGCCACCTGGCGGGCGGTGGCGGCTTCCTTGAAGCGCTGCTGGCCCCGCAGCACCCGCTCTTCAAGATTGTAATACTTGCTGATTTCGGAAATAACCAGGGAAGCGGAGGGGACAAACTCGTTGTCCTTTTTCAGCATGTCGCGCACGGCGCGGGCGGTGCTCTCCTCGTCGATGTCGTTGCCCAGCAGTTCACGGTAGGCAAGAATTTTCTTCACCGTGCCCTCAATCTGCCGCACATTGGCGGTGACATTTTCGGCAATGTAGGTGCAGATGGAATCCGGCAGGGGCGTACCCAACTGCATGGCTTTGTTTTTGATGATGGCCATGCGGGTTTCATAGTCCGGCGGCTGGATATCTGCCAACAGGCCCCACTCAAAGCGGGTCTTGAGACGGTCTTCCAGCGCCGTCATTTCCTTGGGCGGCCGGTCAGAGGTCAACACGATCTGCCGCCGGGCCTCATAGAGGGTGTTGAAGGTGTGGAAAAATTCTTCCTGCGTCTCCTTTTTGCCGGCAATAAACTGTACATCGTCCACCAGCAGGATGTCTGCGTCGCGGTATTTGTTGTGAAATTCCAGCTGCTTGCCCTCACGGATAGCCTGAATCAGAGCGTTGGTGAAATCATCGCCCTTGATATAGACAATCTTGGCCCCGGAATTGTGCTGGCGGATGGAATGGGCAATAGCGTAGATCAGATGGGTCTTGCCCAGTCCCGAGTCGCCGTAAATCAGCAGGGGATTGTAAGACTCTGCCGGCGCGTCGGCCACGGCCCGGGCCGCGGCATGGGCCAACTGATTGGATTTGCCCACCACAAAATTTTCAAAGGTGAACTCGCCCGATTCGATCAGGGACGTGGGCTTTGCCACGATGCCTTTGCAGTAGGAATTGTAGTCCTCGTCGCCCAGAAGCCGCACTTCAAAGTCGGCGGAAAAAATATCGCGCAGCGCAGCCTGGATGTTTCCGAGAAAGCGCTGCTCGATGTTGCTGCGCTTGAAGTCCGACGGACAGTGAAGGGTGAACACATCCTTTTCCAGTCCCACGGCGCTCACGTCATCGAACCAGGTGTTAATGGTCGTTTCCGACAGCTCACCCTTCATGCGCTCGAGAATATTGCTCCAGATGTCGGCAATGGAATTCATAAGATCCGTTTCGCTCCTTTTCTCTTTGCAGATTTTGTGTACGGACCGGAAGAGGCCCGCACACAAAAGGGGCGCGCCGGTGGAAAAGTTGCACGTCCGCGTGCCACAGAATCTGCAAAATGAGCGCTTTTTTGGGGGAAAGGTGCAAAAAAGCGCAAAATGATACGTCTAAAATTATAGCAAAAAGGAGGGGACCTGTCCATACATATTCAATCTATTATACTGATTTTTTTGCGCGAAAGAAGTCTATATCTGGTATTTCTTTCAAAAGGACGGGCAAGATATGGGACAGCGGCCTTCTACTGCGGAAAAGTAATCAAAAATAGGAAAAAAGAGAACAAAAACGGATATTTTCATTGACAGGTGGACATTCTTTCGATATAATATCATCTGCGCTTTTATGCGATTGAAACAGTCAACTGCGGGGTGAACGGCGTACCGCCCTCGCCCGCCGTCGAGTAAGCGCGGGAAAATGCATTTTCCCGCCGGAAAAATCTTTCAGGAGGTGTAGTTCGAAATGACGAAGCGTACTTACCAGCCCAAGAAGCTGCATGCTTCCAAGGTTCATGGTTTCCGCAAGAGAATGTCTACTGCCAACGGCCGCAAGGTTCTTGCCCGCCGTCGTGCAAAGGGCCGTCTGAGCCTGAGCAAGTAAAAGGCGCTATGGCTCTCGCCGCACCGCAAAAAGATAGGATCTGACAGGGACGGTTTTGTTTGTTTTTTTGAAAGCAAAAGAAATCGTCCCTTGAAGTGCGTAAGTGGAAGGAAAGGAAGAGGACAGACTGTGAAGCGTTCGGTCACTATTAAGGAGAATTATGAGTTCCGGCGGCTGTATGCCAAGGGTGCTTCCGTGGTTCTCCCGTCCATGGTGGTCTATTGCCGAAAAAATGGCCGTGCGCGCAACCGTCTGGGCGTCACCGTCAGCACAAAGCTGGGACACGCCGTGGTGCGCAACCGCGCCCGGCGCAGGCTGCGGGAACTGTTCCGCCTGAGTCAGGACCATATGGTCCAGGGGTGGGATGTGCTTCTGGTGGCCCGGGGTCGCACGGCCCGCTGCCCCCACAGCGTGCTGCAGCGGGACTACGACCGCGCCTTGGCCCAACTTGGCCTGGTGCGGGAGGATAAGACATGAAGCACGTGCTGATTTTCCTTGTGAAATTCTACCGCAAATGGATCTCTCCCATGCGCCGCCCCTGCTGCCGCTATATCCCCACCTGCTCGCAGTATGCGCTGCAGGCTCTGGAAAAATACGGCGCATTCAAGGGCGGCTGGCTGGCTTTCCGGCGCATATTGCGGTGCAACCCGCTCCACAAGGGCGGATATGATCCCGTTCCCTGATGGAATGGAGGAGGGGAGCGTTTCCCCTCACAATTGCCCTGCGGAGGCACCCCCCTCTCCCGGGGGAATGTACCTTGGAAAACTACCCCGATCCTCCGTCGCCCACGGCGGCGCCGGCAGTCCGCAGACTGGAGGGGAAAATCGAAAGAAGGGATCTGTCCCTTCTTCACTCTGAAAGGAACCACACAATGTTAATTCTGATGAGACTCATTATGTGGCCGTTCTCTCAGCTGCTGAACCTGATGTATCTGATCACCGGCTCCTATGGCTGGTCTATTGTGCTCTTTGCGGTGGCTATCAAGCTGATTATGCTTTATCCCAGCGCAAAGTCCAAGCGCAATACCATGCACATGGCCCGGATGAACCCGAAGATGCAGGAGATCAAAAAGCGCTGCGGAAACGACCAGGAGCGGTACGCAATGGAAATCCAGAAGCTGTACCAGTCCGAGCATGTGAATCCCATGGGCGGATGCCTGTGGAGTTTCCTGCCCCTGCCCATCCTGATTGCACTGTACGGTATCATCCGCCGTCCCGTGCTGAACTTCATGCTGATCAATATGGCCCGTCCCGCAGCGCTGGAAAAAGTGGAAGCGCTGAAGCAGGCCCTGATCGCTATCGGTTATGGATTTCCCAAAAGCCAGCAGGCTTATGAGGAAATTCAGATCGCCAAAGGTATTTTTGAGCACACCGACGCCATGCAGGCCATTGTGCCCCAAGTATTTCCCATCGATTTTAACTTTCTGGGCTTTATCGACCTGACGGCAATCCCTTGGAGCGCCTTCGGACA
Source organism: bacterium 210917-SL.2.15 (assembly GCA_020555605.1). Lineage (GTDB taxonomy): Bacteria > Bacillota > Clostridia > Oscillospirales > Oscillospiraceae > Pseudoscillospira. Next base: position 37,431 of record JAJCJC010000016.1, on the reverse strand, counting down.
GTTCCAGCAGGGCAATGTGTCCTTGGCGACGTTTGCTCTGATTCTGATCCCCATCATTTCCGGTCTGTTGAACCTGGCTTTGAGCGTAGTTTCCATGCGCACCAACCCCAATACAGATCCGGCTATGAAGAGCCAGCAGACCATGATGATGATCATGATGCCCCTGATGAGCGTTTATATCGGCTTTATCCTGCCCGCTTCCCTGGGTATCTACTGGATTGCCATGAGCGTATTCTCCATCGTGCAGGAACTGATCCTGCAAAAGTATTACGGCGCTAAGCTGGACAAGGAAGAGGCCGCGCGCGAGGAAGCGGCCCGGCAGGATCGCATCCGCCGCATGGAGGCGGCCAAGAACCGCCCCCAGGTGCAGGATCGCAACACCAGCAAGGAAAAGCGCAAGCGCCAGAACCAGTCTGGCGCCGCGCCCCAGAAAAAGAAGAAAAACAGCACCACCGAAGCCGGCCGCGTGGGCGACCGGCCCTACGCCAGAGGCCGCTCGTTCGGCAGTCATTACGATGAGCTGGATGAAGAACCGTCCTCGGACGAAACTACGGATCAGTAAGGAGCTTGCCGTATGACAAAGTATATTGAAACGACGGGCAAGACGGAGGAAGAGGCCATCGGAAAGGCCCTGGCTCAGCTGGGGCTGGAGCGGGACGACGTGTCCGTTGAATTGATCGAGCGTGCCAAAAGCGGCTTTTTGGGCCTGGGCGGCAATCCGGCCCGGGTGCGTATAAGCTATGAGGCGCCGGAGGAAACGGAAGAAAGTACGCCGGCCCCCTCCGAACCAATCGCCGCAGCGCCCTGTGCCGCGGCAGCGGAACCTTCCGAAGAAACTGCGCCCGTCCCAAAAAGCACTGTACCCGCCGCTGCAGACGATGAAAAGGCGGAGAAGATCCAAGCCTTCCTGACCGGCTTGCTGGCCCATTTGGACAGCAGCGCCGTGCCGGAGATTACCGTGGATGAAGAAGGCCACTATAAAGTCACACTGGTGGGCGAACATCTGGGCCAGTTGATCGGCCGCCGGGGCGAGACCCTGGACGCCATCCAGCAGCTGACCAACTACGCTGTCAACCACGGCGCCGATCACCGCGTGCGCATCCATGTGGATGCGGAAAACTACCGTGCCAAGCGCGAGCAGACGCTGGAAGCGCTGGCCCGCAAGGTGGCTGCAAAGGTGGTGCGCCTGCGCCGCAATGTGACGCTGGAACCCATGAACGCTTACGAGCGCCATGTGATTCACAGCGCCCTGCAGGATTATCCCGGTGTGTCCACCGGCTCCATCGGCACCGAGCCGAACCGCCGTGTGGTAGTTCATTATGAACGCTCCGGCGGACGGGGCAATGGCGGATATTCCACCCACGAACGGCAGTGAGATAAAGATCCCCCGGCGGAATAGCCGGGGGATCTTTTTGCCCCGCTGCGGGGCGAGGTTTTTCCTTCTTCCAAGAGAAGAAAAATGCTCCGCCGCGGGGCACCAAAAAACGCCCTCCGCGTTTTCAACCGCGAGGGGCGTCCTGCTGTGCCGGCAGCGTAATTTCGCCGTGGCGTTGTTCAAATTCCCGGATGGCCTGACGGATCAGATACAGCACTTCGCCGTTGCCGGAGCGGCCCTCGTATTTGGCCATATAATGCAGCTTATAGTGCGTTTCCGGGTCGATCAGCAGTCCTAAATGCTTATTTTTGCTCATATCAGAACTCCAACATACTTTTTATAAGTATATTTTATACTTATTGCGCCAGTATTAGTTTAAATTAAGTATGACCTAAGTATAATATAAGTATTCAATATTTTATCGCTTTGGGCTGTCAAACACCGGAAAGGGGAGCGTGACGCCATGCGTCTGTTAGTGCCGGATGAGCCGGATACCGTGGAAAACAATGTCCAATACCGCGCTTTGGGACGCAGCTTTTACCGCTGCCTGAAGGAATTTGACCTGGCCGACCTGCACAGCCAGGTGCACGACGAGGCCGTGGATTTGATTGAGCACATTCTAAAAGTGCTCAACGACCCGGATCTGGATGACGCCCGCTGCCTCGATGAAATTGTGCTGCTCTACCAGCGCCGGCTCGGCGTGGCCTCTGCGCGCCATGAAAAGCGCATTTTGAAGCGCCTGCAGGGCAGGGAACCGGACAGCCCCGAACCGGCGCCGGGAACGGAATAGGGGATTTTGTAGAAAACCGGAAAAAGCGGGCCGCCCGTCAGGCGGCCCGCTTTGCTTTTTGGTTTTCCGTTATTCCTCGTCCAGTTTGAGTACAGCCATAAATGCCTCGGTGGGAAGCTGCACAGAGCCGAGAGAGCGCATTTTCTTTTTGCCCTCTTTCTGCTTTTCCAGCAGCTTCTTTTTGCGGGTGATGTCGCCGCCGTAGCACTTGGCCAGCACATCCTTGCGCATGGCCTTCACGGTTTCCCGGGCAATCACCTTGCCGCCGATGGCGGCCTGCACGGGGATCTCGAAGAGCTGACGGGGGATGTTTTCCTTGAGTTTTTCGCAGATGCGCCGGGCGCGGGGATAGGCCTTTTCCCGGTGGGCGATGAAGCTCAGGGCGTCCACCTGGTCGCCGTTGAGCAGCAGGTCCACCTTCACCAGATCGCTGGGCTGATAGCCCGACAGCTCGTAGTCCAGCGAGGCGTAGCCCCGGGTTTTGGCCTTCAGGGCATCGAAAAAGTCGTAGATGATCTCGCCCAGAGGCATGTCATAGTGCAGCTCCACCAGGTTGGTGTCCAGATACTGGGTATCTTTGTAGATGCCCCGGCGCTCCTGACACATGGGCATGATGTTGCCGATGTATTCCGGCGGCGTGATGATGGACACTTTGGCATAGGGTTCGTAGGCTTCCGCAATCTCCGCCGGGTCGGGATAGTTGTGGGGGTTGTCCACATATACGGTGGTCCCGTCGGTTTTCACCACCTCGTAGATCACCGAGGGCAGGGTGGTCACCAGATCCAGGTCAAATTCCCGCTCCAGCCGCTCCTGAATGATCTCCATATGGAGCATGCCGAGGAAGCCGCAGCGGAAGCCGAAGCCCAGGGCTGCGGAGCTTTCCGGCTCAAAGGACAGCGAAGCGTCGTTGAGCTGCAGCTTTTCGAGGGCGTCGCGCAGGTTGGGGTATTTGCTGCCGTCCTCGGTGTAAATGCCGCAGTACACCATGGGCTGGGCAGCCTTGTAGCCGGGCAGCGGCTCGGCGGCAGGGCGCTCGGCCTCGGTGATGGTGTCGCCCACCCGGGTGTCGGCCACGTTTTTGATGCTGGCGGTGAAATACCCCACCTCGCCGGCCATCAGGGCGTTGGTCTTTTCCATGCCCAGAGGCTTGAGGTAGCCGCACTCCAGCACTTCATATTCCGCGCCGGAGGCCATCAGGCGCACGTTTTGACCGGTGCGGAGGATGCCCTCCATCACGCGGAAATAAACGATAACGCCCACATAGGGGTCGTACTGGCTGTCGAAGATCAGCGCCCGCAGCGGCGCGGCCGGGTCGCCCTTGGGGGCGGGCACGTTGGCCACGATGTCCTCCAGCACCGCCTCGATGTTGACGCCCTGCTTGGCGGAGATCTCCGGCGCGTCCTCGGCCACCAGGCCGATGATGTCCTCCACCTCCTGCTTGGCCCGTTTGGGGTCGGCGGCGGGCAGGTCGATTTTGTTGAACACGGGCAGGATTTCCAGGTCGGCCTCCAGAGCGAGGTAGGTGTTGGCCAGGGTCTGGGCCTCCACCCCCTGGGAGGAGTCCACCACCAGAATGGCCCCCTCGCAGGCGGCCAGGGAGCGGGACACCTCGTAGTTGAAGTCCACATGGCCCGGGGTGTCGATCAGGTTCAGCTCGTACACGTCTCCGTCCTGGGCCTTGTAGGACAGCTTTACCGCCCGGGCCTTGATAGTGATGCCGCGTTCGCGCTCAAGGTCCATGTTGTCCAGCAGCTGGCTCTCCATTTCCCGCTGGCTCACGGCGTCGCATTTTTCCATCAGCCGGTCGGCCAGAGTGCTTTTGCCATGGTCGATGTGGGCGATGATTGAAAAGTTTCGGATGTGATCCTGTTTTGGCATAAAATGAAACCTCCTGTGGGTGTTGGCTTGGCGGGCGCCCATTCCCATGGGCGGGGGATGTTTTCCCTCTTGGCAGAGGGGAAGCGTTTGCGCCCCACATTTCTTTTTCTCTTGGAAGAGAAAAAGAAACGTGCCGCGCCCGGTACAAAGAAAAAGAAAACCTGGAGCGGCCTTCGTGACGAAAGCTGCTCCTTTTTCTTTTGTGTCTATGTCCTAATGGCGGGTTCCCTGGTGCTGTGCGGACTGGTTTTTCCGCTTGCGCCGCTGCCGCTGACGGGTACGAGTTGACAGACTTTTTGTTGCGGGAGCGGTATATATTGAGATAACGGTGCTTTGCCTTGCAGAAAAAATTATGGCGCTTTAGAACCAAAGACCAGTTCGTCCAATGAAATATGATAAAATTTTGCCAGCGCGATTACAGTGGAAAGCTGTGGCTCCCGTTCACCGTATTCGTAACGCTGATATGCGCGCGTGGTTCTTTGGATTGCCTCTGCCACTGTTCTCTGTGAAAGGTGATGCTGTTCCCTTAATAAAATTAAACGTTCTGAAAAGGGACTCATGACACGTCCTCTTTCTGGTTATGCACCAGCGGCCGCAGATTATCTGTTAAGCCTAACAGATAATCTGCGGAAATATTGTAAAATACACAGATTTGCGCCAATTTTTCCAGCGTGGTTGCGCGGCGGCCGTTTTCCATATCGCTGATATGTGCCATCGATACGCCGAGCATTTCGGCCAGATCTTTTTGTACATGTTTGTTTGCTTTCCGCAAAGCGAACAGACGCTGACCAAATTCCTGATTAAATGACATGGAAATAACCCCTCTCTATCTTTTTATGAGCAAACAATATTTAGAGCGGAACGATGTGATGGAATATCAGTGTATAGGTTTTATTTCGTCTGTCAACCCCAGCAAATAATCAGCAGAAACGTTGTAAAATACACAGATTTGCGCTAATTTTTCTATGGATGTTGTCTTGCGGCCATGTTCCATATCGCTGATGAACGCAGTAGAAACACCAAGCGCTGCGGCGATGTTTGCTTGTGTTGTGTGCGTCGCTTTACGAATTTCGAGTAAACGTTCTGCAAAAATTTTTTTAGAAAACATAAAAATCACCTTAATATATTAACCTGAGGTTAATAATATAACGTTTGAAAGGATAGGGAATGTGTTCTATGGACGAATATTTGCGCTTGATTTACGATCATATTGCATCCGACGTTATCTACGGCGAGTCGCACAAGCGGGCCGCATACCGGGAAGCGATGTTGTGCTGTGAGATGGAGGAAGACAAACTGCACAGGGCGTGCAGTCCGGAACAGTGGCGGCAGCGGAACCGCTGCTGTGACCACTGCATTGCGGCCCAAAGCGAGGTCAGCGAAATTTTCTTTGAACAGGGCGTAGCCGTCGGAAAATATTTTTCCAAATAGTACAGACGCCCCACCAGTTCCAGCGCAGAAGCTTGTCCACCCGCACCCGTCAGCGTCAGCGGCGCAAGCGGTGAAACCAGTCCGCATAGCACCAAAGTATCCACCGACAGGACATAGACACAAAAGAAACAGAAGCAACTCTCGGTCCGCAAAGCCGCTCCAAGCTCTCTTTTTCTTTGTACCGGGCCTGCGCCCGCAGGCGCGTTTCGGAGCGCAACTGAGCGAAGCGAGGCACTTGGCGCGGAGATCGGCACGTTTCTTTTTCTCTCGCGAGAGAAAAAGAAACGTGGGGCGTAAACGCTCCCCCCTCTGCCAAGAGGGCAAAACCCCGCCCGGCAGGGCGGAATATCACGTTTACTTCTTCCCCAAAGAAGTATTCACCCGCTCGCTGGCCGCGTGAAACACCTGCAGCGCGCTCTGGTGCACGCCGGGGTAGGCGGCGTTCATGGCGTCGTGGCCCAAGTCGGGGAAGGCCGCGCCGCCTTTGGCGGCTTCTTCCAGCGCCGCGGCGTATTTGGCCTCGGACAGGTGCAGGTCGGCGTCCACCGCGCCGGAGTTAAAGGCGCAGCTGTCCACCGCCATGTATTTTTCCTCGTTGCCCCCGGCGCGGTACAGCTGGCGGTACAACTTGAACAGCGCCCCGCCCAGGTAGGCCGCGGCCTCCTGAATGGCTTCCTTGTTGCCCACTTTGCCCAACAGGTCAAACAGCATGCTGGTGGTATTGACCACCAGTTTTTTCTGCAGCATGGCGATAATGGGTCCGCGCAGCACGTTGCCCTTTTCGGCGGAGGAATCGTACAGATCCTCGGCGGCGATGGTGGTGCCCTCCCGGTCCAGCGTGCGGCCCAGAAGATAGTCGGCGGACACATGATAGTAATCGCACACTTTGATGACAAAGCTCAGGCCCGGTTCGCGGATGCCGTTTTCATAGTGGCTCAGCAGCGCCTGGGAAATTCCCAGCGCGGCGGCCACCTTTCGCTGGCTGATGCCCTGCTCCTTGCGCAACATGGACAATGTGCGGGAAAAATCCGTTGCCATAATACTCCCCCTTGTGGTCTCTCATAATACGATGGGTATAGTATAAAAGACAAAATACCTTATGTAAAGAAGAATCTGCAAAATTTTTCGTTTTTTGCCGCATTTAGCTGCCGTTTGCCGAAAGAACCCGCAGCCGCCGGAGGTACACAGTGCCCTTTTGGGTGGCGGAAAGCAGCGGCGGTGCGCAAGACACCTCTTGCGGAAATGGGAAAAGCAGTGTATACTATGCTTGATAAATTGAACGCAACAAACAGACCATACCAGAACAATCTGAAATCGAGTGGAGGAAGAAACTATGGATATGTTTGCAAAGCTGAGAGAAAATCTGAAAACAAAGCGCCGCACCATCGTGTTTACCGAAGGTCCCGATCCGCGCATCCTGGAAGCCACCTTCCGTCTGAAGAATGAGAACCTGATGGACGTGATCTTGGTGGGCAATGAGAACGAGGTCCGCACCGCGGCGGCCAACCACGGCTTCGATATCTCCGGTGTCACCATCCTCGACCCCGCCACTTATCCCGAGATGGACGCCATGGTGTCCACCATGGTGGAGCTGCGCAAGGGTAAGATGAGCCCCGAGGAGTGCCGCGCGGCCCTGATGAAGGGCAACTATTTCGGCACCATGTTGGTGAAGATGGGCAAGGCCGACGCTCTGCTGGGCGGCGCTACCTACTCCACCGCCGACACTGTGCGTCCGGCACTGCAGCTGGTCAAGACCAAGCCCGGCGCACACCTGGTGTCCTCCTGCTTCATCCTTAACCGTCCTGTGGGCGACGAAAACCTGCGCACCATCTGCATGGGCGACTGCGCCATCAACATCGATTATCAGGACGATAAGGACAAGAACGGCAATGTGACTTTCACTGCTGCCCAGAAGCTGGCTGAGGTAGCTGTGGAGTGCGCGAAGACCGCCGCTTTCTTCGGCATCGATCCCAAGGTTGCCTTCCTGAGCTTCTCCACCAAGGGTTCCGGCAAGGGCGGTACGGTCAAGCTGAGCAACGAGGCCACCCAGATCGCCAAGCAGCTCAACCCCGGCATGGCGATCGACGGCGAAATGCAGTTCGACGCCGCCGTGTCTCCCACCGTGGGCCAGCTGAAGTTCCCCGGCTCTCCCGTGGCGGGCTACGCCAACACCTTCATCTTCCCCCTGATCGAGGCCGGCAACATCGGCTACAAGATCGCTCAGCGCCTGGGCTGCTACGATGCGTATGGTCCCATCCTGCAGGGCCTGAACGCTCCCATCAACGACCTCTCCCGCGGCTGCAACGCCGACGAAGTGTTCAAGATGGCGATTATCACCGCAGGTATGGCATAAGAGCGCTTCTGAAACCCAATACAAAGAGAAAGGCGCGTCCCGTCCAATGACGGGGCGCGCCTTTTTGCGCACGTTTCGTTCCCCGGAAAAAATTTTTTCGCTCCAGACTTGACAAATTGAGTTAAATAGAATAACATATGAGCAGATGTTCATATGTTGAAAGGAGAAACACCATGGAGCAGGAGCAAAAAAACGAAACCGCCCCCTGCTGCACGCAGGAGGAGTACCATGAGGATCGCGTGGCCGCAGTAAACGAAGACCTGCCCGCCGACGAAGTGCTGTATGATCTGGCGGAGCTGTTCAAAATGTTTGCCGATTCCACCCGGGTGAAGATCCTCTATGCGCTGTTTGAATCCGAGCTGTGCGTGTGCGACATCGCCCGGGTACTGAATCTGACCCAGAGCGCCGTGTCCCACCAGCTGCGCATTTTGAAGGGCGGCAAACTGGTGAAATACCGGCGCGAAGGCAAAACCGTGTTCTATTCCCTGGCCGACGATCATGTGCGTTCCATCATCAACCAGGGTATGGATCATATTTCCGAATGAGTTTCTTCCCCGCGCATCATTCTATTCCACACTTTGAAAAAAGGAGAACTGTTTTATGAAAAAGACATTTAAGCTGATCGACCTGGATTGCGCCAACTGCGCGGCAAAAATGGAAAACAATATTAAAAAGATTGACGGCGTGGCCGACGCCACTGTCAGCTTTATGGCTCAGAAAATGACCGTGGAGGCCGACGACGACCGTTTTGAGAGCATCATGGACGAAGTGGTCAAGGTGTGCCGCAAGGTGGAGCCGGACTGTGAAATCGTCCGCTGACAACGGTTCCGTTCGGAGGGGCAAGCACTGTCCAACCCGTCCCCCGGCGGGAGGCAGAACGGAGAAAGGGGAACTACCCATGAAATATTTAACTAAAAAACAGAAAAAAATGCTGCGCCGCATCGTCATTGCGGCGGTAGTGTTCGCAGCGCTGTTTCTGCTGCCGGAGCGCGGCTTTGCGCTGTCGTGGCTGCGAGCGGTGCTGTATCTCATCCCCTATGCTATCGTGGGCTGGGATGTGCTGTGGAAAGCGCTGCGCAACATCCGCGCCGGGCAGGTGTTTGATGAAAACTTCCTCATGGCGGTGGCCACGGTGGGCGCTTTCGGCGCGGGCGAATACCCCGAAGCCGTGGCGGTGATGCTGTTCTATCAGGTGGGCGAGCTGTTCCAGGGCGCGGCCGTGGGCCGCAGCCGCCGCTCCATCGCCGCGCTGATGGACATTCGCCCCGATTATGCCAACATCGAACGCGACGGTGCGCTGGTGCAGGTGAACCCGGAAGAAGTGAAGATCGGCGACACCATCGTGGTGAAGGCCGGCGAGAAGATCCCCCTGGACGGCGTGGTGACTGAGGGCAGCAGCTCCGTAGACACGGCGGCCCTCACTGGCGAATCCCTGCCCCGGGACGTTCTCCCGGGCAGCGAAGTCATCAGCGGCTGCGTGAACCTGAGCGGCCTGCTGCATGTGCAGGTGCAAAAGGAATTCGGCGATTCCACCGTGGCGAAGATCCTCGACCTGGTGGAAAACTCCAGCAGCAAAAAGGCGAAGGCGGAAAACTTTATCACCCGCTTTTCCCGCTACTATACCCCTGCCGTAGTGTTTGCCGCCCTGGTGCTGGCGATCGTTCCCTCCCTCATCACGGGGCAGTGGGGCGTATGGGTGCAGCGGGCGCTGACCTTCCTGGTGGTATCCTGCCCCTGCGCCCTGGTGATCTCCGTGCCGCTGACCTTCTTCGGCGGCATCGGCGGGGCGTCGAAAAAGGGCATTCTCGTCAAGGGCGGCAACTACCTGGAAGCTCTGGCTGACGCCGGCATCGTGGTATTTGACAAGACCGGCACGCTGACAAAGGGCAACTTTGTGGTGAGCGAGGTGTTCCCGGAACAGTTGAGCCGGGAAGCGCTGCTGGAACTGGCGGCCCTGGCGGAGGGCTATTCCGACCATCCCATTTCCCGCTCCCTGAAAGCGGCCTACGGCCGGGAGATCGACCTGGGCCGCCTGGGGTCGGTAGAGGAAGTGCCGGGCCACGGCGTGCAGGCCGTGGTGGATGGCAAAACCGTGCTGGCGGGCAATGAAAAGCTGCTGGCAAAGCATGGCGTGGCCTGTCCGCCGTGTGATTGTGTCGGCACCGTGATCCATGTGGCGGCAGACGGCGTGTACGCCGGCCATGTGGTAATCTCCGATGAAGCGAAGCCCGACGCCGCCCAGGCGATCGCCGGACTGCACGCGGTGGGCGTGCGCAAAACGGTGATGCTCACCGGCGACCGCCGGGCCGTGGGCGAGGTGGTGGCCCAAACGCTGGGCCTGGACGAAGTGCACACCGAATTGCTGCCCGAGGACAAAGTAGCCCGGGTGGAAGAACTGCTGGGACACAAGCAGGGGAAAGAAAAACTTCTTTTTGTAGGCGACGGCGTCAACGACGCGCCGGTGCTCTCCCGCTCTGATGTGGGCGTGGCCATGGGCGCCCTCGGCTCCGACGCGGCCATCGAGGCTGCCGACGTGGTGCTGATGGACGACGCGCCCTCAAAACTGCCCGAGGCCATCCGCCTGGCGAAAAAGACGGTGCGCATCGTGCGTCAAAACATCGTCTTTTCCCTGGCGGTCAAGGCTGCTGTGCTGGCGCTGACCACCGTGGGTATTGCCACCATGTGGTGGGCCGTGTTCGCCGATGTGGGCGTGATGGTGCTGGCGGTACTCAACGCTACGCGGATGTTGCGGGATTGAGGAGGGGGCGTGCTGAACTGTGTTTTATTCGATCTGATAGCGCTCCATGATTTTGTTCAGCTCGAAAAACAGAGGGTTCGAAGCGAACTGCATCCCATCTGGTCGGTAAAACTGATCTGCTGCGCTGGATCAAGGTCATATTCCCGGCACAGCGCTTCGAGCTCCTCCCGCGCTTTTTGCCGCTGTTTCTCCAGCAGCGGATGTGCGTAATGCTGGTACAGCCAGCCATATGTCGTATTCATAATGTCACTCCTGTGATTCAATTTTTTTGAAAGAGGGCTGCGCCCTCGGGATGATTTCCCCTAGCGGGGGATTGGCTTCTTGGAAGAAGGGGGAACGATTGCGCCCCCTCTGCCAAGAGGGAAACCCGCCCCCCTTGCCGGAGGCAAAAAAAGAAGAGGCCCCCTGCCTCTTTGCAAAAACACAATCCCCCGGCCATCCAGCGTGACCGGGGGACTACTGCTGTTCTACATTCTCCAATGGACGATACCTACTCTTTCTTAGAATCTATGACCCAAATCTTTTCGTCAGAATCGCGTATCCTTGGGAACATTTCCCGCTTCCTTGTGGTTTCTCTACAAACCAAAGTGTGCTGGTGAACGGAAATCGCTTCAGGTTCTACGCTCGCACGTGTTGCTTCTCGTAAGCCGGTTTGGAACTTCTAAGGGTTTGCTGAAAACTCCGCCTGGGTTTCGCTCCTCTGTATGCTTCTTCTTCGGAAGAAGACTTCTCTTACCTGTCCTTTGGACTCACCCCTTTCTTCTTTGTGTCTATAATATACCATAAATCCGGTGTTCCGTCAACTGCTTTTGTGCGTTTTTACCTACTCTGTTTTCAACAAATCGGCTCTGGCCCTTTTGGCAAGAGTTCACAAGGGAAGGGGATTTCCCGTCACGGAGCGCCCGCAGGCCGGGGGAAAACAGGGAAAAGGGGGGAGCCGTTCCGGTTCCCCCCTTGGTGGTTCTGCTTCAGGAAATGTGCACCATCTGCTCGATGGGCATGGAATAGAGAATGGCATGGGCTGCCGCCTCGCCGCCGTGGGCTTTGTCAATGCTTTCCATGATGGCGTTGCGTTCGCCCTGGCTGGAGGCCACGATGGCCAGCAGCTCGCGTTCGCCGGCGAAGGTGGGGCCGCCGAAGGAGTCGTGTTCCTCGCTGCGCAGGATGTGGCTGCGGATCACGGTGCCGCCTCGGGCGCCGGCGGCTTTGGCGGTGGCCATCACGGCCTCGGTGTAGCCCTGGTTTACGGCCACCAGGATCAGGCTTTGCTTTTTGGTGTTCTGCTCCATGGAAGTTCCCTCCTCTGCATTGGAAATGTGGGCGCCCAGCAGGGCGCCGGCAATTTTGGCGCTGGCCGCCGTCAGCGGCAGCACGAACAAAATGCCCTTGGCCCGCATGCGAGAGCCGTCTCGGTGGATTTCTTCCACCAGCGCGTCCACGGCGCTGCGCCGGGCGGGGCTGATGAGGATGTCGCGCTCGGAGGTGCCGAAGCCAAGCAGGTCCAGCAGGTCCGAGGACGCGGTGCCCTCGCCGCTGATGCGGTAGTGCAGGGCGATGCCGTGCTTTTCATAGGTGCGGAACGCCCGCTGGCCGCCGCCGCGCTCCACAATGGTGCACAAAAGGCACAGCGGCGTCTGTTTTCTGCTCATACGGCGGCCTCCTCTTCATGGTCGTTGTCAAAGTACATAATGCCGGACAGGGCGATTTCGCTGCGGACGGCGGAGAACCTGCGCTCCTTGCGCGTGCCGAGGTAGCCCATCATCTGAATGGTGATCAGGGGCGTCATGGCTACCATGGCCACGATGCCGAAGGCGTCGGTCATAATATTGCCGCCCACGGCGCTGCAGGCGCCCATGGCCAGAGGCAGCAGGAAGGTGGTGGTCATGGGGCCGGAGGCCACGCCGCCGGAGTCGAAGGCGATGCTGGTGTACAACTGGGGCACCAGGAAAGTGAGGCCCAGGGCCACGATATAGCCGGGGATCATCAGGGCCATGATGGGCAGGCCCGTCAGGATGCGCAGCATGGCGAGTCCCACGGAGAGGGCCACGCCGATGCTCAGGGCGTTCATCATGGCTTTCTGGGTCACAGAGCCGTTGGACACGTCCTCCACCTGTTTGGTGAGGATCTGCACGGCCGGCTCGGCACGGACGATGAAATAGCCCACCACCATGCCCACCAGCACCAGAAGCCAGGGGAACATGCTGCCGGCCAGGCCGCTGCCGATCATCTGGCCGGCGGGCATAAAGCCCACGTTCACGCCGGTCAGGAACATCACCAGCCCCACATAGGCATAGACGATGCCGATGGCCATTTTGCCCAGCTGGTGCTTTTGAAAGCGCCGGGTGATCAGCTGAAAGATCAGAAACACGACCACAATGGGCACAATGGCAATCAGCACTTCTTCGGCGTAAGCGGGGAGGGCTTCGAGGAAAACGCGGGCCGCGTCCCGGGTGGTCTGGATGTCGCCCAGCTCCGCCATGGAGAAGTTGCCGCCCTGAGGCTTGTAGAAGATGCCCAGCAGCATGACGGCAAGGATGGGGCCGACGGAGCCGAGAGAGACGAAACCGAAGCTGTCGGAACCGGAGTTTTTATCGTTTCGCATAGAGGCCATACCGATGCCCAGGGCCATAATGAAGGGTACGGTGATCGGCCCGGTGGTGACGCCGCCGGAGTCGAAGGCCACGGACAAAAAGGTGTCCGGCGTGCAGAAGGCCAGGATGAAAACGATGATGTAACACACCAGCAGCACCCGGGACAGGGGGATTTTCCGCCGGATACGGATCAGGGCCAGGGCCAGGAACACGCCCACGCCCAGCGCCACGGCCAGGATCAGCGTCATGTTGGGAATGCTGGAGATCTGGTGGGCCAGCACCTGCAGGTCCGGCTCGGCAATGGTGATCACCACGCCGAGGATGAAGCACACCAGCAGCGGGATGCCCATGCGCTTGCGCTTGGCCAGTTCCACGCCGACGCCCTCGCCCATGGGCAGCATGGACATGTCAACGCCCAGGGTGAACAGGCCCATACCCGCCACCAGAAGCACCGCGCCGAACAGGAACAAAATCAGAGCGCCCGGCGTCAGGGGGGCGATGGAGATGCTCAGCAGCAGCACGATGGCCGTGATGGGGATCACGGACGACAGGGATTCATTTGTTTTTTCGATCAATGCACGCAAATGCAGTCCTCCTTTGCTATAAAATTGGTATAAAATCATGAAAAAGGTGCAAAAAAAGCCATGCTGCGGCAACGAGCATGGACGAACCTCTTATCCTGCAATAATCGTTTCGATCAATACATAAGTGATCCGCCTCTTCCCGGCGACGTTTCGGTGCACCCTTCTTTCTGACCTTTATGTTTTATTAACAGAATAACTGCTTTTTTAATTCCATTTTAACATACTGCCTGGGCCGCGGCAACCGTTTTCGCAGTCTTTTTATAAAAATATAATATCGCTGCGGGCTTGTTTTTTGGCTTCGTTTATGCCATGATACAAATGAAAAAACGTGGGGGGTCTTTTTTTGAAGCAGTATTTTTTCGCTTTTTCTATTGTGGTTTTGCTCCTGTCGCTGCTGTGCGGCTGCGGCGCGCCGGGCGCGGCGCCGTCGGGCGATGAGGCGCCGCAGTCCGGTGCGCAGGAACCGGTTTCGGACCGGGAGGAGACGCCCCCGGCGGAAGAGCAGGACCCCATTGCGGCGCTGCTCGCTTCCATGACGGTGGAAGAGAAGGTGGGACAGCTGTTTTTTGTGCGCTGTCCGGAAGAAGGCGCGGCGGAGGATGTGGCGCAGTATCATCTGGGCGGCGTGATCCTCTTTGGCCGGGATTTTAAGGACAAGACCTATGCCCAGGTGCGCGCTCTGACGGATGCATTGCAGCGCTCCGCGGCCGTTCCGCTGCTGATCGGTGCGGACGAGGAGGGCGGCACCGTGGTGCGGGCCAGCTCCAATCCCCATCTGCGCGCCAACAAGTTCCCCGCGCCTCAGGCGCTGTATGCCTCCGGCGGTCTGGCCGCGCTGCGGGGCGATGCGGCGGAAAAGTCGTCCTTTTTGCTGGGGTTGGGCGTAAATGTAAACTTTGCCCCGGTGTGCGACATTTCCACCGACCCCGGGGATTATATCTATCCCCGCACGCTGGGCGCACCGGCGGAAGAGACGGCGGACTATGTGTCCGCTGTGGTGGAGGAAATGAACCGTGTCGGCATCGGCAGCGTGCTCAAGCATTTCCCGGGTTATGGGAATAATTTGAACACCCACACCGGCATTTCCCTGGATGAGCGGCCCTATGAGCACTTTATGGAGTCGGACTTCCTGCCTTTCAAGGCAGGAATCCGGGCCGGTGCGCCGGCGGTGCTGGTGTCGCACAATATCGTCGCCTGCATGGACGAAGCGTATCCGGCTTCGCTTTCCGCGCCGGTGCACGAAATCCTGCGCCGGGAGCTGGGGTTTGAAGGCGTGATTTTGACAGATGATCTGGCCATGGACGCGCTGAAAGAATACACCGACGGCGGCGCAGCAGCGGTGCTGGCTCTGCAGGCGGGCAACGATATGGTGCTGACCACCGATCATCCCACCCAGATCGACGCGGTACTGGCCGCTGTGGAGGCCGAGGAGATCGACGAAGCGCAGATCGACGCTTCCGTGCGCCGAGTGCTGGAATGGAAGCAAAGCCTGGGGCTTTTGGAACCGGCCGTATAATGTGGTGGGTTTATCTTTTGCGCTGCGCGGACGGAACGCTGTACACCGGTTCCACCAATGATGTGAAAAAACGGCTCGCGGCCCATAACGCCGGTCGGGGGGCGAAATACACCCGCGCCCGGCGGCCCTGCGCACTGGTGTATACGGAACATGCGGAAAGCAGAAGCGCCGCATTGCGGCGGGAGGCGGTCATCAAGCGCCTGACGCGCGCGCAGAAACTGCGTCTGATTGGCCCGATACAATGAGAAAAGCGCCCGATTCCGGGCGCTTTTTCGCATTCGGGGACCTATGTTGCCGCCGGGGCTGCATTCCTCGCGGCACCGATGCCGGCCGTAGGCTGCGATTTGTTCGGCGGTTCAGATGCATTCGTTCCTTTTGCGCCCCGCGTTCTATAAAACAGCGCGGCGATCGCCCCATCCTTGTCGCGGTGCGGCAGGGCTGATCCGCCGTTGGATGCTTCCAGCAAAAAGCTGACAGTTCCGCAAAACTTATTATTTTGCGAAACTGCCCGTTTTGGCCATAAGAACGGTTCGGCAGCGCTTGTGCTGCATGGGTTCAAGTCATAACTACGGCGCGCAGGTACTGCGCGAATGCCTGATAAGCGTCTTCCTCCAGCGCCTCCGGCCGGGACAGCACCAGCAGCGCATGTCCGGCAAGGCCGTCGTGATAAGGCGGGTGCACATGGGGAAAGGGGTTGACCGTAAAGCCCAGGCGCTCATAAAAGCCTTTGCGGCGCACGGCAATGTCGGTCGTCAAGGGATCGATTTCGAGGATCACCGACGTGTCCGCACCGTCGGCCCAAGCTTGCAGGGCGCGGCTGCCGAAGGAGCGGCCCCGCAGGGCGGGGGAGACCGCGAAATGCTCTACGTACCGGAAACGCTCCGTGTCTCAAGTCAGCAGGATACCGGCGGCATCCTGCTCGGTCAGCATCAGGAAATGATAGTCCGGGTGGGAGAGGATCGACTTCTGAGAGGCCCTTTGGCGCTGCTCATGGGGCGGAAAACTGGCGTGATACAGTTCCATGGCCGGGGCATAGAGAGGATCGCCGGCCGCCGTCACGCGCTGGAAGTCCATGCTTCAGTCCTCTTCGCGCCGGGTCACGGCGATGCTCAGTTCGTCCAGTTGGGCCTGGGTCACTTCACCGGGGGCGCCCATCATCAGATCCTGGGCGTTTTTGTTCATGGGGAAGGGGATGACCTCGCGGATGGAATCCTCGCCGCTGAGCAGCATGACCATGCGGTCTACGCCGGGGGCGATGCCCGCATGAGGCGGCGCGCCGTAGGTGAAAGCATTGTACATGGCGGGGAATTTGGCTTTCACGTCCTCCTCGCCCAGACCCACCAGTTCGAAGGCCTTCACCATGATCTCCGGGTCGTGGTTGCGCACTGCGCCGGAGGACAGCTCCACGCCGTTGCACACCAGATCGTACTGGTCGGCGGTGAGGGTGAGAGGATCCAGCCCGCCCCGTTCGGCTTTCAAAAGAGCTTCCAGCCCGCCGGCGGGCATGGAGAAGGGGTTGTGGCAGAATTCCAGCTTGCCGCTTTCCTCGCCGATCTCATACATGGGGAAATCCACGATCCAGCAGAATTCGTAGCGCTCTTTGTCCATGTGCTGGGGCGCCAGGGTGGGCAGCAGCTTGATGAGCACGCCGGCAGTTTTCTGGGCGGTAAGCAATTTGCCCGCCGTCAGGCCCACGAAGGTGTTGGGGGCCAGGTGCAGAGCGGAAATCACCTGCTCGCGGATAGGCTGGATAAACTTGGCGATGCCGCCCACGATCTCGCCCTTCTCGTCCAGACGGAACCAGTACACCTTTTCGCCGGACTGCACCTCCACGTCGGCGCAGAGTTTGTCGATCTGTTTGCGGGTGGCGGAAAAATCGGTGACGGGCACAGCTTTGATGGTTTGGCCTTCGAAGGGACCGAAGCCGCAGCTGCCCAGGGCTTCCGTGGCGTCGGTGACCGTCAGGTCGATGCGCAGATCGGGCTTGTCCGAGCCGTAAGTCTCCATGGCGGTAAGATAGGGGATACGGCGGAAGGGGGCGGAGGAGGCGGTGTCATACTTGCCGTATTGGGCGAAGATGGGGGGCAGCACGTCCTCCAGCACGGGGAACACATCCTCCTGGCCGGCAAAGGCCATCTCCATATCCAGCTGATAAAATTCGCCGGGGGAACGGTCGCCGCGGGCATCCTCGTCCCGGAAACAGGGGGCAATTTGGAAATATTTGTCGAAGCCAGAGGCCATCAACAGCTGCTTGAACTGCTGGGGGGCCTGGGGCAGGGCGTAGAATTTGCCGGGATGCTTGCGGCTGGGCACCAGATAGTCCCGCGCGCCCTCAGGGGAGGAAGCGGTCAGGATAGGTGTGGTGATCTCCAGGAAGCCTTTTTCAATCATGGCCGCACGCAGGGCGGCCACCACCTGGCAGCGCAGGACGATGTTGTGCTTCACCGCCTCGTTGCGCAGATCGAGGTAGCGGTATTTCAGCCGGGCGCTTTCATCCGCTTCGCGGCTGCGGGCGATAGGGAAGGGGAGTTCGTTGTGGCGGCAGCGGCCCAGCACCTCGATGGTTTCGGGCACCACTTCAATGTCGCCGGTGGGTAGCTTGGGATTCTTGCTGGCCCGCTCCCGCACCGTGCCCGTGACGCACAGGGTAGACTCTTTGTTCAATTCTTTCAGCTGAGTGAGCAGGGTTTCGTCTTCCACCACCAGCTGGGTGACGCCGTAAAAATCACGCAGCACGGCGAAGGCCAGATTGGCGCTGACCTCGCGCACATTATCCAGGAACCCGGCCAGCTTCACGCTTTGGCCGGCGTGTTCCATGCGCAGCTCCCCGCAGGTATGACTGCGGTAAGAGGTGCTTTGCTCCATAGAAAAATCAACTCCTATTTGTAGTATCTTGCCAAAAAATTTTGATTTGTATTGGATTCTTGAATACAAATCGTGAAAATAATCAAAAAAATTCGATTTTGTACTTTATTTGCCGGGGGTATCCAAGCCATGCCGCGCAGCGACGGCTACGCGGTCGCAAATCGGCGTGGGCTGCGCGGCCGCGTCCAGATGCCTTTTGATATAGGCCACGGCTTCGTCTGCGGGCAGGGTGATCTGTTTGTGAAGTCCCTCGGCGGCCATTCTCTGCAGTTCCGCTTCGGTGAAGTCGTTGGCCATGTTCATATTCTTGACGGTGGCGGTGCCCGCGGCGATTTCGTCTTCGCCCAGGAAAACGGCGAAGGGGATCCCCAGCTTGTCGGCATAGTTCATTTTGGCCTTCATCTTTTTCTTTTCGGCGTACAGCTGGGTGCGGATGCCTTCGCCGCGCAGTTTGGTGGCCAAGGCGATGGCTGCGCTCAGATCGTCGGTCATGGGCAGGATCAGCACGTCTGCGGGAGCGGTATTCAGATCCGGGTCCAGATAGCCCTGTTCACCTAAAACATAGAACAAACGGGTCAAACCGATGGAAATACCAACTCCTGGAAGTTGTTTTTCGGTATAATATTCCGCTAAGTTATCATAGCGGCCGCCGGAACAGATGCTGCCGATCTCGGGATGGTCCAGCATGGTGGTTTCATACACGGTGCCCGTGTAATAATCGAGGCCCCGGGCGATGGTCAGATCCACAGTGAAATGGTCCTCGGGCACGCCGAACTCCGCCACCGCGTTCACCACGGTTCCAAGCTCATCCAAGCCCTGGTCAAAGAGCTCGTTTTTCCCGCGGTAGTCTTCCAGGGCGGCAAGCACTTCGGCACTCGTTCCCCGGATGGCGATGAAGGAGAGCACGGCGTCCGCCGCTTCGGCGCCGACGCCAAAATCATCCACCAGAATGACGCGCACTTTGTCCGCGCCGATCTTGTCCAGCTTGTCCACCGTGCGCATCACGTCGGCGGACTGCTCGGAAAGGCCCTGCATGGCGTAGAAGCCGTTGAGAATTTTGCGATTGTTTACGCGGATCTGAAAGCGCTGCAGGCCCAGAGCGGTGAAGGTGCGGTAAATAATAGAGGGAATCTCCGCCTCATTGAGAATGGAGAGCTGTCCGTCGCCAATCACGTCAATGTCGGCCTGATAAAATTCGCGGAAACGCCCTCTTTGGGCGCGCTCGCCGCGGTAGACCTTGCCGATCTGATAGCGCCGGAAGGGGAAGGAAAGCTCACCGTAGTGCAGGGCCACGTATTTGGCCAGAGGCACCGTCAAATCAAAGCGCAGCGCCAGATCGCTGTCGCCTTTCTGAAAGCGGTAGATCTGCTTTTCGGTTTCGCCGCCGCCTTTGGCCAGCAGTACATCGGCGGCTTCCAGCGCGGGGGTGTCCAGGGGCGTGAAGCCGTAGAGGGAATAGGTTTTGCGCAGGATCTCCATGATGCGCTCCATCTGTGCCTGGGGGGCGGGGAGCAGCTCCATGAAGCCCGACAGAGTGCGGGGTCTCACTTTTTCCATATCGCTGCGATTCCTTTCAAAGAGCGCGGCGCGCCGGGACGCTCCGGCGCGGCGGCTGCTCAGATTTTCTTGGTTTTGGGGTTTACGATGTCGCGCCAGTCCAGGTCGCCGTATTTGAGGCCCTGGATGAGCACTTCGGCGGTGGCGATGTTGCTGGCAAAGGGGATGTTGTTGGCGTCGCACAGGCAGGAGATATAGTTGACGTCATCCAGCAGGACGTCACTGCCGGGGTCCTTGAAAAATAGAACCATGTCGATTTCATTCAGGTCCAGCCGGGCGCCGATTTGCTGGATGCCACCGTGGGCGTGGGAAAGATAACGGTGCACCGGCAGTCCTGTGGCCTCTGCCACCAGGCGGCCGGTGGAGTCTGTGGCGCAGATGGTATGGTGGGCAAGGATGCCG
Organism: bacterium 210917-SL.2.15; assembly: GCA_020555605.1. Taxonomy (GTDB): domain Bacteria; phylum Bacillota; class Clostridia; order Oscillospirales; family Oscillospiraceae; genus Pseudoscillospira. The sequence goes on along the minus strand of JAJCJC010000016.1, from coordinate 17,331 downwards.
CAGTATGCGATACAGAACTGGACCATCAGCTCTTTTTTGCTGTCCTCAGCCATCAGGGCGATGTTCATTGGGAATCGTCCCCTTCCTTTTTTCAAATTTTTCCGCGGGGAGCGGTCGTTACAGCCGCATCAGCGGCACACGGCGGCCGCACAGTCGCGCGGCGATGTTGGTATAGGCCCGGGCGGCGCCGCCGCTCTCGGTCAGAATCACAGGCACTTCCCGGTTGGTGGCCAGGCGGACCTTTTCGTCTTCGGGTACCACGCCGATGAGGGGTAAGCCTGCGGTGTCGATGGCGTCGTCAATGTTGCGGTGCAGCTTGCGCAGAAGCTTTTTTTCCACCCGGTTCACTACCAGATGCTTCGAGCGCAGCTGCGGATATTCCGAAAGCTCCATCACGGCCCGCTGTGCGTCGCGCAGGGAGGAGGAGTCGGTGGTGGTGACGATGATGGCCCGGTCCGCGCTGCCGGCGGAGAGGCGGAATCCGGAACCGATGCCCGCCGGCGCGTCCAGCAGGCAAAAGGCAAACTGTTCCCGTGCCTTCTGGAGCAGGGCGTGCATTTGCTGGGTCTGGATCTGGCCCGGGGAAAGGGCCATGGGCGCAGTGAGCAGATAGAGCTGCTGGAGCTGGGGATGCTGTGCTGCCGCCTTTTCCAGCGTGCAGCGCCTTTCGATCACGTCGGCAAAGTTCATCAGCACCCGATCGGTCATGCCCAATACAATATCGAGGTTGCGCAGGCCGATGTCGGCGTCGATGCACAGCGTCCGGTATCCGGCGGCGGCCAGGGCCGCGCCGATGCCCGCCACCAGGGAGGTCTTTCCGGTGCCTCCTTTGCCGGAGGCCACCACATATGCAGTTCCCAAAAGTGTCAGCTCCTTTTCGTGTTTACAGCGGCTTCTTTTTGATTTGGGCAAAGCGCCGGGGATACCGGGAGGGCGTGGGGGCGATTTTTTCCACCCGCACCACCCGGTGAGTGATGGATGTGCCGGGGATGGTGTAGTCGTAAGCCGGCAGCAGCCGTCCGCCCAGAATCGATACGGCCCGGGCGGCTTCGCTGGTTTCTTCCGCGCTTTGGGCGCTCTTCATGGCCAGCATCTGCCCGCCCACTTTGACATAAGGCAGACACAGCTCGCACAGCACTCGCAGGTCGGCTACAGCCCGGGAAGTGACGAAGTCAAAGCCCTCCCGGAAGCCGGCCTGGGCGGCCTGCTCCTCTGCCCGGGCATGGATGGTGCGGATGTCCCGCAGGGCCAGTACAGTGGCCACTTCATCCAGCCATTCCAGGCGCTTGTTCAGGCTGTCCAGCAGTGTCACATCCAAAGAGGGGACGAGGATTTTCAGCACTACGCCGGGAAAGCCTGCGCCGGTACCCACGTCCAACAGGCGTTTGCCTGCGAAATCCGCGCAGCCCAGGAGCGCCGCGCAGTCCAGCATGTGCAGCCGGGCTACATCGTCGGCTTCGGTGATGGCGGTCAGGTTCATCACGGTGTTTTTTTCCAGGAGCATCTGGCCGTAGCGGGTGAGGTGCTCCGCTGCTCCCGCTCGAACACAGCCTTCGAGGCCCAGATCAATCAGGCCTTGGCGAATAATTTCCCGCATCTCACTCGTGCTCCGCGCGGGCCCTGAGTAGATCGCGGATCTCGCCCAGGAGCACCTCTTCGTTGGAGGGAGCGGGCGAGGCTTCCGGGGCCGGCGCGGCAGAAGCCGCTTCAGCTTGTTTCAGCGCTTCGGCCCGGTCGCGCAGGGCGTTGAAACACTTGACGATGCAAAACACCACAAACGCCATGATGAGGAAATTCAGAACGGCATTGATGAAATTGCCCAGCATCAGTGCTCCGCCGCCGGGCAGACCGATGGCCAGTGCGGAGAGGGCCTCGCCGCCGCCGGTGAAGATGCCGAGAATGGGATTGATGATATCGTTGACCAGAGAAGTGGTGATGGCGCTGAACGCGCCGCCGATGATGACGCCGACGGCCAGATCCAGCACGTTGCCCCGGGCGATGAAGGTTCGGAACTCGCCGAAGAAACCGCGCGCTTTATTGTTGCCTGCCATAGTGGGCCTCCTTTGTGCAAAACCGAGATGAAACGGAAATGATGGAAAAATGCCTTGTGCTGCAAGGGATTCCACGAAAAATCCAAATGGAGCCGATCAAACGGTAAAAAATGATGCTGAGGTCGACATGCGCTTTTGTATCGGCTCTAAATGGGAAATTACAAATCGATAAAAAGAGAGAAAAAAATTACACATTGCAATCGTGTTGCCGGAAAAACTGGAACGCTGTGCCGGTGTGAAACGATTGCCGGCGTTTACGCATCTGGAAGCAGCGCGGTCTTGCCGCCCATGTAAGGCTGCAGTACAGCGGGGATCTTCACACTGCCGTCGGCCTGGAGGTTATTTTCCAGAAAAGCGATCAGCATGCGGGGAGGAGCCACGCAGGTGTTGTTCAGAGTATGAGCCAGATAGCTCTTGCCGTCCTCGCCCTTGATGCGGATTTTCAGGCGGCGGGCCTGGGCGTCGCCCAGGTTGGAGCAGGAGCATACCTCGAAATACTTTTGCTGACGGGGAGACCAGGCTTCGATGTCGCAGCTCTTTACCTTCAGGTCGGCCAAGTCGCCGGAGCAGCACTCCAGCTGGCGTACGGGAATATCCATGCTGCGGAACAGTTCTACGCTGTAGCGCCACAGTTTTTCATACCAGTCCATGGAGTCTTCGGGCTTGCAGACCACGATCATCTCCTGCTTTTCAAACTGATGGATGCGATACACGCCCCGCTCCTCGATACCGTGGGCGCCCTTTTCCTTGCGGAAGCACGGGCTGTAGGAAGTCAGAGTCTGGGGCAGGGAGGACTCGGGCAGAATCTGATCGATGAAACGGCCGATCATGGAGTGCTCGGAAGTACCGATCAGGTACAGATCCTCGCCCTCAATCTTGTACATCATGGCATCCATATCGGTCTGGCTCATGACGCCCTCCACCACATTGCCGTGGATCATGAAGGGGGGAATGCAGTAGGTAAAGCCCTTGTCGATCATAAAGTCCCGGCCGTAGGCCAGTACGGCTTCGTGCAGCCGGGCGATGTCGCCCAGCAAATAATAAAAGCCGTTGCCGGAGACACGGCCTGCAGCGTCCAGATCGATGCCGTGGAAGGATTCCATGATCTGGGTGTGATAGGGAATTTCAAAATCCGGTACTACGGCTTCGCCAAAGCGCTGTACTTCCACGTTGGCGCTGTCATCCGGGCCGATGGGAACGCTGGGATCAATGATCTGGGGGATCTGAAGCATGATCTTATGGATTTTCTGCTCCAGCTCTGCCTCCTTTTGTTCCAGCTCGGTCAGGCGGTCGGCGTTGGCCTTCACCTGGGCCTTGGCGGCCTCGGCTTCCTCCAGTTTGGAAGGATCCTTTTTCGCCTGGCCCATCAGCATGCCCACCTGCTTAGACAGCTGGTTGCGCTGGGCGCGCAGTTCGCTGGCCTCGGTGATGGCGGCGCGGTTTTCCACGTCCAGGGCGATTACCTCGTCCACCAGAGGGAGCTTGAAATCCTGAAATTTCTTTTTAATGTTTTCCTTGACCACATCCGGGTTTTCGCGGACAAATCTCATATCCAGCATGATTGTTACACCTCGAAAAATGTTTTTTAGTTTTTCTTAGTTGGTCGTATTGCTCAGGGCTTCCAGAATTCGGTCGTATGCAGCGCGGGGCGTTTCGTAAGTTTCGCCCCCGTCCGTCTCATTGGGAAGCGCGAGGTACAGGTCATCCTGCTGCAGCGCCTCGATGGCGGCAAGGCAGCCCTCGTTGTCGCCGGCGGCGTAGAGCCGTTCCAGTTTCCACACCAGCAGCAGGGCGCTGTGGATCCGGGCGTCCGATTCGGCCTGCTTTGTGAGGGTTTCCACCTGCTCGCGCAGAGCTTTGTTTTCCTCGCTGACGGCCGTGTATTGCTCCTCCACTTGCTGCAGCTCCTGCAGGGTATCCACTTGGGACTGCAGCTCCTTGAGCACCTCGGCGTTGCTGCGCTGGTGCATGATGAAGGAAAAGAGGATCAGCACAAAGGCGATGGCGAACAGGATCACCAGATACAGCAGCACAGGCTTGTGCCTGCCGCTCTCCGCCGCCGGTGCTGCAGGGCTTTGTGCGGCGGTTTCCCCCGAAGCGGACTGCGCGCGTTTTTCAAGTTTCATAATTTGTTGTTCCGTCCTTTCCGCTCAGGTTCCATGCTTGTGGATTTCCAGGACCCGCAGTGCGTCGATCAAATCGTTCAGGTCGTCCAGGCCGTAATATTCCAGTTCGATTTTGCCTTTTTTTCGTCCAGTGACGATGCGGCAGCCTCGGGACAGGCGGGAGGAAAGTTCTTTTTCCGCTTCGGCAGCATAGTCCACGCCAGCTTTGGCTGCCTTTGGCGGCGCGCCCTTGTTCGTTTCGCTGAGCAGCTTTTTCACCAGCGCCTCGGTCTGGCGCACGCTGAGGCCGCCCTCCGCCACGGCTTTGGCGGCTTTTTCCTGGGCCGCGGCCTTCAGGGGAAGCAAAGCCCGGGCATGTCCGGCAGACAGGGCGCCTTTGGCCAGCAGTGCGCGCACCGGGGCGGACAGGTTCAGCAGCCGCAGGACGTTGGCCACGTTGGAGCGGCTTTTGCCCACCCGCTCGGCCGCTTCCTCCTGGGTCAGGCCGTAGTCTTCCATCAGAGCTTTGTACCCTTCTGCTTCTTCGATGGGGTTGAGGTCCTCACGCTGCAGGTTTTCGATCATGGCCAGTTCCATGGCCTTGCGGTCATCGGCTTCGATGATGAGCACCGGCACCTCGGTGAGGCCGGCCATCCGGGCCGCCCGCCAGCGGCGCTCGCCGGCGATGATCTGATAATAGCCCGAGGACAGCTTGCGTACCGTCAGGGGCTGCAGGATGCCGTGCCGGCGGATGGAGTCCGCCAGATCCTGCAGGGATGCTTCGTCAAATTGTTTGCGGGGCTGCTTGCGGTAGGCCTCCACCTTGGCGATGGGCAGTACGGTGACGCCGCTGCCTTCGGCGGCGGGCGCGGAGGAGAGAGGGGAAGTGTCGCCCAGGAGGGCGCCCAGGCCTTTGCCCAGGCCTTTTTGCATGGTTCTTGCCATAGAAACGCTCCTTTCCATGCGGTTAAATGAACAGGGAACGGTCAGGACCGGGCCTGTGCGCCGTTCATCTGCAGAAATTCATCGGCCAGCGTGAGGTAGGCTTCGCTGCCGCGGCAGCTGTGATCGTAGGCGGTGATGGGCTTTCCGAAGCTGGGCGCCTCGGACAGGCGCACCGTGCGGGGGATCACGGTGGCATACACCTTGCCGGGGAAATAGCGCTTGACTTCCTCGGCTACCTGATTGGCCAGGTTGGTGCGCCCGTCGAACATGGTCAGCAGCACGCCCTCCAGTTCGATGCGCGGATTGAGGGAACGCTTGACGATGCGCACCGTGTTCAGCAGGTCGCTCAGCCCTTCGAGGGCGTAGTATTCGCCCTGCACTGGCACCAGGATCGTGTCCGCGGCGCACAAGCCGTTCAGCGTCAGCAGTTCCAGGGAGGGGGGACAATCGATGAGGATGAAATCGTACCGGGGCGACAGCTCGTCCAAAGCGTCCTTGAGCAAAAACTCCCGGCGCTCCAAACCAATCATTTCAATGCCGGCCCCCGCCAGATTTTTGGAGGAGGGCAGCACGTCGCCCCATTTGGTGTGAACAACGGTCTTTTCCGCATCGGCGCCGTTGATCAGCACATCGTATACGCCGCCGGACAGCGTCTTGTCCACTCCCATGCCGGAAGTGGAGTTGGCTTGGGGATCGAAGTCACATAGCAGGACGGATTTCCCTTTTTCCTGCAATGCCGCCGTCAGGGACACGCAGGTGGTGGTTTTGCCCACGCCGCCCTTTTGATTCACCACTGCCACAATTTTTGCCATTCCACACCGGCCCCTTCTGTTTCAATAGTAGCATAGCCCATTAAGTGCCATTATATCATCATTAATGGGACATAACAAGAAAAAAGAGAAAAATGTTTCATTGTTTCACGTGAAACAACCGAAAGTCCTGCGCGGTGGACAGGGAAGCCGGCAGAAAAAAGAAACTTCCAGGCGCTAACCGCGCCTGGAAGAAAGATGGAAAGGAGTCAGGTGTCCAGGATGCGGAAGTCCGTCATCAGGCAGCAAAGCTGCCCGGCGTCATCGAATCCCCAGTAGGAGGGGTAAGCGCCGTCGCCGTCGCCGCTGGAAAAAACAGTAAAGTTTGCCGGAAGGCCGGGCAGGGAGAGGTTGACGGCAGAACACGTATCTCCATAGCTTGCGCTGAGCGCGTCCTCCAAAGCGGGGAGCATCCCGACGTCGGATTCGTCCAACAGTGCTTTCAGCGCGTGGCAGGCATCCTCGTCCATAAAGCCCCCGGTGCCGCTGTCCACACTCGTAGTCATAAAACTTATCCTCCTTCAGCGCCTTGACGTCCTGAAGACGGGCGCAAATGAGGCGGGAACCGCTTCGCTGAAGCGAATTTCGGCAAAAGCGACACGCTGATCGTCATCGCAGTGATAAATGTAAAGGATCACCGGATAACTGCCGGGGGCGACGTTTTGCGCAACGGGGATCTGCTCATAAAGGCGGAGCGGGTCATTCGCCACAATGCGGCCGCTGGTCAGATGCAGCAGGCCGAGATTTTGTTCGCGGATGGATTCCTGATACGTGTCGCCTTTCAAAAAGGCCTGAAACGTATGGCGGCGCAGCGCGAGCATCAGAGCTTCGTTTTGATACATGGCGATCCATCCATAATAAAGATTCCGGTAAGGATACTGTAACACAGAAAAAGAGCGCCGACAAGAGGAATAGAAAAAGGAAGCAAAACGACCCTGCAAAAAAGACAATTGCCTTGGGCGAAATGCCCATACTTCCAGACCCGCGGCCGCATTCTCTCTCATAAAACCCAGTAAAACATACTTATTTCAACACAAATGCCGTTCCCTCCGCACGGCTTAGCGTCAGCGGCGCAAGAGGGGAAACCAGTCCTCACGGCACTAAGTCGCCCGCCACCAGGATATAGAGCACAAAGGAAAAAGGAGCAGCTTTCGTTACGAAAGCCGCTCCGCGTTCCCTTTCCCTTTGTGCCGGGCTTGTGCCCGCGGGCGCGTTTCGGAGCACAACCGAACGAAGCGAGGCGCTTGGCGCGGAGATCGGCATGTTTCTTTTTCCCTTATAAGAGAAAAAATGTGGGTGCAAATGCTCCCCTCTGCCAAGAGAAAAACCCGTTCCGCTCTGCGGAGCGGAAAAAGGCAAAAGATGTTTCACGTGAAACATCTTTTGCCTTTCAGCATTCAATCAGCAGCACTCCGTCCTCCGGGGGAAGGGTGATTTTCAAAACGCCGCTGTGCACTGCGAACTGCTGGCGGCTCAGAGCGTCCATGGCCATGGCGCCGCACCAGGGCAGTTCCAGCGCTTGCGTTGCGGGGCCGTTGTTCAGGGCTGCCAGGGTGACTTCATCCTCCCACCGGCGCAGGAATACCAGCAGCCCGCCCTCAGCGCGCAGATATTCGATGGGGCCTTTTTGCAGGGACAGCCGCGTGCTGCGGAGCCTCCCCAGAGTGCGGTAATGATGCAGAAGCACGGTGTCTTCGCACCCCCAAGGAAACGTGCCGCGGTTGAAGGGGTCCTCGCAGCCCTCCATGCCGGCCTCGTCGCCGTAGAACACGGTGGGGGAGCCGGGGAAGGCGTACAGTAGGGTGGAGGCCAGTTTTAATCGGCGTACGGCCCGCTGCCGCTCAGCGTGATTCAGCCGGTAATGGGCGCGCCAGTCCCGGTCGTGGCCGCTCAGGTCTTCACTCTGACCCAGCAGGGTCAGGATACGGGGATTGTCGTGGGTGCCGAGGCTGTTCAGCGAGGAATAGAAGGCGGCAGGGGGATAGTGCTCCCGGATCGTCTCCATGGTTTCCATGAAGTCTGCGGCGTCGCCGCCCTGCAGCCAGCGAATCGCGGACACCCGGAAGGGGTAGTTCATCAGCCCGTGCGTCTCATGGCCCAGAAGGTATTTGCGGCGCTGGCCGTAGGCAATTTTGTTAGAGCCATCTTCCCACACCTCGCCGATCACTACGGCGTCGCTTTTTTCTTCCACGGCGGCGGCACGCAGCGCTTCAATAAACGCGTCAGGCAGTTCGTCGGCCACGTCCAGCCGCCAGCCGGAGGCCCCGGCGCGCAGCCAGCGGCGCACCACGGAGTCCGGGTTTTGGATGACAAAATCCATATAAGAAGGGGTGCTCTCCCGCACCTGGGGCAGCGTGTCGATGCCCCACCAGGAGGAATATTGATCCGGCCAGCGGGTGAAGTCGTACCATTCATACCAGGGAGAGTCCTTGCTTTGGGCTGCGCCCAGGGTGTCGTACCAGCCGCAGGCGTTAAAATAGCGGCTGCCGTTTCCCGTGTGGTTGAACACGCCGTCCAAGATTATCCGCATGCCCCGCTTGGCCGCTTCGCTGCACAGCAGGCGGAAATCCTTTTCTGTGCCCAGCATGGGGTCGATTTTGCAATAATCACAGGTGTCGTAGCGGTGGTTAGAGGCGGCTTCAAAAATAGGGTTGAGATACAGGGTGGATACCGAAAGGCTTTCCAGATAGTCCAGCCGGGACAAAATGCCTTTTAGGCTGCCGCCGAAAAAGTCCCGGTTGGTAATCACGCCGTCTTCCGGCTGGTAAGCCATCAATTCGTTCCAGTTTTTGTGCACCCAGCGGTTGCCGATCATGCCCTTCGGCTCCGGCGGCTCCAGACGGCAGAAACGGTCAGGGAAGATCTGATAGGTCACGCCGCGGCCGAACCAGTCCGGTGTGGGCGCGGCGTCATCGTATACCGTCAGTTGGAAGGGTACTGCGGCAGCGCCCACCGGAGCGAAACCCTCCGCACCGTAGTCCTGTGTACTCCCGTCGGCAAAGCGAAAACGCAAGAAGTACCACACCAGCTCCGGCTCCGCCGGAGCGGTGTAGACGCCGCTGCAGCGGTCCCGGCCGTCGGGCAGCAGATCCGTTTCCGTTTCCGCGCCGGAAAATTCCGACGCTGCGCAGAGTGTACAGCCTACAGCCGCCGTGGGCAGCCCTGCGGAAAAGTGCACCTGCGTGCCCAGAGGCACTGCGCCGAACGGGTCCTTGCAGTGCTTCAGGCGGGGATGATAGATCGAAGCGTCGAGCATGAAAGCCCCCCTTTGCATAAACATGGAGCGTGGTGAACACTTGGCCCCGGGCGCTCTGTTGAGGCATTGCCCGTTTCAGCCCAGAGGCAGAAAGCCTTGCGTGCGGCATGGGGCGTCAGCCCAGCAGCTCGTTTTCACCGATGATGGTGGTGGCGATTTCGTCTTTGCTAAAATAGGCGTTCAGAATACCCACAGCGGTTTCGGCCAGATTCGCACCGGCATCGCCTTTTTCAATCACCAGTGCTACGGCGATCTCCGGATCGTCATAAGGGGCAAAAGCTACGAATACGCCGTTATTCTTTTTGTTGTTGCCCAGCTGGGCCGTACCGGTTTTGGCGCCGGCGGTGACCACACAATCTTTAAAATAGGTGTACACCTGGCCGCCGGGCTGAGTGTAGCCCAGCATGCCCTTGAGTACGGCGTTCAGATTTTTTTCGTCAATATCGATGACATGGTCCGGCACGGGAGCAGCAGCGGAGTAGATCAGTTCGGAATTGTCGTAGCTGCGGACCGTTTTCAGCAGGTGGGGGGTGTAGTATTCTCCGCCGCCGGCCAGCGTGGCGATGTAATTGGCCAGCTGGAGCGGGGTGTAAAGCTGGTTGGACTGGCCAAAGGCTGCCCAGGGGGCCTGGTTCTGGCCTTCCGGGTTTTCCGGCAGAGTGCCGGCGTAGTCGCCGATCTCAATGCCGGTCTTCTCGCCCAGGCCAAAGGCCGTCAGATATTCCCGCAGTTTATCCATGCCCAGACGGTAACCCATTTCACCGATAAAGTAGTTGCAGGAATTAGTGATGGCCTGTGTGATGTTCTGCGGGCCGTGTCCTGTGCGTTTCCAACAGTAAAAATAACTTTTGCTGTCGCCGGGATACGTCCATTTACCGGTATCCCGGATTTTCTCGGTGGTGGTGGTCACACCCTCCTCCAGCGCAGCGATAGCCGTCAAAGGCTTGAGGGTAGAGCCGGGGGGATATAACCCCATGGTGGCCCGGTTTAACAGCGGGGAGGAGGGATCATTGCTCAGCTCCGTATAGTCCTGGCGGAAGGTGGACAAGTCATAGGTGGGGTAGGAGGCCATGGCCAGAATTTCGCCTGTGCCTACCTGGATCACGGTGGCGGCGGCGCCGCGGGCAATGCCGTCCTCGGCGGTCATGCGATCCACACGCTCGGCCAGCAGGGCCTCCACCTGTTCTTGAAACTCGAGATCGATCGTCAGCTCCACCGTGTCGCCGGGCTCCGGCTCCACCGTATACAGTTCGCTGGTGACCTTGCCGGAATCGTTGGTGTTGGAAATGCGCACGCCGTTGGTGCCGTGCAGGTATTTCTCAAAAGCAGCCTCCACGCCGGCGGCGCCGACGATGGCATTGAGGGAATAGCCCTCGTCCTTCAGCTCGTCATACTGTTCTTTGCTGATAGCACTGACATAGCCCAGCAGATGGGCCGCGGCGGTGGTTTCATACTGGCGGGCGGAGGACACACCGATATCAGCGCCCAGGTAGTCCCCGTTTTTGATCAGGGTGATCAGGTTGATGTCCACATTGTCGGCCAGGATATAGGCAGAGGTGGCGTATTCCTTGCGCAGCGCCAGCTCCCAGCGCACCGCGGCGATCTTGCGGGCGTCGGCGTCGGAAACCGTTTCGTCAATATCGAAGCTGCGGCGCATGGCCACCATCAGCTGCGGCGCGGTCAGGTTGGCGGGGTCGAGATTGGGATCCTCCAGAAACGGGTCTGCCTCCACGGCCTTTTTGGGGTTGTCCGCGGCGGCGGCCAGTTCATTATTGTGTTTTTCGATTTTCTTTTCCAGCCAGGGCTGCAGGGTCTTTTCGAGATACCGCTTGAAATTGGATTCCGCGGTGCTGCTGCGATAAGCCGTGTAAGTGAAGGGCGCGTCGGCGCTCAAGGGCACGTTATCAGTGTAAGCCACATTGTTTTCGATGCACAGGTTCACCAGACGCAGGATCGCCTCGTTGGTGTCGGCGTCGTCGGGCAAAAGGGAGGCGTCGAAGGTCAGCGTATACGTCTGCTGGTTACCCACGATCAGATTGCCGTTGCGGTCGGTGATGTTGCCGCGGGCGGCCTCCACGGTGGTGGTACGTACGATCTGGGACAGAGACTGGCTGCGGTATTCTGCGCCATGGACGATCTGGAGATTGAACATCACAGTAAAATAGCAGGCGAGCACGCCGAAGATGAGCAGCACCAATACCACAATACGGTGTTTGGGCAGTTTTTGCGATTCGGGACGATCCATAGTTCTCCTTTCATTCAAAGCGGAAGCGCTTGTGCAGGGCGTTGTACAGGAAAAAAATCGGGATAACGAACACAATGGAAGCGGCGATCTCCCGCCCGGCCAGAGGCAGGGCGGCGGAAAGTGCCGCACCGCGCAGGGCTATCAGATACAGGATCTGGATCAGGTCGATCACCACAAAGGCAATCAGGGCGTAGACGATGCTGCCGAAGACATTGCGCATGACCCAATATTTGGCAATGATAGCAACAAACAGGGCGACGCAGAAAAAGGAGAAGGTGTATACCCCGGAAAAGACGCCGCCACCGGACAGGTCACACAAAATGCCTGCGGCGGTGCCGAACAGGGTACCTTCCGTCGGTCCCTCCAGGGCGGCCACCACGGCTACCAGCATAGGTGCTAAAAAGGGCGACGCTCCCAGCGGAGAGAGGGCGATGGGGTCCAGGAAAAGCTGCTGGGCGGCAAAGAGCAGTACCATTGCCAGGGCGTAGAGTCCCCACTTGGTCAGCAGGGTTTTTTTGGTCAGCATAGCGTTCCCTCCGCTCCTCAGTCCACAATGGCGAAATCGGTAATGACGAATACCTCGGTCAGTTCGTCGAAATCCACCGCCGGGTGCAGCAGGGCATAGTCCATGGCGCCAGAATCGTCGGTAATGACCTCCTCCACCTCGCCGATGACCAGGTTGGAGGGATAGTAGCCGCCCAAGCCGGAGGTGATGACCAGATCGCCGTTGAGCAGCGCCTCTTCCGAGGAAATGTAGTTCAGGCGCAGCAGGCCGTCCGCCATCAGATTGAAGCTGCCCGAGGCGATGGCCGCTTCGCCAGAGCGGAACACAATGGCGCCCATTTCAAAGTCAGTATCGATGGTGGTAAGCACAGTGGCCCAGTTGGTACCCACTTGATCGACGACGCCGACCAGATAGCCCTGGGCGTCGATTACGCAGTCCTTGGGGGAAATGCCCATGGAAGATCCCTTGTCCAGTGTCAGGGTGCGGGTCCAGTTGCTGCTGGTGTGGTCCACCACCATGGCGGACTCATACTGAAACTCTCGCTGCTGGGGCCGCAGGTTCAGCAGGGAGCGCAGCCGTTCATTTTCGGCGCTGTCGGCCTGGGCCTGGCGGTTTTCCTCGGCCAGCCTGGCGTTTTCCTCCTTCAGGCGGGCCACTTCTTCTTTCAGCGCGTCGTAGTCCTCGGAAAAACGGATGCGGTCGTCCACCCAGTTGGTCACGGCGCTGACGCCGGAGCGGAACGGGGCGGTGACCACACCCAGGGCGTTTTGGATCGGCGTCGCCACACCGGTGCCGAAAGCAGACAGTGCCGCCATGGTCACTGTGACAATCACAGCCACCAGCAGAATCCAGATGCCGTGCTTTGCGAAAAATTCTTTCATAGAGCGTACCTCTTGTTTGGAGTGGGAAATTGAGCGTGATGCATGGTGTTCTTGGAAGGGCAGCCCCCTGTTTTACAATATGGGAACGTTAAATTTGCGGAGCATATGGGACAGGCGGCGGATGGGGAGACCCATCACATTAAAAAAGTCGCCGTCAATGCCCTCGATCAGCAGCGCACCATAGCCCTGGGCGCCGTATGCGCCGGCTTTGTCCATGGGTTCGCCGGTGCGGATGTATGCGCGGATGGTATTCTCGTCCAGAGAAGCAAAGCGGACGCGGGTGGCTTCGGCCTCGGTCAGGGTGCGGTTGCCCTGCATCACGGTTACGCCGGTGCACACTGTATGCTCCCGGCCGGAGAGAGCGGAGAGCATTTGAAACGCGTCCTCCTCGCTTTGAGGCTTGCCCAGCTTCCGGTTGTCCAGAAATACCATGGTGTCGGCGGTAATGACAATGTCTTCCGGGGCCACCATGTTGGCCGCAGCGGCAGCTTTTTCCCTGGAAATATATTTTACGACGCCCTCCGGGGATAAACCGTCGGGATACCACTCGTCCGTGTTGATGCTGATGACGGTGTGCGCCAGGCCGAGCCGATTCAGCAGTTCCCGCCGCCGGGGGGATTTGGAGGCTAAAATCAATTTGTTCATATCAAGAGAATGCTCCTTTTTCACCCTTCACGGAAGGGAAAATTTGGGGCGCAGCGCTACTCTACGCTCCGGTAAAACAGACCCCGCGTAAAGTCTTTCGGCATCCAGCCGTCCTCCGCGCCGCGATAGCGGCGCAGCACGTGGACGCAGTCTTCCGCTGTTTCTGTGGTAAAGCGCAGCCGGGCAAAGGCCAGGCCCAGGTGCTTCCAGTCGGTCTTATCCGCCAGAAACAGGGTTTTGGCGTTTTCAATTTCACTGCGGCAGCCAAAGGCAGGCAGCACAGGGAAGGCGGCTCCGGTGCGGTCGGTCAAAAGGGCCGGCTCTTCGGTGCAGCGGCACGCCCCGCGCTGGGGTTTGTTCAGACAATGTTCGGTCAGCATCAACGGCAGGCGGCCGTATACGATGGCTTCCGTCGGCAGAACCTTGTCCAGATCCCGGATCTGCTCGGCACGCAGTTCAAAGGAGACCGCGGCGGAGGCAAGTCCCGCCCGCTGCAAAAAGCGAAGCGTTTCGGAATTGGTTACATTGAGCCCGCAGTCGCCCCGTACAGGCAGTCCAGCTTCCCGGCACAGGGGCAGGTGGCCCAGATTGGACGCTGCCGCCCCGGCAGCGCCCCGCTCCGCGGCCGCGTGCAGCAGGGACAGCAGATGGGGCCGGTCTGCGTCCGTATAAATGCGGGGCAGTACGGCCCAGAGCATTCCCGGAGGGACGGCGAGGGGCGGCAGCGCCGCAATTTCCTCCACCGGCACATACAGCAGGGCGGGGGAAAGGGACAGCAACTCTGCGCTGACCTGTTCGGCCCGGGCGACGGATACGGTCAGCCGGGGCGCCGCTTCCCCGGCGTGTTCTTTTTGGGGGAAAACATAGGTTCCGATGCGCCGCGCCGACGGGGCGCACCGGGTGTCCTCCAGCGCAGCCAGCGCATCCCGGCGCAGGGCGTTGACGGCAGCGGCGGGCAGAGAAAGTCCTTCGTCCAATTCTACCGCAATTTCTCCGGCTTCAAACACGGTGCCGCCGGTTTTTCCCAGACGTGCGCGCAGATCCTCTGCGGTCAGAGGCTTGCTGTGGGCATCTTCCGGAACCGGGCCGGAGGACTCTGCCTGACGGCCTGCGTTATCCCGGACGGTCAAACGGCACGGCGTGCCCCGGCGTACGGTCAGCGTCATGGAAACGGGGACGCTCCGATGCTCGCCCCGCTCATAGCCGGCCCGGGCGCGGTCAAACAGCTCTTTCGGTTCCGGCGTTTTTTCTCCGCGCACACCGAACATGGATGCGTCGGTTTTGCCCTCAAAATAACCACCGGTAAAACCGCTGCGGGAAAAAGCTGCTTCAAGATCCCGACGCTCCGCCGCCGTGGGGCCGCGGTTTTCACGCAGCAGCACGGCGTAGATCCCTGTAACCACAGCCACATATTCCGGACGCTTCATGCGCCCTTCCAGCTTCAGGCAGGAAACGCCCATCGCTGTCAGCTCCGGGATATGGTCGGCCAGGCTCATGTCCTTCAGGCTCAGGGGATAGCGGTTGTCTTGCCCCTCCAGGGTGTACGGCAGGCGGCAGGGCTGGGCACAGGTGCCCCGGTTGCCGCTGCGGCCGCCGATCAGGGCGCTCATGGAGCACTGGCCGCTGTAGCACATGCAGTGAGCGCCGTGGACAAACACTTCGGTTTCCATGCCCTCCAGCGCGCATACGGCGGCAATTTGTTCTTTTGTCATCTCCCGGGCCAGCACTACGCGGGACAAGCCCAGTTCGCGGGCCTGTAAGGCGCCGTCGGTGTTGTGCACAGTCATTTGGGTGCTGGCGTGGAGCGGCAGGTCCGGCGCGGCGGCACGTACAGCCTGCAGTACGCCCAGGTCCTGCACCAGCACAGCATCCACGCCGATTTCGCCAGCCAGCGCCGCCGTCTGCGCCGCAGCGGTCAGCTCCCGGTCAAACAGCAGGGTGTTCAGCGTCAGATAGACCTTCACGCCCCGCCCGTGGCAGTAGCGCACGGCGGCGCGAAATTCTGCTTCGGTAAAATTTTTGGCGTTGCGGCGGGCGTTGAAGGCGCCAAAGCCCAGATATACGGCGTCAGCCCCGCACTGTACGGCGGCGCGCAGCGCCTCCGGACCTCCGGCGGGGGCGAGCAGTTCCGGGCGCATCAGCGCTGATTCTGCAGTTTGAAGATCTCGCGCTTGAGTTCCGAGATCTCGTTTTTACTTTTGGAGGCCTCGTCCAGATATTCTTTCAGCTGAGCGCGCAGGTTCTCAGCGATTTCCTGGCTTTTGAACAGCTCATCGGCGATGTTGGCGGCGGTGAGCACCGCGGCGTCGGTATGCCCGGCTTTGGTGGAGGAGAGGATGTCGGTCATCTTCTGATCCACATACGCGGCCACTTTTTCCACATACGCGCCGTCCTCCTCGGCTACGAAGGTGTATTCATTTCCGCAGATTGTCACGGTAACACGGTGGTCCATATGAACAGCTCCTATCTCTTGGGGAATCTCTTCCGCACAAGCTGCGCGGGTATCCCTGTCTATTCGAATACAAGCTACAGTATAACACAAACAAAGGGTGTGGGAAAGCAAAAATTGTGAACTTTTTATCTTAGCCTGTCCGGCTGTAGATTATGAATCAATGCCTCTCCATTGTGCCTCGTGGAAACCTGGTTTCATGAACAGCCGGAATCGGACGATGCGTTACCCGGCCGCAACAGGGATGGACAGATCGAAAGCTCCATATTTCCTGTTGAGAATCCGGGGCGAATCGTGTACAATAAGGGTCAATCGGGACGATTGGAAGCGAAAGGGGGGCGTACTGCCGTGGAATATGCATTGCAGCTGAAAGAGAGCGACGCGCTCACGCTGCCGCGCGCCCAGGTGCGCGCCCTGCTGCGCGGCGGCGACGGCAACGCGGCCCTGCTGTATCTGTTTCTGGCCGAAGCCGGCGGGGAAAAGAAGGAGACGGAGATCTGTGCGGCCCTGCATTGG
Source organism: bacterium 210917-SL.2.15 (assembly GCA_020555605.1). Classification (GTDB taxonomy): domain Bacteria; phylum Bacillota; class Clostridia; order Oscillospirales; family Oscillospiraceae; genus Pseudoscillospira. The sequence goes on along the minus strand of JAJCJC010000016.1, from coordinate 924 downwards.
GCGGCGGCGGATCTGTCTGCCGCGGCGGAACGCCTGCGCGCGCTGGGTGTGCTGGGGCAGATGCGGAAGGTGGAAGAGCCGCTCAGCGCGCCGCCGGAGCGTGCGCGTACGCCATACAGCCGCAGCGATATCGCCGCGGCGCTGGAACGGGACGCTTCCTTTGCCGCCCTGCGCCAGGCTGTGGGTGAAAAGCTCTGCCGGCTGATGACGGAGAAGGACGACGATATGTTGCTGGGATTGTACAGCGATCTGGGGTTGGGCGCCGACGTCATCTTTTCGCTCGTGGGCCATTGTGTGGAGCGCACCGAGCGACGCTACGGCCCGGGCCGCCGGCCTACCATGCGCCAGGTGGAAAAAGAGGGCTACCGCTGGAAGCGGCTGGGGCTGGTAAGTGCGGAACTGGTGGAGGAATATTTGAAGGACTATGCCCGCAGGCAGCAGATCGTGCCGCAGATGATGGAGGCCCTGCACATGGGCGGCCGCGCCCCAGTGAGCCGGGAGGCGGAGTTCCTGGACCGTTGGATCGGCTGGGGCTTTTCCCCCGAGGCGGTGGAATACGGGTATGAAAAAACCGTCTTTAAGCTGGGCCGCATGGACTGGAAATATCTGAACGGGATTTTGAAGGATCTGGACAAAAAAGGACTGCATACGCTGGAGGAGATCACCGCAGGCGACAAGCCGCCCCAGAGCGAGCGGAGCGAGGCGGCTGTGCGGCGCAAAAGCGGACCCGGCCGGGCTGCTGCCGTGGAGGAAAACGACGCCTGGATGGATGCCTATCTCAAGGAAATGGACGCGCAGTAAGTCCAATGGTATTAAGTCAAGAGGGTGATGCAAGAAAAAATTGAGTAAAACAGTGCACAAAGCAGGATGTCGGCAGAAAAAAGGCAACACCAACCAAAGCCCTGTCCCCTAAGATTTTTTGAA
>JAJCJC010000015.1 GCA_020555605.1 bacterium 210917-SL.2.15 | reverse complement strand
TTAAGGGGCCGCCATGAGTCAGCAATGCAGTTGGCCGACCCATTCGAGGCCCCTTGAGGGGCGTTGTCCGTATTATGCCCTTCTAGGGCTTACCCAAGCCCCCGGCTTTGCCGGGGGTCCTGACTCTTATTTGCTCAGACGGTCCAAATCCGCAAGGAATTGGGTGACGGCTTCCTCCGGCGTGGCCCAGGAGGTAACCAGGCGAACGCAGGTGCCGCCGTCTTTCATGGGTTGCTGTACTTCGTATTCGTAGTCTTTCTCCAGTTCCTGAAGCAAAGAATCTGGGAAAATGGGGAAGATCTGATTGGTGGGCGATTCCACCAGGAAAGAATAGCCCAGGGCGGCGATCCCTGTCTGCAGGGTTTGTGCTAGGGCATTTGCGTGGCGGGCATTGTCAAGGTAGCGGTTTTTCTCCAGAATGGTCTGGAACTGAATACCGAGCAGCCGCCCCTTGGCCAGCATGGCACCGCGCTGTTTCATATGGTAGCGAAAGTGGGGTTTCAGCGCGTCATTGGTGACAACCAGCGCTTCGCCGAACAGGATGCCGTTTTTGGTTCCACCGATGGTAAAGGCATCCAGCGTCTGCGTCAGATCCGGCCAGTCGAGGGGGGCGCTGGCGCTCATCATGCCGCTACCGAGGCGTGCCCCGTCCAAATAGAGGTAAAGGCCGAGTTCTTTACATTCCTTGTACAGAGCGGAAAGTTCCTCTTTGGTATAGGCAGTTCCGATTTCGGTGGAATTGGAAATGTACACCATGCGGGGATGCACCATATGTTCGGTGGAGTGGGCGGCGCAGACGAGGCGGATCTGCTCTGCCGTCAGCTTACCGTCCAGGGTAGGAACGGAAATCACCATGTGGCCGGTGGCCTCGAAGGCGCCGGTTTCATGCACCAGCGGGTGTCCGGTGCTAGGGGCGATAACAGCCTCAAAGGGCTGTAGGAATGCTGCGCAGCAGGTCAGGTTTACCTGCGTGCCGCCGACGAAAAAGTGAACGTCTGCTTCCGGTGCATCGCATAGGGTGCGGATCAGGGAACGGGCTTCTTCGCAGTAGTGGTCGGTGCCGTAGCCGGGCGTCTGCACGGCGTTGCTCTCCTGAAGCGCTTTGAGCACGGCAGGGTGCGCGCCCTCGCTGTAATCGTTGCGGAAACTATACATCAATCAAAACCTCCCAACGGAATGTCATCATCCTTAAATACATTTTAGATATGAACCAACTAAAAATTTTATGTTCGATAATGAACAGTTTACATGAGACTACACAGGATAACGGTCTGACAGGTGGTGTTGCTCCAACGGTCTATTTTTATAGAAGAACCAGTATCCAGGAGATGTTCTTATTTTCCGTTATATATACAATGTACCCCATTATGTTCCATCATCCCTCCCAGGCATCGCTTGTTGCAGCGGATACAGAGACGAATTTTGTCTGCCTCTCCAGCTGCAACTTTGTTTACCCATTGGGAATCAGCCACCAGCTGGCGGCTCATGGCGGCGCATTGGATACGGCCTTCCTTCAGTTGCCGTTCCACAAATTCCGGATGGACCAGACCGCCCACACCGCAGATTGGTAGCGATGTATACTGACGCACCTGATCACAGAATTTCAGGAAACATCCTTCCGCTGAAAAATACGGATGCTTTGCGCTGGGGATTGTATCCTGCAGGTTAGAATGATTGGCTAAAGCTACATGGAAGCTGGTGACACCGGCTTTTTCCAAAAGCGGAACGCAAATATCAAGTTCCTCATTCAACACACCGGAATTGCCGTAATGAGGCTCATCCTGACGAACTGCTAATTTATAATCAATGGGATAGTCCGGCAGCTTGGCGCGGATTGCGGAAACTGCTTCTACGGCAAAGCGGAATCTGTTCTCGGCACTTCCGCCATATGCATCCGTACGATGGTTGAAGACGGCAGAGCTGAAACTTCCGCACATCCGGTCACCATGGACCTGTACCATGTCAAATCCGGCCTTTTGGACCAATACGGCGGAATCACCGAATGCTGTGGTGATCTTTTTGATTTTTTTGCGGTTAAATTCGATATATAAGGAGCCACCTGTGCATTGAGTAGTGGGCGAAGTTCCTGTGGCTTGATTTTTTTACTGAGAACACCAGGGATGTATTTGATCATGCCCTTTAAGTTGGCGTCGGACTGGTGAAGCTGGGCGCATATGAGGCAACCGTGCCTGTGAACAATTTCAGTCAGTTTTTGATAATGTGCAAATCCTTTTTTGCTGTAAAGGCTGTGTCCAAAACCGGTGGGTAACACCGGAACATCTCCTATGATAATCATGGCACATCCTCCTGCCGCAATATCTTCTATCTTCTTAAAATACTCGTCCTCTGGGAGCCCCATGGAAGTCGGCGCAAATATGATGCGGTTTTTCAGTTTTAGAGACCCCAGTTCAATGGGACTGAGTAATGTTTCAAACATGAAATTTTTCTCCTTTTACTTGTACTATTTTTTCCAGCCAGTTTTTGTTCATTCCATACATTGATCAACCAGTGGCTCTTCTGAAGCAGCCGGTAACCATCGGCTGTCAGATTCAGATGGTAGCAACGGCGGTCTTCCGGATTTTTTTCTCTGCTGATCAGGTTGTCGGCTACCAGTTTATCCAAAGTACGCTGTGCAAATCCCCAATCCATATTCAGGGACTGCATCACTTCTTTTGGTGAGCAGTTAGGATGCTTTCCTATATATAGGGTCGGATACAAAAGTCCAAGCGTTACATGATCTTGCTGTAACTTCCGGCTACAGTCGTTGACAAAATTTTTTCGCAGCACAGAAACGAAATATGCTAAGTTTGTCTTCATAATTCCTCCTGTGGCAGATATCGCGGGTAATATTGGAAAATACTTGACTATAGCAAGTATATGAAAACTACAATTCTTTTGCAGCGAACAAGAACGAAAGAATGCTCAGTAGCTCCAGTGTTGCCCGAAGCGGACACTCATCATGGAGTTGGAGTATCCGTAGAATGCACGGCGTTCTCTCAGAAATTGGAGTAAAAGATCGCATATTGTAAACTGACCTAATGAACAGTTTATAAAAACGTATTATAGCACCTGATACGGGTGGTTTCAATGGGAAAGGGACAGTTGACTGGAGTATGATAGTAGCGGTCACAGGAATATTCGCAGAATAGAACAGTTGACCGAGAATTGGATTTGTATTACAATAAAAAGAAAAAAGCACCGTATTTTGCATTGCGGTGGGGCAAACAGCAAGGGAGCTGTTTAAAAAAGGAACCGACCGGGACGCGGCCCTGCGGCCTAAAGCTTCAGGGCCTTTCCCGTTTCAGACAAAGCCAGAGAGAAACAGGAGGCATTATGACAGATTTTCATCAGGACTACTGCGCCGCGCGAAAAGCGATCATCGAGCAGGATTATGCCCATCTGAACCCCATGCAGCGCAAGGCGGTCATGGCGACCGAGGGGCCGCTTCTGCTGCTGGCCGGTGCCGGCAGCGGCAAGACCACCGTGCTGATCCACCGGGTGGCCAATTTGCTGAAATACGGCTGCGGCAGCGACAGCGACGAAGTGCCGGCCGATGCCACGGAGGAGGATCTGGCATTTCTGAAAGCCTATCTGGAGCATCCTGACCCGCAGCAGGAGTACCGTGCACGGCAGCTGTGCGCCGTGCAGCCGGCGCTGCCCTGGTCCATTATTGCCATCACCTTCACCAACAAGGCGGCTGGGGAGCTGAAAGAACGGCTGGAAGCCATGTTGGGAAGCGAGGCGGCAGATGTGTGGGCCTCCACGTTCCACTCCGCCTGTGTGCGCATCCTGCGCCGGGATATCGACCGGCTGGGCTTTGACAAGAGTTTTACCATTTATGACAGCGCCGACAGCCAACGGGTGGTCAAAGACATTGTAAAAGAGTTTCAGTACGATGAAAAGGCGTTTCAGCCCCGCACGGTGCTGGGGTACATCAGTTCGGCCAAAGACGCGATGGTGCTGCCGGAACAGTTTGCCCGGGAGTGGGTCACCCCCGGCGATTGGCGCATGGAGCGGATCGCAAAAATATACCGGGAATACGTCCGCCGCCTGCGCGAAGCCAACGCGCTGGATTTCGACGATATCATTCTCCACGCCGTCACGCTGCTCCAGCAGTTTGACGAGGTGCGGGACTATTACCAACGCAAATTCCGTTATGTGCTGATCGACGAATATCAGGACACCAACAATCTGCAGTATCTGCTTTCCTCGCTCCTGGCCGGGGGGCGGAAAAATATCTGCGTTGTGGGAGATGACGATCAGAGCATTTACCGCTTCCGTGGCGCCAATATCGAAAATATCCTCAGCTTTGAAAAGGATTATCCCAACGCCAGGGTGATCCGGCTGGAGCAGAACTACCGCTCCACCCAGCATATTCTGGATGCGTCCAATGCTGTGATCCGCCATAACGAAGGGCGCAAGGGGAAAACCCTGTGGACGGAGAACGACAGTGGAGAGCTGGTACATATTCAAACGGTGTTCAATGAGTCCGAAGAGGCGAATTTTGTCGCCGGGCAGATCCTGCAGGATTTCAGCTCCGGCCGCAACTGGCGGGACAACGCTGTACTCTACCGCATGAACGCCCAGTCCAACCAGCTGGAGCGTGCCTTCAAGCGCAATGCCATTCCCTATAAAATCATTGGCGGAATCCGCTTTTTTGACCGTGCTGAGGTTAAAGACATGCTGGCTTACCTGTGCGTAGTTAATAACCCTGCGGACGATCTGCGGCTGCGCCGCATTATCAATATGCCCCCCCGCGGCATCGGTGCGCGTACGATTGAGCAAGTGCAGGAAGAAGCGATCCGGCAGGGCGTCCCCATGTTCCAGATTCTTATGACGGCGGATCAATATCCGGAGTTGAAGCGCAGTGTGCAGAAGCTGATGGAGTTTGCTTCCATGATTATTGCGCTGCAGGGCAAGGCCGAGTCCATGGAGTTGGACACTTTTTATGATGAAGTGTGCCAGGACAGCGGCTATCTGGCCATGCTGGACGCAAAAAAGGACTTTGAAAGCCGCGGCCGGCTGGAAAACGTGAAAGAACTTCGCTCCAGCATTGTCGGTTATATCGACAATCACCCGGAGGGAGTTGCCCTCTCGGGTTTCCTGGATGAAGTGGCGCTGTATACGGATCTGGACGATCAGAGCAGCGAGGACAACAGCGTGGTGATGATGACCATGCACAGCGCCAAGGGATTGGAATTCCCTTCGGTTTATGTGGTGGGGATGGAAGAGAATGTATTTCCCGGCACCCGCTGTCTCGACGACCCGGCGGAAATGGAGGAAGAGCGGCGGCTGTGTTATGTGGCCATGACCCGCGCCAAGGAGCGGCTGACACTGACTAACGCCGGCCAGCGTATGCTCTTCGGCCACACAACGACCAATCCACCGTCCCGTTTTTTGCGGGAGATCCCGGAGGAAAACCGTGTCTGGACCAAAAGCGTTGCGCCGCAGGAATTCCGTCCGGGCTTTGACTTCCGCCAACTCACTGCCGGGATCGGCGGCCGTTCCGCCGCCTCCGCAGGCCGCCCGAGCCAGAGCGCTGCGCAGAATAAGACGGTGGACCGGGGGGCGACCGTGTCGCCTGCAGTTTCTTCTGCAGCAGCAGATCTGCACCAGGGCGACATGGTACGCCACAAGGCCTTTGGCCGGGGCATGGTGATGAGCGTACAGCCCATGGGCGGCGATGTGCTGCTGGAAATCGCCTTTGATGAGGTGGGCACCAAGCGCCTGATGCGCAACTCCGCTATGGCCTATTTTGAAAAAGAAGGCGGTTGAGCGGTATCGTCGGGGCTCAATGGCCCGGCCTTCTTTAAATATGCGCAGAACGAAAGAGCGCCTTTGCAGTACAGGTTTATCCTGTTGCTGCAAAGGCGCTTTTGTTTGATTGGTCCAGCGTTTTTTTCACTACCTCGACCATGCTGCATACGACAGCGGCTTCGCCATCGCTCAGGTCTGAAATATCCAGGAAGCGTTTGTCCTAGCGGCAGAGCAGATAATCCACCGAGCCCTTCCCGAAAAAATAGACAGTAAAAAGCGCGAAAAAACCGAATGAATCGCAGTAATACATGAAATCTCTCAGATCAGGCGGCAGAGGCATTGCGCAGCCGCAGTTCAAAAGCGCACGGTGAGAGCCAGTCAATGGCAGAATGCGGGCGCAGCGTATTGTAAAAGGCCTCGATATAGGCGAAAATATCCGCTTGAGCAGCACGGCGGGAGCCATATTGGCGCAGGTGGACCCGTTCACATTTGAGGCAGCTGAAAAAGTTCTCCGCCACAGCGTTATAGTAGGGGTCGCCTTTGCGGGACATGCTTTGCCGGATGCCCAGCGCGGCAAGCCGGCGCCGAAAGGCTTCCGCAGCATACTGGACGCCCCTGTCACTGTGGAAAATCAGGCCAGGGCTGGGCCGTTGGCGGCGTACAGCCATGTCCAACGCGGATAGGGACAACTGTGTGTCGATGCGGCTGGAAAAGGCGCAACCCACAACCTTCTTGGTGCATAAGTCTTTGACGGCAGCCGAATACAGCCAGCCCTCGCCGGTGGGAATATAGGTGATATCACCTACCCAGGCCTGATTCGGTTGTGCAAAAGAAAATTGACGCTTCGGCAGATTGGGCGCGATGGGATGGCAATGGCGGGAGTTCGTGGTGGTTTCGTAGGCCTTTGCGCATGGAGTGGATTCCGGCGGCTGTCCCGGTTCTGGCGGTCTGCCTGCCCTGCCTGCACACCCGCGGCCTTCAGCCAGCTGCGCAGGGTGTCGATGCAGATACCAAGTTCATTGGCAACCTCTGTGCTCGGACGGCCCTGTTCTGTCACCATCCGGATCGCTCCGCCCTTGAACGCCTCGTCGTACCGGGGCGGCGCTATCCCTTTTTGCGTTTGTTTTCCATTTCCTTTGTCCCCTTTCCTTTCCATTATAACGAATGCTTTTTTGTCCATCAATTCGGGAAAAGGGGCAAAAGAGGACCTTCTGGAAGGGAGGAACGAGTGGCCGGACAATCTGCCGGGAGCCTGGTATTACCTGGCGGTGCAGGAAGCCACAAACAGCCACGCCTACAAGCGCAAGGGCGAAATCTATGAACACTGGACGGAGATGAATACCGATCCCGACTGGGTACAGTATCAGCAAAGACCCGGCTGACCAATGATGGTCAGCCGGGTCATTATTTTTCGGGGACAGGCGGTTACTTTGAGGATAGAAGCTCTGAAAAATCGTAGATGTAAGCATCGCACAGGCGGCGCATCGCATCCTCGTCTTGGGCGAAAATGGAATCGAACACACCCACGACGCGAAAGCCCGCCTCTTTGGCGCCGCGGCAGGCCACCGGCGAGTCGTCAAACAGTGTGCACTCCTCCGGCGCTGCCGAACACTGTTGGGCCGCCGAGCGAAACAGCGCTGCCTCCCGCTTTTCCATACCCATTTCCTGCGCAAAAAAGAGGTTTGAAAAATACGAGGCAAGGTTGTTCCTTTGCAGCGTGGCCCGGCATAGCTCTGGTGCGCTGGACGTAAGCACCGCCATAGACTCGCCCTGCCGGAGGCACTGTTCCAGATAGGCGCGGACATGAGGCTTCGCTTCGATATGGTGCGTATATTCTTTCAGTGCCTGGGCGTACCACTCGGCCATGATTTCCTCTGCGCTTTCAGAAAGATGATAGTAGTCTTTTGTAAACTGTGCTGCAACAGGGGCAGTAGTATGGGCCACAAAGTCGTGGTATTCCTGGGTGTGCGGCAGGCCGCGCCGAGCAGTGAAATCCAGGTCAATCTGCAGCCAGATTCTGGAAGAATCCACTAAAGTGCCATCCAGATCAAAAAACAGCATATGGACAACCTCCTGTCTTTACTGTCAGGAATTGGGGTGATTGGCGGGAGCAGCAGTATTTGCTTTTTTACGGCGGAGCAAACCATCAGGCAATTGCGCCAAAACGATGGCGGCAAGCATCAGCGCGCAGCCGGACAGCTCCCGGAGAGACAGCCCCTGTCCCAGGAGTACCCAACCCGCCAGCGCGCTGAATACGCTCTCCAGCGACATGGTCAGGCTGGCGATAGTAGGATTGAGTCCTTTCTGTGCCACGATCTGCAGCGTATAGCCTACGCCAGAGCTGAGAATACCCGCGTACAAAATGGGCAGTGCCGCAGCCTGCAGATCAGCAACGGTGGGAGATTCAAACAGAAACATGCATATGGTGGACAGCAGTGCCGTGACAAAAAACTGAATGCAGCTCAACTGCACACCGTCCATTTTGGGTGAAAAATGATCCACCACCAGAATATGGCCGGAAAACAGAAAGGCACACAGCAGCACCATGGAATCACCACGGCCCAGGGAAAGGCCGCCGACCATGCATAAAAGATACAGTCCAATTACGCCCATTACGACGCATAGCCAGACCTTTTTGCTCACTTTGCGGCCCATAAAAAGCGTCAGAATGGGAACGACCAGTACATACATTGAGGTGATGAAACCGGCTTTTGCCGCAGTAGTAGCCCCCACGCCGATTTGCTGCGCCGTGGAAGCCAAAAACAGGAAAAAACCGCAGCTGATACCGCCAAGCAGCAACTGCTTTTTATCTCCGGGAGTTTTGGGCAGCAGGGAAACGCCGGAACTGCGCTTGCTACGGGTATTCATCGCAGCGATAACCGGCAGCAGCACAATACCGCCCAAATAGCTGCGGCTGGACAGGAAGGTGAACGGACCGACATGCTCGGCGCCAACGCTTTGGGCGACGAAAGCCGAACCCCAAACCAGTGCTGTCAGGGCCAAAAGGAGTGTGTTTCTGATTTGTTTGGTATCCATAAATGAAAACCCTTCCTCTTTTTTATGACTAATTTTGTTATTATACGAAAAAGAAGTACAAAATGCAAGAACTGAGGACAGCCTTTTCACAGGGAATCCGCTCTATTTCTGGACAGAATGGAAATTCTGTGGTAAGATACCGCTGACAGTGCTGTGCAGAAGAAAAAAGTCTGCCCTTGTGCGGCGCGCACAGTTTGGAGAGGAACAAGCCGATGAATGAAAAACGGATCGACGTTCTTGGCGTCGGATTTGATAATTTTACGATGGAAGAGGCCGTGGCCGAGGGTGTTCGGCAGATGAACGAGCCTGGGGCGCACTATGTGGTCACGCCTAATCCGGAGATCGTAGAGGTCTGCCGTGAAGACGTGGAGGCCCGTCGTGCCGTCAACGGCGCGGATCTGGTCATTCCGGATGGGATCGGAGTGATCTATGGCGCGAAGATTCTGGGAACGCCCCTCAAGCAGAAGCTTCCCGGCATTGAGTTTGCCGAGCACCTGATGGAAAAGATGGCGGAGGAGAAAAAAACACTTTATCTGTTGGGTGCAAAGCCAGGCATTGCGGAGCAGGCGGCGGAAAAACTGCGTGAAAGATATCCCGGGCTGGTGATTGCCGGAACCCACGATGGTTACTTTCAAAAGGACGAGCCTGTGGTGGCCGACATCCGCGCCAGTATGGCGGACGTGGTTTTTGTGTGCTTGGGCGCGCCGAAACAGGAGAAGTGGATGGCGCGAAACGGCACTGCCACCGGCGCGCACCTTCTGCTGGGGCTGGGCGGCTCACTGGACGTTTTTGCCGGCGTGGTACAGCGTGCGCCTGAAATCTTTTCGAAAACCGGCATGGAATGGTTTTACCGCCTGCTCAAACAGCCCAGCCGGATCGGCCGCATGATGAAACTGCCGCTGTTTTTGGTCCACGTGGTGGGGAAAAAGGGAAAAACGGACGCAGAGCGGCCGTGAGGGCAGCAAAAAAGGGCGCATGACGCGCCCCGTTTTGCCTGTTGCAGCCATCGTATGTAAAAGAGAGAACCTTTTTGCGCTGCTCAGCAGCAGCAGGTGTCGTTCCCGCAGCCGCAGTTGTTGTTGCAGCCGCATGAGCATCCGGAGGACGAGGAGCCGCAGCCGCAGCAGCAGATCAGAACGATGATAATGATGAGCCACAAGCAGGAGTTGTTTTCAAAGCACATGAGAGACGTTCACCTCACTTTTTTGAATCTGAACTATCCTATGCGTGCTTCCTGCGGGATGAAACTTGACCACAAAAATAAATAAAAGACGTCGCAAGACGGCCTGGCCGTGAGGATATATTGGAAAGGCGATGAGGCATTTGGCACAGGAAGAACGAAACAGAACATTTACAGACGACAGCACCATGCGCTGGGACAGCGGAGAGGTGCGCCGCCGTGAGGCACCGCCGCCTCGGCAGAGAAAGCACCCGCGCAAGCCGCGGAGGAGAAGAGGCACCGGGGCAAGTTATTATGCGATGATCCTGGTGATCTCCGCCATTTTGGCCGGCGTGGGCTGGCTGATGTGCAACGACCTTCTGGCCCTGAACAAAAAAGATCATACGGCAGAAATCGTGGTGACGGACGGCGAAAAGATCGGCTCTGTGTCCAAATCCCTGAAAAAGGAAGGGCTGATCAACTACAGAGGATTGTTTCTGCTGTACAGTTCACTTTCGGACACGGAAGTGGTGGCAGGAACGTATGAGCTGAGCACCTCGATGGATTATCACGCCCTGCTCACCGCTATGAGCGCCCGCAGCGGCGCCCGTAAAACGGTGAATGTGACTATCCCGGAGGGCTATTCCATGCAGCAGATCTTTGAACTGCTGGAAGAGAAAAACGTCAACACGGTGGAAGCTTTGGCGGAGGCTGCAGCCAATGAGGACTATGACTACGACTTCCTCGCCGGTAAGGAAAAAGGAGATGCCAGCCGACTGGAAGGATATTTGTTCCCGGACACCTATCAGTTCTACAGCGGCGGCGACGCAAAAACGGTCATTAACAAGATGCTGCGCAACTTCGACAATAAGATGACGGACGAGTTGCGCCAGACTATTTCGGATTCGGGTTACACGATGGACGAGATCCTTGCCATTGCTTCCCTGATCGAAAAAGAAACCGACGGCAGCGACGGCACAAAGATCTCCTCGGTCATCCGCAACCGACTGAAGAACTCCGGTGAAACAGCGGGGTATCTGCAGATCGACGCAGCACTGCTCTACGCCCTGGGCGAGCACAAAGAAGTACTGACTGACGCCGACAAGGAAATCGACAGCCCCTATAACCTTTATAAAAACAAGGGCCTGCCGCCCACGCCGATCTGTAATCCCGGTATATCCTCGATCCGCTCGGCCCTGTATCCGGATAATACCAATTATTACTTCTATGCGCTGGGCGAGGACGGAGTGCACCACTTCTTCAAGACGTACCGCGAGCATTTGAATTTCCTGGAATCCCTGAAGAATTGAGTGAAGGACTATGATACAAATGAATCAGCAGGTTTTGAAAACGGGGGAAGCGGCGCATGCGCCGCTTCCCGTTTCCGTGCCGGAGCTGCTTGCGCCCGCGGGCGATATGGAACGGCTGCGGTTGGCTGTGCTCTACGGTGCCGATGCCGTTTATCTGGCCGGCACGACCTTTGGCATGCGCTCCTTTGCCGGGAACTTTACGGAAGCGGAAATGAAAGAAGCGGTGCGCTTTGCCCATAGTAAGGGCGTACGTGTGCATGTTACGGTGAACACTATGCCCCGCAATGATGAGGTAGCTCGTCTGCCGGAGTATCTGGAAAAATTGAATGATTATCAGGTCGATGCATTGATTGTGGCCGATGTGGGTGTGCTTGCGCTTGCAAAGCAATATGCCCCCCATGTGCAGAGGCATATCAGTACGCAGGCCAGCGTTGTCAATTATCAATCGGCGAATACTTGGCATGATCTGGGGGCGGATCGTGTGATCCTGGCACGGGAACTGACGCTGAACGAGATTGCAGAAATTCGGGCGAAAACGCCGCGTTCCCTGCAGCTGGAAACCTTTGTTCATGGCGCGATGTGCGTATCCTATTCCGGCCGCTGCCTGCTGAGCAACTATATGACGGGGAGGGATTCCAACCGTGGCGCATGTGCTCAGCCCTGTCGGTATGAATATGCCCTAATGGAGGAGAAGCGCCCCGGCGAATATTTTCCTGTATATGAGGATGAAAAGGGCACTTATATTATGAATTCCCGGGATCTTTGCATGATTGACCACATTCCGGAACTGATGGCTGCAGGAGTGGACAGCTTCAAAATCGAAGGTCGGGCAAAGTCTGCCTATTATGCGGCAATCGTCACCGGCGCTTACCGCCATTGCATCGACGCTGCCGTCTGCGGCGAGACGCCGGACCCGGTGTGGCGGGATGAGGTGGAGCACGTGAGCCACCGGCACTATTCCACGGGATTCTTTTTCGGTCAGCCGGGACAGTACACGGAAAGCGCGCGCTATATTCGCTCCTGGCAGGTTTGTGCCATTGTGCTTTCCTGCGATGAAACAGGCTGGGCAGAGCTTTCGCTGCGCAATAAATTTGCCAAAGGGGACGAGGTGGAGATCGTCGGGCCGAACCTTCGCCCCTTTTCCATGACGGTCCCGCTGATGGAGGATCGGGATGGGCTGCCGCTGGAGGAACCGCGCAATCCGCGGATGATATTTCGAATGCAGCTGCCGCAGCCTGTGCCGCCCTGCAGCATTGTCCGCCATGCGGTGGATCTGTCCGCCAAATAACACGACGGAGGGACGCGTTTTGATCGAAACGATCTTATTTGATTTGGACAATACGCTGCTGGATTTTGACCGGGCGGAGCATGAGGCGCTGCGCCAAACGCTGCTACACATCTTCGGCCATGCACCGGAAGAGGATATCTTGCGGCGATACAATACAATCAACCGCGCCCAGTGGAAACTGCTGGAGCAGGGAAAACTAACCCGGTGTGAAGTCAAACTGCGCCGCTTTGAATTGTTGTTTGACGAATTTGCCATCAACGCATCGGTAGAAGAAACCGCGAAGCGGTACGAAGCACTGTTGGGGAGCGGCCATTATTATATGGAAGGTGCGGAAGAAGTCCTGAAGACGCTGGCGTTGCGCTATGGGCTGTATATTGTGACCAACGGCACCGCTTCGGTGCAGCAGGGGCGCATCGAGAGCGCGGACCTGCGGCAATGGGTGCGGAATATTTTTATCTCCGAGGAGATTGGCTTTGACAAACCCAGCCCGGCCTATTTTGAGGCATGCTTCGCTCGTATTCCCTACTTGCGGCGAGATCGGACCGTGATCGTGGGTGACAGCCTGAGTTCTGACATTCAGGGTGGGAAGAATGCTGGAATCCGCACGATTTGGTTTCATCCCGGAGAAACACCGCGCGAAAACGGGCCGATTCCGGATTATGAGATCACTGCGCTGCGGGAGCTGGAACCGCTTCTGAGGACGCTTTGAACAAAAAAGACGCATCCAAACGCAACTGCTGTGCGTTTGGATGCGTTTTGCTTTGCCTGAAAAAGTCAGCAAGGATAATACAAATCCGCGCAATCCATCAGTTTTGTGTCTCTGGCATAGTTCTGTTCCAGAGGAATCCAGCGGTCGCGGAACAGTTCCAAACTCTTCTGGCTCTCCCTTCGTTTCAAACGGTTCCACTGGTGATCCGGAGCAATGTCCAGTACGACTTTCAAATCATAATACCTGCGCAGATCGGGATGAAGGGAGTAGGATCCCTCAATGATGTTGAGCTGCCGGAAAGGTAGGGCAGAACCGTTGGAAACCGTCTGCGTTCTGCAGGAATAAGGACGGTAAAGGACGGTTTCCCGACGCTGCAGCGGGTCAAGCACTTCAGCGGCCAGCCGTTCCCGGTCCATATTGCCGCCGGCCTGGGCAAGGCGCCGGGGCGTTTTCTGCTCCGGGCGCAGATAAAAATCGTCTGTATGGAATACGTTGCAGTCATAACAGGCGGCCAAACGCGCAGAAAGAGTTGTTTTACCAGCAGCGCAGGGACCATCAATGGCAATGAGCAGAGGGCTTTTGCCTTGGCGCAGCATACGGTCGATGCGCAGAAACAACTCAAAAAAGCGGGCGAAATCGTCTTGAATCACACGATAGGAAGGCGCATAAGCCTTCCGGTATTCTTGGCTGTGGTGTACAGCCGGCAGTCCGGCGGCTTCATAATTGAGCCAATACAGCTGAAAAATTCCAGGCGAAAAGGGGAGCAGGCCTTCCTCACATAGCGCTTCCAACTCCCGCAGCTTGGCCCGGAAACGCTCCCGGGAGCCATGGCTGTTCCGGGCGGTTTCCCGGAACATGGCATATAGTGTCTCCGGAGCGGCGCCCAGCTCCCTGGCGTTTTTCAGGTAAACGCGCCAATAGCCGCCGCCCACCTTTTCCATCAGATGCTGACCGGGACGGGCCGTTTCCAGTTCCCTGAGCAGCAGAGTGTGTCCTGTCGTGTCCTCTGGTGCGAAATGTTCACAGCCAAATTCGCTTTGGTAGAGCAGCTTGATGTAATCGGACAGACGCGCTTTGGGATAACGTGCATAAAGCTCCAGAAGGAGCGGGCGCATTTCGTTCATTCGATCAACTTCGCTTTCTGCAGTGCGGCCAGAATGATGGGAATCAGGATCAGTTGGAGCACAATACCGGGAACGGCGCTGGTGAAGCCGCCGGCAAAAAACAGTGCTATGCTGAATTGTGTACCGAAAGCCATCATGATCCAGCGCGTGATGCCCCAAACTACGCGCCCAAGCAGCATGGCGGCGATCAGGGAAAGATAGATGCCGGCTACCCCTTTTCCGCGCAGTCGGCGGTAAAAAAGACCGCTGGTCAGGCCGTAAGCCGCCAACTCAAACGCCATGGAAACGGCGGCCGGGTAGGGAGGCGGCATGGAAAACAGCGCCGAGCGTAGCAGAGGGCATATAAACCCTACCAGCAGTCCCCATGGACCGCCCACGATCATGCCGCACAGCAGCACCGGGATGTGCATCGGCAAAAGCATGGAGCCGACTTCCGGTATCTGTCCCGTAAAGAAGGGGAGCACGAGGCCCAGAGCCAGGAACATGGCGCTGAGTACCAGTTTTTTTACGGGAGAAACGTGCTCATGTTTGCTGTTCATAAGAAAAAACCCCTTTCGGCCATTCGGGCCAAAAAGGCGCACGAATGCCATGATGTGATAACTCCGCCTGGGGCGGGAGGATACCTTCATGGCATCATTGTTTATTATCATAATAAAAAGAGCTTTTTTTGTCAATCCCGATTGACAAAACAGGTATTTTTGATTACAATGAATCAAGAATCAATCTTTTATGAGCGATGACGAAACGAGTTCGGCAGAGTGCGCGTGCAGTGAGCGGGGAAGAGTGGAAACCCTGTCGTTTGGCGCCGCCGGGCGGCCACTTCCGAGCTTCGCCGGGATGACCGGCGCGCCCCATCCCCGATAGAGGATGACTGAGATGCTTTTTCGAAAAGAAAAGCAAATTAGGGTGGTACCGCGAAGCAGCGCTTCGCCCCTATATCCGGGGCGGGCGCTTTTTTGTGGCGTTTCTCCCTGTACCGCCGTTGAAAACCAAAGAAAATCGATAGTTGGAGGAACCGATGATGACGAACAAAACCGGCGTAAACGACCTGCGGGAGCTGTTCCTGCGCTTTTTTGAAAGCAAGGGGCATCTGCGCCTGCCGAGTTTTTCCCTGATCCCGCAAAACGATCAGTCTCTGCTGCTGATCAATTCCGGCATGGCTCCTATGAAGCCTTGGTTTAAAGGGGAGGAGGAGCCGCCCCGCCGCCGCGTGTGCACTTGTCAGAAATGCATCCGCACCGGAGACATTGAAAATATCGGTCACACTGCCCGCCACGGCACGTATTTTGAAATGTTGGGCAATTTCTCCTTCGGCGATTATTTCAAGCGCGACGCTATTCACTGGGCTTGGGAGTTTTTGACCTCTCCGGAGTGGGTCGGCCTGGATCCGGACCGGCTGTATCCTTCTGTTTTTGAAGGAAATGAGACGACCCCGGCCGATGAGGAAGCGTTCCGCATCTGGAACGAGGAGATCGGCATTCCTGCCGAGCGTATTTTCAAGTTCGGCAAAGAGGACAACTTCTGGGAGCATGGTTCCGGTCCCTGCGGTCCCTGTTCCGAAATCTATTATGACCGCGGTCCCAAATACGGCTGCGGCAAGCCAGGCTGTACCGTGGGTTGCGAGTGCGATCGGTATATGGAAGTCTGGAACGTCGTTTTTTCCCAGTTCAACAACGACGGAGAGGGTCACTATACCGAACTGAAACAAAAGAACATCGACACTGGTATGGGCCTGGAACGTCTGGCCGTGGTCTGCCAGGATGTGGATTCCCTGTTCGATGTGGACACCGTGATGAATATCACCAATAAGGTGTCTGATATTACTGGTGCGCACTATGGACAGAGCGTCAAAACCGACGTGTCTTTGCGTGTAATCACCGACCATATCCGCTCGTCCACCTTTATGATCTGCGATGGCGTGCTGCCCTCCAACGAGGGACGCGGTTATGTGCTGCGCCGTCTGCTGCGCCGGGCGGCCCGCCACGGAAAGCTATTGGGCGTGAACGAGCCGTTTTTGTATCAGGTGTGCGATACGGTGATTCACGAAAATGAGGGGCATTATCCCGAACTGCGGGAACGTCAGAAATATATTACCCGCGTCATCCGCGTGGAAGAGGAGAATTTTGCAAAGACGATTGACAGCGGTATGAAGATCTACGATGAGATGCTGGCCGCCCACAAAGAAAAGGGAACGGACGTCTTTTCCGGCGAAGATGCGTTCAAACTGTACGATACCTATGGGTTCCCCATCGATCTGACGGTGGAGATGGTGGCTGAAGAAGGCATGAGCGTGAATCAGGAAGGGTTCCAGAAGCTGATGCGGGAGCAGAAGGAACGTGCCCGCAAGGCCCGCGAGGCATTAGGCGATCTGGGTTGGGCCGGCGTGGAATTCGGCAAGGATGTGCCAGCCACCGAGTTTGTGGGCTATGAGAATACAGAATTTACCGGAGCGAAGGTTGTCGCCCTGGTGGTGGAAAATGAGCAGGCCGAAGAGCTGATGCCCGGCGTGGAAGCTATCGTGGTTTTGGACAAAACGCCTTTCTATGCGGAAATGGGCGGGCAGGTGGCCGATCACGGCGATATCGTCATCGCTGGCGAGCATCCCTGTTGCTTCCGTGTCACGGATGTACAGAAGAACAAGGGCGGCAAGTTTATGCACTACGGCAAGATGGTGGAGGGTACGCTGAAGCTGGGCGACACGGTTCGGGCGCGGATCGATCCGGAGCGCCGTAAGGCCGTTATGCGTGCCCACAGTGCCACGCACCTGCTGGACAAGGTGCTGCGCACCGTTCTGGGCGATCATGTGCATCAGTCCGGTTCCTTGGTGGAACCGGACCGCCTGCGTTTTGACTTTACGCATTTTTCTGCCCTGAGCGCAGAGGAATTGGCTCAGGTGGAGCATTTGGTCAATGAGGCAATTCTGGAAGGCTATGCGATCCGCACCGATGTCCTGCCCATTGATGAGGCTAAGAAACGCGGTGCCATCGCGCTGTTCGGCGAGAAATATGGTGATACGGTCCGCGTGGTGGACATGGGCGAGGGCTACAGTGTGGAATTCTGCGGCGGTACCCATCTGGACAACACGGCTAAAGTGGGCGTGTTCCATATTGACCGCGAATTTTCTATCGCTTCCGGTGTACGCCGTGTTGAAGCTACCACGGGAAAAGTATCTCTGGAAGAAATGAATGCGGCAAAAGAGCTGATGTTTGAAGCGGCCGCCTCCATCAAGGCTCAGCCTGCGGAGCTGCGGGAGAAGCTGCAGCAGATGATGGGCGAACTGCGCGATCTGCGCCACGCTGTGGAGAAATATAAGGCAAAAGAAGCGGTCGGCGAGGCAGACCGTGTGCTCTTCGGTGCCCATGATGTGGGCGGCCTGAAGGTGCTGACCTCCGTGGTACCAGAAGCTGACGCCAATAAGCTGCGCCAGATGGGCGATATGATCCGCAGCAAGGCGGATAACGCAGTGGCAGTGCTGGCTGCGGTGAACGGGGAAAAAATCACTTTCCTGGCTGTGTGCGGCAAAGAAGCTGTGGCCCGGGGTGTCAAAGCCGGAGATATCATCAAGCAGGTTTCCGCCATTGCCGGCGGTAGCGGCGGCGGCAAGCCCGACAGCGCCATGGGCGGCGGCAAGGATCCGCTGATGGTGGATAACGCGTTGGCCATGGTGGACAATGTGGTGTCCATGAAGCTGGGGCTGTGAGCGATGTTGCCGAAAGATCCTGCGCTGCTGCTCAGCGTGGTCAACACGAAACTGCGGGACGAATACGGAAGTTTGGATGAACTGTGTGCCGCTTTGGGCGAGGAAGGCCCGGACATCGAGCGTATCCTCGCACAGCTGGACTATTGGTATGATCCGCAGCAAAATCAATTCAAGTGACAGCAAATAAAATGCTGAAAAACGTTTGTCTTTGAACGAGGAGGGCATCCGCAATGAGCGATTGTTTATTTTGCAAAATCATCGCCGGAGAAATTCCGTCCAACAAAGTATATGAGGATGATGTATGCTATGCATTTTACGACATCGACCCACAGGCACCGGTGCATTTTCTGGTGATTCCCAAGGCGCATATTTCATCGGTTTCCGCTGTTACAGAGGAAAACTGCGCTGTGGTGGGCCATATCTTCCGGGTAATTGCCGAACTGGCGCAGGAACTGCATCTGGGCAGTTACCGCGTGGTTTCCAACATCGGTGAGCAGGCGGGCCAAAGCGTGCGCCATCTACACTTCCATGTGCTCAGCGGCCGCGATATGACCTGGCCCCCGGGCTAAGGGCTTGATATCTGCGCCCACGCAAGGATGAGCAGCAAAATGGATTGGTTTTCAGTCCCTGTAAAGGGAGAAAGCCTTGCAGTGAAAAAGATCCCCAAAGGCGATTTTTGACGCTTTTGGGGACTTTTTCTTGCCAAGGGCGGGCGGTTTGTAGTATCCTACAAGAAGAGAGAAAAAGGGGGCGGATGGGATGCGGTGGCTGGCGCTGTTTTGTTTTTCGGCATCCGGAGCGATCTTTGCCCTGCAGTATGGTCCGGCTTGGATGGCGCCGTTTCTTGCAGCTGCTGCCGCAGGGTTCCTCTTGTACGCGCTGTATCAGAAAAAACGGCGGCGGATGGTGGTGCTGGTACTGGCTGCCGGAGTCGCCTTTGGCGTTTTTTATCAGACGCTGTACGACTTTATGTGGGTCGATCCGGTGCGCCCGCTGGAGGGCACAGAGCAGGTGGTCACAGTGACACTGAGTGATTATGCCCAGGCACATACTTACGGAGCAAAAGTTACGGCATTGTTGGATGTGGGTGCGCCCCGGCTTGTAAAAGTGCAGCTTTACGGTGATGAGACGTTGCTTTCCTGTGGGCCCGGCGACCGGGTTACGACCAACGCTTCCCTACGCAGCGCGCAGATGATCCATGAGAAAAAGGTCACTTCTTTTACCTCAAAAGGAATGCATTTACTCCTTTACGCAAAAGGGGATTTGTTGATCGAACCGGTGAATGGAAGAACCTTTTTGTATTCTCCTCTTTATTTCAGCCAGTTGTTACAGGACAAAATTGCTCAGCTCTATCAGGGCAATGCACGTATTTTGATGACCGCATTGCTGACCGGTGATCGCACTCATTTTGACGATACACTCTACAGCCAGCTTTCAGAAACCGGTGTGACACATGTGACGGCAGTATCCGGTATGCATTGTGCCTTTTTGTTCGGTGTGGTGCGGCTGCTGGTGAAAAGTCGCCGCAAGGCAGCGCTCATCGGTATGCCGCTGCTGTTCTTTTTTATGCTGATGGTGGGCGCGGCTCCGTCGGTGACGCGGGCCTGTTTCATGATCGCCATTTTGTCTGCGGCCCCGCTGCTGCATCGGGAGAACGACAGTCTTACAACGATGAGCGCGGCCTTGTTGCTGATTTTGATGGGCAACCCATATGCGGCGGCTTCCATCGGTTTGCAGCTTTCCTTCCTTTCTGTGGCTGGAATCCTGCTGTTTTCCAATCGGATCTACGGAGCGTTGAGCGGTAAACACCGAGACGGTGCAGCGAAGAGGCAGAGCGCTGTGTGGCGCCTCGTATTGAGCGCGCTGAGCACCACTGTTTCGGCATCGTTGTTTACGCTGCCGCTGGTGGCATATTATTTTGGCTGCGTCAGTCTGATTTCCCCGCTGACGAATCTGCTGTGCCTCTGGGCAGTGTCCTTCTCTTTTTATATGGGGATCCTTTCGTTACTGGTTGGATTTGTGTATCTTCCGGTCGCGGCCGTTCTGGCGATTCCGGCCTCAGCTGCGCTGGATTACTTTATGGCGGTGGTGCGGCTTTTTGCGCAGATACCATATCATGCGGTTTATACCAGCAACGCTTATCTGCCCGGATGGATTTTTTACGTTTATCTCATGCTGGCCGCGGCGCTTTTGGACAAAAAGCGCCGCCTGCGCACCGTCGTTTTAACGGCGGTGCTATCGGCAACTACGCTCGGGATTGTGATTGCATTGCCGGTGCTGGCCAATGGCAGAGCCAGCATGACTGCGTCTGTCCTGGATGTGGGGCAGGGAGAATCAGTCCTGTTTGTTTCGGGCGGAGCGTCGGCGCTGGTGGACTGCGGTTCCTCCAACTCTTGGATCAACGCTGGCTCTGTAGCAGCCAATCAGGTCAATACCCTGGGACAAACGGAGCTGACCTATTTGATTTTGACGCATTACCATGCTGACCATGCCAATGGGATCGAAACGCTTCTATCCCGCGTTTCCGTCAAATATCTGGTGATCCCGGAAGTACACGGCGCGGAGGAGCGGGCGCTTCAGGCGGAGGTGTTGACTGCGGCAGAGGCGTACGGCATTCCCACGCTGCGTTTGACGGAAGAAACAGAGCTTTCCATGGGAGAAGCCGTGTTGACGCTTTATCCGCCTTTGGGTGCGGGGAGCATAAACGAAGAAGGGCTGTCCCTCTTGTGTTCCTGTCAGGATTTTGATATGCTGGTGACAGGCGATATGGACAGCGAAACGGAGGCTCTCCTGCTTCAGACGGCGGATCTGCCGGATCTGGAGGTATTGGTCGTGGGCCATCACGGTTCCAAATATTCCAGCAGCGTCGCCTTTTTGGAGGAAACCGCGCCGGAGGTAGCGGTGATCTCGGTGGGAGACAATTCCTACGGGCACCCGGCGCCGGAAACGCTGCAGCGGCTGGAAGAAGCCGGCGTTGAGGTGCGGCGCACTGATCGCGGCGGCACGATATCCATTACAGTTTATTGAGGTGAAAAACAGTGCCTTTGAAAAAGGAAACGGAAGATAAGGGCTATGCCCAGTTGAAGCAAGATCTGAAAACCGGTCAGCTCCGCACAGTGTATGTGTTCCACGGGGAAGAGACCTATCTGCGGGAGTACTATCTGGATCAGCTGCGCAAAAAGCTGATCCCTGCCGGCTTTGAGGAATTCAACTATCACAAGCTGGAGGGGAAAGCACTGAGCGTGCAGGCGTTGAGCGATATTGTGGAAGCGTTGCCCATGATGTGCGAAAAGACGCTGGTAACGGTGACGGATTTTGATATTTTCAAGCTGAACGAAGAGCAGCGCGGCCAGCTGATCGCTCTTTTGAGCGATTTTCCCGATTACTGCTGTCTGGTGGTTGTTTATGATATTATCGAGTACAAGCCGGACAAAAAGATGAAGAAGCTCTATGCCGCATTGAATGGCGCGGCACAGATCGTAGAATTCAAGACCCAAGGGCAGAGTGATCTGATCAACTGGGTCACCCGGCGATTCAAGGCGTTGGGAAAAGACATTGACCGGCAGAGCGCGGAACATCTGATTTTTACCTGCGGCAGCCTGATGACCGGTTTGATCCCGGAGATCGAGAAAATTGCCGCCTATACTCGGGGAACAAAAGTGAGCGTGGAGGATATCAACGCTGTGGCCGATCCGGTGATCGACGCTATGATCTACGATATTACCAATGAGATTTCCCGCCGCAACTACGATGCAGCGGCAGACACGCTGGGGAAGCTCTTGAAAATGCAGGAAGAACCTATCGTCATCCTTGCCCTGATCGGAAAAGAACTGCGCAAGCTCTACACGGCCCGTATTGCTTTGGACGGCGGAAAGGATCGCTATTGGCTGATGGACATATGGAATATGCGCTCAGATTATCCGGCGAAGCTGTTGCTGGGATCGGCCAAACACTTTTCCAAGGAGTGGTGCCGCAACGGCATTGAAATGTGCAAGGCGCTGGACGTACAGATGAAGAGCCAGACCGGATTTGACAGCGAAGGGGAACTGAAACTGTTGCTGATGCGCCTGGCTCAGGAGGTGCAGGCGTGAAGGGGAAGAAGCCTTCTGTCCGCGAAGTGATCCTGGTGGAGGGGAAGTACGATAAAAATACGCTTTCACAGGTAGTGGATGCAGCTATCGTGACAACGGATGGCTTTTCCGTCTTTCAAAATAAGGAGAAGCTGGCCTTTTTCCGCCGTCTGGCGGCCGAGCGAGGGTTGATTGTGCTGACAGACAGCGATGGCGCGGGATTTTTGATCCGCAATTTTCTCAAAGGCGCTATTCCGAAAGAGCAGCTTAAGCAGGCCTATGTGCCGGATGTTTACGGAAAGGAACGCCGGAAGCGCCGGCCGGGCAAAGAGGGAAAGCTCGGCGTGGAAGGAATGAAGGCGGAAGTGTTGCTGGAAGCGCTGCGTCAGGCCGGCGCTACCATAGACGGTGCAGCGGCAGTCCCACGGCATGCGATCACCAAACAGGATCTGTATGCGCTGGGGCTTTCCGGCGGATCCAACAGTGCTGAGCGCCGGAAAAAGCTGTTGCGCTGCTTGGACCTGCCGGAGCACTTGAGCGCCAACGCCATGCTGGATGCGCTGAATTTACTGGTGGGGCGTGCAGAGCTGAAGGTATGCTGCGAAACGCTTTTTGACCGGCAGGAAGACGGTGATCCTCTGACGCGAAAGCGGGAAAAGTATTGAAAAAATCAAACAGGAAATTCAAGAGCCGGACCGATGCGGTATGCATCGGTCTGTTTCATTTCTATCGTTTGATGTGATATGTTCGCTTAAAATTATGTATAAATTTTCTAAAACCGACGTAAACCGTGAGATTCCGATTCCGCTGTTTTGCTATAATTGAAACTGAAAGGTTGTGAGGAGAATGAAAGAAATTTTGGTTGCAGTGAAAGAAATTCAGGACGGGAACGGAATACTGCATCGGTTTTCCTATTATCGATTAGAAGATCCAGAGGGATATGGCGTGTGCGTCAAAAGTGGACAGGGCGGAACAGCTATGGTGCCTGGGATCACGACGCGCCGCCGCAGGATCGACGCGCTGCTGGAGAAACTGGTCCGTTTTGCGGTGTCCCCCGTCTGCGCCCGGGATGTGGTGGAGGATTGGTTGGTACTGTGACACTCCGGGCATGGCGCAGCCTGCTTGAGTGATTTGTATCTTTTTGTTGCTTTTCCATAGAAAACCGCCTATAATAAAAACCACTATCACACACAAAAAACAAGAGCAGCGTGTGGGGGGGGGCGGGACAGCGCGCATCCCCTCTGTGCCGGAGAAAAGCCGGGGACATGGAGAACCCTGAAGGGGCCATGCCTGCGGCTTTGTGTGGTTTTGCTGCGGCGTCCATATAGTCAGGGCGCACAATAAACAGAGGAGTGAACACTATGGCGGAAGAGAACAAGAACGATTCTTTGGAAGAAACTTCCGAGGGGAAAAATTTTATCCATGCTTTTATTGAGGAGGATCTTGCGCCCGGCGGACCGTATGAGGGGATGACGGTGCACACCCGTTTTCCGCCGGAGCCGAACGGATACCTCCATATCGGTCACTGCAAGGCGCTTTGTATTGATTTTGGCACGGCGGAAAAGTTCAATGGCCTGTGCAATTTGCGTATGGATGATACCAATCCCAGCAAAGAGGATACAGAATATGTGGATGCCATCAAAGAGGACATCCGCTGGCTCGGCTTTACTTGGGACGATCGCTTTTATTATGCCTCAGATTATTTTGATCAGATGTACGAATGCGCGGTGGGGCTGATCAAAAAGGGGTTGGCCTATGTGTGTGAACTGACGGCAGATCAGATGCGTCAGATGCGCGGAGATACCGCAATGCCCGCACAGTGCCCCTATCGGGACCGCCCCATTGAGGAGAGCATGTCGCTGTTTGAACGCATGAAGAATGGCGAGTTTCCCGACGGAAGCATGACGCTGCGGGCGAAGATCGATCCGGCTTCGGGTAACTTCAACCTGCGCGATCCGGTGATCTACCGTATCAACCATGCCCATCATCACCGCCAGGGGGATAAATGGTGCATTTATCCGATGTACGATTTCGCCCACCCCATTGAGGATGCGCTGGAGCACATCACCCACAGTCTGTGCTCCCTGGAATTCGAAGCGCATCGCCCGCTTTACAACTGGGTGGTGGAGCACTGCGATCTGCCCGCCAAGCCCCGGCAGATCGAATTTGCCCGGCTTGGTATCGACCACACTGTGATGAGCAAGCGCAAGCTGCGCCAGTTAGTGGAGGAAGGAAAGGTCTCCGGATGGGACGATCCCCGTATGCCCACGCTGTGCGGGCTGCGCCGCCGGGGCTATACGCCAGCCTCCATTCGCAACTTCTGTGAGCGCATTGGTGTGTCTAAGGCCAGCAGCACGGTGGAGTACAGTTTCCTGGAACACTGCCTGCGGGAGGATCTCAATGCCACGGCACAGCGTGTCATGGCTGTGCTGCGCCCCATCCGCCTGACGATTACCAACTATCCCGAGGGGCAGAGCGAAACCGTTTGTGTGGAAAACAATCCGTTGGATCCGGATTCCGGCAGCCGCGAAGTGACGTTTTCCCGCCATTTGTGGATTGAGGCAGAAGATTTTTTGGAGACGCCGGTGCCGAAATACAAACGTTTGTTCCCGGGCGGTCCGGAATGCCGCCTGAAAGGGGCATATCTGATCACCTGCACCGGCTGTGTCAAAGATGAAACCGGCGCTGTGACGGAGATTTTGTGCGAATATGACCCGGAGAGCCGTGGTGGCGATCCGGCCGACGGCCGCAAGGTCAAAGGCGCCACCATCCATTGGGTGGATGCTGCCACAGCGGTGGACGCGGAGGTGCGCCTGTATGACAATCTGTTTTTGGATGCCGATCCCGACGGCGCGGACAAAAACTTTTTGGACTGTATCAATCCGGCGTCTTTGAAAGTTTTGGAAAACTGCAAAGTGGAAGCAGGACTTGCGGATGCGGCAGCGCCTGCGTATTTCCAGTTTATGCGTCAGGGATATTTCTGCCTGGACAATCAGGACAGTTGCCCGGGGCATCTGGTCTTTAACCGTTCTGTCAGTTTGAAAGACAGTTTTAAAAAGTGATGGGCAGGCCGTTTGGACGGAAATATTTGAGTGGGGGAGTCCGGCTGGCGCTGCAACTCCCTCTATAAACACGTACATCGCAAGGAAAGGAGAGAAAGCGCATGAAAAAAGTATTGCTGTTTCTGGCCGATGGATTTGAAGAATGTGAAGGGCTGATCGTGGTAGACATTCTGCGCCGGGCGGGAATAGCGGTGACGACAGCATCCGTTATGGGACGGGAGCAGGTCGTTTCTTCCCACCAGGTAAAAATCACTGCCGACGCGCTGGCGGAGCACGTGGAGCCGGTGCAGTTCGATGCAGTCGTTTTGCCCGGCGGCATTCCCGGCACACCGAATCTGAAGGCGTGCCCTTTGGTGACGGAAACCTGCCGGAACTTTTATGAGGCGGGAAAGCTGGTGGCGGCGATCTGCGCTGCACCCAGTATCCTCGGCGCGCTGGGCCTGCTGCAAGGGAAACGGGCGACAGTGTATCCCGGCATGGAGGATACGCTGACCGGGGCGGAGCCTACCCCCGGCGAGGTGGTGACGGACGGCAACCTGATCACCAGCCGCAGCATGGGAACGGCGATTCCCTTTGCCCTGACGATTGCCGCTTATTTGTTAGAAGATCCGGCGGTGGCAGAGCAGTTGGCGGACAGTATCTGTTACAGTCACTTTTGAACGTATTGATTTTACAGAAAGAAGGGGTTTGAATGCGTATTGATTTTGGGAAAGACTGTATTGGCTGCGGCGCCTGTGTGGGAGCCTGCCCGGAAGTGTTTGAATTCGACACAGACGTATATAAGGTGAAGGTAAACATTGGGGCGGATTTTTCTCAGCATATGGCTGCCATCCGGGAAGCGGCAGACATCTGTCCAGTGGGCAATATTAAAATCGTGGAACCGTAAAAAGACGTTTTTCCAAAGCGCCGGCTGACAGCCGGGAAAAGGAACGTCCGGGGCCGCAGCAGTGCTGCGGCCCCGGACGTTTATCGTTTCAATTATGATACAAAAACAGTGGGAGTGTCTATTGACATTTCAGTGATACACGGTATAGTTTTGCGCAGAAAGCTTAATAGCGTTAGATATTAATGAGCCCTTCCCGAAAAAATAGACAGTAAAAAGCGCGAAAAAACGGAATGAATCGCAGTAATACGTAAAATCTCTCAGATCGCCTCGTCGTATCGGGGCGGCGCTATCCCTTTTTTGCGTTTGTTTTTCATTTCCTTTGTCCCCTTTCCTTTCCATTATAACGAATGTTTTTTGTCCATCAATTCGGGAAAGGGGGCACATCCGTCCCGTGAGAAAACTCGATGGAAAACCACCAGTCCTGTTTCGAACAGAACTGGTGGTTTAACAGATTTTTTGTGTCTACTAACTATTGACTACTTCAAAGGATTGTTCCTGCTTCGGGTTTTTTGCTGTACGAAAGAGAACAGATCAGCCCTTTACCATGGAAGCGATTTCTGCGGCAAAGTTCTCCTGCTTCTTTTCGATGCCTTCGCCCTTTTCGAAACGGATGGCGTCGGCAAACTTGATTTCGCCGCTCAGGTTCTTGGCAGCGGTGGCGATATACTTCTCCACAGTCATGGTGTTGTCCTTGACGAACTCCTGCTGCAGCAAGCAGTTTTCAGAATAGAACTTGTTCAGCTTGCCCATGACGATCTTCTCACGTACCTGCTCGGGTTTACCTGCCATCTTGGGATCGTTCTCCATCTGGACCATCAGGATCTTCTTTTCCTCATCCAACACATCCTGAGTGACCTGGGTCTTGTCCCAGAAGCGAGGATTGAGGGCAGCGATCTGCATAGCCACGTCCTTGCCGGTCTCATTGACCGTTTCTGCAGACAGATTGGTTTCCAGATTGACCAGCACGGCGATCTTGCCGCCGGCGTGGATATAGGGGACGCAGATGTTCTTGTCAAACCGGGCAAAACGGCGCACCTTGATGTTCTCGCCGATCACTAGAACCATTTCCTGCTGCTGCTGTTCGACTGTCAGATCGGTGTCTGCATACTTGCAGGCCATCAGAGCATCCAGATCTGCCGGAGCGCACTTGGCCACCGTGGCGGCCACGCCCTTGACAAAGTCAATAAATTTTTCGTTCTTGCCCACGAAGTCGGTTTCGGCGTTGACTTCCACCACCACGCCAATGCCGTCGAGCACAGTGGCGTAAGCCATGCCTTCTGCGGCAATGCGGCCGGCCTTTTTCTGAGAAGCGGCCAAGCCCTTTTCGCGCAGGATCTCGATTGCCTTGTCCACGTTGCCGTCGGCTTCAGTCAGTGCCTTTTTACAATCCATCATGCCCACGCCGGTCATTTCACGCAGGTTTTTCACGTCTGCTGCAGTAAATGCCATGATAATCTTCCTCCTGATTCTTTTCTTAATCGTAAATCGTATTTGCTCGTAAAAAAATCCGGGGCGGACGGGAAGACCGCCCCGGCAAATGCGTTCGATTGGAACAGATACGCCTCTGCGGCTTATTCCGCAGCGGCCACGGCAGGCTCTTCCACCTGCTCACCCTGCTTGCCCTCCAACACGGCGTTGGCCATGACGGAAGCAATCAGCTTGATGGCGCGGATTGCGTCATCGTTGCCGGGGATGGGATAATCGATCTCATCGGGATCACAGTTGGTATCAGCGATAGCGACCACGGGAATACCCAGTTTGTGTGCTTCGGCGATAGCGTTGCGCTCCTTGCGGGTGTCGATGATGAAAATGGCGCCGGGCAGCTTCTTCATTTCCTTTACGCCGCCCAAGTATTTCTCCAGCTTTTCGATCTCACCAAGATGTTTCATGACTTCCTTCTTGGGCAGCATGTCGAAAGTGCCGTCTTCCTGCATCTTCTTGAGCTGGGTCAGGCGATCCACACGGCCGCGCATGGTCTTGAAGTTGGTAAGCATACCGCCCAGCCAACGAGCGTTGACATAGTACTGGCCGCAGCGAGCGGCTTCTTCCTTAATGGCTTCCTGCGCCTGCTTCTTGGTGCCGACGAACAGGAGAGAGCCGCCGTTCTGCGCCAGATTCAGCACGAAGTTATAAGCCTCTTCCAGCTTCTTAACGGTTTTCTGCAGGTCGACAATGTAGATGCCGTTGCGCTCTGTATAAATGTAGGGAGCCATTTTGGGGTTCCAGCGGCGGGTCTGGTGACCGAAGTGGACGCCAGCTTCGAGCAGCTGCTTCATGGATACGACGTTCTGATTTGCCATAATGTTTGTTTCCTCCAAATTTAGTTTTTTACCTCCAGAAGCTTCCTCTCCCCGGCTAACTGCCGCAGCGGCAGCACCGACCGAAGATCTGCTCCTGTGCGGAATGCTGTAATACTATATCACAAAAGAGATTGATTTGCAAGGATTTTTTTGCCGCTTTTCTGCGGCTTCAGGCTGATTCGGCCTGATTGTTCTGCAAGGCGCCGCCATAGCCGCGCCGTTTTCAAAAATGCCAGCGGTGGTTGCGCTCCGGCGGGGGGCCTTTTCGTTGAAAGGATTTGTCGACCAGGATGAGATCGTCTCCGATTTGTTTGATGCAGTCCCAGGGGATGTAATATTCCTCGCCCCGCAGCAGGCCGAAAAAGCGGCCCTTGCCATAGGCGATGATTGCGCAGACCCGTCCTTCCGGCAGCACCAGATCCACATCCTCGGCGTAACCGATGCGCTTGCCGTCACAAATATTGATGATCTCCTTGCATCGCAGGTCCGTGATTCTGCATTGCATGGAAAGCCTCCTTTCCCAATATGCCGTCTTTTGGACATTTTATGCCGCGCTCCGCCTGTCCAATGCAAAATCGCGCAAAAGCGCGCCGCAACGACATTCTTTTTGCCTGCGCCCGGAGAATAAGAACCGCTTTGCTGGCAATACTGATAACACCGAAAACGAACGCGTCGGGAGGCAACAGGCGGCATGCAGAGCAAAGTGGAGATCTGCGGTGTGAACACCGCAAAATTGAAAGTACTCAAGAATGCGGAAACGATTGCCTTGCTGAAACAGACCAAGGAGGGCAACATGCAGGCGCGCCAGGAGCTGATCGAAGGAAACCTGCGTCTGGTGCTTTCCGTGATCCAGAAGTTTACCGGGCGCGGGGAAAATGCGGATGACTTGTTTCAGATCGGGTGCATTGGCCTGATCAAAGCCATCGACAATTTTGACATTAACCAGCCGGTGCGTTTTTCCACCTACGGCGTGCCAATGATCGTGGGAGAGATTCGCCGGTATCTACGGGACAACAGCGCTATCCGTGTCAGCCGCAGCATGCGCGACACGGCTTACCGTGTGCTTCAGGCCAAAGAAAAGCTGATGGGGAGCACGCAGAAGGAACCTACGGTGGAAGAGATCGCCAAAGAGTTGGGCATCCCCCGTGAAGAAGTGGTGTTCGCGCTGGACGCCATTGTGGCGCCGGTATCGCTTTATGAGCCGATCTATTCCGACAGCGGGGACGCCATTTGTGTCATCGATCAGGTGAGCGACACCAAAAACACAGACGAAAGCTGGCTTGAACAGATCGCATTGAAAGACGCCATCGGCCACCTGACGGACCGTGAACGCCGTATTCTGACGATGCGTTTTTGTGAAGGAAAGACGCAGATGGAGGTGTCCGACGAAGTAGGCATTTCCCAGGCACAGGTGTCAAGACTGGAAAAAAACGCTATCAAACAGATCAAAAAGGATCTGTAAGAGATAAAAAATAATACGAACCGCACTGCCCGATCCGGACAGTGCGGTTTTTATTCAGCACTGCAAAAGGGACGGGAGGAAAGATGCGTTGCCGCTGCTGGAAACGGGAATGGAGAATCCCGACTCCGGCTTGCCAGACTGGAAAAAATATGCTAAAATAAACTATCTATTTTGGCCGGCTGCACTTTTTGCGGCGAGGAAACGAGGGATCTCTCTTTGATGCATTATCTGAACGATCTGTTTTCCCAGATCGATCTTACCAATCTGCTGAGCCTTTTGCTGCGGGTGGCGGCCGTGTTTTTGTGCCTGACGGTGCATGAAACCAGCCACGGCCTGGCGGCTTATGCTCTGGGCGATCCCACGGCAAAAAGCGAGCACCGCCTGTCCCTGAATCCTCTGCGGCATATTGATCCGCTGGGGCTTCTGATGATGTTTTTTGTTGGGTTCGGCTGGGCAAAGCCAGTCCCTGTGGATATGCGCTATTTTAAGAATCCGAAGTCCGGAATGGCGCTTACCGCTTTGGCGGGGCCGGTTTCCAACTTTGTTCTGGCGCTGGTGCTGCTGCTTGTATGCCGTTTTATGGCCTACCATGTGGCGGCCACTGCCTTTACGGTGGCGCTATATGGCTTCTTGTATACCACTGCCTTTTTAAGCGTGGGCCTCGGTACCTTCAACCTGATCCCCATCCCCCCATTGGACGGGTCCAAGGTTCTCTTTTCTTTTCTGCCGGATACGGCCTATCTCAAACTGATGTATTATGAGCGTTACGGTATGCTTTTGCTGCTGGCACTGGCTTTCGTGGGCGCGGGCGGCGGCTTTTTGTCGGCGCTGATGAGTACGGTGTTCCATGCGCTCCTGACGCTGGTGGGCCTGTAAGGGCGGGGGAGCGAATATATGGAGACGCCAATTTTTCAATTGGAGCATGTGGTTAAAATCAAAGAAGAAGACGCTCTTGAAAATTTTGTGGGTCCGCTTGATTTGATTTTGTATCTTTTGAGCAAAAATAAGATTGCGATTCAGGATATCAAAATTGCGGATATTCTGGATCAATATCTCGCTTATATCGAGCAGCGCCAGAAAATGGATCTGGAAGTGGCGAGTGAATTTGTCGCTATGGCCGCCCACTTGGTTTACATTAAAACCAGGATGCTGCTGTCCATGGAGGATGAGGAAGCCAAGTCCGAGATGGATCAGCTGATCCGCTCTCTGGAGGAGCGTCAGCGCAATGAAGATTATATGCGCGTCAAAGCCATGGCGGGAAAGCTGGAAGTGCGCGGGGAATATGGGCGGGATATTTTCACCAAACGCCCTGAGCCAATGGACCGGAGCAAGATTTTTGAATACGATCAGGAAAAGTCCGATTTGGTCTTGTGCATGCAGGATCTTCTGGACCGCTCCAGCCGTCAAACGGTGCCCTCGCTGCATTCTTTTGACGGGATTGTAATGCGCGAACCCTATCCGGTGCAGGATAAGGCCCGGGATCTGCTCTGCCGGCTGGTAAAAGGCGGTATCACACGGTTTCAGCTTCTGTTTCTTGGCGCCCACAGCCGTAGTGAGCTGGTGGCCACGTTCCTGGCGGTGCTGGAGCTGTGCAAGGCTCACGTGGTGCATGTGACCGGCAGCGAACGGGACTGCACGGTGAAATGCATTGACGAAAACGCTGATACAGCCCAGCTTTTCTGAGGCGAAAGCAGGGAGAACTATGGAAAATCTGGAAACAAAAGAATTGGTGTCTGTTTTGGAAAGCATCCTGTTTGCCTCCGGCGAGCCGGTGGATGTGGGACGCCTTGCCTTTGCATTGGAGCTGGACCGGGAGACCACGGGTCAGCTGCTGCAGCAGCTGGCGGGTTATTACGCCTATGAGCGGCGCGGAATGCGCCTGATCCGTATGGATGATTCTTATCAGATGGTTTCTGCGCCGGAATACGGCGAAGTGATCCGCCGGGCCTTTGAGATCCGAAAGCCGGCGAAGCTGTCGCAAAGCGCGCTGGAAGTGCTGACCATCGTAGCCTACTATCAGCCCACGACCCGGGCATATATCGATCAGATCCGTGGGGTGGACAGCGCTTATACGGTGGGCCTTTTGTTGGACCGGCATCTGATCGAGGAATGCGGGAAACTGCAGGTGCCCGGCCGGCCGCGCTTGTATCGTACGACGAAGGATTTTCTGCGCGCATTTCATCTGTCCTCGTTGGAGGAGCTGCCGGAAATGCCCGGAGTGGAAACCGACGGCCAGCTGCGTCTGGGCGACGACGGCACGGTGATTGCGCCGGATGAGCCTTCTTTGCCTTTGGAGGATGGGCAGCCCAGCCCGGTGCAAATGGAAACGGAAACACCGAAGACGGAAGCCTGATGGATATAGACTGCCATGGAAAGGAGCGTTCGGGATGTTGCTGTGGATCGTTCTTGGCGCGGTTGCGCTGGTGCTGTGTCTGCTGCTGTCGATGAAGATCGGCGTGCGCCTGGTATACGATGCTGTTCAGTTGCGCGTTTGGCTGCAGTTTGGCCCGGCGATGCTCCAGGTCTATCCGGAAAAAGATGCAAAGTCTAATGCGGACAAAAAGCGGAAAAACGTGAAGAAAAATGCGCTGGATAAAGGCACAGAGAAAGCGTCGAAACCGAATATGACAGCTGAGGCGGTTTTTTCGCTGCTGAAAGAACTGCTTCCGCCACTACTGGATGTTTTGGGGCGAGTGCGGCGGGGAATACGGGTGCGTTGCCTGTCCCTGCATTTGGTAATCTCTGATCCCAATCCAGCGGAGGCTGCCCGACGCTACGGCATGGTGAACACCGTTCTGTGGCCCCTTTTGGCTGTGATCGAGAATACCGTTTCCGTGGAGCGCCGGACGGTGCGGATCGAGTTAGATTTCGCCGCGCAGCAGAGCCGGGTCGAGGGAGAGCTTTTTCTCACAATGCGGTTGCTCCATGGTGCGGCTATCGTTTTGGCAGATGGGCTGAGATGTCTGAAGCCCCTTTTTCGGTTTTGGAAAAAAACAAAGCCTGAAAAGAATCAACAGCAGAAGCAAGAAAAGACTGCCTCCGTACAAAAATTGGACGCGGCCTGAATGCGGTAAGAAAGGAAGGAATTCAACATGGAGAAACATCCGATTAACGACCTTATGGCAGTCACGATGGAAAAAATGCGGGAAATGGTGGATGCCAACGCCATTGTAGGCCAGCCCATAACAACTCCCGACGGCGTGACGCTGATCCCGGTGTCTCGGATGAGTTTTGGATTTGGCAGCGGCGGCGGTGATTACAATACAAAGTATACCGCCGGAAAGGATGCCAGCTTTGCCGGCGGCAGCGGCGCTGGCGTGGATATTGCACCGATTGCGTTTTTGGTGGTAAAAGACGGATTTGTGCGGGTGCTTCCCGTGGCGGTGCCGCCAGCCAGCACGCTGGACCGCGTGATCGATATGGCGCCGGATATCATGGATAAAGTGGATAAATTTATTCATCGAAATCAGGAGAAAACGCAGGAATAAAGGGGAATACTAAGGCTCACCGTGAGGTGATCCTGAATGTTTCAAAAACGAAGCAAAAAACTGCTGAGCGCCGCTTTGTGCGTGCTCTCTCTTTGCTTTTCCGTGCAGTATCCCCAGGCTGTGGGGATTTCTGCCGCCGCGGCCATTTTGATGGAGGCGGACAGCGGACGTATTTTGTACGCCCAAAACAGCGACCAGGAACTGGGCATTGCCAGCACCACCAAAATCATGACGGCGCTGGTGGCCATCGAATCCTGCGCGCTCGATGAAGTCGTGGAGATCAAGCAGTCCCATATGGTGGAAGGCTCGTCCATGTATCTCAAGCCAGGGGAAGAGCTGACGCTGGAAACCCTGCTCTACGGCCTGATGCTCTGCTCCGGCAACGATGCCGCCCTGGCGGTGGCGGACCACTGCGGGCCGGGTGTGGATGCATTCGTGGCGCGCATGAATGAAAAGGCCGGGGAGCTTGGCCTTGCGCATACGTCCTTTGCCAATCCCAACGGCCTGGACGCGGAGGACCATTATTCCACAGCCCGGGACATGGCGGTGCTGGCGGCCTATGCGATGAAAAACGAGACGTTTGCGCGCATCGTATCTACCAAGCGCATCACCATCGGCGGCCGCACTATGGTGAATCATAATAAGCTGCTGAGTCAGTATGAGGGCTGCATCGGTTTGAAAACAGGCTATACCAAGTCCTCTGGCCGGACACTGGTGAGCTGCGCTGTGCGAGATGGTATGAAACTGATTGCCGTCACGCTCAAAGACGGCAACGACTGGGCAGATCATGCCGCGCTCTACAATTACGGATTCGGAACCTATCAGCTGGACACGCCAGCTGCGGCGGGCGAAACTGCGGCGCAGATCCCTGTGATCGGCGGCACGGCGGGAACAGTGACGCTGCAGTTCGACGGCGACTTTTCCTATCCGGTTGCTTCGGGCGAAACATTGACTATGCGCTTGGACGCGCCGGAGAGCGTGTTCGCGCCGGCCTGCGCCGGACAGGAAGCAGGAGAGGCCGTTTTCCTGCTGAACGGGTGGGAGGTCGGACGGGTGAAGCTCTGCTATGGCGAAACCGTTGCCGCCCTGCCGCGGCAGAACGACGGAGTGGGCGGTATCTTCCGAAAGGTGATGCAGCCTTTGAACTGGTAAAGAAACAATCAATACAGAAAGAGAAAAGAGGACGTGATGGGTACGCAGGAGCGTGTCAGTAAAATCCTATCTGCCTGCGGTGTGTGTTCGCGCCGGGCGGCGGAGGCGCTGATTGAAGCTGGACGGGTCCGTGTCAACGGTGTGCGGGCAGAGCTTGGAGAGAAAGCAGATGCCGAGACGGATGAAATCTGCGTGGACGGGAAGTGCTTACCCCGCCGTGCACGGTTTTGCTATCTGATGCTTCATAAGCCTAGAGGTTATGTTACCACTGTGCGGGACGAAAAGGGACGCAGAACGGTGATGGATCTGGTAGCCGATGTGTCGGAGCGGTTGTGGCCGGTGGGGCGGCTCGATATGGATTCTGAAGGGCTGCTGCTACTGACCAATGACGGCGCTATGACCAACCATCTTCTGCATCCCCGGCACGAAGTGGATAAGACCTATCATGTATGGGTGCGCGGCCCGATCTGTCCGGCAATTCGGCAGCTGCGGAGCATGGAAACGCTGGACGGAGAGCCGATCCGTCGGCCGGATGTGCGCCTGTTGGGAGAAACCGCCCGGGGCGGGGTGCTTTCCGTGGTAATCCATGAAGGGAAAAACCGACAAGTGCGGCGGATGTGCGCCGCGTGTGCGCTGGATGTGCTGCGTCTCCGGCGCGTGCAGGAAGGGCCGATCAGCCTGGGCGATCTGTCTGTGGGCAAATGGCGGCCCCTGACGGCGGAGGAAATCGCACTTTTGCGGAAAGGACTGCAGGATATCTCTTGACAATAGAGTATGCAGGAAGGAAGCACCACTTCCTTCCTGCATTTTTGCAATTTAATGGAATTGTTCTTGCAATTTGACGGGATTTCAGGTACAATAGATTCAATTTTGCAAATGAACTTGCCGAGCTGCGCAGTATGCTCCGGCAGAAGCGGGGTGATGGTTCTATGATCAGCGATGTGCTTTCTTTGATTCGGACAAATATGGATGGATTTTCCAAACGGCAGCGTGTGATTGCGAACTATATTCTGAACAATTATGAGAAAGCGGCTTTTATGACGGCCAGCCGCTTGGGAAAAGCGATCAGCGTCAGTGAATCAACGGTGGTGCGCTTTGCTGCAGAGCTGGGCTACGAGGGTTATCCTGAGATGCAGCGGGCACTGCAGGAGATGATCCGCAGTAAATTGACCTCTGTTCAGCGTATTGAGGTTTCCAACGACCGCCTGGGCAACAGCGATATTTTGAGCGCCGTTATGCAGAGCGATATCGAAAAATTGCGCATGTCTCTGGATGCAGTGGACCGGGACAGTTTTGATCGGGCGGTCCGGCAGATTGTAAATGCCCGGCATATCTATATATTGGGATTGCGGTCCTCTACGGCGATTGCCAGTTTTTTGGGTTTTTATCTCAATTTGCTCTTCGAGAATGTAGTTTTGGTGCATACCACTTCAGTCAGTGAAATATTCGAGCAGGTGCTTCGCATTGGGCCGGGGGATGTGATGATCGGTATCAGTTTCCCACGCTATTCCAGCCGGACAGTGAAAGTGATGCAGTTCGCCTCGGATCGCGGGGCGAATGTGCTGGCCATTACCGACAGCGAAGCGTCTCCGCTGTGCCAGACGGCATGCACGACGCTGTTGGCTAAGAGTGATATGATGTCTTTCATTGATTCACTGGTGGCGCCGCTCAGTTTGGTCAATGCTCTGATCGTGGCAGTGAGCCGTCAGATGAACACGGATATTTCCGATACCTTCCGCGAACTGGAAAAAATCTGGGCGGAATATGGAGTGTATGAAAATGCCGGCCACCTCGAATGAAATCGTTGTGATCGGTGGGGGCGCAGCCGGTATGATGGCGGCTCTTTCTGCCGCGCAGCAAGGGGCTTCAGTAACGCTGCTGGAGCGCAATGAAAAACTGGGCCGCAAGCTCAATATCACCGGAAAAGGCCGGTGTAACCTGACCAATAACTGTACGGAGGAAGAAGCTTTGGCCCATGTGCCCTGCAATAGCCGTTTCCTGTTCAGCGCGTTTTCCCGCTTTGATCCCCAGGCCGCCATGGACTTTTTTGAACGCCTTGGTCTGGCGCTGAAAACCGAACGGGGGAACCGTGTGTTCCCAGTATCGGACCGTGCTTATGATGTGACGGATACGCTGCGCGCTGCGCTGCACCGTCAGCATGTGCGCATCGTACAGGACCGGGCGCAGGAACTCCTTTTCTCAGAGGAGGGAGCGCTGTGCGGCGTGCGCGCCAAGCGGGCCTGCTATGACTGTGCGGCGGTTATTTTGGCCACTGGCGGCGTGTCCTATCCTGCTACAGGTTCTACTGGAGATGGTTACCGTATAGCCGAAGCCGTCGGACATACCATTATTGTTCCGAAGCCGTCTTTGATTTCTCTGGTTTGCCGCGATGAATGCTGCGCCCAGATGCAGGGCCTTTCCCTGCGCAATGTGGCACTACGGGTGAAAAACCAGAAAAACAAGACGATATACGAGGATTTCGGAGAGATGCTCTTTACGGATAAGGGAGTCTCCGGCCCGATGATCCTCTCGGCCAGTGCACATTTGCGGAATTATGAGAAGGACTGTTACCGGCTTCAGATCGATCTGAAGCCGGCGCTGGAGGAGGAAAAGCTGGATCGGCGGATCATGCGGGATCTGGAGCAACAGCACAACAGGGATTTTTGCAATGTCCTCTCCGGCCTTGTGCCGCGGAGTATGGTGCCGGTACTCATTGCGCGCACGGAGATCCCCGCGCATACGAAAGCCAACGCAGTTACGCGGCAGCAGCGTTGGCGCCTGCTGGAGCAGCTTAAGTGCTTTGAGCTGACCGTAACAGGGCCCGGGCCGATCGAACAGGCGATCATCACTTCCGGCGGCGTCAAAACCGCCGAAATTCAGCCGGCCACTATGGAATCCAAGCGGGTGCCCGGCTTGTATTTTGCCGGGGAGATCATTGATGTGGACGCCTATACCGGAGGATTCAATCTGCAGATTGCCTGGGCTACCGGTTATACGGCAGGCTGCGCTGCTGCACAGCGGCAGGGACCACGGCGTGATTTGGGCGACGTCATATTATAATAAGGAAGAAAAGGAAAACGGACATGGATCAACTCTTTCATGCTGTAGCGATCGACGGACCTTCGGGGGCGGGAAAAAGCACGCTGGCCCGCCGGGTCGCCAAGGAACTTCATTTTCTCTATGTCGACACCGGGGCCATTTACCGCTCTATCGGCTGGTATGCTTTGCAGCAGGGGGCGGCCCTGGATAGGGCGGAATCGGTTGCGGCGCTGTTGCCGGACCTGAACGTGGAGGTGCGTTACGGTGAGGACGGCCTGCAGCATATGGTCGTCAACGATCGGGATGTGACGGAGGAGATCCGCAGCCCGGAGGTATCCGCTGCGGCTTCTCAGGTGGCGGCAGTACCGGAGGTTCGGGCTTATCTACTGGACATGCAGCGCGACCTTGCGCGCACCCATGATGTAATCATGGACGGCCGGGATATCGGCACAGTGGTTCTGCCGGAGGCGGACTGTAAAATTTTTTTAACGGCGTCTGACGAGGCGCGTGCCGCGCGCCGCTGCCGGGAATTGGCCCAGCGGGGCACGCCGGTGGCCTATGAGGATGTGCTGAGCGATATGCGGCGGCGGGATGAGAAAGACCGCACCCGTGCCGCCTCACCTTTGCGTCAGGCGGAGGACGCCGTTGTGCTGGACACATCGGAATTGGACTTTGAAGACAGCGCGCAGGCGCTGCTGCGTTTGATCAGGGAGAGTATCGGCCATGAAGCGTAATCGTTTTTATTCTTTTGCCTATGTGGTCCTGTGGCCGGTGATCCATGTGCTGTTTCGCCCCGTTGTGGCGGGAAAAGAGCGCATCCCGGATGGAAGCGCCGTATTTTGCTGCAACCATACCAGCAACTGGGATCCGCTGGTGATTATGATTTGTGCGGGCTACCGCCATCAGCTTTTTGCCATGGCCAAAGCGGAGATCGCCTCCTGGCCGGTGGTGGGAAAGATCCTGAAGATTGCCGGCATGATTTTTGTCGAGCGCGGCAGTGCGGATATCGGGGCTATCCGCACTGCAATGAAATATTTGAAAAACGGCCGCCCGATTCTGATTTTTCCGGAAGGCACCCGTGTGTCGGAAGATGAAGCGGCCTCTGCCAAAGGCGGGCTGTCCATGCTGTCGGTGCGCACCGCTTCGCCCATTGTGCCCGTGTACCTGGACGGCGGCAAGAAATTTTTCCGTCGTACCTGTATCGTGTTTGGTGAGCCGTACCATCCCCAGGTAGCGGGGCGCCGCGGCACGGCGGAGGAATACCAGCAAATCGCCGACGAAGCGCTGCGCCGGATCTATGCGCTGAAACAGGAGCGGAGAGCATGAAGGAAATTCTCTTGGCCAAGAGCGCCGGTTTTTGCTACGGCGTACGGCGGGCAGTGCGCATGGCGGAGGAAGCGGCGGCAGTCTGTTCCTCCTGCGTCATGCTGGGGCCTATCATCCACAATGCCCATGTAGTGGAGGATCTTGTGCGCAAAGGGGTGCGGCGCATCGGCTGTCCCGATGAGGTGTCCGAAGGGGAAACGGTGATTATCCGCTCCCACGGCGAAGCCAAAGACGTACTGGAAGTGCTGGAAGGGCGAGGGGGACGCGTGGTCAATTCCACCTGCCCGCGGGTTCTGAAAATCCAGCAGTTGGTGCACCGTGCCGAAGAAGAGGGGCGCATACCGTTGATTATCGGCGATCCGGGCCATCCCGAAGTGCTGGGGGTAGCAGGCTGGTGCAGCCGGGCGCTGATTTTTCCCTCGCCGGAAACCATTGAAAACTGGTTAGCGGAGGATGCCAGCCGCACTCAGCTGCCGCTGACGGTGGTTTCTCAGACAACTTGCACACAAAAGCTCTTTGAAATTTGTACTGAAATTCTAAAAAAAGAGTGTACAAACCTGAAAATTTTTGATACAATATGTGATGCGACCTATAAGCGTCAGTCAGAAGCGGCTCAGATTGCGGCCCGGGTTGATGCTATAATTGTAGTTGGCGACCGCCAAAGTGCCAATACCCGACATCTTACAGAGATATGTTCAGGAATATGCCCGGTAGTCTTTCAGATCGAAAGGGCGGACGAGCTGCCCCTGCAGGATCTGAAGCGATATGGGACAGTCGGGCTGACCGCGGGCGCTTCTACTCCGGCGCGCATCATAAAGGAGGTCTATACGACAATGAGTGAAGAAACGATTATGGCTGGGGGCACCGAGGATTTTGCCAAAATGCTCGAGGAGTCCTTCAAAACTTTGAATACAGGAGATAAGGTCACTGGTATCGTTACTGCGATCACCCCCACCGAGATTCAGGTTGATCTGGGCACCAAGCAGGCCGGTTATATCCCTGTGAGTGAACTGAGCGACGATTCTTCCGTTAAGCCTGAAGATATTGTCAAGGTCGGCGACGAGATTGAAACCTATGTCGTCCGCGTCAACGACGTGGAGGGGTATGCGACCCTGTCCAAGAAACGTCTGGATACGGTGAAGATG
This sequence comes from bacterium 210917-SL.2.15, assembly GCA_020555605.1. GTDB lineage: Bacteria > Bacillota > Clostridia > Oscillospirales > Oscillospiraceae > Pseudoscillospira. The sequence goes on along the minus strand of JAJCJC010000015.1, from coordinate 21,712 downwards.
TGGGAGAACATCGAAACGGCCAAGGAGGAAAAGACCACCTTGGAAGGCATTGTAACCGAAGAGAACAAGGGCGGCATTGTCGTGTCCGTAAAGGGTATTCGTGTGTTTGTTCCTGCTTCTCAGAGCGGCCTGCCCAGAAATGCGGAAATGAGCGAACTGCTCAAGCAGAAGGTGCAGCTGCGCATCACCGAGGTCAACCGTGCCCGCCGCCGCGTGGTCGGTTCCATCCGCGCCGTGCAGTATGAGGCCCGTCAGGCCGCTGCCGAGGCGATCTGGAACGAGATTGAGCCGGGCAAGAGATATACCGGGACGGTGAAGTCCCTGACTTCTTACGGTGCATTTGTGGATATCGGCGGTGTGGACGGTATGGTACATATCTCCGAGTTGTCTTGGAGCCGTATCAAGCATCCTTCCGAAGTTGTTTCCGTAGGCGATCAGGTCGAGGTTTATGTCATTTCCGTAGACAAGGAGAAGCACAAGATCTCCTTGGGACTGAAAGATCGCAGCGTGGATCCCTGGGACAAGTTTATCGCCACCTATCATGTGGGCGATGTGGCTGAAGTCAAGGTTGTCAAGTTGATGACTTTCGGCGCGTTTGCCGAAGTGATTCCCGGTGTGGACGGCCTGATCCACATTTCCCAAATCGCCGACCGCCGGATTGACAAGCCCGCTGATGTGCTGAGCGAGGGTCAGGCGGTGGAAGCCAAGATCATTGCCATTGATGAGGAGAATAAGAAGATCTCCCTGAGCATCCGTGCTTTGCTGCAGGGCGGCGCTGATGAAGCTGAGACTTCCGAAGAGGAAGAATAAGTTTAAAAATAGAAAGTACGCGTGTTCCGACAAGGAACACGCGTATTTTTTCTTGCAAAATTTTTCCAATGCTTTATAATTATATATTAAAATAGTATACAAGAATACAGAACAGTCCGTATCGGGTCCTCCGCTGGAGATAGAGACATCATATGAGGTGACAAGATGTTTATGATTGGGGAAAAAGTCGTGCATCCTATGCATGGCGCGGGCGTGATCGACGGTATCGTCCGGGAGAATATTTCCGGAACATACCAGGAATACTATGTGTTCAAAATGTCCGCTATGGGACTTGTTCTGAAAGTTCCCACGGCAAATGCCGAAAGAATCGGCCTTCGTGCGCTGGATGAGGCATCCTGTGTGGAAGAGGTGCTGCAAAAGCTGCCTGCGCTGCCGGCCGAAATGAGCAGCAACTGGAATCAGCGCTACCGGGAGAACCTGGAACGGCTGAAAAGCGGCAGGCTGCTGGAGGTGGCTGTGGTGATCAAGGGCCTGATGCTGCGGGGCCGCGGCCGCAGCCTTTCCACCGGCGAGCGAAAAATGCTTTCGGCCGCTAAGCAGATCCTGATCTCGGAGATTAGCCTGACGCAGAACGTGGATTACCATGTGGCGGAACAGGAAATTGACGAAGCCGTGGCACCTCAGGATTAAAAGGAAGGATGGAACAGCCCCATGGGCATACTCTCAAAACTGTTTGGTCATAAAACATCCCAGCATCCATACTGCGCGGCATTGGTACCTGCAGCAGGGACGTCCTCGCGCATGGGCGGGCTGGACAAGCTGTTTTATGATTTGTATGGACAGCCGGTACTGGCCCGGACGCTGTTGGCATTGGACCGCTGTGATCGAATCGATGAAATCGTGGTTGCGGCGCGGCAGGAAAATATTCTCCGCATCGGGGAGCTGTGCCGGACCTATAATATCCGCAAGCCTGTAAAAATTGTAGAAGGCGGAAAAACCAGAGCGGAAAGCGTGCTCCAAGCAGCGCTGAGCGCGGATGCCAGGGCGGAATTCCTGGCAGTGCACGATGGCGCACGTCCGCTGATAGAGCAGAGCGTGATCGAAGAAACAATTCAAAAGGCGTATCAATGCGCGGCGGCGGCACCCGCAACGCCGGTCAAGGATACGATCAAGTTTGCCTGTGACGGCGTGGTAGAAAGCACGCCGCAGCGCGATCTCCTAGTGGCGGTGCAGACGCCGCAGGTCTTTGACGCCGAGTTGCTGAAAGCTGCGTTGCAGTCCGCTGTAGAGCAGGGTGTGGAGGTTACTGACGACTGCAGTGCGGTGGAGCACTTGGGGAAAAAAGTGTATCTGGTACAGGGAACCTATGAAAACCTGAAAATTACGACGCCGGTGGATCTGTTGCTGGCGGAAAAAATTTTGGAATTGCGGGGTGAGATATTTTGACAGCTCTGCGTGTGGGACACGGATATGATGTGCACCGCCTGGCCGATGGACGCGCACTGATTTTAGGCGGTGTTGCGATTCCTTATGAAAAGGGCCTTTTGGGCCATTCGGACGCAGATGTGCTGCTCCATGCGGTCATGGATGCGCTGCTGGGTGCTGCGGCCATGGGAGATATCGGAAAACATTTTCCGGACAGCGACGCCGCGTTTTTCGGCTGTTCCAGTTTGGACCTGCTGGAGCGCGTGCATGCTATGCTAGCCGAGCAGGGATGGGATGTGGTCAACGTGGATGCCACCGTTGTGGCGCAGCGCCCTAAGATCGCCCCTTATCTTCTGCAGATGCGCAAAAACATTGCGAAGGCGCTAGATATTACAGTGAATCAGGTCAATGTGAAGGGAACGACGGAGGAAAAGCTTGGCTTTACGGGGGACGGTTCCGGCATGGCGGCTCATGCGGTCTGCCTAGTTGAACAAAAACAGTCTTAACATACGTGCAGTTTGTCGGGGATCTGCCTTCGACAAACTGCACATTTTTTCTTCCCGTTCATATCATGGGACGGGAGGAGATCTCTATGAATCATTATCTGATCGTTTGCCGATCTGTGACCTATGCCCAGCGTATGGCGCGCACTTTGCAGCGCGCTGCTCTGGCATGCCATATCGTGCGGATCCCCCAGGGACTGGTGCCCAGCGGCTGCGGCTATGCTGTGCGCATCCGGGAAGGGGATCTCAGCTTGGCCCTGCGGGCCATTGGGCAGATCAATATGCGCCCTGTGGCGCTGTTTCTTGACAATGGTATCTCTTATACCGAGGTTCCGTTATGATCTATTTGGACGCGGCAGCCACCACATTTCAAAAGCCCCGCACTGTGGCCGCTGCCGTGGAGCGGGCCATGCATTATATGACCACACCGGGGCGTGGCGCTTATCAGGAAGCCCGGCTGGCGGCGGAAGCGGCGTTTCGCTGCCGCAGTGAAGCGGCAGCTTTGTTTCATGTTCCCAGTGAGGACAATGTGGTGTTTACCTTTAACGCCACCCATGCACTGAATATTGCTGTGAAAACGCTGGTGCGGCCCGGCGACAGCGTCGTTGTATCTGGTTATGAGCACAATGCTGTCATGCGCCCTTTGTATGCTATCGGTAACGTGCAGATTAAAACGGCCCCCGGCGTGCTGTTTGACCCGCAGTCTGTTGTGACGGATTTCGCGCGGGCCATTACGCCAGAGGTGCGCGCGGTGTTCTGTACGCATGTTTCCAATGTGTTCGGATTTGTACTGCCGGTGGATGAAATCGCCGTGCTCTGCCGTAGCCGCGGCGTGCCGCTGGTGATCGATGCCTCGCAGTCGGCCGGGGTACTACCGGTGGATCTGCAGCGCACCGGGGCGGCGTTTATCGGCATGCCGGGCCATAAAGGCCTTTACGGCCCACAGGGAACCGGACTGCTGCTCTGTGGCACGGAAAAAGTGAAGCCGCTGATGGAAGGGGGCACCGGCAGCATGTCCATGCTGCGGGAAATGCCGCCCGATCTGCCCGACCGGTTGGAAGCTGGCACACAGAATATTCCCGGGATCGCAGGTCTGCTGGAAGGGATGCGTTTTGTGCGCCGCACGGGACTGGATGTCATTTTGCGCCGGGAGAGCGAATTGATTCATCTTCTGGCGAAGGAACTGCACGCTTTTCCGGAAATACGTGTGTTTTCAGCGCAGCGGGAAGATTGTCAAAGCGGCGTGCTGTCCTTTCTGTCCAGGAACATGGACTGCGAGCAGATGGCCGACCGCCTTTCGGAACGAGGGATCGCTGTCCGTGCGGGGCTTCACTGCGCGCCGTTGGCGCACGATTCTGCAGGCACATTCCCGATGGGTACGGTGCGCGTCAGTGTTTCCGCATTCAACACAGAACGGGATATCGCGCTGCTTCTGGATGCGCTACGGGCGATCCGGCAAGGAATTTAAAAGGCAAAACAGGATTTCCGAACCGTTTTGCGTTGCATTTATCGAAAAAATAAGGTATAATACCATTCTAATCATAAAATAGCCGGAAAGCAGTCTGAAGTCTGAGGAATGAGGATATGGAATTTTTGACCACCACATATGAAATGGTCGCAAATTATTTGATGATGATCAAAGTGACCGATGTAATCGACATGGCGATCATCGCTTTTGTCGTGTATAATATCCTGATCCGCATGCGTTCCACGACGTCTGTGCGTATCCTTCAGGGCGTGCTGGTGCTTTTGATCATTATGTGGCTTTCCACGATCTTTGACCTGCGGTGCATTAACTTCCTGCTGAGCCATGCGGTCCAATGGGGCGTTCTGGCGCTGATTATCCTGTTTCAGCCGGAACTGCGGCGGGCTTTGGAAAAGATCGGCAGCAGCACGGGTCTCAAGCAGATGTTTACCCGGGAGGAAGCGTTGCCTGCCATCGAGCAGGCCATCAAGGAAACTGTGACAGCCTGCACGGAGATGTCTCAGAGCCGCACCGGCGTGCTGCTGGTGTTTGAGCGGGAGATCCAGTTGGACGATATCCTGCGCAGCGGCACAAAAATCAATGCGGATGTGTCCAGCGAACTGCTCAAAAATGTGTTTTTCATTCATGCGCCGATGCACGACGGTGCGGCGATTGTGCGGGACGGGCGCCTGCTCGGTGCGGGCTGCATGCTTCCGCTTTCCAAAAATGTCAATCTGAGCCGGGATCTTGGCATGCGCCATCGCGCTGGCATCGGTATCAGCGAGAATTCCGACGCAGTCGTGGTCTTGGTATCGGAAGAAACCGGCGCGATTTCGGTTGCGGTGGACGGCAGCCTCCGCCGGCATCTGTCGGCGGAGACGCTGGAAAAGTTTTTGTACAATGAACTGCTGCCGAACACAGCTGAAAAAGAGCAGCGGTCTGGCTTGAAGGGCGGACTGAAGGACGGTTTGTTCAACTTAAAAACCATATTGGGCAGAAATGGAGCCGGCGATGAAAATCAGTAAATCCCAACGAGCAGTTTATATCATGATCTCGATTTTGGTGGCCGTAGTCTTTTGGCTGTATGTAGATAACACCGGCGCCAACCAGAGGGATGTACGGCTGTACAACGTACCGGTCACCTTTGTAGGAGCAGAAGACGATTTGGCCGAACGGGGGCTGATGCTGACGGCGGGGGAGGATACCAAAATCGACCTGCGGCTGCAGGGCCGACGTCAGGTTGTTGCGCAGCTCAGCAAGAACAATGTGAAGATCCAGGTGGACGTGAGCAACCTCATGACCACTGGAACGCATACCCTGAGCTACAGTATTCTTTATCCCAACAGTATTTCGCCCAGTTCGGTGACAGTCGTTTCGGCCAGCTTGTATATGGTCACCGTGGAGGTCAGCGAACTGCACAGCAAAACCATCGACGTAGTAGCGGATATCAATGGCAGCGTGCCGGACGGCTATATGCTGCGCGAGTGTGCGGTAACGCCTTCTACCATTACCGTCAGCGGAACAAAAGAAGATATTGCCGAGATCGACCATGCCTTGGTGGAAGTGACATTGAACGGCGCTACCAGCTCTTACAGCGAATATCTTAGCTATAGTCTTATTGATACCAAAGGAAACCCGGTTACGAATCCAAAACTGCGCTGTAGTGATGGCAAAGTGCGCTTGGAAGTTCCGGTGGTCACGTTGAAAGAGCTTCCGCTGGAAATTGACTGGGTAGAAAGTGGCGGCTCGCAGAAATCGGATATTTCCTACACGATCTCGCCCCGGAGCATCATGGTTTCCGGGGAGGAAAACCTGCTGGACCAGTTGGATTCCATTCAGATTGCCCAGATTGATTTGAGCCAGGTGATGGGGGACGATACCTTGGAATATGATATCCCTCTACCCAGCGGATGTATCAACGAAAGCGGAACCGATACGGTGAAGGTTTCCATTCGCTTTCGCAATCTGCAGACCAAAACGGTGGAATGCTCCAACATTTCCTTCACCAATGTGACGGAGGGGTACACGGCTTCGGCAGTGACCCAGAGCCTTGATGTAACGCTGCGCGGTACAGAAGCAGAGCTTGCTAGGCTGGAAGGAAAAAATGTCCGTATTGTGGTAGACCTGAGCGAAATGTCTGCGGCTGTGGGCACCTATACCGCAAAAGCAAAAGTTTATGTGGATGGGACAGAGTCCGTGGGCGCCATCGGTTCGTATCAGGTGGGGTACCGTCTGCGGAAATCCTAAAACAAAAGGCAAAACCATAGGTGCCAGAGGCGCGGGAGGGTTTTATGATTCAAGTGGCAAAAGTGGAAAAATTGTTGGGAAGAGAATATGCCGAGATCTCTGTGGCACGGAAGACTGCCTGCGGCCACAATTGCGAGAATTGTGGCGGCTGCGGTATCTCCGGCGGTCAGTTGGTGTATGCTGTGGCTAAAAACCACATTCATGCCTGTCCGGGCGATCAGGTGGTGGTGGAGAGCAGTACAAAAAAAGTGATGGGCGCCGTGGTGGTGGTATATGTGCTCCCCTTTGTCTGCTTCTTTCTGGGGTATGCCTTGGGAACGGCACTGCTCCATTTCGGAGACGGAATGAGCGGTGTCACAGGCGCAGTATGCTTTGCACTGGGGCTGATCCCCGCATTTCTCTATAACCGGTATGCCCGGCGCACCGGAGCGCTGCAATATGAAATTGTACGCCTTTTCTGATGGTTGTCTGCGCACGGTGTAAGAGCGGATGTTCGGATATGTGCGCCCGGTGATGGACAAGCTCGGGCAGGAAGAGCAGGAGCGGTTCCAGGAAGCCTATTGCGGGCTGTGTTATGAGCTGGGGCGGCAGTACGGCGTGTTGGCGCGCTGCATGTTGAATTATGATTTCACATTCTTGGCGATCCTTTTGGAGAGCGATGTGCCGCATTGTACAAGCTATCGTTGCCCTTGCAAACACTTTTGCAAAAAGGAGCGGTTGGATACCTCTCCGGCGCTGGAAACGGCGGCAGATGTTTCAGTAATCCTGGCCTGGTGGAAGCTGCGTGACGAGATCGAGGACAGCCGATCAATCCGAACGGCTGTTTGCCGTTTGCTCAGCCTGCTCATCAGGCGTGCTTATCGCAAAGCAGCCCGGAAGCGGCCTGCTTTTGCTCGAACAGTGGAGGATGCACTGTTCTCTCTGCGTAGGATGGAGGAGGAAAAAACGGCGTCGCTGGATCGGTCGGCCGATGCCTTTGCCCGACTTTTGGCCGCGGCGGCAGAGGAGGTCGGTACGGAAACGGAGCGGCGTATCCATCACCAAATGCTTTACCAGTTGGGGCGATGGATCTATCTGATCGACGCGCTGGACGATCTGCAGGACGATGCGGCCCAGGGACGGTACAATCCGCTGATTTATCGTTACGGGCTGCGGAATGGACAGATCCGCGGAGAAGATCGGGACCGACTAGTTGCGACTTTGGATCATTCCGCGCGATTGATTGCTTCGGCGTTTGCGTTGAAAGAACCCACTGCCTGGACGGCACTTCTTGAAAATATCATCTACTATGGGCTTCCGCTAACAGGGCGATTGGTTCTTGAGGGCCGATGGAATACAGCCGCCGGGGAACAGCACTGTTTTTCCATGGGCCACGATATGGCGGAAAGCGAAAGGATGGCTTCAGATACATGATCACAGACCCCTATAAAGTGCTGAACATCGCACCAAATGCTAGCGATGAGGAAGTGAAGAAAGCCTATCGCGACTTGGCGCGGAAATACCACCCTGACCATTATCACGGAACGGATCTGGAGCACATGGCTGAGGAAAAGATGAAAGAGATCAACGAAGCCTATTCTGCGATCCAGCAGCAGCGCAAGGGCGGCGGCACACAGCAGGGGTACGGGCCTGGGTCCTCCGCCGGAGGCTATCAGGGCTATGGGCAGAGTGGAGCTTCCAATCCGTTGTTCCAACGCGTCCGCATTTTGATCAACAGCGGAGATATTGTCTCCGCCGAACAGCTGCTTCAGCAAACCGATTTGCGCACGGCGGAGTGGCATTTCCTGATGGGATCCGTCCATTATCGCAGGGGATGGTTGGATGAGGCGCTGAAAGAATACGAAATGGCCTGTGCCATGGATCCGAACAATGCCGAGTACCGGCAGGCCTATCAGTATATGCGCGCGGGGGGCAGCGCTTATCGGCCGGAGGAATACGGCTCCGGCGGTATTATGGACTGCAACTGGTGCCAGAGCATGATTTGCGCCGGACTTGCGTGCAGCGCCTGTTCGGGCGGGCGCGTTTGCCTGTGCTGTTAAAGGAAAGAGGAGGAAACGGAATATGATACGTTCAATGACCGGCTATGGCCGGGCAAAGGAAACGATTCACAATCGGGATATTACAGTGGAGCTGCGCTCTGTCAACAATCGTTTTCTCGACTGTACGGTCAAAATCCCGCGGGCCTATACCTTCTGCGAGGACGAGGTCCGCACACAGATACAGAAAGCAATCACCAGAGGCAAGGTGGATGTATTCGTCACGATTCAGTCCGTGGGCGCGGAGGCCACTACGGTTACGGTCAACCGAGATCTGGCCGCGGGCTATATCCGCGCCCTGCACGCGCTTTCAAAGGAATATGACCTGCGGGACGATGTCTCTGTCATGGGGGTGGCGCGTTTCCCGGATGTGCTGACGGTGAGTAAGGCTGAAGAAGATATGGAAAGCCTGAGCACCGATATTTGTGCCGTGCTGCAGCAGGCCATTGTCGGATATACCGCGATGCGTGAAGCCGAGGGCACGCGGCTCTGTGAGGATATCGTCGGGCGCTTGGCAACGATTGAAGCTCTGACCGGAACAATCGAAGAACGTTCGCCGGACACTGTGGCGGAATATCGCGAGCGTCTTACCGCTAAAATGAAGGAAGCGCTGCAGAGCACCACTATTGATGAAAGCCGGATCTTGATGGAAGCCGCCATTTATTCCGACAAAGTAGCGGTGGATGAGGAGACCGTCCGTCTGCGCAGCCATGTGGCTCAGCTGCGCGCCATGCTGGAGAGCGGCGGCGTCATCGGACGGAAAGCGGATTTCCTGATTCAGGAATTGAACCGGGAAGCTAATACCATCGGTTCCAAATGCTGCGACATTGCGATTAGCGAATCGGTGATTGCCCTGAAAGCGGAGATCGAAAAGATCCGTGAACAGATCCAGAATGTGGAATAAGCCGCTATGAAACTAATCAACATCGGTTTTGGTAGCCTGATTTCCGACGAGCGCCTGCTGGCCATCGTCAGTGCCGATTCAGCGCCGATTAAGCGCATGATACAGGATGCCCGCGAACGTGGTATGCTGGTGGATGCTACTTATGGGAGAAAGACCAAGTCGGTTCTCCTGATGGACAGCGATCATGTCATTTTGGCGGCGATTGCGCCGGAAACTGTGGCCGAACGCATGGGGATCGCGGTGGAGCGCTATGAAGAAGAGGGAGAGAGAGAATGAAGCATGGCAGATTGTTTGTGCTGTCCGGCCCCTCCGGTGTCGGTAAAAGCACAATTTTGAAAGAACTCCTGGCACGGCGGAAAAATATCTATTTTTCAGTTTCCGCCACGACACGGCCGCCCCGTCCCGGTGAGGTGGACCATGTTCACTACCACTTCAGTACGGAAGATGAGTTCCGGCAGTTGATTGAGGATGAAAAATTGCTGGAATGGGCAGAGTATGTGGGGAACTATTACGGTACGCCCGTCCGATATGTCAATGAAGCAATGGAGGAAGGGCGTGACGTGATACTGGATATTGAAGTCCAGGGTGCCGGAAAGGTTGTGCAGAAACGGCCAGATGCTGTGCGTATTTTCATTGCGCCTCCGTCCTGGAAAGAGTTGGAGCGCCGCCTGACGGAGCGCGGCACGGATGCGCCAGAGACTATACACGGCCGGCTTTCCCGTGCGCGGGAAGAGTTCCGCCTTGCCAGGGACTATGATTATATTGTGGTAAACGACGCAGTGGAAAATGCCGTGGGAGCGCTCGATGCGATCATGACGGCGGAGCACTGCCGCCCGGCCGAGCAAATGCGGCTGATGGAACAAAACGGATAAACAGCGGAAAAAGCAGGGCTCTGTGCGCTTTTGGGGCGTGGCTTCGATTGGGAGCACCGCCAGCCTACGGAGGACGCACACGGAAGTGTTTACTGCGTCCTGCTATTTAGGATCAAATAAAAATTTTCGCCGAAAAGGCAGATTGGATGATGCAATTATGTTGTTGTACCCTGCAGTGGATGCACTGAATGAACAAGTCCCGAACCGGTATCTTCTGGTGAACGTTGTGGCCCGTAAAGCTCGTGAGATTGCAGACGATGCGGAAAATCTCGGTGAACATCTGAGTGAAAAGCCTGTCACACTGGCCATTAACGGCGTTGCCGCCGGCGAGGTTGCAGTGGATCGGGAGGACCTTTACAATGCGCTGAACGCAGACGAGCGCATTGCCACCTCCTCTGCACCCACGATGGCGGATGTGTCGGAGGAAGAGACGGAAGAATAAGGAAGCCCGGGCGTGACAGGCAAGGATGCGGTATCCTTGCCTGCAGCGGTTTTTTGACGGAGCAGCGAAACAACGGACGAAGGAGGGCAAGGTGGAGCAGATCAAGCTGGCGCGGCTGGCCGTGGCCGCTGCGCCCTATCTGATTGACAAACCCTATACCTATACTGTGCCGGATGCGCTGGAGCAGATCCTGGAGCGCGGTATGCGGGTATTGGTTCCCTTTGGACGGGGCAACCGCACTTCGGAAGCAATGGTCCTTTCCATCGAAGAAGGAGCAAAAAAACGGGGACTGAAACCGATCCTCTCCGTATTGGATGAGGCCCCGGTTCTGGATGTGACGGGGATCCGCATGGCGCTGTGGATGCGGGAACGCTATTTCTGCACCATGTACGACGCGGTGCGGACCATTCTTCCGGCGGGATTATGGTTCCGTACCCAAACCGTGTATTATCTCTGTGACGGGGTGCAGCGCGAGCAGGCCGTCTGCGACAGCAAGACGGTGGCCGGTGCCGAATTACTGCTGGATATGCTGTTTGCTGGAGGAGGCCGGGCAGAAGAGGATGTTTTGAAAGCCGCTTGCGGCCCGCGCACGGCGCCGGCATTGAAAGCCCTGTGCGCTATGGGGTTGGTGCGCTGCGAAACGGAATCACTGCGCCAGATCCGGGACGGCAGGCAAAAGATGCTCGCCCTTGCTTTGCCGGCAGAGGAGGCCATGGCTGCGGTGGAAGGAAAGCAGCGCTCTGCGCCGCTTCGGTACGAGGTAGTCAAGCTGCTCTCGGCCGTGGGCAGCGCAACGCAGGCGGAGGTGTGTTATTTCACCGGCGCATCTGCTTCAACGATCGCTTCGCTGAAAAAAGCGGGGCTTATCACAGTATATGAAGAAGAGAAACTTCGCATTTCTCACACTTACACTGGGGGCGACGCACCAGAGATCGTTCTGAACACAGAGCAGTCTTCAGCTTATGCGGCGATTGCCGCGCAAATGGACAGTGGAGAGCCTTCTGCAGTATTGCTGCACGGGGTCACCGGAAGCGGCAAGACGCAGATATATATCCGTTTGGCTCAAAAAGCCTTGTCTCAGGGAAAAAGCGTCATTGTTTTGGTACCAGAGATCGCTCTGACACCGCAAATGATGGAAAAGTTCGGCGCTTATTTCGGTACGCGCGCTGTGATGCTCCACAGTGCCCTTCGGATGACGGAGCGCTACGATCAATGGAAGCGAATTCGGCGGGGCGAAGTTTCTCTAGTGCTCGGAACTCGCAGCGCCATTTTTGCTCCCCTACCTCACTTGGGATTGATTATTTTGGACGAAGAGCAGGAGAGTTCCTACCAATCCGAAAATCCTCCCCGCTATCATGCGCGGGAAGTAGCGCAATATTTGTGTGCGCAAAACCATGCTGTTTTGGTGCTGGGTTCGGCTACGCCTTCCATAGAATCCGCTTATGCTGCCGAGCAGGGGCTGTATCACCACATCGAATTGCGGCAGCGCTACAACCGAAAGGCTCTGCCGGAAGTGATGTTTGCCGACATGAAGGAAGAACTGCGCCGTGGCAACAGCGGAATCATCAGCGAAATGCTGCGTGTGGAACTCCAAGAGAACCTTTCCCGCGGCGAACAGAGCATTTTACTTTTAAATCGCCGTGGCAGCAGCCGGATGCTGCTGTGCGGCGAGTGCGGCTATGTGCCGCAGTGTCCCCGCTGCAGTGTGCCGATGACCTACCACAGCGCCAATGGAAGACTGATGTGCCATTACTGTGGATTTTCCCAGCGCGCGGAAGAATCCTGTACGGAGTGCGGAGGGCTGATGAAGCATGTTGGTATCGGAACACAGAAGGCGGAAGAAGAATTGGAAGCGCTTTTTCCCAATGCTGCCGTGCTGCGTATGGATGCTGACACAGTGGCTGTCCGGGGCGGTCACGAAAAGATACTGCATGAATTTGAAACGCGGCAAGTACCGATCCTGCTGGGTACGCAGATGGTGGCCAAAGGGCTGGATTTTGAGAATGTGACGCTGGTGGGCGTTCTGGCGGCTGATCTGACGCTTTATATGGAGCATTACTGTGCCGCAGAACGTACGTTCAGTCTGTTGACTCAGGTGATCGGAAGGGCAGGCCGCGGCGAAAAGGGCGGCCGGGCTGTCATCCAGACGTATACGCCGGAAAATGAGGTGCTTCAATGCGCCGCGCAGCAGGATTACGACCGTTTTTACCGCAGCGAGATCCGTATGCGCCGCCTGCACGATGATCCGCCTTTTGCCGATCTGTTCACGCTGGTGGTATCTGGTCCGGACGAAGGGCGCGTACTGCGCGCCAGCGCGGTGTTGCGGGACGCTATGAAAAGCGCGCTGCAGAACGGTCGTTATCAAAATGAGCCAATTCAGGTGGTGGGACCCGCTCCTGCGCCGATAGCCAAGGTAAATAACCGCTACCGCTACCATGTGTACCTTGTGGCAAAGAATCATAAAACTGTCCGCGCTTTTGTGGAATACTATATTAAAGCGTTCAGCGCATCCAGGGAAAACCGGGGCGTTCATATTTTCGTCAACTGCAACGCAATAAACTGAGGAGGAAGTGTAATCAAAATGGCACTGAGAACGATCGTAAAAAAAGGTGACCCAATCCTGAATAAAAAATGCCGGATCGTGACAGAGTATAACGAAAGACTGCATACACTGATCGATGACATGAAAGAAACGCTGGCAGATGCCGACGGCGCCGGTTTGGCGGCACCCCAGGTGGGCGTGATGCGCCGTGTCTGCATCGTGATCGGCAATGACGGTGAAATGATCGAGCTGGTGAATCCGGAGATCATTGAAAGCGACGGAGAGCAGACCGGCCCGGAAGGATGCCTGAGCCTGCCGGGCAAATACGGCCTGGTGACACGGCCCAACCATGTGCGTGTGCGGGCTAACGATCGCAACGGCAATGTTTTCGAAGTGGAAGGCACCGAACTGACGGCGCGCTGCTTCTGCCATGAGATCGAACATCTGGACGGCCATTTGTTTGATGAGCATGTGGATCGTTTTATGACTGAAGAAGATTTTGAGGAGTATTACGCTCAGCATCAGGAAGAATTTGAGCAGGACGTGGATGGAGACGGGGAAACATGAAAATCCTGTTTATGGGGACGCCTGCATTTGCAGTGCCTTCGCTCAAACGCTTGGTAGCAGATGGACATGAGATTTGCGGCGTGTTTACTCAGCCGGATAAACCAAAAAACCGCGGCCACAAAATGGCATTTTCTCCTGTGAAGGAATATGCCTTGTCAGAGAATATCCCGGTGTATCAGCCTGCAAAAATGCGTGACGGCACAGCCCTTGCCATTGTGCGGGAACTGCAGCCGGATCTGACCGTGGTGGCAGCCTACGGAAAAATTTTGCCGGATGATATTTTGGAAATACCGAAATACGGCTCTATCAATGTCCATTCTTCTATTTTGCCGCGCTATCGTGGCGCGGCCCCCATCAACTGGGCGATTCTGAATGGGGAAACAGAAACGGGCGTGTCCATCATGTATATGGCCGCCGAATTGGATGCCGGTGATGTGATCACAGTGGCTCGAACGGCGATCGGCGAAAACGAAGACGCCAGCATGCTGACACAACGCCTGGCAGAGCTGGGCGCACAGGCGCTGAGCGAAGCAGTAGACGCCATTGCGGCGGGGACGGCGACCCGCACGCCCCAGGAGCACAGCCAGTTCACATATGCCCCTATGCTGAGCAAGGAGCTTTCTAACGTAGACTGGACCAAGAGCGCCCACAGCATCCATTGTCAAATCCGGGGCCTTTTGCCCTGGCCGGCAGCGTCTACGGCACTGTTTTCTGACACGCCGGTAAAACTGTACTGTGCCGAGGAAACCGGCCAGAGCAGTTCCTACGCCCCAGGCACTATCGCCGCGGCGGATAAAAAGGGGATCAGTGTCGTCTGCGGCGACGGACAGATCCTGCGTATCACGGAACTGCAGGCCGCTGGCGGTAAGCGCATGAGTGCCGCGGCGTATCTGTTGGGCCATTCTATCCACGTTGGAGAAATGTGAGGTTTCATCATTATGCTGTTTTGGATTTTGCTGATTGCCATTCTGATCCTTTCCATTTGGGCACAGTATCAGGTCAGCCATCAGTTTCGCAAATATTCGCAGGTACAAAACCGGCGTTTTCTGACTGGAGCTGAGGCTGCTTCCGCTGTTCTGCGCGCCCACGGCGTTTCCGGTGTGGGCATCGCCCGCTGCGGCGGACACCTGACAGATCACTATGATCCCCGGGATAATACCATTTACCTTTCTGAAAGCGTCTACGACAGCCCCACGATCGCTGCCGTGGGCGTTGCGTGCCATGAAGCGGGTCATGCCTGCCAGTATGCCGAAGGCTATTTTCCCATCCGTGTGCGCAGTGCTATTATCCCGGTGTGTCAGTTTGGTTCGACCTTCTCCTATATTCTGATTCTCGTTGGTTTGTTTCTGTACAGTCAGGCGTGGTTTGGTGTCGGCGTGGTTCTGTTTTCCCTGACGACACTGTTTCAGCTCGTTACACTTCCGGTGGAATTTAATGCCTCCGCCCGTGCGCTGGCAACCATCGAAGGAGAAGGCCTGCTTTACGAGGATGAGTATTACGGCGCGCGCAAGGTACTGAGCGCGGCGGCGCTGACCTATGTGGCAGCACTGCTCACGTCGCTTTTGTATTTGCTGCGCTATGTGATGATCTTTTTAAGCATGGGCAGGAGAGATGAGTGATGGAACAAAAGACAGCCCGCGCCATCGCGCTGGATCTGTTGGCAGCCTGCCGCCGGGATCGCTCCTGGTCGGACGGCTATTTGAAAGCGGCAATCCGTAAAAACGGGCTTGACAGCCGGGATGCCGCGCTGGCAACCCGGCTTGGATACGGTGTTTTGCAGAACGCAGGATTGCTGGATTTTTATATCGGTTGCTACTGCAGCCAGCAGCCGAGCCATTTGGAACCAGTGGTGCTGGATGTACTCCGGTTGGGCGCGTATCAGATCCTGTTTATGGACCGGGTGCCAGACAGCGCCGCGGTGAGTGAGTCTGTGGAACTGATCAAGCGCAGCGGCAAAGAGCGGGCAGCCGGTATGGTCAACGCGGTGCTGCGTAAAATTTCCGCCAACCGGGAGCATCTTCCGGAGATCCCCAGCCGGGACCGGGCGGAGTATTTGGCGATCCGCTACAGCCATCCGTTGTGGCTTGTCAAGCGTTGCCTTGCCTTGTTGGGCGAAAAGGAAACAGAGGCTTTTTTGTGCTGTAACAATGAGGCGGTGGAAACTGCAATCCAGTGGAATCCGCTGCGCGGCACGGAAGAAGCGCTGCAAAAAGCGCTCCGGGAGGCCGGGGTGCAGGTTCAGCCCCATCCATGGCTGTCAGGCTGCTATGAGATTTCCAAAACCGGCGATTTGACGCAGTTGAACGCTTTTCGGAACGGCCTTTTTCTGGTGCAGGACGCCGCGGCCCGGCTGACCGCTCTGGCGGCGGGCCCAAAGCCCGGCATGACTATACTGGATTTGTGCGCCGCTCCCGGCGGAAAATCCTTTGCCATGGCCATGGCGATGCAAAACCAGGGAATAATTCATTCTTTTGATTTACATAAATCGAAAATCCGGCTCATTCAGGAGGGCGCCGGCCGTTTGGGGATCACCTGTATTCAGGCTCAAAGCGCAGACGGCAAAGTGTTTCAGCCGGAGTTGGCGAAGGTGGCAGATATCGTTTTGTGCGACGTGCCCTGCAGCGGCCTCGGGATCATCCGCAAAAAACCGGATATCCGCCTTAAGCGCGAGGAAGAGTTGAAACAGCTTCCGCAGGTGCAGTTTTCGATCCTTGCAAACGCCGCCCGCTATGTCAGACCAGGCGGCACGTTGGTCTATTCTACCTGCACCGTGCTGCCGGAGGAAAATGAACGGGTTGTGGAACGTTTCCTACGCGCGGAGCCGGCTTTTGCCCGGGAGCCGTTTGTCCTGCCTGCGCCCATTGGCGCGGTGGCAGACGGAAAGATCACGTTGTGGCCTCAGCGCCAGGGAACGGATGGTTTTTATATCTGCAAACTGCGAAAAAAGTGACCCATAGAGCCGCTGCGCTGAAAGGAGGGCATTGTGAAAATCGATATCAAGTCTCTGAGCGAGCAGGAACTTGCCCTGCAGTTCAAGGCGTTGGGTGAGCCGTCCTTTCGGGCAAAACAGGTTTTTATCTGGCTGCATAAGGGCGCGGCATCTTTTAGTGAAATGACAAATTTATCCAAAGCGCTGCGCGAAACGCTTTCCGCGCGCTATTACATTACAGTGCCGACTGTGGAACGCAAGCTGATTTCCAAATTGGACGGCACCATAAAATACCTGTGGCGTTTGAGGGACGGGAACTGTATTGAAACCGTTCTGATGAAATACAAACACGGAAATTCTGTCTGTATTTCCACAGAAGTGGGCTGCAAAATGGGCTGCGTGTTCTGCGCGTCCACCCAGGCCGGTTTTGTCCGCCGTCTGGCCCCTTCGGAAATTTTGGACCAAGTGCTTTTCACACAGCTTGATTCCGGAGAGCCAATTTCCAACATCGTTTTGATGGGTATCGGAGAACCGCTGGACAACTTTGAAAATGTGCTTCGTTTTCTGGAGCTGGTGAACCATCCGGACGGACTGAACATCGGCATGCGCCATATTTCGCTCTCGACCTGCGGTCTGGTGACGCAAATCGAGCGCCTGGCACAGCAGGATCTGCAGCTGACGCTCTCTGTCTCGCTCCATGCGCCGGACGATGAGACCCGTAGCAGGCTGTTGCCCATCAACCGTTCTGCCGGCGTGGAGGAATTGATGTCGGCCTGTCGGGCTTATTTTGAAAGAACGGGGCGGCGGATCTCCTTTGAGTACGCATTGATCGACGGCGTCAACGATGCGCCCTGGCAGGCGGATCTTTTGGTTAAGCGCCTGCGCGGGATGCCCGGGCATGTCAATTTGATTGCGCTCAACGACATTGTGGAAAGTCCGCTCAAGCCGAGTCGCCGCATGGCGGCATTTCAGCAGCAGCTGGAGGAGCACGGCGTTACCGCTACGGTACGGCGCAGGCTGGGCCGGGACATCGCAGCAGCCTGCGGGCAGTTGCGGCGCAGTACGCTTTCCAGCGGCAACGATAGAGAAACGCAGGTGAAACACAATGAAAATTTGGCAAAAAACTGATCAAGGCGCAGTCCGTAAAGAGAACCAGGACACCTGCGCCGTGGAACGGCTGGACCAATATACTCTGGCTGTGGTGTGCGACGGTATGGGCGGCGCCCGGGCTGGTGCGCTGGCCTCTTCTCTGGCTGCCGGCACTTTTATGGAGGCGTTGCACAATACGCTGCAGCCGGGGCAGGATGCTGCCGCCGTGGCGCAGGCCGGCGAAGCTGCCGTAGCAGAGGCGAACCATATTGTCTATGAGCGTTCGCGGGAGGATGAGGAGTGCCGCGGAATGGGAACAACCTTGGTGGCAACCGTATGCGCTGGACCGCAGGCCACAGTATTCAATGTGGGGGACAGCCGTGCCTACCAGATCAACGAATCCGGCATCCGTGCAGTGACGCGGGATCACTCCGTTGTGCAGGATATGCTGGAAAACGGCGATATCACGGAGGAAGAGGCGCGCCATCATCCCAACCGCAATTTGATTACCCGGGCGCTGGGCACAGAACGGGAAGTCCTTTGCGATGTGTTTCAGCTGTCGCTCAGCAAGGGCGATTCTTTGTTGCTGTGCTCTGACGGTCTGGTCAATACGGTGAGCGATCAGGAAATGCTGTATGAGGTGATCCACGAGGAACCACCGGACACTTGTCTGGACCGGTTGATGGAGATCGCCATCGACCGGGGCGCGCCGGATAACGTCACAATGATTCTGATGCAATACGAAGAGGAGGCGGATGGCTGATATGGATGCTTATATCGGGAAAATGCTGGATGGCCGCTATGAGATCCTGGAAGTGATCGGCACCGGCGGTATGGCCATCGTTTATAAAGCGATGGATCATCGGCTGAATCGGCAGGTGGCCGTCAAAGTGCTCAAAAATGATTTAGCGCAGAATGCGGAGTTCCGCCGCCGTTTCCACGACGAAGCTCAGGCCGTGGCCATGCTGTCGCACCCCAATATCGTATCGGTTTACGATGTATCTCACGACGGGGTCGCAGAGTACATCGTGATGGAGCTGATTGACGGTATTACGCTCAAGCAGTATATGGAGCGCCGGGGACAGCTGAACTGGCGCGAAGCACTGCACTTTATCACCCAGATCATGAAGGGCCTGGGTCACGCCCACAGCCGCGGCATCATCCATCGGGATATTAAGCCCCATAATATCATGATCCTGCGGGACGGCAGCGTTAAAGTGGCTGATTTCGGGATCGCCTGCCTGGTGGCTTCCGCAGAGAATACGCTGACCCAGGAAGCCCTTGGTTCCGTGCATTATATTTCGCCCGAGCAGGCCAAGGGCGGCCACACGGACGCGCGCACGGATATTTATTCCGCCGGTGTAGTGCTCTACGAAATGCTGACGGACCGGCTTCCTTTTGAAGGTGATAGCGCCGTTTCCATTGCAATTCAACACATCAGTTCCGTGCCGCTCTCTCCCCGTGAAATCAACCCCGACATCCCGGAAGCGTTGGAACTGATCACCATGAAGGCGATGGCGCCGGACATGGAAAAGCGCTATCCCAGTGCGGAAGCCATGCTCCGCGATTTGGATGAATTCCGCAAGAATCCCAGTATCAATTTCGATTATGTTCTCTCTGATTTTGCTGTGGAGGAAACCAGTGAACCGACGCAGCATCTGAGCGCCTCGGAGATGAATGAGGTACATCAGCATTATGCAAGGCCCCAGCGCAGAGAGGCCAGAGACGACGGATACGATCCGCGCGGCGATTACGAAGATGATTACGACGATTATGATGAGCAGGATCGCAGACGCCGCCGAAACAAGCGCTCTAAAGGACCGATGATCGCAGCAATCGTTGCGGCAGTGGCTGTGATCGTCATCCTCTTCAGCATGATCCTCTCCAGTTTTGCCGGCGGCGGACAGGAAGAATTCGTCATCCCGAAAGTAGTCGGAATGACGGTGGAAGAGGCCTTGGCAGACGCGGAGATCAGCGAAAAATACACCATCGAAACCATAGGCAGTGAGTTCAGCGGCGAATATGACAAAGATGTAATTATCGAACAATCTCCGGAGGACGGCCGCACAAAGAAAGGACCAAAGGGAGAAAAGTATGTCATTCAGGTTACTGTCAGCCTGGGCGAACAGACGGACGAAATGCCGGATTTGACGGATTATAACAAAACCAGTGCCATCAACACGCTGAAAAATATGAATCTCGACCTGAATATTGTTCAGGAAGAAGCCTATGATGATGAGATCCCGGCAGGTACCGTGATCTCCACCGATCCGGTGAAAGGTACGACGCTGAAAAAGGGTGATACGGTAACTATCGTGTTCAGCAAGGGCAAAGAAGTGAAACCCGTCACCGTGATCAATTATGTTGGCATGACGCTGGCGAAAGCCCAGGAGCAATCCGGCGGGCTGATCATTCAGACCAAAGAGGTGGAAAGCGACTCCGAGGCAGGCACGGTGATCGATCAGGATATTGATGCCGGCTCCCAGGTGGAGGAGGGAACGACAATCACCCTCACAGTGTCCAAAGGCCCTGTCCAGCCCGTGGAGAAAACGATCACAAAATCAATTGCCCTGCCGGAAGGTGAGGGAACCGTCCGCGTACGTGTCGTGGTGGGCGGAAGCGACGTTCAGTTCGACAGCGATGTAGACCGTGCCCTGATGGAAATCAGCATTTCGCTAACCGGCTCCGGTACGCAGATCGTGTCCGTGTATTTTGACGGCACCTTGAGTTATAACGAGGAGGTTACCTTCTCGTGAGCCGCGGGATTATTGAAAAAGCACTCAGTGGATTTTACTATGTAAACACCGGCACGCGCATGGTCGCGTGCCGGGCCCGCGGAAAATTCCGCAAGGAAAAAATTTCACCTCTGGTGGGAGACTGGGTACAGGTACAGGAGTTGAGCGACGGCAGCGGATATGTGGAAGCAATCGAGCCGCGTAAATGTGAGTTTCTGCGTCCGGCCGTGGCTAATATTGACCAGCTTGTGGTGATCGCTTCGGAAGCCGTTCCGGTCAGCGATCCATATCTGATCGACCGAGTCTGCGCCATTGCCGAGCTGAAAGGCTGCGGTGTGGTGATCTGTGTCAACAAATGCGATCTGGAAAGCGGCGCAGGGCTGGAAGAGCTATATTGTAGGGTGGGCTATCCCACCGTACGGGTGAGCGCGGAAACCGGTGAAGGCATGGAGAAACTGTACGGACTTATATCTGGAAAGCTATCTGCCTTTACAGGAAATTCCGGCGTAGGGAAATCCAGTATTTTGAATCGGCTGTATCCGGCGCTGGGCATTGAAACCAGCTCTGTCAGCGAAAAATTAGGGCGCGGCCGGCATACGACGCGTCATGTGGAGTTGTTCCGCCTGGATGAGTGTACGTTGGTAGTGGATACCCCCGGTTTTTCCTCTTTCGATACCACGGAGTTGGATCTGGCGCTGAAAAAAGCGCTGCCGGAAACCTTTCGTGATTTTGCACCTTATCGGGACGCGTGCCGGTTTGTCGGCTGCAGCCACACGAAAGAAAAGGGGTGCGCTGTGCTGCGTGCCTTGGAGGAGGGAAAAATTGCTCCTTCCCGCCATGAAAGCTACGTGCGCCTCTATGATGAGCTGAAACCGCTAAAAGATTGGGAAGTGCGCAAAGGAAAAGAGAAACCATGATTCCTGCAACAACATCGCCGGAGAGGCCTTTTATGGCCTCTCCGGCGATGTTGTTTTGTTAGCTTAAGCGGAAAGGCAACCCCCGGCTAAGCCGGGGAGTATAAAGAAATTATATAGTGAAAAAGACCTTCTGGTAGAATGAAGTTGCGGTCGGCCAACTGCAACAAAAAGAACCAGGAGGTCTTTTCACATGAAAGAAAAAGATATAGAGAGTTTGCAACACACGACATGGAGATGCCAGTATCATGTAGTATTTGCCCCGAAATGC
>JAJCJC010000014.1 GCA_020555605.1 bacterium 210917-SL.2.15 | reverse complement strand
AGAACTTTTTTCAAGTTTTTTCAAACTTTTTCGTCGCAGTCCTCTCTTTTTCACCGTTTCCGGCCGCCGCCCTCGCGGACAGCTTTGTTAGATTACCACATCCTCAAGCCTTTGTCAAGAACTTTTTCGCATTTTCTCAAAAGTTATTTCATTGTGCAAAAATATGGCCGGCAACCAACAGTATGGCCCGCTTTCCGGTATTTTATGTATACAATGGAAAATCTTTATCCAACCAGCGCCAGCAGCTCTCTCAAATCGTGAATAATATAGTCTACCGGCAGTGTGCCGATCAGGTCCTGACAAGCGGGATTATACCAGCACACATGGAGTCCGGCGTTGATTCCACCCTGCATGTCGCTGGTGAGGGAATCGCCGATCAGCAAGCAGTTTTCCCGCGTGATGCCCGGAATGTGCTCCAGTACGTAATCAAAATAAAACTTATTCGGCTTTTCATAGCCCACACATTCCGACACAAAAGACTCCTTTATATAAGGAGCGATGAGAGACTGTTCCATACGGTCTGTATGTACGCTCTCCACCGAATTGGTCAAAATGTAAATCTGATGTTCCTTGGCCAATTCCCGGCACACTTCCTCGGCATATGGCATTAAAAAACTGCCGCGGCCGAGAAATTCCATAAAGTCCCGATTGACCTCGGCGGGATCCTCGCTGCGGTGCAGCGCATCCAAAAATCGCCGGAAGCGTTCTGTTTTTAAAAACTCCTTTGTGATCCTTCCTCTTTCCAAATCCCGCCATAAAGGCTGGTTGAACGCCTCAAACAGCTCTTTGCTCTTCTCATTATAAGGAAAACAGTATTTTGCGCACAGCAGAGAAAATGCCTTGTCGCCATTGCGCGAAAAATCCAGCAGCGTATCGTCTGCATCAAATAACAAATAAGGATAGCGAACCATAGCCTCACCTCAAGAACATTTTTTCTGATATTGTATTTGAGTATATCATATTCCCGATCCGGGCGCAATCACCAAGTGCAACCAACGGGAATAGGATGGTGACGGAGGGAAGCTATGGAACAGACTTTTTTTGTAGCGGGCGGAGATGCCCGTCAGGAAGCAATCATACATCAATTAAAAGTAGCCGGCCGCAGTGTTTCCTCTTTCGGATTTCAAGCAGCCGACCATTTGACGCCAGAAATTGCCGCCCAGCTGGGTATGGCAGACATCATCCTGCTCCCGTTGCCCGCAGCGGACAGCGACAACTGCCTGAACGCGCCCTCCATGGAAAAACGTTTGCCCATGGAAATGTTGTGGTCCCTACTGCACCCACAGCAAAAAATCTTTGGCGGCATGCTGAGCGAATCTCTGTTGCGTTCGGCCGCAGAGTACAATCTCCTACCCATTGATTACTACAAACGAGAAGAATTCGTGCTCCGCAATGCCTATATTACGGCAGAAGGGGCGCTGGAACTGACAATGAACCGTCTGAAACACACTGTAAAGGACACAAACTGCCTGGTACTGGGATACGGCAGGATCGGTAAATTTTTAGCACGGCTGCTGCTGGACCTGCACGCCAATGTGACCGTAGCGGCCCGCAAGGGAAAAGACTTGGTTCAGGCAGAACTGGACGGCTGCACTTCCTGTCCGCTGCGGGATCTTGCCGGCCGCCTTCCCCACTGCGACGTCCTGTACAACACCATCCCCCACCTTGTCTTGGACCAAACCCTGCTCCCCATGGTTCCCAATCAGTGCCTGTGTATCGACCTGGCCTCCAAACCCGGCGGCATCGACTTCCGCGCAGCTGAGCAGCTGGGTCTTGAAACAATATGGGCGCTTGGGCTTCCCGGCAAAGTGGCCCCAGGTTCTGCCGGCCAGGCCATCGTGGATACGATCCTTCAAATCCTTACAGAACAGGAGGTGTCTTTATGAAAGAAGAGCGTATCGGTTTCGCATTCTGCGGTTCTTTCTGCACGCACAAAAAAGTGCTGGAGCAGTATCTTCTGCTGACGCAGGAATACGAAACCATGATCCCTATTGTATCAGAAAGCGCTGCCGCAACGGATACCCGTTTCGGGAGCGCCGCAGATTTTCTAAAAACCATCGAAACCGCCGCAGGCCGTCCGGCAATCCGCTGCATCCGCGATGCGGAGCCAATCGGGCCAAAAAAGATGCTGGATGCACTGGTTATTGCCCCTTGCACGGGAAACACACTGGCAAAGCTTTCCGGCGGTGTGACAGACTCCACCGTTACGCTGGCAACCAAAGCACATCTGCGCAACGGCCGCCCCGTGCTCCTGGCCATTGCCAGCAACGACGCCCTTGCCGGCAATGCCGAAAACATCGGCCGTCTCTTGGCCCGCAAACACTATTACTTCGTCCCCTTCGGACAGGACGATCCAGACGGGAAACCGTGCTCCCTGGTGGCAGATATGGCACAGCTCCGGCCCGCGCTGGAAGCCGCCCTGCAGGGTCGACAGCTCCAGCCGCTTTTGCTGCACACATAAGAATGGTAAAAAAAGAGCAGCCCGACCGTTCGCCGGCCCGGCTGCTCTTTTTTATCATCGATTCTGTTCCTGCTGCGCCCGCTTGTCCCGCAATCCGCACCGGCATTCGTGCGCGTCGCGCTGTGCCGGTGTGGTCTGGCACCGGCCAACCCGTTGGCGCGGACACTCCGTGCAGTCCTTGCGGCCGCAAACCCGCCTTTCCTCATCCATTATTCTGAAAACTCCTTCCACATCCTCTGCGGTTCCGTTCCCATCTTAATCCCCCGTAACCAAGTTGTAAGGTGTCGTCTGATACACGTAATAGTTCAGCCAGTTGGTATACAGAAGCTGCGCTGCACTGCGCCAGCGGACAATGGGCGACTGCCGGGGATCGTCGTGCGGGAAATAATGTTCCGGCACATGAATCTCCTTCCCCGCCTCCACATCCCGGAAATATTCCTTGGCCAGCGTATCGCGGTCATATTCCGGATGGCCCATGACAAAAAACTGACTTCCGCTTTTTTCTTTCACAGCAAACACCCCGGCAGCCTCGGACACAGCCATCAGCTCCAGGCTGGGCACCTTCCGGATTTCCTCCTGGGGAATCTCCGTCCAGCGGGAATGCGGCGCATAAAAAGTATCGTCAAACCCTCGAAAAATCGGCGAATTGCGCTTGAGCACCGTGTGCTCATATACGCCGAAGAGTTTTTCCGGCAGCTGCTGCTTCTGCAGGCCGTAATGATAATACAGGCCCGCTTGGGCGCCCCAGCAGATGTGCAGCGTACAGTGTACGTTCGTTTTGCTCCACTCCATGATGCAGCACAGCTCCTGCCAGTAGTCCACATCCTCAAATTCCAGGTTTTCCACCGGCGCTCCGGTAATGATCATACCGTCGTAGCGTCTGTTTTTGATCTCATCAAACGTGCGGTAAAACGATTCCAGATGCTTCTCACTGGTATTCTTTGCATCGTGGCTCACCACCTGCAGCAATTCCACATCGATTTGCAGCGGCGTATTGGACAGTTTGCGCAGGATCTGCGTCTCTGTGGTGATTTTGGTGGGCATCAGATTCAAAATAACCAGTTTCAGCGGACGGATATCCTGATGCAGCGCGCGGTATTCCGTCATGACAAAAATATTTTCACTCTCCAGCGTCGCCGTAGCGGGCAGAGAGTCCGGGATCCGAATCGGCATGGGTTCACTTCCTTGTCATTTGCTCTATCCTGTTCCAAAGTATCTTATCATGTTTGCTGCCTTCGTTCAAGCGTTCCGCCCCAGCCGGGGGGCAAAACCGCATAAAAACCGGCCCGCAGCATGGCAACAGGCAGCGGGCCGGTTGGAATAATCGTATGCCGTTATTCCACTGTGACGCTTTTGGCAAGATTGCGCGGCTTATCGATATCGCAGCCGCGCTGCAGCGCCACATAATAGGCGAACAGCTGCAGCGGAACGACGCCCAGGGAGGGCTGTACCACGGGATGGCTCTCCGGCACGGCAATTACCGCATCCGCGGTCTTTTCCATTTTCTCACGGAACTCCTCCGTCGTCACGGCCAGTACCTCCGCGCCGCGGGCTTTGACCTCCACCACGTTGCTCATGCTCTTGTCCAGCAGCGCCCGGTAGGTTCCCAGCGCCACAACGAGAGTTCCCTGCTCGATCAGGGAAATGGTGCCATGCTTCAGCTCTCCGGAGGCATACGCCTCCGAGTGAATATAACTGATCTCCTTGAGCTTCAGCGAGCCTTCCATGCCCATGGCATAATCCAGATTCCGGCCAATGAAAAAGATGGAATCATGATTGAAATAACGAGAGGCAAAATACTGGATATCCTCCACATGCGCCAGCACGTTTTCCAGTTTTTCCGGCAACGCCGCCAATTCATCCACAATGGCGCTGTACTCCGCCGGCTCCACCGTGCCCAGCACGTCCGCCAGATACAGTCCCACCAAATCCATCAGCACAAGCTGCGTCGAATAAGCTTTCGTGGTCGCCACGGCAATCTCCGGGCCAGCCCAGGTGTAGAGCACGTCATCAGACTCCCGGGCAATCGAAGATCCCACCACGTTCACAACGGCCAGCGTCCGCCCACCCAGGCGCTTGGCTTCGCGCATGGCAGCCATGGTGTCCAGCGTTTCACCGGACTGGCTGATGACCACCACCAGCGTGTGTTCATCCACCAAAGGGGCGCTGTAGCGGAACTCCGAGGCCAGACACACTTCCACCGGGCGGCGCAGCAGGCGCTCCCAGTTGTATTTGCTGACCATGCCCACATGATAGGACGAACCGCAGGCAATGATATAGATGCGGGAAAGCTCTTTCACATAGTCTGCCGTCAGGGCCACGTCATCGAGCACCACACGGCCATCCTTGATCCGGGGCGACACGGTTTTGCGCACAGCTTCTGGCTGTTCCATGATCTCCTTGAGCATAAAGTGAGGATAGCCGCCTTTTTCCGCCGCGGAAACGTCCCAGTCCACCGTGTGGTGTTCCTTGTCCACAGGGATCAGCTCATCGTCAAACACGTCGATACTGTCCTCAGTCAGCACGGCGATCTCGCCGTCGTCCATATACACCACGTCCCGAGTGTACTTGATGACCGCCGTTACATCGGAGGCCAGGAAATTCCCATTCTCCCCATAGCCCAGGATCAGGGGGCTGTCCTTGCGGGCAGCGATCAGGGCATTGGGATAATCAGCGCAGATGATGCCAAAGGCGTAAGACCCTTCAATGCGGCGCAGAACGCGGCCCACTGCTTCCAGCATGTTGCCGCATTCATGGTAGTGAAACTCCAGAAGCTGGGCCACCACCTCGCTGTCGGTATCGGAGGTAAAGGTCACGCCCTGCTTGATGAGGTGCTCTTTGATCTCCATGTAGTTTTCAATGATGCCGTTATGTACCAAGGCGATACGGCCGTTTTCGCTGATGTGGGGATGGGCGTTCACATCGTTCGGCTCTCCGTGGGTCGCCCAGCGGGTGTGGCCGATGCCCAGTGTTCCGGACAGCTCTGCCCCGTCGCGGGTCAGCTCCCTCAGTACGCGCAGCCGCCCCTTGGCCTTTTTCACCTGCAACCCTTCTTTCTCGGAACGCACGGCGATGCCCGCGGAATCATAGCCGCGGTACTCCATGCGCTCCAGGCCGTCCAGCAAAATCGGGGCCGCCTCTTCTCTGCCGACAAATCCAACAATACCACACATAATAATATAATCTCCTTTTATCGTTCCTCCGCCAAATGATAGGTACGCCAAAAAGCCGCCCTGCGGCATAAAGACCGGCGCAGCTGCAAATACTGAAACGCGGAGGTGTTATTTGCATGCTGACTGCGCTGATCCGAACGATCATCCTTTACTTCCTTATCATGGCCGGCCTGCGGCTTATGGGCAAACGCCAGATCGGCGAGTTGGAACCGTCCGAACTGGTGCTGGCGCTGCTGATCTCCGACCTAGCCTCCGTACCGATGCAGGACTTCGGCATCCCGCTGATCAACGGTGTGCTTCCGATCCTGACGCTGCTGTCCATCTCCATGATTATTTCCGTCCTGAACCTGAAAAGTATTCGCTTCCGGGATCTGATCTGCGGAAGCCCCACCATCATCATTCAGGAAGGCCATGTGCTGCAAAACGAAATGCGCCGCACCCGCTTTACTGTGGACGAGCTGATTGAAGAGCTGCGCCAGCAGAGCGTGGTAGATCTTGCCACCGTGCAGTACGCCATTCTGGAAACCAACGGAAAGCTGTCCGTACTCCTGTATCCGGAGCACCAGCCCCTGACCCCCAGGAGCGCCCAAAACCACAAACTGGACGACACCGGCCTGCCCACTGTGCTCATCAGCGACGGGCGGCTGCTCGAGCGCAATCTCCACCGATTGCATCTTGACCGCACCTGGCTTCAGCGGCGGCTGGAGGAAAACAATATCCCCTCCGTACAATCGCTCTTTCTGTTGACCGTGGACAAGCAGCATCATCTCTATTTTCTCAAAAAGGAGTAACGTATATGAAGCCTTTTTTCATCGCCTGCCTGATTCTGGTTTCCCTGTTTACCGCTGGCACCATGAACCAACGCACCGTGTCCAACATCAGCGACTCCATCCGCACGCAGCTGGACGCATCCCAAACCGCCGCGCAACAGGAGCAGTGGGAAACGGCCGCGCGCGCCTTCTCCCAGGCCGATGAGACCTGGCAGGAGCATGAGGCATATCTCCATGTGGTCATCGAACACGACGAGATCGATGAAGCGGAAGCGCTGTTTGCCGAAGTGGACCAATACGCCCGACAGCACGACAGCGACAAATACTGCACCAGCGCCGAACGCCTGTGCACCCAGCTGGACCATTTGAAAGAAAGCCAACAGCTGAGTATCAAAAATATTTTATAAGCAAAGTTAATATAGATACTATAGTATAGCACGCAGCGCACCCGCGGGCAACAAAAAAATCGCTTGAACAAGCGATTTTTTGCCGCCGTGCGGGCCTTTTATTCCGTTTCCAGCAGCTGGCGCAAACACAGGTTCTCCCTGTGCACCTGCGCACAGGACAGCGTACACAGCCCCGCCGCCCATTCCCGGCCCACGTCCAGCGCGCGGTAATGCTCTCCCGCTTCTTCTGCCACCGGTTTGCGGCAGGAAAGCGCGCTGCCGCCGCGGCATTTCACGCGGCTCTCACGCTCCACCCATCCGGCGTAAAACTCCTCCGGCGTTTCACTGAGGCACAGCCGCCGCGCCCGGTGCGCCGGCACAGGACGGATACGCTCCACGTCCACCCCCACGGCCCGGCCGCTCAACGCGCACAGAGCGGCGCCTTCCGTGTGGCTCAAGCTGAACTGCAGCTGAGGGTAGGCGGCAAAGCGGGGCTTCCCCCGCGCACCATACGAGAGTTCCGGCAGAGTTGTGCAGTTCAGAAGCCGCGCCGCGCCGCGCCGCAGGAGTGCATAGGCCGCCAAAACCTGCCGCTGCTCCTCCATGTGAGGACGCCCCATGCGCGCCAGCCGCTCCGGCGGCACAAGATGCGTCAAAAGAACTTTCGGGATCTCCTCTTCTTCCCAATGCGCCGCCAGCACCCAGGTGTCCATCGCCCTTCCCCCCAGCAGAATAGATAGATTTTATTATAGCCCTTCCCTGCAATCCTGTCAATTTGCTCATATTTCTGCTTTTCCATGTTTTTTCGCCGCGAAAAAAAGGGATTTCAAAAATTTCCGCGTATATATAATAATAGTAAAAAAAGAACGTTGCCCTGCATTTTTCATACAAAAGTGGAATAAATGGTTTTCTTTTGGGCAAAATTTTCACAAGGAGGGGAAACATGTCAATTCCAGCCAATTTTTTGGATGAACTAATCGCCCGCAGCGATATTGTCGATGTGATATCCGATTATGTTCATCTGACCAAAAAAGGCAGCAACCTTTTCGGCCTGTGCCCCTTCCACAGCGAAAAGACCGGTTCCTTTTCCGTTTCTCCAGATAAGCAGATCTACCACTGCTTCGGCTGCGGCAAAGGCGGCGGCGTAATCAATTTTATCATGGAAGAGGAAAACCTTTCTTTTCCCGACGCCGTCCGCTTTCTGGCCAAACGCGCCGGAATGGAGGTGCCCGAGGAAGACCGCCGCGACGAAAGCAGCCGTCTGCGCAATCGTGTGCTGGCGCTGAACAAGGACGCCGCCCGATTCTATTACAAGCTGCTCCAGGGGACCGAAGGACGTGCCGTGCAGCAATATCTGGACCGCCGCAGGATTACCCGCAAAACCGCTGTGCGCTTTGGCATGGGCGCCTCCATCGACCAATGGGACGCGTTGATCCAGGCCATGATCAAATTGGGCTACACCAAAGCTGAGCTTTTGGCGGCGGGCCTGGCCGTGCAGGGAAAAAACGGCGGCATATACGATAAATTTCGCAACCGCCTCATACTCCCCGTCATCGATGTCCGGGGCGACGTAATCGGCTTCGGCAGCCGTGTGCTGGACAAGTCCGAACCCAAATATATGAATACCTCAGAAACCATTACATATAGTAAGCGCCGCGCACTGTACGCCATGAACCTGGCCAAAAAGTCGAAGCGCCCCAATATCATTCTGTGCGAGGGCAACCTCGACGTTGTCACGCTTCACCAGGCCGGGTTCGACAATGCGGTGGCCTCCATGGGCACCGCGCTGACGGTGGAGCAGACAAGGCTTCTGTCCCGTTATACCAAGGAAATCGTCATCTGTTATGATAACGATAATGCCGGAAAGCTGGCCACTGAGCGAGCATTGCAGTTGCTGAACAATTCAGAATTTTCCGTGCGCGTCCTGCAGCTGCCGAACCGTATCGTGGACGGGAACAGCGTGAAGCAGGACGCGGATGATTTCATCAAATTCCAGGGCCGCGAGGCTTTTGAACGACTGCTCAGCGGCAGTGAAAACGGCGTGGAATACCGCATGGCAGTGATCGAATCGAAATACGATCTCAGTGCGGACACCCAGAAGGTAGCGTATTCCCGCGATGTCAGCGCCCTTCTATCCACGCTAGAAAATCCCGTGGAGCGCGAAGTCTATGCCAACCGTGCTGCCGAAGTGTGCGGCATCAGCGCCCAGGCGATCTTATCCGAGGCTAGGCACGCATTTCGAACCCGGCAGAAGCAGGACCGCGCCAAGCAGCAGCGCAGGGACTTAAATCCCGCCTTGGAACTCCAGCCCAAAGAACGCGGCGCCCGGTACGACAACCTTCGCTCTGCCCGGGCCGAGGAAGGCATCATCCGCCTTCTGGTTCTGGACAGCGCCCTGTTCCTTCCCACGGCGCCCATCGCGCCGGAAACCTTTTCTTCTCCTCTGCTGGCCAAAGCCTATGCCGTCTTGCTACGCTGCGCCCAAGAAGGCCGCAGTAACGGCATCGCAGTCCTGTCGGAATGTTTGACCGGCGATGAGATGAGTCACATCACCAATATCCTGCAACAGCCGGAATCTGCCGCATGGCGGGAGCAGGCCCTTCAGGATTACATAACCATCGTTCAAAGCGAGGCGGCCAAGCGCAGCCGCGCCGCGGCAGAGGATCCCCTGACCGCAGCCATGGAGAAAAACAAAGAGAAAAAACAGTATGGAGGGAAACGGAATGGCTAACACAAAGAAAGCGCCCGGCGAGGAGCGCATTACCACAGATAAGATCCCCGCAGAGGCCGAAGCAGCCGTGAGAGAAAGCGAAACGAAGGCCGCCAAGAGCAGCACCAAAAAAGCAGCTGCCGGCGATAAAGATCCTGCAAAAAAGAGCACAGCCAAAAAAGCTTCCGTGAAAAAAGCGGGCACAGATGCAGAAGAATCAGAAAAGGCCGCAGATATAGCCAGCAAGGCCGAAGAGGACGCCGCTGAGGTCAAGCCGAGGCTGACCGGCAAGCTGGATGAGAAAATGATCGCCTCCCTGCCCGCTGCCGCCATTATTCAGGCCAACGAAAAGCTGCGCGACCTGCTCATTAAAGGGCGCAAAAAAGGAAAGCTCGACTCGGCCGAACTCTCTGAGGTGTTGGATGATATGGATCTGGAAGGCGACCAGATGGACAGCATCTACGATACTCTCGAACTGCTGGGCATCGACACAGCCGGCGACGATTACCTGCCTGAACCCATTGACGATGTGGATCCCCCCCTGGATGAGATCACTGAACTCGAAGAGGAAGAACTCGTCGACCCCAATACGTTGGTGGACAATTTCGGCATCGATGATCCCGTGCGCATGTATCTGAAAGAAATCGGAAAAGTGCCTCTGCTCAGCCCCGATGAGGAAATCGAGCTGGCGCAGAAAATGTCCGAAGGCAACGAAGCGGCTAAGCAAAAGCTGGCCGAAGCCAATTTGCGCCTGGTGGTTTCCATCGCCAAGCGCTATGTGGGCCGCGGCATGCAGTTCCTAGATCTGATCCAGGAAGGAAACCTGGGACTCATCAAGGCCGTGGAGAAATTCGACTACACCAAGGGTTACAAATTCTCCACCTACGCCACCTGGTGGATCCGCCAGGCCATCACCCGCGCCATCGCCGACCAGGCCCGCACGATCCGTATTCCTGTCCATATGGTGGAGACCATCAACAAGGTCATCCGTGTATCCCGCCAGCTGCTGCAGCAGCTGGGACATGATCCGTCCCCCGATGAGATTGCCCAGGAGATGAATATGCCCGTGGACAAGGTGCGCGAAATCCTGAAGATCGCCCAGGAACCGGTTTCTTTGGAAACCCCCATCGGCGAAGAAGAGGATTCCCACCTCGGTGATTTCATTCCCGACGAAGATGCCAGCGAGCCCAGCGAGGCCGCCTCTTTTACGCTGCTCAAAGAACAGCTGGTGGATGTGCTGAGTACCCTGACACCCCGCGAGGAAAAAGTACTCAAGCTGCGTTTCGGCATCGAAGACGGCCGCAGCCGCACGCTGGAGGAAGTCGGCAAAGAATTCAACGTCACCCGCGAGCGCATCCGCCAAATCGAGGCAAAGGCGCTGCGCAAACTGCGCCACCCCAGCCGCAGCAAAAAGCTGAAGGATTTTCTGGCTTGAACCCAAATCCAACCAAGGCGCACCGAAGCATTCCGGTGCGCCTTGTCTGTTTATGCACCGAAGATCCGGCGACTCTCCCGCGCAGCCAAATCCGCCACACCATCAAAATCAACGAAAGGATGATAGATAAGTTCCAGCTCTTTGTGTTTCTCCCCGGCCAGGCGCAAATGCTCCGCGCCCTCTTCTTCCAGAGCCTCAGCCAGACGCCGTTTCAAACGCAGTCCGCCCCGCAGTGTCCGCAGAAGTTCCCGGTCCATCATGGCCTCCACCCGCACGCGCCGCGCCGCTTTTTCCGGCAGCGCAAAGGCGCCATCTGTGGTTACAAAGGCAAGATGCAACTGCGGTACCAGCAGATGAGCGATGCGTGCCGGGCAGTCCGGATCGAGACAGAGCAGCACGTCAAATCCGTCCGCACGGATGATGCCCCTCAGTTCTTCCAGCGCTGGCGCCGTCAGATGATAGCTGTCCTGCAGATCGTATATTCTGCCGCACAGCGCAGAAAGGCTGCCCGTGCACCATCGGCGTCCCGCAGGCGTCAGGCCGCCCAGAAAGCGCCGCTGTTCCCGTCCGACACCTTCTCTTTTTTTTCCGCGCTCCCGCTGCCAGACGTTTTTGAGACGGCGGCACAGCTTTTCATAGTCAAACCCCGCCCCGGCGCTGCCTTCCATCTCCGCGCGCACTGCGCCGCAGGCGTGCAGGCAGGCATAAGCTTTCCGGTATTCCGCTTGATATCCGTCCGTACAGGCGACGATCTCCCGCCGCCGTTCCTTCAGCCGGTCCACATTGTAAAATTGTCCCAGATTGACATACCGGCCCACCGCTGCGGGGTAGGCCGGCTCGACCACATGGGGCGCCGTTCCGTCGGCTACCGCCACCCCCAGCTGCGGCAAACATACCGCGTCCAGCGAATCCGGGTCGCCGCTGCAGCGTATGTATTCAATTTGCAGTCCTTTTTCCTCGGCCTGTTTGCCGATACAGCGCATAAAGGTGGATTTACCCACACCCGGTCCGCCTTTGAGCACAATCAGGTCGCGCATATTCTCTCCTTCGCGCAGCTGGTCATATAAACTGTAAAACCCTTCGGCGCTGTTAGCGCCTAAAAAGAACTCTGTTTTCAATGTCATGGCTCTGCTCCTCCCATTGCAATTCTCTATTTCCACCCTATGCACTCCGTCCGCCCATTGACAAAGAAAAACGATGTGATTACAATAAGATTTATATTTTTCCCTGCCGGTGGGCACGTTGTTGTGCGCCTACGGCAGCGACAAGAGGAGGTACCTTATGAACAAGGAATTTCAAATGAAGCTGCTCTCCCTGATCGAGCGCGACAGCAAGCTCTCCGAAGCCGAATTGGCACAGACGCTTGCCTGCGATGCCGCCTCGGTGCATGCAGCCCTGACGGAGCTGGAAAACGAGCAGGTCATTTGCGGCTATCATACATTGATCAACTGGGACAAGGTGGACCCCGATTCCGTGACCGCGCTGGTGGAGTTGCGTGTGACCCCACAGGGCGGCGACGGCTACAACAAGATTGCCGAAGTCATTTACCAGTACCCCGAGGTGGAATCCCTGTACCTCATGTCTGGCGCCTACGATTTTCTGGTCATGCTCCGCGAAAAGAATCTCAAGGCCATCTCCATGTTCGTTTCCGAAAAACTGGCCGCGCTGGACGAGGTGCAGAGCACCACGACCTATTTTACATTGATCAAATATAAGGAACAGGGCTTCCCTTATATGGCGCCGAAAAAAGATAGAAGAATGGTGGTCACACCATGAGAGATTTCCTGGCTAAAAAAATCGTTGAAATGCCTTCCTCCGGCATTCGCAAGTTTTTCGACATCGTAACAGAAATGCCCGATGCCATCTCTCTGGGCGTAGGCGAGCCAGACTTCGACACTCCCTGGCCTATCCGCGAAGAGGCCATCCGGGCCATCAAAGCCGGCAAAACGTTCTATACTGCCAACGCAGGGCTTTCGGAACTGCGCAAAGCCGTGTGCGATTACACCGCCCGCAAGATTGGCGTGTCCTATGACCCCGCTTCGGAATGCTTCATATCCGTGGGCGGCAGCGAAGCCATCGACCTTGCTTTCCGCGCCACCTTAGAAGAAGGCGACGAGGTCGTCATTCCCCAGCCCTGCTTTGTATCCTATGAGCCGTGCGTTAAAATGGCCGGAGGCGTTCCGGTCACCATCTCTCTGAAAGAGGAGAACGCCTTCCGTCTGCAGCCGGAAGAGCTGGAAGCCGCCATTACCCCCCGCACCAAGGCGCTGTTCATTTCTTATCCCAACAACCCCACCGGCGCCATTATGGAAAAAGAGGATCTGGAAAAACTGGTACCCATCATCTTGGAACACGATCTGCTGGTGATCACCGACGAGATCTATTCGGAACTGACTTACGGCGGGAAAAACCATTTTTCCATCGCCGTCCTGCCCGGCATGAAAGAGCGCTGCATTTACGTCAACGGTTTTTCCAAAGCCTTCGCTATGACCGGCTGGCGTCTGGGCTATGCCATGGCCCCGTCCCCCATCATGCACGAAATGATCAAAATCCACCAGTACTGCATCATGTCCTCCCCCACCATTAGCCAGTATGCTGCCATTTACGCCATGACCGGCGGCGATGCGGAAACGCAGATGATGCGCCAGTCCTACGACCGCCGCCGCAAGTATCTGATGCGCCGTTTTTCAGATATGGACATCCCCTGCTTTGAACCAAAGGGGGCGTTCTATATTTTCCCCAACATTCAGGAGTTCGGTATGACCAGCGAGGAATTCGCTCTGGAGCTGCTGCAGCGAAAAAAGGTTGCCGTGGTGCCCGGCAGCGCTTTCGGCTGCTGCGGCGAAGGCTTCCTTCGCATCTCCTACGCCTATTCTCTCGACGATCTGCGCATCGCCTTTGATCGCATTGAAGAATTTATCCGGGAACTTCGGAAGGAAAAAGCATAACAGGCAAAAACGCTCCCCGTGCCATGCGGCACGGGGAGCGCGTCGTTCTATGGGTTTACAGCTTAAAATCGTCTTCTGAAAGTTTGGCCGTATTGAGCTTCACCGGCGGGTGCGGCTGGCGCAGCAGGGGATCGTAGCGAAAGGCGCGGCAATGGTATTCCGGCGACACGACGCCCCGCTTTTTGCAGAAAATCTCCTTTTGATTGACCCAGCAGCCCCGGGCGCAATAGGCACAGCGCGGATCGATATCTTTTCGAAACAGCATGTTCTCCCGCCCCTCTCTCGTTACATCGTATAAAGAACAACTTTGCCGTCCTCTACCGTAGCATTGATCCCAGTGAAGGGATGCTCATACTCTCCGATAATGCGGCCCGCCAGAGGATCTTCGATCTCTTTTTGCAGCACGCGACGCAGGTTGCGCGCGCCGTAGGTCAGGGAATAGGACTTGGCCGTAACATAGTCCACCAGTTTCTCGTCCCAAGCAAACGTCAATCCCTTCTCCCGCAAGGAGTCGGTCAGCTCGCCCAGCATGATGCGGGCAATGCCTTTAAAGTTCTCCTCCGTCAAATGGTTGAAGCAAATGATCTCGTCCACGCGGTTGATGAATTCCGGCCGCAGGAACTGATTGAGGGCCTTCATGGCACGGTCCCGATCCAGTTCGCTGACCGTACGGCCAAAGCCCACGGTACCCTCCTTGGTGTTGGAGCCGGCATTGGAGGTCATCACGATGACTGTATGCTCAAAATTGACGCGGCGGCCGTGGGCGTCGGTGATTTGGCCGTCGTCCAGGATCTGCAGAAGCACATTCAGCACATCCGGGTGGGCCTTCTCGATCTCATCGAACAGCACCACAGCATAGGGCTTGCGGCGAATCTTCTCGGTGAGCTGCCCTGCCTCGTCATAGCCCACATAGCCAGGAGGCGAACCGATCAGACGGGAAACGCTGTGCTTTTCCATAAATTCAGACATATCCAGCCGGATCAGCGCATCCTGGGAATGGAACAGATCCTCTGCCAAACGCTTGACTAATTCCGTCTTACCCACACCCGTAGAGCCCACAAAAATAAAGCTGACCGGCTTGTGCTTGGGCGAAATCCCCACGCGGTTGCGGCGGATGGCCGCTGCCACAGCGGAAACGGCCTCATCCTGTCCGATAATATGCTGCTTCAAGCGGTTCTCCAATTCCGACAGGCTGCGGAACTCTTCTTCTTTAATCTTGCTGGCGGGAATCTTCGTCCAAAGCTCGATCACACGGGCCAGATTTTCAATGGAAAGCGCGGGATCACCGGAGGCCTTGATGGCGTCAAGCTCACCGCCGAGCTGGATCTCATGGCTCTTGATTTCCGCCTGACGCGCATAGGACTCTTCGCTGGTATCCTCCACAAGGAGTTCCTTCTCTTTTTCATAATCCGCCAGTTCTTTTTCGATCTCCATGCGGCGGTTGATCTTTTCATCCTTCAAGTTCACATCGGAACACGCCTCATCGATCAGGTCGATGGCCTTGTCCGGAAGGAAACGGTCCGTGATATAGCGTTCCGAGAGTAGCACGGCTTGGCGGAGCACGCCGTCCGGGATCTTCACACCGTGATACTGCTCGTAATAGTGGGCAATTCCCTTCAGGATCTTCATGGTATCTTCCACAGAGGGCTCATTCACCGTAACCGGCTGGAAGCGGCGCTCCAGAGCAGTGTCTTTTTCAATATGCTTGCGGTATTCCGTAAAGGTGGTGGCTCCGATCACCTGAATCTCGCCCCGGCTGAGGGCGGGCTTCAAAATATTGGCAGCGTTCATGCTGCCCTCGGCGTCGCCAGCAGCGACGATATTATGAATTTCATCGATGACCAGAATAATGTTGCCCATGCGCTTGATCTCTTCGATCAGCCCTTTCATGCGGCTTTCAAACTGGCCGCGGAACTGCGTCCCGGCCACCAGAGCCGTCAGGTCCAGAAGGTATACCTCCTTGTCGCGCAGCTTGTAAGGAACATCCCCATGGACGATGCGCTGGGCCAGCCCTTCTGCAATGGCGGTTTTACCGACTCCGGGTTCGCCGATCAGGCAGGGATTGTTCTTCTGGCGGCGGTTCAAAATTTGAATCACACGCTCGATCTCCGTTTCACGGCCGATCATGGCGTCCAGTTCCCCGGCCTTGGCCCGACCGGTCAGATTGATGCAGTAATTCTCCAGGAACTTGCGCTTGCCGCCTTTTTTAGGCGCGTGGGGCCGCGGTTCTTCCGCCTCAGCTTCGCTTCCCGGCCCTTCGCCGCGGACGCTCTCGCCGCCGAACAAGCGGTTCAGGAACGGGAACGTAGCCGTCTTTCCCTCGTCGCCTTCATCATCGTCCGCATCGTTCAGATCCATAGGCAGGTTCTCGAGGTTCTCCACTCCGCCGAACGCCTGCATCATTTCCTCATTGATCTTTTCCAATTCATCGTCGGAAATGCCCATGCGCTTCATCATTTCATCCACTTGGGGCAGCCCCAGGGCCTTGGCACAGCGCAGGCACAGGCCTTCGTTGACCGGCTTGCCGTTTTCTCCCATTTTGGAGATGTAAACCACCGCCACATACTTTTTACATTTGGAACAAAGGGTTGGTTGCATATTGACCTCCTTGAATTTACACGCCCGATACCCATTCAATCGGGTTCAGCGCGACAAAGAAACGAAACAGGACCGTCTGCTCCACGACCTGCTCGGAAATGCCGTTTCCAAAAAACTGCGCCGCCCAAATCACAGCGCACAAAATCAGGTATCCCTGCAGAAGCCCCAGCGCACCGCCGCCCAAGGCATTCATCAGGTGCAGCCCCGGCACTGCCGTCAACAGGCCCAGCACGTTTGAGACGAGTTTCAGCACAATCAAAAGCACGATAAACCCGACAACAAACAGCACCGCAGCGGCTACAGAGCGCACTGTGCTCTCCACAGCAGCCTCCACCATAGTTTTTCCGCTCTCCTTCACCTGACCCACCGCATTACGCGCCAAGTCATCCGCTGTTCTGCGGTAGAAGCCTGCGGCGGAAAAGATACCGGCAGCCTCTTCCTCTCCCGCTTCCGTACCGGAAGGCAGCAGTTCCTGCACCGCTTTGTCAAAGCGCGCCTCGATCTGCTCGGAGAGAACAGGCGCCAGCGCTTTTGCAGCTACAGGCGCGCCTTGGGCAGATACAAAGCCCGCGCCGATCAAGGCCGCCACGACAATCACAATACCGATGACACTTTTAAACGCGCCCCGGCGAAAGCCCAGCACCGTGCACAGCACCAGCACCGCTGCCAGAAACAAATCTATTATACCAGCCATTTGCATAAATTGATACCCCAGTCACAAAAAGTTTACGGAATCAAAAGCGAAATCGTATCCGCCGTGATCAGCCAGACAGAACCGTCCGAACGCATACAGGCAGACTGTGCCGTCTCTGTCTGTGTAAACGTTGCATACTCTGTCAAATCTTTATTGTATACCGTCAGACGATCAGCATAAAGGACGGCAATATACCGCCCCGCTGCAGTCAAATCCAAGATTTCGTCGTTCAGATCCAGCTCAGCTATGGTCTCCCCGTTGCTATTCACCGTCACAAGCTTCCCGCTGGTGCCGGCACGGTGCCGGTTCAGTGCCAGAACTGCAAATCCGTCGCCTTCCAGGGAATACTCCCGCAGATACGGCAGCGCGTACATATAGGAAGCGCTGACCTGTCCGCCGCTCGTCGCCACCACAGCCCTGTCCTCCGCGATGCAAACAGTCTGCCCCCCCACAGAGCCGATGTTCAGCACCATGGCATTTTCCACGGAAAACGCGGCGTACTGCTCCTCCCGATCCAGCCGATAGACGACCATTTCCGATACAAACGTACCGCTCTCCTGCCCCAGGGTTTCAGCCACCATGTATTTGCAGTCCTCCGTCACATAGGCATTCACCACAAAGCGGGTGGAGGAATCGAAGGAAAAAATCTTTTCCATATTGGCGTTGTATACGGTGACGCAGCCCTTCTGATTTTTTTTCTGACTCGTCACCGCCAGATAATCCGACCCATTCAGGGACGCGGCGTAAATGCCAAGACCGTCCTCCAGCGTCAGACTCAACTTCTGCCCTTGTTCATTGAACACCGTCAGATGGTTTCCGCCCACCTCATACACCGCCGCCAGGCTACCGCCTACACACAGCACCGGAGACTCCAACTTTTCATCTTCCTGATACAGTTCATTGCCGGCAAAATCATAAATCGTCGTCTCTTTGTTTGTGGCGCAGATCAGGTGATTGCCCAGCACCGCAAAGGCGCTGGCGCTGCCGCGGTCATAGGAAAACGGCTCGGTTCCCCCGCTCTCATCTTGCGTCGTGCCAATATAGGAAATCGTGCGGCGCAGGGCGTCAAAATTGATTTTGTCCCAATATACCGTCACCAGCACTACGCCCAATACCAGAACAAGCACCAAAAAGAGGGAAAGCATACGCCGGCGCAGCGGTGGGCGCGCCGAACGGGCCATGCGCTTCTCTTCCGCCCGCTCAGCCCGGCGCTTTTCCTCCCTCGCCGCATCGAGGTCGATAATGTTGCGGCCCTCGGGAGTTCCTTTGCGTTTTTTTTCATCCATTCAGCCGTTCATCCTCATACCAAAGTTTCGTTAGATACAGTCCTCCAGGCGGTACAGTCGGCCCGGCCAGTGTGCGGTTGCCGCTGTCCAAAATCTGCGGAATGTCCCCGGGCGCCAGCTTTCCTTCGGCCGCATAGAGTACCGTTCCGGCGATCGCGCGCAC
Organism: bacterium 210917-SL.2.15; assembly: GCA_020555605.1. GTDB lineage: Bacteria > Bacillota > Clostridia > Oscillospirales > Oscillospiraceae > Pseudoscillospira. Next base: position 44,626 of record JAJCJC010000014.1, on the reverse strand, counting down.
CATATTGTAAAGAAAACCGTTGGCGCACACTTTCATTTCCAGAAGATCTCCGCTACGCTGCACATGGCAGTAGTAAATCGTACGGACCGTACTTTTGACGTCGGTCCCCACACTGCGCACCGCGGCGAAATCGTGCGTTCCCTCAAACATCCGCGCTGCCCGGTCCATCACGGTTTCGTCCAGCACCTTGGGGTAAAAATAGGCGCGGTGGACATAAAAAGGGTTGCTGATGCGGGAATTATAAATGCGGTAGGTATACTCTTTTTTCAGGCACGAGCCGATGGCGTTGAAATCCTCTGCCACCTCGTAAGCCGCCTGCACGGCGACGTCCTCCGGCAGGCGCACATTGATGGCCAGCGGCAGCCGGTCGCAGGGGATCGTCATCGTGGTGTGGAAATTGGCGATATAATGCTCTGCATGGACGCCGGCATCGGTACGTCCGGCTCCCACCAAATGAATGCGTTCTCCGGCCAGGCCCGAAAGCGCTTTTTCCAAAGTGCCCGCTACGGTGACATCCCGCTTCTGCACCTGCCAGCCATGATAAGCCGTACCGTTATACATCAATTTTAAGGCAATGTTTCGTTTCATAAAAATCCTTTTGCCCGCGCAGAGCATAAACAACCTGCGCGATTTCTTGTTTCCTCACAGCCCGAGGCGGCTCAAAAGCACCACAGCCGCAGTAATCAGCGTGGTCAGTAGAATGCAGAAAAAATCCCTCCGTTGATAACGCAGCACATAGAGTTTTGTTCTTCCCTCGCCGCCGTGGTAACAGCGGCATTCCATGGCCGTGGCCAGCTCGTCGGCCCGACGAAACGCGCTGATAAATAGCGGCACCAGGATCGGGACCAGCGCCTTGGCTCGGCGCAGGATATTTCCGGTTTCAAAATCCGCGCCGCGGGCCTTCTGGGCGGACATAATCTTGTCCGTTTCCTCGATCAGCGTCGGAATGAAGCGCAGCGCGATGGACATCATCATGGCCAGTTCATGCACCGGCACATGGAGCCGCTTGAGCGGACCCAGCAGATTTTCGATGGCATCCGTCAGCGCAATGGGACTAGTGGTATAGGTCATCAAAAATGTGCCCATGATCAGCAGCGCGATCCGGATCACCATAAACACAGCGGCCCATATGCCCTCCACCGTCAGTGTAAAAATCCAGAAGGTTCCGATAGCCTGCCCCGGTGTATAGAACATATTGAGCACTGCAGTAAAAATCAGAATGAAAATCAGCGGCTTCAAGCCGCGGATTAGCGCGCGGAACCCCACTTTGGAAATTTTGACGCTGACAAGCAGGAACAGCGCCAGGATCCCATAAGACAAAAAGGACTTGGCACAGAACAGGGCAATGATATAAATCACCACCATCATCAGCTTTGTGCGGGGATCCAGCCGGTGGGCCAGTGTATTTCCGGGGAAATACTGCCCGAGGGTAATGTCTTTCAGCATATGCTCCTGCCCCCTCTCAAGCGCAGGATCTCCGCACGCAGCGCCTCCTGGGTATACACGGCGCCGTCGATGGGCAGCCCGCGCCGTCGCAGGGCCATGGCAATGCGCGTCACCTCCGGCACACCCAGTCCGATGGACTCCAGCTCTTCGGCCCGGGAAAAAATGTCCGCCGGCGTGCCGTCCATCACGATATGTTTTTGATCCAGCACCACAATGCGTCCGGCATTGCGTGCGATTTCTTCCATGCTGTGGCTCACCAGCAGCACGGTGTTCCCCTTGGCCCGGTGATACTGGCGGATCTGCGCCAGTATGCTCTCGCACCCCGCCGGATCAAGACCCGCCGTCGGCTCGTCCAGAATCAGCACCTCCGGCTCCATGGCAAATACCCCCGCCATGGCCGCCCGGCGCTTTTGTCCGCCGGACAGCTCAAAGGGCGACTTTTCCAAAAGCGCCTCGCCCAGGCCCACAAAACCTGCAGCCTCCCGCACCCGGCGGTCGATCTCGTCCTGTTCCAGACCCATATTCGTCGGCCCGAAAGCAATGTCTTTATATACGGTCTCTTCAAACAGCTGGTATTCGGGATACTGAAATACCAGGCCCACATGAAAACGGATCGCATGCGTGATTTTTGGGGCGGACCAAATATCCTGTCCCTGAAAATACACATGTCCTTCCGTGGGCCGGAGCAGCCCGTTCAAATGCTGAATAAAGGTGGACTTCCCGGAGCCGGTATGTCCGATTACGCCCACAAATTCCCCAGGATAAACCGAAAAGGAAATATGTTCCACGGCATTGCGCTCGAAAGGCGTACCGACACTGTATGTGTGCGTCAGATTGTCAACTTTCAAAATTGGTTCCACGTTCGTTTTCCCTTTCGGAAACAGATTCCTCCGCGCCGCACTTTTGCAGCGCCCGGCAGACGGCGTCGGCACACTCTTCCACTGAAACGGCGGACAACGGCACGTCCATCCCTTCCTGATGCAGATCGTAGAGCAGCTTCACCGTTTCCGGCACGGTGAGTCCGATGGAGCGCAGCTGCTCCACCTGCCGGAAAATCTCCCGCGGCGCGCCGTTGAGATACACCCGCCCGTGATTCAGTACCACCAAGCGGTCCGCCAGCTCCGCCTCATCCATATGGTGGGTGATCATCACTACGGTCATTCCCTTTTCCCGGTTCAGCCGGCGCACCGTGTCCATCACATCCCGCCGTCCCTGAGGGTCCAGCATAGCGGTCGCCTCGTCCAGCACAATGCACTCCGGCTCCATGGCCAGCACGCCCGCGATCGCGATGCGCTGCTTCTGCCCACCGGAAAGCAGATGGGGCGCATGACGGGTAAATTCGCTCATCCCCACCGCCGCCAGGGCATCGTCCACCCGTTTGCGGATCTCCTCCGTGGGTACGCCCAGGTTTTCCGGGGCAAAGGCCACATCCTCTTCCACCACGTTGGCAACGATCTGGTTGTCCGGGTTTTGAAACACCATGCCAACGCGGCGGCGGATCTCCAGCAAAGCCGCTTCATCGGCAGTGTCGAACTGCTCGATCCACATCTTGCCGCCGCTGGGGAGGTATACTGCGTTAAACTGTTTGGCCAGCGTGGATTTCCCGCTGCCGTTGTGGCCCAAAATAGCCACGATACTACCCTTTTCAATGGTCAGATTTACATGATCCAAAACGGGAACGCGCGCCTCTCCCTCCCCCGCAGGATAGGAAAAGCACAACTCCTCCGCTTTCAGCATTTCCATTCTTTTTTCAGCTCCATCAATCGTCTGCGATCCAGCGGCCCGTGGCGCCGCAGGGCAGCGCCATGCCCGTTTCAGTGACGGGCAGGCCAAGCTCAGCGCACTCTGTATGGCCGCCGTAGGTTCCGCTCACCAAAAGGTTCAGAATATAGCCCAGCACCGAAGGTGCCAAACCTGTGGTATAGGAATTGAGAATCACAAACAGCGGATTGTCTGAGAGCACCCCGGCGCAAAGCTTGACGAAAGGATACAGGTTCTGCTCCAGCTTCCACACCTCGCCGGAAGGCCCCCTCCCATAGGAGGGCGGATCCATGATAATGGCGTCGTAGCGGCGGCCCCGACGGATCTCCCGCTCTACAAATTTCGCGCAGTCATCCACAATCCAGCGAATGGGCGCATCGGCCAGTCCGGAAGAGCGGGCATTTTCCTTGGCCCAGGCCACCATGCCTTTGGCCGCGTCCACATGGCAGACGCTGGCCCCCGCCGCCGCGCAGGCTACCGTAGCCGCACCGGTGTAAGCGAATAGATTGAGCACTTGAATCGGGCGTCCGGCACGGCGGATTTTGTTCATGGCAAAGTCCCAGTTGACCGCCTGCTCAGGAAACAAGCCTGTGTGCTTGAAATTCATGGGTTTGACGTTGAACATAAGCTCTCCGTAATTTACTGTCCACTGCTCCGGCAGCTTGCGCCGCTCCCAGTGTCCACCGCCGGTGTTGGACCGGAGATAGCGGGCATCCGGGTTCTGCCAAGCGCTGCTGCGCCGGGGTGCTTCCCATATGGCCTGGGGGTCCGGGCGCACCAGGATCTGCCGTCCCCAGCGCTCCAGCTTCTCGCCGTCGCCGCAGTCCAGCAGTTCATAATCTTTCCAATTCTCCGCGATCCACATCGTCGTTCGTTCTCCTTGATCTTATCTATAATAAGGGCATCATATCGTAGTATTATACTACAAAGCCGCCGAACGCGTCAACGTAAATTCCGCCCTTGTCAAGAGATTTTCGGTGTGATAGGATAAAGAAAAACATCTGCAAGGAGTCTTTCCCCATGCCAAATACATTGTTGCACTGTTGCTGCGCCCCCTGCTCGGTGCGCTGCATCGAAGATCTTCGGGGTGAGGGCATCGAACCCACCGCATACTGGTATAATCCCACCATCCACCCTTATCAGGAATACAAAGCCCGGCGCGACACCCTTGTGTCCTATGCGCCCACCATCGCCATGGCCCTGGTGGTTGACGAAGACTACGGCCTGCGGCCCTTCGTGCAGGCTGTAGCGTCCGACATCGACCACCGCTGTCGCTATTGCTACGCCTGCCGCTTGGATCGCACCGCCCGCTATGCCGCAGAAAACGGCTTTGACGGTTTTTCTACCACGTTACTTATCTCTCCCTACCAGGATCACGAACTGATCCGAACACTGGGAGAAACCATGGCGCAAAAATATGGCATCCCGTTCCTTTATCGCGATTTCCGCCCCGGCTTCCGGGACGGCCATGAAAAAGCCAAGGCCCTGGGCTTTTACATGCAAAAGTACTGCGGCTGCATTTTCAGCGAGGAGGATCGCTACGCTAACGCTATCGCTCGGGATAAAAAAAACACCATGGTTTGTTTTCCCGAGGCATGAAACAGCGCAAAACACTGTTTACAGCGCGCGCAGGAGCGCTGTGCGGTCATGTGCTGTTCATTCTTTGGCACGGCGAGCGTTCCATAACGCTCTTTTTATAGCCACTGCAGGCAATAGAAAAGCGCGCCTTTTTCAGGCGCGCTTTTTTACATTTTCACCAAACGGCCCACACTTCCGCCAGGGGCAGCATCGTTTCCGTAAAAATCGGCAGATCCGCCCCATGCAGGGAAAACAGCGTGTAGGCAAACGCCCAGATCAACAGCAGCATACCCACCATGGGCAACGCCCGCCCTGCAAAGGCCGTCTGACGGACGGAATGGGCCGTTGCCTCTCCTACAGCCAGCAGACATACCCAAACCACCGCATCGACAAGCCCGCTGCAGATGCCGCAGACCATGCGCAAAAACCAGTACACAAACAGCAGAGCCACCGGCAGCGCCGCCGGCACCATCAGATACGCGCACAGACTGCTTTTATCCCGCAGCGGCACATGATAGAGCACCGCAGCAGCAATACCGGGCCACAGCCCGATTTTCGACAGCTCCCACACGCTGGTGTTCCGCGGCGCAAACAATCCCAAAAGGGTCCCCGGCCACACTTCCCAGGCACAGCGCAGTACCACGGCGATGGCCACTGTAGTCAGAAAAATACCGCCGCACTGGCGCACAGATCGATCCATAAACTCCCCCCTCCTGTTCCGGAGTTTATGCGCAAATGCCAAAAAAGAGAACTGAAAAAGAGGGACCGCTGCGCGATCCCCCTTTTTTATTCGTTCTCTGCAATGGTGCGCTCCAGCAGGGCCACCTCGGCGGCATAGCCGTAATCTTCTTTTTCCTCGCTGTTCATGGCTTCCTCCAGCGCCGTGCGGCACAGGGCAAGGCCCTGTTTCTTTGCCTTCCGCGTGCCGATGCCCAGGAGCTTGCAACGGGCCAGGCGCATTTTGCACTTCACGCTGCCCAAGGATTCCCCGTGTGCATAGCAACTGTGCGCCTGCCGCTCGTCCCGCGGCACACAGACGCCGTTTTCATAAAACCGCCCCAGCGCCCACCAGGCGCTGTCGTCCTCGCCGTCGGCCGCCTTGCGATAATGGCGCAAGGCTTCGTCCAGTTCACCAGCCTGCTCCATATACCAGCCCATATTGTAGTCCGCCATAGCATTGCCCTGCTCCGCCGCACGGCGGTACAGCTCCATGGCCCTGTCCAGATCCTGCGCCACGCCCAATCCCTGCGCATACAGTTCACCGAGATTGTTCATGGCTGCATCAATCCCTGCTTCCGCCGCTTTTTCATACCAGTAGACCGCTTTCGGATAATCGGGCTGCAGATCCGTCCCCTGGCTGTATAGCCAGCCCAGGCTGAACATGGCGTCGCCATACCCCGCCTCCGCCGCTTTTTCATACCATGTAATGGCTTTGGAGAGATCGCGCCCGCTATCCGTACCGAAAGCGTAATGACGGCCCAGCCAATACATGGCTTTTGCCATACCGCCCGCTGCGGCCTGCTCAAACCAGGCCGCAGCCTGATCCGGATCCGGCTCCATGCCCACACCCCGTTCGCAGCAGGTCCCCAGAGCATACATAGAATAAACGTATCCCCCTTCCGCCGCAGCGTGGTACAGACGGAGCGCCTCTTCCATATTCTTTTCTACACCCTCGCCATGCTCATAACAGCACCCTAAATTGTGCATGCAGCGGAGATTTCCCGCCTGCACGCCGGCACGATACCACCGCACGGCCTCCTCTGCATTTTGTTCCACACCCTGGCCGCTGTCGTAGCACCAGGCCAGATTCCCCATGGCGCGGCCGTTACCGGCTTCGGCGGCTTTTTCATACCACTGAATAGCTTCTGGCCAACTTTGCTCCACGCCGCGGCCCGCTTCGTAGCAGTAGCCCAAATTGGCCATGGCCTCGTCATAGCCTGCTTCGGCGCTGCGGCGGTACCACTGCACGGCGGCAGAAAAATCCTGCTCCATGCCGGTACCGCGCTCATAACAGCAGCCCAGGTTATTCATACATCGTCGTTCGCCGGACGCCGCGCCCTTGCGGTACCAGAAAACCGCCTGCTCCAGATCCTGCGCCACACCGTCACCGTATTCGTAATTCCATGCCGTGCAGTAAATGCACCGCTCATCCTCCAGCTCCGCGCCGCGCAGATACCATCGGGCCGCTGCAGCGCTGTCCTTTTCCAGCCCCTTGCCGTTATCATAGCACCAAGCCAGATTCCCCATGGCACGGGTGTCGCCCAGCTCTGCGGCCCGGCGATACCAATAGGCCGCCCGCTCCCAGCTCTGCCGGATGCCATGCCCGCTTTCAAAGCACCAGCCCAGGTTCGTCATCCCCACGCTCTGGCCTGCGGCGGCGGCTTTTCGATACCAGGACACCGCTTCCTTCCAGTCCTGCTTCACACCGTAGCCGCGCTCATAGCAATAGCCGATGTCCGTCATGGCAGAGCTAACGCCGTCCTCCGCCGCCTCGCGGAACCAGCGGGCGGCCCGCGTCCAATCCTGCTTTACGCCATCGCCGTACTCATAGCACACGCCCAAGCGGTGCATAGCGTCGCCATAGCGCTGATACGCCGCGGATTTCAGCCAGAACATGGATTTCTCCCGATCCTCTGTGACCCCGCGGCCGGTATAATAGGCCCTGGCCAACAGCATCTGCGCACGGGGAGAGCCGTATTTGGCCGCCTTGTGGTACAGCGCCACGGCTTGTTCCAGATTCTTTTCCGTACCAACACCACATTCATAGCAAACGCCCAGGCAGCATACAGCGTTCAGGCTGCCCATCTCCATCGCCTGGCTGTATAGCCAAAATGCCTGCTCCGGGTCCCGTTCCACGCCGTCGCCCTGTTCCATACAGATGCCCAGATTGCAAGTGCCCCAAGCGCTGCCGAGATAGGCAGCTTTTCGGAAACACTCGGCCATGCGCGCCTTTCCGCCCGCGCCCTGATCGGACCAAAAACCGCCCAGGGCCGCCCAATCATCGCCGCTCATTTCCTTTTCCTCCGCGCGCAGCAGTTCCTTGCTGCACCACGGGCAGGCGGCACCTTCCAGCATTTCGCCTTCGCACCAGTATCCACAATCCTTACTGCTGCAGCGATAAATCATACCTCATGCTCCTTCCTGCACTGTTCCCAAAGAAAAGCAGCGCGTTATACTGTACGGATAGTATAACACGCTGCTTTGCAAAATCAAAGACTCTGTTCAAAAATTCCCCGCGCTCTTGGTCAAAGAACCCAAAGGTGTTTCCGCAGGGGGTGCACTCTCCTTACTCAGTCCTCAATCCCGAAAAATTTGTCATGCACCACCTTCAGCGCACGGTTGGCATCGGTTTTACTGACCAGAACGGAGATGCGAATTTCAGAGGTAGCGATCATCTGAATATTGATGCCGGCATCGTAGAGCGCCTCAAACATATCCGAAGCCACACCCACATGGGTCATCATGCCCGCGCCGACCAAGCTGATTTTTGCCACATGGTCATCCACTTCGACGCGGGAATAGCCGATGGTATCGTGATTCTCCTCCAGCACATTTTTCGCGGCCTCCAGGTTGCTCAATGGGCAGGTAAAGCTGATGTCCTTGCTGCCGTCGCGGCCCACAGACTGCAGAATAATATCCACATTGACGCTGTTGCGGCTGAGCAGGGAAAACACCTTGAACGCAACGCCGGGGCGGTCTTCCAGACCGACCAGCGAAAACCGCGCAAAATTATCCATCTTGGCCACACCGCCGATATTCGTCTTTTCCACTTTAACTACCTCCCTGACTTTTGTACCCGGCACATTCTCCATGCTGGAGACCACTTCCATATTAACATGATATTTTTTCGCCAACTCCACGCTGCGGTTGTGAAGTACCTGGGCGCCCTGGGAGGCCAACTCCAGCATGTCGGCATATGTGATCTCGGGCAGTTTCTTGGCCCCCGGCACAACACGGGGATCGGCCGTATACACCCCGTCCACATCGGTATAAATCTGGCACAAATCCGCATGAAACGCGGCGGCCAGCGCTACAGCGCTGGTGTCGGACCCACCGCGGCCCAAGGTAGTCACATCGCCGTAGGCGTTGACGCCCTGAAAGCCTGCCACAATAACAATATTCTTTTTATCCAGTTCCGATTGAATGCGTTCTTTGCCGATCTTGCGGATCCGGGCATCGTTATAGGTATTGTTGGTCTGAATTCCTACCTGCCAGGCCGCCAGGGAAATCACCGGCAGCCCGCGCCGCTCCAGCGCCATGGCACACAGGGCGATGGAGATCTGCTCCCCAGTGGAAAGCAGCATATCCAGTTCACGCCGGGACGCATGAGGGTTGATCTCGTTGGCTTTTTCGATCAGGTCATCCGTCGTGTCGCCCTGGGCAGAAAGCACGACTACCACATTGTTGCCCGCCTTATATGTATTGGCGATAATATCTGCCACATGGTTTATGCGCTGCGCATTGGCCACAGACGTACCGCCGAATTTCTGCACAATCAGACCCATTTCTCTTCTCTCCTGTTCTTGTCATACTCTCGGAAAAAATCCTACCGTTCCATTGTACGCAGAACACTCACTCCAGTACACAAAGTTTTGCGCACACCTGCAGCGCCTCCGCACACTGGCGCAGCGTTTCCAGCGGCATTTCCGGCGCAAGGAACGCCACTTCCCCTTCCTGGGAGGACAAGATCTCACAGTCCGGGAACAGCGCCTCCACCCGGCCCAGATCGTCCTTCGTCCGCAGATAGCAGCGCATGGACAGCGCTGCAGCGCCGCTGCAGGCCGCTGCAGCACCGGCTTCCCATCCGATCCGGCGGCGCTGCTGCCGGTGCTGCGCAGCGTCGATCACGTCCGCCACCACGGCGCTGGCGGTGGGTAGCTTGCCCGCACCGGGTCCATAAAACATCACTTCGCCCACGGCATTGCCGCGCACCATCACCGCGTTAAACACGTCCTCCACTGCGGCGATGGGATGATGCTCCTCCACCAGATGCGGCGCAACATAGGCGCAGATGCTTCCATCCGCCCGGCGCACAGCGCGGCCCAGGAGCTTAACGCGCCAGCCGGCTTTCTCCACGATCTCCACATCCCGCAGCGTGACACCGGAAATCCCCTCGGTGGGCACCTGCTCGGGCAGCACTTCCCGGCCAAAGGCCAGATCCGCCAGAATACAGATCTTGCGGCAGGCGTCCTGCCCCTCCACGTCAGCGGTGGGATCCTGCTCGGCATACCCCATGGCCTGCGCCTCCTTCAGCGCCGCTTCAAACGTGATGCCGGAGCGCACCATGCGGGTGAGAATATAATTGGTGGTGCCGTTGAGAATGCCAAACACCTCCTCGATTTCATTGGCGGCCAGACACTGTTGCAGGGGCCGCAGGATCGGGATACCGCCGCCCACGGAAGCCTCAAACAGATAATTGACGTTTTTCTCCTCTGCCAGCGTCAGCAGTTCCCGCCCCCGGGTGGCCACCAGTTCCTTGTTGGAGGTGACCACGTGCTTACCCGCCAGCAGCGCGCGCCGGGTGTACTCATACGCGATGCCTGCGCCGCCGATGGTTTCCACCACCACATCCAGCTCCGGATCGTTGACAATGGTCTCAAAATCATGCGCCACCAGCGCGCCGAACGGGCTGTCCGGAAAATCCCGGATATCAAGAATATATTTCAGAGCCACGGCCTCGCCCAAGCGTTTCTCCAGCAGCGCGCCGTTGGTCTGAAGAACCTCCGCCACGCCGGCGCCCACGGTGCCGAAACCCATCACTGCAATTTGAATCATGTCGCCTTCCTCTCCTCTTTTCCTGTTATCCCGCCAAAATTTCAAAGCGGATGATCTCATTTTCCGAGGACACCTGATGAACCAGTTCCTCCAGACTCTCCGTCATATCCGATGTTTCTGCCGAAATCGTCACCGCAGCGCAGCCGTTGGTGGGAATACTCTGGTTGATCGTCAGAATATTGGCACCGGACGCAGCAAAAATCGCCAGTACCGTGGACAGTACGCCCGGCTTATCCTTGAGCAACGTATAAAAAGTCAGGATGCGGCCCGAACGCATATTGTTGAATGGCATGACCATATCCTTATATTTATAAAACGCACTGCGGCTGACTTCCGCCTGCCGGGTCGCTTCGCCCACGGTGGACGCCTCGCCGGTTTCCAGCATGCGCTTGGCTTCGGCCACCTTCAAAAACACCTCCGGCAAGGCTTTGGCATCCACGATATAATACTTGGGGGTAATACTCATACTGTCCACCTCTCAAAAGCATTTGTATTTTAAACAACATTCATTGTATCATAGGCCCCGCCAATGCACAACGACGATTCTGACAAAAATATAAATTCTTCCTCCCTCTTTTTAGCGACTTTGCCAAACATCATTGTCCCTGTTTGTCCGCGCCCTGTTGTTTCAGCCAGCACAAACGTACGTTTCCCCTTTATGTGATCCATTTACCGTTAAACGCCCGCAAAAAAGAAACCGTGCCAAAACACGGTTTCTTCCACACAATACATTCCTGGCAAGAGAAAGGCTGAGGCTTCTGCCTCCTTCCGCCAAGCGCCCGGCGCCCTTAAAAGCTGGTGCGCCACAGGGGCAACACGTTGATTACCGGTTCCTCATACGGATGGATGCGCTTCACCGCTTCCACCGTTTCATCCACCCGCGCGCGCAGACAGATTACTTCCACTTTCAGTTCTGGTTCCGCGCTGATCTCCCCTATGCGCCCCAGATAGGGGGCGCTACCCTCCAACGGCCTCCAGCAGCCGATGACGGGGCTATAGGCCATGCAGGAATCGTATTGTCCAATATTTCCGGCATCCACCACCTGCAGCGTTTCCTGCAGCACCTTCAAATGGGTTTCCGGAATAAAAATTTCCAATTTGCAATATTCAACAGATTCCATTTCTCACACGACGCTTTCCTTTCAAAATATCCTTCTCCCGCATGCAAATACAAAAGCACAAATATGGGAACAGCAATTCCGCTCCTCTTCCCATACAAAAAAACGGACAGCGCTTCACGCCTTTCCGCGCCGCGCTGTCCGATCTGTCCTCCCGCGCTCTTTGCGCCGGTTAAAAGTATTTTTACAGTTCCTTCTTCCACAGGCCGTGCAGGTTGCAGTATTCATATGCCGCAACAGCCTTTTCACCCTCCGCCAGTGCAAAAACGGCTTTGGGTTCGCCGGTATGGGGCAGCTCCTTGCGCTGCATTCCCTGATTGGTCTCCAGGGCAATCCATGCGATATGATGCCCTTCCTGCATGGGGTGCATGGCAGAGCCGACACAAACCGTGACCATGTTCCCGTTCACTTCCACCACAGGAACATGCTTCTCCTGCGCTGCATCGGTCGTATTGGCCTCCAAGGCGCGCATGGGTTCGCCGCAACAGATCAGGGTGCCGCCTCCCTCTTCCACAATACCGACGATAATGCCGCAATGATCGCAACGATAAAACTTCTTCATTCTGAAAACTCCCTTCAAACAATTTTTGTTCCTTTATAGTATAAGCCATACAGGCTGAAAAAACAGTTCTTCACGCATCCAAAATTTTCTTTACATTTTTATGTTTTTATTATATCATAACAGCAGCGCAGCGTCCTGTTGCAACCGCAACAGGAATAATTTTATTTTATCTGTAAAAAGGAGGCTCCCGCCATGGAGGATTCATACAAAAATGTACTTCAGGGGATCAGCAGCAGCTGTTGCCATGACATGATGGAGTGCTTCGGCGCCCGCGAACGTCATTACAATGCCGGAGATGTGATCTGCGAATACAACCAGCACTCCACTTTGGTGGGTATCCTGAAAAGCGGCAGCGCTTCCCTGATCCGCATTGACGTTTACGGCGTGCGCACCATCCTGGAGACCCTGGAAAGCGGCGAAATGTTCGGCGAAGCCCTGGCCTTTTCCGGCCTGAGCGAAGACAGCATCACCGTTGTATGCGACAAAGCCACTTCCATTTTGTTTTTTGAATACAGCCATATCCTGCATCCCTGCGGAAACAGCTGCGCACACCATACCGCCCTGCTGGAAAATGTGTTCCGACTGATGTCCCGCAAGTCCATGGCTTTGAGTGAACGCATCGAGGTCCTCAGCCGCCGCACCATTCGGGACAAGCTCTTGTGCTACTTTTCCCTCCAGTCTATGCGCAGCGGCTCCAGTACCTTTAACCTTCCCTTCTCCATCAGCGCCCTGGCAGACTACATCTGTTCCGACCGCAGCGCCATGATGCGGGAGATGAAAAACATGCGCCAAAACGGTTTGATCGACGCAGACGGGCGCAAGATCACGCTTCTTTTGGACTGAACGACGATAAACAGAGTCCCCCCGGGGCGGCGGCTGCCGCCCCGGGGGACGCTTTATTGGATTCTGTTACGCCGGCGCATCCGGATCGGGATCCGGCTCGATCGGGTCGGGATCCGGACTTCCCGGATCCACCGGTACATTCGGATCCACCGGCACACTGGGATCCGTGGCGTTCGGATCATTCGGATCGACCGGGTTCGTAGGCTCTTCCGTGCTGGCCGAAGTATGCACTTGGCAGGGATTGGCCTGCAGCGCGGCCAGATGCGAGCTTTCGTCGCGGCAACCGGCCGAGGCCGCCACACCGGAACGGGCGTAGTCTACCGCAGACTTCTGCACCACCTGATCTGTCGGGCAGAATTCGGTAGCCACCGCTTCACCCTCTGTGCACCAGTCAACGGCAACGTGACAGGTACACACCGCCGTAGGCGCTGTACCGGAAGCCACCTCCACAGTTTTCACCCGGCTGCCGCGAATGTCCTGCGCACACAGGTCAGAGGCCAGATTTCCGCAGTCCATGCATACCTTTACAGATGTCAGTCCGCTGTCCACAGAGAAAAAGCTCTTGTTGGGAAGATTGGTATGAATTTTGCTCATCACCTGACGGAAAAGCTTCGCCGAGGGGTTGCCGGAGGCGTTAATTTTTATATTGACCTCGTAACCAGTCCAGACCGCCGCCACATAATAGGGCGTATACCCCACAAAATAGCGGTCGTAGTTATCAGTCGTGGTACCGGTTTTGCCGGCGACGGTCATGCCGGAGAATCCGGCGCTGCCGCCGGTGCCGCTGGCGATAACCTGACGCAGATACTTGTTCATGAAATAAGCGGTTGTCTCCTTCATGGCCACCCAAGAATCGGCGGTGTTGTCGATTACCGTTTTGCCGTCCTGATCCGTTACCTTACTATAGGTGCGCGGTTCATTATACACGCCTTGGTTAACAAACGCCGCATACGCCGCCGCCATTTCCACAGTGCTGACGCCGCGGGTCAGGCCGCCCAGTCCCATGGACGCCGAGTTGATATCATTTTGCTTGGGATTGTCTGTATCCGATACCAGCGTGGTAAAGCCCAGTTTGTCTGTCATATAATTGTAGGATTCCTTCACGCCAAGGTCCTCTACCACCCGCACAGCACAGGTGTTCAGTGACTGGGCAATAGCTTCGTCCACGCTCACCAGGCCGTCAAAATACGAGTGCGAGTTGACAGGCCATGCCTTTCCGCCCAATGCACGCACCGGTGCGTCGTCGATCACACTGGCAGGGGTGATCACACCTTTATCCAGCGCGGGTGCATACACCGAAATCGGCTTAATTGCACTGCCGCACTGCCGGCGGGCCGTGGCGTAGTTGAACAGGCGACTTCCGGTCTTTTCGCCGATGGCACCGGCCATAGCCACCACATTGCCTGTGTAGGGATCGATAACTGTGATGGCCGACTGCATATCATATCCCTTTGAGGAATAAGGCAGGTTTTCTCGGTTATTATAGACTTCATCCACACATTTCTGCACATCCATCTTCTGCGTGCAGTAAATATTCAATCCACCGTAATAGACCATCTGCGTAGCGGTGGCTTCGCTGTAGCCCTTTTCCTCCTGCAGGTCGGCAATCACATCGGAGATCACCTGATCCACAAACCAAGAGTAATACTGCGAATCGTCCTCGCTGTCCTCTCCGGTGGTGAACACCAACTCCTGGGCTTTGGCCTCGTTGTACTCGGCCTCCGTGATGTACCCCTGCTTGTACATTTCCTGCAGAATGGTATCTTTGCGATCGAGGTTATTCTGCAGGGTTTTTTCCGTATTATAGGGGTCATAAAGCGAAGGATTGTTTGTGATACCGATCAGATCCGCACATTCTGCAATCGTCAGTTCGGACACATCCTTACCGAAATAGGTCTGCGCGGCAGTCTTTACGCCGTAACAGCTGTGGCCCAGGTAGATATTATTCAGATACAGCTCCAGGATATCTTCCTTGGAATGGGTCTTTTCAAAATCAAGCGCGCGAAAAATTTCCGTAATCTTGCGCTTGACCGTGCCTTCCTTGTCGCCGGTAATGTTTTTGATCGTCTGCTGGGTCAGCGTACTGCCGCCGAAGGTAGACTCGGCATGGGTGAAAAGATTGACCACTGCCTTGGCCGTGCGAGGCCAGTCCACGCCGTGGTGTGAATAAAAACGCTTGTCCTCAATGGCCACAGCGGCATAAGACAGGTACTTAGGCATCGTTTCATAATCGGCCCAAATACTGTTTTTTCCGCCGTGCAGCGTTTCCAACTCTTCCCATTCCCCCTCGCTGTTCTCATAAAAAATCACAGAACTTTGATCCATGGAGATCTCAGAAACATCCACATGGGCATCGGGAATCACGCAGGTGGCCACATACACGGCAAAAATCCCTGTAAAGATCACACCCGTGCAAAGCACGATCAGCACCAGGGTCTTGAGAATAAATCCGGCGCCGCCTTTCTTCCCTTGGCCGTGCCGGGGATGTTGTGTATGATTTCGATGGTCCCTGCCTGACGCCGCTCTGCGAGGCGGGCGCTGTTGTTCTTCCATGCAGAAAACCCTCCTTTTGCTTGATATCGGTAACATTTTTGGATTTTGGCGCATACTGAGAACACGCCATTAAAATCAGTATACCATAGCCTGTCAATACTATCCATATCCGGAAGTCAAATGTCTCTATTATAAAAACTCTCTTTGCAGCAGCAAGGAAATTTTCCTCTTGCTTTTTCTCTCTCTAAACAGTACAATATCATACAGGATCTAAACTTGAAGCAAATCTTAAATTTTTCGATCTTCCAAAGGAGGACGCCGCCGATGAGCGAAGAATTTGGCCCCGATTTTCTGACCGTGACCGATGAAGACGGCAACGAGTTGGTGCTCGAGTATGTGGATACGCTCGAACACAATGGCCTGACCTACACCGCATTTTTCCCCGCCGTGGAAGAGGATGCCGACGAAGACGACTCCGATTACGGCCTGGTGATTCTGAAAACCATTGTGGAAAACGGCGAAGAGTTGCTCTCCACTCTGGACAGTGAGGAAGAACTGAACGAGATTTATCAGCTTTTTACCGATCAGCTGTTCTCCGATGAGGACGCCGAAGAATAAGCCTGCGGGATTTCCCCGCAAGCGGCTGAATTCGATTGCCGGCACGTTCTGAGCGTGCTATGGTAATACCAATCCCTGCGTGGTGCGTGATGGGCTTTCTATAAACCCACATTTCGTTATACGGGATGCCGGATCAGTGATCTGTTTTGCAGACCTCCCGCCTGTTTTCTGCGGGCGGAAGCTGGGAGCAGTGAAGAAAGCTGTAGGCAACCCACCTGGACCTTTGGTGCAGGTTTATAACGGGTCCACACGGCCATGCGGGGATTCTTTTGTTTTACCGAAAGCGTCCGCGCCCAACATTGGGTGCGGACGTTCTTTTTTTGCATCCGTCAGGATGTCGAAGTCTCCGCCGGACGGTGCGTGTTCTCATAGTCCGCCCGGATATCCGGCGGCATGTCCTCTGGCCGCATGGCGGCCAGGCGTTCCTCGCCGCCATCCCGGATCGCCTGCTCATAGTACCAGCATTTGAACTTGAGCATATCCAGCACCCGCTCCATGCGTGCGATCTCTGCTTCTGCTGCCGCGCGCGGCTTCTGGAACAGCGCGCGGCGCTGCGGATAGATCCCGCTCCCCTGCGCGCACCACTCCATAAAGCGCTTGATGTCTTTGATCTCCAGGCCAGATTTTTTCAGGCATTCGATCACCCGAAGGGCCTCCAGTTCCTGTTCGCCGAATCGGCGGACACCCGAAACGCGCTGCATATACGGAAACAACCTCTGCCTGTGGTAATAGCGCAGCGTGGACACAGGCAGTCCAAATGGCGCCGACACCTGTCCGATGGTATATTCCATAATGCCCTCCCCGCTTTCTGTACATTTTTCAAAACAGTTCTTGACCTAAAGTCAGGTTCAGGTTACATGCTGATTGTACCAAGGGGAGAATCCCTGTATCAAATCCATATCAGGAGGATCAGCAGATGCCGAAAAAAGTACTTGTGATCGGTTCCAGTCTGCGCGAAAAAAGCAATTCCGAAACACCGGCAGACGCGTTTGCCGCTGGGGTGCAGAGTTCCGGGAAGCAAGTAGAGCAGATCTCATTAAAAGGAAAATCAATTGCTTTTTGCCAGGGATGCCTGGCTTGTTTGAACACGCATGCGTGTGTGATCCGGGACGATGCGGCAGCCATTGCGGAGCAAATGCGCCAGGCAGATATGATCGCCTTCGCCAGCCCCATTTACTACTACGAAATGAGCGGTCAAATGAAAACGCTGCTGGACCGGGCCAATCCGCTGTATTCCTCGGACTATGCCTTTCGGGACATCTATTACTGACCACAGTGGCAGAGGACGGCAACACAGTCCCGGAACGGGCTGTCAGCGGCCTATGAAATGGGCCAGCCAGCGGGCATTGCGGCTGACCGCAGCGCTGAACAGCATCTACCACGAACCGGATGAACTGACCCGGCTGTTTTCCGAACTGATCGACAAACCGGTAGGCCAAGGGTTCCGCCTGTTCCCGCCTTTTTATACCAATTCTCTATCACGGCAGCAGCATTGTTCTCTATTATGCCACCAATTTCTGGACATTCACCCGCCTGGGTCGATTGGAAGGTGACCTGGCCTCCCTTGCCGCCGATCTGGGCAGCGGAGACATCTCCATCACATACGCCTTTCTTTGAAGACAAAGGAAATCATAGTATTTATGTTTGGAAATTTTGTTTCCAGTTTGTTTATGATTTTACCCTTGCGAAACAGGTCGGCTTCTATTATAATATAGCGGTATTTATATGTGCAGAAGGGGTTTCTGCGCAGCTCAGATTGAGAGGAATGAAATAAATGAGCGATAAAAAAACCACGCGCGGTGCGTCTGTGATTACCAAGAACACACAGGAACTGCGCACCAAAAAAGATGAAAAACAGGACCGCAACTTTTATATCAAGTGCGCCATCGTTGTGATCACCCTGCTGGTTGCTTTCGTGCTTTGCTTTTTGTACAGCAATCAGGACATCCGCAAAGGCATGACCGCTGTCACAGTGGACGGCGAGAAATTCAGCGCTACAGATCTGGACTATTACTATGCCACTGTGCTGAATCAGTACAGCGCCTATTTCTCCTATCTGGGCGTGGATGCCAACCAGAGCCTGGACGCCCAGCAGTACAGCGAGGATCAGAGTTGGGCGGATTATCTGCGCAGCGAGGCAGTCACCTCCCTGACCCAGGTTGCCTCCATGTACCACGAAGCCATGGACAACGGCTATGAGATCAGCGACGAACTGCAGCAGCAGATCGATGACTACTCCGCCTCCATCGACGAATACTGCCAGAGCAACAGCATCACTCGCGAGCAGTATCTCCAGACTCAGTACGGTGCCAAAATGACCAATGATATCTTCATGAAGCACCTGACCATGGTGTTCGTTTCTTCGGATTACGCCAGCGACTACCAAAACAACCACGAATACAGCGACGAAGAAATCAGCACATATTACGACGAGCACAAGCAGGACATCGACTTGGCTAACTACGAAGTGCTGACCGTCAACGCCGACTATACCGGCATCGAAGGCACCACCGAGGGATCGACCGACGAAACGCCTGAATACACCGACGCCCAGACCGAGCAGGCTATGGAGGCAGCCAAGGAAACCGCTAATGCGTTCCTGGACCGCGTGAATTCCGGCGAAAAACTCTCCGATATCGGTGAGGAATTCGGCAGCAACTACTACAGCGCCAAAACCGACGCTTCCTACTCCTCCTACAGTTCCTATGCCTTTAATGACTGGGTGTTCGACGAGAGCCGCACCAACGGCGAGGCCAGCGTGGTAAAGGACGAAGCAAATAACTGCTGGTATGTAGTGGTCATGGGTGAGCGTTACCGCCCCGAATACAATACGGTGGATGTGCGCCACATTTTGATTGCACCGGAGGAAAACACCCTGAGCACAGACGATGAAGGCTACGATGCCGAAACAGAGGCCAACAATGCCGCCGCCAAGGAAAAAGCTCAGGAGGTTCTGAACGAATATCTGGCCGGAGAACATACCGCCGACGCGTTCGGTGAACTGGCCAAGGAATACTCCAGCGACTCCAACGCCAGCGAGGGCGGCCTGTACACCCAGGTTTACAAGGGCCAGATGGCGGATGCCTTCGAGAACTGGTGTTTCGATGCCAACCGCAAACCCGGCGATACCGGTATTGTGGAAACCACATACGGCTATCATGTGATGTACTTCCAGGGTGAGGATCTGCCCTATTGGGAAGTGCGCTGTATCAACGGCCTGTATAGCGACTGGCAGAACGGCATCTATGACGGAGCCAACGTCAAGGTGCACACCCTCGGCCTGAAAGCCGTGGGCTGAATACAGAATAAAACGCCGGCTTTGTTTTCAAAGCCGGCGTTTTATGAAAGGATGACGCACCATGAAAGAAGAACTGATCCGGACGGAAATGCTGCTGGGCCGCGCCGCCATCGAGCGGCTGCAGCACAGCCATGTGGCAGTGTTCGGCATCGGCGGCGTGGGCGGCTATGTGACCGAAGTCCTGGCCCGCTCCGGCGTGGGCGAGTTGACCCTGGTGGACAGCGATCAGGTGAATCTTTCCAATATCAACCGGCAGATCATCGCCACCCATGAAACGGTGGGCCGGGCCAAGGTAGATGCCGCGGCGGAGCGGGTACACGCCATCTCCCCGGAATGCATTGTACACACCTTGCCTGTGAAATACGAAGACAGTACCCGTGAATTGTGCTTCGCCCGGCATTACGACTACATTGCCGACTGCATCGATCTGGTCAAATGCAAGCTGGATCTGATCTGCACGGCGCTGGAGCGCAATGTTCCCATTCTCTCGGCCATGGGGACGGGGAACAAAGTGGACCCCTTTCAGCTGCGCATCACAGACCTTTCCCAAACCGAAGGCTGCCATTTGGCCCGCGTCATGCGGCGGGAGTTGCGCGCCCGGGGCATTGAGCACACCAAAGTACTGTTCAGCCCGGAGGTTCCTATCAAACCCGCACCGCTGGTCGAAAACGACCCGGGACGGCGGAGTACGCCGGCCAGCTGCGCCTGGCTCCCTTCTTGCGCTGGTTTGATGATGGGTGGCCATATCGTGCAGGCCCTGATCGAACCCACAGCGGAAAAACAAGCACCATAAAGGAGAGAATCTTATGAAACGCAAAACCATAACTTATATGGCAGCCGCTCTTTCTCTGGCGGCATTGCTCTCCGGCTGCGGCAGCGGCGATGTGGACGCCACTACCAGCGCCACCGCGGAATTGCTCCCTCTGGCAGAGGACGTGAATGTACGCGCGGGCACAGATCCGGACGGCGAAGTACTGCTGGACGGTACCACGATTCAGGGGATTATGGCCAGCGATCATTACGACACTGGAACCAGCAGTCCCTATGCCTATGCCCTCGTTCTGAGCGGCGAGGGTAAAAAGCAGTTCCGCAACGCCACCCGGGAACTGGCCAAAGATCAATCCAAGATCACAGTTTGGGCCGGAGATCAGGCGATTTGCAGCCCCACCATCACCAGTATGCTCAACACCAACTTCGTCATTTTGAATGTCGCCTCTGTCACAGATGATGAAAGTTATCAAGCCGTTCTGGATGCGCTGTGCGCGCCTTCGGCAGAATAAACAACCATCCGCTTCCGGCGGCACAAACCTGCAGGTTTATGCTGCCGGGCTTTTTTTGCAAGGAATTCCTATGACGCAAACAAAAGTCCGAATGATTGCGGGAAAAAGATTGCCTTTTTTCGTCCCTTTCATTATAATAAAACCATTATAAAACAAAACCAAACAAATCCTTACAAAACAAATCTGATTCTTTGGTTTTATAGGAGGGGAAAAGATGAAAACCCTTTTGGCAATGTTGTGCTGCGGCGCCCTGATGGGTGGTCTTTTGGCAGGCTGCGGAAACGGCAGCGACTCGTCAGCCCCTTCCGGCAACACAGAAAACGAACCTGACGGAACATTGGCCGCCACCACTGTTTACGTAGATATCGCAGCTTCCCTAGTCAGCTCCTTTGAAGAGATCATTCCACTGTACAATGAAACACAACCTAATGTGACCATCTCCATCAACTCAGGTTCTTCCGGCAAGCTGATGCAGGAAATCGAAGAGGCTGCCGGCCACGGCGTGGACATTTTCTTCTCCGCCGGCCAATCTCAGGTCACGCAGTTGGATGAAACGGACGGCTTGGTTGTGGACGGAACCACAGTAAACCTGCTGCAGAATGAACTGTGCCTGGTCACCGGAAAAGACAGCGGCACTGCCGTCACCGGCTGGGATAACTTATCCAATGCCGCCAACATGGCTTTATGCGACGGTTCCGTCCCCGTAGGAAAATACTCCCGTGAGGCCTTCGTATCCCTGAGCCTGCTGCCGGATACCGACGATAACTCCACTTACACCTCCGACGAGGTATCCGCAGCCCTGGGTGGTGTAGAGATCAACGAATGCGCCAACGTGTCCGTAGCCGCTCAGGCCGTAGCCGAAGGCTCCAACGAGGTCGGCACCATCTACTCTTCCGATTACTACGATTTCCAGGATGCTCTGACCATTTTGGCGCAGGACGACGGTACTCTGACCGGTCCTATCGTCTATCCGGTCTGCCAGATCGCCAATCCTGGGGCCGATGAAGCAGAACTGGCCGCCACAGAAGATTTCCTTGCTTTCCTACAGACGTCCGCCGTACAGGAAATTTTTCAGAACCACTGCTTTATTGTCAATGCCTGAGGGCATGCATACAGCAATTCCCATAGCTTCTGCCCAAAATGCCCGCCGTTTCCAGCGGCGGGCATTTTGTCGGTGCAGCAAAAAAGGAGGGCATTTGTATGGAGGAACTGCTGCCCATTCTGCAGTCCTTTGACTGGAGTCCCCTGTGGATCTCCCTGAAAACCGGCGTCGTGGCCACGGTCATCTGCTTTTTCCTGGGCGTCTGGCTGGCCCGGCAGATTGTTCGGCTGGGACCGAGGACCAAAGCCGTTCTCGATGGCATTCTAACGCTGCCCATGGTGGTGGCTCCCACCGTGGCAGGCTTTTTCCTGTTGCTGTTGTTCTCGCTGAAACGCCCGTTCGGCGCCTGGCTCTACGGTACATTTGATCTTAAAATCGTCCAGACTTGGCTCGGCTGCGTGATTGCCGCCTCGGTTATTGCCCTGCCGCTGATGTATCGTAACGCCCGCGCCGCCTTTGAACAGGTGGACGTAGATCTCATCTATGCGGGACGCACACTGGGCATGAGCGAGCGGGCTATTTTCTGGCGTGTGATCATTCCAGAAGCCGGCCCCGGCATTGCCTCGGGCACCATTCTCACCTTTGCCCGCTCCTTGGGCGAATACGGTGCCACCTCTATGCTAGCAGGCAATATCGCCCACAAAACCGGCACCATTTCCCAGCGAATCGCCTTGGTCATCAGCAACGGGGACTATCTCACTGCCGGCATCTGGGTGTTGATCATGCTGGCCATTGCTTTTGTCATCCTGCTGGCCATGAATCTGATCTCAGGCAAGGGAATGAAAAACGTTCATCGTTGGTAATGGAACAAGGGGGAAACAAACATGTCCATCGAAGTTGCCATTGAAAAGGATTTCGGTTCCTTCCGGCTGAACGTATCTTTTTCCGGCGGAAACGAAGTGCTGGCCATCTTGGGCGGAAGCGGCTGCGGCAAAAGCATGACGCTGCGCTGCATCGCCGGTATCGTGCGCCCCGACCGGGGCCGCATCGCCGTAGACGGCGTGACCTTTTTCGACTCGGAGCGGAACATCAATCTGCCGCCCCAGCAGCGCCGGGTCGGCCTGCTGTTTCAAAACTATGCGCTGTTTCACAACATGACCGTGGAAGAAAACATCGCTGCCGGCGTTCGCGAAAAACTGTCTCAGAAAGAAAAGCTGGCACTGGCCCGGCAGTCGATTTCCAAATTCCGCCTGGACGGCCTGGAAGATCATCTTCCCCGCGCCCTTTCCGGCGGCCAGCAGCAGCGCGTAGCCCTGGCCCGCATTCTGATCGGCCAGCCGCGCATTCTGATGTTGGACGAACCGTTTTCCGCACTGGATAGTTATCTGCGCTGGGAAATGGAGCTGGAGCTGAAAGAAACGCTGCGCACATTTCCCGGCACCACGCTGCTGGTGTCTCACAGCCGCGACGAAGTATACCGCCTCGCCCAGCACGTGTGCTTACTGGAGCATGGTACGTCAGAGCCGGTCCAAACGGTACAGGATCTGTTTGAGCGCCCCGCCACCCGTGCTGCAGCGCTGCTGTCGGGCTGCAAAAACTACGCCCGCTGCACGCCCTGCGGCAGCCGGGAGCTGGATGTGAGCGACTGGGGCGTCCGTCTGCACTGCGCCG
This sequence comes from bacterium 210917-SL.2.15, assembly GCA_020555605.1. Classification (GTDB taxonomy): domain Bacteria; phylum Bacillota; class Clostridia; order Oscillospirales; family Oscillospiraceae; genus Pseudoscillospira. The sequence goes on along the minus strand of JAJCJC010000014.1, from coordinate 21,141 downwards.
CGGAGATCCCCCCCGGCGCCGTCCTGCTCGGCGTTCGCCGGCACTATGTTCGCCCCGCCGGTCAAAACGGCGTCGAAAATACGTTTACCTGTACCGTGCAGCAGGTGATCGACAACGTCTTTTCCACCATCGTTCTGCTGCGCCCCTGTACCGTAGCACAGGACGCCCACTATCCCACTTTGGAAATGGAGCTGGAAAAAGCCGACTGGACCGCGCTCGCCCTGGCTCCCGGTGATCCGATTTCCATATCCATCGCGCCAAAAGACCTGCTGCTGCTACGGGATAACGAACCCTCCGGCGCAGCAGCGGAAGCGCCGCGCCGCCGCTGAGGTCCTTTCTCCCCTTTCCCCCGAAAAAAGGACTTGCCAAATCCTTCTCTATGCGATACAATATACTTACTTTATTATGTAATTCTACAAGTCCAAAGCTGCCTTTGGACGATTTGGGAGGATTTTGATTATGGCTACTATCACTGCAGGCGATTTCAGAAACGGCAAGACGTTTGAATATGACGGCAAAGTCATGCAGGTTGTCGAGTTCCAGCACGTCAAACCCGGCAAGGGTTCCCCCTTCGTGCGCACCAAGATGAAGAATGTCATCACCGGCGCCGTGACGGAAACTTCCTTCAACCCCACCGATAAATTCGAGGAAGCGTTCATTGAACGCACGGATGTGGAATACAGTTACAACGACGGTGATCTCTATTATTTCATGAACATGGAGACCTTCGACATGGTTCCCCTGAACAAGGATGCCTTGGGTGAATCTTTCAAGTTCATCACCGAAAACACCCCCTGCAAGCTGCTCAGCTACAAGGGAAATGTGTTCAGCGTGGAAGTGCCCAACTTCATGGATCTGGAAGTGACCCAGACCGAGCCGGGTCTGGCTGGCAACACCGCCACCAACACCCTCAAGCCCGCCACACTGGAAACCGGTGCCGAGATCAAAGTCCCCCTGTTCATCAACATCGGTGACAAGATCCAGATCGACACCCGCACCGGCGAGTATCTGGGTCGCGCAAAATAATCCACTCAAATCCTTTGCGTGCAGTGTGTGACCCATGCTGCACGCATTGTTTCTCATTCATAATCGATTTTTGCGCTGCGGCGCACCAAACAAGGAAAGGGGTATATCATTATGACGATCTCTGAAAAAGTCTCTTACCTGAAAGGCCTGGCCGAGGGCCTGAACATCGACACCGAGCAGAGCAAGGAAGGCAAGCTTATCTCCTTGATGACCGACATCCTGCAGGATGTGGCCCTGGAGCTGGAGGATCTGCAGACCGAGCAGGCCGAGCTGGGTGAGGAAATTGACGCAGTCAGCGATGATCTCAGCGATGTGGAGAGCATCCTCTACGAAGACGATGATGACGAAGAGGAAGACGATTTCGACGAGGATGAAGAGGACTGCTACGCCTCTGTCTGCCCTAACTGCGGCGATGAGATTTATTTTGACGATTCGGTCCTGGAGTCCGGCGAGGTGGTCTGCCCCGGCTGCGGCACCAAGTTGAATTTTGATCTGTCCAGCCTGGAAGAGAACGAAGCTGAAAAAAACGAGTAATCGTTTTTGAACGTAGCCGCTCCGCCGTTTTTATGGCGGAGCGTTTTTTCTTTACTTGCGTCCTCTATTCTACTGGGTCTGGGAGGGCGAAAAGAGCACTCCCATTATCCAGCATGGCGGTGAAGAAAATCATTGCATTGCTCGGCAGGATTTGATCTTCCAGGTAATCGACGGCGAGTTCGTCCCGCAAGATTTCTCTGGCGAAGGATATGACACCTTCCTGGTCCCCTGTGATCCTGAAGTGCAGGCCGTACTGGATGAATACAGGGCAAAAACTGCGTCTGCTACTCCTGCCGCATAACGAAAACAACTCTCTTGTTCCGTTTGAAACAAGAGAGTTCGTTATTATTGTTACCTTTTATCTCCAAAGCAGAAAAACAATTGCCTGTCAATCCAAATACGGAACGCCCACCGGCTTGGCCTCGCTGCCCAATTTTCGCAGCAGATCCAGCCCAATCGTCCGGGCAGAGCGCACAGCGCTCTCCACCGCACTGGCATCGCCGGTAAAGGCGACGATCACTTCGTTGGTGTGGCTGGTGTAGTGATCAGCGTCCATAAAACGCAAAAATTCCACATCGCCGGCTTTCACAGCCGTATCGGCCATCACCAGGCCCACTGCCGCAGGTGAACCAGCCACAAAGCCAAACGCCTGCCCCGCCGGCGCGCTGAAATACCACTGCAGGACTTCGCCGGCATGAGCAGAATAGGTCAACTCCACGTGCCCTTCTCCGCTGATATACAGTTCGCCGGAATAGCGCTCAGTATACTCCAGTGCGATTTCAACAGCCTCCCGGGCGTCGGCTTCATTGGCTGCGCCAAGCACAATATAGTTGCCATGGCCGCCCCAGCCCTTGGTATCTCTGGGCAACTGGATGGTCAGCACTTCGGTGTTTGTACGCTTGACTGCCTCATCAATGGCATTGATCTGCCCGGCCGCACCGGTGCGGGAACTGAGGATACCGATGCTGCGGTACTTCTTGAGATAGTCCGCCTGCATTCGCAGCTGTTCATCTACACTGGGGATCACCAGCCCAATGGTATCCAGTACTGTAGTTCCGATAAATTCTGTATACGCCAAACCGGCCGCCCCTTTCCTGCAGTATCTCCGCGCTAATTTCTTTTTTACTATACCAGAAACGGCGCGGATATGCAAGAGTCAAAGCAGACGTTTTCCCATATCTGTCACGTCATAGCCCCCCCAGCGCCGCCACTGCCGCATCGGCCCCCAAAATCTGCAGCATGGCCTCCGCACCCAGAACCCTCACAAGGCCGATCAGGCACGATGAAGACACAATCAGTAGCGAACACACGGTGAAAATGCGGCTGGCCTCCTCCTCTTTCTTCTCACCCAAACGCAGGGCGATCTACACGGAGGAACCCACTGCGAGCAGATCGGGAAACACAAAGCTGATGAGAAGAAAGGGCATGACCAGGTTGACCGCTGCCAAAGCCTCCTCCCCCAGAAAACGGCCCACAAAAATGCCGTCGGCCACAGTATAGAGCGAAGACACCGCCATGGCGATCATGCGGGGCAGCGCACAGGGCAAAAACAGCCGATTGGGAGACATAGTTGCAAAAAGCTGTGTGGATGGGGTCATATGGAATTCTCCTTTTGATATTCGTCGGCAAACACCTGTAACATACGACAAAACAGCGTGATTTCTTCCTCGCTGTACCGTTCTTCAATCACCTGCACCGCCCGCTCATAGGGCGCATCGCTTTCGCACACACCTTCAGCAGCCAATGGGCTTAAGTGCAGATAGACAACACGGCGGTCTGTTTCACTGCGCGCTTTCTCCACCAATCCCAGGCGCACCAGCTCACTCACCTTCATGGTGGCGGCAGAGTTGGAAATATGCAGCGTTTTGGCCAGACGGCTCACCGTGCAGCCGCCGCTGTGCTCCTGATAGGAGATCACATCCAAATACATAATGCTGTTGTAAGAAAGCTCGCCGCCGTTTTGCGCCAACCTGCGCAGATCGCACACGATTTCGTCATAATAATACTGATTGAGGCTGTCCCGTAAATTCATATGCCCCCCTCCTTTCATTAAGCTAATTTATATAAGTTAGGTTAACTATATGTCTGTTCCATCATTCTGTCAACCCTCTTTTTCCCAGAACAAAGCCCCGGCGCCGTAGCGCCGGGGCTTTATAGTTTGTAGATCAGGGCAAGTCTTCCCGCGGCCCGCCGCGGTACTCCTCGCCCGCCACCTCCAGGGTCAGCGTACCCGCAGACAGCTCGGTGAGCTTTTCCCGCAGGGCCATCCGTCCGCCTTGGGGCAGCAGGAGGGTCAACATCACATCGGCGCCATAGTCCGTGTGTTCGATGATGCCGCCGGACGCATCGCACAACAGGCGCGCCTGTTCAAACAGCCCATAGGGCAGACGGAGCATCGCCCGTTCCCACAGGCACACCCGGCTGCGCCCTGCAACCGTCAGCACATCGGACGCCCCCCGGGTATAGGCCCGCGTCAGGCCCCCCGCGCCCAGCAGCACGCCGCCAAAGTAGCGCGTGACCACGCAGCACACATTGGTGATCGCCCGGCGCCGAAACACATTCAGCATGGGCTGGCCTGCAGTCCCCTGGGGTTCTCCGTCATCGCTGTAGCGCAGTACGCTGCCTTCGCGCAAAAGATAGCACCAGCAGTTGTGCCGGGCGTCATAGTATGTTTTCCGCATCTCCTCAATGCGCGCACGGGCTTCCTCTTCGCTCGCCACGGGCCAGAGATGGCTGAGGAAGCGGGATTTCTTTTCCGTAAATTCGCTTTGCGCCGCCGCGCCGGGGATGAAGTAATCCTCGCTCACCGTTCCCACTCCTCCTTTTTCTCCGGAAGCGGCGGGTCGGCATAGACGCACACCTTTCCCAACGTACGCTGTGTGCACACCGCGTCTACCACCGTAGCCTCCTCATAGCGCACCGAAAGCACCTTGGCCTCACGGTAGAGCAGATCCAGCAGATCGCCCCGTTCATAAGGAATCCGCAACGTTAACCGGCGGCTGCCCTTATCCAGCGTTCGTTCGATCAGTGCCAGCAGCTCCGGAAGTCCTGCGCCGGTTTTGGCGGAAATCGCAATGCTTCCCGCGCCCCAGGGCCGGTTTTCCGCACTGACGCAGTCGGATTTATTGTACACGCGGATGCAGGGCGTTGTCTGCGCCCCCAATTCCGCAATCAGCGCATCCACCACAGCAGCTTGTTCCTCCCACACGGGATTGGACACGTCGATGACATGAAGCAAAAGGTCGGCATATTCCAGCTCCTCCAACGTGGCCTTGAAGGCGTCCACCAGCTGGTGGGGCAGCTTGCGGATAAAGCCCACCGTATCCGAGATCACCACATCCATCATATCACTGACCGTCAGCAGGCGGGAAGTGGTGTCCAGCGTGTCAAACAGGCGATTGTTGGCCGGAATGGCCGCGCCGGTAAGGGCGTTGAGCAGCGTGGATTTGCCCGCGTTGGTGTAGCCCACAATGGCCACTACCGGGGTCTCGTTTTTCATGCGCTGCTGACGCTGGGTACCGCGCACCCGGCGCACCTCCTCCAAATCCTCCCGCAGTTTGTCGATTTTGCGGTGGATGTGGCGGCGGTCGGTTTCCAGCTGGGTTTCACCGGGGCCGCGGGTACCGATGGGACTCTTGCCGCCGGCGGCGTTCTGGCGCGTCAGGTGCGTCCACATACCGGTCAGCCGGGGCAGCAGATATTGATACTGCGCCAGTTCCACCTGCAGCCGCCCCTCCTTTGTTTTGGCCCGCTGGGCAAAGATATCCAGGATCAGGCCGCTGCGGTCCAGCACCTGCACACCGAATTCATCGGTCAGCACCCGCATCTGGGAGGGCGAGAGGTCATTGTCAAAAATGACCATGTCCGCCCGCTCCGAGGCAACCAGTTCTTTGATCTCGGCCACCTTGCCCTCACCGATAAACGTACGCGGGTCCGGGGCATCCTTATTCTGCAGCGCGCAGGCCGCCACACAACCTCCGGCGGTATCCGTCAGGGCCGCCAGCTCTTCCATGGACCAATCGTCCGCATTCTCCTCGCGCTTGAGCCGGGGGGAATGGAGTCCCACCAGAATCACACGCTCCCGGCGCGCCGGTCCCGCTGTCTTTTGTAGTTGTTCCATAGTTCCTCCGGGAATGGTTATTTTTTCAGCACCTGCACAACTTCGCCCACATACATGCGGTGATAGTCGTGCTCCGGGTACCAGCGGCCGTCCAAACTCTGGTCTGTGAACTTCTCCGGCCGCAGATCATCGGCATACAGCTTACGGCACACCAGCACCAGCTGCGCCTGTCCAAAATAGGGCGCGCCCAAGGCTCCAAAGGCAGGCGTCAGGCCGCACTTTTTCACCTTATCCACATCCCGTCCGCTTTCACTGCCGCAGATGCGCAGCGCTTCACGGCACTCAGGCGGCAGAACGGATACGCTGAAGGCAGTCTCCCGCTCCATAAATTCATAGGTGTAGCGCTGGGGCCGGACATACACCGTGCAGACCGCCTTGCCCCACAGCGTACCCAGGCCGCCCCAGCCGATGACCATGGTATTGAATTTCTCCGCGCTGCCCGCGCTCAAAAGAGGCGTGGCATGCTGAAACATCTGAAATCCATCACAGGACAAATCCTTGATCTCCATTTCTTGCAGTTGACCGTTCATAATGCTCCTCCTTTTGCAGCAGAAAAATCATGGCATACAATTCCTATTTAGTATATGCTGTGCCAAAGAAAAAAGAAAGCCGCTCAACGAAAAAACGGCACCGCCCCGATGGGGCAGCGCCGTTTGATGTGATTGCTCGTCAATGCGAACGCTCTTCTCACAGGCCGAACTTCTTGTTGAACCGCGCAACACGTCCGCCGGTATCCACCAGCTTCTGCTTGCCAGTGAAGAAGGGGTGACACTTAGAGCAGACTTCCACCTTGATATCCTTCTTGGTAGAACCTGTCTCAATCACATTACCGCAGGCGCAGCGAATTGTAGTCTGCTGATAATTGGGATGGATTCCTTCCTTCATTGCTCTTGTTCACCTCTTTCCGCGTCAAATACCTTACAACAGGCAAAATTCAGTTTACCACACCGGTTATAGAAAAGCAAGCATTATTTTGAAAATCCGTCAAAACTTTTCCGCACTCTTTTCATAAAAGAGCGTTACAGCAGAACACTTTCCCCGGTGGCAAAGAAATAGAGGATGCGCCGGGTAACGGGCCGCTCAAAGATCCGCTCCAGCACATCGCTGTAAGCCGTGAGCTGTGGGCGGTATTCCTCTGCCTTTTCCCTTTCACTACCGGGAGCGATGTGGTCGGTCTTAAAGTCCACCACAGTAAGGGTCCCGTCCGCCGTTTCAAAGAAGCAGTCCACCGCGCCCTGCAGCAGCACTTCGTCGTCGCTGTCCAGTTCCGGCAGGTATTTGTCCACCCGCTTCAGCACGGAAAAGCGGTATTCGCGCCACAGCTTGTCCTTCGGCGCGCCGCGCAGCTCCAGCCCCAGGGGCGAGGCAAACAGCGCCGCCAATGCCGCCGTGTTTATCGCCTCAGCCTCTTCCGCCCGCAGCAAATGCTGCTGCGCCATGCGCGCCACCTCCGCCTCGATCCGCTCACGGGAGGCAGTTTGCGAAAAGTCCAAAAACTGCAGGGCCTTGTGCATCGCAGTGCCCCGTTCGGCGGCAGTCAGGCCCAGCTGAGGCGTCAGAAACCGCGGCGCCCGGAACACATCGCCCGAGGGCGGAGAAACCGGCTGCTCCGTCCCCTCTGCCAGGCGCTGGTCAATGAGCCGTCCTTTCAGCTGGGTAGCCGTCAGTTTGGAAGGGATGCGCGTTTCCGGCCGGTGGCCGTATTGAAAGGACAAGAGCACAGGATCAAACGCCGGCGCAGCATCGGCGCACGCACGTTTTTCCGCCCGTGCCGGCAGGCTGCGGCGCTGGCGGTACTCCGCTCCATCCACCCAGGCAACGCGCCAGGGAATACCGCTGTTGTCGCAGGCAGCCGCCTCCATGTCCGCCGCCTGGCGCAGCGGATAGGACTCCGTGCGGCACAGCAGGGGCAGCAGCACCCATTGCGCCATGCTGTCGCAGCCCGCCACCACTGCCGGCGGCACCGGACACTCCGCCCGGGGCAACAGGCGCTTGACCACGCCCGCAGCGCCGCGCATGGCCGCCACCAGGATCAGCTTTTCCTTGGCCCGGGTCAGCGCCACATACAGCACCCGCAGTTCTTCGCTTTTCTGCTCCCGCAGCTGCCGGTGAGCCACGGCGTCCCGAGCTACGGTGCTGTAGCGGATCTTGCGTTCCAGATCAATGCACACCGGACCCAGGCCCAGTTCCGGATGCATCAGCACCGGAGCCTGCACGTCGCTTTTATTGAAGCTTTTATTCAGCTCCGCCAAAATCACCACAGGGAATTCCAGCCCTTTGGATTTATGAATACTCATCAACCGTACGCCCCGGCGCGCCTGGGACGCAGCGGAAGGAATACTCTCCCCTGCCTCCAGCAGGGCGCGCAGATGACTCACAAAAGAAAACAGTCCCCGGTAGCCCGCCGCCTCAAAGCTGCGGGCGTGCTCGTACAGCGTCACCAGCCGGCCGCGCCGCTCCGCGCCGCCGTCCATGGCTCCGAATACCCCCAGCACATTCCAGCGGTTATAAAGATGCCAGAGCAGCCGGTGCACGCTCATATCCGGAGCCAGAAAGCGCAGCTGCTCCAGATCCTCCAGAAAACGCCGGGTATCTTCTCCTTCGTCGCGCTGCAGCGCAGTGAAAAAGTCTCCTTTCGGACAGCGGGCTCGAATTTCCGCCAGCCGATCCGGCGCAAAGGCAAACACCGGCGAGCGCAGCACGGAGATCAGCGGCACATCCTGGTGAGGGTTATCGATGAGCTGCAGCATGGCATACACCACAGCAACCTCCATAGCAGAGAAAAAATCCTCGCCACCTTCAGCGGCGCAGGCGATCCCCTGCTCGGAAAGCACTTGCTCATAGAGCTTTTGCCGCGCGCCGGGAGATCGCATCAGAATGACGATGTCCTCCTCCCTCACAGGGCGCAGCCCACCATCCTCACCCTGCACAAGAAACGGTTCGTCCAGCAGCGCCCGGATGCGGCAAGCCACAAAGCGCGCTTCCGTTTCGGCACATTTAACCTCTTCTTTTGCCTCGGCTTCGGCACCTTTTTTCGGATGATCCACCAGATAACATTCCGTGTCGCAACCGGAGCGCTCCACATAATACTCTGCACCGAAGTACAGGGCCTCATCTTCCGTGTAAGCCATTTCCCCCACTTCGGGACTCATCAGGTTGGCGCACACAAAGTTGGCCGCATCCAGGATCTCCCGGCGGGAGCGGAAATTACGGCTGAGCAGCAGCTTGCGTTCCTGTCCCTCCTCCGCCTGGCTGAACAGTGGGTCTGCCTGATAGTGACGCAGGAAAATCGTGGGATCGGCCAGACGGAAGCGATAGATGGACTGCTTCATATCCCCCACCATGAACAAATTCTTTTCCTCCCGGGATACGGCGGCAAAAATCTGATTCTGCACCTCGTTGGTATCCTGAAATTCATCGATCATAATTTCGCGGTAACGCGCAGATACCGCGCGCCCCAACTCCGTGGGCGCACCCGCTTCATCCACCAGAAGGGCCAGTGCAAAATGCTCCTGATCCGAAAAATCCGTGGCGTTGCGGCGCAGCTTTTCAGCGGCATAGCTCTGCGCAAAAGCCTCCGTCAGACGCAATAGCGCCAGCATGGCCGGAGCCATGCGCTGCAAATCGTCGCGCAACTCCGCGCCGGAAACGGAAAAGCGCTTGCGCACTTTCCCGCAGTCCTTTTTGCACTCATCCCACAGGGCCTTTGCCCGCTCCTTCTGCGCGTTTTCACCCCGCACCACACCCAGGCGGGGAAACAGGATTTCCCCCTCGCGCGCCGTGTCCCATCCCTGCTCCAGGCGGGCGAGGAAGTCCTCCATACTCTCCCGTGCGGTGGAAAACGAGGGCAGATATTTCGCCGCCAGCGTTTCATCGCTCTCCATCTCCCGGCAAACGTCCAAAAACACATCGCTCCAATAACGCAGCGTCGCCCGGGCATCGGCAATCAGTTCCCGGCCAAAAGGCGTCCGTTCCACCTGCTTGGGAATGGCGCTCCAGTATTCCTCCTGCTCGGCCAGCCAGCGCAGCGGATAGGCATGGCTTTGCAGCTTGGAGAAAATTTGCAGCACCAGTTCTTCCAGCGCCGTGTCATCCCGTCCGGCGCCGATGGTATCCGCCAGCGCCGCCGCGCCTTCATCCATTTCCTCATAAAACCTCTCCAGCACCCGCCCCAGAACCTGGCGGCGCAGAAGATCGGCTTCCCGCTCATCCAGCACGCGAAAATCCGGCGTCAGGGCGCAATCCTCCTCGCCGCCTACCAACTGAATGTTTTCCCGCAGCAAGGCGGTGCAGAAAGAGTCCACCGTGCGCACATCGGCGCGGTAGATCAGCATAGCCTGCTTTTGCAGATGGAGATTGCCTGCATCTTCCGCCAGGCGCTCGGACAGCTCCGCGGCAATTTTCATGCGCAGCTCCGCAGCCGCCGCCTTGGTATATGTAATAATCAGAAAATCCGTTACATCCGCCGGATCCTTTTCGTCTGTGATGTATCGGAACAATCGTTCCACCAGCACTTTGGTCTTTCCGCTGCCCGCCGCGGCGGACACCAGCAGGCTTCCGCCCCGGTTACGCACCGCCTCCCGCTGTTCTTCCGTCAAACGCACACCCATGACTCATTCCTCCCCTCCGGCATCCATGTCCTGCATACGATCCAGCGTTTCCCAAAACGCATTCTCCTTCACCGCGGCGATATAACGTTTGCGGTCCCGCCCGCGCCCCTCTTCAAAATGGCAGGCCGAAGCAAAGGCACAGTAGGTGCAGGCGTTTTTGCTTTCGCTCTGGTAGTTGGGATCGGCGTCGATGTTGCCCTTACCCATTTCCGCGGCAATGTTTTTGAGCAAATGGTCCACATAGCGGCTCAGCTTGCCCAGCTGCGCCGCCGTGGCCACACCGTCGGCGATGGTACCGTCCTTCTTCACGCTCAGGGGCAGGAAGTGCGGCTCCTGCGTACAGCCGTGTTCCATGGCCTCGAGCACCTCGGCGTTGTACAAAAACATGCCGCTGCGCTTGAGTTCTTTCTCCATGGCGGCGGCGATCTGCGCTTCGCTGGCGCCGCGGTCCATGGTGAGGATCGCATCCCGCGCGGGAAGATACTCCACGCCCGCCCCCACGATCTCTTTCACTTCGCCTCCGCCCAGAGCTGCCAGCCCCTGGCGCTCCAGCGTAAACAGATACAACAGCATCTGCACGCCCACGCCATGCAGAATTTCCGAAAGATCGAATTTCTTTTTACCGGTCTTGTAATCCACCACACGCAGATAGAGTTTTCCGTCCTTAAGCCAACCGTCCACCCGGTCCACCTTTCCGCCCACGCGCAGAGCAGTTTCCCCGGAGCGGATCGACACGGCGGGCAGCGTACCCTTCTCGCCGAATTCCAGCTCAAACGCCAGCGGCACAAAATCCGACACAGCCAACTCTGCAGCCACATTGTCCACAATAGCATACGCCGTTTTTTTCAGCCGGTTGAACAAATAGCGAAAACGTGCGCTTTTGTCCTCCAGGCCGCCCAGCTGCTCCGCCGCAAAGCGGTCGATATAGTCCCTGATCAGCCGGTGCAGTTCCTCCCGGCTCAAACATTCAAAGCCGCCGCGCAGCCTGGCCTCCCGGGCCGTATTTTCCAACAGATAGTGGAGGAAGGTTCCGATTTCCGGTGCGTCCAATCCCGCTTTGCGGCGTTCCTTTGCTTTCAGTCCGTATTCCATAAAAAAGGCAAAATGGCAGGCATTGATCTTATCCATACGGGAGGCGGACATACGGATATTTTCACCGTACAGTGTGCGCACTGCCGCCGGCGACAGGCGGCCCCGCTCCATAGTGCGGGCACGCTCCATGGCGGCCAGGGCCGGTGCGCAGTCCTGCCGGCTGGCAAAATAATCCCACAGTGCGCCGCAGCCCTGCCGGCCCGCTTCTTCCAGCGCACTCACCGGTGCGGCCAGCAGCCGTTCCGGCCCGGACGTTTCCACGTTAAGATCCGGAAACAGCCCCCGGATACGCCCGACGGCAAAGGCGGGCCGCAGCTCCGTCCCACCGGCATCCGCAGCGGCCCAACTCACATACAATCGGCGCTCCGCCTGACCCAAAGCCGCATACAGGTGCATCAGCTCCATATCCATCTGCTCCATGCCAAAAGGCGCCAGACGCAGCGATTGGGCCAAAAGCTCAGCGCGGTCGCTGTCGGTGAGAATACCGCCGGGGCTTCCGGCCGCGGGCAGCACATGGTCATTGACGCCCAGAAAGAACACATACGGATAGCCCCGCCGGTCGTTGCGGGTGATTTCCGTCACACTGACCTGATCCAGCGCCGCAGGAATGGTACCCACATCATACTGTGTCAGCACCAGCTTCAAAAGCCGCCCAAACTCGCCCCGCTCCAAAGGAAGTTCGCCCAAAATCAGCACAAACTGATCCAGCACATCGCACAAAATACGCCAAACCTGAGCATATTCATCGGCCAGTTTATTTTCCCCCATGGCGCGAAAGCGCGCTGTTTTCTCCTGCAACTGCTCCGGCAGCCGGATAATCTCCAAAAAAGCATACAACGCCGCTGCCTGACCGTAGGCATCCTGCCGCTCCTGCATGGCCCGCTGCAGTTCCATCAATGGCGCGCGCACGGTCTCCCGCACCGCGTTGAGGGAAGCAAGGAGGGCGCGGCTCTCTTCATTCTCTTCGACGCCATATCCCTCCGGATGCGCCGTCCAGGACGTCTCCCGCGTCCAGGCGCTGCCGCGCAGATCCCACTTGAGCACATAGTTTTCCAGCGCATCACACGCTTCCAGCGAGATACCGGCCATACCGGTTTTGAGATAGCGGAATATATCCTCATATTCCCAGCCGCCGGAAACCGTGTCCAGCGCTGCCAGCACCAGTGCCACCACAGGTTTTTCCAAAATATCCCGGCTGCGGTTCAAAAACACCGGGATATCATAGCGTTCAAACACATTTTCAATGGTGGCCTCATAATCGGGCATGTTGCGGGCGCACACCAGAATATCCCGGCAGCGGCACTGCCCAGTACAAAGCAGCGTGCGGATCTGTGCCGCCGCGTGTTCCACCTCGGCATAGGTGTTCTCTGCCGCGCACAGGCGAATGGCATCCGTCGGCTCGCCAAAGGGCTTCATGTTCCCGAAAAAGGCCCGCTCCAGGTGGCGCAGAGCGGCATCGCCCTGTTTTTCCCCGCGCAGCGGCGAAGCAATGGTACGGCAGGGCCGTCCTTCTTCTTCGGCAATACGGACAAGACGGCCCCGCACCTTTTGCGCCACATCGTAAATGCCCCCGGTGCGTTCCCGGTCCCCCAACAGCGTCACTGTAACCGATTCGGCGCAGCGGATCATGCAGCGCAGCACCTCTTCCTCCCGGGCATTGAAATAAAGAAAACCGTCGGCATAAATGCGCATACCAAGAAAATAATCCTGCCCTTTTTCCGTTTTCAGTGCGTCCAGCAGGCGATCCATCAAATCGCGGCAGTCCCGGCCGTTTTCGGTGAGCAGCGCTTCATAGGCGCCGCAGATCAGAGCAAGGTCCTGCAGCTTATCCCCCAGCGGGCCGGACACGGCTCCGCGGCGCGCCAACAGATCTTCCGCGCTCACCTGATAAGAACGCAGCTCATCGTCCAAATGGATGAGTTGTTCCAAAAAAGCCGCCCGCTGAGAAGGGCGGCGGTAGAGCTTCAGGACGCTCAGATTCTTCTGCAGGGCGCGGTACATGGTCAAAATTTTTCCGCCGCCGTCCAGCATGGTGTCTCCTGCGCCGCCGGTGCGCTCCAGCACATCCGCTGCCAGCCAGTGGAAGCTGGCCACCGCAGCATGACGGGAAGCCCGGTCGCCGCAGGCGCGGCACAGATCCCGCTCCGCCTGGTGGGAAGCGTGCTCCGGCACCAGCAGCATCTGCCGTCCTTTCAGTCCCTCTGCGGCGATTTCACTCCAAAGGGCCGCGCTTTTTCCCGTTCGCGCCCGATCCATCATAATTGTCAATCCCTGCTGCGCCATTCTTATGTGTCCTCCCTGCTTTGCCGTGTCGCTTTTGTAGATATTATAGCACAGCCGCATTCGAGCGAAAAGAGGATTTCTTGTCCACGCCGCGGAAAAGGCCTGACAACACGTTCGATCGGAGGTATACTGTTTTCAGCAAAATAAAAGAACGGCGCCGGGCGCCGCTCAAAAAGAAGGATTTCCAGATGTCTTCACAGCCAATCTCTTTTCCCCTCCGGTGCGCAGCGAAACGCCGTGGAAAGCCTGCGCCAAACGGCTGGACCGGCTGGTACGGCATAAATTTCGACCGCATGCCGGAACTGCACTGGCGCTATGGTTATTCAGCTGTTATCCTCATCGCCGGGGCCGTCATCCTGTTCGAAATCTTCTATTTCAAAAAGAAAGGAATGCTATAAAAAACACAGACAGAAGGACTATCACTGCTTCCATCCCGCCGCCCACTGCTCCCACAGCTCAATGGATTTGAACTTCAATATATAACCTTCATCAGAACGAGTGATCAGCGCCACATCCTCTTCCGAAAGCCCGGCGTCCTGGGCCGCTTCTTCCATATCTCCAGTAGCCGCCGTGGTGCACAGCGGCGGAAATACCACGCACCACCAGTTGTGCCCCGCGCCCTCGCCGATGATGATGCGCAGGCTCAGATATTCCCCGCCCGGCAGAGCAAAGGCGCCGTAATCCCGCGTGGGATAGGTTTCCGGCGTCAGCCATGCTTCCACCGCATCTCCGCAGCCCTGCGACTGCACGGTTGCCTGCGCTGTATCCCGCAGCTCTGCCAGGTGCGTGCGCAGAATGTTCTCTGCCTCGTCCCGATCCGTTGTGCCGGCCAGCCAGTCCGTAGCCTGTGCCAGCACCGCATCGCGCACCTGCAGTTTCAGTGCCTGGTCCGCGTCGCTGTCCGAGGCCGCGATCACATGCAGACGGATCACTTCCTGCGCCAGCGCCTGCTGGCGCTGCAGCGCCCATACGCCCCACAAAAGCGAAATTGCCAATCCCACCAGAAGAGAAACCGCGATCCATTTTCCCAATCGTCTTGTATCACGCCACTGTTTCATAGAAAAACACCGTCCTATGTAGAGTTTTTTCAAAAGCAACTCCATTGTGGACGGTGTTGATCAATTTTATACAATTTATCCGCTTTTTACAAAAATTGTTCGCCCTGATTCACCATGGCGGTACAAAATGTCTGAGGATATTCTCCCCGCAATCGGTCCGCTGTCTGCAGAGCGCCTGCCTCGTTGTCAAATAAGCCGAATACCGTGGGACCGGAGCCGGTCATGCAGGTGCTGAGGGCGCCCAGATCCAACAGCTTATCTTTAATCACAAATACTTCGCTGTATTTTTCCGGCAGTACTGCCTCAAACACATTGTACACACGCCGCAAAACGCCGTTCAGGTCGCCTCGCTCCAGGCTTTCGCACATGCCCCGGGTATCCGGGTGACCGGTCAGCTTTTTGGCGTCTACACAGCCGAACAGCTCCGGTGTGGAAATGGGAAAATCCGGCTTGCACAGTACAGCCCAGCATTCCGGTATCGGCGCAAGGCGCGTCAAAACCTCGCCGCGCCCTTCGGCCAGGGCCGTTCCGCCGAAAACACAGTACGGCACGTCACTGCCCACACGCCCGCCGATCCGGCACAGCTCTTCCACTGAGAGCTGCGGCGCATAAAGCCGGCGCAGGCCTCGCAGCACCGCCGCCGCGTCGGCGCTGCCGCCCGCCATCCCGGCGCACACAGGAATGCGCTTTTCAATATACAGTGCAACACCGGGATTGACCGCGTCTACCGCAGCAAAAAACGCTTCGGCCGCGCGATAGGCCAGATTGCCCCGGTCATACGGCAAATAGGACGCGCTGGTATGCAGCGCAATCTGTCCGTTTCCCGTTTCGCGGATCGTCACGCGGTCACACAATGAAACGCTCTGCATCACCATGCGCAGATCGTGATATCCATCCGGGCGGCGACACAGAATATCCAGCGTCAAATTCAGTTTTCCATAAGCGTCGACTGTGATCTCTTTCATGTTTCGCCCTCCATGATGCTCAAAGCAGCGCCCGCGCTTCGAGATAATAGCGCTTATCCCGGCTGCAGCCGATGGAAAAGGTTTTGCGCGGCAACGCGCCGCGGCGCTTCACATAGGGAAAGAGCGCCGCGCGGGGAAAAGGCGGCAGTAAAAAGCCGACGGCCCACGTCTGCAGGCTCAGCTCTTCCACCGCGCCGGGATCGTGAATATAATCCATACTGCCGCCATGCCGGGCAACATACTGATCCAAACTTTCCTGGAGCCATTCCACCGGCAGCACGCCATCGGGAAGCGATACGTTCAGCGTGCCGCACCGCCCCCGGCAGAGCCACTGAATGGATTCGCTTTTGCCCGCGCCGTCTCCACGGTCGGGCAGCGCCGCCTGCAGCGCCGCCAGCAGTGCCTCGCCATCCACGCCGAACACAATACGGTGAATCGGCAGAAACTGTACGCCGGGGTCGTTCAGGCTGACCACCTCCGCCAAAGCCCAGCGTGAAGGAAGCGACGGCCATTCCTCCCGGGGAGTGCACGCCTTCTCTTCCTCATAAATCGTTTTCGCCGCTGCCAGTGAATGGTTCCCGTCACCCACGGCAAAGAGCATTTCGGTGTCCCGACGCAAAAAAGCCAGGTCCTCTGCCAGACCCTTTATGGTTTCGGCATCGACCCGCCAGCCGTCGATGCGGCCACCGCCTTCCATTAGAGAAAAGCCGTAGATCTTTTCCATCTGCTCCCGGCGCGCTGTCAGGCGGGAAAACAGGGGCCGCGCGCCATCATCCACCAAAATCATGGTGTGAGGCAGCTCCAGCGGCGCGCCGCGGCGGATCTTCACCCGGGGCGGGATACGCTCCAGGACGGTGCGCTCTGTGGCACGAATGAGCGAGCGGCATTCCGGGCGGTAGTCATATTCCTCCAAATCGATCCGGCATACCAGCCCATGGCGCACGCCGCCGCTGACCGCGCGCTCCACATATACCATGGAATCCGGACAGGCATAAAACAAATTCTGTTCCAGATAGCGCTGCATAGCGGCATGGATCTCTTCGGCGCCGGCAGCCTCGTCATCGCCGCGCAGCCGTGCCTCCGGCAAAATAAGGCGCAGAGACGAAGGGCTGTCCCCCACCCGCTCCTCCACCCGCCGCCAGTAATCCGGCTGGGCCGTGAACTGATCGCAGGCGATCACACTCCACTTGGACAAATTACAATTCGGCAGCAGAATATCCGCCGGGGCAAGGCCGAGATGGGCAAATCCTTCCACGCTTTTCACTCCTTTTCTGTGCGCAGCCGCTTGAGGAAGCGGGCCATGCGGCGCAGGGCCTCCTCGATCTTTGCGCGATCGGCGGCGTAGCATACGCGGGCATAGCCCGCGCCGCCGGGGCCAAAAGCACTGCCGGGAATGATCGCCACCTGCTCCTCCAGCAGCAGCGCCCGGCAGAACTCCACATCGGAACGTCCGAAATCTCCAATATAGGGGAAGCAGTAAAACGCCCCCCGCGGCTCGCTGCACCGCAGCCCCATCTCCCGCAGGCCGCGCACCAGAAGCGCGCGCCGTGCATCATATTCCGTGCGCATGGTTTCAATATCCTCCATGCCGTTGCGCATGGCCTCAATCGCCGCATGCTGGGTCACGGTGGGGGCGGACATGATGCCATAGCCATGCAGCGCCGCGGCAGGCTTCACCAGTTCTCTCGGGCCGCACAGATATCCCATGCGCCAGCCGGTCATGGCAAAGGCCTTGGAAAAGCCGCCCACCACCAGCGTGCGCTCCCGCATATCCTCCTGGGAAGCAAAGGAACAGTGGCGCCGGCCATAGGTCAGTTCACCGTAAATCTCATCGCACAGCACGATCACATTGGTGCCCCGGAGCACATCGGCAATGGCCCGCAGGTCGCTTTCTTCCAAAATCGCGCCGGTAGGGTTGCTGGGATACGGGAGCACCAGCAGCTTGGTGCGCTCGGTCAGCGCCGCGGCGATCTGCTGCGCCGTCACGCGGAAGCCGGTCTCCTCCGTTGTCACCAGTTCTTTCACCACGCCACCGCAGACCGCGGCCAGCGGCCCGTAACACACAAACGTGGGCGAGGGCACCAGCACCTCGTCCCCCAACCCCACCAGGCAGCGGATGGCCAAATCAATGGCTTCGCTGCCGCCCACGGTGACGAGGATCTCATCTGCCGCGTCGTAGTGCAGGGCAAAGCGCCCGGCAAGATAGGCCGCAATCGCTTCGCGCAGCGCGGGCAGTCCGGGATTCTGCGTGTATTTTGTGTGCCCTTCCAGCAGGGAAGCGGCTCCTGCTTTCCGAATGTGCTCCGGCGTCACAAAATCCGGCTCCCCCAGCCCCAGGGAAATGGCCTCTGGCATTTCGTTGATAATATCGAAAAATTCCTTGATGCTGGATTCCGGCACCGCCTGAATCTCCGGCGTCAGCGCTCGTCTATAGTCGATCATATGGTTGAAACAGTCCTTCTTATCTGTAAATATATATATGATATTATACCACGTCTCACCGGGCGGCGCAATGCGCGGCGGCAAAGAAAGCGCGGCGGTCCGGAACATCCCGGCCGCCGCGCGGAAACAGGCGCATATGTCCTTATTCGCTTTTTCCCCAACCGGCGCAGCATCCACTTCGCCACCAGCGGCCCGCACAAAACAGAGCCAATGGCGGGACCGAGCGCCAGCACGGCTTTTGGGGGCCATTTTCCGAATACATGGTCCCGCTCCTTTCCAGCGCCGTTTTGGATCCAGCATAAGATCATTCCCGCAAAAGGCAAGGGGTTCCGGGAACCGCTTATGATTCCCAGAAAGCATTTGTTGAAAATATGAAGAAAGGCAGGCGGAAAAACTCCGCCCACCTTATCCGCTGCATGATTACATATTTATAATGCCTTTTTTGCAATCCCTACAGACATACATCTCTTTCGCTGTTGCAATCATGTTCCATGGGTGCGTTTTTTTGAAAACGTGCCCGCGATCTGCAAGAATCACTCCCTTCTGCTCCATTTCCACTCCGTCCCGATCAATAATGAGCGGGACCTTGTCCGCCGTTTCCGGCAGCCAAAAAATCGAATACCGCAGATTCGTCATAACAAACCCTTTTTCCATCGGCTTACCGCAATACGGACAAGTCATGTTCATAGAATCCACTCCTTATACCGGCGTGTATTGTGAGCAATAACCGTTATTCGCAACATCCCAATTGTAATTAGTCAGTGCATCCTTTGCAATCTTGGAAGAAGCTACGCTATAGCACGTAGGTTCCATCGAAACAATCCAATGATAATTCCCCTTTGCATCATAACCATAAGTAAACTCTCCGGAAGAAGTCAGATTGACAACTCTTACATAATTATTATATCTGGTTGTATCATACACATCTCCTCTCCGATTACCACTGAATGAAAACTTAGCCGTTCTACATAGATTTACTGCTTCCTGCAATTTCCCTGCCTCAGTCGCTGCGGTATATGCAATATTCAAAGCGGAAAGAATGGCAGCTACAGGCCCTGCTCCAGAAACACCAATAGCCGTCATAATAACAGATGGTGTTGTCCCTGCAGCATAACGCGCAATATTAACAGATTTCTTCACATAAGCTGTCCGTGATTCATATACTTTAATCGAGACAGACTTGCCCAGTGCAGTACAATCTCCTGTTGTAGAATAGATTTCCTTTTTACCGTATTGTGGAAAATCCGATTTCAACGTATTGACAACTTCATTTTCATTAGTTGGCGGCGGCGCCACTCTGGTAACCGGAACTTCTTCAATAAACGTAAATCCATCCTCCATTGTTACAGATAAGCCTACAGTATTTCTGAATCGCGTCATCCGCCGTATCATAATCCGCTCGATAGGGATAAGTTTCTCCCCACGCATAGCAGGCCGCCGCCGTTTTCGCGGCGGCCTGCTGGGCCTGATCCAGATAACAACTGTCTCCGGTGGCGGCATAATTGGCAAACGCCCGGCCACACTTCGCCAAATGATCGTATACAAACACGCGCGCTGCGCTGCAGGCTTCCAAAAATACGCGGTGACTTTTCCACATCTGCATGTTCCAAGCCCCCAGCGCCAAAACAGCACTGCACAGCAAAATGCTGACCGTGATTACCATGGGCCGTTTCACTTTTGTTTGCATAAGACCGTTCCCTTTCTTCCTTCTCCGAATGCTGCACCCGCCTGCTGCATGTTCTGCAGCGATGCCGTTTCGATCTCACCTTTTGTGCCTGTTCCGCCTGCGTATTTCGTGCGCCGCCTGATAGAAACATGCAATGGCCGCTATACTGACAGCAACATAGGTCAGGATATCCGGTTTGTGAAAAAAAATCTCAAAGTGCGCCAAAACCAGCAACAAGAGCAAGGCCGATCCAGCCAGGAATTTAATCAACGCTTTCTTCATTCCCAACTGATACGATCAAGCATGTCATTACCCCACATTCTTTCATGGCAGAAGCAAGCGGAAAACTCCTCCCGTCTTTCTCTTTTTGCTATTATAACATCATTCTCTGCATCCTACCGTTTCATTAACAACTTTATTAACCCTATTACTGCTGCAACAACTATAAGTGCACCCAGCACAAATATCATCGTATTTCCTGGAAACATCATTGCACTATTTTCCACAGTTCACTTGTAACTGTAAATTCATCTCCTGAACTTGTACATACGGTTGCAGAAGCATTCATCGTCGTATACAGACATACAACAGCTCCATACGATTTTTCCTTATCCATCTTGGTTGTCTGATTATTTCCAGACTTTGACATCGTTACACTACCATTGTACAAGACTCCGACAAAGGGTGCAGACGTTCCCATTAAACCATACGCTATATGATTGATTTCCAAATCAACTCTTTGGACAGCACCAGATTTAACCCATAGCGTAGCAGTTCCGCCAAATGTATTAGTTCCAGCCACCGCTACAATAGTTTGTCTCATATTTCCATACAAATTGACCTCGACTCCATATTGCGTTTTGTAGACATCATACCATTTCTCTCCAGAACCTACTCTTGTTTTTGGCATATTTTCCTCTTCATATCTGTTCAAAAGAACAAAAGCCGAATCCGCTTCATTTAGCACATCCCCCGTACCATAGGTATGCGCCAATTCTTTGAGCTTATTTTCTTTTTCCTCAAAAGAAAGTTTACTATAGTCCTCGATGTATTGCGGATCAATTTGTTCCAACGCCCGTTGCAACCCAGGGTTTGTAGAATGAAATTCCATATTGGAAAGATCCGTAACATTTGTGGCCATTGCAGGAATTGTTAGAGACAGCGCCATTACAACCGCCAACACAACGGACAATAGTTTCTTTGTCATTTTCATGATAATCCTCCTCGTATAATAAGATTAAAGTTAATAGTTTTAGGTATCAGCAGGCTTTGGGATGCCCGTGATACAATAGCTGTAGGACAGCAGGGTCAAGTTCTCACCCTCCTGGTTGAGCCGCAAGGCTGC
>JAJCJC010000013.1 GCA_020555605.1 bacterium 210917-SL.2.15 | reverse complement strand
AAGAAGCGCCGCACAAAGCACGGCACAAGAGCATAGAGAAAACGCAAGCCGTTCACGGGTGGTTGTCCACCTATGAACGGCTTGTAAATTCTCAAAATTTTTTTAGTCCCTACTTGACACAAGAAGATATGAGCCGCTTGGGGCGCGACTATCTGCAAGTAGGAATGTATACGGATATTGTCTTTCCTGAATTTGGTGTTCATTTTGTTGCCGTCAATGATGGAGTGGACAGTACGCGGGGCGATAATGAGTTTACCGCGATCCGCAACGTCTTTAATGAGATGTACGCCCGGGATACCTCAAAGAAGATACGCGCCACTTGGCAGAGCAAGGGGAAATCCGGCGAACACCTCACTACAATCCCGCCTTATGGGTATATGAAAGACCCGGAGGATAAGAAAAAATGGATTGTGGACGAGGAAGCTGCTGCTATTGTTCAGAAGATATTTTCCCTCTGTGTGGATGGGCTGGGGCCAACACAAATTGCAAAGTGGCTGCGTAAAAATCAAGTCTTAAATCCTACCGCTTACTGCCACACTAAAGGGCTACCGGCAAGCAATAAGCCTACGGCTGATCCTTACAAGTGGACAAACGAAACGGTATCACGCATTTTGTCTCGTATGGACTATCTGGGGCATACGGTGAATTTCAAGACCAAAAAATAGTCCTACAAAAGCAAGAAGAAACTTTGGAATGACCCGACGGATTGGATGATCTTTGAGAACACCCAGCCGCCGATCATCGAGGAAAGCGTTTTTCTCATTGTGCAGAACATCCGCAAATCCCGCCGTCGCCCTACCAAAATGGGCGATATGGGAATGTTCTCCGGGCTTCTCTACTGTGCAGAGTGCGGCGGAAAGATGTATCAATGCAGGGCGACGCACTTCACCGAGGCGCAGAAGTATTTTATCTGCTCCACCTATCGCAAGGATCGGACGCTTTGCACGACACATTCCATCCGTAACGTGATCCTGCATGAAATCGTCCTGCGGAATCTCCGCGAGGCCATCCAGTATGTCAATGAGCATGAAGCCGCGTTTGTTCAGGACGCAGCAGACAGCAGCATGAGGAATCAGAGCGCAGACCTGACAAGGAAACGAGAAACGCTCTCTAAAGCAGACCTGCGGATCAGCGAGCTTGATACGATTATTTCCCACCTGTACGAAGATAATGTTACTGGTAAGCTGACGGATGAACGCTTTATCAAACTGTCCCATGACTATGAACATGAACAGCGGAACTTGAAGAACATGGCGGAGGTTTTGCGGCAAGACCTGAAACAGCAGGACAAGCAGCAAACCGATGTCAAGGCGTTTGTATCTGTGGTTAAGAAATACACAGACATGAAAGAACTTGACGCCACCATTCTCCGGGAGTTCATAGACCACATCGAGGTTTCCCATGCTGACAGGAAATCCAAGACGCGGGAGATCACCATCGTTTACAACTTTATCGGTGCATTTGACTTTTCACGGGCTATCGAAGAAGCCCACCATTCCAATCAAAAACAGCAAGAAACGGCATAGCCGTTTGAGCTATACCGTTTCCTGCTTCAATGTTTTCTTAATTCACCGCCCCTAAACGAGCGGTGTTTTTTTATTATAAAAATAATTTTTAAAATTATATAATATTATAATTTATATATTGACACGATATCGATAATGATATAATATAATGATAAAGAAGGGGGCGTGAGCTGTATGACACGAACAATCCATTCTACGCCGTTGCCGGCTGCAGTTCCTGGCAGGGTGCACAAGCAGAGGATCACCCAGGTCCGTGACCCTTACGACGCTCTGCGTTTCTGGTCTGCGTTTACCCATGGACTGGGCGCGCTGTTGAGTGTGTTGAGCGGTGCGGCGCTGATCGTTTTGGCGGTTTGCCGCGGCGCGGGCGCGCTGGATGTCGTATCACTGTCAGTTTATACGGCGTCCATGACAGCGCTGTATCTGGCGAGCTGCCTGTATCACTGCGTCAATACATCGGTCCGGGGGCGCCTTTTTTTGCGTAAACTGGATCATTCCATGATTTATGTGCTCATTGCGGGCACCTATACGCCGGTTTGTCTGTCGGCGCTGGGCGGTGCGCTGGGATGGAGCCTGTTCGGCGTGATCTGGGGGCTGGCCGTAGTGGGCGTCATTGTCACATTGTGCTGGCTGAATGCTCCGCGGATCCTGACCACCATGTTTTATGTGGGGATGGGGTGGATGGCGGTGCTGGCCTTGCAGCCTCTGACAGCAGCGCTTAGCGCATCGGCGTTCTTCTGGATGATGGCCGGGGGCGTGGCCTATACGGTGGGCGGTGTGATGTATGCACTGAAATGGCCGCTGAAAGACCATGCGCGATTCGGCTGTCATGAGGTATTTCATTTGTTTGTACTGCTGGGCAGCGCCTGCTTTGTGCTGATGATGGGCGCTGTATATATGGGAATTTAATCATGGTTGGGTCTATGCCGCCGTTCGTAGTTGGAGCGCCGCAGGGTTTCCTGCGGCGCTCTTTTTTGAAAAATACAGGATTTGTTTTGTCGGTGTTTCGAAACTGGCCACACTTTGTTCAGAAACAGGGCATATACTTTCATCCGAAAGGGCCGGAAACCGGCCCGCATGTATGATTGTAACACCGACCTACAGAGAGGATTGTGTCCCGTGAAAAGTTTGTATGCTCTTTTGTGTACTGCGGCCCTAGCCGCTGCCTTGTCAGGCAGCAGCGATACGGATTATAGCAATTCCACTTTGACCGGACAGGTGACGACGATGGACGGCACTACAGTGACGCTGCAGCTGGGGAAATGGACCGATGGGGGCTCTGGTGCCTCCGGCAATGCGGCGCCGGACGGTGAAAGTCCTGCCGGAAAGCCAACGGGCCAGATGCCCGACGGGGCTTCGTTCACTGCTTCAGAAGAAATTACTGCCATTGATCTGGCTGGTGCTTCCGTTACCTTGGAGCAGGGGGCGGGGAAGACGGAGGGCAGCCTGGAGGATATTGAAAGCGGGGATATCTTGGTGATCGAAGTGGGCGAAAATAATATGGTGTCCACGGTAACGGTCAAGCAAAATGGATTGGGCGGTTTTGGTGGTTCCGGTCAGGTGACCCGGGGGACGGCCGCCCATGAGCTGACGGAAGACGGTGCTTACAGCGGCATTTCCTATTCCTCCGTTGGAGACGATGAAAACGCCCTGCGTGTTACAGGCGCTGCGGTGATGCTGGATGGCATTTCGGCAGATAAATCCACCGGCGTATCTTCTAATACGGAAGATGGGGACTTTTACGGAAAGAATGCGGCGCTGTTGGCTACGGACGGCGCTCAGGTGACGATCCGAAATGCCTCGATCACGTCCTTGGCCCAGAACGGAAATGGTGTATTTGGCTACGGCGTAGGCACTGCAGTGACGATTTCGAATTCCACCATTGCCGCCACGGCCGACCATTCCGGCGGACTGCAGACCACCAGCGGCGGCACCACCAACGCCAGCAATCTGACCGTAACCACCTCCGGCGATTCTTCGGCGGCAGACTGACTGGTAAAAACGGTGACCCGTTCTATGCCACCAATACCAACTGCGTGATGACGCCTTCCGGTGTGGCGCTGAAAAACGAGGATGCCGAGGGGAATCTGCTCACCATTTCCGGCAACGACGCCAGCCGCGGCTGGGGTACCGCCGGGGCCAACGGGGCGCAAGTGGAGCTTACCGCCGACGGTCAGGCCCTGGAGGGGAATATCACGGCGGACACGATCTCCACCCTGACTATGGCCCTGAAAAACGGCAGCGCATTTACCGGTATGATCCACATCGTGGACAACGCCGAAGGCGGCGCTGCCGTGACGAATAACGCTTGTGTGACAATCGAGCAGGGCTGTACTTGGACGCTGACCGGCAACTGTACGATGACGACTCTGAACAATCATGGCACGATTCACTACAACGGCTACACCATTACCCTGGCCGACGGCACCGTGCTGGGTGAATGAAGCGGTGCAGTGCCTGAAAACCATGCTCCCCGATGCATTTTGCATCGGGGAGCACAGACTTATTGTTTCGGGCGCACAGGGTAGCAGACTTCAGTGACGTATTTTTCCGGATCCTCTGTTTCGTGGGGACTGACGTGATAGATATTAAAGGAAGGGCCGTCGTATTCATATCCGTTGTCCCGGATCCACGCTGCCACGGCGATATTTACGTCGCCGATCTGATGGTAAGGGCCTCGGAAAACGGCGGAGGCAAAGGTCACTGGGGGCAGTGTCCGGAAGCGCACATGGGCGGTGTCGGGATAGGAACCGCGCACTGTTTTCTGAACCTCTGCGTCCACACCGGTTTCTTTGAATTCGCCATCGTGAAAGACCACGCTACAATAGCAGGGGTCTGCAGGGATCAGGTTCAGTGGTGCGGTTTCCTGCGCCAGGATATGCCAGAGAACGCCTTCGTCTTCGTAGTGTGGAATGGTTTGGCGCACGGTGGCGGCATAGCGTTCGGGCAGGGATTTCAGTGTGACAGAATATTTCATCATTGTTTCATCCTTTCGTAGTTGTTCTGCGGCGGTGCGCAGCAGCTGCAACTGCCGCATGGTCGTGTCCAGCCGGGCCTGCAAGGTGCGGCGGTGTTCCTCCAGCAGCTGCGCAAGCGCAGCGGCATCGCCTTGCCGCTGCGTAATGGCGTCGATTGCCGACAGGGGGAACCCCATGTCGCGCAGCGCGGCGATCCGTCCAGCCGTGGGCAGCTGTTCTTCGCAGTAATAGCGGTAGCCGGTGAAAGGGTCTACCACGGCAGGCGTCAGGAGTCCAGACGCGTCGTAATAGCGCAGCATGCGGACGCTGAGCCGGGACAGTTTGGAAAATTCTCCGATTTTTAGCATGAAGGCCACCTCGCAGAGTGATTTTGAGCTCGCTTTTATCCTATAGAGTATCACAGTGGGAGAGTCAAGTGCCTTTTTGAAAAAATTTGAACGGAAAAGCGCGGCACATCCGGAATCGGATGTGCCGCGCTGCGGTTTATGTTGCTTCCGCCGGCAGTTCCGGCGCAGTTTCATCTGTGTCCTCCGGCGCTTCCCAATCCACCATAGTGGCTACACAGCGATGGATCGGCGTACCCAACTCATAGAATTTGGCTTCATAATCGGTCATGATGCCCTGGGGACCGTTTTCGTGCAGATTGTGAGAGACTTCGGACAGGGCAAAGCCACACGAGGGGAATTCTTCCAAGGAGAAGGCAAACAGCGGGGTGTTGTCAGTTTTGAAATGGATCTGAGCGCCTTCGGCCAGCACCTGGCGGTACAGCTGCAGGAAATTGTGATGGGTCAGGCGGCGCTTAGCATGGCGCTTGGTGGGCCAGGGATCGCAGAAGTTGATATAAATACGGTCCACCTCGCCCGGAGCAAACAGCTCCGGCAGCCGTGCGGCGTCGCAGGAAAGGAAGCGCACATTGGTCAGGCCCATAGCGCACACTCGCTCCATGGCCACCACCATGGCGTCGGGAACCCGTTCGATAGCGAGAAACAGAGTGTCAGGATGTTCAAGGGCGGTTTCCGCTGTGAAACGGCCCTTGCCACAGCCCAACTCCACATGCAGCGCCCCGCTGCGGTCAAACAGCGTGCGCCAGTGCCCGCGGTGGGCCAGCGGTTCGCGCACCCACACGGCAGAACAACGTCCCATGCGCGGTGCCAGATTTTTCTTTTTTCTCATACGCATAGCGATAAACCTCCATCGGGGATCAAATTGCAGAAAACGTGATTATTGTACCATAGGCGGGAGGTGTATTGCAAACATCTGAGCGGAAATCTTTTTCGGAACCGGAGCGGAGTTCCGCTTTGGGAAAAGAGCCGGAGCGCGGCGGCAAACGCATAGCGCTTCGGCGCTGAACCTTTGCGTGTGCGGACAGCGGTTCCGGCGGAGGGGAGCTGGCTTGCTCTGGCAGACGCTGCGGTACCCTGTCGAAAAATGGTTTACCAAATATTGGGCCTGCACACTTTGCATAACACAAGCAAATGTATGTTTTGCATAAAACAGAGTCTTGATTTTGGAGAAAATGTCAAAAATCGACTGAAATTTTGTGTGGGCAAACCGGGATAAACCTCTTGATATTTATTTCACAAAGACGTATAATCTAACCATAAGGTGGGGATAAGCATGCCCACTTCTTCTGTTGCGCTGCGGCAGGGAAAATGAGCGGCCCAAAGGGATGAGGCTCCTTTTTTGGCCGACTGAATGATGAGGAGGAAGAAACATGGCAGTTGATTTGGAAAAAAAGGGTCACGTCGGCGTGATCACCATGAATCGTCCGGAGGCACTGAATGCGCTGAACACTCCCATGCTTCAGGAACTTGAGAAGGTCATCGACCAGGTCGAGGCAGACGATGAAATTTATGTCTGCGTTCTGACTGGCGCTGGCCGTTCTTTTGTTGCTGGGGCAGATATCGGCGAGATGAGCGCTTTCGGCGCAGTGGAAGGCAAGAAATTCGGCGATTACGGCAACAGCGTGTTCCTGAAGATTGAGAATATGAGCAAGCCCATCATTGCTGCGATCAACGGTTTCGCTCTGGGCGGCGGCTGTGAGCTGTCGATGGCCTGCGATATCCGTTTGGCCAGCGAAAAGGCAAAGTTTGGCCAGCCCGAGGTGGGCTTGGGCATCACCCCCGGTTTTGGCGGCACCCAGCGCATGCCCCGCATTTGCGGTATCTCCAATGCAATGATGATGATCCTGACCGCGAAGACGATCAAGGCTGAAGAGGCCAAAGCCATGGGCTTGGTCAGCGAGGTATATCCTGCGGATGAGCTGATGGACAAGGCCCTGGAACTGGCCGAGACCATCGCTTCCAAGGCGCAGGTCGCCATCCGTCAGAGTAAGCGGTGCATCCGCCGCGGTATGCAGACCGATATGTACACCGGCACGGCGTATGAGGCAGAGGCGTTCGGTGTATGCTGCGCCACGGAAGACCAGAAGGGCGCAATGAAGGCTTTTACGGAAAAAACGCTGGACAGCTACACTTATCTGAATAAGTAATAGAGCCAGTATTTTTTATAAAATTTGTAAGGAGGCTATTTATCATGAAAAAAGTATGTGTTATGGGTGCAGGTACCATGGGTTTGGATGTGGCACAGGTCTTTGCTACCAAGGGCTTTGAAGTAACTGTCCGTGACATCAGCGACGAAATTCTGGACGCTGCTAAGGCAAAGCTGATCAAGGGCCTGGATAAGAAAGTCGCCAAGGGCAAGATGACCGAGGAAGCCAAAGAGGCGATCCTGGGCAACATGTCTTTCACCACGGATCTGAAGGCCCTGGCTGATATGGATCTGATCGTTGAGGCGATTCTGGAGCGCATGGATATCAAGAAGAGCGTATTCGGCGAGCTGGATGCCATCTGCAAGCCCGAGACCATTTTTGCGTCCAACACCTCTTCTCTGTCCATCACCGAGATCGCCACGGCGACCAAGCGTCAGGACAAGTTCATCGGCATGCACTTCTTCAACCCCGCTACGGCTATGAAGCTGATCGAGGTCATTCGCGGTGCGCATACCTCCGATGAGACCTTCGAGGTCATCAAGAATCTGTCTGTCGAAATCGGCAAGACTCCCGTCGAAGTTGCGGAAGCTCCCGGTTTTGTTGTCAACAAGATTCTGGTTCCTCTGTGCAATGAGGGTGTCTGCGTGTATGCCGAGGGCATTGCTTCCGCCGAGGGCATCGACACCGCTATGAAGCTGGGCGCTAACCATCCCATGGGTCCCCTGGAGTTGGGCGATCTGATTGGCTGGGATATCGTTCTGAACGTTATGGATGTTCTGTTCAACGAGACTCACGATTCCAAGTACAGAGCGCATCCTCTGATGAGAAAGATGGTTCGCGGCGGCCTGCTGGGCAGAAAGTCCGGTAAGGGCTTCTACGATTACACCAAGTAATAGCACAGGAGGAGTTTAATTATGGATTTTACGATTGATAGAGAACATCAGCTGCTCCGCAAAATGTATCGTGAGTTTGCGGAGAACGAAGTAAAGCCTCTGGCAGAAGAGATCGACGAGGAAGAGCGCTTCCCCGAAGAGACTGTCAAGAAGATGGCTAAGCTGGGCATGATGGGCATTTACTTCCCCAAGGAATACGGCGGCGCAGGCGCTGACGTTCTGGCTTATGTTATGGCTGTTGAGGAGATGGCAAAGGTCTGCGGTACCACCGCTGTCGTGATCTCTGCTCACACCTCCCTGTGCGCAGCTCCCATTTTCGAGAATGGTACCGAAGAGCAGAAGCAGAAGTATCTGCCCAAGCTGTGCTCCGGCGAGTGGATCGGCGCATTCGGTCTGACCGAGCCCGGTGCAGGTACCGACGCTCAGGGTCAGCAGACTGTTGCAGTTCTGGATGAGTCCGGTGAGAACTGGATCCTGAACGGCTCCAAGATCTTCATCACCAACGCTGGTTTTGCAAACGTGTTCATCGTCATCGCTGTTACCGGCACCGTGATCAACAAGCGCGGCAAGAAGGAGAAGGAAATCTCCGCATTCATCGTCGAGCGTACCGACCCCGGTTTCTCCGTCGGTAAGCACGAGAAGAAGATGGGTATCCGCGGTTCCTCCACCTGCGAGCTGATCTTCGAGGACTGCATTATCCCCAAGGATCGTCTGCTGGGCAAGAAGGGCAAGGGCTTCCAGCTGGCTATGAAGACTCTGGACGGCGGTCGTATCGGTATCGCTGCACAGGCTCTGGGTCTGGGCGAAGGCGCTGTCGACGAAGCAATCAAGTACACCAAGGAGCGCGTCCAGTTTGGTAAGCGCATTTCCCAGTTCCAGAACACCCAGTTCCAGCTGGCTGAGATGCACACCAACATGCAGGCTGCTCAGTTCCTGGTATACAATGCTGCTATGAAGAAGCAGAATCATGAGCCTTACTCCATGGATGCTGCTATGGCCAAGCTGTTTGCCGCTCAGATGGCAAGCGACACCACCCGCCGCGCTGTTCAGCTGTTCGGTGGTTACGGCTACACCCGTGAGTATCCCGTGGAGCGCATGATGCGCGATGCTAAGATCACTGAGATCTACGAGGGTACTTCCGAAGTTCAGCGCATGGTCATCTCTGGTGCCCTGGGCATTAAGTAATTGAGGAGGTAAATGGTATTATGAAAATTTTTGTTTGTGTGAAGCAGGTGCCGGATACCTCCGGTAAGGTTGCTGTCGATGAAAATGGTATCCTTATTCGTTCTTCTATGCCCACCATCATCAACCCCGATGATATGAATGCAATGGAAGCTGCGTTGCAGCTGAAGGATGAAACCGGCTGCAAGGTGGTTGCTGTTACCATGGGTCCTCCTCCTGCAGAAGGCATGCTGCGCGAGCTGATCGCTATGGGCGCAGATGAGGGCGTTCTGATCTCCGCTCGTGAGTTCGGCGGTTCCGATACGTTCGCAACTTCCCAGATCATTGCCGCTGCCATTAACCACATCGGCATTGAGAAGGACGATATGATTTTCTGCGGCCGTCAGGCAATCGATGGCGATACCGCTCAGGTTGGTCCTCAGATCGCAGAGAAGCTGGATATGCCCCAGGTTACTTATGCTGCCAACATCAAGAAGGAAGGCAATGAAGTCACCGTCAAGCGTATGCTGGAGGATGGCTACATGACCATCAAGATGCAGACTCCCTGCCTGGTTACCTGCATCAAGGAGCTGAACACTCCTCGTTACATGTCCGTCAAGGGTATTTTCGAGTGCTATGAGAAGCCTCTGACCGTCCTGGACTTCGAAGCTCTGAAGGACGAGCCCCTGATCGAGCTGGATACCATTGGTCTGAAGGGTTCCCCCACGAACATCTTCAAGTCCTTTACTCCTCCCCAGAAGGGTGTCGGTGTCATGCTGGAGGGTGCCGATAAGGCAACCGCAGCAGATCTTGCTGACAGACTGCTGAAGAAGCATGTCATCTGATTGAAAGGAGAAATAAATTATGGCTTTTAATAGTGCAGCTATTGAGGAATTCCAGGACATCTGGGTATTCTGCGAACAGCGTGAAGGTAAACTGATGAACACGGACTTCGAACTGATTTCCGAAGGCCGTAAGCTGGCTGACAAGCGCGGTTGCAAGCTGGTTGGCATCCTGCTGGGCGACAATGTTCAGGGCCTGGCAAAGGAACTGGGCGGCTACGGCGCAGATAAGGTCATTGTCTGCGAAGATCCCGCTCTGAAGGTGTACACCACTGATGCATACACCAAGGTCATCTGCGATGTGGCTATGGAGAAGAAGCCCGAGGTCATCCTGGTTGGCGCTTCCAACATCGGCCGCGATCTGGGTCCCCGCTGCGCAGCTCGTATGCACACCGGTCTGACCGCAGACTGCACCCACCTGGATATCGAGATGGATGGTTACCTGACCTATCTGAGAGAGGGTTCCACCATTGATGTTGACAGCGTGAAGTGGAACATGGAAGATAAGAACCTGAAGATGACCCGTCCTGCATTCGGCGGCCATCTGATGGCTACCATCATCTGCCCCCGTTTCCGTCCCTGCATGTCCACCGTTCGTCCCGGCGTTATGAAGAAGGCCGAATTCAATCAGGAGAAGGCTGACGCATGCGAGATCGAGATCGTCAAGCCCGTTGTTTCCGAGGATGATATCCAGGCCAAGGTTCTGGAAGTTGTCAAGGAAGCCAAGGAGCTGGTTGACCTGATCGGTGCAGACGTGATCGTCTCCATCGGCCGTGGTGTCAACAAGGATCCCGAGAAGGGCATCGAACTGGCCAAGCAGCTGGCAGACGCTTTTGGCGGCGGCGTTGTGGGTTCCTCCCGTGCGCTGGTTGATGCAGGCATCATGACTGCAGATCATCAGGTCGGCCAGACCGGTAAGACCGTGCATCCCAAGGTGTATGTGGCTCTGGGTATCTCCGGCGCTATCCAGCACAAGGCTGGTATGCAGGATTCCGAGCTGATCATCGCTGTTAACAAGAACGAGACTGCTCCCATCTTCGACGTTGCTGACTACGGTATCTGCGGCGACCTGTTCAAGGTTGTTCCCATGATGATCGAAGCGATCAATGCTGCAAAAGCTTCCAAGTAATTCCGTCCTGATTTTCTGTCAGAAGCACACGAGTCCGCTTTGCAACAGCAAAGCGGGCTCGTATTTTATAAGACATTGTGTCTGCGATGCAAAACGGACATGCCAACTCCATTTGGCATGTCCGTTTTTTGCAGTCGATTCTGCTGTGAACAAAGGCGGAGCGCTGTGCCGCATGCGGTAGGGGAACTCAGTTGGCCGATTTCCTGTGCCCGCGTTGTTTGGCCGGTTTGCTCTGCGCTGCAGAAGAAGATGGAGCATCGGGGAAGGCAACATCGCATGCGGAGCGCTGCGCCGTGCGGAGAACGTAGTCTGCGGCCCCGAACAGGGCGCGCTTGGTGTCAAAGCATGCGATATAGACCTGATTGCCCATGGCGGCGGAGAGGGCATCAGGCATGCGGCCGACCATGTGCATATGCGTGCCGTAAAGTGCCATGATCTCAGCATGGCTGTGCAGGTACTGCCTGTGATCCCGACGGCCGAAATAAGCGCAGTAGGCGTGGGGCCCCGTATAGCTGTGACGCAGTTCGCCGAAGGCCACCATGTCGGCATAAATCTGATACAGGCTGGTGGAGTATGCGTAATCGATCATATCAGGGGTGAAGCCGCCGGCAGGACGCATGTTGATCTCCAGTGCTACAATATCCCCTTTACGGCCCATGCCTTCTTTTGCCTGACTCAGGCGAAAAAACTCCAGATGGAAACAACGGTTTTTGGCATCCAAGGCGGCAAGCACGCTGCGGCCTGCGGCTGCCACGTCTGTGGGAACGGACTTGCAGACATAATAAAAGCAGTCGTTTCCGTCGTTGACCATATCCATGATGGAACTGGGCGAGACATGACTGGCACCCAGGAGCACTTCGCCCTGACTGCCGCACACGCCGTCAAACGTAGTCACCTCGCCGGGGACGAATTCCTCCATGATATATTCAGCATCCAGTTGTTTGGCAAAAAAAGAGTTGAGATCGGCATCGTTGTTCAGTTTCCAGGTGCCGCAGGCACCCACCCCGCTGTCGGGCTTCACGATGATGGGATAGCCGACCTTCTGTACGAAAGCGGCGGCGGCTTCGGCGGTGGTGGCCAGCTGCCAGCGGGCCGCGGGAATCCCTGCTTTGACATAGACTTCCTTCATGCGGGATTTGCATTTGTATACACCCATATCCGCCGTTTTCAGCCCCGTGGTGATGTTGAAATCTGTGCGCAGCCGGGCGTCCTGTTCCAGCCAATATTCGTTGTTGGATTCCAGATAATCGATCTTTCCGTATTTGAAGGTGAAATAAGCGACGGCGCGCAGCATCTGATCGTAGTTTCCCAGATCATCCACGCGGTAGTATTCCTGCAGTGCGCCGCGCAGGGAATCCGACAGGGTTTCGTAGGGAGCATCGCCGATGCCCAGGACTGTCACGCCGTTTTCCCGCAGCGCCGTGCAGAAATTCTGCATCACGGCCGGGAAATGGGGAGAAATATACACAAAATTCACACCAACACGTCCTTTCTCGTCTCTTACCTGTATTTTAGCGCATTTTTCTGGGGATGAAAAGGGAGAAGCAGCAAAATTTTGTGCATCGTTCATAGAGATATGGTACAATAACAAAAGAAAAAACGGCAACGGTGTGGGAGGCGCTCTATGGACATTGCATATTATAAAGAATACAGCAGACAGCTTGGTAGGGATATGGAGTTTAAGCGCTATGGCTGGGGCGGGAAGATTTGCGTGGTATTTCCCTGTTTAAACGGCCGCTTTTATGATTATGAGGACTTTCATATGCCGGAGGCGATCGCCCCTTTTATCAACAGCGGAAAACTGCAGCTATTTTGTGTGGACAGCATCGACGCAGAAACCTGGACTGCTCAGGGAGATCCGCGCCGACGAATGGAGCGGCATGAAGCATGGTACCGCTATATCACCGAAGAGCTGACGCCCCGCATGTATCAAATCACCGGAAGCCGGGAGAAACTGATGAGCACCGGCTGCTCCATGGGGGCGTTTCATGCGGCAAATTTCTTCTTCCGACGCCCGGATCTATTTGATACGGTGCTTGCCCTCAGCGGTGTGTATGGAACGGAGGAATTTCTCGGAGATTACTGCGACGAACTGGTGTACCTCAATTCCCCTCTGAAAAGTCTGCCCCATCTGGGCGACGATCATCCCTATCTGGAACTGTATCGCCAAAGCCGCATGGTGTTTTGCGTGGGACAGGGAGCCTGGGAAGACGCGTTGCTGGAAAGCACCCGCCAATTGGACGAGGTGCTTTGCTGCAGGGGGATCCCCGCCTGGGTGGACTACTGGGGCACTGATGTGGCGCACGACTGGCCGTGGTGGTATCGGCAGATGGATTATTTCCTGGGACATTTGTTCCCCTGAGGTGCAGAAAATATGAATGACAATATGACAGCACAAGCGCAGAAAACAGAAGCAGAGCTGGAAAAGCTGATCGAGGCGCTTTGCGCCATTCCCGCCCCTTTGGGCCAGGAGCGGGCCAGGGCGGAATTTGTGCAGGCCTGGCTGACAGGAAACGGTTTGGTCGGAACCCGGATCGACCGCAGTGGAAATGTCATTTTTCCATACTCCTGCATTAGTGAAAAGTATATTGTCTTTACAGCGCATATGGACACGGTTTTTCCGGAACCCGAGCCGTTTCCGCTTGTCCCTGAAGGCTCGACCGCCAAGTGCCCCGGCATCGGGGATGATACCGCCAATATGGCTGCGCTGATTGAGGCGCTGTATGCCCAGCCGCTGCCGGACGCGGAGGGTACCCGCACCACGTTTAATGTGGGCAGCATTGCCGGCGGCACCTCGGTGAATACCATTGCCCAGGCGTGCGAAGTATTGTATGAAATGCGTTCGGACAGCGCCGCCGCGCTGGATGCGATGGAGCGCACCCTGGACGCCCTTGTGCGCGGCGTGGAGGAGCGGGGCCTTGGTAAAGTCCCTGCTTTCTGGTATAATAGAGCAATAACAGGCAAAGGGGGCAGAGGTATGCAGACGATTCCGGTGATTGCGGTGGCGGCCTGGTCGGGCACGGGCAAGACCACGCTGCTGGAGCGGTTGATCCCTGTGTTAAAGGAGCGTGGGCTGCGCGTGTGCGTCATGAAGCACGACACCCACGAGTTTGAAGTGGACCGGGCGGGAAAGGACAGCTGGCGCATGACGCGCGCTGGCGCGGACGTTACGATTCTGACCAACGGCGCCCATGCGGCCGTTTTGGAAAACCGACCTGTGACGGCGGAGGTGCTGCTGGAGCAGGTACATGATGTGGATCTGATTCTGACAGAAGGCTATAAGCACGGCCCCTGGAAAAAGATTGCCCTTTACCGCGCAGCGGTGGGCAAGCCCTTTCCCTGTGCGTTGGAGGAGTGTATGGCAGTCGTGACGGATACGCTCATTGCGGATTGCCCAGCGCCCTGCCTGGGCTTTGACGAAATCGAAGCCTTGGCGGATCGGATCGAAGAGGAGATCGGAAGATGAAATTGGTAAAGACGGAAGAAGCCGTGGGCCATGTGCTCTGCCACGATATGACCCAGATCATCCCGGGTGTCATGAAAGACGTCGGGTTCCGCAAGGGGCATATTGTGACCAAAGCGGACATCCCCGTGCTGCTGAGCATGGGCAAAGAGCACCTTTATGTGTGGGAAAAACCACCCGGGATGCTGCATGAGGACGAGGCGGCAGAGATTTTGTTTGCCATCTGCCACGGGGCGAACACCTGCCGGAAGGCGCCGCCCAAAGAGGGAAAGATCGAATTGATCGCCGCTTGTGACGGCTTGTTCCGGATCGAGCGGGAAGGCCTGCGGGCTGTGAATGCGTTGCGTGAAATGATAATCGCTGCCCGTACTGGGGACTTTGCCGTGAAGAAAGGGGACAGCCTGGGGGCCACCCGTGTCATCCCGCTTGTCATTGAGGCGGAAAAAATGGCCGCGGCCCGCGCTGCGGCGGGGGACAAGCCCCTTTTTTCCGTGCTTCCCTTTCAAAAGAAAAAAGTGGGAATCATCACTACAGGTAATGAGGTGTTTACCGGCCGGGTTGCCGATGCATTTGGGCCGGCCATTCGCCAAAAGCTGGCCGAATATGACGCGGAGGTATTGGGACAGACTATTTTGGGGGATGACCCGGACACCATTGCCGCGCAGATCGCCGCATACATCGACCAGGGGGCGGACATGGTGCTCTGTACCGGCGGCATGAGCGTGGACCCTGACGACACCACGCCCACAGCCATCCAGCGCAGCGGCGCGCAGATTATATCCTACGGCGCGCCGGTGCTTCCGGGGGCCATGTTCCTGCTGGCCTATCGGGGCGAGGTGCCGGTCATGGGGCTGCCTGGCTGCGTGATGTACGACAAGCGGACGGTGTTCGATTTGGTGCTGCCGCGTATTATGGCGGGCGAACGGCTGAGCCGGGAAGATCTGGCGCGCTACGGCGAGGGCGGGCTGTGCCTGAACTGCCCGGTGTGCACCTTCCCCAACTGTGGATTTGGAAAGTGAGGACAGGATGGGAAACAATCAGCTGAATCATTTTGACGAGCAGGGCAACGCCGTGATGGTGGATGTGACGGAAAAAGCCGAAACGGAGCGCTGCGCCGTGGCGCGGGGCAGCATTTATGTGACGCGGGAGATTTTCGACGCCATTGCCGGCGGAACGGTGCGCAAGGGCGACGTGCTGGGCACCGCCCGCCTGGCAGGCATTCTGGCGGCCAAGCAGACACCGCATCTGATCCCGCTGTGCCATCCGCTGTTGCTGAGCAAGGCAAGTGTGGATTTTGAGCTGCATGAGGATACGCTCTGTGTGGATGCGGTTTGCACGGTAAAGCTTCGGGGACAAACCGGTGTGGAGATGGAAGCGATGACTGGCGTTAGTGTGGCGCTCCTGACAATTTATGACATGTGCAAGGCCCTGAGCAAAACTATGGAGATCGGAAACATTCATCTGGAACGGAAATCCGGCGGCAAAAGCGGCGATTATGTCCGGGAGGAGGGTGTATGAACTACCGTGTGGCAGTGCTCACGCTGAGCGATAAAGGCGCTCGCGGCGTGCGGGAGGATCGGAGCGGTCCTACCGTTGCGCAACTGGTGTGCGCGGCGGGGTTTGAGGTTGTTTATCAGAAGCTGCTCAGCGACGATTTTGAACCGATGCAGGCGGAGTTGGCGCGGCTGTGCGATGAATATGTGTGCGATCTGCTGCTGACCACCGGGGGAACTGGCTTTTCCAGCCGGGATGTGACGCCGGAAGCCACGCTGGCTGTGGCCGAGCGCCAGGCAAACGGCATTGCCGAGGCTATGCGCTGGCACTCTTTGGCCATCACGCCTCGCGCCATGCTCAGCCGTGGTGTCAGCGTGTTGCGAAAGCAGACGCTGATTGTCAATCTGCCCGGTTCGGAGAAAGCTGTGCGGGAGCATCTCTCCTATCTTCTGCCGGTGCTGCCGCACGCTCTGGGCATCCTGACGGGTCGGGAAAGCGAGTGCGGCGACAATGGGGCGCAGCGCATCTCTTCGGCAGGGGAGGCGATGTGAATGGAGCTGTATCCTGTTTTGTTGTCTTTGGAGGAAGGGCTGGAACGAATTTTGCAACGCACGATGCCGCTGGGGGGCGAGCTTGTTTCGCTGGATGAGGCCGACGGACGCGTGCTGGCGGAAGACGTAGTTTCCACGGAGGATCTTCCGCCCTTTCCTCGTTCGCCCTATGATGGCTATGCCCTGCGCGCGGAGGACACGCGGGGAGCAACCGGGAAGCGAGGCGTGACGCTGCGCATTATAGAGGAAATCCCTGCGGGCTATGCCCCGCAAAAAGCGCTGACAGCCGGATGCGCGGCCAAGATCCTTACTGGCGCGCCCATTCCCGTTGGCGCGGATGCAGTGGTGAAATTTGAAGACACGGCCTTTGACGCGCAGACGGTGACGGTTTATGCACCCTGCCGCAGCGGCGAGAACATTGTACCTGCCGGAGAAGACATCCGCCGGGGTGAAACAGTGCTGCGCCGGGGCACGCTGCTCCGCGGTGCAGCGCTGGGACTGCTGGCGGGGCTGGGCCGGAACGAATGCATGGTGTACCGCCGCCCTCGGGTGGAGCTGATCTCCACGGGCGATGAACTGGTGGGGGCGGACGAAACGCCGGGGACGGGGCAGATCCGCAACAGCAGCGTCCATGCCCTTGCCTCCTACGCCCGGCGCTGCGGCGCGCTGACACGGTGTGCCGGCATTGTACCGGATCAGGTGGAAAGCATCGCTGCGGCTATCGCACGTGCGGTGGGCCGGGCCGATCTGGTGCTGACCACCGGCGGCGTATCTGTGGGGGATTATGACCGGCTCCGCGCAGCACTGGAACATCTGGGGGCGGAAATCCTCTTTTGGAAACTGCGCATCAAGCCCGGCTCTGCCTTTGCAGCGGCGGTTTATCAGGGGACGCTCCTTTTGGGCCTGTCCGGCAACCCGTCGGCGGCTGCAGTGGCCTTTTTTCTGCTGGGCATCCCGGCGCTGCGGCGGATGGGGGGCTGGGAGAGGGCGGAACTGGAAAAAATCCGCGTGCGTCTGAGCGGTGCCTTTCCGAAAAAAAGCCCTAACTGCCGTTTTCTGCCGGGGCGGCTGGAAGTGCGCGGCGGCGCGGCTTATCTGGCGCTGTCCGAACGCCAGGGAAACGGTATGCTGCATCCGCTGCTGGAATGTGATCTGCTGGGCGAACTGCCTGCCGGCAGCGCGCCCATAGCGAAGGGCAGCGAGATTGACGCGTACCGGCTGTTCACTTAATATGCCCAGGCGCCTCTGCAAAGGGAAATGGAATCTTTGCAGGGGCGTTTTTGCGTGGGCAACCGCCCTTGCTCAATGGCAGTGGACATGGTACAATGGAAAAAACGAAAGGGGGAAGCGCCATGGGAACCTATCTTCTGGCACTGGATCAGGGAACCACCAGCTCCCGCGCCATTTTATTTGATTGTCGGCAGAATATTGTCGCTGTGGCGCAGAAGGAATTTGCGCAGCATTATCCCCGGCAGGGCTGGGTGGAGCACGACGCCATGGAGATCTGGTCCTCGGAGTATGCTGTGATGATGGAAGTGTTGGCCAAAGCGGATGTGCCGGCCCGGGACATCGCGGCCATCGGCATCACCAACCAGCGGGAAACCACGGTGCTGTGGGACCGGGAAACCGGCCGGCCCATCTATAATGCCATCGTCTGGCAGTGCCGGCGCACCTCTGGCTTTGTGGACGATTTGCTCTCCCGGGGCTATGGGGATCATATCCGCAAAACTACGGGACTGGTGCCGGACGCTTACTTTTCCGCCACCAAGATCAAATGGATCCTCGATCATGTGAAGGGCGCCCGGGCGCGGGCAGAAGAGGGGAAAATCCTTTTCGGTACGGTGGACACCTGGCTCCTCTGGAAGCTGACCGGCGGCGCGGTGCACGCCACGGACGTGACCAATGCCTCCCGCACCATGCTCTACGATATCCGCAAGCTGGCTTGGGATGAAACGCTCCTACGGGCGCTGGACATCCCTCGCGCCATGCTGCCCCGGGTCTGTTCGTCCAGCGAGGTGTACGGCTATGCCGCGCTGCAGGGCGTGCAGGTTCCGGTTTCCGGTATTGCCGGCGATCAGCAGGCGGCGCTGTTCGGCCAGACCTGCTTTGCCCCGGGGGAAGCCAAAAATACTTACGGCACCGGTTGCTTTTTACTGATGAATACCGGCGCTGTGCCCTGTGAGAGCAAAAACGGGCTGATCACCACTATTGCGGTAGGCCTGGGGAACGAGGTGCAGTATGCTCTGGAAGGCTCGGTGTTCGTGGGCGGCGCGGTGATCCAATGGCTGCGGGATGAAATGCGCTTTTTCACCGAGAGCCAGGATGCGGAGTATTACGCCCGGAAGGTGTCTGACACCGGGGGCGTGTATCTGGTCCCGGCCTTCACAGGGCTGGGCGCGCCGTATTGGGACATGTATGCCAGGGGCTGCATCGTGGGATTGACCCGGGGCACCAAGCGGGAGCACATTATCCGTGCGGCCCAGGAGTCTATTGCCTATCAGGTGGCAGATCTGGCCGAGTCCATGGAAAAAGACACGGGCCTGCCCCTTTCTCATCTGAAAGCGGACGGCGGTGCCAGCCGGGACCGTTTTCTGATGCAGTTTCAGGCCGACATTCTGAACCGCCCAGTGTGCCGCCCGGTGATCCGGGAGACCACCGCCCTGGGGGCGGCCTATCTTGCCGGACTTGCCGTCGGCGTATGGAAAGATCGGGAAGAGATCAAAGCGCTCTGGGCCTGCGATCAAGAGTTTACGCCGCAGATGGCGGACGCGCAGAGACAGACGCTGCTGCGCGACTGGCACCGCGCCGTGGGCCGCAGCCGCGGCTGGGCGGAAGAATAAAAAATTCGGAACAATTTGTGATAAGACGCAGAGGGCGCGTGTGCAATGAAAGCACACGCGCCCTCTGCCTTTAGAAAGAGAATAGAGAGGATAGCAACAGAAAAAGGAAAATACGTCGGCGATTATTGGAGATCGGTTTCGTCCTGCAGAGCGTCGTAACCGGTGGCGCCGGTACGCACCTTGACGGCATTTTCCACGTCGTAAATAAAAATCTTTCCATCGCCGATGTGGCCGGTGTAAAGGGCTTTTTTCGCGGCCTCGACCACCGTTTCGGCGGGGATTTTGGAGACTACCACATCCACGCGGATCTTGGGGAGCAGCGTCATATGCAGTTTAACGCCGCGGTAAGAGCCGGCGGAGCCGCGCTGTGCACCGCAGCCCATGATATTGGTGACGGTTATGCCGGTAATGCCGATCTGCTCCAGAGCCTTTTTCAGAGCGTCAAAATGGGACGGATTGCAGTACATTTCCACCTTGGTCAGCTTCACGCCGTCACTGGCCGCAGGCACAGCCTTTTTCCGCTCCACGGGAACGGCAGCTTCAACCGGCTCGCTGCCAGTGATCCGCGCAGTGGACACTTCAACAGGCTGGTTGAAAGACAGGGTGGACACAGCAGGCATAAAGTCGGCGTAGGCGCTCTGCAGGCCGTGCTCACGGATATCCAGACCTTCGATTTCTTCTTCTGCGGTCACGCGCAGACCGATCGTAGACTGGAGAATTTAAAAGACGACAAACATCACAACGAATGTATGTGCAGCAATGGCAACAACTCCGATGATCTGTATTCCCAGCTGATGGAAGCCGCTGCCATAAAACAGACCATTGGTTCGGTCGAAAAGACCGACGGCAATGCCGCCCCAAGCACCGTTGAAGCCATACCATGCAAACCACAGTACGAAACAGCCCAGAGCACCTAGGGTAATGGCGTGACCGGGGATAGCGCGGGGCGTGCTGTCTTTGGCGTACTTGCCGATACGGGGACCCAACAGCCAAGCGCCAACGAAAGCGAAGATACCGCCCACCATATGGATCACGATAGAACCGGCGAAGTCGATGCAGCCCGTCTGTGCCAGCCTGCGCTGTTCCACACCCAGCCGGCCTCAATGGGATAAATGACTGCGCTGATCAGAGCGGAATAGATACAGTAGGTGGAGAATTTGGTGCGCTCGGCCATAGCGCTGGAAACGATGTTGCCGGCGTTCTTCGCTCTTGTAAAGCCTGTTTCGACCATTGCAAAACCGCGCCGCATAAAGAAAACCAATACAGCGCCTAATAAAAACCACACGCTCATGTCCATAAAATCATGCCTCCTAAAGTTACATGGGACATTTTGTATTTTGTAAACAGACGGATTCCCCATTGCCTGATTACATCAAAAAGAAAAGGGAAATGGCGTGTACTCTGTTCCTTTCGAGGAAAGAAGCACACGCCATTGTGCGAAGTGATCCGCAGTGCGGACCGGGTATATTCAAAAAGAAGCGAGGGGATAGAACAATCAGATATTGAACAGCATTTCGCCGTAGGTGGGGTAGGGCCAGTATTCCGATGCGGTCATGGTTTCCATTTCATCGGCGATAGCACGCATCTCCTGCATCAGGGCAAACACCTTGTCATGGTAATACAGCGCGGCTTTCTGCGCGTCTTCCGGCACCTTGACGAGGGCTTTTTCCAAATCGGCGCATTTGCCGTACAGCCCGTCGCTCAGGGAGGAGAGCTTTTTCAGAAGTTCCGTATCCGCCGTGCATGGAATGTCCTTGCTGACGGCTCTTTTGCCCAGGATCGAAGAACTGAGGGCGTCCGTATAAGCGGAAACCGCGGGCAGGATATCGCGCTTGACCATGTCCACTGCGGTCTGCGCCTCGATGTTGATAATCTTGCTGTAGCTTTCCAGGTGGATCTCGTAGCGGGCCTTCATCTCGGTTTCGGTATAAATGTTGTGTTTGGTGAAAAGCTTGATGTTCTTTTGGGAGATATAGGCGCGCATGGCCTCCGGTGTATTTTTCAAGTTGGCCAGCCCCCGGGCTTCCGCCTCGCCAATCCAGGAATCGTCATAGCCGTTGCCGTTGAAAATGATGCGTTTGTGCTCCTTCAGCGTCTGCTGCAGCAAAGCCTGCAGGTCCTTGTTAAAGTTTTTGGATTTTTCCAGCTTGTCGGCAAATTGGCACAACTCTTCAGCCACAATGGTGTTGAGCGCAATGTTGGGGCCGGAGATGGATTGCTCGGAACCGAGCATGCGGAACTCAAACTTGTTGCCGGTGAAGGCGAAGGGGGACGTGCGGTTGCGGTCGGTGGTGTCCTGCGGGATATGGGGCAGAGCGTCCACGCCCACTTCCAGGGAGCTTTCCCGCTGGCCCTTGTACACGGTGCCTTTTTCAATGGATTCGAGTACCGCGTTCAGCTCCGAGCCGAGGAACACGGACACCACGGCGGGCGGCGCCTCATTGGCGCCCAAACGATGGTCGTTGCCGGCGGAAGCTACCGTGCAGCGCAGCATTTCCTGATAGTCGTCCACACCCTTGATGATGGCTACCAGGAACAGCAGGAACTGGGCGTTGTCTCGGGGGGTTTTGCCGGGATCCAGCAGATTTTTGCCGGTGTCGGTGGAAATGGCCCAGTTATCGTGCTTGCCGGAGCCATTGACACCGGCGAAGGGCTTTTCATGCAGCAGGCACACCAGACCGTGCTTTGCAGCTACCTTTTTCATGATCTCCATAGTCAGCTGGTTGTGATCGGCGGCGGTGTTGGCGTCGCCGAAAATGGGGGCCAGCTCGTGCTGGGCGGGGGCGACCTCGTTGTGTTTGGTCTTGGCCAGAATGCCCAGCTTCCACAATTCCTCGTCCAGATCCTTCATGTAAGCGGAAACGCGGGGCTTCAGGGTGCCGAAATAGTGGTCGTCCATTTCCTGTCCCTTTGGGGGCTTTGCGCCGAACAGGGTGCGACCGGTCATAATCAGGTCTTCGCGCTGGTCGTACATTTTTTTATCGATCAGGAAATATTCCTGTTCCGGGCCGACGGTGGCGATGACTTTTTTGGTGGTGGTGTCGCCGAACAGGCGGAGCACGCGCAGGGCCTGCTTGCTCAGTTCATCCATGGAGCGCAGCAGCGGGGTCTTTTTGTCCAACGCTTCGCCGCCATAGGAGAAGAACACTGTGGGAATATACAAGCTCCCATCTTTAATAAAGGCATATGTGGTGGGGTCCCAAGCAGTGTATC
This sequence comes from bacterium 210917-SL.2.15, assembly GCA_020555605.1. Classification (GTDB taxonomy): domain Bacteria; phylum Bacillota; class Clostridia; order Oscillospirales; family Oscillospiraceae; genus Pseudoscillospira. The sequence continues at coordinate 40,998 of JAJCJC010000013.1, read as the reverse complement.
CGCGGGCCTCAAAGGTAGCGCGCAGACCGCCGGAGGGGAAAGAGGAGGCATCTGGCTCACCGCGCACCAGCTCCTTGCCCGAAAATTCCATAATGGCGCCGCCGCCGTCAGTGGGAGAGATAAAGCTGTCGTGTTTTTCGGCGGTCACCCCGGTCATGGGCTGGAACCAGTGAGTGTAGTGGGTGGCGCCTTTTTCCAGCGCCCAGTCTTTCATGGCGTTGGCCACGACGGTAGCCACGGACATATCCAAAGGAATCCCTTCGTCCTTGCACTTTTTCAATGCTTTGTACGTGTCCTTGGGAAGCCGCTCCTTCATAACCTTCTCATTGAATACCATGCTGCCGAATATGGTGGGAACGTGGCTGGATGCTTCTGACATCAAAAATTCCTCCTTTAACGAATTGAGAAACTTCCTTGTTTCAAACAAAAAAGAAAAGGCGCTGTGGGAAGAAATGATTCCCACAGCGCCATTGCTGATGGATGTAGTATAGCATTCTGCCAAAAAAAGTCAATAGGTTTTGTGCAGTTTTTGAAAAAATTTTATCGGTTGCTGTCCGGTTGCGCGTTCCGGCGGTTCAGCAGGTCCCGTGCCCAGCGGGCAAAAGCTTTCAGATCCGGATTGCACAGCATGGGCAGTGCCTGGGTCAGCGCTTCGGGAGGAAGATCCCACCAGTTCAGTTCCAGCAGCAGCGCGGACAGCGCTTTGTCAAACCGCTGTCGGCGCACGGCGGCGGGATTGCCTCCGGCGATGGCGCAGAATTTTCCAATGATCAGGCGGTCCCCGAATTCCGGATAGTTGAACAACACGTTGTTCTGCTCGAAAGCGGCGGGGCCTTGTCTGTCGTCATAGTAGGTGTAATCTCCAATGAAGGTGTTAGGAGCTTTGACCACATTTTTGATAAAACAGGATGTTGATCCCTTTTATATGCTTGCGCCGAATACAAATAATCCGTATAAATCTCTTTACACCTCCAATTGATTCAGGTATGATAAAGTATAGAAGTATGCAAAACCATGCGGCCCAGGGAGTGGTACTTCCTGGGCCGCATCTGATAAGCGAGATAAGTGAGGAGAGAACATGAACGATTCCTGCAAAGATGTAGTGAATTTTGTCAAGGAAAACGACGTCAAATTCATCCGTCTGGCGTTCTGTGACAATGTGGGGGTGCAGAAGAATATATCCCTGCAGCCGGGCGAATTGGAGCGGGCGTTTCAAAGCGGCATTCCGTTTAACGCATGGGAGCTGCCGGGCTTTCGCCTGAGCGCCGGCACGAAGCTTTTGCTGCGGCCGGATGCACGCACACTGTCGGTGCTGCCCTGGCGCCCGTCCTCGGGGCGGGTGATCCGCATGTTTTGTGATCTGATGAATGCCGACGGAACGCCTTACGGCGGCGATACCAGGGCCATGCTTCAGCGCACTGTGTTGGATGCCGCCAAATTGGGGTATTCTGTCCGCATCGGCTCCGCCTGTGAATTTTATCTTTTTAACACGGATGAAAACGGCTGCCCTACGCATGTGCCTCAGGACCGGGGGACGTTTTTCGACATTGCGCCCTCGGACCGGGGAGAAAACGTGCGCCGCGACATTTGTCTGACGCTTTACGAAATGGGAATCATTCCCGAAAGTTCCCACCACGCTGTGGGGCCGGGGCAGAACGAGGTGGTGTTCCGCAGCAGCGACGCGCTTTCGGCCGCGGACAATTTCATGACTTTTAAGTCCGTGGTCAAACAGGCTGCTTCAGTCAGCGGACTGTACGCGTCCTTTATGCCGAAGCCTTTGGAAACGGAAAAAAGCAGCGCCTTAGGGTTGATGTTTGAAGTGTACAAGGACGGGAAAAACCTCTTTGAAGAGAAAATGCTCGAGCCGGAAGCCTGCAGCTTTGTGGCGGGTATTCTGAACTGCCTGCCGGAGCTGACGGCGTTTTTGAAGCCCACTACCAATTCCTACAGCGCCGACAGCCGACGGGAGCCGGGATGGTCGAATCTGAGCGACCGGTTCAGCGTGTGCATCCCGGCCATTGCCGGTATCAAGGGCCGCATGGAGCTGACTGCGGCGGACCCGGCCATCAATCCGCATCTTGCCTATGCGCTTTTGATCCGCGCGGGACTGGAGGGGATTCGCAAGGAGCTGGCGCTGCCGCGGATGGAGACCGTCAGCGGTAAGCTGCCCGCTACGCTGCGCCAGGCGGTTACGGCGGCCAATCGGGGCAGTCTGTGCAAAGCGTTTATTCCACAGGATGTCCTCGGAAGCTATCTCAGCAATAAGCAGGACGCAGTCAATGATTACACCAGGGCGAAAAAGAAGACGGAATTTGATCTGCAGACTTATTTCGAGATTTTATAGAGTGCGGAACGGTGAAGCAGGGAGAGAATCGGGAAGAAAGGCGTTGACAGTATGGAAACTGCTTTGATTGTATCCGGTACGGATGCCGGCATCAAAGCGCTCTTTGGATTGCTGAAGGATCTGCATCTTATCGATGTGCAGTTTGCCATGAACAGCGGCGAGGCGCGCCGCCGCCTGGCTGGGCAAAGTTATGATCTGGCGGTGATCAACACACCGTTGCGCGACGAATTTGGCAGCGATCTGGCCTGCCACATCGCGGGAACCACGCTGGCCGGTGTGGTGCTGCTGGTCAAGGCGGATTACGCGGCGCAGATTGACGCGAAGGTGCAGCCATCCGGTGTATTTGTTCTGGAAAAGCCGCTCAGCCGCAGCATGTTTCAATATACGGTACGGATGATGGATGCCATGGAGCACCGCTTGCGGCTGCTCAAGCGGGAAAATGAGCGCCTGCAGAGCAAAATTGAGGAGATCCGCCTGGTGGACCGCGCCAAGCTGGTGCTGATGGAATGCCTGAAAATGAGCGAGGAAAGCGCGCATTACTATATTGAGCATCAGGCGATGAATATGCGCTGCACCAAGACGGAGATCGCGCAGAGTGTCATTCGAACTTATAAAAATTGACGCGCCGGTGCACAGGCGAACGAAAAAAGAGGACCGGAACGACGGCGGTATTCCATCGTTCCGGCCTTATCTTTTGGTTTTCACAGGAAAAGAGACACGCACAGCGGCGTAATATAAGCCTCCACAACAGAGGCTACGATCAGCATGGGAATGACGATCAGCAAAAACACCTGCAGCAGGGAACGGACAGCCGGCAAAAAAGGCGCAGTACCCTCTTTTCCGAGAACGTGGGCAGTGACGTTGTGGCACAGATACAGGCCCGAGGCAAAGGCGATGAACAGAGCGGGAAACTCAAAAATCCCGTGGGGGAGCAACGCTGCGGCATACAGCAGCAGAGACAGCCCCTTTATCTGGTAAGATGCGGCCATAGCGCCCAGCACAGCAGCGTTCAGCCCGATTGGAAGGGCGGGGATAAAAAGAAAGGGAATGATCCCGTAAAGCACGCTGAAAGCGGCAGCACGCAGATTGTTTTCCAGGATGCGCAGGGCGGAAAAGCCGCCGGCCTCTGTTGTGATCTTTGCATTGTTGACCACGTTCTGGATATAGGACAACAAAGAATCACGCACATTGGGAAGGAACAGACATGTTCCATAGAAAACGAGCGCAATCACCAAAAAGGCGATGGCGGTGTTTTTCAGATAAACAGCCAGCGGTCCGCGCAGGAATACAAGCGCCTGCCGGTATTGTTCGTTCAGATAGCGCATTGTTCAGCGGTTTTCCAGTTTTTCAATGCCCACGCGGATCCGGCGCAGCGTTTCTTCTTTTCCGAGGATATGGCAGATTTCCACCGCGCCGCCGGGTGTGACGGCCTTCCCAGCAGCCGCGATGCGCACAGGCCACATCAGCTTGGCATTTTTCATTTCGTGGGCGGCGGCATATTCCACCATGGAGTTATACAAGCCGTCGTGATCCCATTGCTCCAGTTTTTCCAGCACGGGAAGATAGGCTTTAAGCAGTTCCAGGGAGCCGGCTTCATCGGTTTTTGATTTTTTATTGGAGTACAGGGCAGTGTCGTAATCTGGCAAGGCCTCGAAAAAGTCCACCTTTTCCGGAATCTCGGTCAAGGTTTCCAGCCGGGCCTGCAGCAAAGGCGCGATCAGCGCCGTGTCGATGGCGGGGTTTTTGACGCTTTTGCGGATATAGGGCGCCGCGACTGCGTGGAACTTTTCCGGATCCATGGCGCGCAGATAGATGGCGTTGAAATGATCCAGCTTGGCCAGGTCGAAGATAGCGGGGGATTTGGAAATGCCGGAGATGTCGAAAGCATGGATCAGCTCCTGCAGCGAGAAGACCTCCTGCTCGGCCAGTTCGCCCCGGGGACTCCAGCCCAGCAGCGCCACGTAGTTCAGCACGGCCTCGGTGAGATACCCCTGTGCGATGAGGTCTTCATAAGACGGATCGCCATGCCGTTTGGACATTTTATTCTGCGCATCACGCATGACAGGGGAGCAGTGGACGTAGGTGGGCACATCCCAGCCGAAAGCTTCGTACAGCAGGTTGTACTTGGGCGCGGAGGACAGGTATTCGCTGCCGCGCACCACATGGGTGATGCCCATCAGATGGTCGTCCACCACGTTGGCGAAATTGTAGGTGGGCAGCCCGTCGGATTTGAGCAGCACCTGATCGTCCAGTGTGTCGTTTTCCACGGTGATATCGCCGAAAATGGCGTCGTGGAATGTGGTTTGGCCGGCGGGAATCTTCTGGCGGATCACATAGGGCTTGCCGGCGGCCAGATGCGCAGCGACTTCATCGGCGGAAAGAGAGCGGCAGGGATCGGCGGAGTGCTCGAAGGTGCCGGCGTCCTCTTCCGTTTCCGCTTTTTCGCAGAAGCAGTAATAAGCCGCGCCTTTTTCCACCAGCAGAGCGGCGTACTTGCCGTACAGATCGCGGCGCTGGCTCTGGATATAGGGCCCCACCGGTCCGCCCACATCGGGGCCTTCATTGTGGGTCAGGCCGCATTCGGCCATGGTTTTGTAAATCACGTCCACGGCGCCCTCGACCAGACGGCCCTGGTCCGTGTCCTCAATGCGCAGGATAAAATCGCCGCCGTTTTTGCGGGCGATCAGCCAGGTATACAGTGCTGTGCGCAGATTGCCCACGTGCATGTAGCCGGTGGGAGAAGGGGCAAAACGGGTGCGCACCCGCCCCTTGGGAATGCGCGCTTCCATATCATCAAAAAATTGCAGATCAAGTGCCATAACAGAAATCCTCCAAAGTGGAAATTTACTCAATTATACCTAGCATTATGGCGTTTTTCAGGGGGATTGTCAAGGATTGACTTTTCAAAGGTATAGGGGCGCTGCACGCGAAATCGAAAACGCCTGTCGCAGATACAAGTGCTGACGGGGCGTTTCAAGACGGAAGGGACAGAAAGATTTTCAGAAAGCGTCAAGTTGGATTGCACTTTTTTCATGATTATGTTAAAATATCAAAATATGTACAATGCGCTATTATGCGTATATAAGCTGAAAAACGAAGAGGCGAAGCTGATATGAGCATTCCCATTTCTAAGCATATGGAGCACATGAACCCATCGCTGATCCGTGAGATCTTCAAAGCGGCTCAAAAGGAGGGGATGATCTCCTTTACTGCGGGCAGCCCCTCTGCTGAGGAATTTCCCGCGCAGGAGCTGGCCGACTTGGCAAAGGATGTGTTTGCCACGCAGGCGGCCACGTTCTTGTCCTATGGCGTGACTGAGGGTTATCAACCCCTGCGGCAGTGGATTGCGGACGAGCTGCAGCGCAGCGGCATCCAGCGGGAGGGGGATGATACCATCGTGATCTCCGGCGGCCAGCAGGCGCTGGATTTTACGGCCAAGTGCCTGCTGAACGACGGAGATACTGTTTTGGTGGAAGCCCCCACCTTCCTGAATGCCCTGAATACGTTCCGCACCTATGGTGCCCGCCTAGTGGGCGTGCCTATGGACGGCGAGGGCATGGATATGGATGCGCTGGAGCAAGCCCTGCAGCAGGAAAAGAACGTGAAGTTCATTTATACCATTCCCAATTTCCAGAATCCCATGGGGGTGACGCTGAGCGCCGCGCGCCGCAGGCGGATGTATGATCTGGCGGAGCAGTACGATGTGGTGATCCTGGAGGATGATCCCTACGGCAGGCTGCGCTATTCCGGCACGCCGGTGGATGCCATCAAAACGCTGGATCGAAGCGGCCGGGTGATCTACACCGGCTCTTTTTCAAAGATCATCGCGCCCGGGATTCGTGTGGCCTATCTGTGTGCGCCCAAAGAGCTTATGGCAAAAATGGTTGTAGCAAAGCAGTGCGTGGACGTGCACACTAATATGCTCTCCCAGGTGTTGGTGTATGAATACCTGACTCGCTGTGATCTGGAGGCGCATATCCGGCAGTGCTGCGACCATTATCGCATCAAGCGCGATGCCATGCTCTCGGCCATCGACCGAAATTTCCCTGCTGAAGTGGCTGTTACACGCCCAGAGGGCGGTCTGTTCCTGTGGGTCACGTTGCCCGGGGGCTGCAGCGGCATGGAATTGCACCAGCGCACCATTGCCGCCGGCGTGGCGGCAGTGCCGGGTAAGCCTTTTTTTGCCGACAACATCGAAAACGACCGGGGACTGCGGATGAATTTTTCTGTGCCTTCGCTTGAGGAGATCGACGAGGGTGTTGCCCGTATGGGCGCGGTGCTGCGGGACTTTTTGCAGTAAGAACAACAAAAGAGATCCGGGAGCGCAATGCTCCCGCTGCGGAGGTATATCACCATGGAAGAAGTACAGAAGAAACGGATTTTGAGCGGTATCCAGCCCTCGGGCGATCTGACGCTGGGGTCTTATCTTGGCGCGATCAAAAATTGGGCGGCACTGGCGGAGGAATACGACTGCTATTATATGCTGGCGGATATGCATACCATCACGGTGCGCCAGACGCCTGCGGATCTGCGCCGCCGTACGCTGACGCAGCTGGCGGCCTATATCGCCTGCGGCCTCGACCCGGAGAAAAATGTGCTGTTTATTCAGTCCCATGTGCCGGCCCATGCACAGCTGGGCTGGGTGCTGGATTGCTACACCATGTTCGGCGAGTTGAGCCGCATGACCCAGTTTAAGGATAAAAGCGCCAAGAACGCTGACAATATCAATGCCGGCCTCTTTACCTATCCTGCGCTGATGGCGGCGGATATCCTGCTGTATCAGGTGGATCTGGTTCCCGTGGGCGGCGACCAGAAGCAGCATGTGGAGATCTGCCGCGATATCGCCACCCGATTCAACGGGATCTACGGCGATGTGTTCAAGCTGCCCAAGCCGTATATTCCCAAGGTGGGCGCCCGGGTGATGAGCCTGACCAGCCCGGAGAACAAAATGAGTAAATCCGACAAAGATCAGAACGGCTGCGTGTATATGCTGGAGCGGCCCGAGGACATTCTGCGCAAGTTCAAAAAAGCGGTCACAGATTCGGAAGCCTGTGTACGCTTTGATCCGGCGCAGAAGCCAGGCGTTTCCAATTTGATGCAGATTTATTCTGTGTGCACCGGAAAAACGTTCGACGCCATCGAGACGGAGTTTGAAGGCCGTGGATACGGCGATTTCAAGAGCGCTGTGGGCGAGGCTGTGGTAGAAACGCTGCGCCCCATCCGTGAGGAGACGGAGCATATTCTCGCCGATAAGGCATATCTTGAGGGAATTTACCGCACCGGCGCGGAACGCGCGGCCTATGTGGCGGGCAAAACGCTGCGCAAGGTCTATAAAAAAGTGGGCTTTGTCGAACGCTGAGCGGCCCTGGAGGATTTCGGAATATGTCAATTGAATTCAATATGATCGCTGTGATCCTGCTGCCTATGGTGGTGGCGCTGGTGATCAGTTTTCTGTCCACGCCCATTGTCAAATCCTTTGCCTGCAAGCTGGGCGCAATCGACGTGCCCAAGGATGAGCGGCGCATGCACAAGGTGCCGATCCCCCGCATGGGCGGCCTGGCCATTTTCCTGGGCTTCATCATCAGTGTGCTGCTGTTTGTAGAGATCGACGACCAGATGAAGGGCATCCTGCTCGGCAGCGTGATCATTGTGGTGATGGGAATCATCGACGATATCACGCCTCTGCGGGCCAGCCTCAAGTTCGTAGTGCAGATTTTGGCGGCGCTGATTCCGATTTATTACGGTGTGCAGATCACCTGTATCACCAATCCCAATCTGCTCAGTGACAATCCTTACTGGAATTTTGGGTGGCTTTCCGTTCCCATCACCGTAATTTGGATTGTAGGGCTCACCAATGCCGTGAATCTGATCGACGGGCTGGACGGACTGGCCATCGGCGTCAGTTCCATCAGTGCGCTGACCATGCTGGCCATTGCCATTCTGGTGGCCGAGCCGCAGGTGGCGGTCATTATGGCGGCGTTGGTGGGCGCGTGCATCGGATTCATGCCCTACAATATGAACCCGGCCAAGATCTTTATGGGCGATACTGGCTCCACGTTTTTGGGCTATATTTTGGCCTGTATCACTATTCAGGGGTTGTTCAAATTTTATGCTGTGATTTCTTTTGTGGTGCCGTTCCTGATCCTGGGCCTGCCGATTTTCGACACGATGTTTGCCATTATCCGCCGCATTTCCCACGGTCAGAACCCCATGGCGCCAGACCGCAGCCATGTGCACCACCGGCTGATCGACATGGGCCTGAACCAGAAGCAGGCGGTAGCTGTCCTGTATGTGATTTCCGCGATTCTTGGCCTGAGCGCTGTCGTGTTGGCGACCAGCGGAGAAATCAAGGCGATTTTGTGTCTGATGGCGCTGATCATTGTATGCCTGATCGCTGTGCGGGTGATTTTCCTACCGCATATGAGCGATGAAGAAAAGAAGCATTGGAAAGAGCACAGCCTGCGCCAGGAACTTTCCGAGATCGAAGAGGAAGTGCGCGAAGAGGTTGCTGCGAACAGAGAGCCGCCTTCCGGCACGCAGCCGGCGGAAGACGAGGAAGCTGCTGAGGCGTCTGCTGGCGAGGGGCCGGAGACGGACGGTAACGCGAACGGCGACAGAATATAATTCTCATCGAAGGAAGCCGCCGGCGGAGCGGCGGCAGAAAAAGGAGGAGCACAACGTGGAAAAGCTGCGTGTGATGAGCGTATTTGGTACCCGGCCGGAGGCCATCAAAATGGCTCCGCTGGTGCTGGAGCTGAAAAAATACCAAGAGATCGAAAGCATTTGCTGCGTTACGGCGCAGCACCGGCAGATGCTTGATTCGGTCATGGAGGTATTTGGCCTGCAGGCGGACTGTGATCTGAATATTATGGCGCCCCGGCAGACACTTTCCTCCATTACCTGCAAATGTCTAACCGGTATGGATGACGTGATTGAAGAAAAAAAGCCGGATCTGATCTTGGTGCACGGTGATACTTCCACTACCTTTGCCGGGGCTTTGTCTGCGTTTTATCACCAAATCCCGGTGGGCCATGTGGAAGCAGGGTTGCGGACGTATGACCGCTATTCACCGTTCCCGGAGGAAATGAACCGCAAGATGGTGGGGGCGATTGCCGATCTGCATTTCTGCCCTACGGAAAATAACCGCAGGAACCTGGCCCGGGAAAATATCACCGAGGGCGTGTTTGTCACTGGAAACACGGTGATCGACGCGTTGAAAACCACCGTGCGCAAAGACTACTGCTTTGCCACCGAAGTGCTCAATACGTTGCCCTATGAACAGAAAAAAGTGATATTGGTCACCTGTCACCGCCGGGAAAATTACGGAGAACCGATGAAAAATATCATGCTGGCGCTGCGTCAGATCGCGGAGACCTATGAGGATGTTGAGTTGGTGTATCCCGTCCATTTGAGTCCTGTGGTGCGGGAGGCCGTGCAGGAATATCTGGCCGGGGCGCCCCGAGTGCATTTAATTGATCCGCTGCCGGCGGACGAAATGCACAACCTGATGGGCCGGTGCTACATGGTCCTGACGGATTCCGGCGGTCTGCAGGAAGAAGCCCCTGCACTGGGGAAACCCGTTTTGGTGCTGCGCCGGGAAACGGAGCGGCCGGAGGCAGTAGCGGCTGGCACGGTGAAGATTGCCGGCGTGGACAAGGACGTCATTGTGTCCATGGCCTCGGAACTGATCGAGTCCCCCAATGCCTATGAAGCTATGGCACATGCGGTGAACCCGTATGGAGACGGACAGGCCTGCCGCCGGATCGCCGAAGCAATCCTGTGGCATTTCGGCCGGCGTGCGCAGCGGCCGGAGGATTACCAAGGCCGGTAAAGCGGCGGTATGCAGAGGAGGGGGCACCGTTGGACAAGGGAAAGATGAACCGCGTGACCATTGGCATCACCGTAATGATCCTGCTGGCGGTGTTCTTGTTTTTGGGCTACCCGCTGCTGAATCCGGGCCGGGAGGAAATTGTCCTTCCGGAGGAAAGTCCGTCCTCTGATGTATCGGAAGCCGGCGGTGGGGCAGGAGGCGGCAATGCGGTGCAGCGTGTGGAGGTGACGGCGGAGAACGTCGGCAGCGTGGTGGCTACGCTGACACGGCCGGAGGCCTATTCCCGCGTGATGGTACTTACCACGTTCTGGAACGGGGGTAGTGGAACGGTTACAGTGAAAAGCGCGGTCAGCGGTGATCTGGTGCGTACGGATCTGACGCTGCCCGGCGGCCAGGTGCGCCATATGTTGCGCACAGATGAGAACACCTATGTGTGGTACAACAGCGAGAGCACCTATTCCACCGTGCGTACCGGGGGTTTTTCTCAGGATGAGGAGCAGTGGATTCCGACATATGAGGATCTTGTGGCGCTGCAGAGCGCTGAAATTGCCGAAGCGGGCTATGAAGCCTATCAGCAGGTGGATTGTATTTACGCTGAAACAAAAGAGGATGAGAACGGCTATGCCGAGCGCTATTGGGTATCGGTGGATACGGGCCTTTTGACGGCTGCCCAGCGCCTGCAGAACGGGGAAGAGGTCTACCGCATGGAGGGGGTTGCGGTTTCCATGGGCGAACCGGAGGCGGCGCTGTTTACACTGCCGGATGGGACGGCCCCGGTTTAACGGCTGCTTCCATTTTACACAGTATGGGCGGTAGAACCGCTGTCCCGACACAAGAAGTTTTGCTGTGATGCGGCATTAGGTATGCGGCGGCTCCGGCCGCCGCTTTCTTGACCGCTTTACCGCTTGGGCAGCGGGTCTTGCAAATTTTGAAAAGCAAAGAAGTGTATCATTTTTATAAATGCCATCGCAAGTAAAAACAACAAACTGGGAACGGAACCGATTCCAGGCCTTCTGTTCCGCATGGCGCTGATCCTGTCGCATTTGTTCGGCCTTGGCGTGCGGGGGCTGTTCTTGGCCGAACCAATCGCCGATTTTACGGCAGGTATTGTCACTTTTACCATCTTTTGCCTGCGCAGTAAGAAGTTGCTGTATGCCCCGGAGGAACCTGCTATGGGCCTGTGGACCGGGCGGGGGAAATGATCCTGCTTGACAAGCCGGGCGCTGTCCCGGCTCGTTGAAATTTTCACAAAGTTATGAAAATAGATTGACTTTATCAATTTAGTACGCTAAAATAATGCTAGTATTCAAAGACAGGAGGCTTTTCCATGGAGCGTTTTAAGGATGCGCTGACGCGTGCAAAGCAAACCAGAGATACCATCGCTAATTATGCGCGGCACAGCAGCGCCCTGTGCTATAAGCACGACACGATCGACGATGCGCTGTTCAACCAGCGTCATGTATTTCGCGGCCTGCGCGACAAACAGGGCCACGGCGTTGTTACAGGTATCACGAATATATCTCGTGTTGATGGACGAAAAGTTGTCGATGGAAAAGAAGTTGCCTGTGACGGCCGCCTTCTGTATCGCGGATACAATGTGATCGATTTGGTGCGCAACTGTGTCAGCAGCGGCGGATTTGGGTTTGAAGAGGTGGCCTATCTTCTACTGTTCGGCGAATTGCCGGACAAGTGGCAGTTGGAAGAGTTCCGCAGTATTTTATGTGATTGCCGTCAGCTGCCTGAGGATTTTACCCGTGATGTAATCATGAAAGGTGCTACCAGCGATCTCATGAATTCCATGGCAAAAAGTGTGCTGAGCCTGGCATCCTATGATTACAGTGCCATGGATATTTCCGTGCCCAATGTGCTGCGTCAATGCCTGCAGCTGATTAGCGTATTCCCCATGCTGGCCATTTATGGCTATCAGGCCTACAATCATTACATATGTGACGATTCGCTTTATATCCACCGGCCCGATCCCAAGCTGTCCACGGCGGAAAACATGCTGCGCATGCTCCGTCCGGATTGCAGCTATACAGAGACAGAAGCCCACGTTTTGGATGCGGCTTTGATTTTGCACATGGAGCATGGCGGCGGAAACAATTCTACGTTTACGACTCGCGTGGTTACCTCCGCCGGATCGGATACTTATTCAGTCATGGCCGCGGCATTGACTTCTCTGAAGGGACCCAAGCATGGTGGAGCCAATATAAAAGTTATGGAGATGATGAAAGACCTCAAAGAGCATGTAAAGGATACGACCAACGAAACACAGGTTCGTGGTTATCTTGCGCAGCTTTTGGAAGGAAAGGCGTTTGATCATAAGGGCCTGATCTATGGGCTGGGACATGCCATTTATGCGGTATCGGATCCACGGGCAGAGGTTTTCAGGGGATACGTGCAGAAATTGGCGGAAGAAAAGGGCCGCATGGAAGATTTTGCGCTTTATTCCAATATTGAACGTATGGCGCCGGAACTGATCAATGAGCGTCGAAAAATCTACAAAGGCGTTTGTGTCAATGTGGACTTTTACAGTGGCTTTGTTTATAGTATGCTAAATATTCCTGTGGAACTCTATACGCCGATTTTTGCCGTGGCCCGGTCAGTGGGCTGGAGCGCCCATCGGCTGGAAGAGCTGGTGAACATGGATAAGATCATCCGTCCGGCTTATGAAAGTGTGATCGAGGATGAGCGCGCTTACATCCGGCTGGAAGAGCGCTGATCCCTTTGCGGAGAAATTGAACTGAAAACCGGTGCGTGCTGTCAGGCACGCACCGGTTTTTCGTCGGGACGGCACTCAGCGGTTCCGGCCGATCTTTACGATAATCCGCCCCATATGAGAGCCGTTTTACAGGGAAGTGAATACACCGGGCAGCTCGCCCGGGCCGACTTCGCTCACAGGGAGGTGCGCCATCATGTGCCATTCGTGGGTGAAGCGCTCCCAGATGGCGGCGCGCTTTTCAATGGGAAAGTTGACCAAATCAATCCCGAGGATGTTGACGCCCCGCAGGATCATGGGAAGCACCGTAGTTTCCAGAGCGATACCGCCGGCATTGCCGTACAGGCTGATGCTTCCGCCGTAATAGATCTGCGGGATCAGCCCTGCGGTGACAGAGCCGCCCACGGTGTCCAAAACATAATGGAAGCGCTGCTTACCCAGGGGGCGGGGCTTCCCCTCTGCGGAGGGCAGAAGTTCTTCCGGGGACAACACTTCGCTGGCGCCGAGAGCAGTGAGCATAGCGGCTTCCTGCTCTTTTTTTGCGGCTCATTGCGGTCACGTTGATATAGCCGCTCTTTTTGAGCAACCGCAGCGCCACGCTGCCTATGCCGCCGGAGGCGCCCGTGACTAGGATAGCCTGCTCTGCACCGGGATACATACCCATCCGTTCCAGAGCGTCAATAGACAGCGCCGCGGTAAAGCCGGCTGTGCCGATAATCATAGCCTCCCGCGAAGTGAGTCCGTCCGGCAGCGGGACGACCCACTGCGCAGGGACGCGGGCAAATTCGGCATAGCCGCTGGTGTGCGTCATGCCGACGTCAAAGCCGGTAACCGGAACGTTCTGGCCCGGGTGTGGTGCGCTGCTGCGGGAGGATACCACAGTTCCGCTCAGGTCGATTCCGGGGATCATAGGATAGCGGCGGATCACACCGCCGTTTTTCTTCACGGCCAGCATGTCCTTGTAGTTAACGGAAGAATAATCTACGGCAATCAGCACATCGCCTTCTGAAAGCTGTTCGCTACCGATCTCCTGCACGGCGTAGGCCACACCGTCTGGGGTTTCCTGCACAACGATCGCGTGAAAGGTGTCTGTAGCGTTTTCTCTTTTTCTGATAAAGTATAGTTCCTATTAGGAAATATGAATATTATCACAGAATGAGACAGAATAAGTATACTGTCAATAGAGAGGGGAGAAACAGCATGAAAATGACAGAATGTATTAATTATTTGCTCAGTGTGTCGCAGAATGTGGTGTTTCGTTATTTCAGCCAGCAGCTGGCAGTGTACGATATCACGCCGTCCCAATACGGCGTGCTCAATTGCCTGTGGAACGACGGGCCGTTGACGCCTTCGCAGATCGGCGCAAAGCTGTACCTAGAGGCATCGTCCGTTTCCGGCGTACTGGATCGGATGCAGAAAAGCGCACTCATCGAACGGAGTGCAGTGCCGGAAAACCGGAGGATGGTGTTGGTGTCGCCGACGAAAAAGGCCGTGGATATGCGCGAGGGTGTGGATCAGATTGTACAGGATATGAACCGGCATTTTTTAGGCCATTTTTTACCGGACGAGCAGAGGCGGCTGAAAGCGTTCCTGCGCCGCGTGATTGATACCAGTCCGAATGACTGAGGAAAATCAGCCGGGGCTGTGAACTATTGTTCACAGCCCCGGTTGTTTTTCTTTTCTGTTACAGGATCAGCAGCAGCCCTAAAGCGATCATCAGCTCTTCATCCTTGCTTCCACCCTCAGTAAACAGGAGAAGCAGGATCAACAGGAGCAACAGGTCGCCGGTGTCAACGTCCGCCATGCCAAGCTTGCCCAGAATGCGGCGCAGGAAACCGACGTCTGCTCCTCCAAAAAGCGGCGGGCCGGGAGGAGGAGGGGGGCCGCAGGAAAAAGGGGCGTCTTCTGCGAGCGCGTCCTCTTCGCGGATGCGTGTAAAGCCTCCCTGCTGATCGCGTATATAGCGGTTATACATGCCGTTCACCCAACCCCTTGAAAAATACTTTGCCAACACGGAACAGACGGGCCAGGCGCAGTGCGCTGTCCACCTTGTTCTGTCGCTCCGGTTTTAGAAAGGGCTTGAGGGCGTACAGCAGCTGAGTACTCTCGTCATTGCTGCCGCGGTTCATCTCTTGCAGCAACGGGAGGAACCGGGCGATGGTATTCATATCCAGTCCATCCAGCAGCGAAGACAGATCCGGCATGGCGCTTCCGTCGTCCGGCGGAGACTGCTGTGGGGGCGGCGGAGGCGGTGCCTGGGCCTCTTCACCGGCGGGAGCCTCGGACGCGTTTTGCGCTGAGAGCATCTGTGCCAGCTGGGCCACCTGCCGCATACTCTCCGGCGAGGAGAGGATCGCATTTAGTTTTTCCTCAAAGTCTGCCACACAGCGCCGCCTCCTTTGCTGAAATTTTGAGAAAGCGGCGCAGCTGTTGCGGCGCCGCTTTTGCGCGGAATAAGTCAGTTGATCTGGTCGTTGATTTTATGGACGAGCTTGGCGCCCTCCTCGGACTGCATCACTTTCGCGAGCATATGTACGATGTCGGCGGTATTGCCTTTGGCGGCGGATGCGGCGGCCTTATTCAGTTGGCCGCCACCGTCCTTGGTCAGCATGGCCAGCAGGCGTTGCCCGTCTGGCGAGGCCATCAACTGCTGCACCAGGGCTTTGTTCTGCTGTATTTTTTTGATCTGTTCCTGAAGCTCCAAATTCATCGGCTCCTTTTCGAGATAGTCTACTGCAGTATATGAACCGGGTGCGGAAAAGTTCCCTGATTTTGCAGCAGCCTTTTCCAATTGTGCAAAAAACTGCCTCCAGACGATAGGGGGAGCGTCCGGCGGCGGTCGGTCTCTGCAGAAAAAAGAGAGGAGAAAATCAGATATCTATATTCAATAGGTAGGAGCTGAGACCCTTACCGTGCATGTTCACGGATAGGGAGCGGGTCACGCCGCCGCCCAGCGCGGCATACATGACAAAGTTCGGCGCGTGGATGTTGGGCAGCTCGTAGCGGACGACTTCGCCTTTTACAATGCCTTTGAAATGCTCCTTCACTTTTCCGGCGTCACTTTTTCCTTGAGCAGTTCAAAGTCCTCTGCGTTGTAGGCGATCAGGGACACATTGGAAATATCGCCCTTGTCGCCGGTGTGGGAGTGTGCAATTTCCCAGAGTTTTATATTCAAAACTTTCTTTCTTCCATTAAACGTCAAAAATTTAAACTTCGGGATGAACGTCCTCGCAATTGACCAGGATGGACGCGATGATCAGAATGATGTTGATGATAGAACGGTTGGGGGACGAGTTCCTTTTCCTCTTCGGTTAGTTCGGGATTGTAGGCGGCGGCGCTGGCCAGAGCTACAGAACCGATGCGGCCCTTTTCTTTGCCACCTAGGATAATGGAAAAGATGATGACGCACACGAGGCCGCACAGCACAGGGATCAGCACGGGCTGAGACAGCTCCATCACGTCCATCTGCATGGCGGCCGCCGCGCGGATGGTGGGGGCGCCCCAGGGCAGGATGTTCATCACGCCGGGAGCGGCCTCGGCATCCGTTACGCGGAACCAGGACGAAATCACGCCCGTTACAATGGGCACTGCAATCAGTGCTACCGTGGGGGTGGCTTTTTGGTCATGATCAGCGCCAGCATGACAATGACTGTCACAAAGCAGACAAATGCCAACATAAAAATATTCCTCCTTTGTTTACTGGGCAGGACAGCTCCGTTTCCACTGCGAAGGGGCCGGCTCACGTCTGTTTCCCCCTATAAGCGAATACCGTGCCAAAGAAAGTGGGCAGGGAAGAAAGCTCTGCAGAGCAATGCTTTTTTCCGCATGAAGAGCCTCCGTTACATTTTTTGGATTCTAAATTCTTAGAAATAAACGAGGGGGTGCAGGAAAAGGAAGGAGAAGGAACAGCGAAAAAACATAGAAAGAAAAAGACTTCCAGATTTTTAGAACTAAATTCTAAAAATCTGGAGGTTTCACGAGAAAGAGAAAAACGATATGTAATTTCTAAAAGATCAAAGGACTGCCTTACTTTAGTTTGTTGTAAAGGGAAGCCAGAAAAATGCCCAGCGCAGCGGTTGCTTTTCGCTTTCCTTCCAGCGTGTTGCCGTAACGATAGAGCATAGTGCGGATTTCGGCCTGTTCAAACGCGTAGACGCGTTCGGCCAGGGTTTCCTTCTGTTCGTCTGCCAGGGCGCGGCGCACACTGTCCGGCAGCGCGGCGGCGGTGATGGTATCATCTTCGCACAAAAAGGCAGAATATTCCACCACGTTGCGCAACTCGCGCACGTTGCCGGGCCAAGTATAGCGCTGCAAGGCGTCTACGGCGTCGGGGCAGATGGTGAGACTGCGGTGGTATTTGCGGTCGAGACCTGTAAGGATATCCTGCACGATGACTGGGATGTCTGCGCTGCGTCGGCGCAGGGGGACGAACCTGCACCATAAAGGCGTTCAGGCGATAATAGAGGTCTTTGTGGAAGCGCCCTTCGGCGACACTGCATTCCAGATCGACGTTGGAAGCGCACAGGATTCGCACATTTACCGAACTCTCCCGTGTGCCGCCCAGCGGGCGGATCTTTTTCTCCTGCAAAACGCGCAGCGGCTTTGTCTGAGGTCACCACGCTGGGCATCTGCGCGTGGGGCCTCAGGCCGCGCAGATGCCGGCCAATGGCTTCTTCGGCAGTGAGGCGAATGAAATCGAGATACGCCTTGTTGGCAAAAAAGATATCGCCGGCGGTGCCGATGATGAGAACGCCCTCTTTCATCACATCAAAAATATCCTGCAGGAAAGGGAGGCTGCCGCTGCAGCTTGTCCATGGCTCAGTCTCCGTTCATTTGATCTTGTTTGCTTTGGCAAAGTCACAGTCTTTTTTCAGAAGGCACCCGCCACAGACAGGGCTGCGGGCCATGCATACCGCACGGCCATGCAGAACCATGCGGTGGCAGAAGTCGCTGCTCTCCTCCGGCGGGAGCACGGCGCGCAGCTGTTTTTCTACCTGAACGGGGTCTTTGCTGCCGTCGGTCAGACCCAACCGGCCGGTGATGCGGATGCAGTGGGTGTCGGCCACCACGGCGGGCTTATGGAAAATATCGCCCAACACAAGATTGGCGGTTTTACGGCCCACACCGGGCAGAGCAGTCAGCTCATCCATTGTGTCTGGCACTTTTCCACCGTGCTTTTCCAGCAGTACCCGGGCACAGGCCACCAGATCCCGGGCTTTGGTCTGATAAAGGCCGCAGGAGTGAATAATCCTGCCTACGTCCTCCACGGACGCTTCGGCCAGCGCTTCCAACGTGGGATAGGTGGAAAACAGCTCCGGCGTTACCTGATTCACCCGGGCATCGGTGCATTGGGCGGAAAGACGCGTGGCGAACAGCAGTTCGTAGTCTTTTTGGTAGGTCAGCGAACAAATGGCGTCCGGGTAAAGTACCTTCAAATTCTCGATAATACGCAGGACTGTGCTTTTTCGTTTCATGGCGGCGGCATCCTTTCCTCTGTGTTCTTTTTGTCAGCATACTACAAATTTCGGCAAAATGCGAGAGGAAAAGCAGATGCAAAGCAAAAAAAAGTATGTTATAATAATACAATCCAACAACTATGAAGCGGTTTTGAGGTGGCAGTGGTATGTTTCCGGAAAAGGGACCGTTGCCCGCAGGCGCGCAGTGCTAGGGACCGATCGTTTTGCAAGCCTTTGGGAGAAAGAAAGCGGAATGCTGCAAGATTTTGAAGAAGGGAGGCGCGTGGCATGGAGCGTCCTTTGGCCGATGAAATCCGGCCGCAGAGTTTGGATGAAGTGGTGGGACAAAAGCATCTTCTGGGAGAAGGCGGCCTTCTGCGCCGCATCATTGAAAGCGGAACGGCGGCCAATATGATTTTTTACGGCCCGCCGGGAACGGGAAAAACAACGCTGGCCAACCTGATTGCCGCAAAAACAAAGAAACGTCTCTATAAGCTTAACGCCACTACGGCGTCGATTTCTGATATCAAGGAGATTCTTTCCGATGTGGGAACGCTGCTGACGCCAGGCGGTATTCTGCTTTATCTGGACGAGATTCAGTATTTCAATAAAAAACAGCAGCAAACGCTGCTGGAATTCATGGAAAACGGCTCTGTCACCTTGATTGCCTCTACCACGGAGAACCCGTATTTTTATGTTTATTCCGCGCTGCTGAGCCGCAGCACGGTCTTTGAGTTCAAACCGGTCTGCGCGGAAGATCTGACAGCCGCGCTGCGCCGTGCCCTTGTGAAAATGGAAGAGCGCCTGGGCCTTGCAGTGCAGTGCAGCGACGCAGTGCTGACGGATATTGCCCGCTCTTGCGGCGGGGACGTGCGTAAGGGCGTTTCTGCAATCGATTTGCTCTGCCGTGCCGGCGTGCCGCAAAACGGCGTGATCACGCTTACGGCGGAGGACGCGGCCCAGGCTGCCCAGCGCAGTGCCATGCGCTACGACCGGGATGGGGATAACCACTATGATCTTCTCTCTGCCCTGCAAAAGTCCATTCGCGGTTCCGATCCGGATGCTGCGGTGTATTATCTGGCCCGACTTTTGGAGGCAGGAGATCTTTTGTCTCCCTGCCGCCGCATGCTGGTGATCGCCGCAGAGGACGTAGGGCTGGCCTATCCGCAGGCGATTTCCATTGTCAAGGCCTGTGTGGACGCGGCGCTGCAGCTGGGCCTGCCGGAGGCGCGGCTGCCGCTGGCTGAGGCGGCGGTGCTGATGGCCACGGCACCCAAGTCTAATTCCGCTCACAATGCCATCATCGCCGCCATGGAGGATGTGCGCCGCGGTCACGCCGGCGATATTCCGCGCCATCTGAAAAATGTCCATGCCGATTCCACCGGCGCTGAGCGCAGCCCAGGCTATCGTTATCCCCATGATTTTCCGTACCACTATGTTTCCCAGCAATACCTGCCCGACGATATGGTCGGTGTTCAGTATTATGAATACGGTGAAAACAAAACTGAGCAGGCGGCGCGGAAGTATTGGGAAAGCATTAAGGCGCAGCGTTGACGCTTTCATAATAGGACCAGCCGGATATGTTCCCCTCTGTGATTTTATATTGCAGGGGCGTAGCGGCAGGGCAGGCGGGCAGCCGGCCGATCACATGGAGCTTGATCTTGTGCTTGTCGGGCAGCAGCGCTTTGATGAGAACCGATACCCGCTCGCCCTCTTGAAGAGTGTCGTCCGTTTCGGCGAGACCGGTGAGATTGGGCGTCAGTTCGATAAAGACCCCGTAGCTTTTAATGCCCCGCACCACCCCGGTGATGGTTTCGCCTGTTTGGAACTGCGCTGCGTTTTCTGCCCAGGTGCCCAGCAGTTCCTTGTGGGTCAAAAGCAGCCGTCCCGCCGCGCGGTCGATTTTCCTTACGGCGGCGCGGATGGGCTGATGGGGGGCAAAACGCTCGGCCGGGTGCTGGATGCGGGACACGGAGATCTGACGGATGGGCAGGAGCGCGATGACGCCGCAGCCCACGTCGGCAAAGACCCCAATGGGGGACATGGAGGACACTGAGGCGGGGATGACGTCGCCTTCCTGTACCGTGTCGAGCAGATAGGAAAGCGCTTTGTCCTGCATCCCCCTGCGGGACAGTTCCAGCAGCGGCTGGCCTTCGGCATTGCTGCATACGTCCCGGATTGTGCAGCATACGGTTTTGCCGACCAGGGATAAAACGGCGATTTCTTTTTCAGCGCCGCTGACGGCGGCGCTGATGGCTTCGCTCCGTCGGATTACGGCGGGGAAGGGGCCGATGGCGCCGTATAGGTCATGTTTTGCATCGCAGCGCTCCACGGTCATTTCCAGCGGCGTTTCTTCGCGGCAATATTTTTTCGCGTCGCTCACGGTGAGCAGCGCCTCGGCATTTTTGCGGTAGCTTTCGTTCCTTCCTTCGGGAAGGTAAGGGCGGTTCAACAACAATTTGATCATCCTGTCTGCCGTTTCAGGGCGTGAAATAAAGATTGATACACCACTATATGCGCCTTTCGGCGTGAAATTGAATCATAAAGGATTGGAAAACAATGAATCTGCATTTGAATGACCGTGTGGAACTGAAAAAGCAGCACCCCTGCGGCTGCAAAACCGGTGTGATCACCCGTGTGGGGATGGATGTCAAATGGCGCTGCGAGGGGTGCGGCCGGGAGATCATGTTGCCGCGCAGCAAAGCGGAAAAAAGCATCAAACGCATTCTGGAAGGAGAAGCAGGGCAATGAATTCTTATTGGAGCCGGCGTTTGGCGCACCTTACGCCGTATGTTCCCGGCGAGCAGCCGGAAGACGGCGCGTTCATCAAGCTGAACACGAATGAAAACCCCTATCCGCCCTCGCCTCGGGCGCTGGAGGCCATTGCCGCAGCAGCAGACGGGGCGCTGCGGCGGTATCCCAAGCCGGAATGCGACGACCTGCGCGGCGCGATTGCGGAATTTTATGGACTCAGTTCAGAGCAGGTGTTTGTGGGCAATGGGTCGGATGAAGTATTGGCTTTGGCGTTCCTGGCTTTTTTCGCCCCGGAGGACCGGATTGCATTTCCCAAAATCAGCTACAGTTTCTACCCGGTCTACGCAGACTTGTTTGATGTTTCCTACGATGCTGTAGCGCTGCGGGATGATTTTTCTCTGGACGCTGGAGTTTTTGCAGGCGACTATAAGGGCATTGTGTTTGCCAATCCCAATGCCCCTACTGGGATGGCGATGCCTTTGGAGCAGGTGGAGCAGATTTTGCGCGAGCATGCTGCCGCCCTGGTAGTGGTGGATGAGGCCTATGTAGATTTCGGGGGCGAAAGCGCCGTGGGGTTGGTAGAGCGCTATCCCAATCTTCTGGTGGTGCAGACCTTCTCCAAGTCCCGGTCTCTGGCGGGGCTGCGCATCGGATTTGCAATGGGGCAGCAGCCTTTGATTGAAGCGCTGAGTGCTGTGAAAAATTCCTTCAATTCTTATACGCTGGATCGCCTGGCCCAGGCGGGGGCGGCTGCGGCGATGCGGGACCGGGCTTATTTTGAAGATACCTGCCGCCGCATTGTCGCCACCCGGGGACGGAGCACGCAGGCGCTGAAGGAATTGGGCTTTGTCGTGCTCCCGTCCAAAACAAATTTTTTGTTTGCAGCGCACCCGGAACGAGATGCCGACGCGCTGTTTGCGGCGCTGCGGGAGCGGAAGATTCTGGTGCGCTATTTTAACGCTCCGGGGATCGACCGTTTCCTGCGCATCACGGTTGGCACCGATGCGGAAATGGATGCGCTGTTGTCTGCGCTGGGCAGTATTTTGAAGAAAATATAAGGGAAACGTGATGTCCGCCGCATACTCTCGGAGTATGCGGCGGTTTTTTGTGTCCTGGCGAAATCCTGCGCCTTTTGGCGCGCCCCTTTTGCGACGCATTTTCGGCAAACAAGCTATTATACTATTCTTCGGGTGAGTTTGAATGGTCATTTACATAGACGGCGTTTTTCTGCTCAATACGCTGCTGGATGGTCTGCTGCTGTATTTTACGGGCTATCTTGCCGGCGCAGAACGAAAATTTCATCGCCTGCTTCCATCTGCCGCGCTAGGCGGTTTTTATGCGGCGGCAGTGTTTTTCCCCTGGGGAGCGTTTTTGGGGTGGCCGCCGTTCAAACTCCTGTTTGGGGGGGTGCTTGTGCTTGTATGCTACGGCTGTGGAGAGCGCTTCTGGCGTTTGTGCTTGGTGTTTTTCGCCTTGTCCTGTGTACTGGCTGGGAGCGTGATCGCCTGCGGTTTTTGGATGCGGACGCAGTATTATGTCCGCGGGGCATATCTCATGCCTGTGCATTTTGGTCTGCTTTTTTGCAGTGCGGCGCTGTGTTTCGGCGCGCTGTGGCTTTTTTCGCGGGGAAGGCTGCATCATGCTGTATCGGGGGAGCTGGCGGAAGCGGAATGCGAAGTCATGGGAACGCGCGTGCACCTGCGTGTGCTGCGGGACAGCGGGAATACGCTGTGCGATCCTCTGACCGGCACACCGGTACTGGTGGCGGAGGGAACGCGGTTTGCCTCGTCCTGGCCGGAAGCGGCGCGCCCTTATTTGGCGCAGCCTTTTTTGGAACGACCGGAGGCGGCGCTGGAAGCGCTGTGCTGTGTGGAGGGTGCGCCGAAACTGCGGCTGCTGTCCTTCCGCAGCGTGGGCACGGCGTCCGGGCTGCTGCTGGGGTATACGGCAGAACATGTCCGAATCGGCCGCTGGAGGGCTGAACGCGTCACCGTGGCGCTCTCGCCCACACCGGTGTCGGAGGGGCGGGAGTACGATGCGCTGTGGGGCGGACCGGTGGAATGACGGACAGAAAGGAAAAGGCATCACTATGGGAAATATGAAACAAATGCTGCAAAGGCTCCGGAACCGGTTTGGCTCCTTTTGGAACAGACTGCGCCGTCCTGCGCCTGGAAAAATTATGTATATCGGCGGGGCGGACCCGCTGCCGCCGCCGCTGCCGCGGCAGGAAGAGGCGGAACTGCTGAAACGGCTGGACGAAGGGGATGAGACGGTCAAATCTATCCTGATCGAGCGCAATCTGCGTCTGGTGGTCTACATCGCCCGGCGCTTTGAGAATACGGGCATCAATATTGAAGATCTGGTCTCCATCGGCACCATCGGCCTGATCAAAGGGATCAACACGTTTTGCAGCGATAAAAACATCAAGCTGGCCACCTATTGTTCCCGCTGTATCGAAAACGAAATCTTGATGTATCTGCGCAAAAGCGCGCCGCAGAAAGCGGAAGTCTCCTTTGATGAACCGTTGAATACCGATTGGGATGGCAACGAGCTGCTCCTTTCGGACATTTTGGGCACGGACGGGGACATTGTCATGCGTCCTATTGAAGAGGATGTGGATCGGAAGCTTCTGCATCAGGCGCTGGAAAAACTGTCGGAGCGGGAAAAGGAGATCATCACCATGCGCTTCGGCTTGGGCGGCGGACAGGAACAGACGCAGAAAGAATGTGCTGACCGGCTGGGGATCTCGCAGTCCTATATTTCACGGCTTGAAAAAAAAATTATCGCAAAGCTGAAAAAGGAGATTTTGAAACTGAGCTGACTGCGTTCCGTCGCCAGGGCGGAAGGCTTTTTTACAGAAAGGGTGGAAATTTGTGGGAAACTGTGTATAATAAAAGAAAATATTCCCTTTTTTGGCGAAGTGATGCATATGCAACGGACGGAGGGAATTCAATTCATGTATGATATAATTATCTTAGGCGGCGGGCCTGCGGGACTGTCTGCAGCCATTAGCACCCGCGTCCGGAACAAAACAGTGGCGGTGGTATCCAACGCCTGTCGGGACAATCCGCTGTATCGCTCTGGGCATGTGCCGAATTATCCGGCGTTGCCGGACGTTTCTGGCGCTGAGCTTTTGGAGCGCATGCATGCGCAGGCCACGGGCCTTGGCGCGGAATGGATCGAAAAGCGGTTGATTTCCGCCATGTACACGGGCAAAAGCTGGATGCTCAGCGCGGAAGAAACCGTTTTGGAATCCCGCGCTCTGATTCTGGCCGGCGGCATCATCCGGGGGGAAAAATTCCCTGGGGAAGAGCAGTGGCTGGGCCGCGGCGTCAGCTACTGCGCCACCTGCGACGGAATGCTCTATCGGAAAAAGCGCGTGGTGGTGTACGGCGAAACGGGAAGCGCAGAACAGGAAGCCAACTATCTCAAAGAAATCGGCTGCATTGTGGTGTATCTGTCCCGGCGGCCGGAACAGGGGAAACTGGTTGACACCATTCCCTTCATCCGCATCAAAACCTTGGAATTGGGCGGTGATACGGTTCTCACCCATGTGCTGGCGGATGGAGCAAAAATCCTTTGCGACGGTGTGTTTTTGCTGCGTGCGTCTGTAGCACCCATGGATCTGATCCCCGGCTTGGCACTACAGGACAGCCATATCCGTGTTTCACCCCGGATGGAAACCAATTTTCCCGCCCTGTATGCGGCGGGCGACTGCACAGGGCAGCCGTATCAAATCGCCAAAGCTGCCGGCGAAGGGCAGGTGGCCGCCTTGGCGGCTGTTTCCTGGCTTGACCGGCGCTCGGAATAAAAAGAGTATTTTAAGCGAACCATATACACATAGAAAAAACAGGAGGAGTTTACTATGGCAAACGAAGCAGTTCGGCATTTGAAAGATGCAGAGTTCCGTGCATTCCTGGCAGAAAAGAACGTGGCGCTGGTGGATTTCTGGGCGTCTTGGTGTGGTCCCTGCCGCATGGTGGCCCCGACGATCGAGCAGCTCGCGCAGGAGTATGAGGGCCGTGCCAATGTGGGCAAGGTCAATGTGGATGAAGAAGGCGGTCTTGCCGGCGATTTCGGTGTGATGAGCATTCCCACGGTGGTGCTGTTCAAGGACGGCAAGGAAGTGGAGCGCCTGGTGGGCGTGCGTACGATCGAGGACTATAAGGCGGTCATCGACGCGCATCTATAAGCGTGTCTCCGGACATCCTCTGCGGTCCGGCAGTGCGGCCGTGCCGCAGAGGGGGATGGCATCCGATTTTGCTTTGGCGGCGGAGCGGCGCTGAAGAGACAAAATCAAACAGGTTCTTTTGTTGCATGTGCATAAATTTCTCAGGCAATGTGAGAAACTCGTTGGAATTTGTTGACAAATTTCGGTGGAATTGTTATGATTTCTATATAAACGGGAGAAAAGTTTTACTTCAAAATCAGAATAGCAGCCGATATGCAACGGCGTATATCGGTCGTTCAAATGGCATCGAAGCCCAAAAATTTTCAACAGGTTTTTGGGCTTTTTTGTCGCCTTGTGGCATGTTTTTGGAGGGAGAACCCGGAAACACATGGGGCGGCAGAATGAAATAGAAAGGGGAACTTGGAAAATGGATGAGAGAAACATGTGTGCCAGTGCGGACCGGCCATTGGAGACCTATCTGAAGGGGTTGTCCATGGAAGTGTCTCACAACCGGATGATCACGCAGGAGAACAAGTGCGGCTATGGAGCGCAGGGCGTATGCTGCCGGCTGTGCTCCAACGGTCCCTGCCGGATCTCCAAGGCGCGGCCCAGAGGCGTCTGCGGCGCCGACGCCGATACTATTGCCGCGCGCAATTTCCTGCGTTCGGTGGCGGCAGGTTCGGGCTGCTATATTCATGTGGTGGAGAATGCGGCCAAACAGCTGAAAAAAACGGCGGCTAAGAAGGAACCGCTGAAAGGGATCCATGCGCTGGACCGGCTGTCCAAACTGTTCGGCATCACCGGCTTTACGGATTGGGACCGCGCCGGACAGGTGGCGGATGCCGTTCTGGCCGATCTACATAAGCCCATTGAGGAAAAGATGAAGCTGGTTGAAAAAGTCGGCTATCCCATGCGGGTGGAGAAATGGAAGGCGCTGGGAATTCTGCCCGGCGGCGCCAAGGACGAGGTGTTCAACGCCGTGGTCAAAACCTCCACGAACTTAAACTCCGACCCGGTCAATATGCTGCTGCACTGCCTGCGCCTGGGGATTTCTACGGGCATTTACGGCCTTGTGCTCACCAACCTGATCAACGACGTCCTGCTGGGCGAATCGAAAATCGGCTTTGACCCTGTGGGACTGCGGGTCATCGATCCGGAGTGCATCAATATTATGATCACAGGCCATCAGCAGGCGCTGTTCAACCATCTGCAGGAGGCATTGGTTTCTCCTGCGGCCCGGGAGAAGGCCCGCTCCGTGGGCGCCAAGGCAATCCGTATTGTGGGCTGTACCTGCGTCGGCCAGGACTTCCAGGTGCGCAAGGATGCCTGCACGGAAGCATTCTGCGGCCATGCCGGCAATAACTATACCAGCGAGGCTGTGCTGAGCACGGGCTGTATCGACCTGGTGCTGTCGGAATTCAACTGCACCATTCCCGGTATCGAGCCGATCTGCGACGCGCTGCGGATTCCGCAGATCTGTCTGGACGATGTGGCGAAAAAGAAAAATGCCGAGTATGTGCCCTATGATTTTGCCAAGAAGAAGGATATCAGCGAATATATCATTGATCAGGCGGTGCAGTCCTATGCCGGGCGCAAAGACGGCGCGTTTAACGCCGCCAACTGCTCGAAGGCGCTGGAGCGCGTCAGTGACCCGACGCTGAAAGCTGCCCTGACCCGGGTGCTGCTGGAAGTGGGCAAGAGCAGCACCGGTCGCGTCAACCCAATGGCGCAGCACGGTTATCCAAATGCCATCACCGGCGTGACGGAAGAAACGCTGCGCTCTTTCTTGGGTGGCAGCTATCGTCCGTTGATCGATCTAATCGTGCAAGGAAAAATCAAGGGCGTCGCCGCTGTGGTGGGCTGCTCAAACCTGCGCGCCAAAGGACACGATGTGTTCACCGTGGAACTGACCAAGCAGCTGATCGCGAAGGATATCATTGTGCTGGCCGCCGGCTGCACCTGCGGCGGTTTGGAAAACTGCGGTTTGATGTCTCCGGAGGCTGCGGAATTGGCCGGGCCGAATTTGAAGGCTGTGTGTCAGCAGTTGGGCATCCCGCCGGTGTTGAATTTCGGCCCCTGCCTGGCCATCGGTCGGCTGGATCTGCTGGCCGGCGAGGTGGCGGAGCTGCTGGGCGTTGATCTGCCGCAGTTGCCGCTGGTGCTTTCTGCACCCCAGTGGCTGGAAGAGCAGGCCTTGGCGGACGGTTGCTTTGGCCTGGCTCTGGGATTCACCGTCCACTTGGGATTGCCGCCCTTTGTCACGGGCAGTCCGGTAATCCTGGATGTGCTGACCAACCAGCTGCCTGACCTGACCGGCGGCAAGCTGATTGTCGATACCGACGTGTCGTCTTCGGCGGACGCTTTGGAGCAGGTGATCCTTGAAAAGCGCAAAGCCCTCGGCATTTGAGCGGAAAGGAGCAGCTTATGAGCAAGTTTCAACATCTCGATTGCTGCGTTCCGGTCGAGGCAGACAATCCCGCTATTGTCAAAAACAATGATCTGTGCGCGCTGTGCGGCCACTGTCTGGCGGTTTGCCAGGAGGAGATCGGCGTTCAGCTGCACTATGATCTGTTGAAGAACCACGACACGGCAATCTGCATCAACTGCGGGCAGTGCAGCGCCAACTGCCCCGAAGAGGCCATCACAGTGCGCAGTGAATGCCAGGCAGTAAAGGACGCCATCCGCAATCCCGATAAGATCGTCGTTTTTTCCACATCTCCTTCGGTGCGGGTCGGCTTGGGCGACGCCTTTTCTGACCAGCCTGGCCGCTATGTGGAAGGAAAAATGGTGGCGGCCCTGAAAGCTTTGGGCGCGGATTATGTGTTTGATGTGACGTTCTCGGCGGATTTGACGATTCTGGAGGAAGGCTCGGAGTTGATCCGCCGCATTACTACTGGTAGCGCGCCGCTGCCGCAGTTTACCAGTTGCTGCCCGGCCTGGGTCAAGTATGTGGAAACCTTCCATCCGGAATTCATTCCCAACATTTCTTCAGCCAAAAGCCCCATTGGGATGCAAGGTCCCACCATCAAAACCTATTTTGCCATGAAAAAGCAGCTGGATCCTTCCCGTATTGTCAATGTGGTTGTCACGCCCTGCACGGCAAAAAAGGCGGAGATCCGCCGTCCAGAGTTCAATGCGGCCGGCCGCCTGCTCAAGCGCCCGGAGATCCGAGACAATGATTACTGTATTACCAGTAAGGAGCTGGCGCAATGGCTCAAGGAAGAGGGGATCGACTTCAACGATCTTCCCGATCTTCCTTTTGACGATATCCTTGGCAAGGGCACCGGCGCCGGCGTGATCTTCGGCAATACTGGCGGTGTGATGGAAGCTGCGCTGCGCTATGCCTATGAAGTGTTGACTCACCAGAAACCACCGGAAACGTTGCTGAAATTTACCCCTGTGCGTGGTATGGCCGGCGTCAAGGAAGCCAGCATCGACGTGGCGGGACTGACGCTGAAAATCGCGGTGGTCTACGGAACGGAAAATGCCGACAAGTTCCTGCAAGGAGACGTGTCGCAATATCATTTTGTAGAAGTGATGACCTGTCCCGGCGGCTGCATCAGCGGCGCAGGGCAGCCCCAGTGCCATTCAATCCCGGTGACCGATGCCATCCGTATGCAACGCATCGCCAGCTTGTATTCCGAGGATGAGCGGATGACGCTGCGCAACTCCTGCGACAATCCGGAGATCCAAGCGATTTACCGTGAATTTTACAAGGAGCCGCTCAGCCCCATTTCCGAAGCGTTGCTGCACACTTCGTATTACGACCGCAAGTTGGAAAAATAACAGAAAAGAGCGCATGGAACCTTCCATGCGCTCTTTTCTTATAAGAAAATCTTGACAAGCCAGCTATTATGCAATACAATATAGATAATCTACCATGTAATGCAAGATAGGGGGCGGGAGCGTGATTCCATCCCAAATGCTCAAAGGGGTGCTCGAAGGATGTATTTTGAAAATCATCAGTGAGAATGAGACGTATGGGTACGAAATAACGGAAAAGTGCAAAGCGTACGGCTTTTCCGATCTTTCGGAAGGCACGATCTACCCGTTGCTGCTCCGGCTGGAGAGGAATGCACTGATTCAGGCGGAATATAAACAGTCGCCCGTGGGGCCAAAGCGCAAATACTTTTCCATCACAGAAAAGGGACGAATCGAGATGGAGCAGTTTTATGGCAGCTGGCAGGAACTGTCCAGGGCGATTGGAACGCTGTTTCGAACGGAGGGAACAAGCTATGCATCAGAAAAGAAAAGAACTGAACCGGGAAAACAATGCGTTGGATAAAAAGATCTGTGCAGAAAACCAGGGTGTGTTTACAGATATGATCTGTTATCTGCGCGGCTCCTCACTCTCTGCGTATGATCAGGAACGGGTACGTCGGGATTTGACGGAAATGGTCCTGGATGCGCAGGAGCGGGGAGACGCGCTTTCGGACGTGATCGGCGGCGATTACAAAGCGTTTTGCGATGAGATCATTGCCAGCCTTCCACATAAATCTTTCGGCCGGCGCGCGGCAGAATATGGCGGCGTCGTTTGTTTGGCTGCGGCCGTTTTGGGTGTGATCAAAATTCTCCTTTCTCCGTCGTTCCTGATGTGGCTGAAGGATTTCCTGACAGGCCGGCCGGCTGCGTTGCCCCGACTTGCATTTTCGCTGGGCAATGTGCTATTGTGCGTTGCGATTGTCATCGCTTCAGTGTTGATCGTGGAGCTGATCGTCCGAAACACGTTCAATGCGGAAAAGGACAGGGGCGTAAAAGCAGCCTGCGCCGTGCTGGTGCTGGCAGTGGGCGCCAGCCTTTGCCTGTCGCTGCTGTGGCTGGGGGAAGTGGTCTTGCTCCGTGTACCGCTGCTGTGGGCCTGCGCTGCTGTCGTGGTGCTGTATCTTACCTACCGGCTGCTGGATGCCATGGCAGGAAGACCATAATTGCGCTCTCGTTTACCTTTTGGGCTGATGGGTTAGATCTTCGGCAAATTCACCAGTCGTTGAAAATGTCTTGGTATGATATATGGTAGTATGATCAAAAAGACAAATTCAAATTTACGGGGGTATACATGAGAAAAGAATTTGAAATAAACGGCTGTATTGAAGTATCTTCAGAAGTAACAGAAGATGAATTTTGGAAAAAATTTATCGATTTTGTGGAATCTAACGGTTGGGGCTTTGGTGGTGGGATTAACGAAATCCAAAATGGTTATTCTATTTTGCCAGACGGAAGACATGGGGCCTCTGTGCTGGATGATTAAGGGGGGACTGAATAATCAGTCAGGAGCGGAGGAAAGAATGATAAAATTACCGATTGATAAAGGTGCTTTTGGAAAATTTGTTGACGATTCAGATATTTTCAGGTTAACGCAGGATGCAATGAAAATAGGCTTGGAAAACTGGTACAAAGATGAGGAAAATCAATTTGTAGAAAGTCTAAGGGTAGACTTTGATACCGTTATGAGAACATATCACTTTTATAACACGAAAGTTTCTTTCAATAAAGATTTTCCATTTGAACCCGCATTGGATAGCATTACCTGCATCATTGCGGCACATGACGAAGAAGGTGACTATTGCCTGAGTTATCTCGCCGTATTTGATTACAATTTGAATATTATCGATCATATGATTTTTTAATAGAAGTAATATAACCTCGGTTTGTGAGACTTGGAGCAACTCTCCCTTCGCCAATTCGGCTAAGGGAGAGTTCCTATGCCTGAAATCAGTCTCAAAAGTAAATGGGAGTAATTGCGCTCCCCCTTGACAAATGGACAGCGGGAGGATATACTTTTTTTATTCATTTATTGCAAAAGATGGCGTGGATGAGGAGCAGTACGCAGTTTTGCGCGGTTTAGAGAGCGGATGGCAGGTGAAAATCCGCCCGCAGCACTGCAGAAGTCGCCTCGGAGCTTCAAAGCCGAAGGGAAGAAGTAAGCTTTGGCGGGTTCTCCCGTTACAGGGAAGCAAAGTGCGGGGAGATTCCCCGAAGACAGGTGGTACCGCGGATCAGTGTTGTTCGCCCTGAGCAGACAGCTCAGGGCGTTTTTTGCGGCAGAAAGAGAGAAACTATGACGATCACGACTAATTATGAAACGAACCAGGCCCTGATGACCGATTTTCACCATGTGACGGCGTTGGCCACGCGAAGAGGCCGCGTATTGGCCCTGCGAATTTTTTATACAGTCTTCGGCCTGTTGGGCTTGGGCAATGGGATCCTGCTGCTGTTGATCTTCGACGAGATTGATGGAAACCCAACATCTACCTTGGCCATTGCGGTGCTGGGGGTGCTCTTTGGCGCATATTTTCTGTTTCGCGCTGTGTTCTATTATCCGTATTTGGGCTTTTTCAGCAGGTACATGATGCGCAAGCGGCTCTCCGGCCGTGTCAGCGAGGTGCGCTATACGTTCGGCGGCGCGGAAATGGCGATTGACGACGCGCTGGAGCATTGTACCCATGCTTATTCTGCCTTTTGCGGCGTTTATGAATCCCGCCGCATTTTTGCGCTGCTGCTGACGCCGCGGACCGGTTATATCATTGCGAAAACGGATCTTTCCGAAGAGCGGATGCAGGAGCTGCGCGCGCTGCTGCAGGAGCGTTTTGAGGTGCCGCTTATTTACTATAACGTATGATCAATCAATGATAGAAAAAGGAGAACAGAGGTATGAAAAAAGAACTGCCGAAGGTGTATGATCCCCAGGCTGTGGAAAGCAGCATCTATCAGATGTGGATAGACGGAAAGTGCTTCCACTCCGAGCCGGATGACAGCAAGAAGCCTTTCACCATTGTCATGCCGCCCCCCAATGTGACGGGGCAGCTGCACATGGGCCACGCCCTGGACTGCACGCTGCAGGATATCCTGATCCGCTATAAGCGCATGCAGGGCTACAACGCCCTGTGGGTGCCAGGCTGCGACCACGCCGGCATTGCCACCCAGATCAAGGTGGAGGAAGACTTGCGCGTCAACGAGGGCAAGACACGTTACGACCTGGGCCGCGCGAAGTTCCTCGAGCGCGTGTGGCAGTGGAAAGAAAAGTACGGCGGGCGCATCGTAGCCCAGCAGAAAAAAATGGGCGTTTCCTGCGATTGGGACCGCTCCCGCTTCACCATGGACGAGGGCTGCTCTAAAGCGGTGCGCGAGGTGTTTGTGTCCCTGTATGAGAAGGATCTGATCTATAAGGGCAGCCGCATCATCAATTGGTGCCCCCACTGCGTCACGGCCCTGTCTGACGCAGAAGTGGAATACACCGAAAAGCCGGGCCACCTGTGGCATCTGCGCTATCCCATCAAAGGCAGCGACGACTATCTGGTGGTGGCCACCACCCGTCCGGAAACCATGATGGGCGATACCGGCGTGGCCGTCAACCCTAACGATGAGCGTTATCAGGATCTAATCGGAAAGACCTGCATCCTGCCCATTATGAACCGTGAGATTCCCATCGTGGCCGACGACTATGTGGAAATGGGCTTCGGCACCGGCTGCGTGAAGATGACCCCGGCCCACGATCCCAATGACTTCGAGGTGGGATTGCGCCACAATTTGGAAACCATTCGAGTGATCGACGACAATGGCAAAATCAATGCCAACGGCGGCCCCTACGAGGGCATGGATCGCTATGAGTGCCGCAAAAAAGTGGTGGAAGACCTACAGACGGCGGGCTTCATTGAGAAAATCGAAGATTACAGCCACAATGTGGGCACCTGCTATCGCTGTCACAACGATGTGGAACCGCTGATCTCCGCCCAGTGGTTTGTGCGCATGGAGCCGCTGGCGAAAGAGGCGTTGCGGGTGGTGAATGACGGCGAGGTGAAATTTGTCCCCGACCGTTTCTCCAAAACGTACACCAACTGGATGGAAAACGTGCACGACTGGTGCATTTCCCGTCAGCTGTGGTGGGGCCATCAGATTCCCGCCTGGTACTGTGCGGACTGCGGCCATATCAATGTCAGTCGCGAGGATCCCACCCGGTGCGAAAAATGCGGCTGCACCCAGCTCACCCGGGACGAGGATGTGCTGGACACTTGGTTCTCCAGTGCGCTGTGGCCTTTCAGCACCCTGGGCTGGCCCGACAAGACGCCAGAGCTGGAGTATTATTATCCTACCTCTGTGTTGGTCACGGGTTACGACATCATCTTCTTCTGGGTAGCACGCATGATCTTCTCCGGCTGCGAGCATATGAAGAAATATCCCTTTGACACGGTGCTGATCCACGGCCTGGTGCGCGATGACAAGGGCCGCAAAATGTCCAAATCCCTGGGCAACGGCATCGACCCGCTGGAAATGGCGGAGCAGTACGGCGCAGACGCTCTGCGCTTCAATTTGGTCACCGGCAACAGCCCCGGAAACGATATGCGCTTTTATGTGGAGAAGTGCGAGGCTATGCGCAACTTTGCCAACAAGATCTGGAACGCGTCCCGTTTCCTGATGATGAATCTGACTGTAGAGGACTGCGCCCTGCCGCCCTTGAAAGAGCTGGAACTGGAGGATAAATGGGTGCTCAGCCGCCTGAATAAGCTGATCCGCGATGTGACGGCCAACCTCGACAGCTACGAGCTGGGCGTAGCCTCGGCCAATGTGTACGATTTTGTCTGGGACACCTACTGCGATTGGTATATCGAATTGACCAAGACGCGCCTGACCGGTGAGGATGCGCGCAGCAAAGAAAATGCCCAACGTGTGCTGTGTTATGTGTGGGAGCAGGTGCTGGCCATGCTGCATCCCTTCATGCCCTTTATCACCGAGGAGATCTGGCAGGCGCTGCCCCACAGCGGCGATTTCCTGATGACCTCCCCCTGGCCCGAGGTAAAGCCGGAATTTGATTTTGCCGCCGAGGAGGGGGCCATGGAAGCTGTGATGGCGGCAATCAACGCCGTGCGCAGCCGTCGCAGCGAAATGAATGTGCCGCCCTCCCGCAAGGCGGCGTTGATCCTGGTCACTGGCACGCCGGCAATCTACACCCAGGGCGCGCATTTCATCAAGCGTCTGGCCTGTGTGTCGGAGTTGACGGTGACGGACGCCGCGCCGGCCGACGCGGCCGGTATGGTGACGCTGGCCACGGCAGACGCCTCGCTCTATCTGCCTCTGGCGGATCTTGTGGATGTGGAACAGGAACTGGCGCGCATTGCCAAGGAAAAGGAGAAGGCGGAGGAAGGACTCAGACGCATCGAAGCAAAGTTGAGCAATGAAAACTTTGTGTCCAAAGCCCCGGCCAATGTGGTGGAGGGCCAGCGTCAGCAGGCGGAGAAGTACCGCGCCCTGATTGCCAAGCTGGAAGAAAGCGCTGCGCAAATGCGTTCCTGATAGCAAAAAAGGCCGCCGCTGCGCGCCGCTTCGACAAACTCCGTTCTCAATAAGAGATAAAATGAGGATACTGCGTGAAAAACGCAGTATCCTCGTTTTTTCTTTCCGGAGGAGCGCTCCGGGATGCAGGGGCACCGCAACAGGCCTGTTCGGCGGCCGGAAAAAGAGAAGACGCGGCAGCGAAAGGGCGATATGTACGGCGCACAAAAACACAAATTTGATCCGCGAAGGAAAAGGAAGTGGAACGATGAAAGTGACTGCAAAACGAATCGATCGGGACCTGACGCTGCAGCTGCACGGCGAACTGGACCATCACGGGGCCAAAGAGGTCATGCTGGAAATCGACCGGCATCTGGATGTGGCGCTGCCGCTGCGGACGACGCTGGATTTTTCCGGCGTATCCTTTATGGACTCTTCCGGCATTGCCGTGATCCTGCGGCTATATAAAAGGATGCAGAATCTGGGCGGGAGCATGCGCGTGACTCATGTACAGCCCCAGGCTATGCGGGTGCTACGGGCCGCCAGCATCGGCAGCGTTGTGACCATTGAAAAGGAGGCAGAAAAGCTGTGAGAGCAGAAAACAAAATGCAGATCGATTTTTTGAGCAAAAGCAGCAATGAAGGGTTTGCCCGCCTGGCTGTGGCGGGATTTGCGGCTCAGCTGGATCCCACGTTGGAAGAAATCGGCGACATCAAAACAGCCGTCAGCGAAGCGGTGACGAACGCCATTGTCCACGCTTACCCTGATTCCATCGGACGCATCCGTATTCAGGCACGGCTGTATGCAGGCGGGATACTGGAACTGGTAGTGCGGGACTGGGGCGTAGGCATAGCCGATGTAGATGAGGCGCGCCGTCCGATGTTCACCACTGGTGGGGAGGAGCGCAGCGGTATGGGCTTTACCATCATGGAGAGCTTTATGGATTCCCTGCGTGTGCGTTCGGCTCCAGGCAAAGGAACCGTGGTGACCATGAAGCGCAAAATCGCGCTGCGCGGCGGCGAGGGGCAATGACGGAGGAAATGCGCGTCCTGCTGCGGCGCGCCGGTAAAGGCGATAACGACGCCTGCGAAAGGCTGATTGAGGAAAACAGCGGACTTATTTGGAGCATCGTGCGTCGCTATTGCGGCCGCGGAGTGGAGGCAGAGGATCTGTATCAATTGGGGTGCCTGGGCTTTTTGAAGGCGGTGCGCGGTTTTGATCAAGCCTTTGGAACTGAGTTTTCTACATATGCCGTGCCCAAGATCAGCGGCGAGATCCGCCGCTTTTTGCGTGATGATGGAACGATCAAGGTGGGGCGCACGCTCAAACAGCGCGCCGCTCAGATCGCGGCCGTGCGGGAACGACTGCGCGGGGTTCTGGGGCGGGAGCCTGTCCTGTCGGAACTGGCGGCGGAAACAGGGCTGACGGCGGAGGATATCGCCGCTGCGGAGCTGTCCGCCGCTGCGCCGGAATCACTGCAGCAAGAAACAGCAGAGGGACTGACCTTGGAGAGCGTCCTGCGCGCTGAGGACGGGGAAGAAACCATGCTGCGCACGCTGGCCCTGCGTCAGGCGGTGGAGGCGCTGCCGGAAAAGGAGCGCACGATCATTGCGCTGCGCTATTTCCGCGCCTATACGCAGCAGGAGTGCGCTGCGGTGGTGCATATTTCGCAGGTGCAGGTTTCACGTTTGGAAAAACGGGCGCTTAAACAGTTGCGGACCTTAGTCGGTGCGGGGGAGTGATGGGGCGTTCCGGGCAGGCGGCGGCAGTTCGTCCTCAGCCTGAAAATAGGATTCATCCTGAAATTCCGTCATGTCGCTGCGGTATCGCAGAGGCAGATTGCCGCGCTGGCAGCGGGGATTGGTACGCTCCCGGATGGCGATGGCGTCGTAAAACGTTTTCCAGAGCCTGCGAAAGGCTGCCTCACTGCGGCCGGGCTTGGCCATGGTAAAGGAATCCAGCGGCGTGATGATCCAGCGCCCCCGGCAGTGCACCAGCGCTTCCTTGTGGGTGCGGTCGTAGATCAGAAAGTCCTGATCGGCAAAACGCTCGCAGAAATGGCGGCGCAAAGCGGGGAGCACGCGGTTTTTCGGCGCAATTTCGGCGGCGTACAGTCCGTCAAATTCGGAAAAGCGCACGAAACCGCGCAGTTTTTCCAATTCGGTACCCATGTGCCGCACAGCGATGTGCAGCGGATAAAGATCCGGGTCCGTAGGATTTTTGAGAAACGCGGGGCCTTCGCGGTACAGCCGACAGACCAAGCGATAGATCCGCATTTCCCGTTCCGGAAGGCAGGTGAGATGAGCGCGCCGGATCAGCTTTGCTGCTGCCGCGGAGCGGATGCGCACGCTTTCCCAAATGCGTTTTGCATGGCCTGTGTCCGTTTCCACGGCGTGAGAAGCGTACAGGGAAATCTGTTCCCGGCCGGTTTCCAGAATGGAAACCGGCCTTTCTTTGCGGGTATAGCTGTCAAAGATGCAGCACAAAAGGCCAGAAAAGGAACCATCGTATTCATAGATACATTCGCTCCATATCACGGCGCCAGCCTTCTTTCCGCCTCCGGCTGGAACAGACTCAGCTGTTTGCCCGCCTCGCCGGGCAGCTCTTTTGCTTCCAGCATGGTCAGCGTGCGGCGCACGCTTTCTTCCCGGAATCGTATGCCGGCGGCCATTTTCCCGTTGCAGGTAATAAAATACTGCGCGCGTTTGAGGACAACCCGCAGTTTTTTGAGTACGTCGAAGTCAAGGCGGCAGGTACGGCGCACTGAGAGAATGCGCCTGGCGCATACGGTGCCGATGCCCGGCACGCGCAAAAGCGTTTCATAATCGGCTGTGGAGACCTCCACCGGGAACTGTTCCAGATGATGGAGCGCCCAGCCACATTTGGGATCCAAAGCAGGATCAAAATTGGGGTGGGCCTCATCCAGTAGTTCTTCAGCGGTGAAGCCGTAAAAGCGCAGCAGCCAGTCGGCCTGGTACAGGCGGTGCTCCCGCAGGAGGGGCGGCTTACTGTCTTTGGCCGGAAGCAGGGCGTGCTCTGTAACCGGAATATAAGCGGAGTAAAAGACGCGCTTGAGATGGTATTTCCGGTACAATCCCTGGCTGAGGTTTAGGATGTGTCGGTCATCGTCCGGTGTGGCGCCGATGATCATCTGAGTGCTCTGACCGGCTGGGGCAAATCTGGGCGTATGGCGGTAGCGGGCCAGGTCGTGCCGGTTTTCCTGCAGGGTATCGGCAATGCGGCCCATGGGCCTGAAAATGGAGGCCTTGTTTTTTTCTGGGCACAGCGTTTTCAGGGCCTGCTCCGAGGGAAGCTCGATGTTCACGCTCAGCCGGTCGGCCAAAAGCCCTAATTGGTGCACAAGCTCCGGTGTCGCTCCGGGAATGGCCTTGGCGTGGATGTAGCCGTTGAAACGGTATTCCCCGCGCAGCAGGGAAAGGCATTGGATCATCCGTTCCATTGTGTAGTCTGCATTTTTCAGCACACCGGAGGAGAGAAACAGTCCTTCAATATAGTTGCGGCGGTAAAAACCGATCGTCAGTTCCGCCAGCTCCCGGGGCGTGAAGGCTGTGCGGCGCACGTCGCTGCTGCGGCGGTTGACGCAGTATTTGCAGTCGTAAATGCAATAGTTGCTCATCAGTACCTTGAGCAGGGTGATGCACCGCCCGTCGGCGGAAAAGCTGTGGCAGCAGCCGTTGATTGCGGACGTGGTATTACCTACCCGGCCCCGCCGATAACCGCGCTTTACGCCGCTGGAGGTGCATGCTGCGTCATACTTTGCGGCATCTGCCAGAATTTCGAGTTTTTGTAAAAGTTCCATAGTCTCACCGACAAAACATCGGATCCGGGTACGTCATCATCGCACACAAAGCGTCGAACCCCTGCACCGCTTCCTGGTCCGTCAGTTCTGACCCCTCGTCCGACTTCTTTTCCAGATCCTGTAATATTTTCTGCGCCTGTTCCATATCCACTTTCGCTTTCCTCCTTTACAGGGATTCCGTATCGTCCAGCCAATTCTCTAGCTCGTTCCCCGGCGTTCCGAAGGATGTTCTATCCATACTATATAGAATAAATGTTCGATTGTCAAGAGCTGGAGAAAGGAATACTTTGTGCGCTACATGATGTGTCCATTCAGATGTGTGGAAAGAGAGAAACGATTGCCTTTTTCAATTGAGAACAGAAAGTCGGCTTTTATGGGACGTAAAGCAATATATCAAGCCAAAGCGAGATTGAAAGAAACGGTTTGAGTAACAAGAAAAGCGGCGTAGGTGTACATTGCGCTGCCAGGTAGGCATTTGTTGACATTTCCAAGGGCAGTAGTATAATGAAAAAAATAAAATTTTGGTA
Source organism: bacterium 210917-SL.2.15 (assembly GCA_020555605.1). Classification (GTDB taxonomy): domain Bacteria; phylum Bacillota; class Clostridia; order Oscillospirales; family Oscillospiraceae; genus Pseudoscillospira. The sequence continues at coordinate 2,112 of JAJCJC010000013.1, read as the reverse complement.
GAAAAAATTTTACAGTGCTCCGGAAGCGTGTGGCGTTGCAGTGTTTTCCGGTTGTGTGAATTGGGGGAGATGCGTTGTGACGTCCAAGAAACGTTGCCTGTCAACGGCTATGGCTTTTATTTTGCTATTCGGTATCGTCAGCCTGTTTTCGGATATGACACACGAGGGGGCTTCCAGTATTCGCGGAGCCTATTTGTCTTTGCTGGGAGCTTCTGCAGCTACGATTGGATTTGTTTCCGGCTTGGGCGAGCTGGTGGGCTATTCCATGCGGTATGTTTTTGGAAAATTGACCGATAAAACCAAACAGTACTGGCCTATGGTGATTCTGGGTTATGGATTGGACATCCTTGCGGTTCCGGCTCTGGCGCTGGTGGGAGAACACGGCTGGATGTGGGCCTGCGGCCTGCTGGTGATACAGCGTATGGGAAAAGCGATTAAAAAGCCGGCGAAGGATACGATTATGTCTTTTGCTGCTTCTCAGGAAGGTGCGGGCAAAAGCTTCGGCCTTCAAGAATTACTGGATCAGATCGGCGCATTTCTTGGCCCTGTATTGCTCTATGTTGTCATGCTTTTTCAAACGGAGGGCACGACCTTTAAAGTGTATGCTTCGTGTTTTGCGGCGCTGGCTATTCCAGGCGCAATTACGATGATCCTGCTGTTAATCACAAAGCGCAAATTTCCGAATCCTGAGCAATTTGAGCCGGAACCGAAAGAGTATGTTCCGTTTCGGATGAAAAAGGAGTTCTTACTGTATATTGTGGGGATCAGCCTGTTTGCCTTTGGCTTTATCGATTATTCCATTGTGATCATGCATGTTTCCCGTACGTTTACAGAACTTTCGCCGCATTTGGCACAAACTACGAGCTTGATCACCACTGGTACGCTGCCCCTGCTTTACGCCGGGGCTATGCTGGTGGACGCAGTGGCGGCGCTTCTGTTTGGATTCCTCTATGACAGACGCGGCGTGGCGGCGCTGGTGCTGTCGACTTTGATCAGCGCGCCTTTTTCGGTATTCATTTTCTCTGTCCATTCGGTTCCGGCACTGCTTCTGGGTATCGCTCTGTGGGGCGTAGGTATGGGAGCGCAGGAATCCATTTTGAAGGCTGCCGTGACCGGTATGGTCCCCAAGACCAGTCGGGCGACAGGGTATGGCATTTTTGAATGCTCTTTCGGTGTCTTTTGGTTTTTTGGAAGCTGGTTGTTGGGGGCGCTGTATGATGTGAATCTTTCTGCTATGGTGGCAGTATCTGTTTTGACGCAGTTGACAGCCATTCCGTTGTACCTCCGATCGGCACGACTGCACAAAATAGCGCGGCAGAATATGCCATAATAATAATATACACAAAGGATACAAAGATCCAGGAATTGTCTGAACGCTCAAACGGTACAAAAACGAAGTGGAGGAAGCGCCGACAAACACGGTGCAGAAGGCGATATGGAAATCAGAAGAACACAGATGCGGGATTTAGAATCCGTGATGGCTCTTTACGATGTGGCTCGGGCATTTATGTATCAAAGTGGAAATCCGAACCAATGGGGGCAGGGCTATCCGTCCCGGACGCTGATTACCTGGGAAATCGAGCAGGGATACAGTTTTGTCTGCACAGAAGGCGAAGCGATCGCAGCAGTCTTTTCACTGATTATGGGTAAAGAGCCCACTTATGCGACCATTTGCGACGGCGCCTGGCGTAATGATGCGCCCTATGGTACGGTACATCGCATCTGTGTAGCGCGCCATGGCAGCGGTGTGGGCGTGTTCTGTTTGGACTGGTGCCTGCATCGCTGCGGTAACGTACGCATTGATACGCACCGGGACAATCAACCGATGCAGACCCTTTTGAAAAAGTGCGGCTTTGCATATTGCGGACGCATCTTCTTGGCGGACGGTTCCGAGCGTATTGCTTTTCAAAAAACACTGTAATCCGCCTAAAACAAATCAGCGCTTTTCCGTTTGCAGAACGGAGAAGCGCTGATCGTTATTGTTGGCTTAAGCGGAAAGACAACCCCCGGCTAAGCCGGGGAGTATAAAGAAATTATATAGTGAAAAAGACCTTCTGGTAGAATAAAGTTGCGGTCGGCCAACTGCAACAAAAAGAACCAGGAGGTCTTTTC
>JAJCJC010000012.1 GCA_020555605.1 bacterium 210917-SL.2.15 | reverse complement strand
GGTCATCATCTTTGCCAAAGTCATCACGGCTCAGTCGTTCGTACAGAGCTGTGATTTTCTCGTTTTTTCTCATAACTTGCGCTCCTTTCTTCGGTTTTAGGTTGTGTGTTCTAAGAGACTTCCCAACCGCTTGATTAAGAAGTCTTTTAGAGCATACAACACCGCTTGCCAGCTTGTACTTCTTATATTGCCTCACAGCAAAGTGCTGGGGACTCCGGCGCTCCAGCCCGTCAAACATATAGTCCACCGCGTTTTTGAAGGTTTCGTCATCCTCCCGGACTTCCATGCTGTTTATCATTTCCACCAGCGTATTCATGTTGCGTTCTTCCTCCGGCCCCTCAAACACGATGTAGGCCACAAGGGCGCAGTACAAAAGGGTTTCCGCTTTGGTCCAGAACTCGTCGCCCTCCTTGCCGTCGCCTTTGGTGTTGGCGATCAGGGCGGTGACGAATTTCAGCACGTCGCTTTCCGTTTTGATGTAGGCCAGCGGATTGTAGTGCATGGATTTGGAGAAGTCGATACTATTGAACACCCGTACCTTATATTTCTCCCGTTGCAGGAACCGCCCGCATTGGTCGAGGGTGCCGCCCTTCGGGTCCACCACCACATAGGAGGAATGGGCTTGAAGGAGCTGCGGGGTCAGCCAGAACCTTGTCTTGCCCGAACCGGACGAGCCGATGACGCAGGCGTTCAGATTGCGGGCGTTGGCGGGTATCTTCGGGCGGGTGTTCATGGTAAGGAACTCCGTCCCGGTCAGAATAACATTGTTCTGAAATTTGGGGTCTACAAACGGCTTTATATCCTCCTTTGTCCCCCAGCGGGCGGTGCCGTACTCCGCATCCCGCCGGAATTTCTTTGCCTGCTTGATTTTGGACTGTATCAGCAGATACACCCCAGCCGCACCGGCAAGGCCCACCAGCAGGTCAATGCCGCCCAGCCCCGGCCAGTAAGTTTCAAAGGCTTTGGGGAAGGTGTCGAGCATCCCCATGAGCTTTGTCCCGAAGTCTGCGCCGGGCGCGATACGGTAGGCCGTCGCGATTTTGGAGAAAAACCAGAACACAAAGAGGTACGGCAGGTTGGGGAGCACATATTTTCTGATCTTGTCACTCAACGTCCGTCCTTCACCGCCTCTCTGGTCCGCTGCTTCTCCTTCGGCTTTGTCCTGATCTGCTCCGTGAGCTTGCGGAGCTGGCCGAGGATAGAAATCTTGTCCTGGTCTTTGTTCAGCACCTTTGTACTGTATTTCTGGAAGGCCGCCGTGATGGCGTCCGCCTGATTGGCTTTGAAAAACAGCAGGTAATGGCCTGGGCTCACTTTATGGAAAGCGTAGTCCACATGGAACTCCTTCGCTATCCGGTCAAAATCCTTCGGCGCACCCACATACTGCATGGCGTTTTTGCCGCCGTAGTGGTTCATCAGCTTCTTCACGCTCTGGCGGCCCTGCGGGGTCAGCGCCTTTCGGTGGTGCTTTTGCAGCGCCCGAACCACCTTGCCAAGAGCGGCGGCAAGCACTTTTCCTGTCAGGTTTGCCGTCTTGATCGAAAGGGCAACTGTTTTTTGGTTTACTTCTTCCTGCATAAAACCTCCTTTCCGTCAGGGCTCCCGGTAGACGGGAGGCCCCCGTACACTCCGGAGCAACAGAAAACCTCGGGCCAATGTGGCCCGAGGCTTACCGCTCGGCATCCCTGCCGGGCGGAGCTTTCTTTTCCGACTCCGTCTGGGCTTTTTCGCCCTGTTCCCGCATGGTCTGCAAGATAGAGGGCTTCTTTTGAAGCTGGGAGGGCTTTTCGCCGGACAGCGGCTTGATACATTCCATACGGTCAGCCGCCCGGATGGCGTTGTCCGTGAGCTGCCGCTGCCATGCGCCCACGCTGGGAGCCCAGCGAAAGATGTTGCTTTTCAGCTCGGCCCGGGTGTCCGCGTCAGGCTTTCCGTCAAAGAACACCTGCAAGCGGTTGTCCTCCCGGTTCATTTCCACACGGCCCCCGTCAAACTCCCAGCCGGAAAACTCCCGCTGCGCCTGTTTGGAAAGCTGTTCGATACGGGCCTTTACCCGGCGGATCTCCGCGTTGTTGTTGGTAAGCTGGTAGCTTTCAAAGGGCCTCGGGTCGCTCCGCCAGCTTGACGCCATGCTGGCTTTCAGTTTTTCGATCTGGTCAGGCGGCAGCAGCGCACAGCCGTCCAGCTTGCCATGCTTGCGGTAATAGGCGTTGACCTCCTTCATAATGAGCTGGGAGCGTTCCAGCCCGTCCAGCTTCTTCTGGAGCTTTTCAATGGCCGCCGGGTCATCGGCGCTGATACCACCCATGCCGGTGCTGCGTATCTTATCCAGCAGCCCTTGAATATGCCGCCATTTCTCCATGTTGCTGTCCCGCGCCCGGTTCTGTTTTTCCTTCTTTCCCACCGGGAAATTGGAAGGCCCGGCAATCAGCACAGAGGGAACTCTTGCGTCAATGGCAAAGCCCTGGTTCATGTTTTCGGCCAGCTTGCGGGCGTAGGTATCTAACAGATGGTCGATCTTCTCATGGTACATGGGGTCTACCCGGGATTTTTGCTGTTCGGCTATGGCTGCGGCCTTGTCCACCATTGCCCGGTATTCCGCCGTTGCGCTTCCTTCCTTATAGTCGGAAAAGCTGTTCATTTCCTTTGCCCGGCGGGCGGCCTCTTCATTGATGGGGTAATAGTTGATGGTATGCACCTCCTTCATGCTTCGGGCCAACATGGCCCGAAGTCTTACCGTTCCTCATGGGAAGGCCCCGCCTTGTCCTTTTGCGGAGCGGGCGGGGCCTCTTGAAATCGTTTGAGCGCGCCGAGAATGGAATGGACGGGCTCGGCCTTTTCGGGATAGGCAAATATCCGGTGTTCCGGCGGTATGTCTTGCGTTCCGCGGTAATGCTCCTTGAAGCCCACCGGGTCCGCCGCCACATAGCCGCCGGGAGCGAATACGCCGCCCTCGTTGATACGCATATCCCGCCCGTATGACTCATAATCGAAGTAGCCTTGAATGTGCTCCGGTATGTCGATGGTCCCCAGTTCGTCGGCGTACAGATGGCCCAGCCCTTCATCATCGGAAATATCCGGGTAAAAGAGGTAGAGGTCAAGGTTCTGCGTCAGGTTGATTAGGTCCTTCACGCTGCCCGTGTGTTTTCCCAAGACAAGAGCGGCTTCAAAGGTTTCCAATCCGCCCTTGTCCCGTACTTCCAGCAGGGCATGGCCCAGCTCGTTCAGCTCGTCGATGTTTTCGTACTCGTCCAGATAGTCGTACAGTCCCAGCACGTCGCTGTCAAAGCTGGTAATAAACACTTCGCTGTACTGCTTTCCGTCTATCCCGATTTTTGCAAGGGCGGCCTGTACCTCCTGTGTGGTCGTGGGAAAATGCACCGTCGTTCCCACCTCAATCCCCATCATGGGGTACAGGGCCGTGTTGGTTATATAGGCTTCAAACATGGGTTCAATCCTCCTTTCCGGCCCTGTCTGCCAGCACTTCATAAATCCCGGCCATGATGTAATCGGCGCAAGGGAGGGCAATCGCATTTCCCAGCGCCTTGTAGCGTTGCAGAGGCCGGATTTCCTCGCCGTCCGCCCCGTACTTTGTCCAGCCCTCCGGCAGCCCCATCAGCCGCTCGCTTTCCGTTTCCGTCAAGAAGCGGATACAGCCGCCGTCCGGGTCGTCCTCATACCAAAAGGCAAAGGGCGTCACGTCGCTGGCTAAAAGAGTGGGAAAAGGGTCAGTTGGTAATCCGAAGCTGTTTCGGAAGGCGGTTTCTTCCTGCCTTTTTGCCGCTCCCCGCATACGGAAGCACTGAAAGGGGTGGATGACTGGTATTTGCCGCCCTGTTTCAAAAGAAGATGTTCGATCTCCTTCGGCGGCGGTCCGCCCGCCCTCTCGGCAAGGCGGAGGAAGTGGGAGCATTGGACGGGGCTTAAATAGTATGTCGGCGGCACGTCTGCCTCTAAAATCCGCCACGATGAAAATTCGCTGTCTTCGCGCCAGCCTTCGGGAGCCTGCCCAATACTGGGCGTCCATGAGCCGCCAGCACACATCAGGCGTTCCCCCTCGCACCATTCCGGCGTTTCCCCATCTTCCAGAAGGAGGCATTGGAACTTCGGTGTCCGAGAAGGCGGATAGGACGGCTCTAAAATCCATCCGGTCATTTGTAGAAAACGCTCCCATGACGTTTTCCCAAACAGCGATAGCTGGATATAGGTTATCAGTGGCATCCCTCATTTCCTGTATGATACGAAACGCTTGATAAAACAGGCTGGATTTTGCCCCGGCAAGGCCGGAGCGGTTGCCGATCAGAGAAAGGTTCTGACAGGGAGAGCCGAAGGTTATCACATGGACAGGCGGGATTTTCCCGCCGTCCACCTTCGTAATGTCCCCCAAGTGCGCCATATCGGGAAAGTGCCTTTTGGTTATGGAGATCGGCGCTTTTTCAATCTCGCTGGCCCACACCGGACGGATACCGCAGCGGGAGGCCGCCAGAGGGAAAACGCCTATCCCGTCAAAAAGGCTCCCCAGCTTAATGTCAGGCATGGCCCGGGCCGCCGTGTCCCTTCACGGCAAGAACCCCGTCCAGCGTAGTAGCCGCGATACCCAGCCGCCCGGCAACCGCAATATCGTTTTTCACATCCTCGTCCACAGCACCGCCGCAGACGATCAGGGTATGGGAGCGCCGCAGCATATCCCGGCGCATATCAATCCCGGCCTTATGTTCCTCGGGAACGCTGTCATTCAAGAACAGCGGAAGATACAAAAGCGGGCAGATGGGGGAAAAACCCGCCTCAAAGGCAAGGCGGCAGTAATTGGCCGCCAGTTCCATATCAATATCCGGCTCACCGCTCCATGCAGCGGTCAGATAGGCCAAAGGTCGTTTCATTGGTTCAACCTCCATTTCTTTCTGATTTTTAGAAAAGCAAGAGTCCGCCCAACCCCTCCGCCCCTTCCCCCGGGAAGGGGAACGGCTCTGGAGAATTTATATCCCCGTCGCTTGTCTGGGAAAAAGCACAACCGGGAGAAATCCGTCAAGGGTGCCTCTGGCACCGCCTGCGGCGGCGTTGCCCTTGACTGATTTTCCCGGTTATGCTACGGAATAACTGGCGACGGGGAATAATTTATATCTCCAGAGCTTCGGGGCGCGGGGCAGAGCCCCGCAATCCTCGGGCCATGCTGACCCGAAGTTTGGGCTTACTTTTCCTGCTCGTTTTTCTTCTCCGGCTTTTCGTGTTCCTTCTGCTGGCCCTTCCAGTCGTCCAGCAACTTGATGATCTGATCCTTCATTTCCCTCGGCGTGGTTTCCTTGCCGAAGTATTTGCTCAGTTCCGCACCCGTCAAAATCACTTTGTCTACCTCCTTTTTGTCCTCCATCATAATGCCGTCGATCACATCCCCGTTGAGCAGCTTCTTTTCGTCCAGCTCCCGCATCCGCTTTGCCTGCGCCTGCGAAGGCGAGGACTGCTGGCTGTCGATGGCGACGGCGATATAGTTCTGGTTCTTCTTGCCGATGTAGGAGAGTTCCACCGCCGTAGTGAAGCCCAGCTTTTTCTCGTCCATCAGCTTCATCAGGTCGGGAACCAACTCATTCAGCCGGATATACCGCTGCACCTGCTTGACGGCCATCTTATTCCGTTCGGCCACGATCTCGTTGGAGCGTTTGCCTACATCCTTCGGGTCGATCTGGCTCGAAGTACGGGAGCCCTGGTGCTTGATGGCCTCAAGCTGCATTTTTAGAGCTTTGGCCCGCTCGCTGGGGAGGATTTCTTCACGCTGGTTCAGATTGTCCTCCACCATCTGCGTAATGGCTTCATCGTCCGTCAGGTTGCGGACGATACAGGGCATATCCGCATATCCGGCAAGCTCGCTGGCCTTCTGGCGACGGTGGCCGGACACGATCTCATAGCCGCCATCCTCACGGGGACGGACGATAGCGGGCTGGGTAACGCCTTTGTCCTTGACGCTGGACACCATAGCCCGCATTTCTTCATCGTCCCGGACCTCAAAGGGGTGATTTTTGAAGGCGTGGAGCTCGTTCAGCTTGATATATACGATCTGTTCCTCGCCACGGCGGGGAGCCTCCTTCGGTCCCTCGGGCTCCTTCGGAGCAGGAGCCGCCTGCACCGTGGGAGCCGCTTTTTTCTCCGGTTTCTCTTTGGACGCCTTTTCCGGCTTTTTCTGCGTAGGCTCTTTGGACTTCGCAGCGGCGGCCTTGTCCTTATCCTCCTTCGGGGGACGGCCCCGGCGCTTCGGCTGCTCGGGCTCTTTGGGCTGCTCCTGTTTTCCCTCGGCCTTTTTCGGAGCCTCCGGCTGCTTTTCCGGTTTCTCCGTTTTTGCCGGGGCAGGCTTTTCCACGTTGGGAGCTGCCGCCCGTTCCTCGGCCTTCTTTCCCTTCATGATTTCAGAGAAGTCATAGACGGACACCTGCGGGCTCTTTGCCTGCTGTTCCGTCTTTTTTTCGGCCTCCGGGGGAGTAGGCGCTTTCTCCGGCTCGGGCGGGGTTTCCTTGCCCGGCCCGGTATCTGTTATCGGCTGCTCCGTCGTTTTCGTGGTTTTATCATCTGCCATAAGCATTTACCTCCTGTTTTTGGGCGTAAAAAAGGGGCTCAACTTTTCAGTCAAGCCCCGTGGGAAGTTCCTCCTTTCTCCGCCAAGATACAAAAATACCGCCCGTAGTCTCGTTTGGGCGGTACTTTGTGTAAAATTGGGAATTCTATGCCTTTAATTATCTTTTCTCTGTGTACGGCACAGAAGATAGCAGAATAACAAAATTTCGTTGAATAATTTGTTTATTTTTGTTATAATATACTTAATTTTTGATGTGCTTGTAAATTTTCTATAGGAGAATTTTTATAATGACTAGTGAGAAATTCGATCAGTTTATCGTCTATAAGTCCGATTTAGCAAATTCATTTTTATACGCAAACTGTTCTGATGCGGATTCGTTTATGGATGGACTTGCTGACTATATTTTGTCAGAGTCCAATCTACTTAATTATGCAAACACACTGACCCCTATTGCCTTTGTCCCGACTCCAAAAATATACAAGAGATTGTATTCTACGATCAGTTCTTTCCTCAACAGCGCACTGGAACTTTTAACTTTCGACGATGTTACCGATGAAGTTCGCGATGTACTCGGAAAAGAATATACGTTCGTAGATTGTAATGGAAAAACTTTGGTACAGAAAGATAAAATAGGAAAAATAGGCGAGTATACATTTCATGTGCTGTTGTCTAGTTACTATAAAGTTCATTGCATTGTTCCAAAGTTTAGATGTACAACTGATCGAAATATGAGTGTATTCGGTATAGACGCACTTTTCCTTGACCCTCTTAGCCACACCATTTATTTTGGAGAATCAAAAGTTTCACAAAATATAGATAATGCAATTACTCTTATCAACCGTTCACTATCGACATACGAGGAACAAATTTCAGAAGAATATAAATTAGTTTTGTCTAATGAAGAATCTTTCCATCTTTCACAAGAGTTTTTGGACGCATTTCAAAAGCACACTGATATTTGTATTAATTTTGAGCAATTCGTGAAAGCCGCCAATATAAGCAAAATTTGTGTTCCTACTTTTATTGCACATGGAAATAGTGATACTGATAACACCATTGAAGAATATTTGAAAAAAATGAACACCCGTATTATTCGTAAGAACTATTTCGGGTTAGAAACCGTATATCTGTTTATATCTCTCCCTATTATCGACAAAGCAAAAATGATGGATGTAATTATGCGAAAAGTGGTGAAGAAGTGCAATGAATACGCAGCCAAACATGCCGCAGTTTGAAGATATCCAAATATATAGAGAAGAATACATTCGGGAACTGGATCAGACTAACGACAAGACTGCATTTGCAATAAATAATGCTTCTTCTTTATATGCATTGGGCCTAACTATGTATTCGCGCAATTATTCGCTTGACTCACTCATATATAATGCTTTTGCAATGTCCTCTTTGGATGATAACATAGCACTTCATCCAGAGCAAAGGAAAATACTAGGTTTAATTCAAGAAAACCGTGGGCTTATATTTAGTGCACCTACTAGCTTTGGAAAAACATTCGTGGTTTTTGAGTATATTTGTAGAACTCGGCCACAAAATGTTGTTATGATAGTTCCAACATTAGCATTGATTGATGAATACAAGCAAAAAATCATACGACAATATCGGGAACAATTTTCTGACTACAATATATATCTTTCTGTAGACCCCGAAAAGGTTTATGACTTCTCTCAAAAAAACATTTTTATTGTTACACATGATCGCGTTATTGACGAAAACACAGTGTCTATTTTTGAATCAATAGATTTCCTAGTGATAGATGAAGTTTATAAACTGCAAAAAGATGCGTCTAATGAAAGAGTTTTAATTTTGAATGTTGCGTATTATAACATGGTTAAGCGGAGCAAAAAGTATGTGTTGCTTGCGCCATTTATAAGTGGAGTAAAGCACCTTGAAAAGCTTGACGATGTTCCAGCTTTTTATGCAACAAATTATTCTCCTGTGGTAAATGACGTGAAAACCTGCGAGATTCTTGATGAGGAGGATCGTATTCCTTATGCTGATCAAATTTTACAATCAATACCTGTTCAAGATAATACTCTGATTTATTTTCCTACTGTTGTTCAAATTGATTCGTTTATACAAGAAACAACCACATCTTACCCTGCGCTAGAAGAAGATAATAACCCTGTGTTGAACGAATTTGTAGCATGGGGACGTCGTGAAATACATCCAGAATGGTCTATTATAAAAGCTTTAGAAAAGGGATTTCTGGTACATCATGGTCAATTACCATTAGGTATTAGAATGCTTGAACTAAGTCTTTTCAATAATAGCAATTCTAGATTTACCAGACTGATCTGTACATCAACGCTGCTGGAAGGAGTAAATACTACCGCCAAAAATATAATTATTACAAAGCCAAACAGAAGTTATGACAAAACGTTTGATGCATTTGATTTCTACAATTTAGTTGGAAGAACAGGAAGACTATATCAGCATTATTTAGGGTATGCATATTATATAAAAGCTCCATCTGATCCAGTGTTTGAAAAAGAACAAGCATTAAAGTCAATAGAATTTGAACTCACGGATGCAAGCATTGACATGGATATTAATTTTGGCGATTATGCAAGTCATCCTGAATTCGTGGAGCTTCTGGCAAAACTCGGTATTACATATGATGAATATAAAACTCAAATAGCAAGAAAACATAGATTTTCTACAGTACAGTTTTTACTTGGTAATTACTTTCAAAATAAGTCCGAATTAATAGATGTTCTATATCGGCAAACTGTAGATCCGAATCAAAGCAAAATAAGTTTGGTTCGTATACTGTGTAAAATTCTGGGTATGGGGCCTTATGACTTTAAGTTAAAGACTTTTATTATAAACAGGTTAACATATAAATACCGACAAACTGTCCGTGAGGTTGTTGATGCAACAAAACAGTCATATCCAGCTACCAATATTTCAAAGATAATTAATACAGTTATACGATACAAGTCTAGCTATATAGAATTCGATTTTTACAGTAAAGTAGATTTGATTCGCTATTTTATGGAGTGCGATAAAGTGTCGATTTCTTTGATTCACACTTTACATGAAAGGCTCTTAAAGAACATAGAAATGTTGTACTATTTGAATTCACCTAGCAAAAAACTATTGAAAGACATGGGAATCTACGAAGGCGATATCGATCAAATCATACGTGTGATAGGAAGTGATTTTTCGAGCGTATCCGATTTAGAGACACTGTTGGCCCGGAATTATTATAAACTGAGCGAAATTAGTGTTGTGTCCCGTTATATAATCGCTCGCCTGATTAACTCTAATTAAAAAATTCAAATTGCCGAAATATTGATTTTGGGCAAACAGAGTGGTTAAGTGAACTTATTTATAATTTGTAGAAGATTTTTTGATATTCTTCTTCGTTCTCAGATCCGTTAATGCAGTTGGCTTTTTTTAAGTGGTATAATTTCACTCAAACCACACACGAGGCAAGATTGGTTACGTATTGAAGCGCATCTTCAAGGCCCGGTTGCGGGGGTATGTAACCGATGGGCTCAGGAGAGCGCTTGAATGGCATTCAAGAGGTCAGCGGTTCGATCCCGCTTATCTCCACCAAAAGGCCTGAAACGTTAAGTTTTAGGCCTTTTTCTTTGCTTTTATATGGTTTTAATTAGGGGTATGGCTCGGCCGCCTGTTATGCAGGCGGCCGAGCCATACCCCTAAAAAATATAGAATGCTATTATTGTGATATTTCATCTTCGGCTATATCACCGAATAGAATACGCAGATAATCGCGACGGCCATATAGTACTCGATCAATGAAAACGTCTTTGCCAGCCACCCGATAAAAGATCATGTAGCTGCCGCTGATAAGATAGCGGTAATCGCAGTTGACATCAGCGGTAGCGGAAAGCGGCGCGCCGATCAGCGCGTGCTCTTGCAGCATACGGATGGTTTTAGTGATCTTTGTAACCGTGGAAAGCGCAGCCTGTGGATTTTCCAGATCCTCTGCAATATATGCTTTGATTTCAGAAAGATCGTCCTGCGCCTCGGGAGACAAACCCAGGTTATTCATGCGCAATCCCGAGATGTTCCTCTACGGCATCCAAAGGCAACCAACCCTTTTCCTCGCCGGACTTACGGCCCTTGGCAAGTTCATTCATCAGCTTGAGGGTCGCCTGTGTCTTTTCATAGTCGTGCATATCCACAATGGCGTATCTGCCGCGCCCATTCTTTGTCAGAAAGACAGGAGCACCTACGGCCACATCGCGCAGCACCTCGGTATAATTGCGGAGGTCGGAGATGGGTTTAATGTTTGGCATAGCTATCAGCCCCTTTCACTAATAGTATAGCCTAAAGCGCTGTAAAATTCAATCGCAAATTTGCAGCAACGGTGCAAACGCCCAATAGATGATTTTTGAACGGACGAAGATTGGACAGAACGAGATAGACAATCTCCTCTTTCACACTACGGGTGGCATCCCAAGGGGCGGGCGGCTGCTCGGTTACAGCCGGAGCCTCTGCCGGGGCGGGCTGATCCTGCACCGGGGGATCAGCTTTGATAGGTCCCGTCTTCCCCGGCTCGGGGTACTCGCCTACCTTCCCGGCGTTGGGAATATTCTTTTTATCGTCTGCCAATGTCAAACCTCTTTTCATGAAATGGAAAAGCCAGCCCGATGGCTGGCAGCAGATAAGGGCCTCCTCCTTTCAAGTTGTGGTATATGAAAACGCCGCCCATAGTCTCACTCGGGCGGTGCAATGTTCAATTTTAGATTTTCGGAAAAACTTTTGCGACTGCTTTCAAACCGTTGATTTATTTGGGCGCCGTTCTCTGCCCAAACTCTATGTATCCGGATACCGCGAAAAAACGGTATCCGGCAGTGCTGTTATGGTTACAGTACCGTATTGCAGCACTCAAAGTCGTTGTCGATATAGTTGGCAATAAAACGTGCCTTAAATTTCCGGGCATTGCAGATGGACCCCGTTGAGCCGGAAACATCCAGACTTTCGGGGAGGACAAATTTGATGCACCGGACAGTCACATCCCGACAGCTCTCCCTCGTGTGGGCAGGAATCAGTACGGTTTTCATACCGCGCTTGTACTCAAGACCCTGGTCATCCACCTCGGTCAGGATCGCAGCCAATGCAACCCGCCTGTTGGGGCAGACGTTTTGTAGCGTGACGCTCAGCTGAACGATGCGGCCAAGAGATTCCAGGCCAAGGTCACCGGCGTCAAATTCCAGCGTGTCTTCACAGCCGTCCACCGCAATGTCAACAGGTTCCGGGCAGATTTCCGGCAGGACGACGATATCGCAATCTACCTCCAGCCGGGGAGAGGGGAAACTCACCACATTGCCTTCTGCGTCATCGTAGGAAATGGACTCATTTACCTCGATGGTGCCGGAACATGGGCCGATATGCTGCACGGTAAATTCCAGCACCGCGCCCTCACTCTGGGTTACACCCAACTCGTCAATTTGCCATTGTACTGTGTTCGCATCCACCAGACTGGCCGTGCCCTTAGTTGGCATGGACACAGAAATGATACGAAAACAGGAGGAGACTGTATCGGTAACTACAACATTGGTTGCACCGGGATTGGCAATGTTTCTGGCCAAGTCCTTAAACAGCTCCTCCAGTTCTGCGTCATCCGGAGTGATGGCCACATAGGCGGATGCGGGTTTCGATGCCCAATCCTCCAGAGCAGCAACATCCACACCACCGCTTCCGGACAGTCCGATGGCATAGATGACCACCCCTGCAGCTCTGGCTGCCGCAGCGATTGGGCTGGGATTGGGGCCTGCAGTGGTCTCCCCATCGGTAAACATCACCATTACGCGGGCGTTGGTGGAGGGAGCTGCCAACAACTCGGAAGCTTTGGTAAAGGCATCCGCATGGTTTGTGCTGCCGCCAGCGGTCAGCGCGTCTACTGCCGCCTTCAAATCGGAGACAGAGGTGATTAATTGGGTGTCCTGCGTTGCCGTATCTGCAAAGCTGACGATGGCAATTCGGCTTCCGGAGCCAATTTGCCCATCCTGAGCACTGTCAGTGGCTTCGTCGATAATGTCAATAAACGCCTTGGCGCCGTTTTTCAAATTAGCCAGCGCGCTTCCTGCCATGCTGCCTGAGCGGTCGAGGACCAGCACAATGTCGGTAGGGTTTGTCACAATATCGGGCGCTGCTGTTAAAGATAATCTTACTTGAAAAGAACCGCCGCAGTCAATACGCGCCGCACTCAGTTCTTTGTTGGAATTGGTAATTCCCATAAAGTCATTCCTCTCTAAACCCCATTGTTTAGCAGGGGCTCAGACCATATTATGCCAGAGAGTGGTTGAGGGACACACCGGCAGTCATCAATACACTTGATGTGTTTCCTTTGCGGCATCCTCTTTTGTGCGGTGGACAGTGCATTTGGGATGCTGAGACGGTGCGTAGATCGATGAGAGTTTCAAAGGGCAATTGCTACTGTTGATCACATTATGCCATGTGCCGCACGGTACAAAAACAGCATCTCCTGAATGAAGCCGATGCTGGGAATCCAACTGTTCTTTACAAGTCCCCATCCGGATGATCGCTGTTCCTGCTTCTACGCGGATAAACTGATCCGTGTCTGCGTGCATTTCTGCCCCAATCTCTCCACAAGGTGGAATGCTCATTAAGGTCATTTGCAAGTGGTGACCTGTCCAAAACGCCGTGCGAAAATTTGGGTTTTGCGACGCTGCGTGCATTATATTCGTAAGAAACGGCCTGGGGCCATGGTCGGTTTCACAGGTGTCACAGCCACACCCCATAGAATGATAAAATTCCATATCTTACACTCCTTTCCATTACTGGTACTATATTATGCAGCCGCGAACGTTCCGGTGAATAATGTTTTAAGATCGAAACATCCATTTGTGTATGTTTGTCGCAAGTTGAGCCAGAATATAGACAAAGGGGGATTGTTATATGAACTTTCTGGCGCTTTGTCTGACCGCCTTGGGATCATTTGGGGCATTGTTTTTGGTAGCCAAGTTTATTGGACACAAGCAAATCGCTCAGTTGGATTTTTTTGATTACATTACGGGAATAAGCATTGGCTCCATTGCGGCTGAAATGGCCACAGAACTGGAGGAACCCTGGAAACCGCTTGCCGCTATGGTCATCTACGGAGGTTCTACTTTACTATTGAGCATCGTTTCCAATAGATTTCCAAGATCCCGCAAATATCTCAACGGCACACCTACTATCCTCATGGATCACGGGAAGCTGTATTATGAAAATCTGAAAAAGGCCAAACTGGACCTGAGCGAGTTCATGGTCATGTGCAGGCAGCAGGGATACTTTGACCTGACGAGCATCCAAACCGCTGTTTTTGAATATAACGGAAAACTCACGATCCTCCCGGTAAGCAGCCAGCGCCCTGTTACACCCAACGACATGAATCTGGCTCCGGAACAGGAACTGCTGTTTACAGAGCTAATCATGGATGGCCGTATTCTGGATGACAATCTAAAACGCATGGGGCTGGATCTGACATGGTTGAATAACCAGTTGAAACAGCGTCATATCAGCTCTCCGCAAGATGTTTTTCTGGCGGTATGCGACCGAAATCTAAAGTTTGTTCTTTATGAGAAAAACCATAACAAAAACTGACGTCCAGACTTCTGGATTGTAGCTGAAATAGCGGCAGGCATACACATTTTCTCCGTGCGTTCATACGATAGTAGCGGAGGTGAGCCTCTTGTGAATTCGTGTGAATTGACAGCTTCCATCACGGCTATTGCCAATGCACTTGCCTGCAAGCTAACTGAGGACGAAGTGACGCTGCTGGGCACGGCGCTGACACAGCTTGGCGATACGCTTCTTACCATTGCGACTCAAAGAAGTATTTGTTGCCGTAATAGCAAATAGAACTTCTGATAGAAAAATGTGCGCAACCAAGAGCTGCATTGGGGCAGTTCGGAAATGGGTGGACAATCTAAACGGAGGGCAAATAAGATAGACCATTTTGAGACAATGTATCCTGAAGTGGTCTCCCATTTACTGATCTCCTTTGTAGAGAAGTGAACATTGGCTCGTGGGAGATATTCTTTCCAATGTATATGAAACTGCCCCCCAGAGTTTCACTTGGGCGGCACAATACTCAAAATCAGAATCCGCAGGAAATAAACATTGAAATGCCTTGTACCGTAAGATATACTGAATGATACGAGGCGTGGATTGTTTGGTGGGGTATCCCGCGTATTGAACGCTCTATTGGCCCGATTTAGAGTGGTATGTAACCGATCTAACCGGGAGAGCGCTTGAATGGCATTCAAGCGCTCTCTCGGTTAGATCCCGCTTATCTCCACCAAAATGCGGTACACCGCAAAGAAAACCGTTGAAACCATAAGGTTTCAACGGTTTTCTTTTTTCTAAGCCTAGATTTCACCACGTTTCTGTGCGCTTGATTTTTTAGGTTAAAACCTTCAATCAAAGATGCAGAAATATGAAAAAATCAAAATGAAGTGGGGCGCAGCAAAAGATGGATCCGGAAACGATTGAGATCTTTTTAGACTCAACCGTTTTTCTTTTTTTGATTTTATTTTCGCAAAGAATGGCCCAGAGTGATTTGTTCCGGGGTATCTTTCTGTGGACGATTCCTCTCCGGAACTCAGGCCGCTGCTTCTGTATTTTCCAGGCGGTATGTACCGCCGCACAAAACAGCGGCGGTGCGGTCACGCTTGCAGTGTAAGCACAGCCTCACAGCAGCGATAGTCCGTGTCGATATTGTGCGCAATAAAGCGGCCTTTGAACTGCCGCTGATCGCACATGGCACGCGAAGAACCGCCGGAAACGTCCAAATCTTCCGGCACCACAAATTTGATGCACTTGACCTGCACATCGCGGCAGGACGGGTAACTGTGGGCAGGAATCGTCATTGCTTTCATGCCGCGCTGATGTTCCTCGCCATTCTCGTCGACCTCGGTGAGGATCGCCGCCAGCGCAACCCGCTTGCCCGGGCACACATTCTTGATGGTCACATCCATCTGAATGATCCTGCCCTGAGACTCCAAGTAGATGTCTCCCATATCTACTGTTACAGCATCCTCACAGCCATCGATCGACAGCTCCACCGGTACCGGGCACTCCTCTGAATGCACTACCACATCGCACCTCACCGCCACAGTCGGCGCAGGGAACAAGACAAGGTTCCCTTCCGTATCGGAATAGGTGATCGATTCGTTGATCAGCTTGGTACCGCCCGTCTGGGACACATGGCGCAGGTCGAACTCCAGCAGGGCGCTTTCGCTCGAAACAGTGCCGAGCGCCGAGATCGTCCACCGCAGCGAATGGGAGTCCAGCAGCGTGGCAGTGCCTTTGTTGGGAGGAAGAATATTGGTGATGACAAAGTCCGGATAAACCGTTTCATTGATCACAATATTCGTGGCACCTGGCTTGGAAATATTGGCCGCCAGGTTTGCAAACAGGCGCTCCAGCTCCGCCGCATCCGGCGTAACCGCCACATGGGAGGCGTCCGGATCGCTGGCCCACTCGTTGAGGGTATTGACATCCACAGCGTCTGCGCCCACCAGCCCGATGCAGTAAATGATGATCCCCCGGGCGCGGGCCGCGGCGGCCACAGGCGCCGGAGGCGCGCCCGTCGTGGTGTTCCCGTCCGTAAACATCACAATCACTTTGGCATTCCCGGACGTGGGGTCAAACATCTGCATCGCCTTGGTAAACGCGTCTGCATGATTGGTGCTCCCGCCGGCTGTCAACGCGTTCACCGCATTTTTCAGCGTATCGACGGACGTGATCAGCTGCGTGTTGGCGATCGCAGTGTCGGCAAAACTGACAATGCCGATACGGCTGCCGGAGCCAATCTGCCCATCCTGCGTACCGCCTGTCGCCTCTTCGATGATACCGATAAACGTTTTAGCACCGGTTTTCAGATTGGCCAACGGCGTTCCGGCCATACTGCCCGAGCGATCCAGCACCAGCACGATGTCAGTGGGATTGGAAATAATATCTGGAGTGGCTGTCAGGGCCAGCGTCACCCGCAGTGAACCGGAACAGTCGATCCGATCCACATTGATGACTTTATTAGAATTTGTTACACCCATTGTATTACCTCTTTCCCGGGGGATTTCCCCCGCTCTCCATACTATGCCCCCCGTTCCGTTTTGACACCGTTCCTCTGCTTTCGCATGTCGTTGCTCTGCCGGAAAATCGCGGCCGCAAAGCGGCGGCAATATGCCCGCTCGCCTTCGCATCCGCCGCCCATTTCACCGATCACATATTCCTTCTCCGGCTCCATCATATCCAGGCCGTCCATCACCAATTTTTTCATCATAGCCTGGCTCCCGGCGTTCTCATTGCGCTGAAACGCTGTGATCGGCTCGTCCGCGCCGCCAACCTCACTCCAGTTGGTGATCTCCCCGGTATAAATTTTCTGCACTTGTTCCACACTCAGAGAATCCACAGGGTTGTTTGCATTCACCACAAACACCAGTCCTTCGATGGCAAACGGCCCCATCTTCCATACAAAGCCCTGGGACTCCTTGCTTTCCAGTACGCTCTGCGCTGGCTCCGCCGCAATCAGAAGATCCTTTTCTCCATAAATCAGCGCCTCATATGAAGCTGTGGTTTTGGAAAACTGCGTCAGATCAGCAACGTCCTCCCGGCTCTCGCCCAGCAGTACGCTGCAGATCGCCTGGGCCAAAGGCACTGTGGAGGTGGAACCGTCGATACGGGGGGAGTTGTCCCGAGTAAACGTGAACACATCCTCCGCCGCCGAACCGCTGCCGCCCTGCTGCGGCGCACCACACCCAGCAAGCAGCAGTGCGCCGGCTGCTCCCAGGGCCAATCCTTTCCAGGCACTGTGTTTCATACTTCTTACGCCTTCTGCTCTTTTACTGGTTCCTGTTTATTTTTTATCTTACACCCCGCATCCGGCAAAATCCACCGCGAAGCGGTAACAGACTGCGTCAATTCTGCAACAGAGCCTATGTAAATTTTAAGAATTTTGAAAGCCGATGCAAAAGACTTTGCAAATTTTGTCAACCTTTGTTATGATGGATGCAAACGATACAGAAATGATACAAATAAGATGCCCCCTCCTTGTATCTTTTTGGCATCACAAAAGAAAACCGAGGACGAAAGGCTGATTCACCTATGAAGCGCAAATACCCAGAATACAGCAGAACCCGTCGGGACCACACGCCGTCAAACGATGGTTATTTTTACGACGAGCGCCCCCACCCCGTCAGCCGTCAGGAGCAGGAACGACAGCGCTGCCGTAGAGCTACCCGCCGCCGGCGGCAGCAGCGGCGCCGTCTGACATGGGCAGCGGGCTGCATTGTCATCGCCGCGGTATGCATCGCGCTGTTCCGCTTCTGGCCGGGCGGAGTCTTTTCTTCCTCTCCGGAGGATCCCGCATCCCAGGGCGCCAACGGGGCGGGCCAGTTGACCAACGGCAATAATCTGGATCATGTGGATATCACGCCCAAGAGCGAGGACTCCGAAACGGTGCTGGCATTGAAAGAACTGGCGCAGGAATATCCCCAGGTCAAAAAGATCCTCGACAAGATCGACAGTTATTCAGAAGACCTGATCGCCTTGGCGCTTAAAAACAGCGAAGCGATTGATTATGTGGTGGATTACCCCAGCAAAAAGGACAAACACCCTGCCATTGACCTCTCCTCTGAGGCGGCACAAAACACGGTTCCGCTGCTGCTGCAGTGGGACGAGCGTTGGGGCTATCAGGAATACGGCAGCGGCTTGATCGGCTGGACAGGCTGCGGCCCTACCTGTATGTCCATGCTGGCGCTCTATCTGACCGGGAACGAAACCTGGGATCCTGCCTCCGTGGCCCACTGGGCCGAGGAAAACGGCTATTATGCCGAAGGCAGCGGCACTTCCTGGACGTTCATGTCTGAAGGCAGCGCTCACTTCGGGCTGCGTGCCGAAGAACTTCCTCTGGTAAAACAATATATGATCAACGCGGTCGAAGAAGACCGCCCCGTGGTGTGCGCCATGGCCCCCGGCGACTTTACGACCACCGGGCACTACATCATCCTGACCGGTTATGATGAAAACGGTTTTACTGTGAACGATCCCAACAGCCCGATGCGCAGCAGCCAGCATTGGACCTATGAAACACTGGAAGGACAGATCTCCAATTTGTGGGCGTTCAGTAAAGCATAAAACAAGGCAAAGCGGCAGGTTTTTGAAAAGCCTGCCGCTTTTTATACGTCTCCTTCCGCAGAAAGGATAAAATGGTTTTTCCGCACACTCAGCAGCCCCTCGCGCTGCATCTTGCTCAGTTCAGCAGACAGCGCGCTGCGGTCCACCCCCAGATAATCCGCCAGCTGCTGGCGGTCAAAGGGAATATCGAACTCTCGTCGGCCCCGGCGGGCCGCCTGGTCGGAGAGATAGGACCGGAGTCGCCCGCGGATGGTTTTTGCCGAAATATGGAACATCCGCCGGGAAAGGATCAGATTCTTCTGCGCCGACACTGAAAGCAGATTGCGTACCAGGCGCTGCACTGCCGGCGGCGCCTTCTCGTCCAGCAAGGGATCGGCGCGCAGGAAAAGGATTTCCGCCTTTTCCGCCGCCACAGCGCTGACCATCATCGGTTCGCTGGGTACGCAGGCATAAGTTTCGGCAAACACCTGTCCCGCTCCCAGGCGATCCAGCACACTCTTATTACCCCAAGCATCGTCATTTTCGATGCAGACACTTCCTGAGAGCACCAGTGCAACGCTGCGGGCATAGTCGCCGGCGCGCCATACCGCCTCTCCTTTGGCATAACTGCGGCGCTGCGCGCCGAGGCATGCCAGCGCTTCCTCTGCTTCCTCCGCCGACAGACCGCGAAACAACGCTGTACGGCCCAGCATTTCCAAAAACGGTGTCATGTTTTTTCTCCTTTTGTTGTTAAAACAACATACTGATTGGCTTTATACTACTATAGTGTAGGCATAAAGTCAAACGACAATGCAGATTTTTTACCAGAACAGGAGGACAAAACGATGCTCCGTCAAATCATTCAAATCGACGAAGAAAAGTGCAACGGCTGCGGTCTGTGCGCCGCCGCCTGCCATGAAGACGCCATCGGCATGGTGGACGGCAAGGCAAAGCTTTTGCGCGACGATTATTGCGACGGCCTGGGCGATTGCCTGCCCGCCTGCCCCACCGGGGCCATCTCTTTTGTGCAGCGCGAAGCGGCCGCCTATGACGAAGCCGCCGTGCTGGCCCGGAAAGCGGAAGCCCTGCGCAACAGCGCCCCGGTACAGACGCCACCCAGCGGGGGCTGTCCCGGCAGTCGGAGCCGCGTCCTTATGCACGACGACACCATCCCAGCGTCAGCCGGCGCCGTTCCTTCCCAGCTGCGCCAGTGGCCTGTGCAAATTAAACTGGCCCCGCTCTGTGCCCCCTATTTCGACGGGGCCAACCTGCTCATCGCCGCAGACTGCTCGGCCTTTGCCTACGGCAATTTCCACCAGGAGTTCATGCGCGGTAAAGTCACCTTGGTGGGTTGCCCCAAGCTGGACGGCGTGGACTACAGCGAAAAGCTGACGGAAATCCTGCGCCAGAACCAGATCAAAAGCCTCACCGTAGTGCGCATGGAGGTGCCTTGCTGCGGCGGTATTGAGCAGGCCGCCGTCACCGCGCTGAAAAACAGCGGCAAATTCCTGCCCTGGCAGGTAGTCACACTGTCCACCGACGGCCGTGTGCTGGAAGGCTGAACGAATGAAAGGAGCATACTTTTTATGAATAAAATCAAGAACATCCCCCACGAAACGGTTCTCACTCTGAGTGAGCAGATCGCCGTCCCGCCCGGCCAAGTGGCCAGCATGACCCTGGTCCAGAACAAAGCCGTCAGCATCACACTGTTTGCCTTTGACCAAGGCGAAGAGATCAGCGCCCATACCGCCCCCGGAGACGCTATGGTCACCGTGCTCGAAGGCACGGGGCGTTTTACCATCGACGGCACGCCCCATATCTGCCGCGCCGGCCAGACTATCGTAATGCCGGAAGGCAAGCCTCATGCCGTATACGCGGAAGAGGCATTCAAAATGCTGCTGACTGTCGTGTTCTCCGATAACGCCTGACTCCGGCTCCCTCTCCGGAACGCGAAACCGATTCCCTGCTATTTTGAAAGGAAAGGACGAAAATTCCATGAATGAGATGTTTTGTTTCCAGTGCGAACAGACAGCAAATTGCTCCGGCTGTACCGGCCGCGCCGGCGTGTGCGGCAAATCTGCCGCCACCGCTCATCTGCAGGACGAGCTGACCGGCGCCCTGGTGGGCCTGGCCCGCGCCGCCAGCGGAAACGAAGACCTGCTGACCGCCACCACCCATACCCTGGTGCAGGAAGCCCTGTTCACCACGCTGACCAACGTCAGTTTCAACGATGAGACCATCACCGCGCTGATCGGCCGCGTCCATGCGGAAAAGAACCGCCTCAGCCCCGGCTGCAGCGCCTGCGGCGTGCCCTGCGGCAAAGCCGGCGACTACGATATGTCCCACATGTGGAGCGCAGACGAAGATACCCGTTCCCTGAAGTCCTTGATTTTATTCGGCATGCGTGGCATGGCTGCCTACGCCTATCACGCCGGCGTGATGGGCTACAGCGACGAAAGGGTAAACCGCTATTTTTACAAGGGCCTGTTTGCCCTGGGCGAGGATTTCAGCGCTGAACAGATGCTGGCCCTGGCCATGGAACTGGGCGAGGTCAATCTGCAGTGCATGGCCCTGCTCGATCGTGCGAATACGGAAACGCTGGGAACTCCTGCCCCTGCAGAAGTTTCCCTGAAGGTGGAAAAAGGGCCGTTCATCGTGGTCACGGGCCACGACCTGTACGATCTGAAACTGCTGCTGGAGCAGACCGAGGGCAAAGGCGTCAACGTATACACCCACGGCGAGATGCTCCCGGCCCACGGCTACCCTGAACTGCGCAGGTTTCCTCATCTCAAGGGCAACTTCGGCACCGCCTGGCAGAACCAGCAAAAAGAATTTGCCCACCTGCCCGCGCCCATCCTTTTCACTTCCAACTGCCTGATGCCCGTAAAGGAAAGCTATGCAGACCGGGTATTCACCACCGAAGTCGTGTCCTATCCTGGCCTGTGCCATATCGGCCGCGGCAAGGATTTCACGCCCGTCATTCAAAAAGCCCTGATGCTGGGCGGATTCTCCGAGGACAGACAGTTCACCGGCATCAACGGCGGCCAAAGCGTGACCACCGGGTTCGGCCGCGGCGCGGTGCTGGCCGCGGCGGGGCCAATCGTGGAAGCCGTGAAATCCGGCGCCATCCGCCATTTCTTCCTGGTCGGCGGCTGCGACGGCGCACGCCCCGGCCGCAGCTACTATACCGACTTTGTCAAGCAAACGCCCCGGGACACCGTGATCCTGACTCTGGCCTGCGGCAAGTTCCGCTTCAACGACCTGGATCTCGGCACCGTGGCGGGCCTGCCCCGGCTGTTGGACATGGGCCAGTGCAACGACGCTTACGGCGCCATCCAGGTGGCGCTGGCTCTGGCCGACGCCTTCGGCTGCGGCGTCAACGACCTACCGCTGTCCATGGTGCTGTCCTGGTATGAACAGAAGGCCGCCTGCATATTGCTGACGCTGCTGCACCTGGGCATTCAGAACATCCGCCTCGGCCCCACGCTGCCGGCGTTTCTCTCCCCCAAGGTGCTGGGACTGCTGGCCGAACAGTACCACATTGCGCCCACCACAACACCTGAAGAGGATCTGAACGCTATCCTTGGCTGATCCAAAGCAAACAAACACCCCCGCGCCGTTTTAAAGCGGCGCGGGGGTGTTTGTTTCAATTCTGCCATTTCCAAAAGGCTGCGCTGTAAGGAGGCAGTTCCATGCCGCCGGAAGGGACCATCTCCCGGGCACTCAGCAGATCCACCGCGCGTGCTCCCGGCGCGTCAAACGCGGCCCAATAGGGCTGCTCACCGGCATTGACCGCCACCCAGATGCACTCCTCGCCGCACCGGCGCTCAAAAATGCACTGCCGGTTGGTCAGCACTACAGAGCGGAACCCGCCCCAGTTCAGCGCCCTTTCCGCCCGCTTGACCTCCGCCAGGCGGACGATCCAGTCTGTCAGGCTGTTCCACTGCGGCTGCGCAAAACAGGGCCGCAGGGCAGCGTCCCCCTCTTCCTTGCGTCCCCGGGCGCCCCACTCGCTGCCGTAGTACACGCAGGGAATGCCGGGCATGCCAAAGCACAGGGCATAGATCAACGGCAGGTGCCGCCCGTTTTGCAGAATGCTGGCCACGCGCGTCACATCGTGATTGTCCACAAAGCTCAAAAGATGCGCTCCCCGGTAAAGACACCAGTCCTCCGGACCGAACTGACGCTGCAGGGAATGGTTGATTTCAAACAGGTTCATGCTGTTGAAACTGGAGTAAAGGCCCTTATAGCACTCGTAGTTGGTGGCAGAGTGCAGCATCTCGCCGTTCATGCGCTCCCGGTAATCCCCGTGGAGCAGTTCGCCCAGCAGGAAAAAATCCTCTTTCAGATCACTACAGAAGGCACGCAGGCGGCGCAAAAAGTCCTTATCCAGGCAATAGGCCACATCCAGCCGCAGCCCGTCGATGCCAAATTCCTGCACCCAGAAGCGGATCGCTTCCAAAAGATGCTCCACCACGGCATCCTTGCGCAGGTTCAGCTTGACCAAGTCGTAATTCCCCTCCCATCCCTCATACCAAAGGCTGTCGTTATAACACGAATTGCCGCCCAGATCGATGTGGAACCAATCTATGTAGGGCGAACGCTCCCGGTTGCGCAGCACATCCTGAAACGCCCAGAAGCCGCGGCCCACGTGGTTGAACACGCCGTCCAGCACCACGCGGATGCCGCTTTCATGCAGCGCGCGGCAAACGTCTTGAAAATCCCCGTTGGTCCCCAGACGCTCGTCAACGCGGAAAAAGTCCCGCGTATTATAGCCGTGGGTGTCCGAAGAAAACACCGGACAAAAATAAACCGCCCCCACGCGGAGCTTTTTCAGATGCTCCACCCAATCCAGCACCTTCAACACGCGGTGCTCCTGCACGCCGTCATTTTCAAAAGGCGCGCCGCAGAACCCCAGCGGATAAATCTGATAAAATACCGTTTCCTCGGCCCACATGATACCCTCTCCCTTTTTCTCGTTTTTGTGCTCTTATCCTATACCCTTCTGCGGTGCGACGCAACCGCTTTTTTGCACAGCACAGGGCAGCACAGCACTTCTCCCTGCCAGGCCTCCCGGCAGATAAAGCCATGCAGCGCTGAGGCCACCATGGCCAAAACCACCCAAAGGAAGCTGTAGGGCAGGCAGATCTGCCCCAAAAGCTGAAAGGGCATATCCGAATAATCCCAGACAGCTAGTCCCAGGCCCAGATTCAAAATGCAGCCGGCGGCAAATTCCGCCGCAGTGATCACTCCTGCGCCAGCCAGTCCCCGAACCAGCAGCGGCGTACCCGCAGGCAGGAAACGGTTCCCCGCCCCGATCAGCAAAAACAGCGCGCCGCCCAACAGCGCCATGCTCCAATGGGTGTATCCGCGCCAAAGCACCTCAATAAGTCCGTACGTCCCGCCGCCTATGGCAAACAAGTCCGCCGTCTGACAAAATTTCCGCACGCTTTCTTTCCCCCTATCCGGTCTTAGTTTGCGCCATTGGCACCGTTTCATGCGCAGTGTCACTCCTTTTTGTGCCCGCAGGCCGTCCACGCTTTTTTCATGCTTCATATGGCTTTTTCCAAACGCCTATGGTATACTTTATGTTATATAATTTCTAATCACAGATTCTCTGAAACGGAGGACAGATGCAATGGAACTGACAGAAACAAAACTGAGCGGCCGTACGGTGTATCACGGCCGCATCGTGGATATTCACATGGATGAAGTGCGGCTGCCCAACGGGAAAACATCCCAGCGCGAAGTCGTGGAGCATCCCGGCGGCGTGGTGATCCTGCCGCTGGATGAACGGATGCAGATCATCACGGTGACCCAATACCGCTACGCCATGGGGACGGCCATGACGGAACTGCCCGCCGGCAAACTGGAGCGGGGAGAACGCTCGGATCCGGCCTCCGCGGCGCTGCGGGAGCTGCATGAAGAGATCGGCGCGGTGCCCGGTTCCTTTGTGCCACTGGGCGTGCTGCACTCCTCTCCCGGCATTTTTACAGAAACGCTGTATCTCTATCTTGCCCGGGATCTGACTTTCGTCGCCCCGGAACCGGACGAGGACGAATTTCTGCGCATCGAGCGCGTCCCCTTTGACACGATGGTACAGCGCATCATGGACGGCGAGATCACCGACGCCAAAACCGTGGCTGCCGTCCTCAAGGCCAAAGTACGGCTGCATTTGTAAGAAAAGAAAACGGAGGATGAGATCCCCATGGATGAAAAAAAGCGCGTTTTGATTGTGGACGACGAAAAAAACATCGTCAACATTCTGAAATTCAACCTTCAGAAGGAAGGATACGATACTCTGGAAGCATACGACGGCGAAGCCGGGCTGCAGCTGGCCCTGCAGGAAAATCCGGACCTGATCCTGCTGGACGTCATGCTGCCGAAAATGATCGGCTGGGACGTATGCAAAAAGCTGCGTGAGGCGGGCAGCAACATCCCTGTGATCATTCTGACCGCCCGCGAGGAAGAAGAGGACAAGGTGCTGGGCTTGGAAATCGGCGCCGATGACTATATCACCAAACCCTTTTCCACCCGCGAACTGATGGCCCGGGTGAAGGCCAACATCCGCCGCAGCGCCATGCTGCTCTCCAGCGCCGCCGCCCCCGGCAGCGGCGAACAGATGATCGCTTCGGGCGACCTGTCCATCAACACAGACCGCTACGAGGTGTCCAAAAAAGGCAAGCTGATCGAACTGACCCAGCGGGAATACGAGCTTCTCTGCTTTCTGGCCAGCCGGCCGGACAAAGTGTTCTCCCGCACCAGCCTGATGGAGCAGGTTTGGAATTATGATTATGTCGGCGACGCACGTACCGTGGACGTCACCGTGCGGCGGTTGCGGGAAAAGATCGAAACCGATCCGGCCAACCCTGTGTACATCCTGACCCGCCGCGGCGTGGGTTACTTTTTCTCCAGCCAGCACTGAACAGTACATCGCTTTGATTCCCGCTTCATTCTACCTGTTAAGGACGGTGGTGCATCCATGCTGCGAAGCCTGCATTTGAAGCTGATGCTGATTATGCTGCTGCTGATCACTTCGCTGATGACTGTGGTCGGTGCGTTTTTGATGACCAATGTCACCAGTTTTTATACCAACGCTTTCTATTCCCAGATGAAGGCCGTATTCGACGAAAGCAATACGGGTTTCGTTCAGTCACTGCGCACGGAGGCGGCCGGAGACGACGGGGCAGCGCGCCTGCAGACCATGATTGAAGTCAGCGCCGGTTCCCTCGGCATCGACTCGCGCACCCGCAACTATTATATTCTCGACGCCAAAAGCGGCAAATGTCTGGCCAGCTCCGATACCAAAGGCGGCGACGATCTGCGCGACACCGCCAATCTCCTGGCTGCGCGCAACGGCCAGGTGGGTCAGACCAGCGACATCACCGCCAACTACATGGATGTGGCCATCCCCATCAGCGGAGGCGACAACCACTTCATCATTTACATTCTGGATAACCGCGAGAACGTGAACGAACTGAACTCCCAGCTGTTCATGATCATCCTGCAATCGCTGTTGTTCGGACTGTTGATCGCAGTGTTGCTTTCCTTCCTGCTGAGCAAAACCATGACGCTGCCCATCGAGCGGCTCACCAACAGCGCCGAGCATATCGCCGCTGGCGATTTCGGCAGCCGCATCGCCGTGGAATCCAGCGATGAGATCGGTATTCTGACCACCACCTTCAATGAAATGTCCGAAACGCTGCAAACCACGCTCAACGAAGTCAAGAGCGAGCGCAACAAGCTGGATACCTTGTTCCTGCACATGACCGACGGCGTGGTGGCCTTTTCCCGTGACCGCTCCATCATCCAGTTCAACCCCGCAGCAGAGCAGATGCTCCGCCAGAAGGACATGTCTGCGCTGCGCTATGATGACCTGTTCCAGTCCCAAGTGGATTTTGACCATGTGCTGGCCCTGCACAGTCCGTTTTATGAGGACTGCGAATACACGGTGGCCGACACCACCCTCGAAGTCCACCTGACGCCTTTTTCCAACGACACCGAAGGCGGTGTTCTGGCCGTGCTGCACGATGTGACGCAGCAGCGCAGGGATCAGGAGATCCGCCGCGAATTCGTGGCCAATGTATCCCACGAGCTGCGCACTCCCCTGACAAACGTGCGCAGCTATGCCGAAACTCTGCACGACGCTTCTGACGTCCCGCCCGAAATGGCCAACGGATTCCTGGATGTGATCATCAGCGAAACCGACCGCATGGCCCACATCGTGCAAGATTTATTGACGCTGTCTAAATTCGATTATGGCCACATGGAAATGAATATGACCCGTTTTCCCCTGAGCAATGCGGTGGACGATGTGTGCAACGCCGTGGAAATGGCCGCCCGGAATCACCACCACACGCTGGTGCGCAGTTACCAGTCTCTGCCCGTGATCATGGGCGACCGGGGCAGGCTGACGCAGGTCCTGATGAACATTGTGGGCAACGCCATCAAATACACCCCCGACGGCGGCCGCATCGAGCTGCGCGGCGGTGCAGAGGGCGACGAAGCATGGCTGGAAGTCAGCGACAACGGCATCGGCATCCCCGCCAAAGACCGCGCCCATGTGTTTGAGCGCTTCTACCGCGTGGACAAAGCCCGCTCCCGCGAGTCCGGCGGCACAGGCCTGGGCCTGTCCATCGCCGCAGAAATTGTGGCTCAGCACAGCGGTACCCTTTCCCTTGTGGACCGCGACGGTCCCGGCACCACCTTCCGCATCACCCTTCCCATCTGCCAGGACGAACAGGAGGCGCCCCATGAGGAGACCAACTGACCGCCGGGTGCAGAACCGCATCCAAAACGTCCTGATTGTCTGCCTGGTGCTCTCAGCGCTGTTCCTTCTCTCCCGCACAGAGTTGATCGGGCCGGATACGTTCAACCGTCTTTTTACCAGCAACGCCTACATCACCGAAAGCACCAATGCTTCTCAGACCAGCGCCCAGCTCCCGGTTCACATCGCCGTGCGCACCGGCGGAGTCTGCCAAGCTTGGACCGGCGAAACTACCGGTGGAAAAGTGTTTGAAGACCTTGGCCCACTGCTGACCGAAGCTCTCGGTTCCGCCAGCGACGGCAGAACCGTGGACGAAAAAGAGTTCCGGCGGGCACTGGAAAACAGCAGCATCTATTATGATTTCACCACCACACTGCCGCTGTCGCTCTTGGACGTCTGGATCGGCGGCAGCGCGAACGCACCGCAGACCCCGGCGCGCGCGCTGTTGCTGTCCAGCCTGCAGGACGGAAGCGTAACTCTGTACGGCTGGGATCCGGAGCACGATGCCTTCTACTGCTGGAACACCACCGTGACCGCGGAAACGCTGAGCAGTGCGGCCGAACGGCACAGCGGTGAAAGCGCGGAATTCGCCTTCCTCAGCGGCGAATCCTACCAGGCTCTGGCTCCCTACACGCTGATCAGCCAGGCGCGGCAGACTCTTCCCGAACTGTCCGTCGCCAGCGTTCTGTCGAGCACAGAGTGCGACCAGATTCTGATGCAGCTGGAATTCAACGTACACTCCAATTCCCGCTACACGGAAAGCAACGGCACTCTGGTAATCAAACAGGGCCTGCGCACGATACGCTTCGAACCCGATGGCACTGTATATTACAGCGGTACAGAAGCCGACGCGGCCGCACTCCGGTCAAAGCACTCCGGCGAAGCCCCTACGCTGCGGGAATGCACCGATGCAGCTTGGGAATGTATCAGCGCCATAGCCGCCGACCGTATCGGCGACGCGCGTTTATATCTTCTCTCCGCCCAAACTGACCAAACCGGGAACGCCGAGATCCAGTTCGGCTACATGCTCGATGGTTTCCCCATTTTCCACCCAGAGGACCATACGGCAAAGGTCACTGTGGAAGAAGGCGTCATCACCTCCTTCACTGTGCGCCTGCGCAATTACGCATCCTCTGAAAAGAGCACCGCCCTGCTGCCCGTGCTCCAGGCCGCCGCCGCTGTACGCAGCGACGCTCCCGCCGAACTGCTGGCGGGTTACTGGGACGACGGCAGCGACGTCCTCTCCCCCGCTTGGCTGCAAAAATAACATTTACTTTGTGAGGCTTTTCGCTTATGGAAACCTACCGGCTGAAAAACATCATCCTTGTAATATTGCTGTTGCTCAACGCTTTCCTGCTGCTGCTTGTCGCCTCCCGCGGCTATACACAGCACCGTTCAGCGCAGAATCTGATCGACCAGACCGTCCTTCTGCTGCAAAATAGCGACGTATCCATCGATCCCGAACTGCTGCAGGGACAGGATACCGCTTTTACTTTTTCCTATGAGCGCAATATGGAAGAAGAACTGACTTTCACAACCGCGCTGCTCGGCGCGCTGGTAGACCAGCAGGATGCCGGCGGCGGCACACAGCAGTACACGTTTACCGGCGGCAGCGCCGTTTTCCGTTCCAACGGCGCCTTTCAGCTGACCATTGCCTCCCCCGCGCTGCAAGTGGAAAAACCGGAGGTGTTTGTGAAAAAATACTGTCCGGCACAATACGCCCTTACTGCAGTGGAAACCGAGGTGTCTCGCACCGTGATCACCGCCACGCCTTATGTGGACGACCTCCCGGTGTACAGCGCCGCCATGGAGTTTGTACTGCAGGACGGACTGCTCTGCTCTGCCAGCGGATTTTTCATTCCCTCCTCCGGCGGCGTCGTTAGCGACGCACAGACCATCAGCAAATGTTCCTCTGTAATTTATTTGATCGATTATTGTAATGAAGCGGGCAGAATCTGCAATACTATAAGCGAGATCTCTTCCGGCTACGTCCTACAGAGCACTGCATCGGTTCCCCTGCTCCTCTCGCCTGTTTACTACATCGACACTAACACCTATCGGTATTATGTCGACGCCGTCACCGGCCACGTCTCTGTAGCGAAATAAAAGGCACTTCTTTTCCGAAATATCAGATTTTTCCCAGATCTGTATTTTTTCTGATCTTTATTATTGCTTTTGCCGCAAAAAATGGTATACTATACGTGGATTTTTATGGAATCGTGCTTTTTGCACATTTCTTTTCGATAAAACGGACGGCGCGGAGTATATGCCGTCCCGGTTCGCTGAATGAACATTGAAATTTAGAGAGGTGTCTTTCTTTGAAGAAATATATTATCGAGGGCGGCAAGCCCCTGTATGGCGAGGTTCCCATCAGCGGCGCCAAAAATGCCGCGGTGGCTATCCTGCCCGCCGCCCTGCTCGTCAACGGTACCTGCCGGATCGAAAACATTCCCCAAATCAGTGACGTTTCGCTGATTTTCGACATTTTGACTGATTTGGGCGCCGAGGTGCGCTCCGTCAACGCCCACGCTGTGGAAATCAACTGCGAACACATTCGTTCCACCCGCACCCCTTATGAGTTGGCCCGCCGCATCCGTGCTTCCTACTATATGATCGGCGCGCTGCTGGGCCGCTTCGGTCGGGCCGAGGTCACCATGCCCGGCGGCTGCAACTTCGGCGTGCGCCCCATTGATCAGCATATCAAGGGCTTCACTGCTATGGGCGCGGAAGTTGAGGTCGAGGGCGGCTTTATCCATGCCCGGGCCACTGAAGGCCATCTCCACGGTGCTCAGGTTTATCTCGACGTGGTCAGCGTCGGCGCCACCATGAACGTCATGCTGGCCGCCGTTCTGGCCGACGGCAACACCGTGATCGAAAATGCGGCCAAGGAACCCCACATCGTGGATCTGGCCAACTTCCTCAACTCCATGGGCGCTGATATCCGCGGCGCCGGCACTGACGTAATCAAGGTGCGCGGCGTGCCGCAGTTGCGGGGCGGTTCTTACTCCATTATCCCCGACCAAATCGAGGCCGGCACCTATATGGCTGCCGTGGCAGCCACCGGCGGCGAAGTGCTGATTAAAAACATTATTCCCAAGCATTTGGACTGCATCAGCGCCAAGTTGATCGAAATGGGCGTGGAAATCGAAGAGCAGGATGACAATCTCTTGGTGCGCCGTACCGGCGCGCTGAAGCGCACCAACGTGAAAACGTTGCCTTATCCTGGCTTTCCCACGGATATGCAGCCTCAGATCGTGGCCGTACTCTGCCTGGCAGAAGGCACCAGCGTGGTCACCGAAAGCGTTTGGGACAACCGTTACCGCTATGTCGACGAACTGAAACGCTTGGGCGCCCACATCCAAGTGGACGGAAAGGTCGCCGTGGTGGAAGGTATCGACCATTTCGATAGCGCTCCCATCCAGGCCTGCGACCTGCGCGCTGGCGCAGCCATGGTAATCGTGGCCTTGGCCGCCCGCGGCACCACAGAAGTCAGTTGTGTCAACTATATTGAGCGCGGCTACGAAGATATTGTCGGCAAATTGCGCGCGCTGGGCGCAAACATCCGCGTCGAGGAAGTGTCCGACGACACGGGCAGCGTTATCCGCGTCGGCTGAAGAGCCTGAAAACGCCCACGGAAGGACCGGCGGGAGCCGGGGCGCTCCCCCGGGCGTTTTTTCGTTTTCGCCCCACGCAATCCGATTACATAAAGGAAGGAACCCCTTTGACGACATTATGCACCCTGGCCAGCGGCTCTTCGGGCAACGCGACCCTTGTCAGCGCCGGAGGCACACATATTCTTATTGATGCCGGCATCTCCGTGCGGCGCATCAATACAGCCCTGAAGGCGTTGGATCTGTCCATAGCCGATCTGAGCGCCCTGCTGATCACCCACAGCCACAACGACCATGTCAGCGCTTTGACCACACTGCTCAAGCACTACGCTCTGCCCATCTATGCCAGCGACGGCACAGCCTTCGACCTGCGCAACCGCTTTCCCGGCATTGCGCCGTTGCTGCGCCCGTTCGCCTCCGGCGACAGCTTCTGTGTGGGAGCATTCCACATTTCCTCCTTTTCCACATCCCACGACGCCGGTGACAGTGTCTGCTACCGGCTCGACAGCGCCGACGGTGCCGCAGGGATCCTGACGGATACCGGCTATGTGACCGCCTGCGCCGCCGATGTGCTCCGTGGCGTCTCCACGCTGGTTCTGGAGTCCAATCACGACGTGGAAACCCTGCGCAGCGGAGCATATCCATACTATCTTAAAGAACGCATCCTCGGTCGTTCGGGCCATTTGTCCAATGACGACGCCGCCCAATTTGCCGTGGCCGCCGCCAAAAACGGCGTGAAAGACGTCCTGCTGGCCCATTTAAGCCACGAAAACAACACGCCGGCCATGGCTTTGAATACCGTGCGGCAGGCGCTGGACCGAAACGGGTGCGCCTCTGTGGCGCTGGCTGTAGCGCCCCGCAGCGAACCCAGCCCCATTCACATCCTGTAAGGGAGCGCAGCTATGTACAACATCA
The DNA here is from genome assembly GCA_020555605.1 of bacterium 210917-SL.2.15. Lineage (GTDB taxonomy): Bacteria > Bacillota > Clostridia > Oscillospirales > Oscillospiraceae > Pseudoscillospira. The sequence goes on along the minus strand of JAJCJC010000012.1, from coordinate 32,595 downwards.
CGCTTGTGTGCGTTGGGAAACTGAAAGAAAAATTTTACAACGAGGCCTGCGAAGAATACTGCAAACGACTCTCCCGGAGTTGTAAACTCCATATCGTGGAGTTGAAAGAAGGACGGCTGCCGGATTCTCCGTCCCAGGCCCAGATCGACGCGGCGCTGGCTTGGGAAGCCGAAGCCATCCGTGCCAAGCTCCCGCCTGGTGCCAGCGTAGTGGCGCTCTGCATTGAAGGCCGCATGCGGTCCAGCGAGGAGCTGGCCCGCATGATCGCTGCCTGGAGCAATAGCAGCGCAAAACATCTCGTTTTCGTGATCGGCGGTTCCTTTGGCCTGCACCCCTCCTTAAAAGCAGATGCCTGGGCGCAGCTGTCCATGTCGCCGATGACCTTTCCCCACCACCTGGCCCGCGTTATGCTGCTCGAACAGCTCTACCGTTCCTTCCAGATCCTGGAAGGTTCCAAATACCACAAATAATTTCCATATGAATGTTGCGAGGTAAAGACGATGGAACATAAAACCGATCAACCGGAACTCTCTTGGGGCAGCAGCGCGGAAGAAGCCGCAAAGCTTGAAGCCATGTGGCCCACGGACGAAACCGGCGCACGGGACAAGGCCGTATTTCTCACCCACGTTCCAGATTTCAACAATGAATCCGATTTGGCCGTAAACATGCTGATCGCCTACGGCATCCCCGCCTTTAAGACCTATAACAACGAAGGTTCCCTGGGCAAGCTGATCATCGGCACCTCCGCCTACGGCGCAGCGCTTTACGTTCCCGCCTCCATGGCTGCAGACGCAAAAGCACTGCTCGAATCCTCTGCCGCAGCGGAAGCCGAAGCAGAAAGCGCAGCCGATGAAGAAGCGTCCCCCTGAGCCTGCCGAGACTATGGCTTCTGCTGCTCCGGTGCTCTCCGGCACCGTCCAGGCAAAAGAGACATCTGCGTCTGTGTATGGATATTCCGCGCCGGCTTTTGGCGGATTTGATATCAAATGAGAGGAAGGAAACGATATGGCAAGCAACTATATGGCAGAGTATGAAAAATGGCTCAACAGCGATGTTTTGACCGCGGAGGAGCATGCTGAGCTTCTCTCGATCCAAGACGATCCCAAAGAGATTGAATCCCGTTTCTACGGCCCTCTGGAATTCGGCACTGCCGGACTGCGCGGCACCATGAAGGTGGGGCTTCATCACATGAACACCTATGTCGTGCGCCATGCGACCCAGGGCTTTGCCAATGTCATCGCCGCCGAGGGCGAGGAGGCCAAGGAGCGCGGCGTCGCCATCTGCATGGACTGCCGCATTCACAGCATGGATTTTGCCCGCACCGCCGCCGAAGTTATGGTGGGCAACGGCATCCGCGTGCGCATTTTTGACGCGCTGCGCCCCACACCCGAGTTGAGCTTCGCCGTACGGGAATACCACTGCCAAGCCGGCATCAACATCACCGCCAGCCACAATCCCAAGGAATACAACGGCTACAAGGTCTATTGGGAAGACGGCGCCCAGCTGCCGCCCCAGCATGCCGACGCCATCGCCGAACAGCTGAAGAAGATTGATATTTTTAAGGATATCAAATCCGTTCCCTACGACGAGGCCGTGGCCAGCGGTATGGTCACAGTCATGGGCGAAGAGTGCGACGAACGCTTTATGCGCAACGTGATGGCCATGGCCAACGATCCGGCCATGGTGAGCAAAATGGCAGACGATTTCAAGATCGTATTCACCCCCTTCCACGGCTGCGGTCATAAACTGGTGCCTCTGGCCCTGCGCCGACTGGGAATGAAACACATTCTCTGCGAAAGCCAGCAGATGGTGATTGACGGGAATTTCCCCACGGTGAAAAGCCCCAATCCGGAAAATCCGGAGGGGTTCTATCTTGCCGTGGAACTGGCCAAGCAGAACGGCGCCACATTGATCGTGGGTACCGACCCTGATGCCGACCGTGTGGGTATTATGGTGCGCAGCGATACGGGCGACTATGTCCCCTTCACCGGCAACCAGACCGGCGCGCTGCTGTGCGACTACCTGATCGGCGCTAAGCAGCGCGCCGGCACCATGCCGGAGCGCCCCGCTGTACTCAAGAGCATTGTGTCCAGCGAAATGGTGCGCGCCATCGCCGAAAAAAACGGCGTGTCCTGCTTTGACACCTTCACGGGGTTCAAATTCATGGCCGAAAAGATTGCCCAATTTGAACAGGAGCGTTCGTATCATGCCATTTTCTCCTTTGAAGAATCCTACGGCTACATGATCGGCAACTATGTCCGCGATAAGGACGCCGTTACCGCTTCCATGCTGATCGTGGAAATGGCTTGCTGGTACGCCAGCCAGGGCATGACGCTGTTCGACGCGCTGGGCGCTCTGTACGAAAAGTATGGCTACTTTGCCGAAAAGACCCACAATTTGGTGATGCCCGGTCTGGACGGTCTGGCGAAAATGGCCGGCCTGATGGCCTCGCTGCGCGCCAATCCCTATACCGAAATCGCCGGCACCACGGTAACGCAGTTCAAAGATTATAAGGACGGCAGTGTGCGCGACCTTTCCACCGGCGAGAAGAGCACTATGGAGCTGTCTGGCTCCAACGTGCTCCGCTTTGAATTGTCGGACGGCACTTCCTTTATCGTGCGCCCTTCGGGCACTGAGCCGAAGATCAAGGTGTATATCCTCACCTCCTGCACCACGCGGGAAGAGGCCAAAGAGCGCGTAGCGCGCTACGGCGCTTTCGTACAGACCATGCAGAACTGACCCGCCTTTCAATGTACCCTGCTTATTTCAATCTGCTGCAAAAATAGACGGCGCTTTGGCGCCGTTTATTTTTGTACAAAATTTATACCGAAACGTCTTCTTTTTTCTCCTTTACACTCCCCTCGCCTGTGTCCAGTTTTTGGTCACCTGCCCCAGTCTGTCTATTGTATTTTCCCCCATATACCGCATATCATAGAAGTACTCCGAACCTGGACAGATTATGATAGAAAGAGGACGGTATAAAATGGACTTTTCCACAACACTGAAACGCTTCGGCGTGGAGCAGCTGATCCGCTACCTCCATAAAGACCCGGATAAGAATATGCTACGCCTGATGGATTGGGCTGATAAATTCGCCAAAGGTGAATTTGTCAGCCAGCGCAAGCTGATCCGCGAAGCCATCTCTGATCCCACACATCCCTACTATCCGTTTGTCCGCCGTCTGTTTACCGACTTGGACAGTGGCGTTATGCAAACCATGGCAGCCAACTTCTTCATCAATGCTGCTCTGATGGGCTGGCCCAAGCAGGAAGAAATGCGCAAAAAGTACAACTGCAACATTCCCTGGACGATTCTCCTGGATCCCACCTCCGCCTGCAATCTGCACTGCACCGGCTGCTGGGCCGCGGAATACGGCAACAAGCTGAACCTGACTTTTGATGAGATTGATAACATTATTCAGCAGGGCAAAGAACTGGGCATCTACATGTATATCTACACCGGCGGCGAACCGCTGGTGCGCAAAAAGGACATTATCCGGCTGTGCGAGAAGCACAGCGACTGTGTGTTTTTGTGCTTTACCAACGCCACGCTGATCGACGAGGCCTTTACCGATGAAATGCTGCGAGTGAAAAACTTCGTACCCGCCATTTCGCTGGAAGGTTTTGAAGATGCCACTGACGGTCGCCGTGGCACCGGTGTGTATCAAAAAGTCATCGGCGCCATCGAATTGTTGCGCCGCAAGAAACTGCTTTATGGCATTTCAGCGTGCTACACCAGCGCCAACTTTGACTCTATCACTTCCGAAGCGTTTTTCGACAAGCTGATTGAGCTGGGCGTGTATTTCATCTGGTATTTCCACTATATGCCCGTGGGCAACGACGCCTCCCCCGCCCTTCTTCCTACGCCGGAGCAGCGCATCGAAACCTATCGCCGCATCCGCAAATACCGTGCCGAAAAGCCTTTGTTCGCCATGGATTTCCAGAATGACGCCGAGTTTGTGGACGGCTGCATCGCCGGCGGCCGGCGCTATCTGCACATCAACGCCAACGGCGATGTGGATCCCTGCGTCTTTGTGCACTATTCCGATTCCAATATCCGTGAAAAGACACTGCTGCAGGCGTTGCAGTCCCCCATGATGATGGCGTATCACGACGGCCAGCCTTTCAATGAAAATATGCTGCGTCCCTGCCCGATGCTGGAAAACCCGGAGAAGCTCCGTGCCATGGTAACCGCTTCCGGCGCTCACTCCACGGATCTGCAGTCACCTGAATCGGTCGAGCATTTGTGCGCCAAGTGTGACCAGTACGCCGCCCATTGGAAACATCCCTCCGAAGAGCTGTGGAAGCAGAACCGTGCCGAACGAGAGAACCAAAAAGCTTCCGAAATCCGGGAAGAGCCGGGAGCATAATTCTGCTTTGAACCGCATAATAAAAAAAGAAGTCGGAAAGCGAACAGTTGAAGTAGTCAATAGTTAGTAGACACAAAAAATCTGTTAAGCCACCAGTTCTGTTCGAAACAGGACTGGTGGTTTTCCATCGAGTTTTTCTCACGGGACGGATGTAATTAAAATAGTGGATACAGTCACCAATAACTGTCATTCAGTCGTCTTTTTCCCAGTATGCGTCATGCCGGTTTCGAAAGAACTCTTTTTTTCGCCTGGTGTATCCTTGAATATTTAAGCGTCTCATAGAACGCCAAACACTGGGATCGCTTACGACCCACCCGAATTCCAAAGCCAGAAAATCTCGAATAGACCGGTATCCTGACATGGGATGATGCAGATGGATGTCTTGAACGTAGGTATCCAGAATGCTTCTGGATACCTCGTAACGGTTCATTTGGTGCCCTCTTTTGATCCACTTGTAATATCCACTTCTTGACACACCGCATAACGGTATGATGATCTACGATCCCTTTGTTTTCGTATTCTTGGGCTGGGGTTCCAGACTATACATCTTTTACTATGGCCATTTTTTCTTCTTTGCTCCGTTGCGTGTATTTTCTTGCCATATGCTCACTCCTTTTCCTAATCATAGCATAAAAAGATGGTAGGCACATTCGTGCCTACCATCTTTTTACCACTTCAGCGAACAGCTCTCCGGCTTCTTTTCTTCTGTTTCTCAGCCGAGAGACTCCAGTACGCTCTCCAACTCGTCCAGGTTTTCCTGAAACACCTGCAGCGCACTGCCCACCGTGCCGGGACTTGTCAGGTCCACGCCGGCAATCTTCAGCTCGTCGATGGGATACATGCTGCCGCCGGTGGCCAGGAATTTCAGGTAATCCGATGCATCCCCGGTTTCCAGAATCCGGTCGGCGATAGCCACGGCCGAACAGAAGCCAGTGGCATATTGATACACGTAAAACGCCGTGTAAAAATGCGGAATACGAGCCCACTCCACGTCCTGCAGAGCGTTGTTCACCGCACCTTCGTAATAGAGATCGTTCAGTTCCCGGTAGAGCTTATTCAGCACTTCTGCTGTCAGCGGTTCGCCCTGCTGATACAGCTCATGAGCTTTGCGCTCAAATTCGGCAAACAGTGTCTGGCGGTACACAGTCGTGCGGAACCCTTCCAGGAAATGATTCAGAATATACGTCCGGCGCCGGGGATCCTGCTCCGTTTTCAGGAGATATTTGGTCAGCAGCACTTCATTGACCGTGGAGGCCACCTCCGCTACCAAAATGCGGTAATCATGGTTGACAAAATCCTGAGCGTGGTCGGAAAAATAAGAGTGCATACTGTGGCCCAGTTCGTGAGCCAGGGTAAAGGCGTCTTCCAATGTGCCGGCAAAATTCATCAGCACATAGGGATGCACACCGTATACGCCGCAGGAAAACGCGCCTGTGGTCTTGCCCTTGTTTTCATACACGTCGATCCAACGCTCATCAAACGCGCGCTGCAGCAGCGCGTGATAATCCTCGCCCAAGGGCACCGTGGCAGCAAAGACCAGTTCCTTGGCCTCTTCAAACGTCAAGCGCAGGTCGATATTCTCTACCATAGGGCAATAGAGATCGTACATATTCAGTTCAGACAATCCCAACACCTTTTTGCGCAGCCGGAGATACTGCCCCATAGTGCCAAGGCCTCCATGCACCGCTTCTACCAAGCTGTCGTATACCGAAAGCGGCACATTGCTGGCAAACAGCGCACGGGCGCAGGCGCTTTCATAGCCGCGGACTTTGGTATAGTAATCGTCCAGCTTTACGCTGCCGGCATACAGAGCGGCGATGGTGTTCAAGTACTTCTGGAACGTGCCATGGTAAGCTTCAAAGGCCTCTTTGCGCACCTGCTGATCAGCGCTAACGCGGAAGATCGCATAATTCCCGTGGGTCAGGCGCACCTCTTCCCCCTGTTCGTTGTGGATCACGGGAAACTCCATATCCACGCTTTCGAGCATGGTAAAACAGTTGTCCGGCGTACTGGCGGCATCGGAGAGCATGGCAAGAAGCCGCTCTCCCTGTTCATCCAGCGTATGCGCCCGAGCGCGGTTGGTGTCTTCCAGAATATGGCGGTAGGACGCCAGTGCGGGATCCTCCATATAAGCGCGCAGCGTCTCCTCCGGCAGGGCCAGGATCTCCGGGTCCACAAAGGCGCACTTGGTGCTCATGGACACATACAGATTCATCGCCATGCCTTCCATGCGCTGATAGTCCGCATCGCCGTTGTCGCTGTTTTTCAGGAGGGACGCGTACAGGTATACGCGCTCTACTGCCTGCAGCGTTTCATAGATGGTATCCAGGCCCGCTTTCATCTGCGCAGGCGAGGCGCCCAGCGTACCAGCCAGCGCGCCGACGGCATCCACAGCCTGCGCCGCCGCGGCATATGCCCTCTCCCAAGCCTCTTGATCGGGAAAAATGGGGCTGAGATCCCATTGGTAAGCGGCGTCCATTTCCTTTCTCGTCTTCAGTTCCATCGCGTTGTTTCCTTTCCGGAGCCTTCAGCCGTTCCGGGCTTCCTTTCCCGTAATCTCCTCCACATCAATGCGGATGATATGGGCGGCCTTGGCATATTTTTCTACCATAGCGTCAAATTTATCCAGATCTGCAGCAGAGTATTTTTCACTGATGCGGCGCAGGGCCAGAAGCCGCTCCGCCTCATTCTCCACAATGCAGGCGCGGCCCCGCAGAACCGCTGAAGCATAACTCATATTATACTCTGCCGAAACGGTTTTATAATAGGACACAGCAGTCAGCGCCACTTTGGGGTTACTCTTCAAAAGAGTCATTTTCTCCCCCACACGGGCGCTGTGCAGATAGATGCTGCGGCCGTCCCGCGCGGGAGACACCGGCACACAATAGGGCGTGCCCTCCTTATCGGCCATGGCCAGCACCGCATACGGCGCCTTGTCCAGCACATCCCAGGCAAATGCCTCGTCCCGTTCATGTTCTTTTCTGCGCATCATTTCTTCTCCTCTCCGTCCCTGCGCGTCCCGCGGGAAGGCTCTGGTAGCAGCGGGGCCCCTTCTCCGTGGTGCGTCAGCGCATAGATCTCATTGATCATATGATCCAATTTCTCAGGCATGCCGTCGTCAAGCCAGCGTATAATAATTCCCATCACACCGTAGCTGAAAAACGAGAGTAAAAATTCCTGATCCTCCGGATCGGTCGGCAGCCACTTCATGGCATCCTCCGGCGCCACAGTCAAAAGATCGCGGACAGCGGCCTCCAGCCCCCGCGCCAAATGTTCCATACCAAGGGAATGGTACACATTCATGGCCAAAGCCCGGTTTGCGCGCAAAAACTCTACTGCCATCAACAGCCGGTCACGCCAGTTTTCCTCACGCATTTCGCCCAGTTCCCGGATCGCACACTGAAAAGTCCAATCCAGCAGCTGATACACATCACCGAAGTGATAGTAAAACGTTTGACGGCTGACCTGAGCGCGTTCCACAATGTCTTTGACCGTGATATTATCCAAGGTCGTTGTATTCAACAACTCCAATAGAGCACCGGCCAGCGCATGTTTTGTCGCGTTCGCCATATTTCCCCTCCCCTTTTTTCTGATTTAAAATCATGATGCTATTTCGATTAGTTTTTTATTGTAGCGCGTTTTATCCCCCAATACAACCGATAAATTGTAAATTTTTCTCCCACGATAAACATAGAACGCCCCTGACAGGCAGGGCTTTCCCTGGCCGCCGGGGGCGTTTTCACCGTCATTCCAGATTCATTTTTCGCTTTCGCTGAGCGGAATCTGCCAGTTTCTCCATCAACCGTTCCTGATCGCCCCGCTCCAGCACCTCCCGATACGAGCGAAGGTTATCCTCCAGCGCGCGGATACAGCGGCACAACGCCGGAGAATTCATGGTGAACAGTTCCGTCCACAGCGGCACATCCATCGCCGCCACCCGGGTGCATCCCCGGAAGGAACCGCCCTCAAAGCCCTTGCAGCGGAACAGATCTTCATCGTCGCAGGTGGCCACGGCGATGATATGCATCAGCTGGCTGGTGTAGGCAATAATGGCGTCATGCTCTTCCGGCGTGGTGATCACAACATCCCGGAAGCCCATATACTTTCCCATCCGCTGCAGCAGATCCACATGCTCCTGCACGCTGCGCGGCCCAGGCGTCAAGATAAAATGGGCGTTTTGAAACAGCTCTTTTTCCGCGTTTTCCACACCGGAGGTTTCTTTGCCCGCCATGGGGTGGCAGCCGATGAAATCCACTGTGTCCGGCAGGCACTGCGCCGCTTCCATGATCGCGCCCTTGATGCCTCCCACATCGGTGACGACTGCGCCGGGCTTGAAATCATTCCGAAACATCTCAAGCTGCTGCGCAATACCGCGGGGATGCATGGCAAACAAAACCACATCCGCCTGCCCCAGCACGTCCTCTGTCCGCTCTGCTACCTCGTCGCATACGCCATGGGCCGCAGCATACGAACGGGTTTGGGCTCTGCAGTCCGTCCCCACTACCCGGTAATCTTCAAACCCCCGCAGCGCCATGGCGACACTGCCGCCGATCAATCCAAGCCCCACCACCAGAGCCGTCTTTTTCTCCGCCATCAGAGTTCACGACCCAAGCACTGCGCCAGGGGCCGCAGCTCCTGCATCAGCGTGTCAAAATCCGAGGGAAGAATGGACTGTGCGCCGTCACACAGCGCATGGGGCGGATCGTTATGTACCTCAATGATCAAGCCGTCGGCTCCGGCGGCAATGGCCGCCTTTGCCATGGCCGGCACCATCCACGCCTTCCCCGTGGCGTGGGAGGGGTCTACGATCACCGGCAGGTGCGACTGCTGCTTAACCGCCAGCACCGCGCTCAGATCCAGCGTATTACGGGTATAAGTTTCATAGGTGCGGATGCCACGCTCACAGAGGATGACGTTGGGATTGCCCGCGGCCATGATATATTCCGCGCTCATCAGCCATTCTTCAATGGTATTGGCCAGACCACGCTTGAGCAGAATTGGCTTGGTCGTCTTTCCCAGTTGTCTGAGCAGGTCAAAGTTCTGCATATTGCGGGCACCTACCTGGATCACGTCCACACACATCTCAAACATTTCAATATTATCGGTGGACATGATCTCCGTGACAATGGGCATGCCGGTAGCCGCGCGGGCGTGCTCCAGGAGCTTGATGCCGTTCTGCTTGAGCCCCTGGAAGGCATAGGGGGACGTGCGGGGTTTGTAGGCCCCGCCCCGCAGGGCGCAGGCACCGGAGGCTTTAACCGCTCGGGCAATGCCGGCAATCTGCTCCTCGCTTTCCACGCTGCAGGGACCGGCGATGACACCGAGCTTTTTGCCGCCGATCTTCACGCCGCCCACATCGATTTCCGTATTCTGCGGGTGGTATTTCCGGTTAGCCATTTTATACGGCTCCGACACCCGCATGACCCGTTCCACGCCGCTGAGCAAAGAGATCTTTTCCTGATCCACTGCGGCGGCATTTCCCTCCGCGCCCAAAATCGTATAATCGTCACCATGGCTGACCATCATATTCAGCCCATAGGTTTCCATTTCCTTTTTTACGCCTTCGATGTCCTCCTGTGTGGCAGTGCTTTTCATCACAACAACCATGCTGTTTTACCCCTTTCCAAATTTAAACTTGACATTGTTCCTTCCTGCGTGTATACTCACAATAACCTATTTTTTACATATGCTTTCTGGTATATGGCAAAAGATTTCTTTAATACACCATACTGTAACACTTTTTATTATTAAAGTCAACGGCCCAACCACAACTTTTCAGGCAATTTACACTGCCGTTACATTGACAAGAAAATCATTTTGGCATAGAATAGAAAGCTGTATATGCTGGTTGTTTTTGCATCGGCATATCAAATAAACTGCGGGCCAGTCGCGCCGGCAGAACAGAAAAGGAGTGGGACATTATGGGTATTCGCACCCGGCTCTCACCAAGCCACGAACGAATGTGACCCTTTACTTTCCATGCATGAAACGAAAGAAAAGGAGGCTCGATTTGTGGTCGAACTAAAACACATATCCAAAGTATTCCAAACAAACGACGGCGATTTTCAGGCCCTGAAGGACGTGAACCTGCAGATTCCTGACGGCGAGATTTACGGCATTATCGGTATGAGCGGCGCCGGAAAATCCACTCTGGTGCGCTGCATCAACATGCTTGAGCGTCCCACCGAGGGCGAGGTGCTCATCAACGGACAGAACTTGTGTACCATGAATGAAGCGCAGCTGCGCGCCCAGCGACGCAGCATCACCATGATTTTTCAGCAATTCAACCTGCTCATGCAGCGCACCTGCCTGAAAAACGTGTGTTTCCCCATGGAGATTTCCGGCGTGCGCAAGGCGGACGCCGCCAAACGCGCCATGGAACTGCTGGAGTTGGTGGGTCTTCCGGACAAGGCCAACGCTTATCCGGCACAGCTCTCCGGCGGACAGAAGCAGCGTGTGGCCATCGCCCGCGCCTTGGCTACCGATCCCAAGGTGCTGCTGTGCGACGAAGCCACATCCGCTCTGGACCCCAACACAACCCACGCGATTTTGCAGCTGATTTCCGACATCAACAAACGCCTCGGTATCACCGCCATTATTATCACCCATCAGATGAGCGTGATCGAAGAGATCTGCTCCCATGTGGCGATTCTGGATCACGGCCTTGTGGTAGAAGAAGGCAGCGTGAAGGAAATCTTCGCCAACCCCAAAACCGAAACTGCAAAACGCCTGGTATTCCCCAACAGCGATGTGCACCCAGCACAGCTGAAATCCAACCGCGTGCTCCGCGTCGTGTTCAACGGCGGTACTTCTTATGAACCGTTGATCGCTTCACTGGCCATCGACTGCGGCGTCAAAGCCAATATTCTCGGTGCAGAAACCAAAAACGTTAACGGTCAGGCCTTCGGGTATATGCTCCTGGGGCTGCCCGACAGCAGCATCGATTACAGCCGGGCGCTGTCTTATATCCGCAGCCGTGACGGCGTGAGCGCAGAGGAGGTGCCGGACTATGCTGTCTGATCTTCTGCAAAACCCGGAAGTGCAGCGTCTCCTGCTCCTGACCGAGGACGGTCTGTTGTTTGCCATCTGGGAAACAATTTATGTCACCGTTCTTTCCACCCTGTTCGCTTACATCATTGGCCTTCCCCTGGGCGTTCTTGTAGTGGTGGGCGAGAAAAACGGCATCCTCCCCCTTCCCAAATCTCTGATGAACATACTCAATGTTATTATCAATCTGCTGCGTAGCGTGCCGTTCCTGATCCTGATGGTCTTGGTCATCCCGCTCTCCCGCTTGGTGCTCGGCACCAGCATCGGCACGGTCGCCACAATTATTCCCTTGATCGTCGCAGCTTTTCCCTTTGTGGCACGTCTGGTGGAAGCCTCGCTGCGCGAGATCGACAAAGGCGTTGTAGAAGCGGCCCAAGCCATGGGTTGCTCGCCGTTCCAGATCATCTGGAAAGTCATGCTTCCGGAAAGCCTGCCTTCGCTGATCACCGGCTTTACCACCGCTTTCATCACCATTCTCAGCTACGGCGCCATGGCTGGCGCCATCGGCGGCGGCGGGCTGGGTTCCATGGCCCTGAATTTGGGCTATCAGCGCCGCATGTTTATCATTCTGTGGGTATCCGTAATCGTGCTGGTCATTCTGGTTCAGGTTTTCCAAACCATCGGTACGCATTTTTCAATCTCACTGGACCGCCGCCTGACCTCCGTAAAGAAAAAGCGCAAAGGCCATTCTGCGGAGCATCAGGATTGACTTTTCCCCGCTTTCATCCCGGCTGACGGCCGGATGACAGATTTCAAAAAACGAAGGAGATTTTATTATGAAACTGAAGAAGATCACCGCAGTTGCTCTGGCATCTGCTATGTCCCTGGCCCTGCTGTCCGCCTGCGGCAACAACACCAATGACACCCCCAGTACCGGCAGCGATAACAACAGCGCAGAGCCCGTTGTTCTCAAGGTCGGTGCAACCCCCGCGCCCCACGCTGAGATCCTTGAGGTCGTGAAGCCCATCCTGGCTGAGCAGAACATCGATTTGGAGATCACCGTGTTCAACGATTATGTTACGCCGAACACCGCTGTGGAGGACGGCTCTCTCGACGCCAACTACTTCCAGCACATCACTTATATGAACGGCTTCAACGAGAGCGACGGCACGCATCTGGTCAGCGTCGGCAATGTCCACTATGAGCCCCTCGGCCTGTACGCCGGCAAAGTCGACGCGGTCACCGATCTCGCTGACGGCGCACAGATCGCCGTTCCCAACGACACCACCAACGAAGCCCGCGCTCTGCTCCTGCTGCAGCAGGAAGGCCTGATCACCCTGAAGGAAGGCGCCGGCATCAATGCAACCAAGGCAGATATCGTGGAAAATCCCAAGAACCTCGATATCGTTGAACTGGAAGCCAACCAGCTGCCGGTGCGCCTGCAGGATGTCGATATGGCCGTGATCAACGGTAACTACGCCATTGACGCCGGGCTGAACGTCGCCGACGCGCTGGCCATTGAAGACAGCGAAGGCGAAGCCGGCACCGCTTATGCCAATGTGCTGGTTGTCAAGGAAGGCCACGAGAATGACGAAGCCATTCAGGCCCTGTACGCCGCTCTGTGCAGCGATGAAGTCCGGACCTACATGGAAGAAACCTACGGCGGCGCGGTCGTTCCCCTGTTCTAAGTAATTCATACACAAACCATTTGTGTGGGGCTGCGGAAAATTTTTCCGCAGCCCCCTTTGATTGGAATGGACGGCAGCGGTAAAAAATGCTATATTGTAACGTAGCAAATTAGAACCGCCGGCAGGGCGGTTTTCTTTTAACGGATGGTTAGTATCAACTAACAAAGAGTTTGTGCCTTTTTGTTAGCTTTATCTAATGCAATGCGCAAACCCTGCATTGGCGGTGGAAAAGGGGTGAGAAAGTATGAAACACCACGCATTTGGGGCCTTGGCTGCCATGTTCCGTATGGCCATATGTCTGATTACAGGCCATCAGCACGAATAAAGATAACATCACATGAAACAACAGGATGTACTTATTATGCTATGAATTGCTACAAAAATCTGGCTCTGTTCGCAGGCGGCGTACTGTTTGGCTCCGCTGGCATCAAACTGCTCTCCAGTAAGGATGCCAAAAAGGCCTACACTCACACCACCGCCGCCGTGCTGCGCATGAAGGAAACCGTGATGGACACGGTGACGACCGTGCGGGAAAATGCCGGCGATATCCTGGCTGAGGCCAAAGAACTGAACGAACAGTGCGCCGCCCGGGAGGAAGTTATGGAAGACGCTGCGGAGGAATCCGGCGCCAAGGTATGAGATACGTCATCGCCCACGAGTGCCGGAGCCGTATCCGTATCCGCGTCGACCAGAAACGCATGAGCCTTGCGCAGGCGGAGCTGCCCGACGGTCTTTCCATCGCCGTTTCCATCCTGCGGATGGACTTCTCCAGGGCCGATTCCGTGATGTTCCTGCTGCGGCTGGGCGAACTACTGGGAGAATGGATCCACAAAAAATCCGTGGATGACCTGGCCCGCTGCATGTCGCTGAACGTGGCCGTGTCTGGCTGAAAACGCCCGACGGCGAAGTTCTGGTTCCCCTGAATCAGATTCGCCCCGGCGACCTGGTGCGCCTCCATATGGGGAACCTGATTCCCTTGGACGGCACTGTGGCCGAAGGCGAGGTTATGGTCAATCAGGCTCCCCTGACCGGCGAATCCATTCCTGTGGCCAAGCGCCCCGGCGCATCGGTCTACGCCGGCACCGTGGCGGAAGAAGGATCGTGTACACTTCCCGGGACGCCTCCGCCATGCGCTTGCGCTGAATGGCGGTAAAGGCCACAAACAGCGGAATCACGGTGAATACGATCAGCGCCAGCTCCCAGCGGATGGTCAGCATCACGCAAATCACCAGGGCGCAGACCAGGTCCAGCGCAAAAAGCTTCCAGTGGGGTTTATAATACGATGCGAAGATGCGCAGCATCCCGCTTTGTTTCATCTGCTGCCCTGTCATACCTTTTCCCCGATCAGCCAGGGATCCTCCTCTCCTTTCAGGTAGCGCGCCGCGCCGTCCAGGGAATTGCGCACCATATCCTCCACCGCCTGGTCGGTGTAGTACGCCATGTGCGGAAGCATCAGCACATTGGGCATGGCGCGGAGTATCGCCATCTGCCGTTGTACAATCAGCTGATTTTTAAAATCCCGGTAATAGATCAGCCGGTCGCCGTCGAATACATCCAGCCCCGCGCCGGACAGCTTACCGCACTCCAGCGCGTCGATCAGAGCGCTATTATCCACCAAGGGGCCGCGGGCTGTGTTGATAAGCACCGCACCGTCTTTCATCTTTCCAATGGCGGCAGCGTCAATAAAATGCTCCGTTTCCGGGCAGGCAGCTAGGTGCAGCGATACAATGTCGCTGCGTGCAAGCAGCTCGTCCAACTCCACCGCTTCCACAAGGCCGGAAAGCGCCTCTCTGGGCGTGCGGTTCCAGCCCAGGACACGGCACCCGAAGCCCTGCAGATGGCGCGCCACCGTTTCGCCGATGCGCCCCAGGCCCACAAGGCCGACCGTCAAGTTGGGCAGCTCACGCCCAAGATACCCCTGAGCCGTATAATCCTGTCCGGCATAGCGCAGCAGCATGGGCTTGATGTGACGCAATACCATCAGCATCATCATAATCGCGTAATCCGCTACGCTGGAGGGCGAATAGGGAGCGTTGCCCACGGCGATGCCGATGGCGTTGGCATAGGCTACATCGATGTGCTCTACCCCCACCGTACGGCTGACCACCATTTTTACGCCGCCGGCACAGTAGGCATCCAGCAGCTCCGGCGTGATATAGGTGGACGAGAGCACGTTCACCGCGTCCATCCCCTCCGCCTGCGCCGCATTGCTTTGCTCCGGCTTTTCGGCCAGCAGCGTCAGCTCCCAGCCGAACTGCCTGCCCCATCGCTCCAGCAGCGGCCGCTCCGCCGCCTCGACAGCATATACGATCATTTTCATGGCATATCCTCCGCACCGCAGTATTCTTTACCATGGTATTATATGCAATTTTCCGCGCCCAGGCAAGGAGCGGCCTTCGCCAAAACATGTCCGGGCTTTCATGGCAGATTTCGGGAAAATTTTTGCAATAAAGTGTTGACAAATCTCCTTTCTACAGGTATACTATCGAAGTGCTCAAATGAAGGGCACAAAGCCAAATAGATGCGCGCGAGTGGTGGAATTGGCAGACTCGCTAGATTCAGGTTCTAGTGTGCATTACGCACGTGCGGGTTCAACTCCCGCCTCGCGCACCAAAGAGAAAGACACGACTTCAGTCGTGTCTTTCTCTTTTCACTTTCGGTAGCCAAAGGCCTCTGGAAGCGCTCCCCCGCATCTCAGCGTTCAAACATCCAAGACAAGCAAATCGTCTCCCACGTCCGGCCTCTGCCTGAGCAAAATCCCTCTGCGGCATCGGGCATCGATGTGTTTACATTTCAAAATGCGCGGCAGGAGATACTACAATTCCAGATGGCAGCGCTTTCGGTACCGCGCGGGTCCGTCCTTCAAAAAATGCATCGCCTGATTTGTGGTTTGCTATTTCTAAGATTTTGTGCTATACTATTTTTCTTCATGTGAAAATACTGCCACAGGAAAAGAAACGGGGGGAAAACATGCAAAACCATACACCACAGGAAAAGAAACGGGGCCGCGGAAGCTACATTTTTAAATACTACGCCCGGGCCTGCGTCCGCCGGTATTTCCAGGACGATGTGGGCCGCGAAAGCGCTTCTCTGGCTTATTATCTGCTGTTCAGCATGTTTCCACTGATGCTTTTTTTCAGTATGCTGCTGGGCTATGCCCACCTGAATCAATATCCGATCATCGCCAGCCTGTACGACTTTCTCCCTTCCGAAGCCGCATCGGTGGTAGCCGCTTATTTGCGCCATGTGTCCAGCATCCAACTGGGCCCAATGATGCTGGCCATCCTGTTCGCCTGTTTGTGGTTTCCCATGCGCGCCACCAACTCCCTGATCACAGCCATCCGCAAGGGTATGGGAAAACGTCCCGCCCCCCGCGGATTCCTGCGCAGTCAGCTCCATTTGCTGCTGTATGCCGTGTTTTTGATGCTGGCCATTGTATTCGGCGTTTTGTTCATGTCTTTGAGCAACAGCGTGCTGGATTTCCTGACAGCTACCTTTTCCCTGCCGCCCCTGTTTACACCCCTGTGGCGCCGCTTTCGCGGGTTAGTACTGGCTGTGCTGATGTTCCTTGTACTGTATGTGTTCTATCTAAACGGCTGCGAAAAACGCCACCCGCGCTTTTACGAAGTATGCCCTGGCCTGTTCGGCGCATTCGCCGCCTGGATGATCCTCTCCAATATCTTTTCCCACTTCACCGGCAATATCTCTGTTTATTCCGTGATTTACGGCTCCATCAGCGCTATCGTTGTGTTGATGCTCTGGCTGTACCTCACGTCCACCGTTCTGATCATGGGCGCTATTTTCAACCAGATTATGAACGAAACCCGCAAAAAGTACGGCAGCTGGAAACCGCCCCTGCCAAAGGAAGGAATGCGAGGCACATAATATGAAAATCATTATTATCGGAAACGGCAAAGTAGGCTATACCCTGGCCGAGCAGTTGAGCCTTGCCAATCATGACCTCATTGTGATCGATCAGCAGGGCGCCGCGCTGCAGCGGGCAGACAGCAATTTGGATGTTATGTGTGTGGCCGGGAACGGCGCTTCCATCCGCACACTGATGGAAGCCGGCGCAGGCCAGGCCGATCTGGTGATTGCCGTTACCAACTACGACGAAGTGAACATCGTCTGCTGCTTGCTGGCCAAAAAGCTGGGCGCCGGACATACCATTGCCCGCATTCGCGATCCGGAGTATTCTGCCGATGCCCCGCTGCTGCAGCGGGAGATCGGCCTGGACATGATCATCAACCCTGAGCAGGCCGCGGCCATGGAAATTTCCCGCATTTTCCGCTACCCCTCTGCCACCGGCGTGGACACTTTTGCCCGCGGCGAAGTGGAAATGGTCGGGTTTTCCATCGAGCAGGACGACGCAATCACCGGTGTGCCACTGCACGAATTCAACCGCCTGCACCCAAACCGCACGTTGATCTGCGCCGTGCAGCGCGGACAGGAAATCATCATTCCCGACGGTAATTTCGTGCCGCAGACCGACGATACCGGCTACCTGATCGGCAATCCTCTGGAGCTCCGGCGCACGTTCCAGCTGATGGGCCGGCCCATGACCCGCATCAAAACCGTGGCGATCCTCGGCGGCAGCCGCATCGCCACTTATTTAAGCTGGCAGTTGGCCAAGTCCGACATGCATGTGCGCATTATCGAAAAAAACCGCGATAAATGCGAGCGCCTGTCCGAACTGCTGCCCAACGCCCAGATCATCCACGGCGACGGCACCGACAACGAAGTGCTGCAAAGTGAGAGTATTTTCCAGTCGGACGCTTTCGTGTCCCTGACAGACCGGGATGAGGACAACCTTCTGATGGCCCTGAATGCTATCCATGCGGGTGTGCCCAACGTCGCAGCCAAAATGACCCGCCCCAATTACATCGGCCTGGCCAAAGACGTGGGACTGGACAGCATTATCAGCCCCAAAGATCTGACTTCCAATATTATTTCCAGTTACGTCCGTTCGTTCTCCAACTCCGAAGGCAGCGCTGTGGAGCGGCTTTATAAACTGCTGGACGGACAGATGGAAGCGGTGGAGTTCACCGCCACCCGCGCCACCCGCTTTTTGAATACCGCGCTGAAAGACCTGCGGTTAAAAAAAGGCCTGCTGATCGCTGCTATTGTCCGCAGCGAAGAGGCCATCATCCCTAACGGCAATGATATGATCCTGGAAAACGACCGTGTCATCGTGGTCGCCCGTTCGCTGTTTTTGGATGATCTGAACGATATTTTGAAAAACTGAGTACGAGGCCATTCCATGAATCTACGGTTTCTTTCCAAAATCATCGGCACCGTGCTGTGCGCCGCAGCAGCGTGCATGCTGCCTTCCCTTCTGCTTTCCCTGGCAGACCGGGACGGCTTCACCTCTGCCTTTCTGATTTCTATCGCGTTTGGGCTGTTGCTGGGTATCCCCCTGGCCCGCCGTCCTATGGCGACAAACGACCGCCTGCATTTGCGGGACGGCTTTGCCATTGTGGCGGGCTGCTGGGTGTGCTTGTCGTTTTTCTGCGCGCTGCCTTACTGGCTGGGCGGGGCACTGCCCAACTTTGCCGACGCTCTGTTTGAAACAGCCTCCGGCCTGACCACCACTGGCGCGTCTGTCATCCGCGACGTGGAAGCACTGCCCAAAAGCATTTTGTTCTGGCGCAGCCTGACCCAGTTCCTCGGCGGTATGGGAATCCTCGTGCTGATGCTGGCCCTCCTGCCCCGTCTGGGTACCGGCAGCGTATTTTTGATGAAAGCTGAAAGTCCCGGCCCAATCAAAAGCAGACTGGTACCCAAAATTGGAGAAAGCGCCAAGATCCTGTACCGTATTTACCTGATCCTGATCGGCGCAGAAACCCTGTGCTTGCACATTGCCGGCATGAGTTGGTTCGACAGTCTCTGCCACGCCATGTGCACCGTGTCCACCGGCGGCTTTTCCACCAAAAACACCAGCTTGGCTTACTACGATTCTCTGGCCGTCAATTGGATCGCTATTCTTTTTATGTTCCTCTCCGGTATCAGTTTCGCGCTGCTGTTCTTCCTGGTTCGCCGCGATTTCGGCGTAGTGCGAAAAGATGAAGAGTTGCGCCTGTACAGCGGCACTGTTCTGGGCGCATCTGTGGGAATCGTTCTCGTTCTCCTGTTCCAGAGCGGCTCTCCCATCTCGGCCTCTCTGGTCACAGATGTAGTGTTTCAGGTGGTCACCACCATCACCTCCACCGGCTTTGCCATGGAAGATTACACCCTGTGGCCTACAGCGGCCCAGAGTATCCTTCTGCTGTTGATGCTGATGGGCGGATGCGCCGGCTCTACAGCCGGCGGCGTCAAACCTGTGCGGCTTCTTCTGCTGCATAAAATGATGCGCCGCTCCGTGCATCGGGTGATTCATCCCCGCCAGGTCCGCGCCATCACATTGAACGGCAAGCGTGTGGACGAAGAAACCCTTTCCACCGTATGTGTTTTCTTCTACTCCTATGTATTTCTTCTCATCGCCGGCACTTTGATCTTGTCTTTCGATCAACTGGGCTTTTCCGAAGCCTTCTCCGCCGCACTGACCGGCCTCGGCAATATCGGTCCCGGCATGGGTGCACTGGGGCCCACCAGCAATTTTGCAGCACTGTCCGTTCTGAGCAAGCTCACCATTACTGCTTTGATGCTGATTGGGCGCCTGGAGATCTTTCCTATCTTGGTGCTGCTCAGTCCCACCTGCTGGCTGCGAAAATAATTGCCTGCAGAGCTACCAAAAAAAGGGAAACCCCATCCCCGACGCAATCTTTTGCGTCGGGGATGGGGTTATTTTTTCAGCTTTTTCAAAAGAGCGCTCTCCCATCGGTCGCCGTATTTCATGGCAATCAGGAACAGCGCAACACCGGCAGCGCACAGGAGGACCAGGAGCCAAGACGGAAGTGCCAGCGCATTGCCGCCCACTGCACAGGATACCAGCAGCCCCCAGGGCCGGAACAACAGCACCAGAAGGAGGAATCGTTTGAGCGGCATAGTCGTAAGCCCTGCCAGGAAGCACAGGATATCATCCGGAAAACCGGGCAGCAGAAACGCCATAGCGAAGAACACATCTTGCTTTCGTTCAATCATATCCCGGTATTTTTCCATGCTGCTGCGGCTCACAAAGCGCTCGGCAAAGGGCCGGCCCAGCCTGCGGGTCAACTGAAACACCAAGAAGGAACCCAACGCCACAGCAGCATAGGTAAGTAAAAAGGCCTCCAGTGTGCCGATAACCGCCGCCCCGGCTAGACTCGTCACGTTGCTGGGGATCGGCGCTACCACCACTGACAGGAGCTGCACCAGAAAATAAACGCCATAGGAATATGGAGAAAAGCGGGCGATATACTCTCGCATATCATCCAGAGAACGCACCGAGGCGAAAAAACCGGTTTGATACAAAAAAAGGACAAGCGCTGCCAGCGCGGCAAGGAATACCACGGCCCACAGCCCGTTATTGCGCCGTTTTTTTCGTTTTTCTCCCATATCTGTTCTCGCCCGCACTTTCTAAAGCATTTTCTACAGTATACCAAGCCGCCGCCGTAATTGGTGAACGATCTGTGAACCAAGTCTTATATTTTGCTGATTTCATCCGCCGCATCCGTATTTCGACGCATTGCCCGGAAAACAAATGACGGCGGCGAGATCAAGGCTCAGGACGTCGTCGCTCTGGCCTGGATTCCCCTGAAGCTGATCAGCCCCGTCAAGGATCACAACGGCAGGGTCATCAAACCCGTGCTGGCCCAGAATATTTACCACAATAAGGGCGGGTGCCTGAAACAGTTTGAAAAACTGATGCGTTCGCCCGAAACCGGGGATGGCTACATACATGAACTGTACAATGCGGAGGTGTCATCGGCCTTCCACATTGCCGTGGAACTGCCTGCTCTTTACGATTATATCTATGAAATGTTCCCCAAACTCTACAATGCCGCAGGCGGAAGCTATAAGCATATCACCGCTGTACGGAACCTGAACGAAAAACGAAAAGAAATTACACCCCCTTTTTCCGCCAGAGTAATTGAAACACTGAGTCCGGACGGCTATATTGTTCCCCTAGTCTACGATCTGCAGGCCCTGATGGAAAAACGATTCGTCAACGATCATTACGAAATTCACTGGCGGCAGCCGCCCATGCCCTTCCTGCAAAAGAATCTGGAAAAGATTGTCGCAAACTATGCCGGTCTTTTCAGTATGTGCGGTTATGCCCCGCAGAAAATCGGGAAAAATACCCAGAGTTATACGCAGGCACTGGGCGCTTTCAAAATGGCCCCCGCCGGTATTTTTTGAACACAACAAATGCCAGTGGAAAGATTCCCACTGGCATTTGTTCTCTCAGTATGCAGCCGCTCCAATGGTTCGCCGTTCCCTCTTGGCATTACGCCGGGTTTATGTTACACTTTGATCTGTGAGAGCACCTGCCCGATGGAACCTAAAATGGAAAGATCCGCCGCGGCGCTAAGTGCTGTTTTATTGATGACTACCAAGCGGTGTCCCCGATAGTATTCAATCAGTCCTGCCGCGGGATAGACCACCAGCGACGTGCCGCCCACAATGAGCATATCTGCTTCCGCAATAGCCCGGATAGCACCGGACACCGTGTCGCTGTCCAGCCCTTCTTCATAGAGCACCACATCCGGTTTGATCCGGCCTCCGCAGCTGCAGCGGGGCACGCCGTCGCTATAGAGCATGTACTCGGCGTCGTAGAACTTGCCGCATGCCTCACAATAATTGCGCAGGACGCTTCCGTGCAGTTCGTAGACCCGTTTGCTCCCTGCCTTCTGGTGCAGCCCGTCGATGTTCTGCGTCACCACGGAACGCAGTTTTCCGGTCTGTTCCAATTCCGCAAGTTTCTTGTGGGCCGCATTGGGCTGGGCTTCCAAACGCAGGAGTTTGTCCCGGTAAAAGCGGAAAAACTCCTCCGGGTTTTGCTCATAAAACGTATGGCTCAAAATAGTTTCCGGCGGATAGGCATACTGCTGGTGATACAGTCCGTCAGTGCTGCGAAAATCCGGGATGCCGCTCTCCGTGCTGACCCCTGCCCCGCCAAAAAAGACGATACTGTGACTCTGATCCACCATCTCCTGCAAACGCGCAATCTTCTCCCGCTCTTCCATTTCAACGTCCTCCATTTCCCAAATTTCTCAAATCTTTCTATTATTGTATCACAGAGGTATGCCTATGAACATCCAAATTTTCGGAAACAAAAAATCTTTTGACAGTAAAAAAGCCGAGCGTTGGTTCAAAGAGCGCCGGATCAAATACCAATACATTGACCTGCCGCGCTACGGCATGTCTGCCGGAGAATACCGCGCCGTAAAACAGAAGTTGGGGTTTGAAGCCCTGGTAGACACCCAGTGCCGGGCCTATGAAGAGCTGTATATGCCCTACATCACTTCCGAGGCTCAGGAAGAAAAGCTGTTGGAGTATCCCGAGCTGTTCCGCACCCCTATCGTGCGCAATGGGAAACACTGCACCGTCGGTTACTGCCCCGACGTTTGGGAACAGTGGGCCTCTGCCGAAAAGGCATAAGGCATATCGAAATGCCAAAGCAGAATATCAACTCAGAGTCACCTTTATAAATCACTTCGTACGGCTAAAGCGTGCGGAATCTTTTCCGCGCCTGTGTACGATAAGCAGCTTTTCCGCGCAGGAGCCGCGACGCAGCGCTATCCTGCGCGGCACTTTTTCTTAAACAGAAAACTGCCCCTTGACTCAGTCGTTACGTCAACTGCTACACTGGTTCCAAGGAGGGATCTGCAATGGAATATTCCATCCATGAATTGTCGCATCTGTCCGGGGTGACCACCCGCACCCTGCGCTGGTACGACCAAATCGGCCTGCTGAAACCCAGCCGGACAGCGGAAAGCGGTTACCGCTATTACGGCCCGGCCGAAGTGGACCGACTGCAAGACATTCTCTATTACCGTGCCCTCGGGGTGGAGCTGGCCCGCATCCGGGAATGTCTGGACGATCCCTCCTTCGATCGTCTGGCCGCCCTGCAAAGCCATCTGGCCGCTTTGGAAACGGAGCAGGCACGGCTGGAAAAGCTGATTCGATCGGTGAAAAGCACCATCAGCGCAGAAGAAAGGAAGGAGATCATGAACGACGAGAAAAAGTTTGAAGCCTTCAAAAAGCAGGCTGTAACGCACAACGAGGACGCCTATGGAGCAGAGATCCGCTCCAAGTACGGCGATGCCCAGGTAGATGAGGCGAACGCCGCAGTCCTGAATTTGACACAGGAACAGTACCGGGAATGGAGCGATTTAGGACAGGAGATCCAAAAAGGCCTGGAAGCCGCAGTTCAAACTGGATTGTCCCCGGAGGGAGAGACCGGGAAAGAACTTACCGCCCTGCACCGCCGGTGGCTCACCGTCACTGGGAACCGCTATGACCCGGATAAGCACAGAGGGTTGGCGGAACTGTATGTATCAGACGGACGGTTCACTGCTTATTATGATAAAGCCATCCCCGGCTGCGCCCGCTTCCTGCGGGATGCCATCGCCTGCTGGGCTGGCAAACTCTGAATCAGGACCGACCGTCCCATGAAAGAGGGGGGACCGGGAGCTTTCACTCCCGGTTCCCCCTTCCTTTTTTATTTTCGAACCTCACGCGGATCGCTCAGGTGCTTTCCTGTTTTTCCGGCGCTTTGTGGGCACCTCCCACATAGGAATGATCCACCTGAATTACGGCAAAGTAGCGGTGTCCTTCCAGTTCAGATATAAAATCTTTGAGCTGCTGCACCACTGTTTCCTCCTTCAGGTAGAAATGATAGGGCAGTTCCAGATCAAAGATCACATTAGTGTGGGTCGGTCCGGCCACCACGCGGAAATCGTGAATGCTCAGCGCCGGGTCAATCGCCTGCACCTGCGCCACAACCTTCTCTTTCAGCGCATTGACCGCCGGATCATCGGTAACAATGGGATCCATATGGATCACCGCATCACACTTGAGCCGCTCTTTCAGCTCACATTCAATATTGTCGATGGCGTCGTGCAGCATCAGGATATCGCCATGGGCAGGCACTTCTGCGTGCAGCGAAATCATCACCCGGCCGGGACCGTAGTTGTGCACAATCAGGTCATGCATTCCCTGCACTTCCGGATGTGCCATTACAATCTGTTCAATCTGCCCGACAAACGCTTCCTCCGGCCTTTGGCCCAACAAAGGGCTGATGGTGTCCTTGGCCGCACTGACGCCGGAATATAGGATGAAGAACGCCACCAGTATACCGCACCAGCCGTCGATCATCACACTGGTGCATTGGGCAATCAGCGTGGTGCCCAGCACGGCCAGCGTGGCTACGGTGTCGCTGAGGCTGTCTAGCGCAGTGGCTTTCATGGCCGCAGAATCGATTTTTTTGCCTATGCTGCGGTTGTAGAGGTACATGTATACCTTTACGCAAATGGAAACCACCAAAATTGCGATCACCAACGGGCTGCCATCCACCGCCTCCGGATGCAGAATCTTTTCCACCGAAGATTTCAGCAGGCCCACACCCATCAAAATGATCAGGAAAGAGACGATCAGCCCCGATACATATTCGATGCGCCCATGGCCGAAGGGATGATTCAAATCCGGCGTCTGCCCGGCCAGTTTGAAGCCGATCAATGTGATCAGGGATGAGCCGACATCCGACAAATTGTTAATTGCATCCGCGGTGATAGCGATGGAGTTCGCCACTGTTCCGGCAAAAAATTTTCCGGCAAACAGCAGAAGGTTCAGGCAAATGCCCACCGCGCCGCACAGCACGCCATATTTTTGCCGCACCACCGGGTCTGTAACGTTCTCACGGCCGGGAATCAGCACAGAACTCAAAAATGAGATCACAGTTTCTCTCTCCTTTTCCTCCCGTTCACAATGCACGCAGGTCCTCGCGTTTTAGGGGCACACTGCCGTCCATACCGCTTCGCAGCTGGGCCAATAGGGTCTCCCGATCACGGTTCAAGGTACCGCGCAGGCTCAAATAGTTTGAGGCATGGTTCATCCGCAGCACGCTGCCCTCGCTGTCTGTGTGCGTTAGCAACGTATACGTTTCCGCCAGCACCTCTTGGGGCGAGAGCAGCTGCAGCACGCCGTCGCGCACCCACTGAAACGCCGGCGTGTCTGGCTCCACCATCAGGGTCAGCAGGCCGACATACTCCGCCCTCATTTGCGAGAGGGCCGCCCCCGTGGCCTCGGCGTGCTCCTGCCACTGTGCCCGGCCGCCCAGGCCGGAAATCGCTGTAACGGACAAAGCCATTTCGGCCCCGCGCACCCGCTGGGCCGCCTCCACAATCTGCGCAGCGCTGCATCCCTTGCGCATGCGGCGCAGGATGTCGTCGCTTCCGGATTCCAGCCCCATATACACCATCTGTAAATTCGCCGCGCGCAGGGCGCACAGCTCTGCATCCGTTTTCCGCCGCACGCTTTTGGGCGAGGCATAGCAGCTCACCCGCTCACATTCGGGGATTTCGGTTCGGATATACTCCAGAATACGCAACAAATCCTCGGCAGGTGCGATCAGAGCGTCGCCGTCAGCCAGAAAAATCCGGCCGATCGAGGCGTACTGCCGCCGGCACCAGGCCAGATCGGCCAGCACCTCCTCCACCGGGCGCACAAAAAACTGCTTTTCCCGATACATGCTGCAAAAGGCACAGCAGTTGTGGCTGCAACCCACGGTGAGCTGCACAATTAGGCTGTAAGCCTCCGAGGGTGGGCGGTAAACACTTCCGATATACCGCATCGCTCACAGTTCCATGGCAAACAGCGCCGCACCCAAAGCTCCGTTGAGCTGCGCAGCGTCGGAAATGCACAGCTTCACCCCCAGCTTGCGCTCGATGGCGTCCACTACACCCTTGTTCTTCGACACGCCGCCAGTCATCATATATTCACCCTCGCCGCCCACGCGCTTGACCAAAGCGCAAGTTTTGGAAGCCACGGACTCGTTAAGACCGTGGATGATATCCGCCGCGGTCTTATCCTGTGCGATCAAAGACACCACTTCGGACTCGGCAAACACCGTGCACATGCTGGAAATGGTGATATCCTCCTTCCAAGTGAGTCCCATTTCGCTCATCTGCTCCAAGGACAACTCCAAGGTGCGGGCCATCAGTTCCAGGAAACGGCCCGTGCCTGCGGCGCATTTGTCATTCATCACGAAGTTGGTCACATTGCCTGTATCATCGATACGGATCACCTTGCTGTCTTGCCCGCCGATGTCGATGATCGTGCGCACATTGGGGTTCAGAAAAAAGGCCCCTCTGGCGTGGCAGGTAATCTCAGTGATGGATTTATCGCCGCTTTGAATCGCCGTGCGGCCATAGCCGGTGGTCACAGTAGCAGTCAGCTCCTCCCGGGTGAGGTTCGCCTGACGGAGCGCTTCCTCCAGTGCCCGGTCGGCGCCCGCCGCAGCGCCCGCGCCGGTAGGCAGGATCACCTGAGAAACGATGTCCTGTTTCTCGTTCAAAATCACCACATCTGTACTGGTGGAGCCGCTGTCGATGCCTACATAAAGTCCCTTTCCGTTCATGTTTTTCTTCCTTTCGCTTGTCTGTACCACCGGAGCCATGCTTTCGGCAAACGCTTCCAGGCGGGTCAGCAGCTGTCCACTGCTCTGGACCGTATAGTCCGATTCCAGTTTGAGCATCGGCTGCGTCAGTTCCCGGCGCAGATGGGAGTATTCAAAACCGTAATAATCGCAGAATTTTACCGTGTGATAGATGACCGCCTTCAGGTGCGGATCGTTCATCAGCTGCTTACGCCCGGCTGTATCCGTCATGCGCATACAAGGCAGCTGGCCCAGCAGCGCCGCGGCATACCACTCCATCAGGGCGTCGAAATCCATCCCTGTTTCCTCCGGCGCAGCCACAGAGCGGTTGTTCACACACGTGTCGTTGCGCACCGGCATGGGCATGGAGCGTTCCATCATCTGGAACAATTCATCCCCTACCCGGGCGCCGAGCACGCTGATATAGTCCTCTCTTGGCCGGGGCCGCGCTTCAAAGGCGGCAAAAAATTTCGCTTCATCAAAAGCTGTGCCTTTATAGGCGCCGTATGCCTCTGCCAGACGCAGCAACTCGTTTTTGGTGCGCTCGCGGGAGCATGCGTCCGTGCTGTGAAGCATGTCCAGCATAAAGATAAAATCCAGTTTTCCGCTTTCCAGCAGCACATCGTAAGCGCTGCGGATGGTGTCGCAGCAATTAACCAGCACCAGCTCCTTTACCTGTCCCTCCATGCACGCTTCCAGCAGTGCCTTGCCGAAGCCGCAGAGATTGGGGTGGCTGACCTGATCACTGAGGTCGAAATTGTCCGGCATATGATTCAAAATGACCACTTCGCCGCCAAAAGCGCGCAGCAGCTCCACCGGAGTGTATTTGCAAATATAATGGGTCACGCTCATGCCTGTTCTCCCCCCAGCATTTCAATAAAGGCCTCCACACGAGTGGCCATCTGACCCTCGCCGCCATGGCTGCGGTCGCAGCCGTCGCCGTCCAGAATCAGGCAGGGATAGCCCGCTTCCTCAAATTTCTGTTTGGCAATCTGCGCGCCGCCCAGCGTATGCTTGCAGCCCCAGTGGCAAAACCAGATCACGCCGTCGGCCTTCAGTTCTCGCGCTGCTTCCAGCCCCCGGTCAATGCGGCGCTGCACCGGACCGTTGAATGCAGAATACACCACCCGTTGCGCCATCGCGCGATAGGGATCCGCTGTATCGCCCTGCACTAATCCCTCAAAGCTCATGTCGCAGCCGACCACCTGCACCGCCTCATTATAGTCCAGTACATCGCGCAAAGGCGCCACCCAGTAGGGAATGGTATGCATCCACAAAAGGCGCTTTCCCTTGGCGGCCGGTGCGTTCTTCACCGTTTTCAGGCATTGAATGGTAAATCGCTCCGCTCCCTCAGTACCTAACAAGTTGTGCAGCATAAAAGCGGAAAACATCTGGTCGGTTACGGTGGCCATCTGCTGCTTGTCCGCACTCAGCGCCATGAAACGGCGAAAATTATCCATGCTCCGCTGGCTGCGGCCCACGGCTTTCGCCAATTTTCCTTCGTCGATCTTTTCACCCGTCTGCGCTTCAATAAACGCCTTCATGCCGCGCAGCTGCTCAGCCACATACTGCACCGCCTCTTCATCCTGACCGTAGGGCACATCGATCACGTACTGCTTCACACCGAAAAAGTCCGCTAGGCGGCGGAATGTCAGGAGGTTGGCATCACAGGCCAAGGTCGTATTGATAATAAAGCGCGGCTTGGGCATCAACCCTTTTTCCGCCGCGCCGATGAACACTTTGTGGTAGGAGCAAAAGGTTTCGGGCAGGCCTTCGTTCTCCGCGTGCTGCAAAAATGCGCGTTCGGCATGGGTGCCTGAGAGAAAACAGCCAAATCCTTCGCAGGAATAGGGATGCAGCCCCGCCACCTGCAGCAGCTCACAGGGCGTAAACAGACTGACCATAGCCGCCCGTTCCGCATGAGCCAGGGGCGCAATCATGGAATTCATGGTCTCCACCGACGCCAGCTGCGCCGCCTTTGACACCCGTTTGCCCGGCACCGTCTTCCAGCGCAGATTCTGCGCATGATAGCCCGCCAGCAGCAGCTTACGTGCCGCGGCAGAATTTTTATCACATTCGTCCTGAATGATTTTTCCAAACGTCTCAACAATTTTTCCCATAAGGGAGACCTCACTTTCCGGGAGCTGCCAGTGCTCAAAACGCCGTATTAAGTTAGTATAATCCCTGAACTGTCTGTTTGTAAAGTAGAATCCGGCGATTGCGCCGCAATTTTTGCGGATGCTTGTTTACCAATAAAACTTTGCAAAAAGTATTGACAAGAATACTTGGCAATATTATAATGAACCGCCTTTGCTTTGGTTGAAGTGTTTATTTTAATTTTCAACTGGTTCACCGGCCAACCCAATTATGCCCCGCTGACGCTGTTTTGGGCGTTTGCCGCAGCTGAAGCTTATCCAAAATACAAATTTTCCGGGAAACGGGCATACCTGATTACCGTTATTTGCGGCGCAATGGCCGGGGCCTCGTCTTTGGCCAGCTATATTCTTACCGTACTTAGATAAATGATGGATGAAAAACTGATCCTGAAAAACCGCCTCAAAGAAGCGCGGGCCGAAAAAAACTGTCCCAAGGGCAACTGGCCGAGATGGTGGGCGTGTCCCGCAACACCATCAGTTCCATTGAAACCGAGCAGTTCAACCCCACCGCCAAACTGGCGTTGATTTTGTGCATCGCCCTGGACAAAACTTTTGAAGAATTGTTTTATTTCTGAAATGAAAAAGCCACCGCTGAAGCGGCGGCTTTTTTCATTCAGTTATTATTAAAACCCGGGTTGCTACTCTCTTTCAACACCACATCGTGGGCGCCGCCCTCGACAATAGACGTGGCGGAAACCAGCGTCAGCTTGGCCTTTTCCTGCAGCTCCGGAATCGTCAGCGCGCCGCAGTTGCACATGGTGGAACGCACCTTGTAGAGCGTTACACCCACGTTTTCCTTCAGGCTGCCGGCGTAAGGTACATAAGAATCCACACCTTCAACAAAGCTCAGTTTCTGGGCTCCGCCCAGATCATAGCGCTGCCAGTTACGGGCGCGGGCGCTGCCTTCACCCCAATATTCTTTCATATAATTTCCGTTGATGCGCACGCGGTTGGTGGGACTTTCATCAAAGCGGGCAAAATACCGGCCCAGCATCAGGAAATCCGCTCCCATAGCCAACGCCAGCGTCACATGATAATCGTGCACGATGCCGCCGTCGGAACACACGGGGATGTACACGCCGGTTTCCTCATAATAAGCGTCGCGCTCACGGCATACGTCGATCAGGGCCGTGGCCTGACCGCGGCCGATGCCCTTCTGCTCCCGGGTAATACAGATGGAACCGCCGCCGATGCCCACTTTGATAAAGTCCGCGCCGCATTCCGCCAAAAAGCGGAAGCCCTCGCCGTCCACCACGTTGCCCGCGCCGATCTTCACGCTCTCACCATAGGTCTTGCGCACCCATTCGATGGTACGCTTCTGCCACTCGGAAAACCCCTCAGAGGAGTCGATGCACAGCACATCCGCACCGGCAGCCAGCAACGCCGGTACGCGCTGCTCATAATCCCGAGTGTTGATGCCCGCACCCACGATATAGCGCTTCTGGCTGTCCAGCAACTCCAAGGGGCTAGCTTTATGATCGGAATAATCCTTGCGGAAAACCATATACAGGAGGTGGCCCTTGTCATCCAGAATGGGCAGGGCGTTGAGCTTGTTGTCCCAAATGATGTCGTTGGCCTCTTTCAGAGTAGTACTCTTGGGCGCGGTCACCAGCTTATCGATGGGCGTCATGAACTCTTTGACTTTCAGTTCCGGCCCCATGCGGCTGACGCGGTAATCGCGGCTGGTGACAATGCCCACCAGTTTACCATTGGGCGTGCCGTCTTCGGTGACTGCCACAGTGGAGTGGCCAGTTTGCTCTTTGAGCGCCAAGATATCCGCCAAAGTGTGTTCCGGCGTGATATTACTGTCGCTGACAACAAAACCGGCCTTGTACGCCTTCACTCGGGCAATCATGGCCGCTTCCTCTTCAATGGTCTGCGAACCATAAATAAAAGATACGCCGCCTTCCTTGGCCAATGCAATCGCCATAGTATCGTTGGACACGGACTGCATAATCGCAGAAACCATCGGGATATTCATGGTGATGGCACTTTCCTCGCCTTTACGGAACCTAACCAGAGGCGTTTTCAAACTAACCCGGTCCGGGACGCACTCTGCGCTGGAATATCCGGGCACCAAGAGATATTCGCTGAATGTATGGGACGGCTCTTCAAAAAACTTCGCCATGTTTTTCTACCTCCTGTATCGATTTAAGAGACTGCATATGGAATTTTATTGTACGGCTTTCCGACAGGATTGTCAATCATCGGAAGATACCGCCGTTAAATTTCGGCAAGTTCCATACGAATATCAAAATGGGGCTTTCCATCTTTGTCTACACCGCGCACATAATAAAAACTGTCCTGCTTTTGACGCAACAGGCGAATACTCTGCCCCGCCAGGCATTCCGCGCTGTAGGTGATCTGCAACTCTTTCACATAGTATCCTGCCAGAGTTTCAAACCGGATCGCATCACAGGCGTAATCGGCATAGCGCGTATTGTTGGCGTGGCCGTTGAGATCTGTTTCGCTGTAACCGATCCGGCGCTCGCCTACTTCTTCCATTTCCTTTGGCATCCGGATCTTCCCCAGCTTTTCCTGCGGATGATCCATTTCCAAAGCGCCCTCCGGCGAAAGCAGATCCTCCGCCCGCAGCAGGGAATGGTTTTCCATATCCCCCAAAACCCACGTACTGACTGCCTCGCCGACGCGTTCCTGGCCCACATACAGCTCATAATCCCGTATGACAAACGCTCCGGTGGGCCGACGCCCCCAAGTCTTAATGTGCAGCACCTCACCCCCCCGGATCGGGCGGTGGATCGTATATTTCATGCGCACCAGCATCCAGATCGCGTGCTTTTTTGCCAGCTCATCGGTACCAAAGCCCAATTCCACCACGTGCTCCATTGCTGCTTCCTGCATGAAATTCATCAGCGAAGAAGGTCGGCACAGCCGAAACAGATCCATGTCAATCACTCGGACAGGATATTCATTTTCGTAAATTTTGTTCATATAGACCTCTCTTTTTCTGGCTTCACACCTTGCCCGGAATGGTCAGTTTCATCCGGCAGCACAGATTGTCCAAATCATCATCATTTGCAGCCGGAATACGCAGCGCTGCACCGCAATCCCTGCAAACAAGATCCACCGCCGCATGGCGCACCTTCATCGTCCGGTGTTTGCCGCCGCAGGCACACGAAATGCCGCCTCTTCCCGCGATCTCCTTCAATTCCGAAAGCACTTCATACATAATCACATCGTTGTAAAACGCTTTAGCCTCTTGCTCTTCCGGTTGCTGCTCCTTTTCCCGCAGTCCTGCGCAAAGTTCTGCCAGCGCATCCAACTTTACATGCACCTCTTCCGGCCAACCAATATAGCAGCACAGCTGCTGTGCCTTCGCACAAGCCAGCCCGATCCCCCGTCCGGAAAACAGGGCCCGGTCATTGCACACTGCATCATGCACTCCTCCGCACACGCCGCAAGGCACCTGAAGATGATAGCGCTGCAGCGCGTCCGGTTCCATATGCAGCGACGATTTGCCGCATGCGCAAATAATATCCATCTTCCCCGCCGCCATTGCAAAGGGTGTCCGCTCTGCATAAACCGGTTTGCCGCAGTGGGGACATACATATCCAAAAGCGCGTTTTGCTTCCTCCATACTGTTCCTCCATATATGGCATTGTTTTGCATTTCGTTTTTTAGTATAGCACAAAAGGAACCATTTGCAAAGGTTCCCTTCGCTCCCTTTGACAGGAGCTCTTTTTCGTTTCCGGTCATTTTCGATAGGACCAGCAGAACGGTAAGCAAAAATATAAAATAAGAAGCTCCACAGTGTTCCTGTGGAGCTTAGTTTGTGTTGGCGCTACCTATCTTTCCGGGCCGTCTCCAGCCAAGTATTGTGAGCAGAAGTGAGCTTAACTACTGTGTTCGGAATGGGAA
>JAJCJC010000011.1 GCA_020555605.1 bacterium 210917-SL.2.15 | reverse complement strand
AGCAGCCTTGCGGCTCAACCAGGAGGGTGAGAACTTGACCCTGCTGTCCTACAGCTATTGTATCACGGGCATCCCAAAGCCTGCTGATACCTAAAACTATTAACTTTAATCTTATTATACGAGGAGGAAGGGGCATGGCATACGACGGAAAGGTCCTGGCGCGGGCCAGGGACCGCTATGAAACGGAAAAAGAACGCCGCCGTGCAGACTTCCGCCGGCAGCGCGCGGAGATCTATGCGCGCGTCCCTCGCCTGGCGCAGATCGATGCGCAGTTGCGCGGAACAGTGAGCCGCACCATTGCGGCGGCCCTGCGCAGCGGACAGGACCCGGCCGCCCAGGTGGCGGCGCTGAAGGAGGAAAACCTGGCCCTGCAGAAAGAGCGCGCGGCGCAGCTGGAGCAGGCGGGCTATACCCCGGACGCGCTGACGGAGCAGCCGGCGTGCCCGGCGTGCGGCGACACGGGTTACGGGCCGGACGGAGCCATGTGCGCGTGTCTGCGCACCTACTATGTGGAAGAACAGAACCGGGAGCTTTCCAAGCTGCTGAACATCGGGGCCCAGAGCTTTGAAACTTTTTCGCTGGACTACTATCCTCGGGAATACCGGGAGGATTGCCACAAGGTGCCCTATGAGCACATGGAGAAGGTGGCGCGGATCTGCCGGCAGTACGCGGCGGGCTTTGGCCGCCCCGGCGCGGTGCGCAACCTGTTCCTGACCGGCGACCCGGGGCTGGGCAAAACCTTTTTGTCTGCCTGCATCGCCCGGGAGGTGTCGAAAAACGGCTTCTCCGTGGTCTATGACACAGCGACCCATGTGTTTTCCCAGTTTGAAACGAACAAGTTCCGCCGCTTCGGCGAGGAGGAGCAGGAAGAGGCCGCCGACGACGTGCGGCGGTATTTGGAGTGCGATCTGCTGATCGTGGACGATCTGGGCACGGAGCTGGTGACGCCCTTTGTGCAAGATGCGCTCTATCAACTCATCAACGGCCGTATCGTGGCGGAAAAACGCACGATCATTAATTCCAATTTGGATGAAAAGGGGATCCGCCAGCGTTATTCGCCGCAGATTGCCTCGCGCCTGGGCGGGGAATATTACACCCTCGTCTTTGTGGGGGACGATATTCGGAAGATCCGGCAGAGGCGAATGTGAACAGAAACCCGCCGGGCCGGCGGAAGGAGTGCGGGCGGCTATGGTATCATGTGCTCGGTGAGCCAGTCCACGGCCATGTTGCTGGCGGCGGCGGTGTATTTCCTATGCCGCAGGCGCAGCGGGATTTGAGAAAAAAGGAACGGTCCCAGTGTGGGGGACCGTTCCTTTTTTGGGCATGGAACAGGGCAGCGGCCGGCCGCGCCGATCACAGCGCTGGCAGAGCTTGGCTCCAGGCCAGCACGTCCGCCAGAGTGCCCTGAGGATACAGATCGGTGGGCAGATTTTTTTCGTTTTCGATGTGGTCGGTGACGAAATACACGTCCAGCCCCAGCGCCTGGGCAGACATATCGTCCAACGGATTGTTTCCCACCATGCGGCACTGCTCCGCTTTTTTGCCCAGCTTCTGCAGGATTTCCTGATAGTAACCGGGGAAGGGCTTGCAGAAGGTGGAGTTGTCATAGGTGGTCACCAGGGAGAAATCCTCCGGCGTGAGATTTACCCAGGCCAGGCGGGTGCGCACGCCTTGGGGAGGGAAAAGCGGGTTGGTGGCCAGAGCCAGGGTGTAGCCTTTCTGGCGCAGCGTGTCCACAATTTGGCGGGACAGAGGCGTGGGGGAAACGATCTCACGTACTGTGTCAAAGGGACCGGTGTAGAATTCCTCCACACTGTCGCGGATGACGCCGCTGCCGCCGGGCAGCTGGTCAAATACGGTCCAAAAGCGCTCTTCATTGGTGCAAGTGCCGTCGTTTTGCACCATGGCGGCAGTGCCGGCCCAAAGGGCGCGGACGATATCGTCCTTATCAAAGCCGCAGGGCACATAGCGCGTGCAGAGCTGCTTTACATAAGCGTGGATAAAGGCATCCTGCTCCATGGGGAGGAGGGTACCGTCCAGATCGAACAGGATGGTGTCAAGCATAGCGGTTCTCCAATCAAATTCATTTGTCCTCCGACGCGGGAGGAGCAGTGGTTTTATTGTATCCAATTTTTGCACATTTGTAAATGGAAGGTCCCCTTTTTTCCGCCTTTGCCGGCGGAAAAATTTTCCGCTCCGGCGGTATTCGCCGCCCTTTGCGCTGCGCTTGTCCTATGATGAGGGAAAAGAACGGGAAAAGGAGGTTTTGCCCATGCAGCTGCTCAGGGGCAAAAAGAATTACGAATCCGACCGGGTGTTTTACCTGCCGGTGACCCAGATCGTTCCAAACCGTGCCCAGCCCCGCGTCCACTTCGATGAGGCCGCCCTCGCCGAGCTGGCTGGCAGCATCCGGCGCTATGGCGTGCTGCAGCCCCTGACGGTGCGCCGCCGCAGCAGCGGGGGCTTTGAGCTGGTGGCCGGAGAGCGCCGCCTGCGGGCGGCCCGCCTGGCGGGACTCAAGGAAGTGCCCTGCCTGGTGAGCGCCGTAGGCGAGGAGGATGCGGCGCTGCTGGCCCTCATTGAAAATATCCAGCGCCGGGATCTGAATTACATGGAAGAAGCGGCGGCGCTGCAGAAGCTGATCGCAGCCTATGGGCTGTCTCAGGAGCAGGTGGCGGAAAAGCTGGGACGCTCCCAATCGGCGGTGGCCAACAAGCTGCGGCTGCTCAAACTCTCGCCGGAGTGCGCGCAGCAGCTGCTGGAGCGCGGACTTACCGAACGCCACGCCCGGGCGCTGCTGCGCCTGGAAGGAGAGGAAGCCCGCACGGCGGCGCTGGAAGTGATCACCCGGCGCAGCATGAATGTGGCCCAGACCGAGGAATACATCGAATCCCTGCTGCAGGCGGCCCAGCCCAAGTCCAAATCCCGGCGGCCCAGCTTTATCATCAAGGATGTGCGGCTGTTCCTCAACTCCATCAACCACAGCATGGATGTGATGCGCCGTGCCGGGGTAGATGCCAAATGCGGCCGGGAAGAAACGGAGGACGCTATCACCCTGACCATCCGCATTCCCAAAAACAAAACGGTGCCCACCGCCTGAGGAGCGGGCCAGGAGTGCCGTCCTCCTAGTGGGTACAGAAAGCGTACATATGAAGGATCCTGACCAGCGGCCGCCCCTTGGGGCGGCCATTTTTTCGCATTGTGTCCTTGACAAACGCGCAGCCGCAGAGATATATCGAAAATGGTTTGGAAGCAAACTTGTTTGGAGGGGCCGTATCATGCTGAACAACGAGATTTATTTTCTGCTGATACGCTGTTTTAACAACAGCAGTCGTCTGCTGGCGCAGAAGACGGCTTCCGCCGGGCTGAGCCTGCTGCCTGGGCAGCCCAAAATCCTGGAATGTCTGTGGGAGCGGGACGGGGATGGCCCCGGGAGATCGGCCGGCGCTGTTCTTTGGATAAATCCACTGTCACGGGCCTGCTGGGCAAAATGGAGCGGCAGGGGCTGGCCGTCAATTCCTTCGGTATTGCGCTGATGACAAAATCCGCTTTGCGCACTTCACAGATTTCCAGCATTCCCTATGTGCTCAGCCTGCGCTTTGAGCATGTGAGTTTTGGGACGGCCACCTTCCGGATGAATATGGTCTTTGTGGTTCTGGAACTGCTGCTTTTGAGGAAGCACTTCCATCCCGTGCAGTTTCTGCAGACTCCTCTGACACTGATCTTCAGCGTAGCCATCGGCGTAAGCATGGCGGCGCTGCGGTGGTATACGCCTGAGAGCCTGCTCCTGAAAACGGCGGGACTGTTGCTGGGCTGCGTGATTCTGGCTGTGGGGCTGGCCATTGAGTTGGCGCCCAATGTTATTGTCGTGCCGGGCGAGGGCATTGTGCGGGCCATCGCCCAAGTGCGCGGACGGGAATTCGGCTGCGTTAAGGTCTATTTTGATCTGACGCTGGTACTCGTTGCGCTGGCCTTGTCCTTTCTTTTTTCCATGGCCTGCGGGGCCTGGGGGCGGGGACTGTGGTATCGGCCCTTCTGGTGGGCAGGATTGTGTCCTTCACCAACCGGCATGTTCCCCTGATCCGCTGCGTGCAGAAATGGGCGGAGCCGGAAGCGAATACCCTGAAGGAATCTAAATAAAAACCGCGGCTGCGCAATCTGCAGCAGACAAGCCCCCGGCTGCCTTTTTAGGCAGCCGGGGGCTTGTCTGTTTCTTCGGGGGCAGCGTACGGCCCGCGTGCCCCTCAGGTTCGCCGGCGCAGCGTTTGCAGCATGGACTCAAATTCCGGAGGCAGGGGGCAAGAGAGGGTCACCGGGGCTTTTGTGCGTGGGTGGAGAAACGTCAGCCCCACGGCGTGGAGGCACTGGCCGGTCAGCCCCGGGACGGGCTTTTTCGCGCCGTACACCGTGTCGCCGAGAATCGGGTGGCCAATGTGGGCCATGTGCACGCGGATCTGATGGGTACGGCCCGTTTCCAGGCGGCAGCGCAAATGCGTCCAGGAGTTGAAACGTTCCAGCACTTCCCAGTGGGTCACGGCCCGGCGGCCGTCGGGTGCCACCGCCATTTTTTTGCGGTCGGCGCGGCTGCGGCCGATGGGGGCATCCACCGTGCCCACGTCATCGCGGAAATTCCCGGCGCAGATAGCTTCATACGTGCGAGAGAGGGTGTGGTCGGCCAGCTGGGCGGAGAGAAACAGGTGGGCCGCGTCGTTTTTGGCGGCGATGATGAGTCCTGAGGTATCCCGGTCGATACGGTGAACGATACCGGGCCGTTTTTCCCCGCCGACGCCGGACAGGCTGTCTCCGCAGTGGTAGAGCAGGGCGTTGACCAGCGTCCCGTCGCTGTGGCCGGGGGCAGGATGCACCACCAGGCCCGAAGGCTTGTTGACTACAATCACATCCGCGTCCTCATACACCACATCCAAGGGAATGTCCTGGGGTACGAGATCGGCCTCTTCTGCTTCCGGCAGCGTGACGGACAGGGTTTCCCTGCCTGTCAATTTATAGTTTTTGGCCACAGCTTTGCCGTTGATCAGCACGGCTCCGCCCTCCAGCAATTTCTGCGCGGCGGAGCGGGTCACGCCGTCCAGATGAGATGCGAGGAAGCGGTCAATACGCGTGCCCGCATCCTCCGGTGCGGGGGTAAGAAGGAGCGGTTCCATCAATCCTGCGCACCTTTCCTGTCATCCGGTTTACTCCGGGCTTTTTTACCGTCCGTCTTTTCATACAGGAACAAATAGTACAGCAGGAACAGGATCACGCCCGCCACCACAAAGGTGTCCGCCACGTTGAACACAGGGTAGGAGGGCCAGAACTGGAAGTGGAACATGTCCACCACATAGCCCAGGCGGATCCGGTCGATCAGATTGCCTACGCCGCCACCCAGAATCAGCACCAGAGCCGTCACGCCCAGAGGATGGCGGACCATGCGGCGCAGGAGCAGCACGGCCAACACTGCCATCACCGCGGCGGTGATCACGATGAGCAGCCAGCGCATGCCGGAAAAGCTGGACCAGGCCGCGCCGTAGTTGTGCACGCGCAGCAGCTCCACCAGGCCCGGCAGCAGCGGTGCGGTTTCGCCCAGGGCCAGATGGGATACCGTATACCATTTCACGGCCTGGTCGGCGGCGATCAGGCTGCAGATGGCAAGAATACAACGAATCATTGCAGACGCTTCCTCATTTCTTCCAATTTGTCCGGGTCGGTTTCCCGAATACGGCGCAGATACTGCCACGCCGGGGCAAGACAGATTACGGCGGTCAGGCACAGCGGCACCAAGGCAAAGCGGGGCAAGGCCTGGCTCTGGATAACCTGGGCCAACCAGTTGGCCAGGTGGATCACCGGGACGAGCAGGGCGCTGGAAGTGCCGAAGACAACATCATGGCTTCCGTTCGGTGGGGTACTAAGTATCCATACGATTTCCAGTAGGATCGACAGAAGATACAGCGCGGCCAGGATCGGAATGAGCCATTGGATGCGCGCCAGGCGCGGGGCACAGCTGATCCGCAGGACAGAGGCTGCGGCCAGATAACCTGCTGCGCTGCAGAAAAACAGCGCGCCTGCCGCGCCCAAAACGATGGGCAGGAGGGGCGGCGGCAGCAGAATATGCCAATAGAGGCCCCATTGCAGGCACTGGAGCAGCAGCGCACCGACGGCGCATACGCCGCCTACGGCAAAGGCTCCGGCACCGCTGGCACGATAGGATCGCACTGCCCCCGCTAGCAGCAGGGCCAGTCCTGCCAGGGTGAGCGACAGCTCCAGGCGGCCCGGTGCGGCGTACGGGGCGTCCCATTCCGGGATACTGTGGGCCAGGACATACAGCAGTATGCCCAAAAGGCTCCATAAAAGGCCCTGTCCGGTTTTCACACGGCTGTACTTCATTCTTGTATTTCCTTTCGTACAGGGTGCTGCGGGCATTGCCGTTGCGGACACGGTGGGGCGCAGGAAAGCTTCCTGCGCCCCACCGTGGGTTTTCTTGTTATGCTTCGACGGTGAGTTTGGCTACCACAGCGGCGCAGCGGGGGCACAGTTCCGTTTCGCTGTCGGAGCGGGTGCTGTGCTTCCAGCAGCGGGGGCACTTTTCGCCCTTGGCTTCGCTCACCAGTACACGCACGCCCTCCAGGGCAGTGTCTGCGGCCTGAGCATACAGGACGGCGTCCTCGCACACCTCTACATCGGACACAATGAACAGATCCGCCCACTGGTCGGCAAAAGCGTTCTGAGTTTCGGCCAGATTGCTTTCAGCGGCGGCTTTTTCCGTCACCAGCATCACATGGGCCTCCAGGCTCTTGCCGATCTTTTTCTCATTGCGGGCGGTTTCCAGCGCCGCGTTCACGCTGTCGCGCAGCAGCATCAGCACACTCCAGCGATGCATGGCAGCGTCGTTGAGCGCATAGTCCGCGAAGGGCTGGTTCATCTCGTTGAACAGCACATTGCGCGCATCGTCGGCGGAGCGGTGGGGCATGGAGCGCCAGATTTCGTCGCAGGTGAACGCCAGGATCGGCGCGAAAAGCTTGGTCATGGTGTCCAGGATCAGGAACAGGGCCGTCTGGGCGCTGCGGCGCGCCAGGCCGTTTTTCTCCTCGCAGTACAGGCGGTCCTTGATGATGTCGAGATAGAAGTTGGACAGTTCCACCACGCAGAAGTCGTTGACGGCGTGAGAGACCACATGGAATTCATAGTTGTCATAGGCCTTGAACACGGTTTCGATCAGGCTGTTGAGGCGGGTGAGAACCCACTTGTCCAGCTCCAGCATCTCCGCCGGGGTCACGCAGTCGCGGTCGGGGTCGAAGCCGTCCAGATTTCCCAGGCAATAACGGGCCGTGTTGCGGAACTTCAAATAGTTCTGGGAGAGCTGCTTGAAGATAGCGTCGGAGCAGCGCACGTCCACATGGTAATCGGCGCTGCCGGCCCACAGGCGCAGAATGTCCGCGCCGTATTTGTTCATGATCTCGTTGGGGTCCACGCCGTTACCCAGGGATTTGTGCATGGCGCGGCCCTCGCCGTCCACCGTCCAGCCGTGGGTCAGGCATTCCTTGAACGGCGCACCCTTACCCAGGGCGCCCACGGCGGTGAGTAGGCTGGACTGGAACCAGCCGCGGTACTGGTCGAGACCTTCCAGATACATATCGGCAGGCCAGAAGCCCTGATCGCGCTGCATGGAGGCGAAGTGAGAGGAGCCGGAGTCGAACCATCCGTCCAACGTGTCCTCCTCCTTGGTGAAGGCCGTGCCGCCGCAGTGGGGGCAGGCGAAGCCTTCGGGCAGGATCTCCATGGCATCCTTTTTGAACCAGGCGTTGGAGCCTTCGGCGGCAAACAGGGCGGACACGGCGGCAATGGTCTCGTCGGTGCAGACAGGCTTTCCGCAATCGGAGCAGTAGAACACCGGAATGGGCAGGCCCCACTTGCGCTGGCGGGAGATGCACCAGTCCGCGCGCTCGCGGATCATGGAGATCATGCGGTCTTTGCCCCATTCAGGCACCCAGCGGATATTGTCGCAGGCGGCCACGGCCGCGTCCTTGAAGGCGTCTACCGAGCAGAACCACTGGGGCGTGGCGCGGAAAATGATCGGATGTTTGCAGCGCCAGCAGTGAGGATAGGAGTGGGTGATATCTTCGCTGGCCAGCAGCGCGCCGACCTCGCGCAGCTTGGGCAGGATCACTTCGTTGGACTTGGAGATATGCACGCCGTCGAAGACCTCATCGGTCATCACGCCGCGCTCATTGACCGGCACAGGCACGCCGATGTGGGTTTTTCCAGTGCGGTCATAGCTCTGGCAGATGAAAAAGTCGTCGGCACCGAAGCCCGGGGCGGTGTGGACACAGCCGGAACCGGCGTCCAGCGTCACATGGTCGCCGTTGAGCACTACGGACTCCACGTTCTCCAGCAGGGGATGCCGGGCGGTCATCAGCTCGAATTCGCTGCCCTTGAGGGTGGCGAGAACGGTATGGCTCTCGATGCCCGCGGCTTTGCATACGGCATCGGAGAGGCCCTCGGCCACGATATACACCTCGCCGGAAGGCACCTGCATCAAGACATAATCATAGGC
Organism: bacterium 210917-SL.2.15; assembly: GCA_020555605.1. Lineage (GTDB taxonomy): Bacteria > Bacillota > Clostridia > Oscillospirales > Oscillospiraceae > Pseudoscillospira. The sequence continues at coordinate 68,284 of JAJCJC010000011.1, read as the reverse complement.
TGCGTTCAGGCAGATGGCTCGGTTGCCGGGCAGGGTCCAGGGGGTGGTGGTCCAGATCACAAAGAAGAGCTTGGAGAGGTCGCAGTACTGGCCCAGCTTGCCCAGATCGTCTTTGATGGGGAATTTGACAAAGATGGTGGTACAGGGATCGTCCTGGTATTCAATCTCGGCCTCGGCCAGGGCGGTCTCGTCGGTATAGCACCAGTAAACGGGCTTTTTGCCCTTGTAAATGTAGCCCTTTTTGTACATCTCGCCGAAAATCTTCACTTCTTCGGCTTCAAAAGAGGGATTCATGGTTTTATAAGGATGTTCCCAGTCGCCGATGACGCCCATGCGCTGGAAGCCTTCCATCTGCACGTCGATATAGTGCTGGGCAAATTCCTGGCAGGCGTTCCGGAAGTCAGGCACGCTCATTTCTTTGCGGTTGAGCTTGTTCTTTTTGATGATGGCGCTCTCGATAGGCATGCCGTGGTTGTCCCAGCCGGGGATATAGGGCGTGTAATAGCCCCGCATGGCATAACTGCGGGTGATAAAGTCCTTAATGGCCTTGTTCAGCGCGTGGCCCATATGCAGCGCGCCGTTGGAGAAGGGGGGGCCGTCATGCAGGGAAAACCGCGGCTTGCCTTCGTTCTTTTTCAGAAGGGCCTTGTAAACGTCGATCTTTTTCCACTGCGCAAGCATTTCCGGCTCGCGCTTGGGCAGGCCTGCGCGCATGGGAAAATCGGTCTGCGGCAGGTTGATGGTCTTGTTGTAATCCATCGCCATGGGTGTTTCCTCCTATCGTTGTCCGAGGGGTTCGGCGGCCCCTGTGAAAATAGACACTTTAACTTATATAGTATCCACAAAAAAGGGTGACTTGTCAAGGAAAAAGGCATATCTGTCCAGCCAAAGACAAAAAGTCCAATTCTTTTTGTGTGGAGCAAGGAAATATATGCTATAATACAAATGTATGCAGTGTATGGTCGCTGCCAGCGAAAGCACAAGCGAACAGGAGGTCGTTTTTATGGAAGTCATGGATGCAATGAGCCGCCGGCAATCCTGCCGGGCGTATCTTCCCCAGCAGATTTTGAATGAAAAGCGTGACGAAATCCTCAAAGCCGCCAACACCGCCCCGGTGGGGATGGGCGAATACCAGAACGTGCGCCTGAGTGTGATCCAGAGCGCGGCGCTGCTGGAAAAGTTGGACCGGTGCGGCGCAGCCTTCATGGGCAATCCGTCTCTGCGCCCCACGTATGGCGCGCCCACGGTGATCCTGGTGTCGGTATCCCGGGACAGCAAGCAGGATGCGGCTTACTGCAACGCTGCCTGTATCGTGGAAAACATGCATCTGGCCGCCACGGATCTGGGCCTGGGCAGCGTGTATCTGCTGGGATGCATCCGGGCGCTGCAGCAGGATGAAGCGCTGCAGCGGGAGTTGAAGATCCCAGAGGCCTTTTTCCCCGCCTCGGCCCTGGCTGTAGGGTATTGCGCCGAAACAGGGCATATGCGGGCGCTCACTACGGATAAAATTAAAACCGACTATCTGCGCTGAACGCTGCGCGAAAGGGGAAAGGATGCTGTTCTGGCGGCAGCGTCCTTTCTGCCGCCGGCATGGGTGCGGGGGCAAAAGAGCAAAGGAGGACCTTTCATGCTGCACTATTACATGGACTTCTGGAAGAAGTACGTCTGCTTCCATGGGCGCGCCCGCCGGGCGGCGTTCTGGTATGCTATGCTGATAAATTTCATCCTTCTGATCGTATTGAACGTCTTGATGAACAGGATTCCCGTATTTTATTATCTCTACTACCTTTATGATCTGGCGATCCTGATTCCGACCATCGCGCTGGGGGTGCGCCGGCTGCACGACATCGGCAAATCCGGCCTGTGGTATCTGCTGATCCTGGTGCCGGTAGCAGGGCCGATCATCCTGCTGGTGTGGTTTTGCCGCCTTGGGGACTATGGTGAAAACGCCTATGGTCCCGATCCCAAGGCGACGGGGGGGTTGTGAAATCTTATGAAGAAAAGGCGCTGCCCTGAGAGCGGCGCTTTTTCACAAACCAAAAGCAGGAGGAAGGGCCAGCAGTCCTTCCTCCTGTCAATAAACGATCAGGTGTCGATTTTTTCCTGGAACACACCACGCTCCTGAGCGGGGTCGTAGTTGGTGTAACTGGGCTTTTTGTGCTTCTGTCCGGCCCAGATTTCCTTGGCCACAGGCGCCCATGCGGCGGCATAATCGTCGCACTTGGCGCACAGATGCTCCACGCTTTCAGGGGACTCCATGTCGGTAGAATGGGCGCCGCTTTCTTCCACCATTTTGCGTAGCATCTGCGGATTTTCCAGCATGGGGCAGGGGCGCAGATGGTCGCGGTTGAAGGGCTGTTCCCGGTGATAAGCCATGAACAGAGGGCTTTTGAGTACTTCGAGCAGCGTGTGATCCTTGATGTTCACGTTGGAGTAATGGATAAACACGCAGGGTTCGGCATCGCCGTTGGAATTGATGTGGAAATAGTTCCGGCCGCCGGCGATGCAGCCGCCCACGAACTCGCCGTCATTCTGGAAGTCCATGGTGTAGATCTGCTTGCCGCCCTCGTTGGCGCGGATCTCACGAATGCGCTTGATCATATACTTACGCTGTTCCGGCGTGGGCATCAGATCGGGAGAGGCGCCGTTGCCGGTGGGCATGAAGTGGAAATACCAAGAGAACATGCAGCCCTTTTCAATCTCCAAATCCAGGAACTCGTCGGATGTGACCACTTCGGCATTGGCGCGGGTGTAGCACACGGAGGTGCCGTAGATCAGGCCGTACTGGTTCATCAGATCCATGGCTTTCATGACGTTGTCAAAATGACCGGCGCCGCGGCGGCCGTCGTTGGCTTCCTCAAAGCCCTCGAGGCTCAGCGAAAAGGACAGGTTGCCCACCCGGACGCATTCCTTGCAGAAGTCCTCGTCGATCAGGGTGGAGTTGGTGAAGGAGTGGAACTCCACGTCATAGTGCTTTTCGCACAGGCGGAGGATGTCCTTCTTGCGCACCAGCGGCTCGCCGCCAGTGAACATATAAAAGTAAATGCCAAGTTCTTTGCCCTGGGTGATGATGTCGTCCATCTGCTCAAAGGTCAGATTGTGGCCATGGCCGTATTCGGCGGCCCAGCAGCCAGTGCAGTGCATGTTGCAGGCGGCGGTGGGGTCCATCAGGATCAGCCAGGGGATGTTGCAGTGGTGCTCTTTGCGCATTTTGCGAATGGTTTTGGTACCGCGGAAGGCGGCCTCAAAGCCCAGGTTCAGCGCGGTGGTTTTGATTACGTTGGGGTGCAGGCGGTGCAGGTGGCGGTCCACAAACTGCATCCATTTGTTTTCCGGGTTGCCGATATAGGCGCGGATCGCCTCGAAGGTTTCGCTCTTAAAGGTGTCGCCCATGAATTTCTGGGAAATATCCAGCACGTCCAGAAGACCTTTGCTGGTGTCTTTCTCAATGTGTTTGAGCGCCATGTCCAGCGCCACGCCGAAGGCGGCGCGCTGGGCCTTGTGCGAAAGAGTATCCATTGTGGTTGCCATAATTCAAATTCCCTCATTTCTGAAACGTTGCGTGTGTTCTATCTGTCAACCGGGAGCGCGCGTCGCTTCCCGAACTTTTACAAAAAATACAGCATCTGAGACTGCAGAGCCGTTCCGGCAAAAGTCTTTTTTACATTATTGGCCACTTATTGTATCATAAATCAACCTTTTGTGCAATCTTTTTGCGCACAAACAGGAAGAAAATCAAAATTTTGTTGTTTTTTTGCGGCAAAGCGGCGGGATTTCGTTCTCTTTTTGCCATTCCGACGAAAAGCATGCTGTGCAATTTGTACACCAGCCGTCTTTTGTCCAAAGAAACTGCATTTAGAAGGGATACGGAAGAGCGGAAAAGGCGGGGATGTAAAGATCACAAAGGGCCTGAATCTCCTGCTGCAGTGCGGCTTGGGAGGCATCGTATACTGCGGCGAGTAAAAAACCGGAGGCCTTGGCGGTGCGCATGGCGAAAAGGGCGTCCTCGAACACCCAGGTCTCGCCCTTGGGCGTGCCAAGAAAAGCGCGGGCCGCTTCGTACACATCGGGCTTGGCCTTGCCCGCGCCGACCTCGGTGCAAGTGAATACGGCGGAGAAGAATGGGGCCAAGCCGGTGTATTCCAGCGCCGCTTCTACCAGCGGCCGGTCGGTGGAGGTGGCGATCACCATGGGCACGCCCTGCTTCTGCAGCTGCTCCAACCAGCTTCGCGCGCCGTCCTTGACGCGCACGCGCTTGGTGTAAAACTGCTTCATCAGGGCATTGATGCCGTCGCGGATCTCATCAGCACCGGCGGAGAGCTCGTATTCCCGGCGCACCCAGTCACAGCCCTGGCGCAGGGTCATCACTTTCAGGCGATCCATCAGATCGGGTTTTGGCTCCCTGCCGTAGATCTGGCGCAGGCAGTCCGCGGGGACCTGGTTCCAGTAAAACATGGAGTCGAGCAGTGTGCCGTCCATATCAAAAATAACGCCGGCGGGCGTCGTCATAGTCAGCGCTCCTTTCAAAACTTCTTTGCTTCAAGCGGGGGAGCTTGGCTCCCTGCGCCGCCGCGGCATCGCCGGAAAGGACGGCTGCGGCCCATTTTTTGCTCAGTATACACCGTTTCTTGGAAAAGGTAAAGAGAAACATCATGTAATATAATTATTGATACAATATTTCGGAAGTGTAAATCGTTTTTTTCAGCATAAAAAGGCAGGGCCCGCAGCGCAATGGGAAATGCAACAGTTGGCATTTTCTCCGAATTATGCTACAATGAAACGTCAATATTATTGAAAATCAAAGAAAACCCTTTGTGCCGGCCCTCTGAACCGGCGCGGGGCGGAGAACAGGCATGTCGAGAGAAACAAAGAATACACTTCTGCTGCAGGGCAGCATTCTGGCCGCGGCGGGCATCTTCACCAAACTGATCGGTTTTTTGTACCGCATCCCCATGGCGAACCTGCTGGGCAACCGGGGCAACGGCGTTTATTCTGTTGCGTTTGGAATTTATACCGTCACATTGACGCTTTCTTCCATGAGCTTGCCCACGGCAGTGTCCAAGGTAGTATCTGCCCGTCTGGCCCGGGGAGAGGGGCGTAATGCCGCCCGTGTGTTGGCTATAGCGTTGCTGTTTGCTCTGGTGATGGGCATGTTTTCCTTTAGTTTGCTCTATTTCGGCGCGGATATGCTCGAGGGGCTTTACAGCACCGCGGGACTCCACCGCCCGCTGCGGGTGTTGGCGCCTACGTCGTTCCTGTTCGCTTTTCTGGGGGTTATGCGGGGCTATACCCAGGGCAGCGGCACCATGGTACCCACTGCCGTATCCCAGGTAGTGGACCAATGCTTTAACGCGGTGATCAGCATTGTGGCCGCTTGGGCGCTGATAAACGTATACGGAGCCACAGAGGAGGCTTCTTCCTGGGGAGCTATGGGCGGTACTCTGGGTACTCTGGCTGGAGCGGTGACGTCTTTCCTGTTTATGGCCGCTTACATGTTGCGGCGCGTTCCGGAGATTCGCCTGCGCGCCCGGAGGGACGTCAGCGGGCAGGATGAAGGTTCAGCATTGGCTGCCCGAGCTTTGGCGCTGACAATCCTGCCCATCGTGTTCAGCCAGACTATTTATCAGATCGGTTACACCATCGACGATGTGCTTTTCAGCCGCTTTATGAACGGCACGGATCTAAGCAGCAGCGTTATAACCTCCATGCAGGGGGTGTTCAACACCCAATATAACCAGATGGTGAATCTTCCTGTGTCCATTGCCACGGCCATGGCCATGACGCTGATGCCCAGTATCGTGGCCTCTCATGTTAAGCGTGAGGGACGGGAGGTACGCCACAAGATCACCAGCACCGTGAAGTTCAATATGGCCATTGCCTTTCCCTGTGCCGTGGGGCTGGCGGTGTTGGCCGACCCGATCATGGCGCTGCTGTTTCCCTCCCTGGGGAGCTATCATGACATGGCGGCTCATTTGCTGCAGGCCGGTTCCTCTGCGGCGGTGTTCTACGCCCTGTCCACCATCACCACCTCAATTCTTCAGGGTACGAATCATATGTCTGTCCCGGTGCTGCACAGCGCGGTTTCCCTGGTACTGCACATCGCGCTGGTGGTAGGGATGCTCTATGCAGGTTGGGGCGTATGGGCGCTGCTGGTGGGAAATGTGATCTTCCCGCTGATTGTGTGCCTGCTGAACTGCCGTGCGGTATCCAGGCTGCTGCGCTACCGCTGGAATGTGGCTGCCATTTTTGTGATTCCGCTGCTGTGCGCGCTGATCATGGGCGCGGTGTGCTGGGGGGTCTACGCTTTGCTCATAAAGCTGACTGGGATGATGATTCCGGCCTTTGCGGCGGCTTTTGTGGCTGCTGTGGCGGTCTATGCTCTGGTCCTGCTCAAGTCCCACTGCTTCTCCAGGCGGGAACTGCGGGAATTGCCCATGGGCGATAAGATCCTGCGTTTGGCAATTCTTCTGCATTTGTAAAGACGTGCATGGTTTGTGCCCATGCTGCGCAAACTGGGAGAATACCATAACAATAAATAGTATAGCATATGGCGGAAAGGAAGGCTTTTCATATGAATAAAACACTCACACAGCGGCAGCAGGCGTATGCCCGGCTGTTGCTGCAGGAAGGGCTGAACGTGCAGAAGGGGCAGCTGCTGGCCATCGACTGCCCGGTGGACCAGGCGTGGTTTGCCCGGCTGTGCGCGGCGGCGGCGTACGATATGGGCTGCCGCGAAGTGGTCATGAATTGGAACGACGATGCGCTGACGCGGGAAAAGTATCTGCGCGCGGCGGATGAGGTGTTCGATTCGGTGCACTCTTGGACGGCGGACTTTTTTGAAAAGGTGTCCGCGGAAGGCGGAGCCTGGCTGGCCATTCACGCGGCGGACCCGGAGAACCTCAAAGGCTGCGACCCCGACCGCATCCAGCGCGCCCAGATCGCCTCGGGCAAAGCCCTGGAGGGCTTCCGGCGGCGGGAAACCAATAACGAATTCCCCTGGTGCGTTTGCTCCGTACCCACGGAGCGGTGGGCGCGGAAGGTGTTCCCGGAGCTGGAAACGAAGGCGGCTATGGAAAGGCTGTGGGAGGCGATTCTACAGGCGGCCTATGTGGACGACGGCGACGCCATTGCCAACTGGCGCGCCCACAGCGCGGAGCTGGCGCGCCGCACGGAGCGGCTCACCGCCTGCGCCTTCCGCATGCTGCACTATGAAAACAGCCTCGGCACCGATTTGATGGTGGAACTGCCCGAAGGCCATTTCTGGGCCGGCGGGGCGGAAACATGCGTTACCAGCGGAGTGCGGTTTTCCGCCAACATTCCCACGGAGGAGGTGTTCACCTTGCCGGTGAAAACCGGAGTCAACGGTGTGGTGTATGCGTCCCGGCCCCTGTCGCTGCAGGGGAATCTGATCGAAGGGTTTGGCTTTGAGCTGAAGGAGGGGAAAATTGTCCGCGCCTTCGCCGAAAAAGGGGAAGCGGTGTTGCAGAACGCCATCGCCGTGGACGAGGGTGCGTCCTACCTGGGCGAGGTGGCCTTGGTGCCTTGGGACTCGCCGATCTCCCAGTCCGGCGTGTTGTTCTACAACACGCTCTTCGATGAAAACGCGTCTTGTCACTTCGCTTTCGGCGAGGCCTATCCCTGCATCCGGGGAGCGGAACAGATGAGCCGCGCGGAGCTGGAGGCGCGGGGCATGAACACCTCCATCAACCATGTGGACTTTATGGTGGGGACCCAGGATCTGCGCATCACCGGCACCACCGCGGCCGGCGAGACCATGACGGTGTTTGAAAACGGCAATTTTGTCTTATAAGGTCCCGCCCTGCCCGGGCGCTGTGTTCGTCCGGGCAGGATGCGGCACAAAAAGTAAGAAAATTTGAAAAAAGTGTTGACATATCTGCGCGGGTATTGTACTATAATAAAGCTGTTTGGAGAATTAGCTCAGTTGGCTAGAGCATTTGCTTGACGTGCAGGGGGTCACAGGTTCGAGTCCTGTATTCTCCACCAGTATTCGGGGATCTGCACAATCGTGCGGGTCTCCGATCTTTTTTTGCGCGAAAGGGGATGGAAGTCCCTTTTTTTGTGCCGAAGCCGCGTTGCAATCCCGAAGCAAACGATGGACGGATGGCGCGTTGCCGCCTGCTGGCGCTTTGCGGGCTTAGCGGACAAGAAAGCAGCCCTTTCCCGGAGTAAGCCGGGAAAGGGCTGCTTTTCTATTTCTTACAGGTAGTTCAGCGGATTCACAGAAGTGCCGTACTTGCGGATCTCGAAGTGACAGTGGTTGCCGGTGGAATTTCCGGTGGAACCCATCTTGGCAATCTGCTGGCCCTTGTAGACCTTGGTACCCACGCTGACCAGGAGTTTGCTGTTGTGGCCGTAATAGGTCTGATAGCCGTTGCCGTGGTCGATGATGACGAGATAGCCGTAGCCGCTCATCCATCCGGCATAGGTCACGGTGCCGCCGTCGGAAGCCTTGATGGCCTGCCCGCGGGAACCGGCGATGTCGATGCCCTTGTGATTGGTGGAGCCGATGCCGCCGGGGGACCGGCGTCCGCCGAAGGTGGAGGTCAACCGTCCGCTGGTGGGCCAGGAGAAAGAACCGGAAGCCATGGTCTTGGGCCGCTCCTTGGTGCCCACGGCCACCACCCGGGTCACCGGCCCGGTGACGGTGACGGAGGAGAGCACATCGCGGCCGGTTTCCGTGCCGTCCAGACAAGTGACATTGGCGGTGACATTGGCCACGCCGTCCACACCTGCGGTGAGCACGCGGCTTTCGCCCTGATACATGGAGCTGTCATCGACCCATTCGGTTTCATAGGCCACGGCGGACTGATATTCCACGCGCTCCACACTCTTTACACTCAAAAGCGGCACGGCGGCGCTGACGGTCAGTTCCTGACCCAGCCAGATCTTGTCGATGTCAAAGCCGGGATTCAGCGCCAGCAATTCGCTGGAGGACATATCATAGCGGGCCGCGATCTCGGACCAGGTGTCGCCGGCCTGCACGGTGTAGATTACTTCCTCCTGGGACGTGGCGTCCAGCGCGTCCGCCACCGGGGCAAAACTGCTCTGCTCGTCGGCGCTGATAATTTCGCGGCTGATGGAAATGGGGGAAGTGAATTCCACGGAAATGGTGTTTTCCGTGCGGTATTCGTTGAGCTTGGCCTTCAGCGCGTTTTCCAGCGCGCTTTCGCTGCCGCTGGCCACGGCCTGGCCGTTGACTTCCAGCACATAGGTGTAATTGACGATGTTGTTGGCGTCGCAGATCTTGTCCACCAGAGCCTCTTCGCTGATCAGCGCGTTGTTGGCGACAATCACGGGGTGGGTGGAAAGAGCTTCATTTTCAAAGTTGTAATCATAGCCCAGGGCTTCGCTGGCACTGGTGCGGACGAAGGCGCTGGCCTGCCGGAACACGTCCTGGTTGGCCACAGCCCCCACATAGGTGCCGTTGACGGTCACGCCGGTGGCGAGCTGATGCGTCTGGGCGAAACTGACGCCGCCGAAGACGGCCAGCGCCACCGCCAGATACAGGGCGGGATGGGGACGGTATTCCTTGAGGAAGCGGCCCAGAGCGGCGGCGCGCTCTTTGCCGTAATAGCGCCACAGGCCGGGGATAAAGCTGGGAGCCGAGGCGATGGCGCTGCGCGCCAGCAGCGCGGATTTTACAATCAGATTGTCAGATTCGGGTACTGCGCCGCTGGAAAGCGCGGCGGTTTCCACCTGTTCTGCCATAGATGAAATTCAACTCCAATCCAATCCCATCCGGCAGGCCGGACAGGACACAGCCGCGCCGAAGCGCGGCAGACATGAAATGGTTACAAATCAGTTACAAAGGCAAGTTTACACGCTTTTTGCCGATTCGTCAAGTTTTTGTTCTGCAAAATTTCAAAACAAAAAATTTTTTTGTATTATTTCCGGATATTTGTGGCGATTTTTGTGCAAAAATAAGGGAAAGAAAGGAAATATGGTTTGTTTTTCTTTTGTTACGATTTTGTATTTTTTTCCCATTCCATGGGGAGAGGGAGGATGTCCCTACACATGGGGCAGGGGTTCCCTCTTGGAAGAGGGGGGAACGTTTGCGCCCCGCATTTCTTTTTCTCTTGGAAGAGAAAAAGAAACGTGCCGCGCCCGGTACAAAGAAAAAGAGAACGTGGAGCGGCTTTCGTTGCGAAAGCTGCTCCTTTTTCGTTTGTATCTACGTCCTGAGGTTGGGTTCCCTGGTGCTGGGCGGACTGGTTTTACCTTTTGCGCCGCTGACGCTGACAGGGGTGCGGGTGGGCAGGCTGTTGCGTTGGATCGGCATTGCTTAAAAATAAAACAGAGAGCTACTATGGCTCTCTGTTTTGAAATACAATGTCCATTTTTAAGGTTTCACAAATCCGGTACAGAACGTCTATAGACGGCTTTCGCTTGCCGCTTTCGATTTCGTTAATAAATGGCTGGGATTTGCCTACCATTCCAGCCAGCGCGCGCTGGCTGTAGCCTAAACTTTCCCGTCGTTTGCGAATAGCGGCCCGATAATCCTGCATCTGTTCCACCTCACTTTTTTTCTTATTATAACGAGGCAAAATCAGAAAAGAAATTATAGCTTTTAGCAATATATCAATTGACAAGCTTGCGTTTTTGTTGTACTTTATAGCTAAAAGCAATATATTAAAACGAAGTAGGAAAGGTCTGTCACGCGAAAAGGGCCATTGCTATTCCGAAAAGATACTTCCATTACAAATGAAATCAGGAGGTAATTATTATGATTCGACACGATTCAAAGAAAAGGGTATCTGTATCGCTTCCCATGGAACTATACGAACAAATTAAAACGTTATCGGAAGAGACAGAACGTACCACATCGGCCTATATCCGTCAAATCGTCCGCATATACCTGCGGTATTACGCCGAGCATGCGCAGGAGTCGGAGAACGATCCTATGATCATCAAATGAGCGGCGAAAAGGTGATGCCAAATGGCCACAAACAAGCGGGTGTTCACATTGCGTCTGCCGGAGGACGTGTTGGATAAAATCGGAAAACTGGCGACGAAGGAACACCGGTCTGTCACAAATTATATTGAGTTTGTGCTGCTGCAGTATTTGGAAGCAAATGCTTCCAGTTCCGAACAGCAGAAAACGAACCCTTCCCGCACTCGTTAGCGTCAGCGGCGCAAGCGGTAAAACCAATCCGCCCAGCACCAGTGAACCCGATCTCAGGACGTAGAGCACAAACGAAAAAGGAGCAGCTTTCGTCACGAAAGCCGCTCCCAGCGCTCTTTTTCTTTGTACCGGGCGCGGCACGTTTCTTTTTCTCTCGCGAGAGAAAAAGAAATGTGGGGCGCAACCGTTCCCCCCTCTTCCAAGAGGAGCAAACCCCCCTTCAGATCTCCCGGCGCCCCTCCAGGGCGCGCATCAGCGTGGCGTCGTCGGCAAACTCCAGGTGCCCGCCCACGGGGATGCCGTAAGCCAGGCGGGTGATCTTCACGCCGAAGGGCCGCAGCAGCCGGGCAATGTACATGGCTGTGGCTTCGCCTTCAGTGTCGGGGTTAGTGGCCATGATTACTTCTTTGATTTTCCCCTGGCCCACCCGGTCGAGCAGAGATTTGATCTGCAGATCGTCCGGTCCGATGTGGTTCATGGGGGAAATAACGCCGTGAAGCACATGATAGCGGCCGTTGAATTCCCGCGCGCGCTCAATGGCGATCACGTCCCGGGGATCGGCCACTACGCACACGATACTGGCGTCCCGCTTCTGGGACGCGCAGATGGAGCACACGCCGCCGGCGGTCAGGTTCTGGCAGATGGGGCAGCAGGTGACGTTCTGTTTGGCGTCCAGGATAGCCCCGGCGAATTCCTGGGCTTCATTCTGGCTCAAGCCCAGCACATAAAAGGCCAGGCGCTGGGCGCTTTTGCCGCCGATGCCGGGAAGCTTGGCGAACTGCTCCACCAGTTTTTCTAAAGGTGCGGGAAAATATTCCATGGGATGTCGTCTCTCCTTTGGCGTTTGCGCTTGTTCAGGCGCCGCGCAGCGCTTCGATGCGTGCGGCGATATCTTCGGCTCCGTAGACTGCGCTGCCGGCTACCAGCACGTTGGCGCCGGCTTCGATGGCCACCGGGGCGGTGTCGGGGTCGATGCCGCCGTCCACTTCCAGTTCGCACTGGGGATTCATAGCGTCGATCAGGCCCCGGACGGCGCCCAGCTTTTTCATCTGGTCGGCCATGAACTTCTGGCCGCCGAAGCCCGGCTCCACCGTCATGACGAGGATCATTTCCACTTGGTTGATAAAGGGCAGCACCGCGGTGGCGGAGGTGCCGGGCTTGAGCACCACGCCGGCGCGCTTCCCCTTGGCGTGGATGCGGGAGAGGGCTTCGAGGATGTTTTCGCGGCTGTCCGCTTCCACATGGCAGGTGACGATGTCGGCTCCCGCGTCGCAGAATTGCTCCACATAGCGCACGGGGCGGTCGATCATCAGGTGCACGTCCAGAGGCAGGTCGGTGACGGGACGGATGGATTTCACCACCGGGACGCCGATGGAGATGTTCGGTACAAACAGGCCGTCCATCACGTCCACATGGACGTAATCCGCTGTGGCAATGCGCTCGATGTCGCGCTGCAGGTTGGCAAAATCCGCCGAGAGGATCGACGGGGCGATTTTAATGCTCATCATTTTCTGCGCTCCTTTTTTGTTTGTGATGCGAGGGAGAGGGGGGAAGAGGCGGCCGCTTTGGGTGCGGCTTACCCGTAAATCGCTGTGGAATCCACCAGCTGAGCCTCGTATCCCTCGCTCTGCAGGGCCTTGAGGATGGCGGCCTTGTGCTCATGACCGAAGGCTTCCAGCGTCACCCGAAGTTCCACCTTGCTCAGGCGGTTGATGCTGACGAACTGGTTGTGCTCGAGCTTGATGATGTTGCCCTTCTGGCGGGCCACGATATCCGCCACATGCAGCAGCTCGCCGGGACGGTCGGGCAGCATGACGGAGAAGGTGAACACACGGCCCCGGTTGATCAGGCCGTACTGCACCAGGCTGGCCATGGTGATTACGTCCATGTTGCCGCCGGAGAGGATGGACACCACGTTTTTGTCCCTGCAGTCCAGATGCTTCAGGGCGGCCACGGTCAGCAGCCCCGCGTTTTCCACCACCATTTTGTGATTCTCCATGATATCCAGGAACGCGTCCACCAGTTCGTCGTCCTCAATGGTCAAAAATTCGTCTACGTTTTTCTGGACGTAGGGAAACACCAGATCGCCCGGGGTGCGCACGGCCACGCCGTCGGCAATGGTGACGGCCGAGGGCAGCGTGACCACGTGGCCCGCTTCCGCGGAAGCCTTCATGGACGCCGCGCCCGTAGGCTCCACGCCGATGACCTTCACATTGGGGTTGAGGAGTTTGGCCAGGGTGGAAACGCCGGCGGCCAGCCCGCCGCCGCCGATGGGCACCAGGATCACGTCCACATCCGGCAGGGACTGGAAGATTTCATAGGCGATAGTGCCCTGGCCGCAGGCCACGTCCAGATCGTTGAAGGGCGGGATATAGGTCAGGCCCTCCTCCTGCGCCAGCTGCAGGGCATAGTCCGCGGCGTCGTCGAACACGCCGCCGTGGAGGATCACCTCCGCGCCGTACTGCTTGGTACGGTTCACTTTCATCAGCGGCGTGGTGGTGGGCATCACCACGGTAGCTTTCACGCCGGCCACTTTGGCGGCATAGGCCACGCCCTGGGCGTGGTTGCCGGCGGAGGCGGTGATAAGTCCCCGCGCCTTCTGTTCCTCGCTGAGCAGACTGGTTTTATAGTACGCGCCGCGGATCTTGTAGGCGCCGGTAACCTGCAGGTTTTCGGGCTTCAGATAGACCTCGTTGCCGCACAGATCGGAAAAATAAGGGCTGTGAACAAGCTCGGTGTCGGAGATCACGCCCCGCAGCACGCTGCGGGCCTCCTTGAACTGGTCGGGTGTAAGCATGGTTTGAACCTTCTTTATATCGCAGAAATTCCGGCCGGGCCGGTAATGTATCACATATAGTATGATAGCAAACTGCGGGCAAATGTCAATGATCGGCCGGAAAACTGCATCATTTTAGCGACAAGAAAGAAACAAACCGGCGACAAACCTTAAGTTCTCTTTAAGACTTGCGCAAGAATCCCTTGAAAGCATTGCAAAGACGCTCCGGCGCGCGTATGATAGGGCCTACCGAAAGGATGTGAGCGCGATGCTGGATCTGATCCATGCTTTTAATCTGCTGCTGAGCGTTGCTGTCACGGCGGCCTTTGCCTATCAGGGGGCTTTTATGCTGGTGGGCTTTCTCAACCGCCGCCGTGCGGAACAATACGACGCGCCGCCGGCGCGGGAGCTGCGGCGCTACGCTGCTCTGATTGCCGCGCGCAACGAAGAGGCGGTGATTGCAGAGCTGATCGAAAGCCTGCGCGCGCAGGATTATCCGGCGGACAAACTGGATATTTTCGTGGTGGCGGACAACTGCACCGACGCCACCGCCGCCGCGGCCCGCCGGGCGGGCGCGAAGGTGTTTGAGCGCTTCGACACAGCCCGTGTGGGCAAGGGCTACGCCCTGGATTTTTTGTTCTGCCGCCTGCAGGAGGCAGGGCTGGAGCAGGATTACGCAGGCTACTTTGTCTTTGACGCGGACAATCTGGTGGACCAATCCTTTGTGCGGCGTATGAATGACACCGCCTGCAGCGGCGATTTCGCCGCTGTCACCTGCTACCGCAACTCCAAAAACTACGGCGCCAACTGGATCAGCGCCGGCTACTCCCTGTGGTTTTTGCGGGAGGCGCGGTTCCTGAATTTCCCGCGGATGCTTCTGGGTACAAGCTGTACGGTGTCCGGCACCGGGTTTCTCATCTCCGCCGCTGTCATCCGTGAAAACGGCGGCTGGCCCTTCCATCTGCTCACCGAGGACCTGCAGTTCTCCGCCGACTGCGCCGCCGACGGAAAACGCATCGGCTATTGCGACAAGGCGGTGCTCTATGACGAACAGCCCACTACATTCCGCCAGAGCTGGGATCAGCGTTTGCGCTGGACCAAGGGCTTTTACCAGGTGGCTTGGCGCTATGCGCCCAATCTGATCCGCGGCGTCGGCCGCGGGGGTAGGAAAGGCCTTTCCTGCTACGACGTATTGATGATCGTGGCGCCGGGAGCGCTGCTGACCGTTTCGCTGCTGCTGGTGAATCTTCTCGCAGCGGTGGTTTGTCTTACCCAACCCGGCGAGTTGGCCGGCGCGGTGCTGCGCGCAGAGTTGCTGTTCCTGGCAACGAATCTGGTGACCGGCTACTGCGGTTTCTCGGCGCTGGGTCTGGTCACCGTGCTGTGTGAATGGGAACGCATCCAGGCCACGCGGGCGCAGAAGCTGGGGTATGTGTTTACCTTCCCGCTGTTTATGATGACGTACATCCCCCTGGCCGTGGCGGCGCTGCGGCGCAAAGTGGAATGGAAGCCCATCGCGCACCACAGCGCACGGCGCGCCGCTGCGCCGGTTTGTACGCCGCGCCGATCCCTCGGCGCCTTGGCAGTGGGGAAGATTGTGAAAAATTTTTGAACCTTTGGCAAATCGGATACCCTTTTTCCTTTTGATATGGTATAATACGACTACCGTATGGATTCTGCGGGAAAGAATGCAGATCGTCACAAAGAAAAAGGAGTGTTTTTACCATGCTGAACGAAAAAGTTGCCGCACTGTGCAATGAACAGATCAACAAGGAATTTTATTCGGCATATCTCTATCTCGATATTGCCAATTACTACGCCGATCAGGGGCTGGACGGTTTTGCCAACTGGTATACTATCCAGGCTCAGGAAGAGCGCGACCATGCTATACTGTTTTTGCAGTATTTGCAGAACAACGGCGAGAGAGTGACACTCGAAGCCATCGCCAAGCCCGACAAGGAGTTTAACTGCCATCGCTGCGCGCTGGAAGTGGGCTATGAGCATGAGCAGTATGTCACCAGCCTCATCAACACCATCTACGAGGCCGCCCATGAGGCCAAGGACTTCCGTACCATGCAGTTCCTGGACTGGTTCGTCAAGGAGCAGGGCGAGGAAGAGAAGAACGCCGATGACATGCTCAAGAAGTATGACCTGTACGGCTCCGATCCCAAGGGTCTGTATTCGCTCAACAGCGAGCTGGCTGCGCGGGTCTATACTGCGCCGTCGCTGACACTTTGAGAAAAAGGAACCGCTGGTTCGCCTTTACGGATTTTTATCAAAAAAAACAGGAGCGGGGAAAATTTTCTTTTCCCCGCTCCTGTTTTTTTTGCCTTTTGTACCAAGAAATTTATAAACTGCGCGACATGCGGGTTTCCAGAATGGGCCCCTGGATGGGCAGAGACATTTCAAAGCCGTCGAAGGCAAAGCCGAAGCGGTGATAAAAGGCGATAGCGCGGCTGTTGCCTTTGAGCACCCAAAGGCTCATTCGCTCGTAGCCCGCGGCCTTGACCGAGGTGAACAGCCGCCGCAGCACATAGCTGCCGTAGCCCTTTCCGCTTTCCGCTGTGCGAATGTAGAGGTTGGTCAGCTCCAGTGTGCCGGAGGGGAGATCCTCGTCCCGGGGATAGCCGACGGTGACGTAACCAACGCTTCTGCCGTCGTCTTCAATCAGATAGGTGCGGCCATCGCCGCGCAGCAATACGTTCATCCAATAGAGAAAACGGCGCTCAAAAGTGTTGTGCTGGGCCATATAGGCGGGAGAAAAGATGGATTCATAGGCTTGCCAGCTGTCTACCTGGATGCGGGACAGCTCCGCAGCGTCATCGACGCCAGCCTGACGCAGATCGATCATGGTTTGTCCTCCTTTTTGGTGTTGAAAGCTCCATGAACCTCCAGGACTTTGCACAGCAGGGCCAGGGCGAGGGATACTGTGGCCAGCACGATGCAGACGGCCATTGCCATGTTGCTTTGCAGCATTGCACCGAAGAAGCTGGCAAACAGCAGCACAGGTGCGAGAATAAAGGAAACTTTCCCCAGAGTACGCATGGCGCATGCCTCCTCAAATCACCTGGAACAGGTAAAATTTTAAATAATTCGTTTCTGGTACGCCCCACAGAATGGGGTGGTCGGCGCACTGTTGGCGCGCTTCGATCTGCCGCAGCTGCACGCTGGCGTCCGAGGCAGCGCTGTGAAGCATCTTCAAAAACAGATCCTCATACGCAAAGTGGGAACAGGAGCAGGTGGCCAGATACCCGCCCCGGGGCAGCAGTTTCATGGCGCGGTAGTTAATCTCCTTATAGCCGGTCATGGCGTTGCGGATGGTTTTGCGGGACTTGGTGAAGGCCGGAGGGTCGAGGATGATAAAATCATACTGTTTTGGCCCCTCGGCCAGACGGGGCAGAAGGTCGAACACGTTGGCGGCCTGAAAGTCCATTCGATGTTCCAGGCCATTGCGCACAGCGTTTTCCCGGGCCAGGGCCACGGCAGTTTCGGAAACGTCCACTGCCGTGACATGTTTGGCCCCGCCCAGCGCGGCGTTGAGGGCAAAAGAACCGGTGTGGGTGAAGCAGTCCAGCACAGTTTTGCCCCGGGCGAGACGCCCCACCGCCCGACGGTTGTATTTCTGGTCAAGGAAGAAGCCGGTTTTCTGGCCGTTTTCAAAATCTACCCGGTAGCGCACGCCGTTTTCTACGATCTCGGTGGACGTTTCCTCCGGCGGCGTTTCTCCCGGCAGGGGGAACCAGCCCTTTCCTTCCGTCAGGCCCTCTTTTTCCCGCAGGCCCACGTCGTTGCGCTCGTACACGCCACGGATGGTCTGACCGTCGGCGCGCAAAATATCCACCAAGGCGCGCAACAGCATTTCCTTGCGCTGCTCCATGCCAAGAGACAGGATCTGAACCACCAGAATATCGTTGAAACGGTCCACGGTCAGGCCGGGAAAGGCATCCGCCTCACCGAAAATTACACGGCAGCAGGACAGATCCTCCGGCGCCAGAACGCTTTTGCGATAATCCCAGGCATATTGCAGCCGGCGGCGCCAGAACGCTTCATTAAAAGTATCATTGGCGTTGCGGGAAATCAGGCGGCCGCGGATTTTGCTGTGGCTGTTGTAAAAGGCGCTGCCGAGCCAGCGGCCTTTGGCGCTGAGTACATCTGCGACGGCACCGTCGGCGATGGGGCCGCTCTGGGCAGTAATCTCCGTGTCGTAGACCCAGGGATGGCCGCCGAGCAGGGCGCGCTCGCCCTTGGGCGTGATGGTGATAGTGGGGTAGGGCCGCTGTGCTTTCATGGCGTATCCTCCGCGTTTTTTTCAAAAGGTAACGACAGTATAGCACACATTTTTCGGCCGCGCCATACAATGGGATGAATCCATCGAAAAAATGCGCTGTGAAAGGACGGTTTTTATGCCGATTATTTACTTAAGCCCCTCCACCCAAGAGAAAAATTATTATGTTATCGGCGGCACGGAGGAATATTATATGAACCTGCTGGCGGACGCCATGGTGCCGTATTTGATTTCCAACGGCATCCAATATGTGCGCAACACGCCGGATATGACCGCAGGATCTTCGATCCGCCAGGCAAACCGGGGCAATTACGACTTGTATCTGGCCCTGCACTCCAACGCCGCCGGCGAAGGGAATTACGGCGGCACGCGGGGCATTATTGCCTTCTACTATCCCACCAGCACCGGCGGCAGGCGCGCGGCGGGCATTTTTGCCAGCAACCTGAAAACCATTTATCCGCTGCCCGATCTGGTGCGCACCCAGGCCACCACGACCTTGGGAGAGGTGGCACAGTCCCGCGCTCCGGCGGTGCTGTTGGAAATCGGCTATCACGACAATGCTGCCGACGCCCAGTGGATCTCGGAAAACCTGACCGCCATCGCCCAGAATCTGGTGCTGTCGCTGACGGAATACTTCGGCGTGCCCTTCATCTGGCCCATGGACCCCGTGGATGGGGTGGTGCGCGTGGGCGGCGGCACGCTGAACCTGCGCGAGCGGCCCGAGCGGGGGGCGGCCATCATTGCCTCCATGCCAAACGGCGCCGCCGTACGCATCTACGGCGCCTGGCAGGGCTGGTATGTGGTGCATTACGGCGAATATGTGGGCTACGCCGCGGCGGAATTTATTCAAACGTAAAGCACATGTTTTGAAGCCGGCGCCGCCGTGAACGGCGGTCGACACACATTCTTTTTGCCGGGGAAAATACCCCGGCGGGCAATGGACTGCCTGCCGCCTAGGGACACAGCCAGCGGTTTTCGTCTTGACAGATACGGTCCACCGTATTAAAATCATGAAGGATTATTATCGGACCTGTAAGGGGTTACAGGCCATGATTGTTTTCTGACACTGACACCGGCCGCGCCGTGACGGGTATCGGTTTGCGCTTGCGGGGGCGGTCTGTGCAGAAATGTTTATCGGATTTAGGAGGAAGAAATGGGCGACATTAGTATGACGACGATCGTGGTTGCGGTCGTGGTTGCAGTCGTAGCGCTCATTATTGGCTCCCTTCTCGGTTGGAACCGCAGAAAGTCTGTTGCAGAAAAGGAAATCTCCAGTGCGGAGGAAGAAGCGACTCGCATTATCAACGAAGCCATCAAGAGCGCCGAGAACAAGAAGCGTGAAGCGATGGTGGAAGCCAAGGAGGACATTCTCAAGCAGCGCAGCGAATATGAGAAGGAAGTGAAGGAGCGCCGGGCGGATCTGCAGAAGCAGGAGCGCCGGCTGCAGCAAAAAGAGGAAAATCTCGACCGCAAGACTGATGCGATCGAGAAGAAGGAAGAACTGTTGACCCAAAAGCATGCACAGCTGGATGAGGAAAAGGAAGAGATCCGCTCCATCAAACGCAGCCAGACGGAACTGCTCGAGCGTATTTCCGGCCTGACCGCCGACGAGGCCAAGGCCTACTTGATCTCCCAGGTGGAGACCGAGGTGACCCACGAGGCTGCCATGAAGATCAAAGAGATCGAGACCCGGGCCAAAGACGAGGCGGACGCCAAGGCCAAAGAGATCATCGCCACAGCCATCCAGCGCTGTGCCGCCGATCAGGTTTCCGAAATCACCGTCAGTGTGGTACCCCTGCCCAATGACGAGATGAAGGGCCGCATTATTGGCCGCGAAGGCCGCAACATCCGCACCCTTGAAACCATGACCGGCGTCGATCTCATCATCGACGACACGCCGGAAGCCATCACGGTGTCCTGCTTCGAGCCGGTGCGCCGTGAGATCGCCCGCTTGGCATTGGAAAAGCTGATCGCCGACGGCCGCATCCATCCCACCCGCATCGAGGAAATGGTGGAGAAGGCCAAGCGCGAGGTGGACGCTGTGATCAAGTCCGAGGGCGAACGCGCCACCTTTGAAACCGGAGTGCGGGGGCTGCATCCGGAGCTGGTGAAAATGCTGGGCCGCCTGCATTACCGCACCAGCTACGGCCAAAACGTGCTGCGCCACTCCATCGAGGTATCCCAGCTGGCGGGCATGATGGCCGGGGAGCTGGGAGCCGACGTACAGGCGGCCAAACGCGCAGGCTTGCTGCACGATCTGGGCAAGAGCGTGGATCACGAGATGGAAGGCTCCCATGTGGCCCTGGGCGTGGAGTTTGCGCGCAAGTACCGCGAGCGCGAGGACATCATTCACGCCATCCAGGCCCACCACGGCGACGTGGAGCCGCGAACGTTGGTGGCCTGCCTGGTGCAGGCGGCGGACGCGATCAGCGCGGCCCGTCCCGGCGCCCGGCGCGAAAACCTGGAGAACTATATCAAGCGCCTGGAGCAGCTGGAGACCATTGCCGGCAGCTTCAAGGGTGTGGAGAAATCCTATGCCATTCAGGCCGGCCGCGAAATCCGTGTGATGGTCAAACCTGAGGAAGTTTCCGAAGATGAAATGATCATTCTGGCCCGCGATCTGGCGAAAAAGATCGAAGAGGAAATGGAATATCCCGGGCAGATCAAAGTCAATGTGCTGCGGGAGACCAAGGCGATCGAATACGCAAAATGATGTACAAAGGGGGGACGTCAGTCCCCCCTTTGCCCGTGCAGGGTGTGCTGCGTCTGCAAGAGGCTGCGCTGCCTGCTTTATATTTCGCTGCCGCAGGCCGGGAGCGGGGATCAACGGATGGGAGGAACGGTATGGAATTTCGGGTGCTGGCGATCGGAGATGTGGTGGGCGAGAACGGGCTGGCCTGTCTCGCGCGCCGTCTGCGACCGCTGAAGCGGGAAAAACGGGTGGATTTTACCGTGGTCAACGGGGAAAACGCCGCGGGCTTGGGACTGTTTCCCGCTCAGGCGGAGGAAATCCTTGACGCGGGAGCCGATGTGATCACATTGGGCAACCACACCTTTGACAAACATCAGATCCGTCCCGTGCTGGAGGAAAACCGCTATCTGCTGCGGCCGGCCAACTATACGGCCCGGGCACCGGGCCGCGGCACGGGGTATTACGATATGGGCCGCTGCAGCGTTCGCGTCATCAGCCTGCAGGGCCGGGTCAATCTGAATTACAACTGTGACAATCCCTTCACGGCGGCGGATCGTATTCTGAAGGAAGAAGAGCGGGCAACGTTTACGCTGGTGGATTTCCACGCCGAGGCCACCAGTGAGAAGCTGGCCATGGGCTATTATCTGGACGGTCGCATTTCCGCTTTGTGGGGCACCCACACCCATGTGCAGACGGCGGACGAGCAGATTCTGCCCCGGGGCACCGGATATCTCACTGACGCGGGCATGACCGGGCCGGCGCGCTCTGTGATCGGCATGCCGGCGGAACAGTCCATCGAAGGCTTCCTCGGCGGCCTGCGGGGCCGCCACACCGTAGCCGGCGGAACCTGTGCGCTGCACGGCGTGCTTTTCACTCTCGAGAGCGGCACGGGGCTGTGCACGGCGGTGGAGCGGGTCCGCGTGGCAGATGCCGGATAAAGGACGGATATCGGCTTTGCGCTGCCAAGCCGAGAGCTGCTGAATGGAGCGTTCTGCGGGCGGTTTGCGCGCTGAGGAAAGGGAGGTGCAGTATGGTCAAAATTTTACATGCGGCGGATTTTCATCTGGACAGCCCCTTTGCCGGCCTGACGCCGGAACAGGCCCGCGCGCGCCGGCGGGAGGGACGGGACAATATTACCCGCCTGGCCAACTATGCCAACGCGGGTCATGTGGATCTGGTGCTTCTGGCCGGCGATTTGTTTGACAGCGGGGAGATCTACCGACAAACCGCCGAAACCCTGGCAAAGGCGCTGGGTACGGTGGAGGGGCGGGTGTTCATCGCCCCCGGTAATCACGACTATTGGGACGAAAAAGGGCCCTACGTGCAGGTGGACTGGCCGGAAAACGTCCATATTTTTAAGAGCGGTGCCATGGAGGCGGTGGAACTGCCGGAACTGAACTGTGTGGTGCACGGCGCGGCGTTCACAGCACCGGAGTGCACGGACAATCTGTTCGGCGGCTTTCGGGCCGAGGAGGATGGGCGCATCCATATCATGGTGCTCCACGGCGACCTGGACGGAGGCGCGCACCGCTACAACTCCTTTTCAAAGGCAGAAGTGGCCGAAAGCGGGCTCGATTATCTGGCGCTGGGCCATGTGCATACCTTCAGCGGGGTCAATCGGCTCTGGCGCACCACCTGGGCGTATCCGGGCTGTCCTGAAGGCCGGGGCTTTGACGAGTGCGGCTGCCGGGGCGTGCTTCTGGGTACCGTGGACAAGGGGGAGGCGGATGTCCATTTCGTCAGCTTTGCCCGGCGGAAATATGAGATCCGAACCGTGGATGTGACAGGCCGGGAGCCGTTGGAAGCGCTGGAAGCGGAGCTGCCTCCGGGCGGGACGGCGGCGGATCTGTACCGCGTGGTGTTTACAGGGGAAACTACGGCGGGGGTAGATCTGGAAGCTGTCCACGCCGCGGCTGTGGAGCGGTTTTACCATCTGGAGCTGCGGGATGAGACACGTCTGACGCAGGGCCTTTGGCAGCGTGCCGGGGAGGATTCCCTGACGGGGCTGTTCCTGCGCGGCCTTTTGCGCCGCAGAGAAGCGGCTGCCGATGAAGCCGAGCGCCTCCGGATCGACCGCGCCGCGCGGTTTGGCCTTGCTGCATTGGACAAACGGGAATTATGACCATAAAAAAGCGAAGCAGCCTGAAGCTGCTTCGCTTTTTTTCCCACGTCAATCCTCAAATAATTTGGAAACGGGAACGTCCAGCACTCGGGCGATCTTGAAAAGCGTTTCCATGGATACGCCGCATGGATTGGTCGGCCCTTCCACTTTGGCGATAAAAGACCAGGACCGCCCGATTTTTTCTGCAAAGTCCTCCTGGGTGATTCCCTTCAATTTGCGATAGCACTGAACCTTCAACCCGAATTTGATGTATTCCTGTTCAAATTCTGTTTTCATAGTGCACCTTTTATCATAGAGTAGCATGGTTGGGTTGAAATTTTTATATTATTATATTGTTATTTATAGCAATACAATAATATAACACGGCAATAACAGTAGTATTATGCAACGATTATCCTGTTTGATAGGGTGGCGGGAACGTGCGGGGGAGGTGCGGAGTGTATGCTGGAGGAATTTGCCGGGCGTGTGTATGATGCCATGCTGGGTCGGGCTGTGCGGGGCATGCGCGGCGTGAAGCCGATGGATGCACAGTGGGTTCATCGGGCGGAGAAGTCCCGCCGCGCACTGCTGGAACGCTATCCTGCGGCGGCAGGAGCAGAACTGCGGGAGTTCTGTTCGGCCGCCGGGGGTTTTGGCCGGATCAGCGGCGAGGCCATGTTTCTGCAGGGACATACCTTGGCCCGTATTCCGCCGGAATTGTTGCCGGCGCTGACAGGGGAGTGCAGCGTATACCGGTGCGCTGGCGTCATTTACAGCGCTCTGGTGACGCAGCCTGGCGACGGAGCGCGTCTTCCGTTCCTGTGTGAGCTGCAGGGCACGCGGACGCAGTGCCTGCAGGAACTTGCGCAGATGCAGGAAGCATTGGAGCGTCTGGCCGACCGGCTGCGGATTGAACGGGACGATCCGCGGCTGGATGCCCTTTTGCGCGCACATTTGCGGCTGTGCATCCATGCGGCTCGGATGATGTATGAATATGGAGTGCAGTTTTCGCGGTTCAATCTGTGAAAAGGGCGTTTTTCCCTGGCCCGGTAAGCCCCTCTCTTGACAAGTTTTTTCCGATGTCATACAATAAGCAGGCTACCATCCATAAACAGGTATACTATTTTAAATAGATATGTGAGGAATGAGAATTATGGCGAAAGATCAAAGACAGGTGGAGTCCATCACCAATATGGACGAGGACTTTACCCAATGGTACACGGACGTGTGCACCAAGGCGGAGCTGATCGATTACACGTCCGTCAAGGGTATGTTCATCTATCGCCCCTATGGCTACGCCATCTGGGAGAATATTCAACATGAACTGGATCGCCGTTTCAAGGAAACCGGCCACGAAAATGTCTATCTGCCTGTGCTGATCCCCGAGAGCCTGCTGCAAAAGGAGAAGGACCATGTGGAGGGCTTTGCCCCCGAATGCGCTTGGGTCACTATGGGCGGAAGCGACAAGCTGGAAGATCGCCTGTGCGTGCGCCCCACATCGGAAACGCTGTTCTGCGAACACTATAAAAACATTATCCATTCCTGGCGCGATCTACCCAAGCTCTACAACCAGTGGTGCTCGGTGCTGCGCTGGGAAAAGACCAGCCGTCCCTTCCTGCGTCACCGTGAGTTTTTGTGGCAGGAGGGGCACACGATGCACGCCACCGCCGAGGAAGCCCGGGAAGAGACCCAGCGGATGTTGAATATTTATGCCGATTTCTTGGAAAATGTGTTGGCCATGCCCGTAGTGAAAGGGCAGAAAACGGACAAGGAAAAATTCAACGGCGCCGAAGAAACCTACACGGTGGAGTGCATGATGCACGACAAAAAGGCTCTGCAGTCCGGTACCAGCCATTTCTTCGGAGACGGTTTCGCCAAAGCCTTTGACATCACCTTCACCGGCAAGGACAACCAGCTCCACCATCCCTTCCAGACCAGCTGGGGCGTGTCCACCCGCATGATCGGCGGCATCATTATGACCCACGGCGACAACAACGGCCTGGTGCTGCCGCCCCGGATTGCGCCCATTCAGGTGGTGGTCATCCCTGTGGCCCAGCACAAGCCGGGCGTGCTGGACGCCGCCGCGGATCTGACGGCGCGCCTGAAGGCGGCGGGCATCCGCGTGAAGATGGACGATTCCGAGCAGTCCCCCGGCTGGAAGTTTGCCGAGTATGAAATGAAGGGTGTGCCGCTGCGCCTGGAGATCGGCCCCAAGGACATGGAGAAGGAGCAGTGCGTCATCGCCCGCCGCGACAACGGCGAGAAGACCTTTGTGGCGCTCAGCGACTTAGAGAGCGCTGTGCCCGCGCTGCTGGATCAGGTGCACGATGGGTTGTATGCCAAAGCGAAGAAAAACCTGGAAGAGCACACTTATGCGGCCGCCACGCTGGAGGAGGCCAAGACGATCCAGGAAGAGAAGGGCGGCTTTATCAAGACCATGTGGTGCGGCGATCTGGCCTGCGAGATGGCCATGAAGGAGAAAGCCGGCATGACCAGCCGCTGCATTCCCTTTGCCCAGGAGCATTTGGGCGACGTCTGCCCGGTCTGCGGCAAGCCGGCCGTAAAGATGGTCTATTGGGGCGTAGCGTATTAAAAAATGCAAAAAAATTCCCCGACCGAATCGGTCGGGGAATTTTTCATGACAGTGATGCGGCGGCCCTGTGCGGCAGTCAAGCTGGGGAAAAGGGCGGCAGCATACCGGCGAAAAGAGAGGGGTAATCCCAGTCTGCGTCCCAGTCCACGATAGCGCCGGTTACAGCGCCGATCTCGCAGTCGTACTCTGTGCTGCCGGCAAAGAACTTTACATCATATTCCAGTAGGCCGTGCTCGTAATCCTGCTGAACGATGATCCAAGGCACCTGGGAAGCATTTACGCCGGCGTGCTGCAGGGCGATCTCTTTGGCTTTGCTCTCTCCGATGGATACGGCAGACGGCTGTGTCTGGCTTCGGGCGGCGGAAGCGTTTGCCGCCATTGTGGGTACAAGCAGAACGCTGGTCATCAATGCGGTTGCCGTGCAGGCGGCTGAGGGTTTACCAATTGTTTTCTTCATCATGTCTTTGTCCTCCATCAAATTGTTTTTCAGCAATTTTCAGGGGAGCTTGCGTTGCTGTCCGTTTATATAACGCAGGGCGGGGCCGTTTTATTGCGCCGCCGAAAAAATTTTTTGCTGGGGACTTGGGGCGGACAATCCGTCTCTGTTCCGGAAGATGCCGAGAAAGAACGGCAGGCATCCGGCAGGGGGAGGAGCGTCGCGCCTGCGGCAGCGTAGAGGGGGGCGGGCGGTCGCTCCCACACCGGGGGGGCGGATACACACGGCGATATGACGGAGATGAACGGGAATGAAATGCGGTATTTTGGATAAAATGACCACAAAAGGCTCTCGACAGAAAAAATTGGCGTTTCCACTGAAAAATGAGAACAAAGATTGTAAAATAAATCGAAAAATTGCTTGACATTTGTCCATCGGTCTTGTATTATAGTAAAGCGCGTGACGGGGAAATGATACGCCCGGCTGCGCTGCAAATGCGATGAAGCAGGAGATTGCGGGCTTGGCCCGGTAACTTCTGCGGAGTATGTCCGAAAATCGGGCGGCTGAGAAAACTGTATGGCGTAGATCGCTGCGCATGTCAGGAAACCGGCCGGATTATTGCGCCGGTTTTTCTTATGACGCAGAATGATACGCACGGATAAGCGTACAGAACTTTTCTCGCCGTACGAAGAGGTACAAACGCATCACTTCGTATGTTTTACAAGGAGGAAAAACAAAATGGCAGATACCGCAAAGAACATGATCCGTATTCGCCTGAAGGCTTACGATCACCAGGTCATTGACCAGAGCGCAGAGAAGATCGTAGAAACTGCAAAGCGCACCGGCGCTACGGTTTCCGGTCCCATCCCGCTGCCCACCAAGAAAGAGGTCGTCACCATCCTGCGCGCCGTCCACAAATACAAGGACAGCCGTGAGCAGTTTGAGCGCCGCACCCACAAGAGACTGATCGACATCACCAAGTCCACCCCCAAGACGGTTGAGGCCCTGATGGCCCTCGAGCTGCCCGCCGGTGTGGACATCGAGATCAAGCTCTGATTTAACCTTGCTTGTACCCAAGCCTGTTTACCATAGTAAAATATGTGCAAAACGGGCGGGTCATGTCGGCGGAGCAATGGTGCGTGCCCAATGCGCAGCCAACTACGTCGACCAATAACCTTTAAGGAGGAACATACATGAAAGCAATCATCGGCAAAAAAGTTGGTATGTCTCAGATCTTTGACGCCAACGGCCAGGTGATCCCGGTAACCGTGATCGAAGCCGGACCCTGCGTCGTTTCCCAGAAGAAGACCGCCGAGAAGGACGGCTATGAGGCAATCCAGCTGGGCTATGAGGACGTTCCCGAGCGGAAGCTGTCCAAGCCCGAGCAGGGTCATCTTCAGAAGGCAGGCGTTGCCCCGAAGAAGCACCTGAAGGAATTCAAGCTCGACAATTACGACGAGCTGAACATCGGCGACATCATCAAGGCCGACACCTTCGCGGAAGGTGATCACGTGGATGTGACCGGCATCAGCAAAGGTAAGGGCTACGCCGGCGTTATCAAGCGCTGGAACGCACAGCGCACCCCCATGTCTCACGGCGGCGGCCCCGTCCATCGCCATGCCGGTTCTATGGGCGCCTGCTCCACCCCCTCGCGCATCTTCAAGGGCAAGATCGGCGCGGGTCACCTGGGCGTTGAGCAGGTTACCGTGCAGAACCTGGACGTGGTCAAGGTCGATCCCGACCTGAACATGATCGTTGTCCGCGGCGCGATCCCCGGTCCCAAGGGCGGCTTGGTGTATATCCACTCCACCGTCAAGACCATCCGCGTCAAGAACACCGACGTGTCCATCAGCAACAACCCGCAGAAGGCTTCCGGTCGTAACCCGCAGAAGGCCTCCGCAAGAAACAAGTAAGAGAGGGGTGCTGAAATAAATGTCTACGATCAAAGTACTGAACATGTCCGGCGCAGAAGTCGGCACTGTGGAACTGAGCGACGGCATCTTCGGCATCGAGCCGAATCAAGCCGTTGTGCATGAAGTGGTGAAGAACCACCTGGCAAACCGCAGACAGGGCACCCAGAGCGCCCTGACCCGCGCCGAGGTTTCCGGCGGCGGCAAAAAGCCCTGGCGTCAGAAGGGTACCGGCCACGCCCGTCAGGGCAGCACCCGCGCGCCCCAGTGGACCCATGGCGGCATTGTGTTTGCCCCCAAGCCCCGCGACTACAGCTACAGCGTGAACAAGAAGATTAAGCGCCTGGCGCTCAAGTCCGTCCTGTCCGCCAAGGCGGCTGAGGGCAAGATCATCGTGGTGGATTCCATTGCCATGGACGCGCCCAAGACCAAGGATTTTGCCGCGTTCCTGAACGCGGTCAAGGCCGAGGACAAGGCTTATATCGTGATGCCCGAGGTGGCGGCCAATGTGGTCAAATCCGCCCGCAACATCCCCGGCATCGTCACCACCACCGCAACCATCCTGAGCGTCTATGACATTCTGAACGCCAAGACGCTGATTCTGGACAAGGCTGCGCTGGCAACCATCGAGGAGGTGTTCGCGTAATGACTAACCTGTATGACGTGATCGTGCGCCCGGTCATCACCGAGCGCTCCATGGCTACCACGGAAGCCAAGAAGTATACGTTCGAAGTTCTTCCCGGCGCCAACAAGGCTGAGGTCAAGAAGGCTGTGGAGCAGATCTTCGGCGTCAAAGTTGCCTCTGTCAACACGATCAATGTGCATCCCAAGGCCAAGCGCCTGGGCGCTGCCCGCCCCGGCCAGACAAAGGCCTGGAAGAAAGCCATTGTGCAGCTGACCGAGGACTCCAAGGCCATCGAATTCTTCGAGGGCATGGTGTAAGAGACCGAATCTAAAGAAGGAGTGTAACGCACATGTCGATCAAAACTTATAAGCCGACGACGCCTTCCAGAAGACACATGACGGTCTCCGGATTCGACGGCATCGATAAAAAGGCAAAGCCGGAGCGCAGCCTGACTGAAACGCTCAAGAAGAGCGCCGGCCGCAACAGCTACGGCAGAATCACCGTCCGCCACCGCGGCGGCGGCAACAAGGTTAAGTACCGCATCATTGATTTCAAGCGCGACAAGCTGGACGTGGAAGCCACGGTGGAGCGCCTGGAATACGATCCCAACCGCAGCGCGTTCATCGCCCTTGTTCAGTACGAGGACGGCGAGAAGAGATATATTCTGGCGCCCGAGGGCCTGAAGGCCGGCGACAAGGTCATCTCCTCTGCCGAGGCCGATATCAAGCCCGGCAACTGCCTGCCTATTGAGAAGATCCCCGTGGGTACCATTATCCACAACATCGAGCTGTATCCCGGCAACGGCGCGCAGCTGGTGCGCTCCGCCGGTACTGCGGCGCAGCTGATGGCCAAGGAAGGCAAGGATGCTCAGATCCGTATGCCTTCCGGCGAAGTGCGCATCGTCCGCACCAACTGCAAAGCCACCATCGGCCAGGTCGGCAATCTGGATCACGAAAACATTCAGATCGGTAAGGCCGGTCGGAAACGTCACATGGGTTGGCGGCCCACCGTCCGCGGCTCCGTCATGAACCCCTGCGACCATCCTCACGGCGGCGGCGAGGGCAAGGCCCCCATCGGCCGCAGCGGTCCTGTGACGCCTTGGGGCAAGCCTGCTCTGGGTTACAAGACCCGCAAGGGCAAGAACCCCACCAACAAGTTTATCGTCAAGCGCCGCAACGCGAAGTGATAAGGAGGCTAACGAACCATGAGCAGAAGTATTAAAAAAGGCCCCTTCGTTGCCCCTGAGCTGCTGAAGCGGGTTGAAGAAATGAACAAGACCGGTGAGAAGAAGGTCCTGAAGACCTGGAGCCGCAGCTCCACCATCTTCCCTTCCTTCGTCGGTCACACCTTTGCCGTGCACGACGGCAGAAAGCACGTTCCCGTCTATGTCACCGAAGACATGGTCGGCCACAAACTGGGCGAATTCGTACCGACCCGCACCTTCCGCGGCCACGTTGCGAAGAGCACCGGCACGAAGTAAGGAGGATGCAGAAAATGGACGCAAGAGCTGAAGCGAAATTTATCCGCATCTCTCCCCGCAAGGTTCAGATCGTCTGCGACCTGATCCGCGGCCGGGATGCCCAGACCGCTATGGCCATTTTGATGGCCACCCCCAAGGCTGCCTCCGAGCCTCTGGCCAAGCTGCTGAAGAGCGCCTGCGCAAATGCAGAGAACAACTTCAGCATGGACCCCGAGAAGCTGTATGTTTCCAAGGTCTACGCCGCGCCTGGTCCCATTCTCAAGAGAATGCGCCCGGTGTCCAAGGGCAGAGCCTACCGTATCAACAAGAGAACCTCTCACATCACCCTCGTGGTGAGCGAGAAGGAATAAGCGAGGAGGAAGTTTATGGGACAGAAAGTCAATCCCCACGGTCTTCGCGTGGGCGTCATCAAAGACTGGGATTCTCGCTGGTATGCAAGCAATGAAAAAGTCGGTGATCTCCTGGTCGAGGACAAGAAGATCCGCGACTATCTGAAAAAGAGCCTGTATTCCGCCGGTATCCCTAAGATCGAGATCGAGCGCAGCAATGACGTTGTCACTGTTTATCTGCACTGCGCCCGTCCCGGCATTGTAATCGGTAAGGGCGGCGCGGAAGTGGAGAAGATCCGCCTGAACCTGGAAAAGCTGATCGGCAAGAAGGTCAAGTTGAGCATTGTGGAAGTCCGCAACCCGGATATGGACGCCCAGCTGGTGGCTGAGAACATTGCCCAGCAGCTGGAGAAGCGCATCTCTCACCGCCGCGCCATGAAGAATGCCATGGGCCGCGCCATGCGCGCCGGCGCCAAGGGCATCAAGTGCTGCTGCTCCGGCCGCCTGGGCGGCCGCGAGATCGCCGGCGTTGAACATTATCACGACGGCACCATCCCGCTGCAGACCATCCGTGCCGACATCGACTACGGTTTTGCAGAGGCGGCCACCACTTTCGGCCGCATCGGCGTCAAGGTCTGGATTTACAAGGGCGAAGTCCTGAGCCAGACCCTGCGCACCACTCCCCGCACGATGGATACCACGAAGCCCTATCAGGAGCGTCGTGACCGTCGTCCCCGCCGTGACGGCGATCGCCGCGGCGGCAACAGAGGCGGCTTCAACCGCGACAACCGCGGCCAGGGCGGCTTCAACCGCAACGGTAACGGCGGCCAGGGCGGCCGCACCGGCGGCGGCTTCAACAGAGGTCCCCGTCCGGCAGCTAATAAAACGACCGAAGGAGGCGCACAGTAATGCTTCTGCCCAAGAGAGTGAAATACCGCAGAGTTCACCGCGGCCGTATGACCGGCAAGGCCACCAGAGGCAACAAGGTCACCTACGGTGAATATGGTCTGGTGGCGCTGGAACCGGCGTGGATCACCAGCAATCAGATTGAGGCCGCCCGTGTGGCCATGACCCGTTACACCAAGCGCGGCGGTCAGGTGTGGATCAAGATCTTCCCTGACAAGCCCGTGACCCAGAAGCCCGCTGAAACCCGTATGGGTTCCGGTAAAGGCTCCCCCGAATACTGGGTGGCCGTGGTCAAGCCCGGCCGCGTGATGTTCGAGATCGCCGGCGTCAGCGAGGAAACCGCCCGTGAAGCCCTGCGCCTGGCCAGCTACAAGCTGCCCATCAAGAGCAAGATCGTCAAGCGCGAGGAACTGGAATCTCAGGAAGTTGGTGAATAAGGATGAAGGCAAGTGAAGTACGTGCAATGAGCACCGCAGAGCTGAATGAAAAGCTCTCTGGCCTGAAAAAGGACCTGTTTTATCTTCGTATGCAGCACGCAACCAACCAGCTGGACAATCCGCAGAAAATCGCGGACACCAAGCGTGACATTGCCAGAGTCAAAACCGTGTTGCGTGAGCAGGAGCTTAAAGCCGCTCCTGACAAGCAGTGAAGAAGGAGGTAAAAGAACATGAGTGAAGTGAGAACTACCTCCCGCAAGACCCGCGTGGGCAAGGTTGTGTCCAACAAGATGGATAAGACCATCGTGGTCGCCATCGAGGACCGCGTGCAGCATCCGCTGTACAAGAAGATCATGGGCCGCACCTACAAGCTTAAGGCCCACGACGCGCTGAATGAATGCAATATCGGCGATAAGGTCAAGGTCATGGAAACCAGACCCCTGTCCAAGGACAAGAGATGGCGTCTGGTCGAGATCATTGAAAAAGCGAAGTAAGGAGGTGCCGGAATATGATTCAGCAGGAAAGCTATCTGAAGGTTGCCGACAATACCGGCGCCAAGGAGATCAAATGCATCCGCGTTCTGGGCGGATCCAAGCGTAAATACGGCAACATCGGCGATGTGATCGTGGCTTCTGTCCGCAAGAGCACGCCCGGTGGCACCGTGAAGAAGGGCGAGGTCGTCAAGGCCGTCATCGTCCGCAGCGTCAAGGGCGTCCGCCGCAACGACGGCACCTATGTCCGCTTCGATGAGAACGCCGCCGTCCTGATCAAGGACGACAAGAACCCCAGAGGAACCCGTATCTTTGGGCCTGTGGCTCGCGAGCTGCGCGACAAGGATTACATGAAGATCCTGTCCCTGGCGCCGGAAGTAATTTAAGGGGGACACTGAGATGGCTAATATGAAAATCAAGAAGGGCGATACCGTAGTCGTCCTGTCCGGCAAGGACAAGGGCAAGCAGGGCAAGGTCCAGGCCGTGATCCCTTCCGACCGCAAGGTCGTCGTTGAGGGCGTCAACATTGTGACCTGCCACACCAAGCCCCGCCGTCAGGGTGAAACCGGCGGCATCGTCAAGAGAGAAGCCGCGATCTATGCGAGCAAGGTGCAGGTTGTCTGCCCCAAGTGCTCCAAGGCCACCCGCGTTGCCTACAAGATCGAGGACGGCAAGAAGAGCCGCGTCTGCAAGCACTGCGGCGCAGCACTGTAAAGGAGGGTTTGACACATGGCTAGATTAAAGACACAGTATCAGCAGGAAGTCGCCCCCGCTCTGATGAAGAAGTTCGATTACAAGAGCGTGATGCAGGTGCCCCGCATCGACAAGATTGTCGTGAACGTGGGCTGCGGCGAGGCGCGCGAGAACGCAAAGGTGCTCGACGCGGTCGTCAGCGACCTGTCCACCATCACCGGCCAGCATGCCGTGATCACCAAGGCCAAGAAGAGCGTTGCAAACTTTAAGGTCCGCGAGGGCATGCCCGTGGGCGCCAAGGTGACGCTGCGCGGCGAGAAGATGTGGGAGTTCCTGGACCGCCTGTTCAATGTGGCTCTGCCCCGCGTCCGTGACTTCCGCGGCATCAACCCCAATTCCTTCGACGGCCGCGGCAACTATGCGCTGGGCATCAAGGAGCAGTTGATTTTCCCCGAGATCGAGTATGACAAGATCGACAAGATCCGCGGCATGGATATCATCATCTGCACCACCGCCAACACCGACGAAGAAGCCCGCGAGCTGCTGAGCCTAATCGGCGCTCCGTTCCAGAGATAAGGGAGGAAACACTGATGGCGAAAAAGTCTATGATCCTGAAGCAGCAGGCTCCGGCCAAGTATTCCACCCGTAAGTACAACCGCTGCAAGGTCTGCGGCCGCCCCCACGCGTATTTGCGCGATTATGGTCTGTGCCGTATATGCTTCCGCGAGATGGCTTACAAGGGCGAGATCCCCGGCGTGCGCAAGGCCAGCTGGTAAAAGCACTGATTCTGCCGGGCGGCGCAGGGCCTCTGCCCTGGTCCGCCCAGGCTTGATCGGTTCCGCAGACTGCCGTGTGCAAGACAGCAACTGCGGAAGGATAAAAAGGATGGCGAAAGGTCTCCGGTAATTGCCAAATTAGCGGTGATACCTCGCCGCCTGAACAGGCCCAACGGGTCTGTAACTCTAAATTAGGAGGATAACACAATGCACATTACTGATCCTATTGCGGATATGCTGACCCGCATCCGCAACGCGAACAACGCGAAGCACGAAACCGTGGATGTTCCCGCTTCCAACATGAAGAAAGCCATTGCGCAGATCCTGCTGGATGAGGGCTACATCAAAAACTATCAGATTGTTGACGATGGTACCCAGGGCGTGATTCACATCACCCTAAAGTACAATCCCGGCAAGGAGAAGGTCATCACCGGCCTGCGCCGCGTGTCCAAGCCCGGCCTGCGCGTCTATGTGGGCGCCGACGAGCTGCCCTCCGTCCTGCGCGGCTTGGGTATCGCCATCGTCTCTACGTCCAAGGGCGTCATGACCGACAAGAAGGCCCGCGCGGCTCATGTCGGCGGCGAAGTCCTGGCATTTGTTTGGTAAGGGAGGTAATCGGATATGTCAAGAATTGGTAGAATGCCCATTACCGTCCCCGCAGGCGTCGAAGTGAAGATCGGCGAAGGCAACGTGGTCACGGTCAAGGGCCCCAAGGGCGAGCTGACGGCTACACTGCATCCGGCTATGATCATCGAGCAGGAGGGCGATCAACTCCATGTCAAGCGCCCCAATGACGAGCCGCAGAACCGCGCTCTGCACGGCCTGACCCGCACGCTGCTCCACAACATGGTGGAGGGTGTTGAGAAGGGCTTCAGCAAAACGCTGGAAGTCAACGGCGTCGGTTACAGAGTGGAGAAGAAGGGTTCCGACTTGGTCATGAACCTGGGTTTCTCGCATCAGGTAATCGTACCCGAAGTGCCGGGCATCACGATCGACGTTCCAAACCCGAACCAGATCGTTATCTCTGGCCCCGATAAGCAGCAGGTGGGCCAGTTCGCGGCAGAAGTCCGCGAAAAGCGTCCCCCGGAGCCTTATAAGGGCAAGGGTATTAAATATTCCGACGAGGTCATCCGCCGCAAGGTTGGTAAGACCGGTGCGAAGAAGTAAGGAGGTGTGCCAAAATGGTTAAAAGACCCGATACGAATGCACAGCGCTTGAAGCGCCATAAGAGAGTGCGCGCGAAGATCTCCGGCACGCCCGAGAGACCTCGCCTGAACGTGTTCCGTTCTAAGCAGAACATCTATGCGCAGATCATTGACGACGTCAACGGCGTGACCCTGGTCAGCGCTTCTTCCCTGGAGAAGGATTTCGAGGGCTTCGGCGGCAACATTGAGGCCGCTCACAAGGTTGGAAAGACCGTCGCTGAGCGTGCCAAGGCCAAGGGAATCGACACTGTGGTGTTTGACCGCGGCGGTTACCTGTATCACGGCCGTGTGAAGAGCCTGGCTGAAGGCGCCCGCGAGGGCGGCCTGGAATTCTAAACGGGAGGAGGAACACTACAATGGCAAGATTTGAAAGAGAACAAAGCGAATATATCGAAAAAGTCGTCTACCTCAACCGTGTTTCCAAGACCGTCAAGGGCGGCCGCGTGATGAAGTTTTCCGCGCTGATGGTTGTCGGCGACGGCAAAGGTAAGGTCGGCTACGGCCTGGGCAAGGCTGCCGAAGTGCCCGAGGCGATCCGCAAGGGCATCGAGGATGCTAAGAAGAACATGGTCATCATTAATACTTCCGGTACGACCATTCCCCACGAGGTCATCGGCGAGTTCAGCGCCGGCCGCGTGATGATGAAACCCGCCGCACCCGGTACTGGTATCATTGCCGGCGGTCCCGTTCGTGCCGTGATGGAAGCGGCCGGCATCAAGGACATCCGTGCAAAATGCCTGCGCTCCAACAACCCCGCAAACGTGGTTGCTGCTACTTTCGCCGGCCTGAAGTCCCTGAGAGGCCCCGAGATGGTTGCCAAGATCCGCGGCAAGAGCGTGGAAGAAATTCTGGGTTAAGGAGGGGCGAACAATGGCAAATCTGAAAATTGAGCTCGTCAAGAGCGTCAACGGCAGACTGAAAAAGCACATTGCAACTGCCAACTCCATGGGCCTGCGCCGGATCGGTGACATTTCCGTGCAGCCCGATAATGCACAGACCCGCGGCAAGATCGCCCAGATTGGCTACCTGCTGCAGGTTACTGAGGAAAAGTAAGGAGGTGCAAGCGAAATGAAACTTCACGAATTGAGTCCTGCTGAGGGTTCCGTCAGCAAGGCATACCGCAAGGGCCGCGGCGAAGGCAGCGGCAACGGCAAGACCGCAGGCCGCGGCCAGAAGGGCCAGAAGGCCCGCAGCGGCGGCGGCGTCCGCCCCGGCTTTGAGGGCGGCCAGATGCCTCTGGCACGCCGTATCCCCAAGCGCGGCTTCAACAATATTTTCGCTAAGCCCTATGAAATCATTAATCTGAATGCGCTCAACGCATTTGAGGACGGCGAGACGGTTACCGCCGAAGCTCTGATCGGGAAGGGTATCCTGCACCAGTGCAAGTATGGCTTCAAGGTGCTGGGCAACGGCAGCGTGACCAAGAAGGTGACCGTCAAGGCTGCTGCCTTCTCCGCATCCGCCAAGCAGGCAATTGAAGCGGCGGGAGGAAAGGCCGAGGTGATGTAAAGGTGATCCAGACAATTCGCAAAGCCTGGAACATTCCGGAGCTTCGTAAAAAGATCGTCTTTACACTCCTGATCCTGCTGATCTACCGCATTGGTAACGCGATCCCGGTTCCTTATGTGGACGTGGGTGCTCTGGCCGAGTATCTCAACTCCATGAAAACCACAGTGCTGGGCTTGTACAACGTGATGTCCGGCGGCGCCTTTGCCGACGCCACGGTGTTCGCGCTGAGCATCCAGCCCTATATCAACGCATCCATCATCATTCAGCTGCTGACCGTGGCGATTCCTGCGCTGGAGCGCATGGCTCGGGAGGAAGGTGAGGAAGGCCGCAAAAAGATCGCCAGTATCACCCGTTACACCACGGTGGGTATCGGCCTGATCCAGGGCTTTGCTTACTATATGCTGATGCGCAACCAGTATAACATCCTGACCAACGACAGCATCGCCGCCGCGTTTGTGATCATTGTCACCTTTGTGGCCGGTTCTGCGTTCATCATGTGGCTGGGCGAGCAGATTACGGAATTCGGTATCGGCAACGGTATCTCCATCATCCTGTTTGCCTCCATTATTTCCCGCATTCCCGCTGGTATCGGCACGATGTACAGCAACCGCGAGGTGCTGGGCGTGCCCGGTATCGTGGGCATCCTGGTGGGCCTGCTGGCGCTGATCGTCCTGATTACTCACGTTTACAACGCCGAACGCCGCATCCCCGTGCAGTATGCCAAGCGTCAGGTGGGCCGCAAGATGTATGGCGGCCAGAGCACGACGCTGCCGGTGAAGGTCAACATGTCCGGTGTGCTGCCCATCATTTTTGCGCAGTCCATCGCCATGCTGCCGGCCACCATCGCCGCGTTCCTGCCCACTCCTCAGGAGGGCAGCTTCTGGTATGGCTTCATCCAGGCCATCGACACCAAGTCGGTGCTCTATATGCTGGCCTATTTCCTGATGATCATTGGCTTCAGCTATTTCTATGCGACCATTCAGTTCAACCCCACCGAGATCGCCAACAACCTCAAGCGCAACGGCGGCTTTATCCCCGGTTTCCGTCCGGGCAAGCCCACGGCGGATTTCATTGCCAAGGTGCTCTCCCGCATTACGCTCTTTGGTGCGATCTATCTGGGTATCGTGGCAATCGCTCCGCTGGTTGCCAGTAAGTTCATCAGCATTTCGGGTCTCGCCATCGGCGGCACCTCCGTCATCATCGTTGTCGGCGTCGCGCTGGAAACGATCAAGGCGCTGGAAAACCAGATGCTGGCCCGCCAGTACAAGGGTTTCCTTGAATAAGAAGGTGTGAAAAACATGATGAATCTGATCATGTTGGGTGCTCCCGGTGCAGGCAAAGGCACCCAGGCGGCCATCCTGAACCAAAAGCTGGGCATTCCCACGATTTCTACGGGCAACATCTTGCGCGCCGCCGTCAAGGACGGTACGCCGATCGGGCTGAAGGCCAAGGAATATATGGATCACGGCCATCTGGTTCCAGATGAGGTCATCATCGGCATCATCAATGAGCGCTTGCAGGCGGAAGACTGCAAAAAGGGCTATATTCTCGATGGCGTGCCCCGGACCATTGCCCAGGCCGAGGCGCTGGACAAGGCCGGCATCGTCTTTGACGCTGTGATCAATTTAGAGATCTCCGATGAGGAGATCCTGCAGCGGATGAGCGGCCGCCGTGTCTGCGAGAAGTGTGGCGCCAGTTACCACGTTGTGGCGATCCCGCCCAAGGTGGAAGGTGTATGCGACGTCTGCGGAGGCGCGCTGGTTCAGCGTGCTGACGATGCGCCCAAGACCGTGGCGTCCCGTCTGGAGGTTTATCACCGCGAGACGGAGCCGCTGAAGGAATATTACGCCCAAAAGGGCAACCTAAAAGAGATCTTCAACCAGCCGACGGTGGAAGGCACGACCCAGAAGATTCTGGAAGCATTGGGGCAGAACGCATGATTACACTGAAATCGCCCCATGAGATCGAGGCCATGCGCCGCGCTGGCAGATTGACCTCGGCTGCGCGTGCCCTGGCGGGCGCCATGATCCGGCCCGGTGTGACGACACAGGAGATCGACCGGGCGGTACACGATTTTATCTGTGCACAGGGCGCGGTCCCGTCGTTTTTGAACTACAATGGGTTTCCCGCCAGCGTTTGTGCATCGGTGAACGACGAAGTGATTCACGGCATTCCTGGAAAGCGGGTGCTGCAGGAGGGCGATATCGTCAGCATTGATGTAGGCGCGTTCCTCAGCGGCTATCACGGCGACTGCTGCGCCACGTTCCCCTGCGGGAAGATTTCCGAAGAGGCCCGGCGCCTGATCGATGTAACACAGCAAAGCTTTTTTGAAGGCATTGCCAAGGCCACCGAAGGGCACCGCCTGGGCGACATTTCCGCCGCCATCCAACAGTATGTGGAGGATAACGGCTTCTCCATCGTGCGAGAATATGTGGGCCACGGCATCGGTACCAAGATGCACGAGTCCCCGGAGATCCCCAACTATGGCCTTCCCGGCCGCGGCCCGCGCCTGCTGCGCGGCATGACGCTGGCCATCGAACCGATGGTCAACGCAGGCGGCGCTGCCATTCAGGTCCTGCCGGACGGATGGACGGTGAAAAC
Organism: bacterium 210917-SL.2.15; assembly: GCA_020555605.1. Classification (GTDB taxonomy): domain Bacteria; phylum Bacillota; class Clostridia; order Oscillospirales; family Oscillospiraceae; genus Pseudoscillospira. The sequence goes on along the minus strand of JAJCJC010000011.1, from coordinate 29,296 downwards.
TCAGGACGGCAAATGGGCGGCGCATTATGAAAATACAATCTGCATCACCGACGGAAAGCCGGAGATTCTGACCGCGCTGGACGCCAGCTGGGAAGAGTACGGATGGAAACTGTAATGGGATCAGCAGATCTGCGCGCTCAGGCGCACCTGAGCGCGCAGGAAAAAACAGGAACGGCACAACACGTTCCGCAACATGCCCCGCGCAGCGGGGAAGGTTATCTTGACCAGGAGGGATACGCTTGGCAAAAGACGACATGATCGAAGTAGAAGGCGTGGTTCTCGAATCGTTGCCGAATACGACGTTCCAGGTGGATATCGGGAACGGACACACGATTTTGGCGCACATATCCGGAAAGCTCCGGATGAATTTTATCAGGATTCTGCCCGGTGATAAGGTTACGGTGGAGATGTCTCCCTACGACCTGACTCGTGGTCGGATTACCTGGCGAAGCAAGTAACAGGAGGTTTATTGACATGAAAGTAAGACCGTCCGTTAAGCCCATGTGCGAAAAGTGCAAGGTTATTCGCCGCAAAGGTCGCGTGATGGTGATCTGCGAAAACCCCAAGCATAAGCAGAGACAGGGCTAACTAATTATTGGAGGTGCTTAAAAAGTATGGCACGTATTGCCGGCATTGACCTGCCCAAGGAGAAGCGAGTCGAGATCGGACTCACTTACATCTATGGTATTGGCAGAAAGAGCGCAAATGACATTCTTGCGCAGACAGGCATCAACCCCGACACCCGCGTGAAGGACCTGACCGACGAGGAAGAGGCCAAGCTGCGCGAGGCGATCGATAAGGGCTATATGGTGGAGGGCGACCTGCGCCGCAACAATGCCCTGGATATTAAGCGTTTGATTGAGATTGGCTGCTACCGCGGCACCCGCCACCGCAAGGGCCTGCCCGTGCGCGGCCAGCGCAGCAAGACCAACGCCCGCACCCGCAAGGGTCCCAAGAAGACCATTGCCAACAAGAAGAAGTAAGGAGGGAGATTCAGAATGGCTAACGTAAAGAAGACTGTGCGCCGCAAGCGCGAAAAGAAGAACGTACCCGCCGGTGCGGTCCACATCCGTTCTTCCTTCAACAACACTATGGTCACCGTTACCGATCAGCAGGGCAACGCCCTGTCCTGGGCTTCCTCCGGCGGCCTCGGTTTCCGCGGCAGCAAGAAGTCCACTCCGTTCGCAGCCCAGACCGCTGCCGAAACCGCAGCAAAGGCCGCCATGGAGTATGGTCTGAAGTCCGTTGAAGTATACGTCAAGGGTCCCGGCGCCGGCCGCGAAGCAGCCATCCGCGCGCTGCAGGCAGTGGGTCTGGAGGTCACCATGATCAAGGATGTCACCCCCATCCCCCACAACGGCTGCCGTCCCCCGAAGAGACGCCGCGTCTAATCGGAAATAAGGAGGATATTGAAATATGGCTAAGAATATGCAGCCGGTCGCGAAGCGCTGCAAGGCTTTGGGCATTTCTCCTACCGTCATGGGTTATTCCAAGAAGGAGACCAACCGCAATCCCGGCGGCCAGATGAGAAAGAAGCAGAGCGAGTATGCACAGCAGCTGAACGAAAAGCAGAAGGTCAAGTTCGTTTACGGCATCATGGAGAAGCAGTTCCGCGGCTACTACGAGAAGGCCGAGAAGATGGCTGGCAAGACCGGTGAAAACCTGCTCGTCACCATTGAGCGCCGCCTGGATAACGTGGTGTACCGTCTGGGCTTTGCCATGACCCGCCGTGAGGCCCGTCAGCTGGTGAGCCATGCACATTTCACCGTCAACGGCAAGAAGGTCAACATTCCTTCTTATCTCGTCAAGCCCGGTGATGTGATCGAAGTGAAGGAGAGCAGCCGCGCCTCTTCCAAGTTTAAGAGACTTGTGGGCGAGGATGCCATCCAGGTTACCGTTCCTCAGTGGCTGGATCGTGAAAAGAACGCACTGAAGGGCACCGTTGTGAAGATGCCCGAGCGCGGCGACATTGATATGCCCATCGAGGAGCACCTCATCGTCGAGTTGTACTCCAAGTAATAGAGGTTTTACCCTCAGTATGTACGATTCACACGAACGCCGCAGCGCGAAAAGCGCTGCATGAGGAGGAGGGGTAACTGATGATTGAAATCGAAAAGCCGCAGATCGAGTGCATCGAAACTCCCGGCGATGTGACTTACGGCAAGTATGTCGTGGAGCCGCTGGAGCGCGGCTACGGCACGACCCTGGGCAATGCGCTGCGCCGCATCCTGCTCTCGTCTTTGCCCGGCACCGCTGCCACCAGCATCAAAATTGCCGGTATCCAGCATGAATTTTCCACCATCCCCGGTGTGAAGGAGGACGTGACGGACATCGTCCTGAACGTCAAGGGCATTGTGGCCAAAATCCACGGCGAGGGCATGAAAACCGTTTATATTGAAGCGGTGGGTCCCTGCGAAGTGACCGCCGGCGACATCAAGAGCGACGGCGAAGTGGAAGTGCTGAACCCCGATCTGCATATTGCGACGTTGGGCGAGGGCGCCACGCTGAACATGGAGATCACCATGAACCACGGCCGCGGCTATGTGTCCGCCGACCGCAACAAGACGCCCCAGACGGTGATCGGCGTGATTCCCGTCGACTCGATCTACACCCCCGTGCACAAGGTCAACTACACGGTGGAAAACACCCGTGTGGGCAACATGACCGACTTCGACAAGCTGACCCTGGAAGTTTGGACGGACGGCACCATTACTGCGCGGGACGCGGTCTCTCTGGCGGCAAAGATCCTGTGCGATCATTTTGCCCTGTTCACCGACCTTTCCGAAACTGTGGGCAGAAGCTCCACCGTGGTGGAAAAGACGGAGACCCAGCGGGACAAGGTGCTGGAACTGACGATTGAAGAGCTGGACCTGAGCGTGCGCAGCTTCAACTGCCTCAAGCGCGCCAACATCAACACCGTCGCCGACCTGATTTCCAAGACCGAGGACGATATGATGAAGGTCCGTAACTTGGGCCGCAAGTCCCTGGAGGAAGTCATCAACAAGCTGGCCATGATGGGCCTGAGCCTGGCGGATGACGACAACAACTAAGCAAGCCATCCTTTGATGGTCAACACAATTCCTACACAAGGAGGAGAAGATACATGCCCGGAACCCGTAAGCTCGGCAAGACCACTGCCCAGCGCAAGGCCATGCTGCGCCAGCAGGTGACCGATTTCCTGGACAAGGGAAAGATGGAAACCACCCTGATGCGCTGCAAGGAAGTTGCGCCGCTGGCAGAGAAGATGATCACCCTCGGCAAGAAGAACGACCTGGCCGCCTATCGTCAGGCCATGAGCTTTATTACCAGAGAAGACGTCGTCAAGAAGCTGTTTAAGGAAATTGCTCCCAGCTATGCTGAACGTCACGGCGGCTACACCCGCATCACCCGCACCGGCGTGCGCCGCGGCGATGCCAGCGAAACCGCTCTGATCGAACTGGTAAAGTAAATTTCGGTTTGCTTTGAATGGTGGGAAAGCGGCCCGGTCCGCCGGTACCATTGACCGCCTGGGCGGTCAGGCAATTCAACCCAATGTATGGCTTTTATGGGCGCGGGGATTCCCCCGCCCTATAAAAGGCCCCTTTTGTATGGCATTCCGGCCGGAACATACAAAAGGGGCTTTTTTCTGCGCTCATCAGAAATCCCCGGAAGGCAGAAGCCTTCCGGGGATACTTTTATGTTTCTTTTTTCCAGCCGTACTGCAGGCCGTAGGCGTACATTTCTTCCGAGCAGGCCTGACACATGCCCAGCTGGGCGCAGTAAAATTCGGAAACGTCATCTTCGTCCCAGTGGGCGTCGGGCAGCTCGCACAGGTCCTCCTGCGCCTCCAGCAGATCGGCATGGAGCTGGCGGCAGGGCAGGGCCTCCTCGTGGAGCAGATCGGCGAAAGGCGGCGTATAATCCAGCTGGCGTTCGTTGGATAGGAAAGAGAGGGAAAGCAGGCCGCAGTCTTCATAGCTGGACACCCCGGCGGTTTCGCGCAGATAAGATAGGGGGAGCCTGGAAACGCGGACGCCCTGACGGAAAAGCGTCAGGCTGCACTGCTCCCACCAGGCGCGGCCGATAGAAAGGGCGTGCTCCAGGGCGGCGAGGCTCTCCGGCCCCCGCGGAGAGAGGGCGTCCTGGACTTCGCGCAGATCCGCCTGAAACATCCAGATGGTATGCTCCGGCTGCTGGGCAAAGGGCGTAACGCCTTCCGCGGGAGCATCGCTGGTGCTCCATAAAGTTTGGTAGATTCTTTCAGCAATCGTCATTGAGAACAATTCTCCTTTGCAGGTAGTTTTGCTTCATATGTGGAAAGAAAATACATAACTGCCTGATATATTATGGGATCAGCAACGTGGAAGACACATTAGGCGACAGGAGAAGAGCCGCGTTCTTTTTCGACTTGTTCCAAGTGTTGCAGGAGAACAAACTCAATATAATTTGTAATGGATCGATGTTCCTCTGTGGCCAAAATTCCGATTTTGTCCATAACTTCATCCGACAAACGCAAAGTAAATACCCGTTTGTTGGTAGCCATTTTACAACGCCCTTCCTCCTATGATTTTTGTTATTATTATAAAATATTCGCAGTAAAATAGATGCACCCACTCGGCAGTTAAGTGATAGCATTTTTGCAATTAAACGCGAATTTTGTATATTTATATACATATTTTTATTTGAAAACCGTACAATAAGCTGCTCTTTAATATATCATTTGTGTTGCGACCAATTAATGATGCATCACTAACAATACAAAAATTGCAGAAAAAAATCTAAGAAAAAGCGAAGCGTCTGAAAGACGCTTCGCTTTTTCTGCATTCTGACCTGTTGACATTTGAGACGTTCTGCACTATACTAAATATAGAAAAAGGGTGCTGCCGGACAAACGGTTTGTCCCCTCGCGTTACAAGAAGTAACCGCTGGTTTTGGACGACGGGCGGTTACTTCGTTTTATTGGCCTGAGCCAATATGTTGCTCCGGTACAAGGCGCGCAGTGCTTTTCGCACTGCGCGCCTTTTTATTTACAACGCTGTGCAGCGTTACGTTTCTGTCGGCCCGGTTTCCGGGAAATCCAGAACCATAACGCGCTCGCCTTTGGTATCGTGTTCAATAACAAAAGCCAAAGGAAATAAGGGCCGGGCGGGGCGTTTGTTTTCTTTGGCTTTTGCGCTTACCGTCGCAAAACAGATATAATTCTTATAACGCAGTTTCCCGCCTTTGTCAAAGGGGAGCGGGGACAGACGGAAAGGAAAGACGCACTCTTGCGGCTTTTGACGAATGGGAGTATAATTTTATTAGATCAACTGCCGCACGCCGCGCAAAATCCCTGCCGGCGCGCGGTGCGGAAGCCACGGGAGATTTGCATATGAAACTGACCGCACAGCAGGTGGCAGGCAATACCTGGTGCATTGTCCAGCCGCGGGCTATGGTGCCATATTATCAACTGAGTGAGCAGGAGATTATCCTGCTGGACAGCGGCTGCATGCTCCACGGGGAGTTGGAGGAATGGCTGGAGGGGCAGGGGCTGCGCGTGCGCGCCATCCTCAACACCCATGACCACTGGGATCATGTGGCGGCCAACGCGGCGCTGCAGCAGCGGCAGGGAAGCCGGATCTATCTGCCCCGGCTGGAAGCGGCGGCCCACGCTTCGCCGCTGGCGTTCAAGGCGGGGCATGAAAACGGGAACTACCGGGCGGTGGAAGCTTTCTGGCAGAAGTTCCCCTATGAGGTGGACGAGGAGATCGGCCTGGAGGACGGGCCGCTGGAGGTGTGCGGCGCGGTGTTCGACGTGATCCACACGCCGGGGCACTCCGTGGACCATGTGGCGTTCCGCACACCGGACGACGTGCTCTATGTGGGAGATACTCTGATGTCGGGGCGGCTGCTGCGGCAGGCCAAGCTCAGCTATGCCCTGAGCCACGAGGTGGATTTGGACAGCAAGGAGAAGCTGCGGCGCTACCATTGCGCGGCCTATATTCTGGCCCATGGCAGCATCGAGCAGGATCTGGAAGAGCTGATCGACGAGAACCTCCGCTATATCCGCCGGCGCGCCGAAACGGTGTGGCGGAGCATTGAAAAGCCCATGTCTATGGAGCAGATCATCCGCGCGGTGTGGAAAAGGCTTGGCCTGCACGCCGACGCATATTATTACCGGACGCTGGAAACGGGAAATATGATTCGATCCCTGGTGCAGCTGCTGTGCAGCGAGGGACGGCTGGAGCATCGATTTGAGGACGGCGCGGAGCATTTTAACCGCGTCGGCACATGGGAGGCATAACATAATGGAATGGAATCTGGTGAAGGGGAGCACGTACACGGTGGATGTGACGGCGGGCACGCTGCTGTTTTATAAAACGGGGGAGCACGGGGGCGTCCTGGTGGACACCGGCTATGCCAAAGAGGATCGGGAACCGCTGATCCGTTTTTTTGAGGAAACCGGCGTGCGGCCCATCGGCATCATCGTCAGCCATACGCATTACGACCATGCGGGCAATGCGGAGCATCTCAAGTACCGCTATAAATGCCCGATTCTGGCCAGCCTGGCCGAAGCGGGCACGGCGGTCAGCGAAATGGCCTACCGCGGGGCCTACCCCGCCATGACGCCCAAGGAAATCGACGATATGATGGCTGGACAGTGTTACCGGGTCGACCAGATCGTGATGCCCGGCGAACGGGTGAAGGTTTTCTGCGGCGTGCCCTTCGGCATTTTGCCGCTGTATGGCCATACGCCGGGGCAGATCGGCATTATCACCCCGGACAAAGTGGCGTATCTGGCCGACGCACTGATGAGCGAAACGGTGATGCGCGGGGCAAAGATGCCCTCGGCCGTGTGCCGCGCCGACGACCTGAAGGCCAAGGCGAGCCTGCGCGCGCTGCGCTGCGACGCCTATGTGTTGGCGCACCGGGGCGTTTACAGCGAAATCAGCGATTTGATTGAAAAAAATATCGCCTATATTCTGGATCGGGCAGAGCTGGTGTACGATTGCCTGCAGGGGGAGATGTCCGAGGAGGAATGGGTGCGCGCGGTGTACCGGCGCCTGGAAATGCACAGTACAAAAGCGTTTAAATGCGCGGTGTGCGAGCGCAACATGCGCTCGTTCATCGATTATCTGGCCGACGGCGACCGGGTCGTGATCGAGCGGCGGGAGGGCGTTTGCTGGTATCATCAAAACACGCAATAAACACCGCCGCCGGGCGCATCCGGCGGCAGAGGAAAACAAAGGACTTTTTATGGATTGAAGAAAATTAAACATGAGACCGGTTACCGGGAAATATATGGATCAATACAACGCGCTGCTGAACATGCAGAAAAAGGGACAGCATATCTGTTCTCTTTATCCCCACTCCATTCCATATTATCGCCGGAAGGGCTGGGAAATTGTCCCGGATAAAATCACGTATGGAATCAAGCAGCACCAGCTGCCCCGTCCCTGTCCGGCGCCGGGTGACGTCCGACGGGTCAAAATCGAGGGGCCGGAGTTCAAACGCGCCTATGAGCGCTATGCTTTGCGCACCCATGGCGCTGTTTTGCGGGACGAGCCGGCCTGGAACGAATATTGGCTGTGGAATTTCGTTTCGGCTCACTTTTCCATGATCCATCTGGTGAAAGGTGATATCTACACCAATGAACCCCTGGCCTTTTTGCCGGAAGACGCCAGTATCAAGGAAGAAATTTCGCCCTATTATATGGCACGCATTGTGGACTTTCCCGCCTTTATTGCGCAATATCCTTTCAAAAAGGACTCTGTGGACCGGATGTGGCTGTTTACGCTGGAGGATCCGATGATGAAGTGCAATCAGGGCACGTTTCTTTTGAAAATCTCCCGGGACGGCCGGGGCGAGGCGGTGCGCAGCAATGCGCGCAGCGCCGACCGTATCAGTATTCAGACTATGACTACAATACTGATGGGCTATAAGCGGCCGGATTATCTCGCCAAAATCGAGCGTATCCGGGCGCCGGAGTCTGTGATCGATCTGCTGGAGGACTCCATTGAGCAGCAAGTACCGTATATTTCCGATTATTTTTAAACGATCAGGCGGCAGGAACTGTCAGTATCGTTTCTCGCACCTTCGGGCATACTGAGCGAAAGTATGATTGCGAAGGGGCGAATGGAATGGCAAAAGGATGGTACCGGGCATTTGTGTGCCTGCTGGCGGCTGCTGCGCTGAGCCTGCTGGCTATGCAGCCGGGCCGCACCGCGGTGCCGGCGGGCGGCGCAGCAGAGGTGGGCGACGAGAGCACCGGGGAACCGCTGCCCAAATATGTGGCGCTGACTTTTGACGACGGCCCGCGGGCGGACACCACCTCCGTTTTGTTGGAAGGGCTGCAGCAGCGGGGCGTGAAAGCGACCTTTTTTCTGATCGGCGAGCAGATCGAGGGCAACGAATGGCTGGTGCGCTGGATGGCTGAAAACGGCCACCAAATCGGCAGCCACACCTTCAGTCACCAAAGGCTGGCGGGAAGCGACAAAAACACGATTCTGCAGGAGATCAACAAGACCGAAGTGCTGCTCAGCAGCGTGCTGGGTGAAGGAAGGGAATACTGGCTGCGCCCGCCCTATGGCCTGATCGACGAAACGGGCAAAAAACTGGTGAAAACGCCCATGGTCTACTGGTCCGTGGATCCGGAGGACTGGAAGGTGCTGGACGCGGACAAAGTAACCGAGCACGTCTGCTCCCATGTGCAGGATGGCGACATCATTCTGCTGCACGATTTCTACCCCACCAGCGTGGAGGCGGCGCTGCGCATTGTAGACCGGCTACAGGAGGAGGGGTATGAGTTTGTTACGGTGGAGGAGCTGCTGCGCCTGAACGGCACCAAAGCTGAGGCCGGAAAGCTGTACCGCAACGCCTGGGAAGAGCGATTGTGAGAAAAAACGCTGAAATTGCAAAGAAAATTCAAAATAGCCTTGCAATGCGGCAAAAACTGTGCTAACATATAAATCTGCAAATAAGCAAAAAAGATACAAAGGCGTGCAGGCTTTTGCTGTAACGATAGCGGGAGGACAAAACTATGACCATTTTTCTGACTGTGATCCAAGTGATTTGCGGTTTGCTGCTGATCGGCATCATCATGATGCAGTCCGGTAAGAGCGCCGGCCTGTCCGGCTCTATTGCCGGCGTGGCGGATTCCTTTATGAGTAAACACGAGGCCAAGACGGCTGACGCCAAGATGGCGAGGGCCACCAAGTGGATCGGCGCTGTGTTCATCATCCTAACGCTGATGCTGAATCTGATCGCCTGAACAACAAAACCGTGAAAAAGGCCGCTCCGATCGGGAGCGGCCTTTTTTCGCCCTTGCGAGCAGGAGCGCCCCGCAGCTGTTTTTTGAAATCTTTTCCGCGGGTGCTGTATTTTTTTGTACTTTTTGGTATAATACATCCCATATAGAAAAAACGCATGCACAGACGGTGCATTGGTAATAAGGCAGGAGCGCACATGGAAAGAAACGATGCCACAGCGATGACGGAAGAAGAGCGGGCCGCCCGCCGGGCGCGGCGGGACAAAGCGCGGCGGGAACGGTTTCGGGCGCGCCGGCGGCGGCAGATGCTGCTGCTGGCGCCCTTCCTGGCCGCCGGAGTGATCGCGGCGGTGCTGCTGTCCGGAATGGGACACCGGGAAAGTGAGGCGGGCAGGGATGTCGATGACGTTCCGGCGGTGGGCAATGCGGTGGTGCAGCAGCCAAAAGAGCCGCAGGAGCCGCGGTTTGTCCCGGCGGCCACGGCGGCCACGGCGGTGCTGGGCGAAGAGATTCCCAGCAGCCATGCGGTGCTGATCGATGCTGAAAGCGGAGAAATTCTGGCGGAAAAAGACGCCGATGCGGTAATTTCTCCCGCATCCATGACGAAGATCCTGACGTTGCTGGTGGCTGTGGAACAGCTGGAGAGCGAGGAGGCCCTGGACGATACGGTGACGATCACCCGTGAAATCACTGATTACTGTTATGTCAACGACTGCAGCGTGGTGGGACTGGAAGTGGACGAGGTGGTTCCCGTCCGGGAACTGCTGTATGGGACAATCCTCTCTTCCGGGGCGGATGCGGCGCTGGCACTGGCCTATTACACAGCCGGGAGCCACGAAGCCTTTGTGGCGCTGATGAATGAAAAGCTGGCCGCGCTTGGTTTGGACAAGACGGCCCATTTTACCAATTGTGTGGGCCTGTACGACGAGGATCATCACTGCACGGCGACAGATATGGCGGTGATCCTCAAGGCGGCTATGGACAATCCGCTGTGCCGCCAAGTGCTTTCGGCCCATTCCTACGAGACCCGCCCTACAGAGGAACACCCGGAGGGGCAGATCTTGTCCAACTGGTTTTTGCGCAAGATCGAGGATCATGACGCCGACAACGCCGTGCGGGCAGTGGCGGCCAAGACCGGCTATGTGATGCAGTCCGGCAATTGCGCCGCCAGCTACGGAGAAGATGCGCAAGGGCACGGCTATCTCTGCGTCACAGCGAACGCCTACAGCTCCTGGCGCGCCATTTACGATCACGTGGAACTGTACAAGATGTATTGCTCCTGACGCTGCACTGTGGCGATGGGAAAAAGAAAATACATTTTAGGATATTTTCGTAAAAAATTGAAAATTGTATTGCAGAGCGGAAAAAAGAATCGAACAAAAGAAAAACAAATGTTTGCATTCAGGGTATGGCTGTGCTATACTGAGGGCATAAACCATCCGATGGAGGAGCCGCCATGAAACACAAGACTATGCAGAGGCAGATTTATCGCTTCATTGTGCAGTGCGTGAAGGAGCAGGGCTATCCGCCCTCCGTGCGCGAAATCGGCGACGCCGTGGGGCTGAAATCGCCGTCCACCGTTCATTTTCACCTGAAGAACCTGGCGGACGAAGGCTACATCGAGAAGGGGGCCGGAAAAGGCCGCGCGTTGCGTCCGCTGATCGACCTGGACGAAGCGGAGGACAGGTCTCTGCCGCCGGCTGCGGTGGAGGTAGAGGCGCAGGATATGCGGGTGCCCATCGTCGGTTCTGTGGCTGCCGGCGCGCCGATTCTGGCCGAGCAGTGTGTGGAGGATTACCTCACCTTTGACGTGGGCGGCGACACCACGGGCTATTTTGCCCTGCGTGTGCGGGGCTACTCCATGAAGGACGCGGGCATTCTGCCCGGAGATTTGGTTGTCGTCAAGCAGCAGCCCACGGCTCGCAATGGGGAAATTGTGGTGGCGCGCATCGGTGAGGAGGCTACGGTGAAGCGGCTGCACCGCAGCAACGGAGAGATCTGGTTGCTGCCGGAGAATCCGGACTATGAGCCGATCGACGGCAGTGAAGCTGCGATCCTGGGCCGGGTCACCGCGGTGGTTCGCCAGTATTAAAAAGCGAGTGCGGGGAGACGGTGGATGGTATCGTCTCCCCGCAGCTTCTATAAACCGCTGTGCCGCACAGCGGGAGGAGGAACCATATGGAACAAGAAACGCTGTACACCATCGGACAGGTGAGTAAAATCTGCGATGTGTCCCAGCGTATGCTGCGCTATTATGAAGAAGTGGGGCTGATCACCCCGGACCGCATCGCAAACCCCAGTCATTACCGCTATTACAGCGTGCGCACCATGCAGCGAGTGCAGGTGATCCGTTATTTGATTGACGAAGGATTCCGCTTGGAGGAAATCAGCGAGGCTCTTTCTGGTCAGGATATGGATCGCTTTGAGGCCCTTTTTCTGCAGAAGATCGACAAGACCCGCAGCGAGATTGAATATTACCATCAACGGTTGGACAGCCTGTGGGCTTGGTACGGCCTTCTGGTGGAGGGGCGGGCAGTACACCGGCACCAGAACCGCGCCATTACCATGAAATATATTCCAGAGGAGCAGTATTTTTACTATACGCGTCACCGCGCGCCGGAAGAGCAGGATTCCGAAATGCGCTTGGAGATCGAATACTTTACCATGAGCAAGCGGGACGGTCATTCCATGGTGGATATGGGCGGCGCGTTTCACGTCAAATACGATTCCGTGGATGAGCGCATGGAGGACAGCTACCGCAGCATGACACTGCTGCAGACCATATTTCCCAACAGCAAGAGCCGGAACAATACTATGCGGTTCGGCGGTTTTTTGGCAGTAGCTAGTTATCACCTGGGAGCGCCGCGGAACGTGCGCGACAGCTACGAGCGTATGTTGCTGTGGGCACAACAGCACCGTTTTACGCTGCGGGGCGATTGCTACGAGCGCCATGTGTTGGATGTGTATTCTACGGCGCGGGAGGAAAATTTTGTCACGGAACTGCTGCTGCCGGTGCAGGAGGATGCGGAAGGCTTTGAACGGCTGGAGCGCTGGAAGCGGGAGTCCTGAAGGAGAGAACAACAAGAAAGTCTAACATAATGTTAGACTTTCTTGTTGTTTCAGGATTTATGGACTAAATAAGCAAAAGGATTTCCGGAAGAAAACAGAAAAACAGCAAAATAGTCCAAGATTTTCGGTGGAAAACCTTGTGAAAGTGCTGTAAATTTCTTGACTCTTACACAGTGGCAACCTTTATAAATGACGATAGGCTACTCAAAAAATTGGATCAAAAGGAAACAGAGGGGGAGATTTTTTGATTCTGAAACTAAACAAAAAGCAGGCTTACGGTATTCTGGTTATTTCGATCATTTTTGAACAGATCGGTACGGGTTTTCTGGAGGCCTGCGATGCCTTTACGAAGCTGGTGCCAACCATTTGTCTCATTTTGGCATACATTGCATCCTATTGGTTTTTTGCCCAGCTGCTGCAGCACATCAACCTCAGCGTATCATACGCCACTTGGACGGCGGCCGGTACGGTCAGCGCGGCCATGATCGGCCTGATTGCTTTCGGCCAGCATATTTCTCCGCTGGGCTGGCTTGGCATTGCAATCATGTGTGTTGGTATTTTCATTCTGAATCTGTACGGCACGCCCAAAGAGGACCGGGATAAGGACAATGTGGTGCCGGCAGCGCAGGAGAAGGAGGAGAAACGGTAATGGAAATTACAATGTGGATGGCCTATGTGTTCCTGGCCATTGCCGTAGGAACCGAAATCGTGGCGACCTCGACACTGCCTGCCACTATGTGCTTTACCAAGCTCAAGCCAAGTCTGGTGTGCATTATCTGCTATGTGATCTGCTTCTACTCTCTGGGCATGTCCCTGACTCACATTCCCATGGGCATTGCATACGGTACCTGGGGCGCCTTGGGTACGGCAATCACTCCTTTGATCGGTTACATCGCCTACCGGCAGAAAACTTCGAAAGCCGGCTTGATCGGCGTGGTGCTGATCATTATCGGTATTCTTCTGATGAATCTGTATGGTTGATAAAAATAACCTGTCTTTTTCCAGAAACAGCACAGCCTCCGGGAAAGCAACCCCGGGGGCTGTGCTGTAATATAATAAAATTATATATTTTGCACAAAAAAATAAAAAATATATAGATAAAAATCGGACGATTTGATATGATGAACGCATCAAGGAGAAGGAAGATGATTGTGTGAAATGCTTTGCCAGCAGGCAGTACAGCCGAATGCGAAAACAATCAACGGTACCTTCCCGTATCTGGAAGGATAGAATTAAAGTATCTGATTGAGCGTATAGGCTGCATCTGGAAAAGGCAGCTCATGCGTTTTCTGTATGTTTTCCATTTCTTAAAATATGAAAAACGGGGTGAAATGCGCAATGAGAACTTCTAAAACAGCAGTTTTTATCACAGTTCTTGCCGTTGTCCTGATCCTGTTTTGTGCGATTCTGTATTGGAAAGCAGGAACGGCAGGGAAAACGGAGGTGCAATGGGACCCGCGGTTTTTGGAGGCCCTGTCGCTGGAGCAGGAGGAGGCGGACCGCGCCGGGAACGATCTGGTGCAGACTGTGGAGGAGTGCGTCTCCAGCGGCGCGGTTTCTCTGGAACTGGTCCAGACGGCGGCGGGCGGAGATCTGATCTGCCTGTACTACGAGCTGACCCTGCCGGAGAACTGGGCAGCGGCGCGGTCGGCTCTGCACCAGGATGTTGGCGCCCTCGCCTTTGAGGCCCAATGCAGCGCGGCGGAAGGAACGGCGCCGGACTACCGCGCTACCGCGGTCACCGGCTTTGACGCGGCGCGCGGCTGCGTGCAGTGTGTGTCCACGTTCCGCTTTCCGGACACGGATCTTCTGGGCAAGACGCTGACGCTGACTCTGAGCGCGCTCACCATTCCGGATGTTCCGGCGGATGCCGCGCTGCCGGAAGAGCCGCTATCCCTGTCCTGGACCGTGCAGCGCCGGGCAGAGGAGCGCCTCGCGCAGACCCCGGAGGGCGTCTGTGCGCTGTCTCCCCTGGGATTGTCCGTGCAGCTTGCGCGGGAGGAAGTTCCGGATGCGGCCTGGGAGGTGATGGCATCGCTCCAGGTCGTTTATCGTGACGGCACCGCCGTCCGTTCCTTTGGCCACAACTCCGCCTCCATTTCCGCTGCAGGGGAGGACTACAGTACGCAGATATTGGTTCTGCCGCAGCGCGGCACGCTGTTTTGCAGCGATACGGTGAAGCGGGTGGATGTGTGCGGTGTGTCCTTCGCTTTTGAGTGAGCCACGAACTGTTTGAAAAATGCCCCCGGCGGGGTTGCCGAAAGGCAACTTCGCCGGGGGTGTTTTGTTGCTGCTTATAGGGGGTTATTTGTAATAAGCCGCGCCGGACTCGAACACCGGCATGAATTTTTCGCCCGGAATATTGCGGGCAATGTTTTTGCCGCTGCGCTCGATGTGGCCCATCTTGCCGAAGATACGGCCGTCGGGGCTAAAAATACCTTCAATAGCCTGCACGGAGCCGTTGGGATTGTACTCTACGTCCATGGACGGACGGCCCTGGGGATCGACATATTGGGTGGCGATCTGGCCGTTGCGGAACATTTCCAGAATACGCTCGTCGTTGGCTACAAAACGGCCCTCGCCGTGGGACACGGGCACATGGTACAGCTCGTCGGGTTTGCACAGCGTCATCCAGGGGGAGTGGACCGAGGCCACGCGGGTAGACACATAACGGCTCTGGTGGCGGCCGATCAGGTTATAGGTCAGGGTGGGGAAGGTGTCGTCCACAGGGCAGATGTGGCCCGTGGTCAGCAGGCCCAGCTTCAGCAGGGCCTGGAAGCCGTTGCAGATACCCAGCATCAGACCGTCGCGGCGGTAGAGCAGATCGTCTACCGCTTCGGTGATGCGGGGGTTGCGGTAGAAGGCACAGATGAACTTGCCGGAGCCGTCCGGCTCGTCGCCGCCGGAGAATCCGCCGGGCAGGACGATCATCTGAGCGCCGTGGATGGCCTGTTCCATTTCTGTAACAGACTGCTCCAGATCGGTTGCTGTCAAATTGCGGATCATATGAATCTCCGGCTCAATGCCGGCTCGGCGCAAAGCCATGGCGGTATCGATCTCACAGTTGGTGCCGGGGAAAGCGGCCAGAACGGCCCGGGGCTTGGCAAATTTCTCTGCGGCCACCAAGGGGCTGCGCTCGTGACAGGTGATGGGCTCGATGCGGCCGGCTTTGCTGGCGCGGGTGGGATACACGCTCTCCAGGGGGGCCTCCCAGGCGTCAAGAATGGATTCGATGGAGAATTCCTGGCCGTTGATATAGAAGGCGGGCTTGTCCACGGTGTTACCCACAGAAATGACGTTGGCCTCATCGCTGGGCAGCACTTCGGTACATTCAGCCAGGATTGCGCCGTACTGCTTGGAGAAGAGCAGCTCGGCGTCGATGTTGCCGGAGGCCAGGAAGCCGACTTTGTTGCCGAAGCTCATTTTCATCAGGCCCTCGGCTACACCGCCGCCGGAAACAGCCCAGGCGGAGGCGATCTTGCCGGCTTTGCAGTACGCGTGAAACTGCCGCCAAGTGGCGCGGATGGCATCGAAGGAGTCGTCGGCGGGCTTGAAGAGGTACACGCCGTGGTTGGCGGCTTTGAAATCTGTGCTGATCAGTTCCGGCGCCTTGGCGGGCGCCACGGCGAAAGAGATCAGCGTGGGCGGCACATCCAGATCATTGAAGGAGCCGGACATGGAGTCCTTGCCGCCGATGGCGGCGGCGCCCAGACCGATTTGTGCGTCCAGCGCGCCCAGCAGGGCGGCAAAGGGTTTGCCCCAGCGCTCCGGGTCCTGGCGAAGGCGCTCAAAGTATTCCTGCAGGGAGAGATAGTAGGTTTCCGGGCTGACGCCGGCAGCTACCAGCTTGGCCAGCGATTCGGTAACGGCGGCTTTGGCGCCGTTGTAGGGGTCGGCAGTGAACAGCGCGGGGTCAAAACCAAAAGCCATAACGGAGCAGTCTTCGGTACGGCTCTGGCAGGGCAGCAGGGCTGCCATGACTTGTGAGGGGCTGCGCTGAGTCTTTCCGCCGTATGGCATCAGTATGGTGGCCGCGCCGATGGTGCTGTCAAACCGTTCTACTAAGCCGCGCTGGGAGCAGAAATTCTTATCTTTGGCCAACTCGAAGAAACGTTCGCCGATGGAGAGCGTTCGGACCTCTTCCCTGGATGCAAAGCGCATGGGGATTTTCACTGCGGTGTGCTTGGTAGCGCCGGTGGAGGAGAGGAACGCGCGGTCGAGATCCACGATAGTCTTACCCCGCCAACGCATGACCATGCGCGGCTCTTTTGCGACGGTGGCCACTTGATAGCACTCCAGATTTTCGGCGCTGGCAGCGGCGATAAAGGCGTCCTTATCCTTGGCGCGGACTACCACGGCCATGCGCTCCTGGCTCTCGGAAATGGCCAATTCTGTGCCGTCCAGGCCCTCATACTTTTTGCGCACGGCATCCAGATCAATATCCAACCCGTCGGCCAGTTCGCCAATGGCCACGGATACGCCGCCGGCGCCGAAGTCGTTGCAGCGGCGGATCATGCGCGTGACTTCGCCGTTGCGCATCAGACGCTGGATCTTGCGCTCTTCTGGAGCATTGCCCTTCTGTACCTCGGAGGCCATGGTCTGCAGGGATTTGAGGTTATGGCTTTTGGAGGAGCCGGTGGCGCCGCCAATGCCGTCGCGACCGGTGCGGCCGCCCAGCAATAGCACTACATCGCCCGGCTCCGGCGTTTCCCGAATCACATTTTCCGCCGGGGCCGCGGCCACCACCGCGCCCACTTCCAGGCGCTTGGCGATGTAGCCGGGGTGGTAGAACTCCTGCACCACACCGGTGGCCAGGCCAATCTGGTTGCCGTAAGAGGAGTACCCGTTGGCCGCGCGGGTGACGATGCGGCGCTGGGGGAGTTTGCCGGGTAGCGTTTCGCTGACGGGCACTGTAGGATCGCCCGCGCCGGTGACGCGCATGGCCTGATAGACGTAGGAACGGCCGGAGAGCGGATCGCGGATGGCGCCGCCGATACATGTGGCCGCGCCGCCGAAGGGCTCGATCTCCGTGGGGTGGTTGTGAGTTTCGTTTTTGAACATCAGCAGCCAGTCCTGCTCCTCGCCGTCGATGGTGGGACGGATGCGCACGGAGCAGGCGTTGATCTCCTCGCTCTCGTCGAGCATAGGCAGCTGGCCGCGCTTTTTCAGAACCTTGGTGCCCAGGGTGGCCAGGTCCATCAGCGTCTTGGGCCGCACGGCGGCCTTTTCCGGGCCGTAGACCTCTTCGCGCGCAGCGAGATAGCGCTCATAGGACTTGAGGATCTCATAGTCCTGGATATCCACCTGATCGATGTGAGTGGAAAAAGTAGTGTGGCGGCAGTGGTCGGACCAGTATGTATCAATGAGCTTCAGTTCGGTGACAGTGGGATCCCGGCCAAGTTCCTGAAAATGGGCCTGGAATACTTTCAGATCCTCCATATCCATGGCGAGACCGTAGGTTTCATGGATGTTTTCCAGTTCCGCCTCGCTGCTGAGTCCGATAAAGCCGGTGAGCAAAGCCACGTCCGGGGGAGCGGGATGCTCCTGCTGCAGTGTGTCCGGTTTGTCCAGAGACGCCTCGCGGGACTCCACGGGGTTGATAAGGTCGCCCTTGATGGCCTCGAGATCCTCGCCGGTCAGCGCGCCGGAGAGGATATAAATGCGGGCGGTGCGGATCAGGGGTCGCTCGCCGCAGGTGATCATCTGGATGCACTGAGCGCAGGAGTCGGCGCGCTGGTCGTACTGGCCGGGCAGGGATTCCACAGCCAGAACAGTGGATCCTTCCGGCAGTGCGGGCAGTTTTTCATCATAGCAGAGGTCGCACTGCGGTTCAGAAAATACGCCGCTGCGGGCTGCCTCGTAGGTGGCCCCGTCGATGCCCTCCGCGTCGTAGCGGTTGAGCAGGCGCACGCCGGTCAGGTTCGTCACGCCCAGGGTACCGGTCAGATCCTTGAGCAGGGCCTTTGCCTCCACGTCAAAGCCGTTCCGCTTTTCCGTGTAGCATCGAAATACATGTGCCATAAAGATTCCCCCTAATGAAATTTTGCGAAAAGTGTCTCTTTTTTCAAACAGGCGCGGCCCGCAGAGCGGGCCGGGCTGGTGAAGTTTGGTCTTGAGGCGCACAGCACCTCTTTTGATTGTATCACATCTGCTGCGCCATGCATACCCCGGAGCGGGAAGTTTTCCCGTCAGCTGCCGGTGCCGGACAGATGGATGGTCCAGTCCGAAAAGCGATAGAAGGCGTTGGAGGCGGTGGGTGTGATATTGTCGGCCGCGCCAGCCTGTAGCACTACGGACTGGGCCTTAAAACAGATGGGCGCAATGGGCGCGTCGGTTTGGAAGGTGGAAAACAGCGTTTCATTGGCGCTGCTGGGCGATGCGGCAGTAGAGAAAGCGGTGGTCAGCTGGGCGTCCAGCGCCGGATCGGAAAAGCCGCCGTAATTTAGGCTGCCGCCGGTTTTGATGAGGGTGGAGCAATTGAAATCCGCGGTCATGCGCGTTTCGCCGTAATAGAGATCAAACATCCCGTTTTCCAGGGCGGAGAGATACTCCTCATAGGGCAGTGTGTATACCTGCACCTTCAAATCATATACGGAAAGTGCGGCGGCAATGGCTTTGGCTGCGCTCAGACGGAACGCATTGCCTTCACACACCAGCATGCGGACGGAGGCGGCGTGGGCGCCGCCGTTGTAGCCGGCTTCGGTCATAGCCTGGGCAAAGGTTTCCGTATTGTAGCTCTCTTCTAAAGCCAAAGGATACCAGGACGAGGCCGGAGCTACGGGAAACTGGGCGCTGACGGCGTGGCCAGAAAAGTAAGCCTTGCAGATGCTGTCGCGGTTGATTCCTTGGGAAATGGCCCGGCGCAGCTTGGTGTCAGCAAAGGGGCCGCTGCGGCAGTTAAAGCCGAGGTACTGCAACGTGGTGGTCTGTGTGTCGGTAATGGACAAATTGCCTTTGTAACTGACCGGGTCGCTGCCGGTGTAGTCGGTGAGCAGCATCTGAATGGCGTGGGAAGAGAAAAGATAGGTCAGGGTGTTCTCATCGTCCACTGTGCGTAGAGGGATCGTGTCTACGGGCAGGGATTTCCCCTTCCACCAAGAGGTGTTTTTGATCAGGGAAGCGCCGCTGTCCCCTGCGGCGTACACATACGGCCCGGTACCGACGGGGACGGCGCTGCCGGCGCTGGACTTGGAGGTGATCGGAATATCCAGCAGGGCGGGAAAACGGTTATCGGCCTCGCTCAGTGTGACTTCCACCGCATTGTTTCGGACGCGGATCGAGGACACAGCGGACAGCCGCGCACCGTAGCGCGCGGACGTTTTTGCCCGCTGCAGCGCTGCGGCCACATCTGCGGCGGAGAGAGCGCTGCCGTCGGAAAAGGAAGCCCTGCGCACCTGAAAGGTCCAGACCGTGAAATCCTCAGAATGGGTATAACTTTCGCACAGAACAGGCTGCGGATCGAAGGACGGGTCCAGCTCGAACAGCCCTTCGTAGAGCAGCGGGAGCAGGAGTTGCTGGATACCATCGCCGCAGTCGATGGGGTCCAGCGTTTCTCCGGCCAGAATAGGCAGGGCAAAGGAGGTGATGGGGATCACATCGTCGGACGTATCCGAATCTTCCAGGCCCAGGAGGCCGTTCAGGTCGCCGTCTTCCTCCGCCAGCGGGTCGCTGCCCCAACAGCCGGCAAGCAGCAGGCACAGTGCGGCGGCGAGCAGCAGGGAAAGACTCCTTCGGGTGAAATGCTTCACAGTGGTGCGGCCTCCTTTGTCACGGTGCTTCCCCCAAACAGATCATGGCGGCCTGGCTGCCTCGTACGTCGCCCATGCGGCGGTGCGACCAGTACAGATCCGTGCAGCAGGCGGTGCATGCGCCGCTCACGGCAATGTGCTCTGGCGCAAGCCCCGCGCGCAGCATCCAGTGCCGGTTGATGGCTTTGAGATCGACATGCCATTTTCCGCCTTGGGCACCGCGTTGCAGGTACGGCGCTGCTTCCGCGCCCAAAGCGCCGCGCATGGCCGCGGGCACGTCTGCGTCCGTTTCAAAACAGCACCGGGAAATACCGGGACCGATAGCGGCGCGGATGTTTTCCGTTTTGGCGCCGTACAGGCGCTCCATGGCGGCAATGGTTTTGGCGGCGATGCCCAAGGCGGTGCCGCGCCAGCCCGCATGGGCTGCGCCGATGCAGCGCGTCACAGGGTCGAAATAGAGGGTGGGGATGCAATCGGCGGAAAAGATCGTCAGCGTCAGGCCGGGCACGTTGGTCACCAGAGCGTCGGCTTCATAATCCTGAGGACGCAGGAGACCCGCGCCGGCGTCCTGGGCGGTGACGACTTTCACATCATCTCGGTGCACCTGTTTGGCCAGTACACAGCGTTCCGGTTCTACGCCGAGCGCGGCGCAGAACCGGCGGTAATTTTCCAGAACATTTTCTTCGCCGTCACCCCGGTGCAGCCCCAGGTTCAGCGCGGCGAATACGCCGCGGCTGACGCCACCCAGCCGGGTGGAAAACCCGTGGGCAAGGCCGCCGACGCAGAGGGGGGAGGCAGTCAGGTACAACAGCCCGTTTTCCAGAGCATGGGTGGTGAATGCAGGCATTACTTTTCGTTGCGGCCGCAGCACTTTTTATACTTAAGACCGCTGCCGCAGGGGCAGGGATCGTTGCGGCCCACCTTTTTCACCGTGCGGGGCTTTTTCTTCAGGGAGTCATCGCCGCCCACGTTTTCGCCGGATTCCCGGGCCACGCGCTCGCGCTTGATTTCCTCGTCCTTCTTCACGCGCACGAGGTACATGCGCCGCAGTGTTTCGCTCTGAATAGCGGCGATCATCTCACTGAACATTTCATATCCTTCGCGCTTATAAGCGTCGGTGGGTTTTTCTTGAGCATAGGCGCGCAGGTTGATGCCGCGGCGCAGCTCATCCATGGCGCTGATGTGCTCCATCCAATATTCGTCTACTACGCGCAGCATGACCACGCGTTCCAACTCCCGCATGATGGGGGAGCCGAACTCTTCTTCGCGCTGGCCGTATACTGCGGCGGCTTTGTCAAAGAGCATGGTGGTGACAGTGTCGGTGCTCATGCCCTCCAGTTCCTGGTCGGTGAAGGAAAAGTCCTCGTTGTTTAAAAACAGGCCAAGGTAGGGGGCGCACATGTCGGCAAAGACTGCCCGAGTCACATATTCGCTGTGGGCGGCGGCAGAAGCCACATGGTCGGCGATGGAGGTGTGAATCAGTTTTTGCATGCTCTCGCGCAGATCGTCGCCGTCGAGCACCTGCTTGCGCTGCTCATAGATCAGCGCGCGCTGGGTGTTCATCACATCGTCGAATTCGAGGGTGTTTTTACGGGTCTGGAAGTTGCGGGATTCGATCTTCTTCTGGGCCGACTCGATGGCGTTGGAAAGCACCTTCTGCTCAATGGGGGTATCTTCGTCCACACCCAGGGTTTCCATCATGCCCATGACCCGCTCGGAACCGAACAGGCGCATCAGATCATCCTCGAGGGAAATATAGAAGCGGGTCTCGCCGGGGTCGCCCTGGCGGCCGGCACGACCGCGCAGCTGGTTGTCGATACGGCGGGAATCGTGCCGCTCGGTGCCGATGATATACAGGCCGCCGGCCTCACGCACCTTTTCCGCCTCCTCGGCGATCTCAGCTTTGAACTTGTCGTTGGCTTCGGCAAAGAGCTTGCGGGCGGCGAGGATCTCCTCGTTGTCCGTGTCGGCGTAGCCGGTGGCTTCGTTGATGATCTCGTCGCTGTAGCCGGCTTTGCGCAGCTCGCTTTTGGCCAAGTATTCGGCGTTGCCGCCCAGCATGATATCGGTACCGCGGCCGGCCATGTTGGTGGCCACGGTGACGGCGCCGAACTTGCCGGCCTGGGCGATGATCTCTGCTTCTTTTTCGTGGTTCTTGGCGTTGAGTACGTTGTGGGGGATGCCCTCGCGCTTGAGCATGCCCGAGAGCAACTCGTTCTTTTCGATGGACACGGTGCCGATCAGCACGGGTTGACCTTTTTCGTGGCACTCCTTGGCCTGACGCACCACGGCGCGGTATTTGCCGGCTTCGGTCTTATACACCACATCGGGGTTGTCGATACGGGCCACGGGCTTGTTGGTGGGGATCTCGATGATGTCCAGTTTGTAGATGGTGGCGAACTCGTCCTTTTCGGTGGTGGCCGTGCCGGTCATACCGGAGAGCTTATTGTACAGACGGAAATAGTTCTGGAACGTGATGGTGGCCAGGGTCTTGGACTCGTGGGCGATCTCCACACGCTCCTTGGCTTCGATGGCCTGGTGCAGGCCCTCGTTGTAGCGGCGGCCGAACATCAGGCGGCCGGTGAATTCGTCCACGATGATGACCTCGTTGTCCTTGACCACATAGTCGATATCGCGCTTCATGACGCCGTGGGCCTTGATGGCCTGGTTGATGTGGTGCGACAGCTCGGCGTTTTCCGGGTCGGCCAGGTTTTCCACATGGAAATACTCCTCGGCCTTATGGATGCCGCGCAGGGTGAGGGTGGCGGTTTTGGCCTTTTCGTCCACCACATAGTCGGCGTCGATGTCCGCAGCCTCTTCCTCTTTGGTGTCCACGGAAGAGACGACCAGTTTTTTCAGGCGGGAAACGAACTGGTCCGCGGCGCTGTACATGGCGGTGGATTTTTCGCTCATGCCGGAAATGATGAGGGGGGTCCGGGCCTCGTCGATCAGGATGGAGTCCACCTCGTCCACGATGGCGAAAGAATGGCCCCGCTGCACCAGCTCGTTTTTATAAATGGCCATGTTGTCGCGCAGGTAGTCGAAGCCCATTTCGTTGTTGGTGCCGTAGGTGATGTCGGCGGCGTAGGCTTCGCGGCGGGCGGGGTTGTCCATATCGTGGATGATCAGACCCACCGTGAGACCCAGGAAGCGGTGCACCTTGCCCATCCATTCGCTGTCGCGCTTGGCCAGGTAGTCGTTAACGGTGACGATGTGCACGCCCTCGCCGGTCAGGGCGTTGAGGTAGGCGGGCAGGGTGGCCACCAGGGTCTTGCCTTCGCCGGTTTTCATTTCGGCGATGCGCCCCTGGTGGAGCACGATACCGCCGATGAGCTGCACGGGGTAGGGCCGCATGCCCAGCACGCGGTCGGAGGCCTCGCGCACAGTGGCAAAGGCTTCGGGCAGCAGGGCGTCCAGACTTTCGCCGCCTTTGTAACGCTCCTTGAACTGTGCGGTCTTGCCCTTCAGTTCCTCATCGCTCAGGGCTCTGTACGGTTCCTCCAGCTCCAAAATCTTATTTACGATCGGCTTGATGTCTTTCAGCTCGCGATCACTGTAGGTACCAAAAATTTTATCAAAAAGTCCCATGCTCTTCTTCCTTTCGGGAATGAATTTTTTAGACACGTTAACATTTGAAGTATACCACAGCATATCCCCATATGCAAAAGGAAAAACGCGTTTTTCGCGGTAAACTGGACATTTTTACAGATTATTCATAAATATTCAAAGAGAAATAACCATGTGAAAAATTTGACGTTAAAAATTAGATCAAGTTTGCATAAGGAACAAAAAAGAAAGGTATTTGCACCAAAAAGGCCGGCCCTGGTGTAGGGGAAAAGGGAGAAGTTGCAGTAAAAGGGAACGTTTTGCTGGACGAGGCAAAGGAGCATATGATACAGTGAAAAAAACACAGGGCAGCAAAGGGGTAAAGGCAGAACGCGGCAGAGAACAGCAGGAAAATTTGAATAGTGTTAAAAGATTAACGTTAAATTATTAACAAATAAAATGCGAAAAAGTTGTGGATAATGAAGAAAAGATGAAAAAGATCAATAGAATCTTGCAAAAAGGTGATGACTTGCTATAATTTTAACCACCGGTCTGAAAAAAATAAAATTTTTAGGTAAAGAAAAGAAGGCAATCATATGGAACTGAAGGATAAAGACATCGTCATTGTAGGGTATGCGCGGTCCGCGATTGGCGATTTTCTGGGCGGGTTGAAGGATGTTTCGCTGGTAGACCTGAGCACCACGGTGGCTAAGGCCGCCATGGAGCGCGCCGGCGTAAAGCCTGAGGATGTCGATGAGCTGTCCATGGATAAGGTTAACCGCAATGGTTCCGGCATCGGTCTGGGCCATCCCGTGGGCATGACCGGCGCCCGCATTATCACCGCCTGCATCAGCGAAATGTTGGCCAGCGGCGAGCATTACGGCGTGGCGTCCCTATGCGTCGGCGGAGGTCCCGCCATGGCGACGGTTCTGGAGATCGTGTAAACAAGCACATTCTGCGAAATACTGCCAATAGAAAAAGATCCGTGTCCGCTATATTCGGACACGGATCTTTTTTGCGCTTGTTTTTTACAGCTCCACGCTGCCCTGGAAAACGGTTTTTGCGTCGCCGGTCATGTGAACGGTACCGTCGGAGTCGTAACGGATGATAACGGTGCCGCCTTTGAGATGCACGGCGATGTCGCGGTCGCGCTCACAGTAGCCGTTCAATACGGCGGCCACGGCGGCGGCGCAGGCGCCGGTGCCGCAGGCCCAAGTTTCGCCGCTGCCGCGCTCCCATACACGCATTTTCAGCGTGGCGCGGTTGATGACCTGTACAAACTCAGTGTTCACATGGTCGGGGAAGCAGCTGTGCAGTTCGAAAGCGGGGCCGACCTTGGCGATATCCAGAATATCAACATTATCCATAAAAGTCACGCAGTGGGGATTGCCCATGGAAAGGCAGGTCACGGACCAGGATTTGCCCAGCACTTCCAGCGGGCGGTTGATGACCGTTTCGCCGTCCATGGAGACCGGAATATTGGCCGGATTCAGGATGGCTTTGCCCATGTTCACCATGACGGAAATCACGGTTTCATTCTGGATGTACAGATGCAGGCTGCGCACGCCGCTGAGGGTTTCGATAGTCATGCGGCTCTTGCGCACGATGTTGTGCTCGTAGAGGTATTTAGCTACGCACCGGATGCCGTTGCCGCACATCTTGCCCTCGCTTCCGTCGCGATTGAAAATGCGCATTTTCGCGTCGGCCACGGTGGAGGGCAGGATCAGGATGATGCCGTCAGAACCGATACTGAAATGGCGGTCGGACAGGATCACGCTGATGGACTCGGGGCTGGGGATCTCATACTGCATGCAGTCAAAATAGATATAGTCGTTGCCGGTGCCCTCCATTTTGGTGAAGTGAAGCTTCAGCGGCGTTTTGCGCATGCGGTTCAGGTCTACCAGCTCAGTGCTTTCCTGGCTGTAGCGGCTCAAGAGTGAGCGAGCCAGAGCGTTGGCGGTGTCCAGGGAGGTCAGGCAGGGAATGCCCAGTTCCACGGTCTTGCGGCGCATTTTTACACTGTCCAGCTGAGGCAGGCGCCCCTTGGAGTCGGTGGAGATCACGTAGCTGATCTTGCCTTCTTCCATGAGAGAAACCGTATTTTCCTCCGCGCCGTCGCTGACCTTGGCAGTGTGATGCACGGTGAGTCCCACAGCTTCCAGTGCCCGGGCCGTACCTTCCGTGGCGTACAGGTCAAAGCCCAGTTCGTCGTATTTGCGGGCTACGTCCACGATTTCATGTTTGTCGCTGTCGCGGACGGTGAACAGGACGCCGCCTTTCTTGTTCATATTGTATCCGGCGGCCACCAGCCCCTTGTAGAGGGCTTCTTCCAGATTTTTGCCGATACCCAGCACTTCGCCGGTGGATTTCATTTCCGGCCCCAGGGCCACGTCCACGTTGGTCAGTTTCTCAAAGGAGAACACAGGCACTTTGCAGGCCACATACGGAGGCGTGCGGTACAGTCCTGTGCCGTAGCCCAGGTCGCGAAGTTTTTCGCCCAGCATGGTGCGGGTGGCCAGATCCACCATGGGCACGCCGGTCACTTTGCTGATGTAAGGGATGGTGCGGGAGGCGCGGGGATTGACCTCGATAACGTAGATTATGTTTTCATACACTACATACTGAATATTGACCAGACCGCGGGTGTTGAGTCCCAGGGCCAGGTTTTTGGTGTAGGCGATCAGATCTTCGGTGGTTTTGCCGTCCAGGTTCCAAGCGGGGTACACGGCGATGGAGTCGCCGGAATGGACGCCGGCGCGCTCGATGTGCTCCATAATGCCGGGGATCAGGATGTCTTCGCCGTCACAGATAGCGTCCACTTCCAATTCAGTACCCATCAGGTACTTGTCGATCAGCACAGGATTCTCGATTTCGTGGCTGAGGATGATGTCCATATATTCGCGGATATCGTCGTCGGTGAAGGCGATAATCATGTTCTGGCCGCCCAGCACATAGCTGGGGCGCATCAGAACGGGGTAGCCGATTTCGTTGGCCGCTTTCAGTGCTTCTTCGCAGGTCATGACAGTATGGCCGGCAGCGCGCTTGATGTGCAGTGTTTCCAGCAATTCGTCAAAACGCTCGCGGTCTTCGGCCATGTCGATGGAATCGCCGCTGGTACCGATGATATGTACGCCGTTGCTCTCCAGGAATTTGGTCAGATTGATGGCGGTTTGTCCGCCGAAAGCCACCACGACGCCGTAGGGCTTTTCCGTTTCGATGACGTTCATCACGTCCTCGCCGGTCAGCGGCTCGAAGTACAGCCGGTCTGCCGTGTTGAAGTCTGTGGAGACCGTTTCGGGGTTGTTGTTGACGATGACTACCTGGAACCCAGCTTCGCGCAGCGACCAGACGCAGTGCACCGAGGCATAGTCGAATTCGATGCCCTGGCCGATGCGGATGGGACCGGAGCCGAACACGATCACGGTCTTGCGGGGATCGTTGCGCTCAGCGATAAATTCGGCGGCTTCGTTTTCCTCATCGTAGGTACTGTAGAAATAGGGGGTTTCGGCGTTGAATTCCGCGCCGCAGGTATCCACCATTTTGAACACGGCGGGAATGTGGCAGGGCAGGGGTTGGCCGGAGATGCGCTCGATCACCTTGTCGGGATAACCAAACTTTTTGGCGGTGCGGTAAAGTTCCTCTGTCAGCGGCTGGGTTTCCATCTGTGTTTCCAGTTCCACCAAATGGTGCAGCTTTTCGAGGAACCACAGATCGATTTTGGTGATCTCATGGATTTCCTGGCAGGGAACGCCGCGGCGCAGGGCTTCAAAAATGACGAACAGGCGCTCGTCATCCTGATCGTAAAGTTTCTGGTGCAGTTCTTCGTTGCTGCGTTCGGCCTGCTTTTCCTGGCGCAGGCAGTCCAAAGAGATTGCAGCGCCGCGCACAGCTTTCATAATGCCCTGCTCGAAGCTCTGGCCGATGGCCATCACCTCGCCGGTGGCTTTCATTTGGGTACCCAGTGTGCGCTTGGCGTATACAAATTTGTCAAAGGGCCACTTGGGGAGCTTGACCACGACGTAGTCCAGCGTGGGCTCAAAGCAGGCAAACGTTTTGCCGGTAACGGCGTTGGGGATCTCATCCAGTGTATAACCGATGGCGATCTTGGCGGCCACGCGGGCGATGGGATAACCCGTGGCTTTGGAGGCCAGAGCAGAGGAGCGGGAGACGCGGGGGTTGACCTCAATAACAGCGTATTCAAAGCTGTGGGGGTTCAGGGCGAACTGGCAGTTGCAGCCGCCTTCGATGCCCATGGCGGTGATGATGTCCAACGCGGCGGAACGGAGCATCTGGTATTCCTTGTCCGCCAGGGTGACGGTGGGGGCGATGACAATGGAGTCGCCGGTGTGGATGCCCACAGGGTCAAAGTTTTCCATGGAGCACACAGTGATCACGTTGCCGCGGCTGTCGCGCATGACTTCAAATTCCACTTCTTTCCAGCCGGCGATGCAGCGCTCCACCAGAATCTGGGTGATGGGACTCAGGCGCAGTCCGGCCTCGCCGATGCGCTCCAAGTCTGCGCGGTTGTAGCAAATGCCGCCGCCGCTGCCGCCCAGGGTGAAAGCAGGGCGCACGATGACGGGATAGCTGATTTCTTCAGCAAAGGCGAGAGCATCCTCCAGGGTGTTGACTACCTTCGAGGGGATCACCGGCTGGCCAATGGCTTCCATAGTGTCTTTGAACATCTGCCGGTCTTCGGCCTTATCAATAGTATCAGGGTCGGCACCCAGCAGCATCACATTGTTTTCTTCCAAAAAGCCGGATTTGGCCAGCTGCATGGAAAGGGTCAGACCTGTCTGTCCCCCCAGAGTGGATAAGATACTGTCGGGCTTTTCTTTTTTGATGATACGCTTGACCGTTTCCAGCGTCAGCGGTTCGACATAAATATGGTCGGCCATGGCATTGTCGGTCATAATAGTGGCGGGGTTGGAATTGACCAGAACAACCTCTAGGCCTTCTTCCTTCAGCGCGCGGCAGGCCTGAGTACCTGCGTAGTCAAATTCGGCGGCCTGTCCAATGATAATCGGGCCGGAACCGATAACCATAACTTTTCTCAGCTTTGGATTCAGTGGCATAAACGATTCCCTCCAAGATCAGAAGTGATGGATGACGAGGAAGTACCTCGGTAAATAAACCTTTATCTTAATAAGTTAACCACACAGTCTTACTCTCTGTCAATATCAGAAACTGAAAACTTTTTCGTCGTTTTGAGAAGATTCCCGTCGTTTTTTGGAGAGAGGAAGGATGCTTTTGTGCATGCAGAAAAGGGAACAGAACTGGTGCGTACAAGGTGGGGGCAGGAGAATTCAACTTTTGTTCAAAAGGAATAAGGGATTCCGTTTTCTTCCAGTCTCTGTCTACCATGTCTACCGCATGTCTACCAGAATGGGGGGCGGAAGTGGCTGAGGCAGAAGGAGTAAAACGGGAGCAGTGGAAGTGTCCGTCGGCGAAATGTCTACCAAATTGATAATCCATAAGTTTTGTAATCCCCGGAAAGCCGCATCACAGCGGCCTTTCCGGGGATTTTGTGCTGAAATCAAAGAGGCGCTATGCGGTATTTATAAGCCGGAATTTTGGAGGAAAAACGGGCTGTTTGTACCAAATCAAATCACTTTTTGAAGCGAAACGATCAAAAAAGGAGGACTACCGAACCATGAAGAATCTGAAAAAGGTTCTGTCCCTGGTGTTGGCGCTGGCCATGGCATTG
>JAJCJC010000010.1 GCA_020555605.1 bacterium 210917-SL.2.15 | reverse complement strand
CTCCTGGTTCTTTTTGTTGCAGTTGGCCGACCGCAACTTTATTCTACCAGAAGGTCTTTTTCACTATATAATTTCTTTATACTCCCCGGCTTAGCCGGGGGTTGTCTTTCCGCTTAAGCTAACAAAACGATAAAAAAGGACGGTTCCGTCAGAAACCGTCCTTTTTTACATTGGCGTTCTTCTTTGCTGTGTGCCGTTTGGGATTGGATGGAAACCACCCTTTATGGACGCGCTCTTCCTGCTCGTGCAGTTCTTTGATGCTCCACAGGCAGGTGATGCCCAGGATGCCCAGAAGCAACGAACGCAATCCTTCCACCAGGAGAGAAGCGATGAGACATCCTGTGCCCGCAGCCAAAAACGCGGGCCAGATTTTTTTGGAAAAATAGTATTCGCACCAGATCACGATAGGGTGGAATATGCCGATCAGCAGCAGTGCTGCCGCGCCCACCAGAATTCCTTCAAAATGCAGCGGCATTGGCGTTACCTCCCGGGCGAAACCGTGCACCCGTTCATTTCCGGCCGATGTCGGTGCGGTAGTGGGCGTTCTGGAAGGAAATCCCCTCTACCGCGCGGTACGCCTTGGCAATGGCGCTCTCCAGATGCTCGGCTGTGGCAGTAACGCCCAGCACGCGCCCGCCGCTGGTTATATAGCGGCCGTTTTGCAGCTTGGTTCCGGCGTGATACACAAATACGTCCTCGGGTACACTGTCCAGTCCTGTGATTTCATAGCCCGTTTGATAGTCCATGGGATAGCCGCCGCTGGCCATGACGATGCAGCAGGCGGCGCCGTCGCTCCATGTTACGTCGATCTGATCCAGCGTGCCGTTGGTGCAGGCCATCATCACATCGAGGAGATCGGTTTTCAAGAGGCTCAGTACGGGCTGGGTTTCCGGATCGCCGAAGCGGGAATTGTATTCCACCACTTTGGGGCCGTCGGGCGTCAGCATCAGGCCGAAATAGAGGCAGCCCTGGAAAGGGCGGCCTTCAGCGGCCATGGCTTCCACCGTGGGGCGGAAAATTGTGTCCATGCAGACCTTGGCAATCTCGGAGGTATATTTGGGGCTGGGGGCAAAAGCGCCCATGCCGCCGGTATTGGGGCCTTCGTCGTTGTTATAGGCCCGTTTGTGATCTTGGGAAGAGAGCATGGGGGAGAGATGCTTGCCGTCCGTAAAGCACAGCACGGACACCTCGGGGCCAGTCATGCATTCTTCGATGACAACCCGGGCGCCGGCTTCGCCGAACTTTTTATCGCCCATCATGGAACAGATGGCCGCTTCCGCTTCTACCACCGTCTGGGCCACGACGACACCTTTGCCAAGGGCCAGGCCGTCTGCCTTGACGACAATAGGCGCGCCCATCTCGCGCACATAGGCAAGGGCCTCGTTCATATCGGTGAAGATTTCATATTTGGCTGTGGGGATGCCGTATTTTTTCATCAGATCCTTGGAAAAGGATTTGCTGGCCTCAATGATGGCGGCGTTTTTACGGGGGCCGAACGCGGGGATGCCCGCCTCTGCCAGGGCGTCCACCATGCCCAGGGCCAGGGGATCGTCCGGGGCCACCACCACATAATCCACACCGTGCTCTTTGGCAAAGGCCACCACGGCGGGGATGTTCGTGGCCTTGATATCCACGCATTCGGCCTCGGAGGCGATGCCGCCGTTGCCCGGTGCGCACCACAGTTTGTCCAGTTTGGGGCTTTTGGCCAAGGCGTGCACGATGGCGTGCTCCCGCCCGCCGCCGCCCACGACGAGTACGTTCATATCTGATTTCCTTTCCGCTTTCGCAGGGATTCCAGAGGGGCGGCGGCCCCTCTAATTTTGCCGGATGCTCCGGCGAAAGAAGTTCGATTTGTCCATAGCAAGACTCCGCTGTCTGCAGCTGCCTCCGCTGTGCGAAGGCGAGGGGAATCGAAAGAGGACAAAGTCTCCTCTTTCAAGCGGAACGCCTTAGTGGTGGAACAGCCGCATGCCCGTGAACGCCATGACGATGCCATATTTGTTGGCCGTTTCGATGACGTTGTCGTCGCGGATGGAGCCGCCCGGCTCGGCGATGTATTGAACACCGCTCTTGCGGGCACGTTCCACATTGTCTCCGAAGGGGAAGAAGGCGTCGGAGCCGACGGTGACACCGCTTTGGGTGGCGATCCATGCTTTTTTCTCTTCTGCAGTCAGCACTTCAGGCTTGACTTTGAATGTGTTCTGCCAGATGCCGTCGGCGAGGATGTCCTCATACTCGTCGGAGGTGTAGATGTCGATGGCGTTGTCCCGGTCGGGGCGGCGGATACCATCCACAAACCGCAGTCCCAGCACCTTGGGATGCTGGCGCAGATACCAGTTGTCGGCCTTGTTGCCCGCCAGACGCGTGCAGTGGATGCGGCTCTGCTGGCCGGCGCCCACACCGATGGCCTGCCCGTTCTTCACATAGCACACAGAGTTGGATTGAGTATATTTGAGCGTGATCAGTGCCACAATCATGTCGATTTTAGCCTGCTGGGGAAGATCTTTGTTGTCCGTGACGATATTGGAGAGCAGTTCCTCGTTGATTTTGAAATTATTGCGGCCCTGTTCAAAGGTGATGCCGAACACGTCCTTGTGCTCCTGTTCGACGGGAATGTAGTCCGGGTCAATCTGAACCACATTATAGCCGCCCTTTTTCTTTGTTTTCAGGATTTCCAGGGCCTCTTCCGTATAGCCGGGCGCAATGATGCCGTCGGAAACCTCGCCCTTGAGATACTGGGCCGTGGCGGCGTCGCACACGTCGGACAGGGCGGCCCAGTCGCCGTAGGAGCACAGGCGGTCGGCGCCGCGGGCGCGGATATAAGCGCAGGCGATGGGAGAGAGTTCCGCGCCGTCGTCCACAAAGTAGATCTTTTTATCCACTTCGCTCAGGGGCAGGCCTACGGCTGCTCCGGCGGGGGATACATGCTTAAAGGAAGCGGCAGCGGGGAGTCCTGTGGCTTCCTTCAGCTCCTTGACCAGCTGCCAGGAGTTAAAGGCATCGAGAAAGTTGATGTAGCCGGGTTTGCCGTTAAGCACAGTAATAGGCAGCTCGCTGCCGTCTTTCATATAGATACGGGACGGCTTCTGATTGGGGTTGCAGCCGTATTTCAGTTCCAGTTCCTTCATGGGAAAGCACATCCTTTCATTTGAATCAATTTTCCGGCGGGGTAAAGTGCTCCCGTCGAAAAACCCCCTTTTTATCACGGCAAAACGCTGTGCCGACAGGGGTGTTCAGCAAGGGCAGAATATCCGGGTCGTTGTTGCAGATGGTATTGAGGGCATAAATACCCGCATGATCGGGATCGTTGGTGTATTCCGGGGATTCGTCTCCGGCGAAAAAACGCCAGCCGCTGTCGGGATAGTCTGATGACGGTTCTTCGCGGTAACACCAGCCCACACGGCAGCCGTCCACTGTGATGCGGTCGCTGGCGATGCAGCCGGCCGGGCCGTCCCAATCGCGCAGCAACGGGCGGATATCCGCGGCGGGAATAGCGTACTGCTTGCCCGGGGGCGTATACCACAGTCCGCTACCCCAGGCAGCTTCATTGCTGAGCAGCATGCCGGTGAGATTCATCCAGAGCGCCGCGTCCTGTTCCACTTGGGCGTTGTCGGCCCCGTGGCGGAAATCCCAGTAGAATGCGCCGCACACCAGACTGAGGGCGTAGTCCGTCCAATTTTCAAATGTAGCGGCTTGCTGGAGCCAATAGTCGGCCAGTTCGTCCAGTTCTTCCCGCCGAAGCAGGCCGCAGGCATAGGCGGCGCGCAGGTGGCCCATGCATTCGCTGATGTCCCAGCCCAGGAAGCCGTGCCGGCCCAGAAGCGGATAGAATTGGGCGGCAAAATCTCGGGCATTGCAGAACCATGCCCTCCCACCTGTGTTCAGTTCTTCCAGAGCAAACGCAGGACGGCCTTCCCAGAAGCTTTCAAAATCCAGATAGTTTTCATGGACGCGGATCTCCCGGTTACAGAAATCCCGCAGGCTTTCCTTATCGGTGATGCCGAACACGGTTTTCAAATGGGCGCGGCAGGCGGCGGCCTGCGCCTCGCCGGCGCACTGCGGCAGAGTCGTAAACACGTCGGAACCGGCTTCAGACGGTCCGGCGATGCCGGGAGTTTTACGCAGGGCGGCAATGCCGCACAGCAATGCCAGAAAGGTTTCGCGGCTGCAGGGCGCGCCGTGCAGCGGCGGATAGTTTTGCGGCAGGGTCTGCGCCAGCGCGGCCAGGGGCGTCTGTACAGGATGAAAATCCCGCAGCGCGCTGGGGTCTACTTCAAACGGTCTGCGCATGGCGTTCAGATGTTTTTGTTATAAATGCGGCTTTCGGTTTCGCTGCTGAGCAGATGGATATAACGCACAAAAAGGGAGACTTTGTTGTCCTCGTTCAGAGCGTTCCACAGCAGTTCGCCGAAGGCATCGATCTTGCCTGCGATCTGCACGGGTTTGGGTTCGCCCTCAAAGGAGGGCAAGGGATCGCCGTCGCCCATGTAGGTAGAGATGTAGCGGCCCTCGCCAGGCGTGGGATTGTCATAGCCGAAAAAATAGCGGCAGCAGCAGGAAGGATCGCCCCGGTCGCTTTTCAGAATGGACAGGGCATAGGTGCCGTCCTTGTGCATCAGACCCGAAATGCGAGGGGTGTAGTTGGGTGCGTCTGGCTCGAAGGCGCGGATGCGCAGGCACTGGGCAAACGTTTTCCCTTCCAGCAGGCCATCTCGGATGGTGTCGGTTTGATCGCCGTTGGTGACGATGGTAGTGCCGTCCCCGAGGCAGCGCACGGGATGATAGATGATCAGGGAAGGATCTTCCAGTTTGCTGGCGTCGAAGGCCTCGGTCTGGATGCCGTCCTCAGTTTCGGTGAATACACGGTTGCGGGAGTTGGCGCTGCGGCCCATGATCCAATAGGCGATGACGGCGTTTTCGTTGTCGGCGCTGCGGCCCAGGATAATGCCGCGGCCGGGATAGCTGTTGTGTTCCAGCTCCTGCTGGATGTCAATTGTTTTCATCTCTGTCGCTCCTTTTTATTCGGCTTGATCAATGTGTACAATGCGGCCTTCAACATGCAGCCGTCCCTGGCAGAACAGGCTAACCGCCTCGGGCAGCAGCTTCCACTCGGCCTGTTCCATCACACGCTTTTGAAGAATTTCCGCCGTATCACCCTCTTCAATGGCAACGGCTTTTTGCAGAATAATGGGACCGGCGTCGGCTTCGGCGGAGACAAAGTGCACGGTGGCGCCGGTCAGCTTCACGCCGTATTCCAGCGCCTTTTCATGCACTTTGAGTCCGTAAAATCCGTCGCCACAGAAGGAGGGGATCAGGGCGGGATGGATGTTGATGATACGGTTTTCATACCGTTCAACAAAGGCGGGAGAGAGGATATAGAGAAAACCTGCCAGCACGATCAGGTCGGCGTTCAGTTCGGACAGCTTGTCCAGAAGCGCTCCGGTAAATGCCTCACGGCTGTCGTAGTCCTTGCGATTTACGACATAGCCGGGCACGTTGGCCCCTTTGGCCCGCTCCAGGGCAAACGCGCCGGAGGTGGAGGAGATGACGGCGATGATTTTGCCGTCCCGGATCTCGCCGCGCTCCTGGGCGTCCAGCAGAGCCTGCAGGTTTGTGCCGCCGCCAGACACCAGTACAACAATGTTTTTCATGACTTATTTCACCACAACAGCGTCCTCGCCAGTTGTGACGACGCCCAGACGGCAGGCGGTTTCTCCTGCTTCACGCAGCAATTTCAGCGCTTTTTCGGCTTCGCCTGCCGGAAGAGCCAGCACCATGCCGATGCCCATGTTGAAGGTATTATACATATCGCGCATGGGGATCTCACCGACCTCGGAGAGCAGCTTAAAGATCTCGGGCAGCTCGTAGGCGGAGGTATCGATTTCTGCGGTCAGTCCCTCCTTCATCATGCGAGGCACGTTTTCATAGAAGCCGCCGCCGGTGATGTGGGAGATGCCGTGGATGGACAGCCCTTCGTCCAGCAAGCGCAGAACGGATTTGACATAGATTCTGGTGGGGGTGATCAGTACCTCGCCCAGGGGCTTGCCCAGCCGGTCAGTATAACGGTTGAGCACATCGGGATCACTGTCGATGTTGAACACCTTGCGGATCAGGGAGAAGCCGTTGGAATGGCAGCCGGAAGCGGCCAGACCGATCAGCACATCGCCCTCAGTCATGCCGCTGTTGTCCAACATTCGGCTCTTTTCCACGATGCCGGTGGAATAACCGGCCAGGTCGTATTCATCCTCGGCGTACAGGCCGGGCATTTCGGCGGTCTCGCCGCCGATCAGGGCACAGCCGGCCTGCTTACAGCCCTCCACCACGCCTTTGACGATTTCGGCGGTGCGCTCGGGCACATTTTTTCCCATAGCCATGTAGTCCAGGAAAAACAGGGGCTTTGCGCCGCCGCAGATAATATCATTGACGCACATGGCCACGCAGTCCACACCCACGGTGTCATGCCGGTCCATGAGATAGGCCAGCTTCAGCTTGGTACCCACGCCGTCGGTGCCGGACACCAGCACCGGCTCGGTGTAGCCTGCGGGCAGCTGGAAGCAGCCGCCGAAGCCGCCCAGCGTGCCGATGACGCCGGGGATATAGGTGGATTCCACCATGGGTTTGATCAAATTGTTGGAAGCGTAGCCCGCGGTTACGTCCACGCCGGCCGCCGCGTAGCTGTCGCTTTTGGAAATGCTCATTGGAATGCTCTCCTCTCTTTCAGTGGGCAGTGTGAACGCTTATTCGCCGAACACGCGGCGCATGATCTCCTGGTAGGCATCCTCTACGCCGCCCATATCGCGGCGGAAGCGATCTTTGTCCAGCTTTTCGCCGGTCTTGCTGTCCCACAGACGGCAGGTGTCGGGGCTGATCTCATCGGCCAGCACCAGCTTGCCGTCGCTGGTCTTGCCGAATTCCAGCTTGAAGTCCACCAGCGTGACGCCCACTTCGGAGAAGAAGCGCTTGAGCACATCGTTGACCTTGAAAGCCATGGCGATGATCTGGTTGATCTCCTCCTGAGTGGCAAGGCCCAGGGCCAGGGCATGATAGTGGTTGAGCAGGGGATCGTCCAGCGGATCGCTCTTGTAGGAAAATTCGACGGTGGGGGCTTTGAACACGATGCCCTCCTCCACGCCGTAGCGCTTGGCAAAGGAGCCGGCGGAGATGTTGCGAATGATGACCTCCAGGGGAACGATGGTGACTTTTTTCACCACGGTTTCGCGTTCGCTCAGTTCCTCGACGAAATGGGTGGGCACGCCCTCTTTTTCCAGCACCTGCATCAGGTAATTGGTCAGCTTGTTGTTGATCACGCCCTTGCCCACAATGGTGCCCTTCTTGGCGCCGTTGAACGCGGTGGCGTCGTCTTTGTAGTCCACAATGACCAGATTGGGATCGTCCGTTGCAAAGACCTTTTTAGCTTTGCCCTCATACAGTTGTTCACGCTTTTCCATGCTCGATTCATCCTTTCTGCTGTTTTAAGATGGTAAAAATAGTATATATGGATCAAAAGAGGCCTTAACGGGCCTGCCGGGATTCCGTTCAGCCGAGTTCCGCCTGGAGCTTTGCGTCCTTGGCCGCGATTTGGGCGGACATGGAAGCGCGGGCGGCATCCAGTTTGGCGGCCAGATCCGCATCGGATACGGCCAGGATCTGGGCGGCTAGCACGGCGGCGTTTTTCGCGCCGTTCAGCGCCACGGTGGCTACCGGGATGCCGCTGGGCATCTGCACGGTGGAAAGCAGAGCGTCCAGGCCGTCAACGGCTCCGCCCTTCATGGGGATACCGATGACAGGCAGTGTGGTATTGGCGGCGAAAGCACCGGCCAGATGGGCGGCCATGCCGGCGGCGCAGATGATGACGCCAATGTCGTTTTCCCTGGCGGAACTGGCATAGGCGGCGGCCTCCACCGGCGTACGGTGGGCG
Source organism: bacterium 210917-SL.2.15 (assembly GCA_020555605.1). Taxonomy (GTDB): domain Bacteria; phylum Bacillota; class Clostridia; order Oscillospirales; family Oscillospiraceae; genus Pseudoscillospira. Next base: position 71,646 of record JAJCJC010000010.1, on the reverse strand, counting down.
CTGAGGATATGGGCTTCATAGGGAATGCTGAAGTCCTTCAGCTGTTCCACGGCGGCTTTGACTACGGGCCAATCGCTGTCAGACCCCATGATTACGGCAACTTTTTTCATCAATGATGTCCTCCTTCAATCGTCTGTAAATGGATATTGATGCGCAGGAAACAACAAAAAAGCGCAGACCGCGCGGCGCGGTCTGCACTTGTAGGGCATCATGCGTGGATAGATGCGGGCATGAAGCGGCCATGTGCCCGGCGGAGAATCCAAAAAAACGAGTACATGGCGTTCCCTCCTGCGATGAAAGATACCTTTATCATATAAAAAACAAAGGGGAAATTCAAGCGTTTTTTCAATGTTCGTGTACCTTTACAATGGGAAAAGAAAAACAATGCCGCCTTTTGTCCATATTTGCGCGCCTTTTATAAAAGGCCGGTCTTTTCTACCTGATGCTCAAAGAAATTCATCAGCCAGATGATTGGGCGGCGCAGCACGATACCAATCAGCAGGGAAATGGGAATGTAGATTGCGCTGACGGAGAGCAGATATGTCGTATAGTTGTTTCCGTACATACCGCCAATACACTCGCGCATGGCATTAATGCAGAACGTGAAAGGCATGTAAGGATTGGTGGCCTGGAAGAATTCGGGCAGCAGTTCCACAGGGAAGGTGCCTCCGGCACCGGCGACCTGAACGATCATAATCACCACTGCAATGGCTTTGCCGACATCTTTGAACGAAACGGTCAGTGTATACATCATCAGAGAGTATACCAGCGCAGCTACCAGTCCGACGGCGATAAAACGCAGCGGATACAGACACTGGATCCGCAGGATAAAGAGATCGCCCAGGCAAATGATCAGACCCTGCAGCAGTGCCACTGCAGCAAACAGGCAGTAGCGGCCGAAGTAAGCCACTGTGGGGGGAATATTTCGAAGTTTTTCGTCTTCCTTTACGTTGGTTTTCAAAATAGAACAGGCAAGAAGGCCGCCAACCCAGATAGCCAGGATGCTGTAGAAGGGGGTCATGGAGGAACCGTAGTTTTCTACAGGGTATACATGTTTGGTGGTCAGTTCCACCGGAGAAGCCAGAAAGTCGGCCACAGTATCAGGATCTTCGCGGACCATATCCAGCAGTTTGGCGAAACGCTCGTCTTTTTCCACGGAGTTCAGATCACTGAGCAGGGAATCCACGTCGCTTTTTGCACTGCGGAGCAGCGTGCCGGACTGCTGGAGGGCGGCGATGGAGTGTTCCAGAGAGCCGTCTACACCGGTCAGTACATTTTTGATCAGAGGCAGATCCTGATTCAGTGTTACCAGCAGGCCGGAGAGGTCGTCCAGGCAGGTGTAAAATTGATTCAGGGTATCGTCCAGGCACGGGGATACGGTGTTTTGATACTGTTCTTTGACTGTGTTCAGATCGCTGCGCAGTGTTTTCAAGTGATTGCGCAGCGTGGAGAGCTGGGAGGCAGGCAATGTGCCATCAGTCCGTATAGTATCTGCGGCTTTTCCTGCGCTGCGGCTGATCTCACGTAAATCATCCCGCAGGTTGTCCAGCGCGGTAAGGTGGGGATCAATCGCCTGCTTGAGTTTCTGTTCCAGGTTGCCGCTGAAAGAAGGCAACGGGAGGCCTGCATTTTTCAGGTCGTTGATCACGGTATCGAATCGGTGAGCCATAGACAGAAGGCTGTCTTCCATGTGGGCGAGAAAGGCGCGGGTCCGCTTTACCGCATCGGCTGCGCTGTCGGCAGCGGAGGAAACCCGATCCAGTGCAGCGGCTGCATCGGAGGAAATCCCTTCAGCGTCACCCGCGGCGTCTTCCAGATCGTCGTATATGGTTTCAACATTGTCCACAACGGCATCCATATTGCTTTGCAGTGCATCGGTGAGGGCGCTGGCCGTGGCGTCGGAAGCGTCGGTCAGCGCGCGCAGGCTACCCAAAGCGGTTAAACTGTCCTGGATGGTGCTGTCGGTATCCGGTAGCAGTGCCTGGGCCGCTGCGGTCAGCTCCTGAGCGGATTGAGCGGTTTCGATCAGCAGATCCACTGCGGAGGAAAAACGGTCAATATCCTGGCTGGTTTTTTCCAGTGAGGAAGTCAAATGATCCATAATAGAATCTTCTTTTTTCTCCAGCATGTTGTCTGTTATATTCAGTACATCCAAGGCTGCAGCGGAAACGGTGTTGATAAATTGCTCATTGATTGTGCTGCGCAGTGTACCCATGCCGGTGGTGGTGATTTTTGCGGCAATGGCGTTTTTCTTTTCGTTGCTGTAATACTCGATGGCGGGGCGCTCTGTGCTGTCGGTGATGAATGTGACAATATCTTCTGTGAAGCTGGTGGGGATAATCACCGCTGCATAATATTTGCCGGATTCCACGCCGTCGCGGGCCTCTGCCTCGCTGGTAAACTGCCAGTCGAAATTTTCATCGCCGCGCAGACTTTCAATGACGCTGTCCCCCATGTTGACGGTAACGCCTTCCACTTGGTACCCGGCATCCTTGCTGGCCACAGCCACCTGCAGGTTTCCGGTGTTGCCGTATGGATCCCAGTTGGCATAAATATTGATCCATGCGTATAGGCTGGGAATGAATGCCACGCCCAACACAATGATCAGTGCCACGGGGCGGCGCCATAAATTGCGGATATCCCGTGCAAAAATCCGAAATACCATGGGGATATCTTCTTTGATCAGTTGGGTAAAGGGGGGGATATGTGGGAATTTCATAAAATCCTCCTTATGAAATGAAACAGAAAGAGCCGGGAGCCAAAGTGTTGTCTCCCGGCTGTTGCGCACAGTTCAGGGCGCCTGCAAAAGCTTGCGCATCGTATCGGGATTGTGCTGTTCGATGTGGCGCAGACGGTCCACGCTGTCCTTCAGTGCGGCCGGGTCTGCGCCCAATGACAGCGCCTGATCCAATTTGGCACAAAGGCTTTCTGTGCTGAGTTGGGACAGATCCTCATACAGTTCCTGCCCCATATAGGACAGGAAAGCGCTGACTTTGGGATCGTACACCACGCCGACCAGCGGCACCCCTTGTCCGGCGGCAAAAATCAGCCCGTGCAGGCGCATGGAAATGACAGCCCGCATGCGGCTCATCAGCCCCAGCGTCAATTCGGTGGACAGGGGCTGGCGGAGAATGCAGGGCTTATTCTCCAGGTAGCGGACCACCTGATCGGCGGCGGCGCCGTCCGAGCGGTGGTTGATGGAGAAAAATACCGGGGTGAGTCCGTGTTCGCTCCGGGCGTAGCGCACCGCGGCGGCGAACATCGGCGCTTTTTCTGCAAAACCGGGCCAATCCCGCAGACAGATGCCGAGATAGGCGCCGTGGGGCGCGAGGCCGCTTTGTTCCATCATGCGGTCAATGTCCGCCTCGTCGGCGCGTTGCAGCGTCAGCGCGGGATCGGAGGCCAAAACGATTTCGGGTTTCGTAACGCCAAAGCGCTGCAGCTCCTTCAGGCTGGAATCCTCCCGCAGTGTGATGGCATCCACGCAGCCGTTGAGCGTTCTGCGGGTGAGCGCAACGTCCTTGGGGTGCTTGACCGGACCGATACCGCAGCCGTACATCAGCACCTTGCAGCCGCGGCGCTTGGCCATGCGCAGGGTAAAGAGGTAATACCATAAACTGCGGCGGGAGGTCACGTCCTGGATCAGGCTGCCGCCGCCGTTGATGTAGAGCTTGGCGCGTCCCATCAGGCGGTGAATGGCGGGCAGATCGAACATGTGGAGGGACCAGACGCCGTGGCGCATTTTTGTTTCCTCCGGATCGCGGGAGAGAACGGTAATCTCCTCGGCGGGAGCTACGGCACGCACCTCCTGCAAAATAGCCTTGAGGATGCTCTCGTCGCCGGCATTGCCCAAACCATAGGAGCCACAGATCACAATGCCGCTGCGGTTATTCACTTTTCGCTGGCTTTGTTTTTCCATGGCTGGTCGTTCCTCGCCTCCGCCGCAGCGGAGTATGTCATAAATTAAAAGCGGCAGGTTAGAGCGGAGCGGGAATCAAAGTCCCAGAATGGTGCGGATGCGCGCGGAAATCCCGGTGTTGTATGCCGAGAGATCGTCGTAGAGCTTCTGCGCAGGCTTTTGTGCTTGGGTCAAGGCGTGCACCATGTCGCTGCAGCCGGTGATACCGGGATTATAGGCCTCCAGATTTTTGGAGATGTACAACGGCAGCCCCAGGGCCTTGGCCTCCCAGATGACCATGCCCTGGCCCTCATAGCGGGAGGTGAGTACAAAACCGTCCATTTTGTCCATATAGGGGAAGGGGTTGGGCTGGTTGCCCAGCAGCGTTACATGGCCGGAAAGGTCGAGCGCGGCGATCTGTTTTTCCAGGGCGGCGCGGTCGGGGCCATCGCCGATCAGATAGAAATGAAAGTCTGTGCGGACTTTTTTCACTTCCGCCAAATAGGTCATCAGCAGGTCATAAGCCTTTTGGTGGCAGATGCGCCCCACAGAGCACAGATTCAGTTTGCTTTCATCCACGGCAAAGTCCACCGCGGCGTGGACTTTGTGGAAAATTTCACTGGTGTCGATATGATTGGGGATCGCGGTGATGGGTTTATCCTGAATACCGGTGGCGCGGCGGAATCCCTCGATAATACCGGGGGATACGGCGGCAAAGGCGTCGTAGTATTTGAGCTTGCCTTTGAAAAAGTGCCATAGCACGCGGTATTTCGGCTCGTTGGCGCGCTTGATCTCCACATCGTTGTGAATCCACATCACCCGCTTCTTGGCGTTTGCCTTAATAGCGCCCACGGCGCACTCGTTGCGGTAGCTGCTGAAATCCACGGCCACGTCGTACGCTTTCCCGCCGGTGACGTCGCCGCTGAGTTCCATCACGAGGCCGAAATACAGCAGACGGAAATAAGACGGCATAGGCGGAAGATAACGGATATTCAGATTTTTATGGACGGGCACGTCAAAAAAGCACTCTTTGTCAAAGAGATAGACGTCGACGCAGCAGGTGCTGTAGTCGATCTCATTGAGGATATTCACCAGCGCTTTCTGGATGCCGCCCACACGGAGATCCGATTGAAAGATCGCAATTTGTTTCATGCTCGCTTCCGCCTTTCATGTACTTGGAAAATTGCGTATTTCAGATTGTATAATACTTTTCCCTCTTTTGCAAGGGGGAAAGAGGATGGTTTTCGTGATTTTGCAACAAAAGCAGCCTTATAATTTTGGTAAAACACCCAAATCATCCTTGGCGCAGTCGTGTGAGATACCCTTCCAAAATCAGTGACGCCGCTACAGCATCCACAGTTTTTTTGCGCTTTTTGGCATTTTTCCCGGCGCTGAATAAAATGTTGTGGGCATCGATGGTGGTGCGGCGCTCGTCCCACAGTGCTACGGGAAGTCCTGTGGCCTCTTCCAACTGGGCCTGAAAGCGGCGGCTTTTTTCCGCACGGGGGCCTTCGGTACCGTCCATATTTTTGGGGCAGCCCAGCACCAGCTGCTCCACGTGGTACTGCTCGATCAGCGGACGGAGCTGAGCGATGACTTTTTCCGGCGTGTAAGCATTGACAGTGGCAGTATAACCTGCCAGCAGCCCTGTGGGGTCTGAAATGGCGACCCCGGTATGGGCGTCGCCGTAATCAATCGCCATAATGCGCATGAGCGGATCACCTTCTCCTCGTATCTTCAGCGGACGTTTGCCGCCGCAGCTACATTTATAAAATATACTATACTGAATTTGCATCCGTTTTGCAATCCTGGAATCGTTTTGGATTTGCCGGCAGGGACAGATCTTGTTTCCTGGCGCTGTTTCCAACGTTTGTTTTTGAGCGTGCCGTGATGGTACGATACAATAAAATATCTTCTTGGAGTGGAGGGCACAGAGGCAGAAATGAAGAGAGGAAGAAGTTTGCAGGTATTATGCTGCTTGTGCTGGCGCTGGCGTGTTTGTATGTGGGAGCAGAGGGGTTTCTTGCGATCCGGCCGGCAGCGGCTGAATTCTCCGGACTGGCAGAAACCGATGCGCCAGCCAACGGCGGTACAAAGAAAAAATCTTGCGGGAAAAGGAAAAAAAGATTGACGCCGCACAGAAGATATGGTATAGTGTCCATTACCTATGAAAGAAGGGCTTTCTTTTTGTGCGCATTTTTCGCTTTTTACGCGCAGAGGGGGAAGGCTTTGTCTGTAGGGAGGCAGAAGGCACCCGCGGCGAGCGGGCGGCCAATAATAAGGAGGTGCCGTTAGATGCGCGTTAAAATCACTTTGAGATGCAACGAATGCAAGCAGAGAAACTACAATACTTTCAAGAACAAGAAGAACGATCCCGATCGTCTGGAGATGAAAAAGTATTGCCCCTTCTGCAAGAAGCACACGCCCCACAGCGAAACCAAGTAATGCTGGCGAGCGTGTAAAAGAAAGGGTGTGTATTTTTTAAATGGCTGAAGAAAAAAAGCCTGCTCCCAAGAAGGCCGACAAGAAAAAAGGCGGCATTGGTCAGTGGTTCCACGATATGAAAGGCGAAATGAAGAAAATCGTGTGGCCCACAAAGGAGGCCACGATCAAAAACACGGGTATCGTAATCGGTATGTGCGCCGTGGTGGGCGTGTTCCTGTGTGCCTTCGACGGCATCGCCGGTACGATCGTTTCCACGCTGTTCACAGTGTTCGGCTGAGGAGCGGGACATGGCGGAAGCAGCAAAATGGTATGTGGCTCATACCTATTCCGGCTATGAAAACGCCGTGAAGACCACCATCGAAAAATATGTGACCAACCAGCATCTGGAGGATATGATCCTCGATCTGAAGATCCCCATGGAAACGGTCACGGAAATCACGGACAGCGGCACGAAGGAAATCGAACGCAAAGTATTTCCCGGTTATGTCCTGATCAAGATGGTGATGACCGACGACACTTGGCATCTGATCCGCAATATCCGCGGCGTTACAGGCTTCGTCGGCGCCGAGAACAACAAGCCCATTCCCCTGACGGAGGAAGAGGTGCTGGATCTCGGCATTGAAAAGCACGAAATCGTCGTCAAGTATGCCGTGGGCGACAATGTGAGAATTATTGACGGCCCCATGAATTCCTTGTGCGGTATCGTGGAAGAGTTGGACATCCCTAAGAACCGCGTGTCGGTGAAGGTGTCCATGTTCGGCAGAGAAATGCCCGTCGAGCTGGAGCTCGACCAGGTCGAATCCCTGGAGGACTGATCCCTTTCGTTGTAAAGCGCGCCGCGCTTTGCATACAGGCCGGACGGCCGTCCGGCGCAAGTGGGAGGGGTGTATGATACCCCGCCAAAGACGCACTGCCCTTGGGCAGACGCCACCACATTTATCATCTAAGGAGGTGCTACTAAAGTGGCACAGAAAGTAACCGGTTATGTGAAACTGCAGATTCCTGCAGGCAAGGCAACCCCTGCGCCTCCCGTTGGTCCCGCACTGGGCCAGCACGGCGTGAACATCGCAGCATTTACAAAGGAATTCAATGAGCGGACCAAGGATCAGATGGGTATGATCATCCCCGTCGTCATCACCGTTTATGCTGACCGTTCCTTTACCTTCATCACCAAGACCCCTCCTGCTCCCGTGCTGATTAAGAAGGCCGCCGGCATTGAGAAGGGCTCCGGTGTTCCCAACAAGAACAAGGTCGCCAGCATCAGCAAGGCCGACGTGCAGAAGATCGCGGAGACCAAGATGCCCGACCTGAACGCAGCCAGCCTGGAAGCGGCCATGAGCATGATCGCTGGCACGGCGCGCAGCATGGGCGTCACTGTAGAAGAATAAACGAGGGACGGTCATCCGTTCCATACAGTGGGAGGATTATTCCGAATTAACCACTATGAGGAGGATATAACATTGTTTAGAGGCAAGAAGTACCAAAATGGTGCAAAGCAGATCGACAAGTCCACTCTGTACGATTCTGCCGAAGCGTTTGATCTGATTTGCAAAACGGCTCCCGCCAAGTTTGATGAAACGGTGGAGCTGCATGTGAAGCTGGGCGTTGACTCCCGCCATGCAGACCAGCAGGTCCGCGGCGCGATCGTTCTGCCCCACGGCACCGGTAAGGATGTCCGTGTGCTGGTGTTTGCCAAGGCTGGCAAGGCCGACGAGGCCCGCGAGGCTGGCGCCGATTTCGTCGGCGATATGGATCTGGTGGAGAAGATTCAGAAGGAAAACTGGTTCGATTTCGACGTGGTGATCGCGACGCCCGATATGATGGGTGTTGTGGGCCGTCTCGGTAAGGTGCTGGGCCCCAAGGGCTTGATGCCCTCTCCCAAGGCTGGCACCGTGGCCATGGACGTGGCCAAGGCCGTCAAGGAAGTGAAAGCCGGTAAGATCGAATACCGCCTGGACAAGACCAACATCATTCACTGCCCCATCGGCAAGGTGTCCTTCGGCCCCCAGAAGCTGGAGGAGAACTATAAGGCACTTATGGGCGCCATTATCAAGGCTAAGCCCGCTGCTGCCAAGGGTCAGTATATCAAGAGCTGCGTCACCGCGTCCACCATGGGCCCCGGCGTGAAGCTGAACACGGCAAAGCTTCAGTAATTTTCTTCCAAAATGGCGCTTGACAAACCGATTGTGCGCCAGTATAATAGAAAAGCTGAAAAAATTGTATTATGCCGGTCTTAGACCGATGTAATAATGGCGTTCCAAAGACAGCAGGTGGAGCTTACTCCGTAAATCCTGCCGAGGAGAGTCTTTCATCATTTTTGAATGACAGACAGTCCTTGTGTCTTTGCGATGCAGGGACTGTTTCTTTTTGGACGCTCCGAACAATCCATTGGAGGTGAAAATCAAAATGCCTAATGCAAAGGTTCTGAGTGAGAAGCAAGCGATTGTGGAAGCGCTGAGCGAAAAGCTGAAGAATTCTTCCGCTGGCGTTCTGGTCGACTACAAGGGTATCACGGTTGCCGAGGATACCGAGCTGCGCGCTGAGCTGCGCAAGAACAATGTCGAGTACGCGGTTGTGAAGAACACGCTGCTGCGCTTTGCGGTGAAGAACGCCGGGATGGAGGAGCTGAGCGATGTGCTCAGCGGCACCACCGCTCTGGCGGTCAGCCACGAGGATCCCATCGCTCCTGCCCGCGTGATCAACGACTTCGCCAAGAAGCTGAAGGACAAGTTCGAGATCAAGGGCGGTTACATGGATGGTAAGGTTATGCCCCTGTCTGAGGTCCAGGCACTGGCAAACATTCCCGCACTGCCCGTTTTGCAGGCACAGGTTCTGGGTACCATGCTGGCTCCCATCACCGGCCTGGCCGTTGTCCTGAAGCAGATCGCAGAAAAGGGCGGCGAAGCCGCCCCGGCTGCAGAGGAAGCTGCTGCACCCGCTGAGGAGGCCGCTCCCGAGGCTGCGCCCGCGGAATAAGCGGCTGCGCATCAATCCCCGCACGGGCTTTGGCCCGCAACTATTTTACGTTACAATTAACTTTCAATTAGGAGGTACAATACAATGGCAAGCGAAAAAGTAACTGCTATGATCGAAGAAATCAAGGCTCTGACCGTTCTGGAACTGAACGATCTGGTGCATGCTCTGGAAGAGGAATTCGGCGTTTCCGCCGCTGCTATGGCTGCTCCCGCTGCCGGCGGCGCTGCTGCTCCCGCTGAGGAAGCCAAGACTGAGTTCAACGTGGTCATGACCGCTGTGGGCGATCAGAAGATCAAGGTCATCAAGGTTGTCCGTGAGATCACCGGCCTGGGCCTGGCTGAGGCTAAGAAGCTGGTTGAGACTGAGAACGCCGTCATCAAGGAGGCTGCTCCTCAGGCTGAGGCTGACGAGATCAAGGGCAAGCTGGAAGAAGTCGGCGCAAAGGTCGAGCTGAAGTAAGCGGTTTCCACTTGGCCTGCGCAAGCAGGCATATTGGAATAGGAAAAATCCCCCAGGCTTGATAGCCTGGGGGATTTTTGCGCTGCGAGGGAAAAAAGATGAGGGGTAGGATGAGGGATGTGAAAGAATCATGTAGAAGGGATGCCTTTGGGGGTGTTGAAAATATGTTTGCGGATGATGAGATAATAGAGTGTGCATACGGTAATGGTACTGAAAGTGGCAATAGGCGTCGCCAGAGCGATGTGGAACAGGTGCGCGCCCGCCATCTGGCTCATGAAATAGGCCACCGGCACACGCATGACCCAGCCATCCCAGAAGGCTTGGAAAAAGACGAACCTGGTGCGGCAGCAACCGTTATAAAAACCCATGTAACAAAACAGAATGCCTACCTGGATACAGTCAATAGAAAATCCTTTGAGATAATCTGCTGCTGCTGCAATGACATCCTGATTAGGGGTGAAGATAGCAGCCAAGGCCGCGCTGTGGAACCGCACGACGTAAAATACCACAAAACCGATACCGACGGCGACAGCCCAAGCATAATACAAAGTCTTTTTCGCGCGTTCAGGTTGCTGGGCGCCCATATTTTGAGCAATAAAGGCAGACATCGACTGCATAAAAGAAATCGGAATCAACAGCACAAAACTGACGACCTTCCAAGCAATGCCATAACCGGCCGAAAGCAGTACGCCCATGCCGTTGGCAATGGCGTTGACGGCAAGAAAAGAAAACTGTGTAACCAGATCTTTCAGGGCCACAGGCGTGCCGATGGAAAACAGCTCCCGGATCGGTTCACCGTCGAAGCGGATGTGTTTTCTGGAAAATTGAAAGGGCAGTTTGATTGCGTGAATAATAAGAATGGATAGAATCACACTGATGGCCTGGGCACAGACTGTGGCAATAGCAACACCTCGTACCCCCATGTTGTACTGTGTCACCAGTATGATATCGCCAGCCACATTGATGGCGGCGGCAATGATCACAAACACCAGCGGGAGAATCGAGTTGCCGATCCCGCGGAAGATACAGCTGATCAGGTTATATCCCACTAAAAACAGGATGCCTGCGCTGCAGATCATTAAATAATCCACTGCGAACTGGTACGCTTCCGGCGGCATATCCATCACACGGATCAGGAACGGAGTGGCAATCAGCATGATTGCAGTCAGGATCGCGCCGAACATGGCAAATACGCAGATGGAAGAACCCATGGATTTGGCGGCGTCTTCAAAATTTTCTTCGCCGATATACCGTCCGACGGCCACGGTCACGCCCATCGCCAGGCCGGTCACTACCACCTGGATCATGTACATAACATTGCCGCCAGCCGCCACGGCGGCAATTTCCGCTGCACCACAATAGCGGCTGATTACAATAAGGTCTACGGCGCTGTAAAGAGCCTGAAGAAACATGGAGAGCAGAATAGGCAGGGTAAAACGAATAAAGGGGAGGAGAATCGGGCCGGAGGTAAAAGTGTTGCCTTGTGTCGGTTGTGCCATAAAGCCCCCTTCTTTCTGTCGGTTTTATCGTAGAAAGAATGAAACCGTTTCCGCAAGGGAAATTTGCATGCTCAGTATAGCGGATCCCGTTTCAAAGCGGGAGTGAAAAATGCACGGATTTGTGGATAATGTGCAAAAAATACAAAATTGATTGGGATATGGTCTTTGAAACAGCACCCCCCGGCGGCATGGATTGTTACCATGCCGCCGGGGGGCGGCGGATAAGTCTGTGCACTGATTTATCCGTTGTCCAGATCCAGCGCAATGATCTGCGAGAGCTGGACATTGGCGTCGCTCATATGGATCTGCTCGGCTCCCGCCACTCCGCCCCGGGCGGGGGAGAACGTTACGTCGCTGAGCACGACCCACTGTTCAGGCTGGGACTCGTCCACCGCTTCCGAGCCGCGGTACACGCCCTCGAAGATGCCGCAGGCGGTGAACAGCCGCACGCCTTCACCCCGGGCAATCTGATTGTATTCAATGATATTCCACATTCAAATCTCACGCCTTTCGCTGTTTTGCGTATCATAGCATACTTTTGGCCCGTCTGCAAATAGCGGGCGGATTTTTCCTGCGGCATTGACAAGCAGGAAAGATGGTTTTATAATAAAATTGTATCGTTGAAAACTGGAAATGGGATTCTTCTGGAAGGTTGCGATGCATTCGATGGTGTTCGAAGACCGCTCCGGAGCGGTCTTTTGTTTTTTCTAAAAACAAAAGATGAGCATTGCATGCTTTTTAAGAAAGCGGCGTTTCCACACTGTCTGCGTCGGGAACATACTCCAGCACGTTTTCAACCCGGCAATCTAAAATTTCGCACAGCGTGTTGAGTGTGGTGGTGGAGATGGGTTTTCCATGTTTCATGCGGTGAAGCGTGCTGGCGGTCACGCCCTGTTTGAAGATTAAATAATATTCGGTTATTCCTTTTTGAAACAGCGTTTCATAAAAGGGTTGATAACTGATCATTCGCATCACCATAAAAAGCTTAGCATACTTCATTTGTTGACTATACTCGATAAATAGAGTATAATGGGCGCATGCTTGATTTATTGAGTATATCGATAGAGTTTCCCAAAGCATCAACAATAAAAAGGAGTGGTAAAAAAATGAAGAAGAAGTTCCTATCTGTCGTGTTAGCGCTTGCCATGGTGCTGAGCCTGATGCCCGCGGCGTTTGCGGTGGAAGGCGAACCTGCGCCTGTGTCCACTGCCCTTCCGGAGGCGGTGGACGGCGTTATTACCCTGACGGAAAACACGGATATTTCCGCCACCGGCTGGGTAGTTGAAGGCGAAGTCACGCTGGACTTGGCAGGATGTGAATTAAAGGCTGCCAATACAGCGGGGGGAAACATTGATGTCCCTGCTGGAGCAAGCCTAACCTTGAAGGACAGTGTAGGTACAGGTAAGGTCTATACAGAAACTAATTATACTGGAGGCGCAACTGGTTATGCTGTGATCGATGTGACCGGCGGCAACTTCACCATGGAGAGCGGCTTTGTGCAGACTGTGCGCGAAGATCCTGCCGATAATGGACAGTTCGCGCTTGGTATTGGCAAGGGCGGAACCATGACCATCAACGGCGGCAAGGTCGAAGCAGGATGGTATGCGATTTCCGGCAATGGCACGGATATCGCAAAGCCCTCTAACGTTGTTATCAACGGCGGCGAGTTGATCTCTACTGCCGATTACGCTCTGTACCTGCCCCACAACGGCGAGACTACCGTCAAGGGCGGCACGGTGTATGGCGCGGCTGGCGGCGTCAGCATCCAGCGCGGCACACTGAATATCAGAGATAACGCGGTGGTGACCAGCAAGGGCACTGGTGATACCGGCAACTGGGGCGACGGCACCGGTGGTCAGGCAGCGGCTGCGGTCAACATTGCTGCCGAGTATGGTGACTGCACAGTCAATATCAGCGGCGGCAAACTGGCGGCTGAGGAGAACGCACTAATTATCAAGGCAGACAGTACGCATAAGATCAGTTTTGCTATCACCGGCGGTAAGTTCTCCAGTGATGTGAGCGAGTATCTACCCGAAGGCTATATCCAGAATGCAGAGGGAGTTGTGCAGAAACTGGATGCCGGCAACGCAGTTGCTCAGGTTGGTGACCAGTATTTTGCCACTCTGCCCTCTGCTGTAGCGGCGGTTCAAGGCGACGGCACAGTCACTATGTTGAGAGATGCTTCCGGTGCGGGTGTCGGCACATTTAAGGGAGCAGCCGATGGCACTGGCGTAAAGAATTTTACCATTGATTTTGGCGGTCACACTTATACCTGTACCGGTCCGGCTGTTGGCTCTGCTGGAACGCAGTCTCAGGCATTCCATCTGGAATGGAATGGAAACGATCAGCCCAATGCTCAGGTTATTCTGAAAAATGGTACGATTACTTCCACGAGAGACTCCGGTGTTCGTATGATTGTGCAGAATTATTGTGATCTGACGCTGGAAAACATGATTGTTGACGGCAGTAATCTGCAAGCAGAGGATTACACTGTTTCCAATAACTGCGGTAATGTGACGATTCAGGATACCACGATCATCGAACCCAAAGCAGGCGGGTTTGCATTCGATTCTTGCGATTATGCCAGTTATACTGGTGTTTGTGTTACGGTAAAGGGCAGTAGTTATATCCAAGGTGCGATGGAATGTACTAACCCGAACGGAGACGATGAGGCCGCTAAAATTATTATTGAGAGCGGCCATTTCACCAGCGACCCCAGCGCTTATGTGGCGAATGGTAAAGCGGCTCTGCCCGGAACCGAACCCGGCTATGCATTTACGGTCGGAGATAAGGTTACGACAGATGTCGTGGTTAAGCCTGCGGCCGGTGATCCGGTGGTGGATGATTCTAAGTTGCCTTCCATGAGCGATGAGGACAAAACTGCCATTACGAATGTTGCCGCCAGTGTCAAAGATGACGGTGTGCTGGCAGCAGCTGCGAATAGTGTTGTAAATACGGTCACGCAGGAAGAGAAAGGGGATGCTGAGGCGGCACTAAAAGCTCCGGGTAGTGGTGTAGAGGTTCAGGAAAACGTTACAACTTATGTTCAGGCTTATCTGGATATCAAGCCGACAGCGTATGATAATATCAACAAGACCTTTACGCTGGACATCACGCCCATGTATCGCGTGGTGGCATCTACGGCTGAGCAGGCTGATAAAATCGTGGTAGTCGGTGAAGCGGGGCAGGGTGAAACTGCAAACGCTGTGGTTTTGGAAGGCTCCGAAAAGAAACTGACGAATTTGCAGACCATGACGATTAGCATTACCCTGCCTGGGAGCTGGAGTGTAACCAATAACCAAGTCTATGTTCAGCACAAAGGTCATGAGTATGTTGCAACCGTGGCAGGGAATGTCGCAACCTTTACCAACCCTCATGGGTTCAGCGCGTTTGTGGTCAGTACTACCCCCGCGGCTGCGGCAGAAGTGAACGGTGATCGTTATATGAACCTCACCGATGCTCTGAATGCAGCTGAGAATGGCAATACTGTGACCATTCTGAAAGCCCCCGATGCAAACACGAACTTCAGCATGAGCGGTGACACTCGCACGATTAAGGTGAAAAACGGAACCGAGTCCAATTTGACTGTCACCATTAACGGCGAAAAGCATGAAAATGTCAAAGCAAATGAGAGCTTTGAGGTTAAATACACCCGTCCTTCCTCCGGCGGCGGATCTTCCAGTACGACATATGCGGTGAACGTGGAGAAGGCCAAGCACGGCAGCGTGGACAGCAACCGCAGCCGTGCCAGCTCCGGCACTACGGTTACGCTGACAGTTCAGCCCGATAACGGTTATGAGCTGGATGAGCTGACGGTGACCGATAAGAACGGGAATGAACTCAAGCTGACCAAGAAGAGCGATACGAAGTACACCTTTACCATGCCCAAGAGCGCTGTAACGGTGGAAGCTACCTTCGTGGAAGAGAGCAAGGATATGGGCTACAGTGATGTGAGTGCGGACGCCTGGTATGCCGATGCGGTGCAGTATGTTAGCGACAAGGGCATGATGCAGGGCAACAACGGGAAGTTCATGCCGGCCGACAAGCTGAACCGCGGCCAGATGGCGCAGGTGATCTTCAACCTGGAGGGCCACCAGACGGTCAACTACGCCATGTCCTTCGGCGACGTGAAGGGCAGCGAGTGGTTTGCCGAAGCAGTGCGCTGGGCGGCTTCCGAGAAGATCGTGAGCGGCTACGACAACGGCAACTTCGGCCCCAACGATCCCATCACCCGTGAGCAGCTGGCGGTCATTCTGTTCCGCTATGCTCAGTACAAGGGTATGGATACGGTGACGCTGGAAGAGAATCTGACGGGATTTGCTGATGCAGATGAGATTTCCGGTTATGCGGTTTCCGCGCTGAACTGGGCTGTGGGTGCAGGTGTGATCAACGGCACTGGCGCAGGCCTTGCGCCCAAAGCCAATGCCACCCGCTCCGAAGTGGCGCAGATGCTGATGAATTTTGATCAGAATGTTGTGAAGTAAAACATTCGCAGAGAAGCAGGGACGCCCCCACACTGTGGGGGCGTCCCTGCTTTTTTATGGTGTGTGGAGAAGAAGAAAGAGGGGTTGAAAACCTATAAAATACATGTTATTATTGGCTTTAATTACGATACACAGAAGGGAGCGCGCAGAGTGAAAATTTCAACCAAGGGGCGCTATGCGCTGCGCATGATGCTGGATCTGGCGGAGCATCAGGAGGAAGGTTATGTAGCGCTGAAGGATGTGGCGGCCCGGCAGGGTATCTCTAAAAAATATTTGGAGCAGATTGTCCCGGTTCTCAACCGGTCTGACGTGTTGCAGACAAATCGCGGTTTTCAGGGAGGTTACCGGCTGGCCCGGAAACCGAAGGATTATACTGTGGGCGAGATCCTGCGTCTGACCGAAGGGAGTTTGGCCCCGGTGGCCTGTCTGGAACGCTCACCGATGGAATGTGAGCGCAGCGCGGGCTGTGCCACGCTGCCGGTCTGGCAGGGGCTGCACAGGGTGATCTGCGAGTATTTGGACGGCATTACGCTGCAGGATATTCTGGATCGGGAACAAATGCGCCAGATCAACGATTACAGCATTTGAGTGGCCGGGGCAGTTCCGGATCGGAGAAGAATACATTCGGCTGCAGTGCAGGAAATATGTTCTGATGACAAAGAGCGGCCCGGGGGAGCAGCAGTGCTCCCCCGGGCTGCTCTTTTACGGCGCAGGAGGAAGAAGAGAGGGAAAATGGTTTATTCGGAGAACATGGGGGTGGAGAGATAGCGCTCGCCTGTGTCGGGAAGAAGAGCGACAATCATTTTCCCTTTGTTTTCTGCTTGCTTGGCCAGTTGGGCCGCCGCCCACACAGCCGCGCCGGATGAAATGCCCACCAGCAGGCCTTCATGGCGGGCCAGCGCGCGGCCTGTGGCAAAGGCGTCCTCATTTTCCACGGAAATAATTTCATCGTATACCTTGGTGTTCAGGGTATCCGGGACAAAGCCCGCGCCAATGCCCTGGATTTTATGGGGGCCGGGCGTTCCCTTGGAGAGCACCGGAGAGCCGGCGGGTTCCACCGCTACCACTTTTACGTCGGGATTTTGGGATTTCAGGTATTCCCCCACGCCGGAGATGGTGCCGCCGGTGCCCACGCCGGCAACGAAGATATCCACTTTGCCGTCGGTGTCCGCCCAGATTTCGGGGCCGGTGGTGGCGCGGTGGACAGCGGGATTGGCAGAATTGGTAAACTGACTGGGAATGAAGCTGTTGGGTGTGGTTTCGGCCAGCTCCTTGGCTTTGGCGATGGCGCCTTTCATGCCGAGCGCGCCGTCGGTCAGCACCAGTTCTGCGCCGTAAGCTTTGAGCAGGTTGCGCCGCTCCACACTCATGGTTTCGGGCATGGTAAGGATCACGCGGTAACCCCGGGCGGCCGCCACAGCGGACAGGCCGATGCCCGTGTTGCCGGAAGTGGGTTCGATGATCACGGAATCGGAATGTAGCAGCCCTTTTGCCTCGGCGTCGTCGAGCATGGCCTTGGCGATGCGGTCCTTTACGCTGCCGGCGGGGTTGAAATATTCCAGCTTGGCTACCACAGTAGCCTGCAAATCGTTGGCTTTTTCATAATTTTTCAGTTCCAGCAAGGGTGTGCCGCCGATCAGATCGGTCATTTTTTCATAAATTTTCATCGTGGGGTCTCCTTTCAAGGTATCATTATAATTTGAATGTGGTGTCTTGTATTTTTTGCAGGACAAAGTGTTCTTATCACGGTGACAAAAGCGATCGGAGGCGACATCGTCTCAGGACAAAAGGGGTTTTCATGGCAGACCTCCCTTAAAACTCATAATGCATATATGAATGATAGGTAAAAAATAGCACAAGGTTTAGTCTTTGTCAAGGGGATTCCAAAGACTTCTTTTTTAGCGAAAATTTTGAAATAGGCATTGACAAACGGTTCGTGTACGCATATCATATAAAACACATAAAATAAATAGGCTTTATAGAAAAACCAGGAAAACGGAGGCAGCGCATGGATCTTATCTTGAAAATGCTCCGCCACAATTTCAGAAATGGGCGAATGTGTTTATCTGTGGAGCGGTGGCCTGCTATGGGAGACAGCGGAGCGATGCAGTAAGCATACGCAAAAGCACTCGGGTGGGCCTTGTGATAAAAAGTGCGGCCATGCCGCAGAATCAATGGAGATATTTTTTCATCATAAGGAGTTTTACAGATGTATACTTATCAAAACCAATATCATTTTGAGACGATCCAGCTGCATGCGGGACAGGAACAGCCGGATCCGGCCACTGACGCTCGTGCGGTGCCTATTTATCAGACCACATCCTATGTGTTCCGCGATTGCGCCCATGCGGCGGCCCGTTTCGGCCTGGCGGATGCCGGCAATATCTACGGCCGCCTGACGAACTCCACCCAGGATGTGTTTGAACAGCGCATCGCAGCGCTGGAGGGCGGCGTGGCGGCGCTGGCCACGGCCTCCGGCGCCGCGGCAATCACCTATACCATTCAGGCTTTGGCCCAGGCGGGGGAGCACGTCGTGGCGCAAAAAACGATTTACGGCGGAAGCTATAACCTGCTGGAGCACACACTCCCGCAGTACGGTATTTCCACCACCTTCGTCAACGCCCATGATTTGGGCGAAGTGGAAAGCGCCATTCAGGACAATACCAAAGCCATCTATCTGGAAACCCTAGGCAATCCGAACAGCGATATTCCCGATATTGACGCTATCGCTGCCATTGCTCATAAGCATGGCTTGCCGTTGGTGATCGACAATACGTTCGGCACGCCCTATCTGATTCGCCCGATAGAACACGGCGCCGACGTTGTGGTGCACTCCGCCACCAAATTTATCGGCGGCCATGGCACCACGCTGGGCGGCGTGATTGTAGACGGCGGCAAGTTTGATTGGAGAGCCTCCGGCAAATATAAGCCCATTGCCGCGCCGAATCCAAGTTACCACGGCGTTTCCTTTGTGGATGCGGCCGGCCCTGCTGCCTTTGTCACTTATATCCGGGCCATCTTGCTGCGTGATACCGGCGCTACACTTTCCCCGTTCCATGCCTTTTTGCTGCTTCAGGGTACGGAAACCCTTTCGCTGCGACTGGATCGCCATGTGGAAAATACGAAAGCAGTGGTGGATTTTCTGGTGAAGCATCCTAGAGTGGAGCACGTAAATCATCCATCCCTGCCCGAGCATCCCGATCATGCGCTTTATGAAAAGTATTTTCCAAACGGCGGCGCTTCAATCTTTACCTTTGAGATCAAGGGAGGACAGAAAGAGGCGCATCGGTTTATTGATAAGCTGAAAATTTTCTCCCTGCTGGCCAATGTAGCAGATGTGAAAAGCTTGGTGATCCATCCAGCTACCACGACCCATTCCCAGCTGACGTCGGAGGAGCTGCTGGATCAGGGGATATATCCCAACACCATCCGTCTGTCCATCGGCACGGAGCATATTGACGATATTCTGGCCGACCTTTCTCAGGCGTTGGAGAATTGACCCTTGACAAACACGGGCCGGGGCCGTCATCCATGGCGGCGCCGGCCCCTTGATTTTGAACTGAGGGCAGGGGAGCGCCCTGCGAAAAGGAGAGAGTGGAAATGGAAATACATGCGCTCCAACAAGAGATTTTACGGCTGAAAAAGGCGCGGGACATCTGTATTTTGGCCCACAGCTATCAGGCTCGGGAGATTGTTGAGATTGCAGATTTTTCCGGTGATTCTTACCAGCTCAGTGTACAGGCCAAAACAGCGCCGCAGAGGACTGTGCTGATGTGCGGCGTGCGTTTTATGGCGGAAACCGTGAAAATCCTCAATCCGGGGAAAACCGTATATCTTGCCAACGGCGGAGCGGGCTGCCCCATGGCCGAACAGATGGACCGGGAACTGATCGAGGCGCTCAGGCCCAGTTATCCGGGTTATACGGTGGTAGCCTATATCAACACTACTGCGGCGCTGAAAACGATCTGCGATGTATGCGTTACGTCATCCTCGGCGGTAAAAATCGTGAAAAAACTGGACAACCCGAATATTCTTTTTCTTCCGGACTGCAATTTGGGCACGTATGTGGCCCGGCAGGTACCGGAGAAGAACATCAAACTGCTTCAGGGCGGATGCCCCATCCATGCCCGCGTGTCCGTGCGGGAGGTGGAGGAAGCCCGGGCGGCATATCCGGACGCGGAGCTGCTGGTGCACCCGGAGTGCGTGCCCCGGGTGGTGGAACGGGCCGATTTTGTCGGCTCTACATCGGCCATTATGGCGTATGCGGCTGCGTCCGAGCGGCGGGAATTCATCATCGGCACGGAACTCAGCATTGCGGAACATCTGTCTTATCGCTGCCCAGACAAACGGTTTTACCCCCTTTCAAAGGATCTGCTCTGCCCGAATATGAAGCTGACCACGCTGATGGACGTATACCATGCCGTGTGCGGCCAGGGCGGCGAGGAGATTCTTTTGGAGGAGGAAACCATTGCCGCGGCCCGCAGGTGCATCGACCGCATGATCGAGCTGGGGTGAAAACAGACTGAAGGGAGGCGCGGAAATGGAGCGCAAAGCGATGATCGCCATGAGCGGCGGTGTAGATTCCAGCGTGGCGGCGCTTTTGATGCAGCGGCGCGGCTGGACGTGCGTCGGCGTGACAATGAAACTGTATCAAAATGAAACGGTGGGCGTGTGCCGCGCGCACACTTGCTGTACGCTGGAAGATGTGGAGGATGCCCGGGCGGTGGCCTATGCGCTGGGGATGAAGCATTACGTATTCAATTTTTCGGATCGCTTCCGCGAAACAGTGATAGAGCGTTTTGTACGGGCGTATCAAGCGGGCTGTACGCCTAATCCCTGTATCGACTGCAATCGTTTTTTGAAATTCGAAACGCTGCACCGCCGGGCGCGGGAGCTTGGGTATGATGTCGTAGCCACAGGGCACTATGCACGTGTCGAATATGACGAGGAGCGGCAAAAATTTTTGTTGAAAAAGGCAAAAGACACTACTAAAGATCAGAGTTATGTGCTATACTCAATATCACAGGAACAGCTTTCCCGCACATACTTTCCGTTGGGAGCGCTGGAAAAAGCACAGACGCGACGCATTGCACAGGCGCATGGTTTTGTCAACGCCAGAAAGCACGACAGCCAGGATCTTTGCTTTGTGCCGGACGGCGATTATGCAGCCTTTCTCGAGCGCTTCACCGGAAGTGTCTGTCCGCCCGGTGATTTTATCGACGAAAAAGGTCATGTGCTGGGCCGGCACCATGGGCTGATCCGCTATACCGTGGGCCAGCGCCGTGGGCTGGGGCTGTCCTTTCCGGAGCCGATGTATGTCAAAGCGGTAGACGCTGCGGCGAACACGGTCACACTTGCGCCGGAGCGCGCACTGTATTCCCGGGCGCTGGTGGCGGGCGACATAAACTTAATCGACCGCGAGAGAATCACGGGAACGCTGCGTGTGAGGGCTAAGGTGCGCTATCGGCACCAAGAGCAATGGGCCAGTGTGCGCCAGGAGGGGGCGCGACTTCGGGTCGTATTTGACGACCCCCAGCGAGCCATTACCAGAGGGCAGGCCGTGGTGCTTTACGACGGGGAGAATGTGCTCGGCGGCGGTACGATTGAAGATGTGGAATAAAACCGATCGGATGCATGGCGTCCGTAAAATAAGGAGAGGTATTACTATGGACAACAAGCGTTTTGAACTGAACAAAAATCTGGCGCAGATGCTTAAGGGCGGCGTCATCATGGACGTAACCACCCCTGAGCAGGCAAAAATCGCTGAGGAAGCCGGCGCCTGTGCCGTGATGGCCCTCGAGCGCATTCCTGCGGATATCCGTGCTGCCGGCGGCGTGTCTCGTATGAGTGATCCTAAGATGATCAAAGGGATTCAGGAGACGGTTTCCATTCCAGTGATGGCGAAGTGCCGTATCGGCCACTTTGTGGAGGCGCAGATTCTACAGGCCATTGAGATCGATTATATCGACGAAAGCGAGGTGCTCTCGCCGGCCGACGATAAATATCACATCGACAAAACGGCCTTTGACGTGCCCTTTGTCTGCGGCGCTCGGGATCTGGGCGAAGCGCTGCGCCGCATCAACGAGGGCGCGGCTATGATCCGTACCAAGGGCGAGCCGGGTACCGGCGACGTGGTGCAGGCCGTGCGCCATATGCGCATGATGCAGGCGGAGATCCGCCGCATTGGCGCCATGAGCGGCGACGAGCTGTTTGACGCCGCGAAGGAGTTGCAGGTGCCCTATGATCTGGTGCAGTATGTGCATGAGCACAAGAAGCTGCCTGTGGTCAACTTTGCCGCTGGCGGTGTGGCTACCCCTGCCGATGCAGCACTGATGATGCAACTGGGCGCCGAGGGCGTGTTCGTCGGGTCCGGTATTTTCAAATCCGGAAACCCGGCCAAGCGCGCTTCCGCCATCGTCAAGGCAGTGACCAATTATACCGATGCCAAGCTCCTGGCGGAACTGTCCGAGGATCTGGGCGAGGCCATGGTGGGCATCAATGAGCAGGAGATCGAACTGCTGATGGCGGAACGGGGCAAATAAGCCATGACCATCGGTGTTTTGGCCCTGCAGGGGGCCTTTATCGAGCATGAGCAGATGCTTGCCCGGCTGGGGGAAAACTCCTTTGAAATTCGCCAGAGACGCGATCTGGAGCGCAGTATGGATGGCCTGATCATTCCCGGCGGGGAGAGCACAGTGCAGGGCAAGCTCCTGCGGGAGCTGGGGCTGTTTGAGGAATTGAAAGCCCGTATTCAAGGGGGGCTTCCCACCTTTGGCACCTGTGCGGGCTTGCTGCTGCTGGCCGGGCGCATTGAAAACGACGCGCGCACGCATTTTGCAGTGATGGATATCACCGCTGTACGCAACGCTTATGGCCGTCAGCTGGGCAGCTTTCACACGGAGGCGGACTTTGCTGGCGTCGGAGCGATTCCTATGACGTTTATCCGTGCGCCTTATATTGCTTCGTTCTCCGGCGCGGTGCAGGCTTTGGCGGAGGTGGACGGCAAAGTCGTGGCGGCTCGGGAGAGGGGCCTCTTGGTCACCGCTTTTCATCCGGAATTGGACGGAGATCCGACGGTCCATACTTATTTTTTGGACATGATCCGGACAATAAAGTGAAAAAAGTTCCCGCGCCGCTCAGCGGTGCGGGAACTTTTTTGTATTCGATTGCGGCAGCGTGCACAGAGGAGAAAACGAGGGAATGCGCTGGGCACTTAGAACTCGTTGCCGGGGAACTGGGGAATGCCGGCAAAGCCTGCCTGCAGGTCTTCATCGGTGGGGATGTAGTCGGTCATTCTGCCATCGTGGAAGGCTTCATAGGCATACATGTCAAAGTAACCGGTGCCGGTCAGTCCGAAGAGAATGGTTTTTTCCTCGCCGGTTTCCTTACACTTGAGCGCCTCGTCCATGGCAACTTTGATGGCGTGGCTGCTCTCCGGCGCGGGGAGGATGCCCTCAACCCGGGCAAATTCCTCTGCGGCGCGGAACACGGCTGTCTGCTCCACGGAAACGGCTTCCATGTAACCGTCGTGGTACAGCTGAGAAAGGATACTGCTCATGCCGTGGTAGCGCAGGCCGCCGGCGTGATTAGGGGAGGGGATAAAACCGCTGCCCAGGGTGTACATTTTTGCCAGGGGGCAGACCATGCCGGTGTCGCAGAAATCGTACATAAACTTGCCGCGGGTGAAGCTGGGGCAGGAGGCAGGTTCCACGGCGATAAAACGGTACGATTGCTCGCCGCGCAGCATCTGGCCCATGAAAGGGGAGATCAGGCCGCCCAGATTGCTGCCGCCGCCGGCGCAGCCGATGATGATGTCGGGCACGATGCCATATTTATCCATGGCCGTTTTCGTCTCCTGGCCGATGACGCTCTGGTGCAGCAGCACCTGGTTGAGCACGCTGCCCAGTACATAGCGGTAGCCCTCCTGGCTGGTGGCGGCCTCTACGGCTTCGGAAATGGCGCAGCCCAGGGAACCGGTGGTGCCGGGGTGCTCGGCGAGGATTTTGCGGCCCACGGCGGTGGTGTCAGAGGGAGAGGGGGTTACGTTAGCGCCGTAGGTGCGCATGACTTCGCGCCGGAAGGGCTTTTGCTCATAAGAGCATTTGACCATGTACACCTGGCAGTCGAGACCAAGATAGGAGCACGCCATGGAAAGGGCCGTGCCCCACTGTCCAGCGCCGGTTTCGGTGGTCACACCCTTGAGTCCCTGGGCCTTGGCGTAATAGGCCTGGGCGATGGCGCTGTTGAGCTTGTGGGAGCCGGAGGTGTTGTTGCCCTCGAATTTATAATAGATTTTCGCAGGAGTCTGAAGTTTTTCCTCCAGGCAGTAAGCCCGCACCAGGGGAGAGGGGCGGTACATCTTGTAAAAGTCACGGATCTCCTGGGGAATGGGGATCTCCCGGGTATCGTTGTCCAGTTCCTGCTGCACCAGCTCGTCGCAGAACACGCCGGAGAGTTCTTCGGCCGTCATGGGGTTTCCGGTACCTGGATTGAGCAGCGGCGCGGGCTTCACCTTCATGTCCGCGCGCACGTTGTACCAATTCTGCGGAAGCTCATTCTCGTCCAGGTAAATTTTGTAGGGGATGTTGTGATCGTACTTCATGGGAAAAACTCCTTTCAAATTGTGCTCCGGGACAAAAGAAAAGCCGCTTCCGTCCCAGCAAATACCTTTTGCTGGGACAGAAGCGGATACTGCTTCTGCGGTGCCACCCGGCTTGACGGAACATGGTCCGCCCACTTTGCGCGTGCTGTCACACGCCGCGTTTTGCTAACGGAGACGCCCCTCCGGCTTGCCTACTGCTGTTTCGGCTTGCCCTCAAAAGCCCATTCGCCTACGTTTCCCGTACCGCCCTTCCACCGCCGGCGGCTCGCTGCATCGTTTCCCGCAGGGTACTTACGCTTTCTCAACGGTTTTGTTGCTGCTACTTTAGCACGATAAAGGGGATGTGTCAAGAGAAATTGTGAAATTTTTTTAGAAAATGGATTTGCTGTGTGTCCGGGCATTGCTTCGGGGACAGGGAGTGTGGTACAATAAAGCAACATTCGTGCGGCGTGCGCAGCATGCTGCCAAAGAAACAAAGGAAACGGAGGAATCCCATATGAGAAAGAATTTCGGCGCAAAACCCTGGACTTATCCCCAGCCAGTGTTCATTGTGGCCACCTACAACGAGGACGGCACGCCCGATGCCATGAACGCAGCCTGGGGCGGCATTTGTGACGACACGCGCATCACGATGTGCTTGAGCGCGGGGCACAAAACGGTGCAAAACCTGTTGGCGCGGGGCGCGTTCACTGTCAGCATGGCGGAGGCGGGCCAGGTGGTCCCCTGCGACTATGTGGGCATCGTGTCGGGGAACAAAGAAGCGGACAAAGTGGCAAAGGCAGGCTTCCACACGACGAAGTCCTCCTTTGTGGACGCACCGCTGATCGACGAGCTGGCCATGGCCCTCGAATGCACTGTGGTCAGCTACGATGCCGAAAGCGGCTGCCTGATCGGGGAGATCGTCAATGTGTGCGCGGACGAGCGTGTGCTGGACGGCGAAGGCAGCATCGATCCGGAAAAGCTCCGGCCCATTGTGTTTGACCCGGTGAAAGCGGCCTATCGCGTGCTGGGCGAGAAGGTAGGCAATGCGTTTTCCGACGGAAAGCAGCTGCAGTAATCTTGTTGGAAACAAACAACAGTTGACCGCGCATCAGCGCGGTCAACCGTTATTTTATGATTCTTCGGCGTAATGGGCCAGGAACTGGCGCGTGCGCTCGCGGCGGGGGTGATCGATGACCTGATGGGGGTCGCCCTGTTCCACGATCACACCGCCGTCCATGAAGATCAGCTGATCGGCCACATCCCGGGCAAAGGTCATTTCGTGGGTTACAATGATCATAGTGGTCCTTTTTTCCGCCAGCGTGCGGATCACACGCAACACCTCACCGGTCAACTCCGGATCCAGGGCGCTGGTGGGTTCGTCAAAGCAGAGGATGTCCGGATGCAGCGCCAGGGCACGGGCGATGGCCACGCGCTGCTGCTGGCCGCCGGAGAGTTGATAAGGATAGTGATCCGCCCGATCGGCCAGACCCATTTGCTCCAGCAACGCTCGGCCGGTTTCTTCGATCAATGTGTGGTTTTCGCCGCCGTGCTCCTTTGCCAGCAGCTCGCAGGCCAGCGTGATGTTTTGCAGGGCGGTGTACTGCGGAAAAAGGTTGAAGTTTTGGAACACCAGCCCGAAGTGGAGCCGCTTGGTACGAATATCTCGCTCGTATTGGGTGGGGCTATCCTCCGCGCTGAAAACAGTGGTACCACCCACGGAAATGGAACCACCGTCCGGTTTTTCCAAAAAGTTCAGGCACCGCAGCAGGGTGGTCTTGCCGCTGCCGGAGGCGCCGATGATAGATAGGGCCTGCCCTTTTTCCAGAGAGAAGCTGATATCCTGCAGCACCTGGGTGGTACCGAACTTCTTTTCCAGATGAGATACTTCCAAAATCGCCATATTGCTGCCTCCCTTTTACTTGAAATAATCGAGCCGCCGCTCGATACGGCTGAATAGAATGGTCAGCACACCCACAAAGAGCAGGTAGAACACGCCGCTGTAAAACAGCGGCCATATCAGGCCGGCGCTTTTCATAAAGGAGTAGCCTGTGAAGGTCAGCTCGTAAACGGCGATGATGCGGGCCAGGGATGTGTCTTTTACCAAGTTGATGACCTCGTTGGACATGGGCGGCACGATGCGCTTGATCATCTGCAGCAACGTGACCTTGAAAAAGATCTGCCGCTTCGTCATGCCCAGCACTTCGCCGGCCTCCCGCTGGCCCAGAGGGACACCCTGAATGCCGCCGCGGTAAATGACGGAAAAATAGCAGGCGTAGTTCAGGGTGAATGTGACCACGGTGGCGCTCATACGCCCGACAGGCCCGCCCCACAGCCCGCAGCCCAGCAGTCCCGGCACATAGAACACGGCGATCAGCTGGAGCATCAGCGGCGTGCCGCGAATGATCCACACCAGAATGCCGCACACCGTGCCGATGGGGCGGAAAGCGGCCAAAGTTCGCGTCAGCGCGCCGGGCACTTCCTGGCCATAAAGCAGAAAGCGCAGCGGCGCCCATTTGCTCATGGCGCCGAAAGCAATGACGAGGCCCAGGGGCAGGGAGAACAGCAGCGTCAGAAAAAAGATTTCCATCGTGGCTGCCAGGCTCTGCAGTAGGCTGATGGTAACATTCAGAAACATTTGGTTACACATCCTTGCATTTGGAATGACAGGGGCAAAGGCAGAGAGCGGACACTCCCTGCCTTTGCATAGAGAAAGTACAAATCGAGCGAAAAACAGTTTACTGCGCTGTGGTGACGACCACCTGAGCGTTTTTACAGTAGGCGTTGGTGCAGTTCATGGAGGAGGTGACTTCATCGGTCAGCGTCATGCCGTTCCATACCACATCAATATTCTTGGAATTCAGCTCCATGATCTTGTTGTCCCAGTCGATGACGACGAATTGTGCCTCCACGCCCAGTTTTTCGGCCACCAGTTTGGCCAGGTCGGCGTCAAAGCCGATCCATGCGCCGTTCTCGTCTTTATAATCCATGGGGGCGAACTCGGTGATGCCTACGATCAGCGTGCCTTTGTCTTGGATGTAAGCCACGTCGCCGTCTTCGGTGGGAGTGAAGTCTTCGGCCTTGCCCTGCTCCACCAGAACGTCCTGGGAGATGGCGTAAGTGTCGGCAAGGGAGGCCATAGTGCCGTCGGCGTAAGCCTCAGCGAAAACGCTGTTGATATAATCGGTCAAGTCGCTGCCCTGACGGCAGCCCACGCCGTATTTCTCTTCGGTGAGGCGCTCGGTATAGGTCAGGTCGGGATAGCTGGTGCCCTCGCCGATCATGGCGCCGGCCATCAGCAGATCAATGATGGCTGCGTCGGAGGTGCCGGACGCCACTTCCATCAGCGCATCGGCCTGGGAAGATACGGAGTTATAAGTATAGCCGTTTTCCTTGGCGATGGCTTCACCGGCGGAACCGGCCTCTACGGCATACACCATGTCCGCTGCTTGGTTATTCTCTGCAGAGCCGGGGGCGTTGGCATTGTTGCTGCAGGCGGCCAGGGAACCGGCCATGGACAGAGAAAGGGCCAGAGCCGCCAGTTTTTTACTGTTTTTCATCATGTCATCCTCCAAATCCAGCGAATTGTTATAATTCGTTAATTCGGTAACAGTTTACCATATTAAATTGAAAATGTAAATAAGTGCATCTGATAAATGGGGAATAAATTCAGAGTGCGTTTTTTGTGCAGATTGCCTTTTTGCGCTTTGCAGAACAAAGTGGGTTGACAATCGCAAAGGGTCTGTAATAATTCTGTTATCAATGATAATTATTTTGCGAACAATGGTTTAGGAGGCGCGCATGGACATTGAAATGGTGCAGAAACTGATGGCGGCCTGCCATGAAGCCGAACGGATTACAGAACGGATACCTGAGTTGCCGGAAGGAATGCCCCCCGTCACATCGGCGTGATTGATGCCATTCACAGCTTGAGTCGGGAGGGCGGCGTCCGTGTCAGCGCCGTCAGTGCCCGGCTGGGGATTACGCGGCCTAGTGTGACCCCTCTGATCGGGGGGCTGGAGCAGCTCGGCGCGGTGGAAAAACAGGCGGACACGAATGATAAACGGGTCGTTTGGGTTTCTCTGACAGCACTGGGGGGAAATACTATGATTTTTATATATTTGGCTACTACAGTTTTCTGGCGGAGTGATTTGAGCAGCTGAATCCGTCAGATCTGTGCACAACGGCGGAAACCATCCACCGGGTGTATCAGATTATGCGGAAACGGCCATGAATGTGACCTTTCCCACGCTGATGGAGGAATTTTCTGTGACGACTGCTACGGTGCAGTGGATCACCACAGGATATCTGCTGCTGCTGCCGTTGCTGCTCCTGTCTCTGGTATTCGGCGTCACGTCCATCCGTCAGGTGTCGGAACCGGAGCGTATGCCCTTTCCGTGGCTGGAATATTTGTTGCTGGCCTGTGCGTTTGTGTGCTTTATCTTTGCGTTGACCGGCGCAGCCTCTGCGGGCCGGCTCGGTGCACATACGTTGGGGCTTTTTGCAGCGGCGGCGGTGTGTGCAGCGGCATTTTATTTTCACTGCAAAGGCGCATAGACGCCCCTCATCCGGGTACAGGTGTTCCGCTGTGTTCCATTCACGCTGAGCATACTGGCTATCGTGTACGTGCAGATGATCTGCCTGGGCATCGGCTTTTTGATCCCGAACTATGCCCAGCTCGTTCTGCATCAGAATGCCTTTGCAGCGGGCTGTCTGCTGCTGCCGGGCTGTGTTGTGGGTGCGGTGGTCTCTCCGTTCAGCGGTCGATTGCTGCATCGGTTCGGCGCAAAGCGCCCCATTCTGGAAGGAAACCTGGCAATTCTGTTCGCGACGGCGTGCTTCGGTGTCTTTGCTTTGCGGCTGAGCGCTGCTATGTTCCTGGTCGTCTATATCTTTTTTGCCTTTGGCCACAGCTGCTCTATGGGCAACAGCATGACCAGCGGTCTGCGCCAGCTCAGTGTGGAGCTGAATGCCGACGGCAACGCGGTGATCAATACGACCCAGCAGCTGGGCGGTGCCGTCGGAACGTCTGTTGTCAGTTCTATTCTGGCGGCCGCCCAGGCGCAGTTGCCGGGGGACATGGTCACAGGCACCATGCTGGGCAGCCACACTGCGTTTCTGATATTGGCTGCACTGGCAGTCGCTATGCTATGCTGTACTGCTTGCTGGGGGCCGTTTTTCCACATGGGAAAGCGCGGCACGGTCAGACCATTCTGTGTGCAGGAGGAGGGCGGCCGCTGAGCGGCCCCCTGTCCCAGACAGAAAACGCGCCGCAGGGCTTAGCCCTGCAGCGCGTTTGTTTGCTGCGGTTATGGAATTTATGTGCTGCGCACAATTTTATAGTAAGCTTTGGCGGTGAAGGAATATACCAGCGCATAGATAGCGCTGAAGATCAGCAGCGTGCCCACGGTGCACAGAGCAAAGAGTCCGACATCGGTCAGGGAGAACAGCAAAAGGAGCTTGCGGATCATGGAAAAGGCCATCAGAATATGCAGTGCGGCTACGGCTAAAGGCAGGAAGAACACCATCCGCACCTGGCTGTTGATGGTCTCACGCACTTCCCGGCGGCTCATGCCCACCTGCTGCATGATCTCAAAGCGCTTGCGGTCTTCATACCCCTCGCTGACCTGTTTGTAATAAATAATCAGCGCTGTAGCCGCTAGGAAGAGGATCCCCAGAAACATACCCAGGAACAAAAAGCCGCCGTACATGGAATAAAAATCAATGGCGCTGAGCTGGCGGCTGTCCATATAAATATCGTCAGCTTTGCCTAGCGTATCGTTCAGGACATCGTAAAAAGCAATCTTTTCCGCGTCGGTGCCGTCGCAGTCCAGATAGAGGTCGAGGTAAGTGGTGAAGTTACCGCCGCTTTGCGCATAAATGGCGGAAAGAACACTGTCGTCAGCCACGACAAATCCGGCGTTGGGGACGTTGGAAATCATGGCGCGGCTTTCCCCCTGAAACGTATCCAGCGTACCTGCTACACGGTAGGGTGTGGATTCGATCCGGAAGGTTTCAGGCACGGTTCCCTCGGAGGTGTAGACCAGCATTTCGTCCGGCGCCAGGGATACGGCGCGGCCGGTCAGGCGGCTGTATTCTGCCGCCGTCATCAGGGAGACAGTGTATTCAACCCCTTCCTGCTGATCTCCGAAACGGAAGGTGTCACCGGACAGGGTCCAATAGACCCGGGAATGAATAATATAACTCTCGTGGCGCAGCGTGCGGCCTTCCCCGGCGGCGGCAGACTCTGCCTGAGCCAGCAGGGCTTCGGGAGCTGCGTCAGTCAGGATATTTTTCTGCCGCTGCGTGATCTGAATGTCATGGGGATACATATTGTCCAGCGTACTGCCTAAGCCAAGATACAGACAAACGGTGGTGGATACCGTGACGAGCACCATGGTGGAGAGAATACAGATGTTGGCAAGGCCCACGGCGTTCTGCTTCATGCGGTAGAGCATACCGGATACGGCGGTAAAATGCCGGGGCTGATAATAAAAGGTGCGGTTTGCGCGCAGACGCTTTAAAACAGCAATAGAACCGGCGGTGAACAGGCAGAACGTGCCGATAATGACCAGAAGCACCGCCACGAAAAACAGCAGCATGGCGGAAATGGGGTCCTTTACGGTCAGGGAAATCCAATAGCCACCCAGCAGGGAAGTCAGGCCGATCACAACCAAGATCCATTTGGTGCGGGGTTCTTTTTCGCCGGTGCGGTCGCTGTGTAAAAGTTCAATGGGTTTTGAACGGCCCAAGCGTACCAGATTGCTCAGCAGCGTCAGCAAAAACAAGAAGCCGAATAAAAGGATCGTCTGCCCTATGGCACTTGGGCTGATATCGAAACCAAACTGCACCGGCAGGTTGGTCAGGCGCAGCAGCAACAGCAGCACCAGTTTGGAAAAGAGGATCCCTACGGTAAGCCCGCCGGCGATGGCCGCCAGGGCGCACAGAAGCGTTTCCCAGAAAAGCAGATGGGCTGTATGCCGTTTTTCCATGCCCAGCACATGATAAAGGCCAAGTTCTCTACGGCGGCGCTTCATCACAAAATTGTTGGCATACAACATCAAAACGATGGAAAACAGAGCGATGATAATGCAGCCCAGCGCCATCAGGCTCTGGATATAGGCCGCACCCCGCACATTGGCGATCAAGTCGCTTTTGGTGAGGTAGGCCACAATGTAGAACATGGCTGCCGTGCCGCCGCAGGAGAGAAGATACGGCAGGTAGAACTGACCGTTGCGGCTCAGATTCACCAGCGCCAGTCGGGGATAGAAGCTGCCCTTACGCATGCACTTCACCGCCTTGGGCCAGCACGGTCAGTGTGTCGGAAATGCGGGCGAACATGGCCTCCTGGTTCTCTTCGCCGCGATAAAGCTGGTGATATACCTCGCCGTCGCGCAGAAACAGCACCCGCCGGGCGTGGCTGGCGGCTTTGACGGAATGAGTGACCATTAAAATGGTCTGTCCGTCGGCGTTGACGCGGCCGAACAGGTCCAGCAGGTTGTCCGCCGCGCGGGAATCCAATGCGCCGGTGGGTTCGTCTGCCAGAATGATCTGGGGATTGGTGATCAGCGCCCGGGCCACCGCCGCGCGCTGTTTCTGACCGCCGGATACTTCATAGGGGTATTTGCTCAGCAGCTCCTGAATGCCGAGCTGTTTGGCAATGGGGGCGAGCCGGCTGCGCATGGTTTCATAAGACTTGCCCGCCAGTACCAGGGGGAGGAAAATATTGTCTTCCAGTGAAAACGTGTCCAGCAGGTTGAAATCCTGAAACACAAAGCCCAGATTTTCGCGGCGGAACGCGGCCAGCTTGCCGTCCGGAATTTTTGTCAGGTCTTTGCCCGAGAGCAGTACCTCGCCGGAAGTAGGGCGGTCCAAAGCGGCCAGAATATTCAAAAGGGTGGTTTTCCCGCTGCCGGACTCACCCATGATTGCCACATATTCGCCCTGTTCCACCGAAAAGTTTACGTTGGTCAGCGCATGCACCTGATTGCCGCCGAAGCGGGGGACATAGGTCTTTTTCAGGTGCCGTACTTCCAAAATAGCCATGAAACGGTGCCTCCTTGATTTATTGTGGCTTTATCCTACCAGCGCCGCAGCCTGTGTGCCATCGTTTTGGCTTACAGTTTGCCCTGCACAGCTTACATTTTTGTAAGAAGCGGGGCGCAGGCGCCAGTACGGCTTGGAAGCATCGCGGCATACGCTTACCGCGCCAGAAGACCGTACAGCATGGTCTGGAGCAGATCGTTGGCTTTTTGCGCGGCATCGGCCGCAGCGTCCTCGCGGATGTATACACTGAGGAAGTGGACAAAGCTTCGAAACTGCAGCAGAGCTTCCTCCATGGACAACGGGCTGCGCAGAGGTTCCTTTTGCAGAATGGACTGCAGCGCGGCCTTGTTGAAAGCGTCGAATTCTGCGCGGCACCTGCTGATTTCCTGCTGCAGACGGCTTTGGGGAAACATCAATAGATCGCTGAACAGCTGGCGGTGCAGGGGGTGCTGTCGGGAAAAGCGCATGCGGACGGCAAAATATTGCTTTGCCGTGACCGTGGAAAGCTCGATCTCGTGGCGGAGATAGCGCGTCATATCGTCAAAAAGCACATGCGCGCAGGCCAGATACAGCGCGTCTTTATTTTTGTAATCATGATACAGCAGCCCTTTGGAAAGATTTCCGCGGGCGCAGATCTGGTTAAGGGAACTTCCTTCATAGCCGTGGCTGGCAAATTCGGCGAAAGCATGGGTAAGAATCAGCGCCCGGCTTTTCTGATTTTTTTCGCTCTGCTTCACAGGTGGTTCCCCCTGTTACAATGATTGCAGGTTTATGATACTTCGGTTACAGTATAGCAACAATATGGAACAACTTCAAGGAAGATCAATCCACCTATATCGGCGAGATCTATACGGCGGAACTGTATGAGACACCGGTGACGATCTATATTACCTGTGATGCCGACGCTCTGGTCAGCAGCGTGTCGATTTGGATCTCGGACGGCGCGCAGGCGGTGAGCGAAGAGCAGCTCACGGTATGGCAGGGCTATGTCAGCGATGCGACCGGCGTGTCGATGGAAGCAAGCACGCGCTGGATCCAGCGCGTGCTTGCTCTTTTGCATATGCGGCGGCCGATGAAAAATGCTCCGGCATTTTCTCCTTTACTCCAAGACGGCCGGCCCCTTGGAGAGGTGGAGGTAAACCCGGGTGCCGGTGCCGGGAACCGAAGCAATGGTCAGGTCGTGGCCCAGACGACAGGTGATTTTTTGCATAGGTATAATCCGATCCCGGTGGATTTTTTGTCGCTGCGGCCGTTGCAGCCGGTGAACCCTTTTTCAAACACCCGAGGAAGGTCCTCGCTGCGGATGCCGATGCCGTTGTCGGCGATCACCAGGCAGCTGCCGTCTTTGAGGATCCGGATGCAGCCGCCGGGGCGCGTGTATTTCAGCGCGTTGGACAGCAGCTGCTCGATCACGAAAGAGAGCCATTTTTCGTCCGTCAGCACGGTCATGCCAGTAGGCTGAAAAGAGAGGGAGATCCTTTTGAGAATGAACAGTTTGGCATATTTGCGTGCGCAGGCGCGGACGATTTCGTCCAGAGAGCAGCGGCGGAACAGATAGTCGGTGTCGTCGCTGCCCAGGCGCAGATAGGTCAGAACCATTCCCACATATTGCTCAATCTTGAACAGCTCCGCCGACAGTTCCCGGCTGCGCTGGTCTTCGCCTGTTTGCAGCAGAAGCTGTATGGCGGCGATGGGCGTTTTGATCTGATGGGCCCAAAGAGTAAAGTAGTCGGTCAGGTCGCGGTAGCGGTTTTCATTTTCTGCGGACAAAACTGTGCGGTGGGCGCAAACTGCCTGGAGAAGAGCCTGATAGTCTGCCTCCAGGGCATCGTCCGGCTCGGGCAGGGAGAAGGCTGAGGTTTCCACACAAGAGCGGAGGGCCGCAAGCGCGCGGCCTTTTCGCAGATAGCGGACAAAGGAAATGCAGAAGGCGAGCGTCAGAGGGACCGCGCACAGGCTCAGTGCATAGAGCAAGGCGTCCATTGGCATATGGTAAAGGAAAAAGATCAGAGCGAAAAGCGCAAGACAGCACAGATGCAGAGCGATACTTTTTTTCTGCCGGCGCAGGAAACTGCGCAGCGGCATCTCATTCCACAAGGTAACCCACGCCCTTTCTGGTTTGGATCAGGTCGCGCACGCCGGCGCTTTCCAGCTTCCTGCGCAGCCGGTTGACGTTGACGCTGAGCGTATTTTCATCCACGAAGCTGTCCGACTCCCACAGGGCCGTCATGATCGCATCCCGCGAGACGATGCGCCCGCGCTGTTCCAGCAGCAGGCGCAGAATGCGATATTCATTGCGGCTCAGCGGAATTTTGGCATCCCCCTGCAGCAGGGTCTCCTCGTCGGTGTTCAGAAAGGCCTGGCCGCAGGGAAGCAGGTTGGAAGGCGCGGAAAAATCGTAGCTCCGGCGCAGCAGGGCCTGGATTTTGGCTGTGAGTACCGTCAGGTCGAAGGGTTTGGCGATAAAATCGTCTCCGCCCAACTGCATGGACATCACGGCGTTCATTTGATCTGAGGCAGAGGAAAGGAAAATGATGGGCACGCAGGAGCGCCTGCGCAGTTCGGCGCACCAGTGGAAGCCGTTGAAAAAAGGCAGGGAAATATCCAGCAGGATCAGCTGCGGGGCGAAGGCCTCTGCCTCGGCGAGCACATGTTCAAAATCCTGCACGCATTGCGTGGTATAACCCCATTGGCGCAGATGTTCCCCCAGCACGCGGGCGATCACTTCGTCATCCTCCACGATAAAAATGCGGTACATGGTATGCACGCTCCTCTCTGTGCGGCTTTTTCTGCAGTATAGCATTTTGTGCCGTGACCTGTCTATTTTCTTAAACGAAACGTAAGAAAGATTCCTCGGATAGCCCTGCTTTCTTTTTCCGGCGGTCTTTGCTATACTGGTGAAAACAGAAAAAACGAGACAATTTCTACAAAACGCTTGACTGTAAAGGGACTTGATACCGGATACTAAGAGCGAAAAGGAGGGGATGTCGATGACCGTAAAGGAGCTGGAGGAGAAAACCGGCCTGGCCCGGGCGAATATCCGTTATTATGAGCAGCAGGGACTTCTGACGCCGGCGCGGCGGGAAAATGGGTATCGGGAATATTCGGATGAGGATCTGCAGACGCTGCAGAAGATTAAGCTGCTGCGGCACCTGGGGCTGAGCATCGAAACGATCGGGGCCGTACAGCGTGGGGCGCAGCCGCTGAGCAAGGCGCTGCAGGCGCGGGAGAAGGAATTATCCCGGGAAGTAGCCATGCTGGAGCGGGAGAAAACGGTGTGCCGGGAGCTGCAGCAGCGGCAGATCGCCTATGACGCGCTGGAACCGAAGGTGTATCTGGCGGAACTGGAGCGGGAAGAAGCGGCGGCGGGCAATCTCCCGTTTATTCCCCGGCCGGAAAAAAAGGATCTGATCCAGTCGGTCTATCATCCCTGGCGGCGCTATTTTGCCCGCTATTTTGATATGAGCCTTTACAGCTTTTTGTGGGGATTTGTTTGGATCGGAATTTTTCACATCGGCGATACGGGTGTCGGCACGACCCTTTTGAATTGGCTGGTGTCGATGCTTTTGATGCTGCTGATTGAGCCGCTGCTGTTGAGCCGCTTCGGCACAACCCCGGGTAAAGCGCTGTTCGGTCTGCATGTTTCTGCAGTGAGCGGCGGGAAGTTGACTTGCGGCGAAGCGGGGCGCTGGACGCGGGGCGCCATATACAGCGGACAGGGATTGAATATCCCCTTTGTCAATCTCTGGTGCGGCTGGAAAAGCTACTGCCGCTGCCGAGCGGGCGAAGCCCAGCCCTGGGAGGCAGACATCAACTATACCATCCGGGATACAAAGATATGGCGGGGCATTGCCTTTATTGCGCTGGAATCTTTGATGTTTGCAGCGCTCGTCGTTCTATTGCTGCATGCCGTGGCGCCGCCCTGCTACGGGGCGCTATCCCGGGCGGATTACATCGAAAATGTCAACCATATAGCCGCCCAGGCCGAGTATGGTAGGCGCATGGACGAAGATGGGAACTGGACGCTGCCGTCCGCTGGCGACGGCATTCTGATCTGGGACGATTCTCCCAAGGCGATCCAGGCGATCAAAACGGATGAAAGCGGCTGCGTGGCCGGCGTGACGCTTTCTCTGTTTACAGACAGAGAAACCTGGATCGGCGATCTGCCGGTTCAGATGGTGATTGCATATGGCGCCCTCTCTGCGCGGGAGAACGGGCCGGTGGGGTTGAGGTATTATGCAGTCATGAAAGCGTATCGCAGCGCGGATATCGACCTCTCCCGAAGCGGCAGCACGCAGTGCGGGACGATCCAGATCCAGTGGGACGTGGAGCGGCAGGGATTTGACGTTTGGGAGAACACATGGCTCAGCAGTACGGGCAACACTGCCGAAGAGTCGGATTATTATACCTGCACTGTCACCATGACGTATACGGTGTGACAGGTATGTTTTGACAAAAGCAGCGAAATGCCGTATCCTTATACCGTAAAAAGGACAAAAAGGGGAATGGCGATGAAATCCATTTTAGAATACGATACTGTGTCGCTCAGCGACGACGGTGCGGCGCTGGTGATTATCGACCAGACGCTACTGCCGGGCGAGATCAAACTCCTGCATTTGACCAAACAAAACGAGATCTGGGAGGCCATCCAGGCCCTGCGGGTGCGCGGTGCGCCGGCCATCGGCGTGGCGGCGGCCATCGGGCTGTATCTGGCGGCCCGGGAGATCGAAGCGGTCGGGCGCGGCGCGTTTTTG
Organism: bacterium 210917-SL.2.15; assembly: GCA_020555605.1. Lineage (GTDB taxonomy): Bacteria > Bacillota > Clostridia > Oscillospirales > Oscillospiraceae > Pseudoscillospira. The sequence continues at coordinate 34,504 of JAJCJC010000010.1, read as the reverse complement.
GAACGGCTGCACGCGGCGGCGGAGTACCTCAATTCTGCCCGCCCCACAGCGGTGAATCTTTCCTGGGCGCTGCGCCGCATGGAGCGTACGGCGCATCAGACCGCGGGCGGAGCGGAGGAGATCCGGGCGGCGCTGCACCGGGAATGCCTGGCCATGTGGCAGGAGGATATCGACGTGTGCCGCCGTTTGGGGGAGAACGGCCTGTCCCTGGTGAAGCCTGGCGACGGACTCCTGACCCACTGCAACGCCGGCCAGCTGGCCACCGTGCGCTACGGCACCGCCACAGCGCCCATGTATTTGGGCCATGCGCGGGGCTACGGCTTCCGCGTCTATTGCGATGAGACGCGCCCCCTGCTGCAGGGCGCCCGGCTGACCAGTTTCGAGTTGTCCTCTGCCGGCATCGACACCACGCTGATCTGCGACAATATGGCGGCCTCCGTGATGAAAAAAGGGCTGATCGACGCGGTGTTCGTAGGCTGTGACCGGGTGGCGGCCAACGGCGATGCCGCCAACAAGATCGGCACGCTGGGCGTGGCGGTGCTGGCCAAGCGTTTCGGCGTGCCGTTCTATGTGGTGGCGCCCTCATCCACCATTGATCTGCACACCCCCACCGGAGCGGATATTGTGATCGAAGAGCGCAGCGGCGATGAGATCTGCCGGATGTGGTATGAAAAGCGGATGGCGCCGGAGAGCGTGAAGACCTGGAACCCGGCGTTCGATGTGACGGACAATGACCTGATTTCTGCTATTGTAACGGAGTACGGTGTGGCACGCGCGCCGTATACGGAATCGCTGAGAGATATTTTCCGCAAAAAGGAGGCGGCGCAGATATGAGCTATCCCACCGACGTGCAAGCGCGTGAAGAAATTATCCGCATTGGACGCCTGCTGTATGAGGAAGGACTGAATACGGGTACCGACGGCAATATCAGCTGCCGGGTGGATGACGGAGCGCGTCTGTGGACCACCGGCTCAGGCAGCGCCAAGGGATTTCTCACGGATGCGGATCTGGTGAAAACCGATTTAGAGGGGAAGGTGCTGGAGGGAGAGGCGAGGCCTTCCAGCGAATTGAAGCTCCATCTGTGTGTCTACCGGCATAATACCCTGGCACAGGCAGCGGTGCATGCCCATTCCATCGCCGCTACAGCGCTGGCCAGCGCCGGCGTGGGGCTGACGGAGCCGCTGCTGCCGCCGGTGACACTGCAGCTGGGAAAGGTGTATGTGGCGCCTTATGCGCTGACGGGCACGCAGGCGGTGGCGGACAGTATTTTGCCCTATGTGGAAAAGAACAACGCCGTACTGCTGGCCAACCACGGGGCGGTGACATGGGGAAAGGATCTTTGGCAAGCCTTTACCCGCATGGAAACGCTGGAACGCTGCGCTCAGATTTTGATCCAGACACGCATGTTGGGTACACCCCAGTATCTGTCGGAGGCACAGGAAGCGGAACTGCATGCCTATGGTGTGCGGCTGGGCAATTTCCACTGCTGAAGGATGCCCGGGAAAAGTTCGTATGGATTATCATATTCGGGAATTGAAGCCAGAGGACAACCAGCGCATCGAATACATCATCCGGACGTGCCTGATCGAATTCGGCGCTGATCATGAGGGTACTGCCTGGGCGGATCCGGACTTGGGCCGCTTTTCGGAGATTTATAACGTAGAAGGCAATAGGTATTGGGTGGCCGAGAATGCGCGGGGCGAAGTAGTCGGCGGCGTGGGGATCGGCCGGCTGGATGGAGCCGACGGCATGTGCGAGCTGCAGAAGATGTACTGTTTGCCAGAAGCCAGAGGCACCGGCGCGGCACATACGCTGATGAAGACAGCGCTGGAATATGCCAGGGTCCATTATCGCGGGTGTTATCTGGAAACACTGGAAAATATGGTTGCTGCGCAAAAGTTTTATGAGGAATACGGCTTCCGAAGAATTGCAGAGCCTTTAGTGAAAACGGAGCATTATGCGTGCGATGTACGCTACAGCAAAGAATGGGGCACAGGAGCGCGCCTGCGGTGAAGTCGTGGGACACAGATAAAAATTTTAGCAAAGAGAATGCAATAAATCGTTCCTTTCGTGCATTTCCTTTATGACAGGAGCGGCAGGAAAGTGGTGATTTTGGACGTGATCACAACGGAATTCCGGCAGCGGCTGGAAGAAAATGCCTTGGAAACACTGGTGCAAAACAGCGACCACCTGACATTTGCAGCTTTGGCGGGACTCAGTGTGGGGCAGGATCAGGAGGACACTGCCTTCTTCGGCGCTGCCGGCGCGGCGGCCAACAGCATCGGTATCGAGGTGGCCAGGGCTGCTGCGCTCCAGCATGCGGGCATTTCGGCCAACGACGTATACGACCTGTCTGTGGAAGCTGAACTGGATGAGCGCATCCCCCATTATGGGGTGGAGTTCAAATCCGGCGGCATGGAGTATGGCTACGAAATCGACGCATCCACCGGTGCAGTGCTGCAATATGAAACGGAGCGGGATGATTAAAACGATAAACGCGGCAGGCGATGAGCCTGCCGCGTTTTCCATACGCTGTAGCGTCTGCTTGCACATGCTGTTATACAAGTATGAAATTGGCTAAGTAGAAGAGAAGGAAGGTGTGGGCAGGGTAAAAGAAATAGAAGAAATATTTCAGCCCAGGACCCTTTTCGCCGTTATAGTGCGGTGTCCGCGGCAGAGCAAACAGCATCATCCACTGGGTCACCGGGCCGCCGTTGATCATTTTGCTGCTGAATTGGCTGATGCTGGACAGAATATATACCACAGACACCAGTTCGGGTTTTTCCCGTAGAAAATACAGGGCGACGCCCAGGGCAATAAAAGCCGTTCCATATTCATTCAGCGCCAGATTCGGGACGATTCCCGTCAGTAAATCGCCGTTCAGCTGCCGGGTGAAAGGGACGATGCCGGGGAGCAGGAAATAAAAGACCTGTGCAGCAGCGATGGCGCCCAGCAGAAGAAAGCCGCGTTTACGATCACGCCGAAAACATTCGATAGTACGGATGAGTACACCCACAAGGAACAGCGACAGAAAGATATTGTGGTTTCCGTATCCGTTTGGAGTGGGAAACAGCGTGTCAAGGGTGTAGCTGAAAACCGTCATGCAGATGCTGAGAAGATACAGGCGCAGAAGGTAGACCGTTCGATTCCTGGTGTAGTGATATCCCCAGACCATGCAGAACAGGAAAAGCGGATCCGAAATGCGGCCGATGCAGCCCAGCCAGAGAGGCGCGGCTTCGAAATAAAAACCGATGTGATCCAGAGCCATGCAAACCAGCGCAATGCATTGAGATGGAATGTGCTCATAGGTGCCCCGCTCCTTTCTTTGCCGCTCCACAAAAAGTATAGCAGAAAGGGCGCGGCGCACAAGTGGCGCAACACAATCCTGAAAGGCGCTTAAAAAACTTTTTTCTTTTCTAAAAAAGCAGCCGGCAGCAGAGGGCTGCCGGTTGCTTTTGGCTGCTTACGATCGTGCCCGCTGGAGCAGATTGTAAATGATCTGCGCGGCTTCGGCGCGGGAAGCGGTGTCGTCGGGCAGAAGCTTTCCGCCGCTGCCTTCCACAATCCCGCGCTCCACACACCAGGACAAAGCCTGGATGGCCCAGGAAGCGACCGTTTCCCGGTCGCTGTAAGGAGCCAGAGCGGTTTCGGGATCTTCGGAAAAACCATCGCTGGCATTATAGATCAGGCAGCACAGCTCCTGGCGGGTGATGGGCTGCTCCGGACGGAAAAGATTGTTGTCACCGCCCCTCGCGATGCCGCACTGTTTCAGAGCGGCCAGATACGGCGCATACCAGGCATCGGCGGCGTCTGCAAAATGATCGCCGCTTTCTGCAGGTTCAATTTCCAGTGCGCGGCAAAGTAATACGGCAAACTGCGCGCGGGTGACGGGGCGGCTGGGGTAGAAATTGTTCCCGCTGCCTGCGCCGGTGACGATGCCCTCTTCAGCCAACGTGTTGATTGCTTCGGCGTACCATGTGCTGTCGGGAACGTCGTTGAAATAGGCGCCGGTGACAGGCACTTCGCCTAGGTACTGCCATTCGTCCCGCTCCGTGTCCGCGGTGGGTTCGTTGCCCCGGCTCCACCAAAGGGCGCGGTAGTACCCGCCGTTGTGAACGACAATGTCTCCGGCGGTATAAATATCGTCCGTGTCCCATGTGGGATAAATGGTTGTAATCCGCTGTGGTGCGGAGGATTCTTCCAGGGAGGAAGACCCTTCCGGTGCGGGTTTCCCGCAGGCGCTGCACAGCAGCAGCGGCAGCAGGCACAGCAGAGCGATGCGGCGCAACATAAGCCTCATTCCACCTTTCTCAAAGCAGTATAACGCACAGTGCACAAAAAGGGAAGCCCCCTGCTGAAGCGCAGGGGGCAAAACAGTATCAGGCATTGCGGAAGCGGGACAAAAATTCGATCATCCGGGGATTCGAAGGATGCTCAAACACATCCGCAGGAGCACCCTCTTCACCGATCACGCCGTCGCACATAAAGACCACATGATTGGAAACGTCCCGGGCGAAAGCCATTTCATGGGTCACCACCAGCATGGTCGTGCCTTCGGAAGCGAGATCCCGCATAACGGAAAGCACTTCGCCTACCATTTCCGGATCCAGTGCGGAGGTGGGTTCATCGAACAGCAGCACTTCCGGATCCATGGCCAGGGCACGGGCGATGGCCACACGCTGCTTCTGGCCGCCGGAAAGCTGACGGGGTTTTGCGTTAATATAAGGAGCCATACCTACCTTTTCTAGGTACTTCATGGCGTTGGCACGGGACTCTTCCTTACCACGCTTGAGCACTTTTTCCTGGCCAATCATGCAATTGCGGAGAACGGTCATATTATCGAATAAATTAAAGGACTGAAATACCATACCTACCTTGGAGCGGTAAGCGGCTGCGCCGCCCTTGCGGCTCATAATATCCTCACCGTGAAAGCGGATCTCTCCGCTGCTTGGGGTTTCCAGCAGATTGATGCAGCGCAGCAGGGTCGATTTACCGGAACCGGATGCGCCGATGATACTGGTCACGTCACCGGGACGGACGGTAAAATCGATATCCCGCAGTACCTGGTGGGTGCCGAAGGATTTGGAGAGATGGCGGATTTCTAATATCATGTCATTCATGGTCAACGCTCCCCTCTGGTGCTGCCGCTGCGGCGTTTCGAAAGTTCCTTCTGCACTGCGCGGTGCCCTGGGGCGGAAGGATCGCCGTATTCTTTGCTGGATTCGTCAAAGGGGCTGCCTTTGGCCGGGTGATTATATGTGCCGGCGGTTCCCACCAGCTGATCTTCGTTTACCAGAGTGTAGTTGCTGCTGCCGTCCATGCGTTTTTCCAGCCAGCGCAGAAGGATGGAAGCGATCAGGGTCATGGTCAGATAGGCGACCATTTCAATGGCGGCGGAGGGGAAATAGAGGTAATTTTGGCCGACTACGCCGCGGTGGACAGAGAACAGTTCGCCAAAACCAATGATGAACATAACGGAGGTGTCTTTAATGTTAATGATCAGATTGTTGCCGATCTGCGGCAGCAAAACACGGAGCGCCTGGGGGATGATAACATAGAGCATGGTCTGAACATGCGTCATACCGATGGCTTTGGCGCCTTCTGTCTGGCCGGGATCAATGGAGAGGAAGCCGCCGCGAACGGATTCGGCCATATATGCGCCGGTGTTGATCGACACGATAAACAGCGCTGCTACAAAGATATCGGGCCATTTTACCAGCGTGCCGGTGAAATAGGGCAGTCCGTAATAAATGAACACGGCCTGAAGAATCATAGGTGTTCCGCGGAAAACTTCCACATAAATCCGGATTACTGCGCGGATCAGACCCAGTATGAACCGTTTGACGATATTGTCGTTTTTGGAATGGGGAATAGTATTCAGGATACCGCAGAAAAAGCCGATGATACAGCCAATCAGCGTAGCCAGAAGTGCCAGGCGCAGTGTAGCGCCCATGCCGGCGAGATACTGCCCGCCATAGGACTGCCAGACTGTGGAAATGTCTGTACCCAGCTGCGAGCATTGCTGAAGGAAAATTTGCAGCATACGAAGATGCTCCTTTCAAGATTCTCTGTCTGGGAAATGTGCAAACGTTTTTCATTATGAGAGCTGCCCACGGAACAGGACGCATGGCCCTGTTTTCCTGCGCCGAAAACAAACAGGACAGGCCTCGGCGCCGCAAAACAAGGGCAAAGGCGAGGGAGCGGGATCCCTCGCCTCGGACGCTGTCAACAGAAAATCTTATTCACTCAGGGGCTGAATGGAAATGGCCTCGTCCATCAGCGCATTGAAATCATCGGCCGTCATAGTGGACAGGATGCTGTCGATTGCGTCTTTGAGCACAGTGTTGCCTTTTTTCACGGAAACACCGATGTTCACATTTTCGGCGCGCTCTTCATCGGTGAACTGAAAGTCGCCGTCGGTCCCAGAGAAGTCCAGAATCTTGAGATCAGGATAGGCCCGCACAGCGCCCTGAGCTGTGGGCATATCGGTGCAGACGAAATCCACCGTGCCGGTTTCCAGAGCCATCAACATGGCGGGAGCGCTTTCTGCGGCGGTCTGGATATCTGCGCCTTTGATCTGCGGCAGGCATTTATTGTACCAGATTGTGGACTCCTGGGCGGTGGCGGTACCGCTCAGCTCATCAATGGAAGTTGCGCTGGCGTTGGGGCTGTCTGCCTTGGTGACGCAGACCATGGTAGCATAGTAGTAAGGGCCGGCGAAATCAACTTCTTTGCTGCGATCGGCGGTCATGGACTGGCCGGCGATCACGGCGTCATAGGTGCCGCTCTGTACGCCGGGCACCAGAGAACCCCAGTCGGACTGAATGATTTCCAACTCCCAGCCATTGGCCTCGCAGATTTTTTTTGCGATCATTACATCATAGCCGTTGGCATAGGAACCAGACACATTGGAAATCGGCACAGCGCCGTTGGAATCATTGTTCTGGGTCCAGTTATAGGGTGCGTAGGCACACTCCATAGCAACGGTCAGGACGCCGTCTTCCACGCCGGAGGAAGTGGCATTGTTTTCAGCGGCAGAGCCGCCAGAGGAGGGGGTCCCGGCGGGAGAGCCGCAGGCGGCCAGAGACATCGTCATCAGTGCAGCGCAGCTCAGGGCAAATAGTTTCTTTTTCATCATTGTTTTTTCTTCCTTCCAATTTTTTCAGTTTTGGTTTGCACATCCGTGTGGGTTCTTGAATCACAATGCAATCTTAATGTGGCCATAAAAGACAAAAGCCATAATGCTTCAATAGAAGAAGCATTATGGCAGAGGCGTTGGCACCTAATCTAATAAAATTGGAAAAGATGATAGCACTCCACATTGCTGTGACAGTCCAGCGGATATTCTCCGCCAGCCCAGATACAAATTCCCGGGCCGGAATCTGCATCTTCGGCAAAAAACCCTTTCTCTTGTTCAGCGGTGGCCAGACCGGAAAATCTGAACAGATACTGATGTTTTTTGCGCCTCTACCATTGTGTATGAGGCATAGCCCCAAAAGATATGTAATTCAATTGTGTGCATGTTAGCACGGATGAAGCAGTATGTCAATACTTTTTCTAGAATTTTGGCCAGAGGAGCAGGAAAGTCTTTTCTGTACAAGCAAGGTGGCCAAATCCTGGGGGAGGAAAGGAACATCCGTTGTGAAATTTGTTAAGAAATACCACCGGGAAGAAAAAGTTCTTGCAATTTTAAAGGAATCCTTTTATAATGAAGCCAATTTCAGGCGAAGGATAGTAAAACGATGGACAATATGCTTTTTACAACTGCATTTTCCTTCTTTTTCTGCGGTCGATTTATCGGCGGCAGCGCTTTTTGCTGGGAAACTATGCAGTTGTGAATTGATGAGAAACAGAAGGGGCGTTTTGGGGTGTCCCCGGAATGGAAAACGATGACAGGCTCATTGATTGACAACAATCAATGAGCTTTTTTCTTTTTGTATACAAAAAATTTCGATAAAAAGGAGTAAAATAGCATGGTCGTTGTTATGAAACCGAACGCCTCAAAAGAGGACATCGCTAAGCTGGCGGCGGAGCTGGAGCAGCTGGATCTGAAGGTAAGTATTACGGAAGGGCATGGCTGCAGTATCTTGGGACTGGTGGGCGATACCACTGCTGTGGATATGGATAAAATCACCATCAATCAGCATGTGGAGCGGGTGATGCGGGTTTCCGAGCCGTATAAAAAAGCCAATCGCAAGTTTCATCCCGAGGATACGGTGGTGTCTGTGGGCAGCGCAAAGATCGGCGGTGGTAATTTCGGCGTGATCGCGGGTCCCTGCAGCGTGGAAAACGAGGATCAGATGGTGGAGGTGGCCCAGCGTGTCAAGGCGGCCGGCGCTTCTATGCTGCGCGGCGGCGCCTTCAAGCCCCGCACTTCACCTTATTCCTTTCAGGGCATGGGCACACGGGGACTCGACCTGCTGCTGCTGGCTAAGGAGGCATCTGGACTGCCCATTGTCACGGAGCTGATGAGTCCCAAATACATTGATCTGTTCGAGGAAAAAGTGGATGTGGTGCAGATCGGCGCGCGCAACATGCAGAACTTCGATCTGCTCAAAGAGGTGGGCAAAATGAGCAAGCCCATCCTGCTCAAGCGCGGCCTGTCCAACACCTATGAGGAGTGGATCATGTCCGCTGAGTATATCATGAGCGAGGGCAACGAAAACGTGATCCTCTGCGAGCGCGGTATCCGCACCTTTGAAACCTATACCCGCAACACGCTGGACGTGGCGGCCATTCCCTGCATCAAGCGCATGAGCCATCTGCCCATCATCGTCGATCCTTCCCACTCCGGAGGCATGAGCTGGCTGGTGGAATCCCTGACCATGTCCGGCATTGCCGCCGGGTGCGACGGCATCATTGTGGAGGTGCACAACGACCCGCCCCATGCCAAGTGCGACGGTCAACAGTCCCTGACGCCGGATCAGTTTGAACAACTGATGGGAAAGATCAAACAGATGGCGAATCTGATGGGCAAACGGTGGTAAAGTAACGAAAAACATTCGTCTATTTTCTGAGAAATTTCTGGGGAAAGGTGTTTTGGCTCAATGAAACAACTGACGGTGGAACTGCCGGGAAGGGCGTATGATATTCTCATCGGAACAGGACTTTTGGAGCAGTGCGGCGCGCGCATCCGCGCGGTGACGCAGGCGGAACGGCTGGCGGTGGTGACGGACAGCAACGTGGGTTCGCTGTATTTGAAAACGGTGATGGAAAGCTTGCTGAGGGCCGGATTTACCGCTTTTTCCGTCACATTTCCCGCCGGCGAGGCCAGCAAGAATATCCGCATGCTGAACAACCTCTATGAGAGCTTTGCCGAAGGCGGACTCACCCGGGGCGACGGTGTGGTGGCGCTGGGCGGCGGCGTCACCGGCGATATGGCCGGCTTTGCGGCGGCCACCATGTTCCGGGGGGTGGACTTTATTCAGATCCCCACCACACTGCTGGCACAGGTGGACAGCAGTGTGGGCGGCAAAACTGCTATCGACCTGCCTCAGGGCAAAAATCTGGTGGGCACGTTTTATCAGCCCAAACTGGTGTTGGCGGACACAGGGTGTTTTGCAACGCTTCCGGAGCGCGTTTTGTGTGACGGCATGGCGGAAGTGGTTAAATATGGTATGATCGCCGATGCGCCCTTTTTTGATTTTTTGGAGCGCTTGAATGGCATTCAAGAGGCCGCCGCGCACTGGGAACAGATTGTGCACACCTGCTGCGACATCAAGCGCGCCGTGGTGGCTGAGGACGAGCACGATACGGGCCGGCGGGGCATTTTGAACTTTGGCCACACCCTGGGCCACGCCTATGAAAAGGCGTATCATTATGAAACCTATACCCACGGCGAAGCGGTGGCTGCGGGCATGGTGAAAATGCTGGAGCTGGAGCGGCGGAAAGGCCGCCCGGTAGCGGAGCTGCAGACGCGTCTGATCCGGGTGCTGAAAGTCTTTCAACTGCCTACCGAAATTCCATGCACGATGGAAGATTACCGCGCCGCAGTGGGGCTGGATAAAAAGGCCCATGGCCGGCGCATCAGCGTGATCGAGGTGGAGCGGCCCGGCCAGGCTGAAATTGTGCCCATGGAAAAAGAGGCGCTGTATGCGCTGCTGGAGGAAAAAGACGTATGAATGTGACAATACAGCCCCAAAAGCTCTGCGGGACCATCACGCCGCCGCCGTCCAAAAGTCAGGCGCACCGGCTTATCATTGCCGCGGCATTGGCCGATGGGGAAAGCGTGCTCTTGAACGTAGCTTTTTCGCAGGACATTCTGGCGACCCTCTCCTGTATGGAGCAGCTGGGCGCCAGATGGGAACAGGTGGACGGATATACGATCCGCGTCACCGGCATTTCCGCCGGACAGCCCCGCCGTCAGGCGGATGGAGTGCCCCATTTTGACTGCGGTGAGAGCGGTTCCACGCTGCGGTTCCTGATCCCCATTGCCTTGGCGGTGGCAGGGGGCGGCGTGTTCACTGGCCGGGGCCGCCTGATGGAGCGGCCGCAAAAGCCCTACTTTGACCTGTTTGACGAAAAGGAAATTTACTGGGAGCAAAAAGACGGCGCCCTTACCGTGCGCGGTACGTTGGAAAGCGGCGTATTTTCACTGCCCGGCAATGTGTCTAGCCAGTTTTTCACGGGGCTGCTCTATGCGCTTCCGCTGCTGGATGGGGATTCCCGCATCAACTCCACGACGGAACTGGAAAGCCGGAGCTATATCGCCATGACGCTGGATGCGCTAAAAGGCTGCGGCGTGACGGTGGATGCGCCGGAGGGGAATACAGGCGCCTTTTCTGTGCCCGGCGGACAGCGTTATGCGTCTGCAAAGCGCTGTGTGGAAGCCGACTGGTCGCAGGCTGGGTTCTGGTACGCCGCTATGGCGCTGGGCAATCTGGTGGATGTGAACGGAATGAACGAGATGTCCCGGCAGGGGGATAAGGTGGTGGCCGACGCCTTTGTGAAACTGAGCCGGTCTGGCGAAGTGGAACTGGACGTGGCAGACTGCCCCGACCTGGTGCCGCCGCTGGCCGCCATGGCGGCTGTGCGCGAGGGGACGGCGCGCATCGTTCATGCGGCACGGCTGCGCATCAAGGAGAGCGACCGCCTTGCGGCAGTTACGACGGCGATGAACGCCCTGGGGGCACAAATTGAGGAGCTGAGCGACGGATTGGTGATCCACGGTGTGGAAACGCTGCGCGGCGGCGTGAGCGTGGATGCCTGCAACGACCACCGCATTGCCATGATGACCGCTGTGGCGGCTACGCGTTGCACACAGCCGGTGACGATCACCGGCGCAGAGTGCGTCAAAAAATCCTATCCCAATTTTTGGGAAGACTATGAAATGCTCGGCGGAGTGATCACGCGGGAGGGGTAATATGACCTATACGATTTTCGGCGAAAGCCACGGGCCGGCCATCGGCGTAGTACTGGAGGGGGTACCCTCCGGCGTGGAGATGGATCTGGATTTTATCCGCGCAGAACTGCAGCGCCGCGCCCCGGGGAAAAGCGCTCTGACCACGGCCCGGAAGGAAGCGGACGAGCCGGAGATCCTCTCCGGCGTGTTTGAAGGCAAAACTACGGGTACGCCGCTATGTGCTGTCATCCGCAATACGGACACCCGCTCCGGAGACTATGCCAAGCTGAAAAACCTGCCCCGGCCCAGCCATGCCGATTATGCCGGCGCAGTGCGCTACGGTGGGTTTAACGATTACCGTGGAGGCGGCCATTTTTCCGGGCGGCTGACGGCGCCGCTGGTGTTTGCCGGTGCGCTGGCCAAGCTGATCCTGCGGGAAAAGGGTGTTTCCATTACATCCACTATTTCTATTTTGGAGGGAACGCCGGATCCGAGTCCGGAGGAGATCGAAGAGATTATTCTGGCGGCCAGAAAGGCGGGCGACAGCGTGGGCGGCGCGATTTCCTGCACGGTGTCCGGCATCGATGCAGGGTTCGGCGCGCCGGATTTCGGCTGCAATGCCGAGGGGATTTTTGCGCAGCACCTGTTCGCGGTGCCTGCGGTGAAAGGCATTGCATTCGGCGCGGGCTTCGGGTTTTCCTGCATGCGCGGCAGCGAAGCCAACGATCCTTTTTATATGGAAGAGGGGCGCGTCCGCACCCGCACCAATGCTTCCGGCGGCATCAACGGCGGCATCACCAACGGGATGCCCATCGTGTTTGAGGTAGCGATCCGCCCCACGCCTTCCATTGCCATGGAACAGGACACGGTGGATCTGGCCGAGAAAAAGAATGCAAAACTTGTGGTGGAAGGGCGGCATGACCCCTGCATTGTGCAGCGGGCGTTGCCGGTGGTGGAAGCCGCGGCGGCCCTGGCCAGCTGTGAATTGATGAGGCTTTGAGCAAAGCGCATATTGCGTGCGTAGAATCATGGGAGGAAACAAAACGATGGAACAAAAGAAACAGGAGATTGCCAAGGATGTGATCGTGCTGTCCGGCGCAGTGGTCTGTGGTGATGTGGGCATTGCCTCCGGCAGCAGCGTATGGTTCAATGCGGTGGTGCGCGGGGATGAAGCGCCGATCACCATTGGGGAAAACACCAATATTCAGGACTGTGCGGTGCTGCATGTGGATGAGGGCTGCCCGCTGCGCATCGGTAACGGCGTGACCGTGGGACATGGGGCCATCTTGCACGGCTGTACCGTGGGTGATAACGCCCTAATCGGCATGGGGGCCATTGTACTCGACGGCGCGCGCATCGGCAAAAACTGCATTGTCGGCGCCGGCGCCCTGGTCACCGGCGGAACGGAGATTCCGGAGGGCTGGATGGCGTTCGGCAATCCGGCAAAGCCGGTGCGCCGCCTGCGTCCGGAAGAGATCGAAGGAAACCGCCGCAGCTGTGAAACGTATCTAAAAGAAAAGGAGCGGTATCGCACATGAGCACACTGGAGGAGCTGCGTGCGCAGATCGACGATATCGACGTGCAGATGGTGGCATTGTTCGAACAGCGCATGAATGTGACGCGGCAGGTGGGCGAATATAAAAAGGAGCACGGCATGCCCGTACTGGACCGGAACCGTGAGGCGGAAGTGCTGGCCAGGAAAGAAGCTATGCTGAAAAATCCATATCTCAAAACAGAGGTGAAGGATTTCTTTTCCAGTATTATGGCCATCTCACGCCGCCAGCAGCGCACGCTGCTGGCCCGGCAGAGCAGCGTGGAACAAGTGCGCGCCCTGCAGGCGATGGTGCAGAGCGCACGGGAGCCGGTGCGTGCGCCGCGGGTGTTCTACCAGGGCGTGGCCGGGGCCTATGCCGAAGAGGCCGCAGCCCTCTTTTTCGGAGAAGCGGCACAGCGCTGCAGCGCACCCACCTGGCGGAGCCTCTTTGAGCTTTTGACGGCGGGTAAGACAGATTATATCGTCGTTCCCATTGAAAACAACTCCACCGGCTCGATCAATGCGGTTTACGATCTGTTAGCCGAATACGGCGCCTATGTGGTGGGGGAGCAGACAATCAAGGTGGAGCACTGCCTGTGTGCCTTGCCCGGAACGGCGCTGGAGGACATCACCGACGTGTATTCCCATGAGCAGGGCTTTTTTCAGAGTGAGGACTTTTTGGCCCGGTATGAGGGATGGAAGCAGAATGCAGTGCTGAATACCGCCGCCGCTGCGCAGCTGGTGGCTGTAAGCGGTGCACGGAACAAAGCAGCGATCTGCAGCCGCCGGGCTGCCCGGCTGTTCGGCCTAGAAGTGCTCCGGGAGAGGATCAACACCAGCGCGGATAATTATACCCGTTTTTTTGTGGTATCCAAAACCATGGAACTGCGGCCTGAATGCAGTAAGCTGAGTCTGATGTTTACTCTGCCTCACGAGCCGGGCACGCTGAACAATGTGCTGGGGATTCTGGCAGCCCATCAGATGAATATGCTGCGGCTGGAATCCCGTCCCATGCCGGGTGAGGGCTGGGAGTATCGCTTTTTTGTGGATGTGGAAGGAGATCTGCGCAACGACGCGCTGAACACCGTTTTGTTTGAATTGGTGGAAAATACACTCACGCTGCGGATTCTGGGTAATTACCCCAAAGGGGCCTGAAAACAATGAAGCAGAATATTGTGCTGATTGGTCTGCCCGGCAGCGGAAAAAGCACGGTGGGCGCGCTGCTGGCCCAGCGGCTGGGCTGGCCGCTGCTGGATACGGACGAGATGATTGTGCAGCGGGAAGGACGGACCATCCCCGAAATTTTCGCGCGAGAGGGAGAGGAGTATTTTCGCTGTGCGGAAACCGCCTGCGTCTGGGAAACGGCCGGCGCCGCGGAGACGGTGATCGCTACCGGCGGCGGCATCGTGCTCCGAGAAGAAAACATGACGGCGCTGCGAAAAAGCGGTTTTGTTTGCTTCCTCGACCGTGGCGCTGCGGAGATCGCCGAGGGGCTGGACATCAGCGGCCGCCCCCTTTTGCGGGAGGGCCGGGAAAAAATTTATCGCCTGGCCCGGGAGCGGGACGCGCTCTACCGCAAATATGCCGACGCGGCGATTTCCGAAAAAACGCCCGAAGCGGCGGCGGAAGCCGTTTTGCGCGCCCTGGCTGCGGCGGAAGCAGAAAAAGGGGAGGCGTGAGCCATGGAAACCAAAAAACTCTGTGTCATCGGCGATCCGGTGGAGCACAGCCTGTCGCCGGTGATTCACAATGCGATTTTGAAAGAGACGGGTCTGCCCTATGTATATGGCCGGGTGCGGGTGCGCGGCGGCGAGACCGCCGGCTTTCTACGCCGTGCTGCGGCAGAGGGGTACGCGGGTTTTAACGCCACGATGCCGCACAAAATAGATTTGGTGGAGCTTGTGGATGAACTGGATGCCGACGCACAGTTGTACCAGGCTGTGAACACAGTAGTGCTTCGGGATGGGAAAATGCGCGGCTGCAACACGGATGGCCGTGGCTTTTTGCAGATGCTGCTGGAAGCGGGGATCTCGCCGGAGGACAAAACAGTCACTGTGCTGGGGGCCGGCGGCGCGGCCCGGGCCGTAGTGCTGAAATTGGCGCAGGCCGGCGCGCGGCGCATTTTTGTGTGTAACCGTACTCGATCCAAAGCAGAAGCGTTAGCGAAGGAATTTCCTATGCAGATTGCTCCCTGTGGGTTTGAAGAACAAACTTTGCAGGACTGCGCCCTCTTTTCCGACTTTTTGGTGAATACTACGCCGATGGGAATGAGCGGCGTGATGGCCCGGTTTGAGCGCCTGAACTTTCTGGAAGCGCTGCCAAAGGGCGCTGCGGTTTGTGATATTATCTACAGCCCGCCGGAGACAATGCTGCTGGCGCGGGCCAGAGCGTTGGGGCACCCGACGCTCAACGGGCTTGGCATGTTGATTTATCAAGCCATTTTTGCCCTGGAGGAATTTACGGATTCGAAAATCGATGCGCAGAAGGTCCTGCCTGCCGTGAAAACGGCGCTGGATGAGGCGATGAAGGTGTGAGGGACGGCATGGGTGGGGAAGCGCCCGAAAGCAGGACCGGCTGTCCGATAATAAGAAGGGATCCCGGGGCAGGAACTGGGAAGCCGCCCGGAGTATACTGCGGTATGCTCCGGGCGGCTTTTTTGCAGCGGCGCATTTTGGGAAATAGGGACATTCTTCCGGTGCATAGAGTGAGAAAGAACGATTTTGTAAAAGGAGGAAGTGGCCTATGCTGTCTGCAGTTATTTTGCTGCTGACGAACAGCCTGATGTTCACGCTGCGTCTGAACGGGAGTACCGGATCATTCCCGAAGCCGCTGAGCGCGGCAGAAGAGAAACAATATCTGGAACGTTATGCCGCAGGCGATTTGGAAGCCCGCAATGTGCTCATCGAGCACAACCTGCGTCTGGTGGCGCACATCATGAAAAAATACTACACCCAAACCAGGGACCAGGAAGATCTGATCTCCATCGGCACCATCGGCCTGATCAAGGGAATTTCCAGCTATAAGCCGGACAAGGGCGTGCGTCTGGCGACCTATGCGGCGCGGTGCATTGAAAATGAGATTTTGATGTATTTCCGCTCTCAGAAAAAGCTGCTGGGCGAAGTGTCTCTGTCTGATTCCATCGACACAGATCAGGACGGAAACAGTCTTTCGTTTATGGATGTCATCAGCGTGGACGATACCATGCTGGAAGATCTGAGCGCCAGTGAGACCCGGGGAGTGCTGCGCCGTCTGGTGCAAACCTGTCTGACGCCGCGGGAACGGGACATTGTAGAACAGCGCTACGGCCTGGATGGGAAACCGCCCCGCACCCAGCGGGAGATTGCTGCCGCCTGCGGCATTTCCCGCAGTTATGTATCCCGCTTGGAAAAGAAAGCGCTGGAAAAGCTGGGCAGAGAGTTCGAGCGGACGCAGAAATAGAAATAGCCGCTGATGCGGCTGCTTTTTTACGCATCTGCCTGCATTTCAAGCGAGAGGGTGTTTTGGGTTCATGGCCGTGGGCCGAAATCGGTTCATATGGTCCATTCTTTATCGCGTTCCGAAGGAAAACGATAAAAAAAGCAGCAACCGTTTTTCTGGCTGCTGCGGAGTCAGGTTTCGGATTCCGGAAATGCGGGGCCGTCGTTTCCCTTTTTGTGCGCGGTTTTGCGCCGCTGCTCGGCGAAGGCTGCACCGTACGCGATGGCGCCGGTGCCGAATTTAGAACGGATCCGGTCCATGGCGCCTTCCAACTGCTCCGCCTTGTGTTCCCGTTCCGGGGAGGCGGTGGAGAACAGATCCAGCTGTTGGGACCATTGGGCGGCGGGAACGAGGTTCAAGGCGGTGACGGTCAACATGCGGATCGGATGAGGCATTTGCCAGGAATGGTGCAGCAGTTCCATGCAGGCTGCGGTGATGTCCCGGGTCAGATGGGTGCTGTGCGGCAGCTGCTTTTGCCGCGTGATGGTGCGGAAGGACGGATCGCGGATCGCCACCTGTACACCAGTGCAGTACAGGCCGTGCTGACGGAGGCGGACAGCCACTGTGTCCGCCAGGATGGAGATGTGTCGGAGGACGTCCTCCCAGCGGGTCAAATCGCGGCTGAACGTGGTACCGTTGCCGACGGATTTGACTGGGGCGCGCTCCCCGTAAGGGCGCACCGGCGCGTGTTCCAGACCGTTGGCATATTCGTAAAGCTGCTGTCCCATTTTGCCGAACAGGTTTTGGAGCATTGCGGGGCTGCACTGCGCCAGCTGGCCGATGGTGTCGATCCCATATTGGTGCAGCGTTTTGGAAACGGTTTTTCCTACAAACAGCAGCGACGATACCGGCAGCGGGAATACAGTTTCCTGCCAGCTGTCCGGGGCCAGGACCGTGGTGGCGTCCGGCTTTTTGTAATCGCTGCCCAACTTGGCAAAGATCTTGTTGAAGGACACGCCCACGGAACAGGTCAGCCCTGTTTCGTTCCGCACCACTGCGCGGATCTCGTCGGCAATGACTTTGCCGTCGCCGCCGAACAGATGCATGCTCCCCGTGATATCCAGCCAGCTTTCGTCGATGCTGAACGGTTCCACAAGGTCAGTATAGCGACAATAGATGGCGTTGATCTGCTTGGAGTATGCGCTGTAACGCTCCCGATGAGGCGGCAGAAGGATGAGACCGGGACATTTCCTGCGGGCCTGCCAGATGGTTTCCGCTGTGACGATGCCGTATCGTTTGGCGGCCTCGTTTTTAGCCAGGATAATACCGTGGCGGGAGGTGGGATCGCCGCATACAGCCACGGGTTTCCGGCACAACTCGGGATACTGCAGCAGTTCCACGGAGGCGTAAAAGCTATTCATATCGCAGTGCAGAATGGTTCGCGTCACAGCAGGGCACCTCCTTATCCCATAAAAACTGATTTCAGTATAGCACAGAAGTGAGCTAAAATCAAACAAACGTTTCTTGCTGGGCTGCAGAACAGCCCAGGCCCGGGAGCGGGCCTGGGCGTGAGTTCATCGGTGCAGCAAGGGTGATAAGGGCTTATAGATCAAAAAGGCGATCAGGACATCCAGCATACCTTTGGCGAAGGTAAAAGGCATATTGAATACCAAAAGGCATTGCAGCAGGTTATCTACAAAGGGAAGGATCAACTGGTACATACCGATGATGCCTTCCATGGGCATGAAAACGGCATAGATGGGATACGTAATAAAATAGTTCAGCGGCACGCTGAGCACAGCCATGATTGCCGAGCCGACCAGCGAACCAAGAAGGGCGCCTTTGCGGTTCTTCATTTTTTTGTACAGAAGGCCGGCGGGCACGACGAACGTGACGCCCAGCAGAAAATTACACAGTTCGCCCACGCCGCCCGTGCTGGTATGGGTCAGGTTAATCAGATTTTTGACCAAGCAGACAACCACCCCATAGACAGGACCCAGGGAAAAAGAGGCCAGGAGGGCCGGCAGCTCAGAAATGTCCAGCTTGATGAAGCCGGGCATGATGGGTACGTTGAATTCCAGAAACATCAGTACGGCCGCTACGGCGGACAGCATGGCGGTGACTACCATTTTGTGAATTTTGCTCTGTGTGTTGGTCTGCATATGGTCGTTTCCCCCTTCTCTTGTTGCAGGTGCAAAAAAACACCCGAAAGACAAGCTTTCGGGCAAACGGATACGACACCGGAACGGTGCGGTAGATCGTTTCTTTCATCCAGACTGTCACTGTCGGTATCGGAGTTGCACCGATTCGGCACGCACAAATTGTGCGGCTCGCGGACTGTACCGCCGGTCGGGAATTGCACCCTGCCCTGAAACGCTTCTTTCTTTGTGCACACAGTATAGCGCCGACGCAGGGAAAATGCAAGAGGCAATGGGTGGAAATTGTAAAGAAGTGCAGAAAAATGGAAAAGTATCTGGGAAAAAGCGGGGACAGACGGTGGGAAGGATACTTGCAAAATAGAATATATGTGCTATAATAAAGTAACACAAAGACAATGGAGAGGGAGGGGCAGTTCATGCGAGGGAGACAGACAGCCTGCGCGTTCACAGGATACCGTCCTCAGAAACTGCCCTGGCTGAGCGACGAGCGCGATCCGCGGTGTGTGGATTTGAAACGCCGTCTGCGCGCAGCTATTGAAGATGCCTGCCGCTGTGAAATGGAACATTTTTTATGCGGTATGGCTCAGGGCTGTGATTTGTATTTTGCCGAACTGGTGCTGGAAATGAAGCGGGACTGGCCGGAGATCACGCTCGAAGCGGCGGTGCCCTGCCCTACGCAGGCGGACGGATGGCCTGTGGAGGACAGAGAGCGCCGACAGCGGCTTCTGGCGGGGTGCGACTATGAAACCATGGTGCAGGAGCGCTACGGACCGGGCTGCATGATGCGGCGCAACCGTTATATGGTGGATCACGCGGCCATGGTGATCGCGGTCTATGACGGTCAGGCGGGGGGCACCAGGCGAACGGTGGAATATGCGCTACGCCGCGGGTTGCCCGTGGTGCTGGTGCCGCCTGTGGAAGAATAAACGCGTGGGCACGGATGAATGGCGCTGCCGTTTTGGTCCGATGGCGGAATGTTGGAACTGCCTGGAAACATTAAAGAGAGGATATACTATGAAAGAAACGGCATTTACCGGATTTGACGATGCGATGATCGACTTTTTCTGGGCGATCCGCTTTAACAATAACCGGGAGTGGTTTGCAGAGCATAAAGCCACTTATGTGGAGAAGATCTATCAACCGATGAAGGCTTTGGCGCGGGATGTATGCGCGGGGATGGAGGAGCGGTACGGCTTGGAGAGCCTGTGGCGCTGCAGCCGGATTTACCGGGATGCCCGGCGCCCACAGCCTCAGGGACCCTATCGGGATCATATCTGGTTTGTACTGGCGCAGCAGGAGCGATGGTCCATAGCGCCCACGTTTTATGCTGAGATCTCCGCTGAAGGTCTCAGATATGGGTTTGGCAGCTACAACTGCCCACCGGAATTTATGAAAAATATGCGTGCGGCGATGGAGGCAAACCCCGCCAAAGCAGAGCGCATGATCTGCGCCTTTGAAAAAGACGGAAGCTTTCAGCTGGATGGGGAATCTTATAAACGGCCCAAAGGCCATGTGTCTGAGCGGATCGACCGGTGGTACAATTTGAAAAGCATCGGTTTTTCGGCCTTCGAACCATGGAGCGACGCCAACATGAGCGCTTCGCTGCCGGCGTATCTTGTGGGGCGCCTCGCTGTGCTGGTGCCCCTTTACCGCTGGCTGTGGACCTTTGTGCCGCCTCTGGACGAGGCGATGGAGAAACGATATCGGCGCTGAAAAAAGAATACAGAACGCCGCACTCCCGATACGGAGCGCGGCATTTTTTTAGGATGTTTTCTTTTCTTTGGTGCGCTTTGCCCCCTTTTTCTGAGAAAAAAACAGACCAGTCAGGGTGAGCGCGGTACCCGCGATGGCCGAAGGGCTGAGCGTTTCGTGCAGAACGACGGCCGAGGCGACGATGGTGATCACGGGGACCAGATAAATGTAAACGCTGGTTTTGACGGTGCCGAGTGTTTTGACAGAGAAATTCCAGGTGACAAAGCACAGCGCCGAGGCACCCAGTCCCAGATAAACGAGATTGCCCAGGTAGACGGGACGGGCCAGAAGTGTCAGATCCGGGTGAAAGTGGAAGAAAAGCAGGGCGGGGAGCATCCACAGCAGGCCGTAGAAAAAAATACGGCGGGTGACCAGAATGGTGGGATATCCGAACGAACTGATTTTGCGGGTCAGGACGGAATAAAAAGCCCAAACTACCGCTGCCAGCAGGGCCAGGAGGTCGCCCATGGGATTGAGATGCACCTGAGCGCCGCCGAAATTGATAAGGATTAATCCTGCCATGGCTGCGGCGAACCCGGCGAAAAAGCCCGGATGCAGGCGCTCTTCTGCGGGAAAGCATACCCGGGACAGGAGGGCGGTGAAGAAAGGGGCGGAGGAGACGATCACGCTGGCGTTAGCGGCGAGTGTGTAGGTCAGCGCGATGTTTTCCAGCAGATAATACAAGCAGATGCCGCACAGGCCGGCGGCGGCAAAGACGGTTTCCTGCCGACTGTTGGTGCCCCGCAGCCGGCGGGGGAACAAAATCGTCAGCGCGGCGAGGCCCAGCAAAAAGCGAAGGAACAGGATCTCCACAGGGGCAAAAGCGCCCAGCAGGATTTTGGTGGAGGTAAATGTGGTACCCCAGATCAGGATGGTCAGCAGGGCAGTCAGATGCCCTGCGCTGCGGTTGGTTTCCATGAAACGGCTTTCTCCTTTTTCTCTTTTGTTTCCTTCTCTGTGAACATGGCCCGGTACATGCCGGGCGGGAACCCGGTAAGACGGGCGAACGTGTGGGAAAAGTGACTCTGGTCCGAAAAGCCGGCACGCTGCGCAGCGTCCGCAGGACGGATGCCCAGCGCCAGATCCGTTCTGGCCTGTGCGACGCGAAGGCTTTCCAGGCAGCGATAGGGCGAAACGCCCCTTTCCACCAGTCTCAGAACATAATATTCGTGAAAGTGGGGTGGAGAGGGAGGAATGGTGCCTGTCAAACGGCAGGCTTCCAGATGCAGCGTGCGGTCGTATACGACTGCGCGGATGGGTGCTTTACCCCGGTTCATCTGCGCTCCCTCCTTGTCAGGCCCCATTGTAGCACACTTTGCGCCAAAAGGCTTGTAAAATATCATCAACTTTCCGGCAGCGCGGAAAAAGCGGCATGGCAGGATGCCATGCCGCTTGAGAAACTGTGGCACGCGGGTGCCGGAAGGCGCCCGACGGTTATTTTTTGGCCAGCTTTTCCAGGATCAGGGAAATTTCTTCCAATTTTTCCTCGGCATTGCCCTGGGCCACGGCTGTGCGGACACAGTGGTGCACATGGGCTTTGAGCACCTCGGCGTTGGCCTTGCCCAGAATGGCCTGGGCAGCCTGGATCTGGTTGGAGATGTCGATGCAGTAGCGGTCCTCTTCGATCATGTTCAGCACGCCGTCGATCTGGCCGCGGGCCGTTTTCAGCATGCGGGTGATCTTCTCACGATCGGCCATCATTGGATGTTTACCACCTTGTAGTCTGCCTCGGTGACGGCCTTGACCAGGGTATCGTCCGTCACAGTATCGTTCGCTGTGACGACGGCGTTGTTGTTTTCGAGGCTAACCGTTACGGTTTCGACGCCGGGAACGGCGCTGAGCGCCTCCTGCACATGCTTGACACAGTGCTGGCACATCATGCCCTCGATGGAAATGGTTTTGGTGTTCATAGCAATACTTCCTTTCGTTGTTTCTGCCGGTGCGGCAGAGGTGGAGGATGCGGCTTCCTTATGTTCGCCGTCTGCGGGAATGGCGCCGGAAATGTGTTTGGGCTTGAACGCGTGCAGGCGCAGAGCGTTTGTGACAACGCAGACGGAGGAAAGGCTCATGGCGGCGGCGGCAAACATGGGATCGAGTTGCCAGCCCAGCCAGTGATAGAATACGCCCGCGGCCAGAGGAATGCCGCAGACATTGTAGAAAAAGGCCCAAAACAGGTTTTCGCGGATGTTACGCATGGTGGCGCGGGACAATTCCACGGCTATGGCAGCGTCCCGCAGGTCGCTTTTCATCAGCACAACGTCCGCCGATTCGATGGCGACATCCGTACCGGCACCGATGGCGAGCCCTACGTCGGCGCGGGCCAGGGCGGGCGCGTCGTTGATGCCGTCGCCCACCATGGCCACCCGCTTGCCGTTTTTCTGCAGCGCGGCTACATGGCGTTCTTTTTCCTGTGGCAGGACTTCAGAGACGATTGTGGAGACGCCCAGGCGCTTGCCGATGGCTTCAGCAGTGCGTCGGTTGTCGCCGGTGAGCATAACGACGTCCACGCCCAGCTGCCGGAAAGCGGCAATGGCGGTGGCACTGCTGGCTTTGGGGGTGTCCGCAACGGCGACCAGCCCCAACAGACGGCCGTCCAGGGCAAAGAACAGTGGTGTCTTTCCATCTGCAGCCAGGGCTTCCGCTTGGGAGAGAAGGGACGTGACATCCACGCCGGATTCTTCCAGCATAGCCCGGTTGCCGCCCAAGGCCTGTTTGCCATCGATGACGGCCTGTACGCCGCGGCCGTGGATCGCGGTGAAGGCGCAGGCGGAAGCCATCGGAAGTGTGCGCCGGGCAGCTTCCTCAGTGATGGCTGCGGCCAGGGGGTGCTCCGACGATCCCTCAAGGCAGGCTGCGGTGGTCAGAAGGTCTTCTTCGGAAACGCCGGGTACCGGGAGAAGATCGGTAACGTGGGGCCTGCCCTCGGTGATGGTGCCGGTTTTATCCAGCACCACGGTGTCGATATGGTGCAGAGTTTCCAGCGCAGAGGCGGATTTGATGAGGATACCATTTTCTGCGCCCTTTCCCGTGCCCACCATGATGGCCACAGGAGTGGCCAGCCCCAGCGCGCAGGGGCAGGAAATCACCAGCACCGCCACGGCGGAGGTCAGGGCAAATCCGAAGGATGCTCCGGAGAGCAGCCAGACCAGAAAGGTGACCAAGGCAATTGCCATAACGGCAGGGACGAAAATGCCGGCGATTTTATCGGCCAGACGAGCGATCGGGGCCTTGGTGGCGGAGGCATCCTCCACCAGATGAATGATCTGGGCCAGTGTCGTATCTTCCCCTACCCGTGTGGCTTCAAATACAAAGGAGCCGGATTTGTTGATGGAGGCGGCGATCACGGTGTCGCCGGGGCCTTTTTCGACAGGGATGCTCTCGCCGGTCAGGGCGGACTCATCCACGGCCGACGTCCCCTCCACCACGGAGCCGTCCACGCCGATGCGCTCGCCGGGGCGGACGCGGATGCGGTCGCCCACGCGGATTTCCTCAATGGGTACCGTGACTTCCTGCCCGTTTCGGAGGACGGTGGCGGTTTTGGGCGTCAGATCCATCAGCTTTTCGATGGCGGCGGACGTTTTGCCGCGGGAGCGGGTTTCCAGGAATTTGCCCACAGTGATCAGTGTGAGGATCATACCGGCGGACTCAAAATAGAGGCTCATATGATATTGCTGCACCAGAGCGGCGTCGCCGTGGCCAAAGCCGTAGGCGAGCTGATAGAGGACGAAAATGCTGTAGGCCATGGCGGCGGCAGAGCCGATGGCCACTAAGGAATCCATGTTGGGCGCGCGGTGCCACAAAGCTTTGAAACCGACTTTGTAGTATTTGTTGTTGAGGGCAAGGATGGGGAGGGTGAGCAGCAGCTGGGTCAGGGCAAAGGAAAGCAGATTGTCATGCCCCACCAGAAAGGGCGGCAGGGGCAGGCCCAACATATGCCCCATAGAGATGTAGAACAGGGGAAGAAGAAACACAATGGACCAGAGAAGGCGGTGCTTCATCTGCTGAAGCTCCGCCTGATTTTGGGCCTGCGGCGTTTCGTGTGCCGCAGTGGCAGTCGGACACTGCAGAGCCGGCTGGGCGCCGTATCCGGCAGCGGAAACCGCGGCGGAAATGGCGTCGCTGTTCAGGGTGGAGTCGTCGTACTCTACCTGCATGCTGTTGGTCATCAGGCTTACGGCTACATCCTGCACGCCGGGCAGTTTTTTCACGGCTTTTTCCACATGGGCCACGCAAGCGCCGCAGGTCATGCCGGTCACGTCAAATTTTTGCTTCATAACAGTTCACCAGATTTCCTTGAAAATCAAATCAATATTGCTTATATACCCCACCCATGGGGGGTGTATATCTGCGGTTATTATAAACAAACTTTAGCATAAGTCAAGCAAAAGATAAAAAAAGGAGGGGAGATCCCCCTCCTTTGCCCACTCAGCGTTTATCCCCCGGCTTGAAGAGCAGCGCGGCCAGGAACGAAAAGAGTACTGCGGCGGCAATGCCGGCGGCTGTGGCGCTTAGGCCTCCGGTGAGCACGCCGATCCAGCCGCGGGCGAGCACGGCTTCCCGGACACCGCGGGCCAGGCTGTAGCCGAATCCGGTCAAGGGGACGGTGGCGCCCGCGCCGCCCCATTGGACGATGGGTTCATACAATCCCAGCGCGCCCAATATCACGCCGGCCACCACATAGCCCACCAAAATGCGCGCGGGGGTCAGCTGTGTTTTATCAATCAGGATTTGGCCAATGGCACAGAGAATGCCGCCGCAGAGAAATGCATTTACATATTCCAAAACACTCACTCCTTTTCTGCAGAGATCACCACGGCATGGCATATGCCGGGAATGCTTTCCCCTTGAAAACTGGAGGTGGGGGAGAGCAGCGCACCGGTGGGGGCAAAGAGGATGCGGCGCCACTGTCCTGTTTGCAGCCGGCTCAGCAGATATCCGTTGAACACCGAGGCGCTGCAGCCGCAGCCGGAGCCGCCACAGTGCATATCCTGCCGTTCCAGGTCATAAAGTAGTAAGCCGCAGTCACTGTAGTTGGCGGACAGATCCAGTCCTTCCCGCTGGGCCAAATCCACAAGAATGGCACTGCCCAGTTTTCCCAGATCGCCTGTGATGATGCGGTCAAAATCGCTGGGGACGCAGCCTGTATCACGAAAAAAGGCCTGCAGGGTATCCAGAGCGGCCGGTGCCATGGCGGCCCCCATATTATTGGCGTCGGTGATCCCTTTGTCGATCACGCGGCCCCGTGTCACATGGGTGATATAAGGCCCGTTTCCTACGGCGGCGAGGATAGTGCAGCCGGCGGCGGTGGCGGTCCACTGTGCGGTGGGGCAGCGCTGGCTGCCGTAAGGCATGGGCATGCGATACTGCCGTTCTGCGCTGCAGAAATGGGAGGAAGTCACTGCGGCGGCGCGGGACAGATATCCCGCGCTCACAAGCAGCGCCGCCAGGGAAAGGCTTTCGCCCATGGTGGAACAGGCGCCGTACAGGCCGTAAAAGGGAACGGGGAAGTCCCGCATGGCAAATCCGGCGGCGATGCACTGGTTGAGCAGATCTCCGCCGAAAATGCAATCGAGCTGTTCACTGTCCAGATGCGCTTTTTCCAGCGCCTTGCTCAAGGCATAGCGCTGCATGGCGGATTCCGCTTTTTCGTAAGTCGTTTCGCCGAAAAAAGAGTCCGGGTCCAGCCGGTCAAAATAGGGGGCCAGGGGGCCGTCTTTTTCATATTTTCCGCCGATATTGGCCCAGGACAGCACAGAGGGCGGGACGGATAAATGGGTGGTCTGCCGCGTTTGCATGGGAACACCTCCGGAAGAAAAGATCGAATAAACACAGTATGCCCCTGCGAAGGGAAAATTAACCCGCCGGGAGCAGCAGGCAGAAGGAAAAATCATTGTTAATACATTAACAATGATTTTGCGGAATTTGTAAAGATTTCACCAAAATGTAGATTTTGGGGGAAGGAATACCTTGACTTTTAAATGTGTTTCGCTAAAATGAGATTTATATACAGCATGCGGATGTTTTGTGAAATTATTCAAAAAACGCAAAATACTGCAAGAAATTGCCGCGGAAAAACTACAAGATATCAGACTTTACGCGCGCACGGCACATACCAAATCTACAAGATTTGGGGGGACGTTTATGGTATGCTGTAGAGAGCCGTTCCGGCCCGCCTTGCGGGATTGTGAGGGCACAAAACGATATGGAGAGAGGGAGGTGAGATAACGTGGGGAATATCTCAGAAAAAATCACGCATCATCTTGATTACATGACCAACGCCATTACCGTCGGCGGCATTACGATTCCGCAGGGTGTTTATATCACATGGGGAATCATATTGGTGCTGGTGGTACTGTCTATCTGGTTTACCCGCCACATGGAGGTCGTTCCGACCAAAAAGAGGCAGGTGGTGATCGAGGGCTTTATTGGCATGCTCTACAACATGCTCTATGGGATCCTGGGTGAGCATGGAAAACGGTATATCCCATATTTGCTGACGGTGATGATCTATCTCGGTGTAGCCAATATGGTGGGCCTGTTTGGCCTGACGCCGCCGACCAAGGATCTGAATGTGACGCTGGGGCTGGCCATTATGAGCATTATACTGGTGCAGTATGCCAGCATCCATCACAGAGGCGTGGGCGGCTGGCTCAAGAGTTTTTCGCAGCCTGTGGCCATTGTCACGCCGCTGAACGTTCTCGAGCTGGTCATCAAGCCGCTGTCGCTGTGTATGCGACTGTTCGGTAATATTTTGGGCGCTTACATCATCATGGAACTGATCAAGATGGTCATTCCGGCGGTGTTTCCGCTGGCCGCAAGCATGTATTTCGATATTTTTGACGCATTCCTGCAGGCCTATGTCTTTGTATTCCTGACGTCTTTGTACATTCAGGAAGCGATAGAATAAAACACATATACAAAAATTCAATTCAAGGAACAAAATATTAGGAGGTACATTATTATGATCGCTATTGGTGCAGGTATCGCCGCTCTGACCGGCGCTGGTGCAGGTATTGGTATCGGCTTGGCCACTTCCAAGGCTGTGGAGGGCATTGCCCGTCAGCCCGAGGCTTCTGGTAAGATCACTTCCGCTCTGATCCTGGGCTGCGCCCTGGCAGAAGCTACTGCTATTTACGGCTTGGTCATCGGCCTGATGATCATCATCATGATGGGCTGATTGCCTCAATAAAAGGAGAATTACATCATTTAACTTTTGATTGGAGGCAACAGGATGTTACATGTAGATCAAAATATCTTCTGGACTGTTGTCAATCTGCTGATCCTGTTTATCCTGCTGCGTATCTTTTTGTTCAAGCCGGTGCTCGGCATGATCGAAAAGCGCAAGGCGGCCATTGAAGGCACGCTCAGCGACGCGGATCAGAAAAATGCGGCTGCGCAGGCACTCAAGCAGCAGTATGAATCCTCCCTGAAGGACGCGAAGCAGGAATCCTTCCAGATTGTGTCTGATGCGAAGGACCGTGCACAGGTACAGTATAACCAGATCATTGACAAGGCCAACGCCGACGCATCCCAGATCGTCCGGCAGGCCAACGCTGCCGCCGAAGCCGACCGCGAGAAGATTCTCAAGGACGCGCAGTCCGAGCTGGCCTCTGTGGCTCTGGCGGCTGCATCCAAGCTGCTCGGCACCACGGTCGACGCCAAGGCCAATAAGGCCATGCTCGACGCGTTCTTGGCGGAAGCGGGGGATGCGAAATGACGGTTGTTGCGGATAATTACGCAAAAGTCCTGATGGATATGAACATTGCTCCAGGAGACGTGGACGACATGCGCGCCCTGCTGACCAACGAGATGGTTTACGAGGTGCTCGCGAATCCTTTCGTCAGCCGGCAGAACAAGCACGGCGTGGTTGAAAAACTGTTTCCCAAGGCAGTGTGGAATTTTGTCAAGGTGATGAGCGACAACGGAGATATCGTCCTGGCGGAGGATATGTTCCAAACATACGATCAGCTGGTGCTGGACGCCAAAAATGTGGCCCGAGCGACCTTTACGTATGTGACAAAACCCGATGACGCGCAGGTGGAGAAGCTCAAGAAGCTGATCTGCCGCCGGTATGGCAAGGACGGCGTGGAACTGACGCTGCAGGAGGATCCCTCCCTGGTGGGCGGGTTTATCCTCGCTGTGGGCGACAGTGTGCTCGACAAGAGCATTCGCACCGCCATCCTCAAAATGCAGCGTCATTTTGCAGTGAGGTGAGAAAACATGAGCAATGTCGATTCGCAGAAAATCATTTCTGTATTGAAAAGTGAGATCGAGAATTACGACAACGAGGCCAAAACCGAAGAGGTAGGCCGGATTTTGTCCGTCGGCGACGGTATTGCGACCATCTATGGTTTGCAGCATGCCAAGTACGGCGAACTTCTCGAGTTTGAAAACGGCACGGAAGGCATGGTGCTGAGCCTTGAGCAGAAGACTGTGGGCTGCGTTCTGTTCGGAACGCAGGACGGTCTTGTGGAAGGCTCCACCGTCAAGTGCACCGGCCGTGAGGCAGGCGTCGCCGTGGGCGACAAGATGGTTGGCCGCGTGGTCAACGCCCTGGGCCTGCCCATCGATGGCAAGGGTGCCATCGAGACCGATGACTACCGCCCTGTTGAGCACAAAGCGCCCGGCGTGATTACGAGAAAGGAAGTCAATGTCCCTTTGATGACCGGTATTCTGGCCATTGACTCCATGTTCCCCATCGGCCGCGGTCAGCGTGAGCTGATCATCGGCGACCGTCAGACCGGTAAAACAGCCCTGGCGGTGGATACTATCCTGAACCAGAAAGGCCAGGATGTGATCTGCATTTATGTTGCCATTGGTCAGAAGGCGTCTACCATCGCAAAGATTGTGAGTACCTTGACCAAATACGGCGCTATGGACTATTCGATCATCGTTTCCGCTACCGCGTCCGACTCTGCGCCGCTGCAGTATATTGCCCCTTACACGGGCGCTGCCATCGGCGAACATTTCATGGACGAGGGTAAGGATGTGCTGATCGTTTACGACGATCTGTCCAAGCAGGCCCAGGCTTACCGTGCCATTTCCCTGCTGCTCCATCGCCCGCCCGGACGTGAAGCATACCCCGGCGACGTGTTTTATCTGCACTCCCGTCTGCTGGAGCGCGCCTGCCGCCGTGACGAAGCTTTCGGCGGCGGTTCCATGACGGCGCTGCCCATCATTGAGACTCAGGCCGGCGACGTTTCCGCCTATATCCCCACCAACGTGATCTCCATCACCGACGGTCAGATTTTCCTGGAAACGGATCTGTTCCACTCCGGCATCCGGCCTGCCGTCAACGTGGGCCTGTCCGTATCTCGCGTGGGCGGCAAGGCCCAGACCAAGGCAATGAAAACTGTTTCCGGTACGCTGCGTGTGGATATGTCTCAGTACCGTGAGATGGAGGCGTTCTCTCAGTTCTCCTCCGATTTGGATGAGGCGACCAAGAACGTGCTGGAATACGGTCGTTCTCTGGTGGATCTGCTCAAGCAGCCTCTCTATAATCCTATGCCTCTGCACAAGCAGGTAATTCTGCTGTGCGCGGCATCCAACCGCCAGATGGTGGGCGTGGACGGCAAGGATATGGAAGCGTTTAAAAACGGCGTTGTGGAGTACATCGAGAGCACCTATCCAGACATCGTCACGGAGATCAACGTGGAGAAGAAGGTATCCGACGAGTTGAAGGAGAAGATCCTGGCGGCGGTGAAAGAATACAAGAGTAGGTGATTTCATGGAAAGCATGAAAGATATCCGTACGCGGAAAGAAAGCGTACAGAAGACCATGAAGATTACCAAGGCGATGTATCTCATGTCTTCTGCCAAGCTGAAAAAGGCGAGAGCCAGACTGGATGCGACGGTGCCGTACTTTCTGAAGCTGCAGGACACCATTGCGGATATCCTGGCCCATTCCCCGGAACTGGAGGAGAATGTCTACTTCTGCGAGGAAGTGGCCGAGGCAGCCAAGGACGACGGGAAGAAGCGCGGTTATATCGTCATTACGTCCGACAAGGGCCTGGCGGGCGCTTACAACCACAATATCATCAAGCTGGCCGAAACGGAGATGGCAAAAGGCGGTGATAACACCATCTTTTCCATCGGTGTTAGCGGCAGGCATTACTTCGAAAAGCATAAGGGATTCGGCGTCGTTGACGGGGAATTTTCTTATGCGGCGGTAGATCCCACCATCTGGCGGGCCCGCGATCTGATGGAGCATGTGCTGGAGCTGTACAAAAGCGGCAAGCTCGATGAGGTATACGTCATTTATACTAAGATGCGCAACGCGATCAGCATGGATGCGGAGATGCTCCGTATCCTGCCCCTGACGAAGCACATGTTCAATCACGAGGAAGCGGCAGGCGAGTATATGCATACTTACGTGCCCTCTCCCCAGGCAGTCTTGAAGCAGGTCGTGCCCAACTATGCAAAGGGCCTGATTTTCGGCGCGATGATCGAGGCCTATGCCTCCGAGCAGAACGCCCGTATGACCGCCATGGACAATGCAACGACGAATGCAGAGGAGATTATCCGGAGTCTGACGCTCCTCTACAACCGCGTCCGGCAGGCGGCCATTACGACGGAGCTAAACGAAGTCGTCAGCGGCGCCGCTGCGCAGGAATAATTGGAGGTACCAATGGAAAAGGGAAAAATCGCACAGGTCCTGGGGCCTGTTGTCGACGTAGCGTTTGACACATATCTTCCCTTGATCAACGAGGCCTTGAAAGTCACGGTAGACGGACAGGAGCGCGTGATGGAGGTTTCCAAGCACATGGGCAACCACATCGTCCGCTGCATCCTGCTGGATGCCGGCGAGGGACTTTCCAGAGGCATGGAGGTCGAGGCCACGGGCGGCTGCATCAAGGTGCCCGTCGGCGATCAAACGCTGGGCCGTATGTTCAATGTTTTGGGCGACGTCATCGATGGAGGCGAACCCATCCCGGCAGACGAGGAGCGCTGGGAAATTCACCGGGACGCTCCCACTTTTGAGGAGCAGAGTCCTGCAGTTGAGATCCTGGAAACCGGCATTAAGGTAATTGACCTTCTGACGCCTTATGCAAAGGGCGGTAAAATCGGCCTGTTCGGCGGCGCCGGCGTGGGCAAGACCGTGCTGATCCAGGAGCTGATCACGAATATCGCACAGGAGCATGGCGGCTATTCGATTTTCACCGGCGTCGGTGAGCGTACCCGCGAAGGCAATGACCTGTGGAACGAAATGACGGAGTCCGGCGTTATCAAAAAGACGGCGCTGGTCTTTGGTCAGATGAATGAGCCGCCCGGAGCACGTATGCGCGTGGCATATGCGGGCCTGACCATGGCGGAGTATTTCCGTAACCGCGAGCATCAGGACGTGCTGTTGTTTATCGACAACATTTTCCGTTTCGTGCAGGCCGGCTCTGAGGTTTCTGCTCTGCTGGGCCGTACGCCTTCTGCGGTTGGTTACCAGCCGACGCTGGCCAACGAAATGGGCGCGCTCCAAGAGCGTATTACATCTACCCGCGACGGGTCTATCACGTCGGTCCAGGCCGTTTATGTGCCTGCCGACGACCTGACCGACCCTGCGCCCGCCACTACCTTTGCACACTTGGATGCAACGACGGTTTTGTCCAGAAAGATCGCAGAAATGGGTATTTACCCGGCTGTGGATCCGCTAGATTCCACTTCGCGTATTCTGGAAGCTGAAGTGGTGGGTGACGAGCATTACAATGTGGCGCGTAAAGTGCAGGAGATTCTCCAGCGCTATAATGAGCTGCAGGATATCATTGCCATTCTGGGTATGGACGAACTGGATGAGGACGATAAGCTGACAGTTTACCGTGCGCGTAAGATCCAGAAGTTCCTGTCCCAGCCCTTCCATGTGGCTGAGAACTTCACCGGCGTGCCCGGCGTTTATGTGCCTGTGGAAGAGACGGTCCGCGGCTTCAAGGCTATTATAGATGGCGAGATGGATGACTACCCCGAGGTGGCGTTCTTCAATGTCGGCACCATCGAGGACGTGAAAAAGAAGGCAGAAGCGCTCAATGCCAACGCTTAAGCGTCCAGCTGTGAAATCGAGGTGTGCGGATGAGTACATTTAATTTACAGGTTGTGGCATTGGACCGCGTATTTTACGACGGCCCCTGTGAAGCGCTGACCATCCCGGCAATCGATGGTGAAAAGGGCGTTTTGGCAAGCCATGAGCCTATGGTTATGGCGATTACGGCCGGCGAAATGCGTTTTACAGCGGAGGGACAGCAGCAGGTTGCTGCGGTTGGTTGCGGTTTTGCGGAGATCATGCGCGATCAAGTCATTGTGATCACTGATTTTGCCCAAAAGCCGGATGAAATCGACGTGGAGCATGCTGAACGCGCCAAAGTGCGCGCAGAAGAGCGGATCCGCGAGAAGAAGAGCCAGATCGAATTTGCCCATTCTCAGGCCGAATTAGCCCGTGCAATGGCTAAATTGAAGGTTGCGCGCAAGTCCGGTTCATCGCTGGGCCGCTGACGGGTTCGGCGAAACAAGAATGAAAAGCCTGCAAAGAACTGCTCTGTGTCATAGGGACACGGAGTGAACCTAGCCCAAGGGCAACATCGGTACGACGCAAAAGAAGATAGCCGCAAGTCATTACGATGGCTTGTGGCTATCCCTTTTTGCTTTTAACGATTTTTTATATCTAACACCTGCAAATAATCACAACTGTACATATCTGCTTTTTGAGATATAATTTTTAATTGGAGGATGATGTTATGAAGTGAACCGTTTGATTATGGACATTTCGATATTGTCCTTGCCGATTATTTGGGGGTAAACGGAATTAGTCAAAATGAGCTTTCAGACAAAGCAAATTTGCAACGAACGCAGTTGAATTCATACTGTAAGAATAATATAAAAGGACCTGATCTTGATGTTCTTGCTCGTATCTGCTATGCGCTGAACTGTGATTTGTCGGATATAATCCGCTATGTCCACCCGCACGATAGAAATGGAGAGAACGACAATGGCTGAACCAAAAGTAATTGTTATTCCTGATGGAAAAATTTGTGATTATATCGATGGAAAGTTCCGGAATGATACCCTTGAAGAATATGTACGTCAGACCATTGAAAAACGCTTGGTAAATGAGCATAAGTATTTACCACCCCAGATTAGAATCGAGTACACTTCATATTTAAGACTTGCCACAACCACGTCTATGTAAACGATGGGGTGCAGAAGCAGCCCGCATTTTTTGAACTACTGAAGGTTATCTTCTGTAAGATTGAGGATGAGAGAAATATCCCGAATCCGTTGCAGTGTTATACTACATCTGAAGAACGCTCCAACCCCGATGGCCAGTTGACAGTACAGAAGCGCATTTCTAAGATTTTTGAAAAAGTTAAGAAGCGGCACGCAAAGATTTTTAATGCTAATGATGAAATTAAACTGAGCCCTTCCCGAAAAAATAGACAGTAAAAAGCGGGAAAAAACGGAATGAATCGCAGTAATACGTAAAATCTCTCAGATCAGGCGGCAGAGGCATTACGCAGGCGCAGTTCAAAAGCGCACGGTGAGAGCCAGTCAATGGCAGAATGCGGGCGCAGCGTATTGTAAAAGGCCTCGATATAGGCGAAAATATCCGCTTGAGCAGCACGGCGGGGGCCATATTGGCGCAGGTGAACCCGTTCACATTTGAGACAGCTGAAAAAGTTCTCCGCCACAGCGTTATCGTAGGGGTCGCCTTTGTGGGACATGCTTTGCCGGATGCCCAGCGCGGCAAGCCGGCGCCAAAAGGCTTCCGCGGCATACTGGACGCCCCTGTCACTGTGGAAAATCAGGCCAGGGCCGGGCCGTCGGCGGCGTACAGCCATGTCCGACGCGGATAGGGACAACTGTGTGTCGATGCGGCTGGAAAAGGCGTAACCCACAACCTTCTTGGTGCATAAGTCTTTGACGGCAGCCAAATACAGCCAGCCTTCGCCGGTGGGAATATAGGCGATATCACCTATCCATTATAACGAATGCTTTTTTGTCCATCAATTCGGGAAAAGGGGCACCGCAAAATGCTTTGCGGGCTTTTTTTAACAAAAAAAGGAGAAAAGGCTTGACAAAGGGGGAAAGGTTTGATATTATAAGCAAGCTTTCCCGCGAGGGAGGGCGGAACGGAAGAGAGCCATGAAAAAAGTTTGGAGTTAAGAAAAAAAGTTCTTGACAAAGGCTTAAGGATATGGTAATCTAACAAAGCTGTCCGCGAGGGCGGCGGCCGGAAACGGTGAAAAAGAGAGGACTGCGACGAAAAAGTTTGAAAAAACTTGAAAAAAGTTCTTGACAAACGAAAAGAGTTGTGGTAATCTA
>JAJCJC010000001.1 GCA_020555605.1 bacterium 210917-SL.2.15 | reverse complement strand
GCCTTATCGCCATCAATGACGGCGTGGACAGTGCCAGAGGGGACGATGATTTTACCCCTTTCCGCAACATTATGAACGAGTATTACGCCAGAGACACCAGCCGTAAAATCCGTTCCACTTTCCAGTCCAAAGGCAAGTCCGGCAAGCACCTCACAGGCACGGTCATTTACGGCTATCTTTGGAACGAAGCCAGAGACCAATGGTTGGTTGACCCCGAAGCCGCCGAGGTGGTCAAGCGCATCTTTGCCATGACGATTGACGGCTACGGTCCGTATCAGATCGCCAGCAAGCTGAAAGAAGAAAAAGTCCTCATTCCGTCCGCTTACCTTGCCCGGCACGGCGAGGGCGTGAACAAAAATAAGACCTTCAAAGATGTGTACGGCTGGGGTTCTTCCACCATCTGCAACATTCTTGAAAAGCGTGAATATCTGGGACACACCATCAACTTCAAGACCCGAAAGCACTTCAAGGACAAGAAAAGCCATTATGTCCCGGAGGACGAATGGACAATTTTCGAGAATACCCATGAGCCTATCATTGACCAGCAGACCTTTGACCTTGTGCAGAAAATCCGTGGGAATGTCAGACGCTACCCAGACGGCTGGGGCGAAGCAGCTCCCCTCACGGGCTTGCTCTATTGCGCCGATTGCGGTGGCAAGATGTATGTCCACCGCACCAACAACGGCAAGCGTATTTCTCAATATACCTGTTCCCAATACAGCAAAGTCCCAGTTGGAAAGCTCTGCACGACACAGCACCGTATCAATGAAGATGTGGTACTGTCCCTTGTCTCTGAAATGCTGAAAGCCATTGCCGAGTATGCGAAGCATGACCGAGCCGAGTTTGTCCGTGTGGTGCAGGAAGCGCAGTCCAGCCAGCAGACGGCAGAGGTCAAGAAACAGCGGACACGCCTTGCCACCGCAAAGCAGAGAGTTTCCGAGCTGGAAGTCCTGCTCTGCAAAATCTATGAGGACAACATTTTAGGAAAGCTGTCCGACAGCAGATACGCCACTCTGGACGCTCAATACGAAAAGGAACAGTCCGAGCTTACCGTTGAAATCTCCGATCTGGAAAAGGCTATCAAGAGCTACGAGAAGCACGAAAAGGACGCTGACCGTTTTATCGCTCTGATTGACAAGTATGAGAACTTCGACAAGCTGACGATTGCCATGCTCAATGAGTTTATTGAGAAAATCCTTGTGCATGAGCGTGACCGCAAGGGCAGTATTCAGACCACACAGGAGGTCGAGATTTACTTCAATTTCGTGGGTCGTTTCGTTCCCCCTGCGTTTGGCGAAGTGGAGCTTACCCCGGAGGAATTAGAGGAAATCCGCAAGCGTGAGGAACGCAAGGACAGGCTCCACCAGAACTACTTGAAGCGGAAAGCCAATGGTAAACAGAAAGAGTATGAGGAGCGCACGAAAGCCAAGAAAAAAGCGGAGATTGAAGCCAGAAAACAGGCAATCCGCACCGAGGATATTGCCAGAGGGGTATTTATCCCGGTGAGCAGTTTGCCGCAGCTGGGACCGAGAAAGGGAGCGTGATTTTATGAAAGAGTTGAAACCGAGAATCCATGAGAACGGTATGGACTATGTGTTGGTGGGCGACTACTATGTGCCGGACTTGAAGCTGCCGGAGGAACGCCGACCTATTGGGCATTGGGGACGCTTGCGCCAGTCCTATCTGAAATTGCACCGTCCCATGCTTTACAACGAGCTAATTTTGTCCGGCAGGCTCCACACCGTCGTTGCCGATCTGAACGAGCAGGCGGCAGACAGGCTGGACTTGATTATCCGGCAGATGATGAAAGCCGAGGGCGTGACCGAAGCCATGAAAGCGGAAAATCAGATGTTATGGGTGCAGTCAATGAACTCCATCCGCTGCCGGGCAGAGGAAATCATCAAGACGGAACTAATCTACTGTTGAGAGAGGTAAAGCTATGATTTTGGAAGCCATGTATAATGGGGAGTTTTATCCCTGCGAGACAGTTGTACCTACATCACCGGAATACCGAAAGGCAGTCATAGCCTGTGAAAAGCTCATGGAGCAGTTGTCCCAGCGGCTCAGCAAAGAGGACTATGAGCTGGTGCAGGAACTCCGGGCGCAGACAGCAATCGCCCAATGTGAAGAAAGTGAAAGTCACTTCAAGTATGGCTTTTCCGCTGGGCTGATGTTCAGCAGGAAGCCCATGAACAAGTGCAGCAGAAGAAAGAAAAATAGATGAAGAAAGCCGCCTGAGCAGAAAGAAACTGTTCGGGCGGTTTCAGCATTCGCCAGTAGATTTATTCACACTCTTGTGATAAAATTTACTACAATAAAGAGCGTGATAGCACTAATTTTATGGGGGGATGCTTAATGAATAGAATTTTGAAAAAATTTTTACAGCGGGGTGTCGATTTAAGTCCTGTGGGAGTTGAACTCCGTGAGGATAATACAAATTATTTTTGTACCCCAAAAGGGGCATCGGTTTTTGGATGGGCAGGGATAGATGGTATCCACTTCTGTTTCATTCGTGGATTTGGAGAGATGGTTTTCTCTGTCAGCCCCATGAATACTTCTCCTGATTATGTTCATCCAGTAGCTGAAAATTTTACCGACTTTCTGCGGCTTATACTGGCTTGTGGTGATGTGGCGGTAGTGGAACAAGCGTGGATGTGGAACGAAGCACAGTTTGAAGCCTTTCTCAATGAAAACCCTACAACCCAGGAACAACAGCAAACTTTATCGGAAATTTCAGAGAAGATGAATTTGTTGCCTATGGAACAACCGTGGACATATATCAAAAACCTGCAATCTTCCTTTGATTACAGTCAGATTAAATACACAGAAGATTATTACGATAATGATATGACTTCAGAGGCAGAATTGGTTGCCCCTGAATGGAAGGTCTACTTTGATGGAGATTTCTGGGGACATCGAGGTAAAGACCGTGCCGGAAAAGAGATCAAGCTGGATAAACAATTCGATTGGGCTGGATATCATTGGGTAATTCCGGCAGCTTATTCATGTAGCAAAGGACTTGTCGTTGATTTTTGTATGCGAGTTGATTCAGAAAGCATCCGTGACTTCATGAAAAAATGGAATCTGGACTGGGAAAATGACTCATGTGAAAATTTTACCCGTGAGCAACAGATGCAGATGGAATGGGAAAACCCACTTTGTTTTAACTTCAAACCTTGCTTGAAGTTAAACGAGAAAATATTACAGACAACCCATGGCTGCGCTGTGAGCTTTAATCCTTGTCTGCCAGATGGCGTTATCAATGAGTTGGAAGCAAAATGGGCAATCGACCATTATGGGCTGGATAGTACTTATGGCTGGGTCATATGCAGAGACGTATTTCCTTGGGGAACCAAGCATCACCCTGAAATCAATAAACTTTTTCTTACAATGGAGCAGCAACCAGGACAAGTTCCAGGCTCACATTTCAAAGTTCACGCACCCGGAGATTCATTTATGTTTTCCCATCCTGTTAGCGGAATAACCCATACACTGACCGTGCAGGAAATAGAACAGCAGACAGTTCCTCAAAATAGTTTTGGTTCTGATCGCTGGATTTATCCGACACATTATATTGCCATGAGTTATACACTTACCCCTGAACCGATGGAGAACATTTCGGTTTTTGACTGTGATGAAGGCGATAGACCGATAGAAGTTACACCAGACGATCATTCGTTCCGTCCAGTTGGCAGTAGTTCCTGTTTTGTTGTTGGTGTTATTGGTGGTGCAGATGGTCCGACAGCAGTTATATATGGAACAAATTCACAAGAAAAACTTCATGCTGCTTGTTCTGCTCTGCACTTTGAACCGGTTGGTGATGATGTCGAGTGGCGTATCGTGTTCAATGTTACGCAGTTTGACAAAGAAACATTCCCAATTATCTAAAAATACCCTTAGAACTCTAAGGGCGCACTTCTATACTCTCTATCGAGAGTAGTGCGTCCTGCGGAGCTTCATTCTCTGTCAGCAGAAGAAAACTGCTTGCCTGCGAATGTTGCGTCACTTCGTTCCGTCAAGGTGGCTACACCCCCTTGCACCGCTAAAGCGGCTATCCCCTGTGGACTTGCCGTCCGCAAACGGTTTTGACAAACCGTTCGCCGCCAGCAAGTTTGAAAATAGTAAACGATAATTTAACAAAGGAGCGTGAGCGTATGAAAAAGATTATGTTTGGAAACAGTTTAATGCTATTGGGTATTGCTATAATGATACTTGCAGGATTAAAGGTGATATATGTAGGAACACTGTGGGTGTCGTTTCTTTTAATTATCGTGGGTTTTGTTATGGCTACGATTGGTTTTTTCGGTAAGGATAGCAAATAAATTATCTAACTGAATACAACAACCGAATACCGAAAAATAGACCGTTGACTGGTCGCAATGTGCGAAAAGTTGGCGGTCTTTTTTTATACCCATTTTCAAAAAAGGAGGTCAACCAAAATGGCAAAACAGAAAAG
This sequence comes from bacterium 210917-SL.2.15, assembly GCA_020555605.1. GTDB lineage: Bacteria > Bacillota > Clostridia > Oscillospirales > Oscillospiraceae > Pseudoscillospira. The sequence goes on along the minus strand of JAJCJC010000001.1, from coordinate 459,205 downwards.
CCTTGAACAGCTTCGAGCTGAAAAAGAGCAAGTGGAAAAGCGGCTTGCACAGGAACAGCACAAACTGGAGCGTTTGGAGAACAGAAAGAAATATCTGGAGAAAGGCGAAAGGCAGAAACGTACCCACCGCCTTTGCAATCTGGGCGGCACGATTGAGAGCCTTGCCCCGGAGGTCAAAAATCTCACACGCACCGAAATGACCGAGCTGATGGAACACATCTTCGGTCTGCCGGAGGTACAGAGAGCCGTCCGGCACATGGAGATTACACACATCAACCAAGCAAACAGAGGAAAGGAGCTGAAAGCCAATGGCACTATTCCACTTCACAGTAACCCAAACGAAACGCAGTAAAGGTCAGTCTGCGATTGCTTCTGCCGCCTATCGTTCCGGCGAAAAGCTGTACAGCGAGTATTACGGCGAATACAGCGACTACACCAGAAAGCGTGGTGTTATCTGCTCTGACATTCTCCTGCCGCCCCATGCACCGAAAGAATACGCAGACCGTCAGACCCTATGGAACGCAGTTGAAAAAGCCGAGCGTGGTAAGAACGCCCAGCTTGCATACAGTTTTGAAATTTCCTTGCAGAATGAATTTTCTCTTGAAGAAAACATCGCTCTGGCAAGGGAATTTTTGTTTCGGGAGTTTGTCAGCCGGGGCATGACCGTTGATGTGTCCTTTCACGAAAAGGAGTGTGAGGACGGCGGCACACCCAATCCCCATTTTCACTTTCTCTGCCCTATTCGACCAATGGAGCAGGACGGCACATGGGGCATAAAACAACGGCGAGAATATGTGCTGGACGAGGAGGGCAACCGTATTCGAGACGCAAACGGTAAGTATGTGTTCAATGCCGTTCCCACTACCGACTGGGGCAGTCCCGAAACGCTGGAACATTGGCGTGAAGCATGGGCGGAGATGTGCAACGCCAAGTTTGCGGAGAAAGGTCTGGATGTTCGTATCGACCACCGCAGCTATGAACGGCAGGGCGTGGATTTACTTCCCACCATTCACGAGGGAGCAACCGTCCGAGCAATGGAGAAGAAAGGTATCCGCACCGAAAAGGGCGAGTTCAACCGCTGGATCAAGGCGACCAATGCCGTTATCAAGGACATCAGAAAGAAAATCTCTCTCCTGTTCGACTGGATAACGGAGATAAAAGCTGAGCTTGCCAAGCCGCAGACACCCGACCTTGTTTCTCTGCTGAACGATTATTACACCCAGCGAAAAGCCGGGGCATATTCGCAAAAAGGCAAAATCAGCAATCTGAAAGAGATGAACGAGACCTACAATTATCTCCGGGCAAACGGCATTTACACCCTTGAAGATTTGGAAAGCAGATTGCAGAGCCACCGCACCACCGTTGACGGCTTAAAGACAACGATGGACAGCCAGAACGCCCGAATGAAAGCAATCCGCAGTCTTAATGATTACTCTGCCACCTACAAGAGCTTAAAGCCTGTCTATGACGGCTTGCAGAAAATCAAGTTTGAGAAATCGAGAGCCAAGTACAAGACGGAACACGCTGATAAGCTGAAAATGTTCTACACCGCCAGACGAAAGCTGACCGAGGAGTTCCCGGACGGCAAGGTGGATATGGGAAAGCTATCCAAAGAGTATGACACGCTGGAACAGGAGCATGAGACCACCTATGCCGAGTTTAAGACCGTCAGAGAGGATTTACAGCGGCTTTGGAAAGTAAAGTCAAACATTGATACTGCCGTCCGATTTAATCAGCGTACAGCGGAACAAAAGCTCCAAAATCAACCCCAAATACGACACAAAAAGGAGGATATGACACGATGAATTACACGCAGGCACAGATTGACCGGGCAAATGCCGTCAGTCTGGAAGATTTTCTCCACACACAGGGAGAAACACTTATCAAAAGCGGGCGGGAGTACCGCTGGAAAGAGCATGACAGTTTGACCGTCCGGGGAAACAAATGGTTTCGCCACAGTCAGAGCAAAGGCGGCTATCCCATTGATTTCGTCATGGAGTTTTACGGAAAGTCTTTTCCCGAAGCTGTCCAACTGCTGACAGGTGAAAGCGGCGAGGGACAGACCGAAGCCACCACAGCACCGCCCGCAGAGTTCCACTTGCCCCTACACAACCGCACAGTCGACAGAGCAATTCAATATCTTTGTGAAAGCCGAGGTCTCAACAAATCGCTTGTTGAGACTTTTCTTCTTTCCGGGGATATTTACGAGGACAGCAAACGGCACAATGTTGTGTTTGTCGGCAGAGACCGAAGCGGCACACCGAGATATGCTCATGTGCGAGGAACGCAGGAAAGTTTCAGGCAGGACATTGCCGGCTCTGATAAATCTTATCCGTTCCGCTATGAGGGAAACGGCAGTCAGCTCTTTGTCTTTGAAGCACCCATAGACCTTTTATCCTTTATCTGCCTTTATCCGCAGGACTGGCAGACGAGAAGCTACCTTGCCCTGGGCGGTGTGTCTGGCAAGGCTCTTGACCGTTTTCTCTCTGAACGCAAGGACATCTTGAAAGTGTTCCTCTGCCTTGACAGCGACACCGCAGGAAATGAAGCCTGTACCCGACTGGCACAGACTATTCCCGGCGAGAACGCTGTCATTCGTCTTGTCCCGGCAAGAAAAGACTGGAACGATGTTCTCCGTCAGCAAGGGGATATTCCCAACCGCAAATTCATAGCCGAGACAATCACGCTGCGAGAGCTGCCAACCGCCCAGCCTGTCCCTATGCTCCGCATGGCTGATGTGGAGCTGACGAGCGTGGATTGGCTATGGTTTCCGTATATCCCATTCGGAAAGCTGACCATCATACAGGGCAACCCCGGCGAGGGCAAAACCTACTTTGCCATGCGTCTTGCGGCGGCTTGCACCAATCGAAAGCCTTTGCCCGGTATGGAGACCCTTGAGCCGTTCAACATCATCTATCAGACCGCCGAGGACGGTCTGGGTGATACCGTCAAGCCGAGACTGATAGAAGCGGACGCAGACCTTGAACGAGTGCTTGTCATTGATGACAGGGACATACCGCTGACCCTTGCCGATGAACGCATAGCAAGAGCAATCCGGGAGAACAATGCCAAGCTGGTTATCATAGACCCGGTACAGGCGTTTTTAGGAGCAGATGTGGATATGAACAGAGCAAATGAAGTCCGTCCCATCTTCCGCAGTCTGGGAGATATTGCACAGGCTACCGGGTGTGCTATCGTTCTGATAGGACACCTCAACAAAGCCGCAGGAACGCAAAGCACCTACCGGGGATTAGGCTCTATCGACATTACGGCGGCAGTCCGCAGTCTGCTGTTTATCGGCAAACTGAAAGACAATCCCACAACGAGGGTGCTTATCCATGAGAAAAGCTCTCTTGCACCACCCGGACAGTCCCTTGCTTTTTCTCTGGGAGACGAGAAAGGGTTTGAATGGATAGGTGCTTATGACATTACCGCCGATGAACTGCTTGCCGGAACGGACACAGCCAAGACGGAAAGCAAGACCGCACAGGCAGAAATGCTGATACTGGAACTGCTGGAAAACGGAAAGAAAATGCCAAGTGCAGAGCTGGAAAAAGCGGTCAATGACCGAGGGATTTCCTCACGCACCATGCGAACGGCGAAAAGCCGTATCGGAGACAGGCTCATAACCGAGAAAGACGGCACAGCATGGGTTTGCTATCTCCGAAACTGACACAGGAACAAGGCAAGCGTGGCAAAGACGGCAAGGTGTTTATAGATACCTTAATGTTGCCGCCTTGCCTTGTTCCCTCATACTGACACCGCCCGATGATGAACAGTCACCGGGCATTTTTCATTTACAGGAGGATTTTGAATGAACAATACCGCAACCAACACCGCCACTTGCCCGACTGTCAGAAAGCAGATCGGCAAGACAACCTATATCGTGCGTGTGCATTTCAGCCAGACCGCCAAGGAGACGATGGAGGACAAAATCAAGCGTCTGCTGCGTGAGGAAGTCCGCAGAATGTGACTTCTTTGTGAATTTGATGAAAAAGTCCTTGACTTTTCGTCTCTGGAAAAACAGCCAAGTCGATCCTTATTTCCTGTGCTTCCAGACTGGCTCCTTTTGACGTTAAAGAAGTCAGGGAAATTACCATGTATGACGAACTGGATCTGGATATGCTGGGAGATGAACGGACTGCTCTTTTCCTTATTATGAGTGACACGGACGGGACCTTTGCATTTTTGATCAGTCTGATCTATTCCATTTTGTTTAACCGCTTGTGTGAGCGGGCGGATGATGTATATGGTGGAAGGCTTCCCATCCATGTGCGCTGCCTGATCGACGAGGCGGCAAATATCGGGCAGATCCCGAACCTGGAGCGTCTTATGGCGACCATCCGAAGCCGTGAGATCTCTGCCTGCCTGGTGCTGCAGGCGCAAAGCCAGCTCAAAGCCCTGTATAAAGACAACATGGACACCATCATCGGTAACTGTGACGCCTCCCTTTTCTTAGGAGGCAAAGAAGAAACCACCTTAAAAAGCTGGAACTCCCTATTGGGGAAAGAGACCATCGACCTGTATAACACCAGTGTCACAAAGGGCAATCAGGAATCCCACGGACAAAATTTTCAAAAGCTGGGAAAGGATCTGATGTCGGTGGATGAACTGGCAGTCATGGACGGGGGTAAATGTCTGTTGCAGATCAGGGGTGTGCGGCCGTTCCTCTCCCGGAAATACGATATAACCAAACACCCAAATTACAAACTGCTTTCCGATTTTAATGAGAAGAACGCTTTTAATATCGAAAAGTTTCTTTCTACCCGGATGCCGATGCGTCCCGGTGAACGATACCGCAATTATGAAGTCACAGCCGAAGATCTGGCTTCCCAGACTTTATAAAGTTGTTCCTGCCTGTCAAAGCATGACGCCCTGGCAGGCTTTGTTTTTGTCACGATGAAAGGAGGATTTTTTGAGGATTCGTGATTCTCCCTGAAAAGTAAATAACCGCAGGATTTTTCCTGCCCCATGCCGCCGTGCTGTTTGAAACAGATTTTTTCTAAAAACAGTGCGGCGGCTTTTTTTGTTTCCGGCCTGATACGGCCATATCACAAATTAAAATTTCTGAAATTAAAGGAGGAACATTATGGCATTTTTTGCAAGCGCGATTGATACTTTGAAGATCCTTGTGATCGCCCTGGGCGCAGGTCTGGGCGCATGGGGTGTTGTAAACCTTCTCGAAGGTTACGGAAATGATAACCCAGGTGCAAAATCCCAGGGGATCAAGCAGCTTATGGCAGGCGGAGGTATCGCTCTGGTTGGTGCAACGCTGATCCCGCTGCTTTCCGGCCTGTTCGGTTAAGGGCTGACTTATGGGCAGTCTGTTTGAATGGATAACAGACTGGATTAAAGAGGGCCTGATCGATGCGATCACCGGACAGTACACCAGTATTTTCAACTCCGTCAACAACCAGGTTGCGGATGTGGCAAATCAGGTAGGACAGACCCCGCAGGGCTGGAATGGCGGCGTGTTTTCCATGATTCAGAATCTTTCGGAAACCGTCGTCATTCCCATTGCGGGCATGATCCTGACCTTTGTTCTGGTGTATGAACTGATCCAGATGATTCTCGAAAAGAACAACATGCACGAATTCGATACATTCAACATCTTCAAGTGGATTTTCAAGACTTTTGTTGCCACTTACCTGCTCACCAACTGTTTTACGATTGTGATGGCGGTCTTTGATGTGGCCCAAAATGTGGTGTCGCAAAGTGCCGGTGTCATAAACGGGAACCTAGATGTGCAGGCGGCATTGTCTGACCTGGAAACCCAGCTTGAAGCAATGGGAATGTGGGAACTGATTGGATTGTGGCTGGAAACCAACATCATCAATCTGTGTATGTGGGTACTGTCCATCGTGATCTTTGTCATTGTATATGGCCGTATGATCGAGATTTATTTAACCGTGAGCCTTGCACCGATCCCGTTTTCCACAATGGCAAACCGGGAATGGGGACAAATGGGAACCGGGTATCTGCGTTCCCTTTTTGCCCTGGGTTTTCAGGGTTTTTTGATCCTGATCTGTGTTGCCATTTATGCAGTGCTGGTCCAGTCTATCCCATCGTCCGGCGACGTGCACGGCGCGATCTGGGGAACGGCGGGTTATACGGTACTGCTGGCTTTTGCCCTGTTTAAGACAGGTTCGTTATCCAAATCCATATTTAATGCAAGATAGCATGAACAAAACCAATTCTAAAAAGGAGGATTTTATATATGAGTAAAACCAATACAGAAAAAATGGCGCCGGAAACACAGACGCCGGAAATGGCAAACGGCATGAAGCTGGATGTCCGCGTGCGTCCGATTGCTCCAATGGGAAACCTGCTGGCGTTTGCCAATGTTACGATTGGCGGATGCTTTAAGATTGACGGTTTCCGTATCTGTTCCAGTGAAAAGGGGCTGTATGTCAATATGCCCGCAACCCAGGATAAGGGCGGCAACTGGAAAGATGTCTGCTGGCCGGTTACGGCAGAGTTCCGCAAGCAGCTCAACGATGCTCTCATTGATGGGTACGGCCAGGCTATTGAAAATTTGCAGGCGACTCTTGAAGCGACAAAGGGAGCTGCGGAAAAACCTTCCCTGACCGGTGCATTGAAAGAAAATGCCGGTAAGGTCAAAGAACAGCCGGCCAAACCGGCCACATCTAAGAATGAGCAGGCTCGCTAATGCCGGAAACGAAACAGTACGGCATTATCTATGCCGATCCGCCCTGGCATTATGACAGGAAACATGGAAGCGGCGTTGCGGAAAACCATTACCCCACAATGAGCATTGAAGAAATCTGTGCCCTGCCGGTATCGGAACTTGCCGCAAAAGACAGTGCCCTTTTTCTGTGGGCGACCTTCCCGCAGCTCAATGAAGCCTTCCGGGTGATCGATGCCTGGGGATTCAAATATAAAACGCTGGCTTTTCTATGGCTCAAACAGAACCGGAAAGCGGATAGCTGGTTTTATGGCATGGGCTTTTGGACCCGCTCAAACGCGGAGGTCTGCCTGCTGGCAACCAGAGGCCGTCCGAAACGCCAATGTGCGGGAATCCATCAGTTTGTGATCTCCCATATTGAGCAGCACAGCAAGAAACCGGACGAGGTGCGGGATAAGATCGTAAAACTCATGGGCGATCAGCCCAGAGTGGAACTGTTTGCAAGACAAAAGACACCCGGCTGAGATGTATGGGGCAATGAAGTGAACTGTACGCTGACTATGCCGGAGCGAAAGGGGGGATTTTGATAGAACAAGATGCAAAGCGGCTGCTTATGGAACGGCTGGACGAGTGTTTGAAGGTTCATGCGGATATGCTGGATGCACAGAACATCGGCAGTATTTACGAGTTACAGGGACTTTCGGAACTCCACTATTATCTGAAGGTTGAGCATGTATTTACTCCGGCGGAAGTAGAGGCGCTTCTTTCTTTTCAGGACCCGTTGGATGTAGCCCGATGGTGTTGGGAAGAAAATAACCATGAACACAGTTTCCCGATCTGCGATCTTCTCAAAGAAATTGATGCAGCGCAAAAATTTGAACATTTCACAAGCGAACCTTCCGCACAGGACAAATATACGCTCCTGATGAAACGGCTGGGACAGAATTACTTTGCTTACAGGGAAAGCCTTATGTCAAGAGATAAGGAATCCTTAATTGAAAAAGCTGCTGAAATTACAGCCATGCAGGAGGCGTATTCCTATCTGACAACAAAGTTTGAGTTCAGGGATGAAATGCTGGATGATGTGCTGGCGCTTGAGAATCCTTTGAAATACTTTGCAGACCGTTGGCTTATGCCGGTTTCAGATGTGTTCGACGTGGATATGGATATTCGGGAAAATATTGCCGGAATCCGAGACAGCCAGGAATACCTGTGTCAGAGAGAGCCGGCTGTTTCTGTCCTGGCACGGCTGCAAAATGCGGCTCAGGAAGTGCGGGAATGTCCGGCTGTGGAGAAACCGGTACGCGATTTCGGTGCACGGTAATGGGCCGGAAATTATATTACGATGGGAGGTGTATAGATGCCTTATGTACCTGTACCAAAGGATTTAACCAAAGTTAAGACTAAGCTGGCCTTCAATCTGACGAAGCGCCAGCTTATTTGTTTCAGCCTTGCCGGACTTGTCGGCCTTCCGGTGTATTTCTTTACCCGCGGGGCGATCGGCAATTCGGCGGCTGTACTTTTGATGATCGGGCTGATGATGCCCTTTTTCTTCTTCGCCATGTATGAGCGTGACGGGCAGCCGGCAGAAAAGATCTTGAAGAACCGGCTCCGTTATAAGCTCTGGCCGAAGGACCGTCCATACAGGACGGATAACCTGTATAAATCTATGTCAAAGAAGGAGGTTACAAAGATTGCCAAAAAACAAGCAGCAGGAAGCTCAGGAAAAGCGTCTGCAAAAAAACATCAGGCAGGCCAAAAAGACCGGAGCCGATGCAAAGCAGGGCAAAACTAAGTCTGCCCGTTCCAAGCCGTCTAAAAAAGGCGGCTTTTTTGCCGGGCTGAAAGCAGATGCACCGCAGACGGTCCAGCAGAGCATTCCCTACCGTGAAATGTACCGGGATGGGATCTGCCGGCTGACCGATACCCTTTACACCAAAACGGTGCAGTTTTTTGATATTAACTATCAGCTTGCACAGGCAGATGATAAAGCACAGATCTTCGAGGGTTACTGCGATTTCTTAAATTACTTCGACGCCTCGATCCATGTGCAGCTTACCTTTATCAACCAGCGAGCCAATATGCAGGATTTTACCAAAAGCATTGACATCCCTCCCCGCGGCGACGAGTATGACGGAATCCGCAAGGAATACGGGGATATGTTAAAGAACCAGTTGCAGAAAGGAAATAACGGTCTCACCAAACGCAAATACATTACCTTTGGGATCGAGGCAGATGACCTGCGTACTGCGAAAATGCGTCTGGAACGCATTGAAACGGATGTGCTGGCAAATTTCAAGACTCTGGGAGTTCAGGCGAGATCCTTAAACGGACTGGAACGTCTGGAACTTCTTCACAGCCAGCTTCACCCGGACGGCCAGGAAAAGTTTCATTTCCAGTGGTCGGATCTGCCTAAGACCGGTCTTTCTACCAAAGACTTCGTTTCCCCATCCGGGCTGTCTTTTTCAAAGGATGGAAAGACATTTCGGGTAGGCGACCATTCCGGTGCTGTCTCCTTTTTGCAGATTCTAGCGCCGGAGCTTACTGACCGGCTTTTAGCGGATCTTCTTGACTTAAACGACGCCGTGACCGTCAACCTGCATATCCAGTCTATCGACCAGGCGCAGGCGATCCGAAACATCAAGCGCAAAATGTCGGACCTGCAGAAAATGACCATTGAGGAACAAAAGAAAGCGGTCCGATCCGGGTATGACATGGACATCATTCCCACCGACCTTGCCACCTATGGAGAGGAAGCCAAAAATCTTTTGCAGGATTTGCAGAGCCGCAATGAGCGCATGTTCCTTGTGACGGTACTGGTGGAAAATATCGCTGCCAAACGCCAAAAGCTGTTCAATGATATTTTTGCCGCTTCGGGTGTGGCACAGAAATACAACTGTGCCTTAAAACGGCTGGATTACCAGCAGGAACAGGGGCTTATGTCCTCGCTTGCTCTTGGTACGAACCAGATTGAAATTGAGCGCGGGCTTACGACCAGCAGCACAGCGATTTTTGTACCGTTTACGACCTGTGAACTGTTCCAGGAGGGCGAGGCGTTGTATTACGGCCTGAACGCCCTTTCCAATAACCTGATCATGGCGAACAGAAAAACGCTGAAAAACCCCAATGGGCTGTTTCTCGGTACCCCAGGAAGCGGTAAATCTTTCTCTGCCAAGCGTGAGATCGTCAATGTGTTCCTTCTGACGGAGGACGACATCATTATCGCTGACCCGGAAAATGAATATGGGCCGCTGGTACAGCAGTTCGGTTCCCAGGGGCAGGTCATTGATATTTCCCCTACTTCCACGAACTACATCAACCCGATGGACATCAACTTGGACTATTCCGATGATGAAAACCCGATCACTTTGAAAAGTGATTTTATCCTGTCGCTGTGTGACCTTATCATCGGCGGCAAAGAAGGGCTTTCCCCTATTGAAAGGACGATCATCGACCGTTGTACCAGACTGGTGTACCGGGAATACCTGCAGAACCCATGCCCGGAAAATATGCCGATCTTAGGCGATCTTTACGAGCTGCTTTTGAAACAGTCTGAACCGGAGGCACAGAATATCGCAACGGCGCTGGAAATCTATGTCAATGGTTCCCTTAACGTGTTCAACCACCGTTCCAATATCCAGATGGATCAACACCGTGTACTGTGTTTCCAGCTTAAATCACTGGGAAAAGCCTTAAAGGAAATCGGGCTTTTGATCATGCAGGATGCGGTGTGGAATCGTGTCACGGCCAACCGTTCCAAACATAAAACAACCTGGTTCTATATCGACGAATTCCACCTTCTTTTGAAAGGGCAGACAGGAAGTTTCAGCGTGGAGATCTGGAAACGCTTCCGTAAATGGGGCGGAATCCCATCAGGTTTAACGCAGAACGTCAAGGACCTTCTGGCTTCCCGTGAGATCGAGAACATTTTTGAGAACTCAGACTTTATCTATATGCTCAACCAGGCCCAGGGAGACCGTCAGATTTTGGCAAAGCAGTTGGGGATCTCCCCGCACCAGCTTTCCTATGTGACCCATTCTGGTCCCGGCGAGGGGCTTTTGTTCTTTGGAAATGTGATCATCCCTTTTGTGGACCACTTCCCGAAGGACACACTCTTGTACAGCGTGCTTACCACAAGACCGGATGAAGTAGCGGGGACCAAAGCGTGAGACAAAAATTAAAATGGATCGGAGGTGAGAACAATGGCACACGACAGGGAATTTCAAAGGAGGCGCAAAGATACCCGGATGCCGGTGCGTGATTCCCACGGGGAGGATCAACCGGCAGCCAGGCAGACCGAACAGGATTTTGACCTGCGCAGGGCACGGGACACCCCTTCTTCTGTCAACGGCAAGACACACAGGCAGGACATCCCTGTACAGACGGAATTTTCCCATCTGTCACCGGAAACACCGGCGTCCTTGCTGGAACAGGGCGAAGCGTATGCAACCGCTTTGGATGGTTTTTCGGAACACTTTGAGACACCGGATGCTACCAGGACAGCGCCCCCGATACAGGACAACGTGCGAAGCAATTTCCGGCAGGAGGCTTCCAGGCATTCTTTTGTAACAGAGGATGTGACAGACCATGATACCGGAAAATATGCTCCTTCTTCCGAAGGCTCAGCCCCACCGAACGGCACAGACAGATCCGGTCAGGAACACCGTTACCGAACACACCAGCATGGGAACAAATATCAGCAGCGTTTTCAGGAAGCGGCACAGGCGGAGGAACAGGCAGCGCAGAAGGAAAAGGGTATGGATAGCGAACCGCCGAAAACATCCAAGCTGGAATTTACTGCGGATGAACTGCCGCCGGAGACAAAGGATAAAAAGCTCACCCATGCAAGACGGAAGGCGGAACGGACTGCACAAAAAGCAGAGCAGGCGCAAAATCGTCTACCTGCCCGGAAGAAACTGCGCATGGAGACGGTTTCCAACCCGGAGACCGGAAAAGCCAAAAAACACTTAAAATTTGAAAAGGAGGTCAAATCCCAAAAGGTCCATGTAAAAGGACCTGTACCCCTGCGTCCGGTCAAGGCGGGCGCCAATACTGCCATTGGTTACGCCCATAAAAAGATTTATGAGGCAGAGGATGAAAATGTGGGCATCAAGGTAGCCCACCGCTCTGAACTTGTGGGCGAGGCAGGGCTTCGCACGGCATATCACCGGCATAAAACTGCCCCCTACCGAAAGGCAGCGAAATTACAGCAAAAATCAGCAAAAGCAAACGCAAGACTTGCTTACCGGCAGGCTCTTAGCGACCACCCGGAGCTGAAGAAACATGCGATTGCCCGGATATGGCAGAAACAAAAACTGAAAAGGCAGTATGCCAAGGCTGCCCGTGAGGCCGGGAAACAGGCAAAAAATGCCGCAGTCGCAACAGAGAGGGTCAGCGTCGGTATTGTCCATGCGGTCAAACGGTACCCTGTAATCTGCCTTGTCCTCCTGCTTCTCCTTTTGGTAATTTTCCTGATCACATCCCTGTTTTCCACGTTCTCCAATATCGGGACCGGCGGTTTGGGAAGTCTGGCTGCTTCTACCTATCTTGCAGATGATCAGGACATCAACCAGGCGGAGCTTACCTATACCGAATGGGAAACGGATCTGCAAATGGAAATAGACCGGGTGGAATCAGACCGCCCCGGCTATGACGAATACCGGTATAACCTGGGCGCAATCGAGCATGACCCGTATGTGCTGATGGGGTATCTGACTTCTGCTTATCAGGGATTTACTTACGATGAAGTGGAAAGCGTGCTGCGGCAGCTTTTCCAGGAACAATATACCCTGTCCTTTTCAGAAGAAACCGAGATCCGTTACCGCACCGAAACTTCCGTTGATCCGGAAACCGGGGAAGAAACCCAGGAGGAAGTGCCTTATGAATGGCGCATCTTAAATGTCAAGCTCACAGTCACACCTCTAGAAAACCTGGTCGTTTCCCGGATGAACGCAGACCAGAAAGAGATCTGCGAGATCCTGCTGCAGACAAAAGGAAACCGCCAGTATGTCAAAAATGTCTTTGGCACCAACTGGCTCCCTTATGTGACCAGCTATTACGGCTACCGGGTACATCCCATCAGTGGGGAAAAGAACTATCACACCGGTGTGGACATCGGGATGCCGGAGGGCACAGAGATCCTTGCCGGGCATGACGGAACGGTCACCCTTGCGGGAAATGCCGGCGGTTATGGCTTGTGTGTCGCTATTGAAGGCGAGGCATACGAAGGACATACCCTGACGACCAAATACGGGCACTGTTCCCAGATCCTTGTTTCTGCCGGGCAGGAGGTCAAAGCCGGGGATGTGATTGCAAAGGTCGGGAATACCGGAAATTCTACCGGGGCCCACCTGCACTTAGAAGTCCTGGTTGACGGCCAGTATTTGAATCCCCTGTATTTTGCCGATACCGGCGATACCAGCGAACGGCACCTGCCGGAAGTTGGTTCAGGCGGCACAGGAAACTACTTCGATTATGACATTCCACCGGAAGCCCTTGCGGATGAACAGTTTGCCGCAATGATGGCCGAGGCGGAAAAATATCTTGGCTATCCGTATGTATGGGGAGGCGCAAGCCCTTCCACTTCCTTTGACTGTTCCGGCTATGTGTCCTGGGTGATCAACAACTGCGGCGTTGGCTGGAATTTCGGAAGGCTGACCGCGGATGGTCTTTTAGGTGTATGTACGCCGGTATCAAGTGCGGATGCAAAACCGGGCGACCTGATCTTCTTCCAGGGGACCTACAACACCAGCGGCGCAAGCCATGTAGGGATCTATGTGGGAAATGGAATGATGATCCACTGTGGAGACCCGATTTCTTATGCAAACATCAATACAAGCTACTGGCAGCAGCATTTTTATACATTTGGGCGTCTGCCTTAACAGATTGGAGGTAATAAATTGAATCCTAAAATTGAAAAACTGGAAAAGGAAATTGAAAAGACCAAAACAAAGATTGCGGAAATGCAGGCAAAGCTCCATAAGCTGGAGGAACAGAAAACAGAGCTGGAAAATACCGATTATGTAGCGGTGGCGCGCAGTTTCAAACTGACGCCCCAGCAGCTTGCGGATTTTTTGAAATCACAGCAGGCAGCCCCTTCGGAAACTGTTTTACCGCAGGAGAAGGAGGATGTGCATGAGGCTTAAAAAACTTTCCCTGCTGCTGGCGCTTACGCTTCTTGTAAGTGTCAGCGCATTACCTGTAACGGCTCATGCCGGCGGTTCCAAAGACACCACACCGCCAACGCTGACTGCTTCCATGGAGGGCGATGCCCTGAAAATAGAAAGCAGTGACGATCTATCCGGCGTGGAGGCGGTCTTTGTTGATGAAAACCGTATCAACTCCCTTACCGACGGGAAAGCGTCGGTCGCACTGAAAGATTATGCCGGAACAGAAAAACAGGTAAGCATATACGCAAAAGATTATGCCGGCAACCGTTCTGATGTGGTAAAGCTGGATAATCCGTATTACAAAGAACCGGCTCCTGAAAAGAAACCTGCTACGGCAGCACCCCAGAGTCCGTCCGGTACACAGACAAAACCGCCTAAGGAAGAAAAACCTTCCGGCTCAAACGCTGCAACCCCTTCCGGCGGCGGCAATTCTTCCGGTTCAGATAACAGTACCGGACAGCAGGAAAATACTTCTGCGATCCCGGAAGGTGCATTTACCCCGGAAGGCACCGGAACGGTACAGGACAACATCAGCGGTACGGATGGGGAAAAACAGTTTTACACCATCACTACGGACGCGGGCAATGTCTTTTATCTGGTGATCGACGGGAAACGGGAAGATAACAATGTCTACTTCTTAAACGGCGTCACAGAGTCCGACCTGATGGCACTTGCAGAAAAGAACAATGGCAGCATGAGCATGATCCCCCAGGAAGAAAGCTGCAACTGCACAGAAAAATGTGAGGCAGGAAAGGTTAATACCGGCTGTCCGGTCTGCAAAAATGACTTAAATGGCTGCAAAGGAAAAGAAAAGCCGGCGGAAACTGAAAAACCGGCAGAACCGGAAAAGCCGAAGAAAGAAACCGGCAGCGTCGGCACGATCCTGTTTATCCTTGCTGCCTTACTTGCGGTCGGCGGGATCGGTTACTATGTAAAAATCGTGCGTCCGAAACAGCAGGCCGAGGACGATGCGGAATTTGAGGATGACGGTTATGGCGAAGGCTTTGACCCGGATGAGGCATACGGGGAACCGGAATATCTTTCCGAGGATGATTTTGACGACAAGGACAGCAAATAAGGCTGTCCTTTTAGATTTTATGAAAGTGAGGATTTTTTCATGGAACATATCATAACCAGACGCCGCGGCTTTCGCAAGCTGTTGGCGTTTTTGCTTTGTATGGCAAGCATTTTGGGGCTTCTTCCGGCTCAGGCTTTTGCCATGTCTGTCGGACAGACGGCAAGCTCCTGGCTGGGCGACCAGTATGTGGGCTCTGATGGGAACCACTACCGTGCCCCGGCGCCTTACACCTATCTTGCCTACCATGCAGACGGAACCATCGATGTACACACCAGTTCCGGGGGCAATGCTTACCGGCACTATATGCTGACGGATTCTGACGGGATCAGCCACCAGGTTTACTGTGTGGAGAGCGGGATTCCTTACCATACTTCGGAAAATACCTATGTTTCGGAAAGCGGGACCAACAGCCAATACCTGAACCTGCTTCCTGCCGAGGCAAGGAGGGGGATCACCCTGACTGCGATCTATGGCTGGAAACCCGGTGCGGCGCTCCCTGTTTCCGGAATCAACGAGGATGACTATAAGATGGCAACCCAGATCATCCTTTGGGAATACCAGCAGCAACTTAGAAGCGATCCGTACAGCCGCCACGGAAACGGCCACGCAGACGCCGACCAGTATTTCAGCGTGATCGCCGGACGACCGGCAGAAAAAGCCTATGACTGGATTCTTGCACAGGTCGCTTCCCATTCCACAGTACCTTCCTTTACTTCTTCTAAGAAAAGCGAAGCACCGGAACTGGAACTGAAATGGGATGTAGAAAAAAAGGTCTATACCCTGACGGTCACAGATACCAATAACTTGAAGATCGATCTGGAGGCTTTGAAAGGCAGCGGCGTTTCTGTGACAAGAAACGGAAATGAATACACCTTTACCAGCAGGCAGATGATGATGGACCCGGTGCTGTTTGAATTCCGAAAGAATATCCCGGTGGCAAACGACATGCTGATCTGGGGCAGACCCGGCTACCAGACCATGATGACCGGCGCCAGCGATCCGGTTTCCTTCTTTGTAAAATTCAAAACGGAAACTTACGGTACCGCAAAACTTGTCAAGACCAGTGAGGACGGCATTGTTTCCGGTATCACCTTCCATATCTCCGGTACGGACATTTTGGGAAATGAAGTCAATGAGGAAGTTACGACCGGAGAAAACGGCCAGATTGAAAAGAAGCTCCTGCCGGGAACCTATCTGGTAAAAGAACTTCCGGTGGACCGCTATGTGACCCCTTCCGCACAGTACGTGACCATTGAAAGCGGGCAGACTTCTTCGGTACATTTCAGCAATATTCTGAAGAAATTTCGCGTCCATGTGGTAAAGAGTGATGCTGACACCGGAAATGCTCAGGGGGATGCCACGCTTGCAGGGGCGGCCTATGGGATCTTCCGTGATGGCGAACTGATCGACACTTATACTACCGGACCGGATGGCAGCTTTATGACCCGCTATTATGTATGCGGGGATGGCTGGACGATCCGGGAAATCGAACCGAGCACCGGGTATCTTCTGAATGAAACCATTTATGAAGTGGGTGCATCCCCTTCCCTGTATGAAGTGGAACTCAATACCACAGAAAACCAGGTGACGGAAACGGTTATTTACGGAAATATCCAGCTTGTCAAGCACACCGATGACCTGGACCCGGATGTGCCTGAGGGCGAAAATACCGACGATCCCAATGCTGGTATCATCGAACGCCCGGAAGCAGGCGCAGTCTTTGAAGTTTACTTAAAGGCAGCCGGGAGCTATGACGCGGCAAAGGAAAGTGAACGTGACCTTCTTACCACGGATGCGGATGGTTTTGCTTCCAGTAAACCGCTTCCTTATGGACATTATACGGTCCATCAGATCGCAGGCGAGGAAGGCAAAGCCTTTGTCCCGGACTTTACGGTATTCATTTCCTCTGACGGAAAGACTTACAGCTATATCCTGAACAACCGCACCATCACAGCCCGTCTGAAAGTTGAAAAATGTGACGCAGAGACCGGAAAGATTATCCCTGTGACCGGAACCGGTTTTCAGATCAAGGATCTTTCCACCGGGGAATTTATCACCCAGACCGTCTACTATCCGAACCCGGAAACACTGGATACCTTCTATGTTTCTGACGAGGGCTGGCTGATGCTGCCGGAGCCTTTGGCCGCCGGGGATTATGAACTTTATGAGGTGGCTGCCCCTTATGGCTATGTGCTTTCCGATCAGCCGGTACCGTTTACCATTGACGGCAGCGAGGCGGTTGTGACGGTCACTCAGTACAATATGCCGCAGAAAGGCCAGCTTACCATCACAAAGACCGGAGAAGTATTTGCTTCTGTCCAGGAAAACGACGGACTGTACCAACCGGTATATGAGGTTGCCGGACTTCCTGGAGCGGTCTATGATGTGATTGCAGATGAAGATATTTATACCGGTGACGGTACCTTGCGGGCAGCAAAAGATACGGTTGTGGAAACACTTACGACCGGCGAGGACGGCACAGCGAAAAGCGGGTCTCTCTATCTTGGCCGTTATCGTCTGGAGGAACGTCAGGCGCCTTCCGGCTATGTGTTGAATCCTCAACCGGAATATGTGGAACTGACCTATGCGGGTGAGACCGTAGAGGTTACACAGACAGCGGCCGGTCTTTATGACGAACGCCAGAAAGTGGATGTCACACTTTTCAAGGCAATGGAGACCGATGACCTGTTCGGTCTTGGCATGAACGAGGAATATAAGGATATTTCCTTTGGACTTTATGCTTCCGCAGACCTGACGGCGGCAGATGGCAGCGTAATCCCGGCAGGTGGACTTCTGGAAGTGGTCTCTGTTTCGTCTGAGGAATCCGGCGGTTACAGCGCTTCCTTCGCTTCCGACCTGCCTTTTGGCAGCTATTATGTCAAGGAACGCACAACCAACGGCGCCTATATCCTTTCGAATCAGGAATATCCGGTTGTCTTTGAGTATGCTGGTCAGGAAACCGCCCTGGTACAGATCCTTGTCAATGAAGGCGAGGCTGTTTCCAATGAACTTCTCCGTGGGCGTGTAGACGGTGTAAAAGTCGGGGAAAACCCGGAAGGCGGCGAGGATGTCACGCTTGCCGGTGCGCTCATGGGTCTGTTTAGACCTGATACCGAAGAATTTACTGAAGAAAATGCGCTGCTTACTGCTATTACCGGAAAAGACGGCAGTTTTTCCTTTGAGAACATTCCTTACGGACACTGGATCGTCAAGGAGATCTCTGCCCCTGACCTTTATACGGTAAGCCCGCAGCAGCACCATGTATATATCGGTGCAGACGGACAGCATATCGAGATCCGTGTGGAAAACACCCTGATCCGCGGCAGTGTGCAGGTAACTAAAACCGAAGCTGTGGAGGAACCGTCCCCTGTGGAAAAGGAGGATAAGAAAGACAAGAATTCTTTCCTGCGCTTCCTGCCCGGTGCAGTGTTCGACCTGTATGCGGATTCCAACGCCAACCAGGAATATGATCCTGACGATCAAAAGATCGGTACGCTGAAAGAAACCGATGCAGGCTATCATACGGCGGAAAACCTTCTGGCTGGCGGCTACTTTATCAAAGAAAGCAAAGCGCCGGAGGGCTATCAGCCTGACTCAAACGCTTACTATTTTTCCATCACAGAAGATGGACAGGTCGCAGTTGTGGAAAATGGAGAAGCCGGGCACGGATTTACCAATGAGGCTTACCGCGGCAACTTAAAGATCACAAAGGATTCCAGCGACGGGCGCAAAGATGGTTTTGCCATCGAGGTTAAGAGTGCGGACGGCTCCTACTGCGAGACATTCACCACTCCAAAATCCGGCGTGATTGAAGTTAAGGGCCTTCGTGTCGGTATTTATACCGTAACAGAAGTTGCAAACCGGGCAAGCAAGGATTACATCATTCCTGATGCCGCTACGGTGGAGATCAAGGCAGATCAGACATCTACGGTCCAGTTCTTTAATGAAAAACCGGAAAAGCCGGATAACCCAAAGAACCCGGAAAAGCCTTCTGTTCCCTCCAATCCTTCCACCCCTCAAAAGCCGGTACCGCAGACCGGGGATGATCCGTATATTTTCTTGTATGGCGGACTGCTGGCAGCCGCACTGATCGGCGGCAGCGTATTTGCTGTGTATTATTTCAAAAAGGGAAAATACAGCAGGACTTCCCTGAAAAGAACGGCTGTCGGGGTTTCTGTCCTTTCACTCTGCGTTCTGGTGGCTCTTGGCAGCGGTTTTTTGGTGTTCCGTGACTTGAACCAGTATGCTGAGAGTAAAGATGCCTATCGAGATCTTGCCGGATATGTGGAAGTACCGGAGCAGACAGCTTCCCCGGAGTCGGCACCCGATCCGACAGAACCAAAACGGGACGATGCCGATATTGTCCTGCCTTCGGTAGACTTTGAAACGCTCCGTGAAAATGGACCGGACATCATCGGATGGCTTTCCCTTCCTGATACGGTGCTCAATTATCCGGTAACGCAGACCGACAACAACGAATATTACCTGAACCATCTTTATGACGGAACCTATAACAAGGTTGGCTGCCTGTTTGCCGATTATGAAAACCGGGCAGATTTTTCAGACCGCAATACGATCATTTATGGTCATAATATGCGGGATGGTTCCATGTTTGCGCTGCTGAACCGGTACGATGAACAAAGTTACTTTGATGCTCACAGGCAGATGTATCTCGTTACTCCGAAGGGTGGTTATGTCATGGAGATCTTTGCGGCTTTTGCAGCAAAGCCGGAAGAATCCGGCAGTGAAACTTCTCCCTGGCAGCTTTCCTGGAAGGATGACGGTGCTTATACTACCTGGCTTACAGCTATGAAGGAACGTTCTGCGGTGGAAAGTGATGTGACTGTGACCTGCAGCGATAAGGTACTGACCCTTTCTACCTGTACGCCGGGCGGCACAGGACGCTTCCTTGTCATGGGAAAACTCGTGAAAGTAGATAACGAAATATAGATTTTAGACGGTGCGGGGGCAAAATCTCCCGCACCTGCTGTTTACAAGGAGGATTTTATTTTATGGTAAATACCATTATTTCCATTCCCGGCTATGTCCATCTTTACCGCTCACTTTTGCGGTTTTACGACATGCCGGAAAATGAAGTCCGGGAAATGCTCTATCTTCTGAATACGGCAAACCTGGACTGCTACGAGTATTATCACCCGGACCGCAGTGTGATCCAGAGCGGACCGGTCGCTTTTTGCGGATGGCTGGAAACGAAAGACTGCCGCCCTTACCGCACAGAGGTACAGCTTTACAAGTCGCTGCTGTTTTTGAAGCGCAGCATTGACCGTGACCTGATCGTATCAGCTCAGAGGGAGGCTCTGCAAACCCTGCGCTGTATCATCTCCAATCTGGAATACCGCTTTTATAAAGCCTATGGCATGGAGATCGAGGACAAACGCACGGTCTATGGGGAATGTACCTACCGTCTGGTTCCAAGGGAGGACGAACCCAGCGTGTGCCTGATGCACGACTGGATCTACCTGCCGAGTGCTTAAAATGTCCCGAATAATACACAATATTCGGGACAAAATAAGAATACGATAGTTCCCATCTCCTGATATAGAATTTGAAACTGATGTATAAATTCTGTTCTATGTGGAATACTATTGCTAAAACTCTTGAAGCCTATTGAAAATTTGTCCCGAATAATATATAATATTCGGGACAAAAGGAGGTGAGCAATATGGCAAATGGCTATTCCAAACAGATTCAGGAGCAGATAAAAGCAGCGGCGGAAGGAACTATTTTCATCAGTTCTGATTTTGCGGATATTGCCGATACGGAAACCATAAGACGGAACTTAAACCGGCTTACACAGGCAGGTATGCTTCGCCGCATTTTGAAAGGTGTTTATGAAAAACCAAAATATAGCAAACTTCTGGATGAATATGTGGCGGCAGACCCGGAAGCGGTGGCGAACGCATTGGCACGAAGTTATCACTGGACGATTGCCCCATGTGGGAATACAGCATTGAACCTGTTAGGTCTTTCAACACAGGTAACAGCAGTATGGTCCTATATCAGCGATGGTCCATATAAGACCTACGAGTGGAACTCTACAAAGCTGGAATTTAAGCACCGGACCAATAAAGAGATTACCGGATTGTCCTATATGACAAGTTTGGTTATACAGGCATTAAAAACGCTTGGCAGATCGAATGTTACGCCAGAAGTCATACAGATGCTTTCCGAAAAACTGACAGACAAGGATAAACAGGCTTGTTTGAAGGAAGCAACCGAGTCTACGGATTGGGTTTACGATACGATACGGCAGATTTGTGGAGGTGAAAAGGTACAATGAGAAATATAGCAAGACTTTCAGATAACGACCGCAGGGAGCTGTTCAGAAATACAGCAGATAAAATGGGGCTGAATGATGCCATCGTGGAAAAAGACTTTTGGGTATGTTTTACGCTGGATTATTTATTTCACCGCTCACCATGGAAAGAGTCCATCACCTTTAAGGGAGGTACCAGCCTTTCAAAAGCCTTTCACCTGATCAGCCGGTTTTCAGAAGATATTGATTTGATTCTGGACTGGCGTGTATTGGGATATGGCAAAGATGAACCATGGGAGAAACGTTCCAATACAAAACAGGATGCTTTTAACAAAGAAGCCAATGTGCGTGCAGAGGTATTTCTGTCCGAAACATTCTGCCCGGCAGTCAAAGCCGGCTTATCCCAGGAAATCGGTTGTGAAGCAAATGTCTACATAGATGAAAAGGATAAACAGACGGTCATTTTCGCCTATCCGCACCTTTTTACGAATACGGCGACTTTACAGGTGATCCGTTTAGAGATTGGTGCGCTGGCAGCGTGGACTCCTGCAAAAACAGCGCTGATCGAACCATACGCGGCAAAATATTATCCGAAGATTTTTGAGCAAAAAGAAACCGCAATCCTTACCGTTGCCCCGGAACGGACCTTCTGGGAAAAAGCCACAATCCTGCACCATGAAGCGAACAGACCGGAACATTTGGAAATGCCGCAGCGGTATTCCAGACATTATTATGATCTCTACCGCATGGCTGCAACACCGGTCAAAGAAGCTGCTTTTTCCAGGCTGGATCTCCTGAAGAAAGTTGTAGATTTCAAAATGAAATTCTATCCCAGAGCATGGGCGAAGTACCCGGAGGCTGTGCCGGGCACATTAAAATTACTCCCGCCGGAATATCGGTTCGCAGCATTGGAAACGGACTATAACTCTATGCAGGATATGTTGTATGGGGATATTCCGACATTTGAGACAGTCATAGCAGCGGTCCGGGAACTGGAAAAAGAGATCAATACACTATAAACAATTACATATCCATTTATTTGCCGGCTATTCTAAGATGCTTTAGAATAGCCGGTTTCTTGTTTTCAAAGGAGGGATGCTATATTACGCAAAATGAAGTCAATGCCGTTTTTGACGAACAGGTGCGGCTCTGTGCTGATACCTTGAAACGGAAAACCAAAGAATACACCGGGGATGATCCGGACCGGCTGGGTGCATTTAAGGCAGCGGCAACTTTACAGCACACAACGCCCCAGCGTGCCCTTGCCGGTATGCTGGCAAAGCATATTGTTTCTCTATACGATATGTGCTTTGCCGAGGAAACAGTTTATCCGATGGACACATGGGACGAAAAGATCACAGACAGTCTTAACTATCTGTTCTTACTGAAAGCGATTGTAAAGGAGGGACATACCAATTAAACAGATTGAAGTAAAAATTTTGAACTGCCAGGCGGTAGCGGAAGCAGAA
This sequence comes from bacterium 210917-SL.2.15, assembly GCA_020555605.1. Taxonomy (GTDB): domain Bacteria; phylum Bacillota; class Clostridia; order Oscillospirales; family Oscillospiraceae; genus Pseudoscillospira. The sequence goes on along the minus strand of JAJCJC010000001.1, from coordinate 436,566 downwards.
AAAAACATGGTCTTTGCGGCAAGACTTACCCAGCAGGGACATAAGATTGCCTCAATGGACGACCTGATGGAGCTCTACGAAAAATCATTCAGCGTTCAGACAGTAGCAGCTATGGGGGCGCTTCCCCATCCTACCATCCAGAAATTTGCGGTGATCACGGTAGCCATTGTCGGCGCCAGCAGGCGTTTTCTGGCGCAGATCACCCGCCACCAGAACGAAGTAAAATTTATGAGTGCATCGCTGCAGTACAGCAACTATACGGGACAGGCGGATTTCGCTGTCCCGTATTCTATTATGACGGCTCCGGCTGTGGTACAGGAGCTGTACTTAAAAAGTTGTAATGAAAGCATGAAATGTTATGAAGCCCTGTGCACTGCCGGAAGCGGGCACGATGCGGCCGGCTATGCCACGCCCCAGGGATTACGGAATGTACTGCTCATCAGCGCCACCCCTTATCAGTGGAAACATATCATCGGCCAGCGGGTATGCCGAAGAAATACAGATGAAACAAGGATCGTGCTGTTAAAGGTCTGGAAAGAACTTTATGACCTAAGCCCTGCCTTGTTTGCCCCGTCACTGACCGGGCCTTTCTGTCAGTTGGATCGATGTCTGGAAGGGAAAATGACCTGCGGGCGAAAACTGCAGGCAGATATGACGCCAGAGGATATTTTAGAAAAAGACTATCCCGCTCTTTGGGAAGGAGGCTGCCGATGAAAATAAAACTAATCGATTTTGGCGTGCCGGAGCACCAGCGTCCTTACCGTCCTCATGGCAATGATGCCGGAGCAGATGTTTATCTGCCCTATGACTGCACCTTACAGCCCGGAGAAATCGCCAAAATTCCTCTTGGTTTTGGACTGGAAATACCGGATGGGTATGCGGGATATATCTTTCCCCGTACCAGTATGGCGGTAAAAGGTCTGGTCTGTGAACTGCCACCTGTGGATTCCGGCTACCGTGGAGAGATCCATGCGATCATCAGCAATGTAAGCAATCAGGCGCAGTCTCTTTTTAAGGGAGCCCGTATCGGGCAGCTTGTGATCACGCCGATCGTCATTGCGGATTTTGTAACCGATCTGGGAACAGAACGAGGAACCGGCAGCTTTGGCAGTACCGGCGAATAGAAAAAGGCTGTTTGGAGAACAGTTTTTGAATACTTATCGGTATAGGGAGCGGACATTTCGAGAACATTATAAAATATAATAAAGAAAGTCACGAAAAAAGCGGCCATTACCGTGACCGCTTACTTTCTGCTATTGAGTTCTTTCATAATACCGAGGATATATTGCATGGATTGAGGATCAAGCTGTCTTGCCTCTGCAATGAATTCCTTTAAGGTTTCCGGGTAGGTATTTCCTTCATCAAAGAATTCCTGCGGTGTCACACCCAGATATTCGCAGATGTAGAAAAAAGACTGCATAGCGGGAAGTGACTTTTTATTCTCAATATTATTGATGTAGTTGTTTGCCTGACCTAACGATAAAGACATATCGCGTGCGGAAACTCCTTTTTGTGTCCGCAGCTTCGCTAATCGTTCCGGGACAAAATCTTCATACATCGCCTTCACCTCCCATTCTGTAATAGATTGTACCTCACTCCCCTTTATTATCCGCAAAAGGAAAAAGGGTATTATCGTTGACTTGCTAAATTAAATCTATTACTATATGAAAAGTGAAGAATTTTACCTATCAGATGGAGGGATGACCGATGAAAGGAAAAACTTGCTGTGTTACCGGACACAGGGATTTACCGCAGAATGAGATCAACAAAATAAAAACAGCCTTGGCACATGAGATCGATGCTGCTGTTACAGATGGGTTCACCTGTTTTATGAGCGGTTTTGCAGATGGCGTAGACCAGTATTTTGTGGAGCTGGTGCTGGAAAGAAAGCAGACCACCCCGGCACTGGAGCTGATCGCAGTGATCCCTTACCGCAAGCGTCTGGACAGCCTAAATAAGAAAACAAGAACCCGTGAACTGCTGGAGGCTTGTGCGGATGTTGTTGTCATACAGGAAAAATATCTCCCAAGCGTCTACTCCCACAGAAACCGCTATATGGTGGAGCACTCCGACCGAGTGATCGCTGTATATGACGGACGGGAAACCGGCGGTACGGCAAAGACGATCCGCTTCACCCATCGGATGAAAAAGGAACTGCGGGAAATCCCGGTTGGAGAGATCGTCCTGCCGGATCACTTGAAACCAAAAACAAAATAGATACCTGTTGATGCGCTCACTTTGAAGTGGGCGTTTTTCTTTACCCATTTTTAGGAGGAATGCTTATGTGGAACCTGATTTCACATTTCCTTACCTTTGCCGGAGGAATGGCTTCCGGCGTTATGCTGATGTGTCTTATGCAAACCGGAAAACTTGCGGATAAAGAATTTGAAACTATGAAGGAGGAATAAAAATTGAAACTTGTGATTGCAGAAAAGCCCTCTGTTGCTATGTCACTGGCAGCAGTATTAGGCGCAACGGAAAGAAAAGATGGTTATCTCGAAGGTTCCGGTTATCTGGTGAGCTGGTGCGTGGGACATCTTTTGGAACTGGCACAGCCGGAGGCTTACAAAGAACAGTACGCCAAATGGCGGTATGAGGACCTTCCGATCCTACCGGAAAACTGGAAATATGAAGTTCCAAAGGATAAGAAAAAGCAGCTTGCCCTTTTGTGCCGGCTGATGAAGGACAAACGGGTTGATTCTGTGGTATGCGCTACGGATGCCGGGCGTGAAGGAGAACTGATCTTCCGTCTGGTCTATGAATATGCCGGATGTAATAAGCCTATGGAACGCCTTTGGATTTCCAGTATGGAGGATGCGGCGATCCGTGAGGGTTTTGACCATCTCCGTCCCGGCAGTGATTACGATAAACTCTATGATGCGGCAGTATGCCGGGCAGGAGCCGACTGGCTGATCGGGATCAATGCCACCCGGCTTTTTTCTGTCCTGTATGGTGTCACACTAAATGTCGGCCGTGTTATGTCACCGACGCTGGCACTTTTGGTACAGCGTGAGTCGGATATTGAATCCTTCATCAGTAAGCCTTTTTATGTGCCGGAAATCACCTGCGGAGGTTTTACTGCTTCCGGCGAAAAAATGACGGAACGATCCGAGGCTGAAAAAATCCGTATGGACTGTGACCACAACTCCGCTTTTGTGCGTTCTGTGGAAAAGCAGGTAAAAACTATACAGCCTCCCCGCCTTTATGACCTTACAACTCTGCAAAGGGAATGTAACCGTATTTATGGCTATACGGCTCAACAGACCCTTGATTATGTGCAATCTCTCTATGAAAAGAAGCTGGCAACCTATCCGAGAACGGACAGCCAGTATTTGACGAAGGACATGCAGGCAACCGCCGCTTCCCTGATCCTGTGGCTGCGTGACAATATGCCCTTTGGAAAAGGCTACGCCGGAGAGCCGGACATTGACCGGGTAACAGATGACAGCAAAGTGACTGACCACCATGCCATTATCCCAACTGTGGAAATCGCACGGACAGACCTGTCAGAGCTTCCTTCCGGGGAGCGGGATGTGCTTACCCTGCTTGCCGTCAGACTGCTTTGTGCCACAACGCAGGTACACCGATTTGAAGCGGTCACCGCTATATTGGACTGCCAGGGATATACTTTTACGGCAAAAGGAAAGACTATTTTACAGTCCGGCTGGAAAGAGGTGGAACGGATTCACCGTATGAGTATCAGGCAGAGTGAAACGGAACACAAAGAAAATGAAGCTGTCGCTCTCCCTGTGCTGCAGGAAGGACAGACTTTTGAAGCTGTATCAGCAAGTCTCCGTGAAGGGAAAACTTCACCGCCGAAACACTATACGGAGGACACACTGCTGTCCGCTATGGAGACTGCCGGTGCGGAAGATATGCCGGAAGATGCCGAGCGTAAAGGATTGGGTACTCCGGCTACCCGTGCGGCAACACTGGAAAAGCTGGTTTCTGCCGGATTTGTACAGCGAAAGAAAAAGCAGCTCATTCCTACGGAAAAAGGAAAGAACCTGATCGCAGTCCTGCCGGACAATATCAAATCTCCCATCTTAACTGCAGAATGGGAATCCATGCTGAAACAAGTGGAACATGGCGAACTGTCGGCAACATCTTTTATGGATCAGATTGCAGATATGAGCCGGACGCTGGTAAAAGAACATACTACCCCGGAAGAACGTTTTGCGGATCTGTTTCCTTCTTCCAGAGGAACTGCACATGAAGCCGTAGGGGTATGTCCTCGCTGCGGAGCCCCGGTATATGAAGGAAAGAAAGGTTTTTTCTGCGACAACAGGGAATGTTCTTTTGCTCTTTGGAAAGATAACCGTTTCTTTTCCAGCAAGAAAAAATCCATCACAAAGTCTGTGGCAGCGGCTCTTTTGAAAGAGGGCCGTATTTCTATGTCCGGGCTTTACAGTGAAAAAACAGGAAAGACCTATGATGCGGAAGTGATTCTGGATGATACCGGCGGTAAATATGTGAATTTCAAGCTGGAATTTCCAGTAAAGAAAGGCAGGCGTAAATGAGCGATCGAAAAACCTTTGAATATGGCGGTTATCACTTCACGCCCATACGAAAATTTCACAAAAAAGAAGGCGACTTTTTCGCCATATCGAAACGGCTGGCAAGTGACCCCAACTTAGGGCTGTGTACCTATCAGGATCGGCAAAAAGCACCTTATGATTACAAAGACTTTTATACCGTTTCAACAGACAAAGAATGTGATATTTTCCGCTGCGAAGAAAATGGATTGTTGTATGTACCAGGAAAAAATGAACTTTTTATTTACCATGAACCAAAACAGAAAAAGCGGAACTCTATCGCCGATGCCCTTTCACAGCCCAGGAATGTTACTGATACAACCGAAATTTCCAGCGGTTGGCAAAGCAGAGCCCCGGAAAGGTAGGCGTTATGGCGGAGAGAGAATTGAACCGCTCGGAGCGGGCTACGATCCGAAAGCTGGTTACGGAGCTTTGCGCCAACTATGACTCCCAGGATAAGATCTGCCTTCCTCTGGACAGCCCTTGTTACATGCTGAATAAATGGTGGACCGGTGCTTATTGCAGGTACTTTGAAAAAGCGGTGCTGCCGGTGGATGCAGCACTGGAATCAGCCATTACCGGCGAGGACACCTCCATGAGACAGAAAATATGCCCTGTGTGTGGAAAGGCATATCTTCCTACAACCAGCCAGGCATATTGTTCCGCTGCCTGCCGGGTCTATGCAAGACGGAAATCCGAGCGGGAACGCAAACGCCGGAAGCGGCAAAACCAACCATGATATGTCCGCAACTTAGCCTTAAAAGTCCTTGATTTTCAAGGGCTTTTTGCACCTGTTTTCAAGGGAGCTGTATAAGAATACTCCGGTGCTTTGAAATGAGGTTAAGTTGCGGACAAAACATATATTTTAACAAAAACGATAGGAGGCGATTTTTTGAATATCAACACGATTACCGCGGAGGACCTTCGCCGCATGCCGGATAAGGAAGGACTGATTTTACAGGGCTGTGGCGGGGATCTGACAGAGTGGGTGGACGGGATCAATGAAATGCTGACAAAAGCAGGCATATTGAAAGATGGCTGTCAGTTTGAGAATGTGGCTGCTTTTCAGCACGGCGAACTGACCTGTCTGCTTTACCCGTTTGATGATGTGAAACTGGATATAGGAAAACTTGCCCTGTGGCGTTTACAGACCCATGAAGTCTATGGCGGCACATGGCTGTCGGACTTTGTGCCGAATTATTTAGGCGGATTTATAGAAACACCGGAAGCGTTGGCAGATAAACCGGATTGTCCGCTGATCGGAGCAGATGGGAACATTTTTAATCTGCTGGGTATTGCTTCCCGTACTTTGCGGGAGCATGGTTTGAAAGAACAGGCAAAAGAAATGTCTGATCGGGTATTTGTTTCCGGCAGTTATGGAGAAGCGCTCTGTATCATTGGCGAATATGTCAACATCACAGATTCCGAACTGGAGCATAAGAATTCTCTCCGTCAGCAGCTAAAAGCAACAAAACCGGCAGACCCGGTAAAAAAGCAACAAACTTCCAAACAGCAGGAACGATAAGGAGGGATGCGGAATGGAAAAGAAACGGACCTATGGTGTATGGGCAGTACGAAGCAGCACTTCTATTTTCGGACCGGCACAAAGCTGGTGCAAGGAAAATGGAAAACCGTTGGAGTTTGATACCAAAGCTGCTGCTGAAAACTATGCAAAGGAAGCCAACGAACATACGACAGCAAATGTCCGATACTATGTGAAAGAAAAAGAACCGGAGCCCGGTGCTGTTCGGAAAGGAACATCTCAACCGGAGCTGGATGCACGCAGCCATGAAGAAGTGATACCAAGAAATGATGCAGCGGAAAAACAAAATGAGATTCCGGGCAGACAGATTCCTTCTCAAACAGATCCGCTGGTAGAAATCCGCTCTGCGGTCCATAGTAATTACGCGGGTATGGTCGCTATGCTGGGTGCGGACAACCGTGTGTATTTGGGGCGTGAGGAACGCTGCCATTACCAGAATATGCAGCCATCTTACTATGACAATCAGGACGGTTCCCTGTGTTTTGTCTGTGATCAGCCCGACATGTACTATTTTCTCTATGGAGAAGGCTGGGCGCATACCCAGGCGGAAATGCTGGAACGAGGGCTTACCCTGCGCCAGTATGAAGAATTTGCAAGACTGCAAAATGGGGTCCTTGCACAGTTTACCACCCAAAGAGAAATTCTGTTTGCCGGACAGCCATTTCAGGCGCCGGAGAGTTATCTGCGCAATGCAGAACTTTATGAGGAAGGTCAGACCGGCAACTACAATATGCTGGATGGCAGGCTGAACAACGAACCTCCTGTGCGCCCGGATCTGACAGACGGACAGACGGATGAAGAAATCCGGGAGCTGGTGCCGGAAGCAAAGCCGTCTTTGATGGACCGTTTGAAAGCAGACAAACCGGAGCATGAAGCAAGGCAGATGATCCCTCCGGTGCCGGAAAGGGAACGCTGATGGCCGGGGTAAGATTTGAGGATGTAGATCTTTTGGGTGCTCTTTCCCGTATCGTAGATCTTCATACCCAACATTATAAAGAGGACTTTGACCTGGATAAGGAACTGATCTCAAAACTGGCTGTGTCAGAGCGTTCAGAGGATAAACAGCTTCTTTGGATGTCACGCCCTTGCGGAACCTATACCCTGCGCGAACGGGAAGTTTATCTGGAGGGCAGCCATGAAAACAAAGTGTGGCGGTTTTACCAGGAGCAGACAAATGATCCCGTTTTGGCTTATGCCATCTCTTTGAAAGAAGTCAGGGACGGAAAAATATTTGGCGATCTCTATCCGCTAAATTATAGAGAACATGTGGAACGGATGAAAAAATTGACCTGTCCAATCGGAAATGTAGCCGTTGCTTTTGAGGATGGAAATGTTATCACGATTCCCTATCAGGAACGGAGACAATTTATGAACCGGCTTATGCCAGAGCATGGAGCCCCTAAAACAATGACTTATCTGCCAGAAAATGAGCCGGAGCTGATGATAATTCTAAAACGGGAACGCCTCAAACGCAGCTATCATGCGACAGCCGGAAATCTGGAGGAATATCTTGATAAGCTGGAAAAGACCACCCTGCGGGAAAAACTCAAAAGAGCAAAGACGGCGGTTTCGACGCAGGAGGTCTCATCTCATAAAAGAGGGTTGGAACGATGAATGGCGGGCATAACAAAAAATCCGTCCGCGTCGAATTTGTCATGTCCGAAGCGGAGGCCGAACTGGTAAAAGAACGCATGGCGGAACTTGGCATTACCAACCTGTCGGCATATCTGCGAAAGATGGCCGTAGACGGTTACATCATCCACCTTGATATGGGAGATATTCAGGAAATGATCCGGCTTCTCCGCATTTGTTCCAATAACTTAAACCAATATACCAGACGGGCCAATGAGACCGGCAATATTTATGCCGCAGATATAGATGACATCCGCACCCGTCTGGACAGCCTTTGGGATGGCATGGACAAACTGATCCGGGGATTTGCAAACATTTCATAAACAGCCGGAAAGCCGTTGCTTTCTTTTTGCCGTCACGGTAAAATTTTTATAAGGGCAGATGCCCTTCTGAAAGGAGGCAAAGCGTATGCGTTTGATAGGTAAATTACTGGCACTTCCCTTTATGCTGGTTACGGGGATTCTTTATCTGGTATGTAAATTTTTAGTGGTTCTTTCCGGTGCGGTACTTGGGATTCTTTCTGGGATCATCTTTCTGGCGGCATTGGTGCTGTTCTTTGTCGCAGGATTTTTGCCGGGTCTTGCATGGCTTATGATCGCCTTTCTTATCAGTCCATACGGTCTGCCTCTGGCGGCTGCATGGCTGGTAGGGATCATTGGCGGGGCAAACAGTGCCTTAAAGGATTTTATATTTGGTTAAGCAGATTTGGCGGGGCGCATAGGCAGCCCCGCTCTTTTTCTGCAATTATAACTTCTCTGATTGGAATTAAGTTAAGGAGGTGACGAAAATAGCGACCACAAGACTGATGCCTCTGCATGTAGGAAAAGGTCGGAATATCTCTACTGCGATCTCAGATATTATTGATTATGTAGAAAATCCGCAGAAAACCGATTTTGGAAAATTCATTTATGGCTATGAGTGTGATACCCGGCTTGCTGATGCAGAGTTTCTTCTGTCCAAACGACAGTATGCAAATCTGACCGGCAGAAATCAGGGTGCAGATGATGTGATCGCCTACCATCTCCGTCAGGCATTTAAGCCCGGCGAAGTTACGCCAGAAGAAGCTAATCAGATCGGCAGGGAGCTGGCACTGAAGCTCACAAAAGGAAACCATGCCTTTGTTGTCTGCACCCATGTGGATAAGCACCATGTCCATAATCACATCATTATCAACTCTACTACACTGGACTGTCAGAAAAAATTTCGCAACTTCTGGGGTTCTACCTGGGCAATCCGGCGAATGAATGACAAGCTGTGTTTGGAGCATGGACTTTCGATTGTAGAAAATCCGAAACCCAGCCGGGAGCATTATGGCACATGGCTGGGAAATAAAAAGCAGCCTTCCTTTCAGGAGCAGATACGCATTGCTATTGATGCTGCATTAGAGGAAAAGCCAAAAGATTTTGAGGAACTTCTACAGAAGCTGGAAACTGCTGGGCTGGAAGTCAACCGTGAAAGAAAACATCTTCGGTTCCGAGTTCCGGGACAAGAAAATTATACCCGATGCGATACGCTCAAAGGCGATTATACAGAACAAGCCATCAAAGAACGGATTGCCGGTACACGGACAGTAAAACCCCGCCATGCCTTTTCTAAAAAAACGGTTTCCAAAGTTGGATTGCTGGTTGATATTGAAGTTGCAATCCGTTCCGGCAAGGGCCCTGGTTATGAGCGCTGGGCAAAAGTGTTCAACCTAAAGCAGCTTTCTCAGGCAGTGCTCTACTTAAAAGAACATGGCGATATGGGTTATGAGGATCTTCTGGAAAAAGCCAACGCCACTACCACTAATTTCAATACCTTATCCGTTCAGATCAAAGATCTGGAGTCAAAAATGAACGCCAATGCCGAGCTGCAAAAACAGATCGTAAACTATGCGAAAACGCGGGCTGTCTATGTAGAATATCGCAAAGCCGGGTACAGCAAAAAATTCCGAACAGAACATGAAGCTGAAATTCTGCTGCACCAGGCGGCAAAGAATCATTTTGACGAGCTGGGAATCAAAAAGCTCCCCTCTGTCAAATCTCTCCGGGAGGAATACACCGATCTTCTGGAACAAAAACGGAAAGCCTATTCTGCCTATAAGCAGGCCAAAAATGATATGAAAGAACTTCATAATGTTCGGGCCAATGTGGAATACCTATTAGAGATTTCTTCCCCACCACAACCGCAGCGCAGCACAGAAAAATCCCGTCAATAAGGTTTGCTAACTTGAATTCTATAGACCTTGACTTTCCGGGACTTCTTAACTATAATAATACTCAAGCAGGGGGACTACCTTGTAGTTGAGAAGGTTAAAACCTGACCCTTTGAACCTGTTGGCTAATACCAACGCAGGGAGCTAAAGAATACAGATTCGTATTTTTTGGACATTCTCTGTTTTGGGAATGTCCTTTTTAATTGAATAAGATATGATATGTGTTTGCGAGGGAACTGAACAAGTTGAAAAAGGTAAGACCTGACCTCTGGACCTGTCGGCTAATACCGGCGTAGGGAAGCAATTTCTTACGCTCGTATTGCGTCTGAAAGAGCTTCTAATTGTTTTAGAGGCTCTATTTTTTTATTTTAGGAGGAATAAACATGGCATTTATGAAAGACATTTTAACCCGCAACATCCCCATTTGGGAAGAATGTGCAGCTACCCCATTTGTGCAGGAAGTGCAAACTGGAAAGCTACCTCTTGAAAAGTTCAAGAGATATATGATTCAGGATAGTATCTATCTGAAAAACTATGCCCGTATATACGGCAAGGCAATTTTTCATGCTGATACATTAAGAGAAATTCAGCTTTACTATTCCATGCTGAATTTTGTAAATGATACGGAATCAGAAGTGCGTCTGGATTATCTAAAGCAATTTTGCATGACGGATAATGATATTGAACTGATCGCTCCTCTGCCTGAAAATCAAAATTACATTGATTTCATGTTTGAGATTGCGTCACATGGAAAGAATGAAGAAATTTTAATGGCGGTTCTTCCCTGTATGCTAAGTTACAGCTATATATTCCGCAAATTGGCGGCTGTTCCTACAAGCAGACAGTCAAGATATTGGGACTTTATCAAAGATTATGCGGATGAACAATATGCAGAAAGCTGCAAAGAATGGTCTGCTTTTGCAGAGCATAAATGTGCCGGGTTATCAGTAGCAAATAAAAAGTATCTGGCTGATATTTTTGAAAAAGCAAGTTTGTTAGAGCTTGCTTTTTGGAAGATGGCCTATCGGAACGAGAGAATGGAGGAAAATGCAAAATGAAAAAAGTATTGTCCATTGCCGGATCAGATTGCAGCGGAGGTGCAGGTATTCAGGCTGATTTGAAAACTTTTTCTGCTCACGGTGTATTTGGAATGAGTGTTATTGTTTCTGTTGTTGCAGAGAACACCAGCCGTGTTATCGACATCCAAGATATTACCCCGGATATGATTGAAAAACAGATTGACGCCGTATTTGAAGATATTGAAGTGGACGCAGTAAAAATCGGTATGCTTTCTACACCAGAATGTATGAAAGCGGTGGCAAAGAAACTATTACAATATAAGCCCCAAAATGTCGTAATCGACCCGGTTATGTATGCCAAAAATGGCTGCCCATTGATGAATCCTACGGCGGTTTCCACCTTGATAGACACAGTAATTCCACTGGCCGATGTACTTACTCCGAATATTCCAGAGGCAGAGAAAATAGCAGATATGCAGATTTCCACAGTTTCAGATATGGAGGCTGCCGCAAGAAAAATATATGCCATGGGTTGTAAGGCGATTGTTGTCAAGGGTGGACATCATATAGGAAATGCTGTTGATGTCCTATTTAATGGAGAAAATTTCTACCATTTTGAAACATCCCGCATTGATACGAAAAATACTCATGGGACAGGCTGTACCTTTTCTTCTGCAATCGCTTCCCAGCTTGCAAAGGGAAAAAGTGTTCCGCTTGCAGTCGAATCTGCAAAGGCTTATGTCACAATGGCAATCGAACACTCTCTTGCGATTGGAAAAGGCTGTGGCCCGACGCACCATTTCTACGAATTGTATCAGCATGGTTTATCTAAAGAATAGGCAGGTGCAAAATGAACTTTGATTATACACTTTATCTTGTTACTGATCGTCAACTAATGAGCTGCGATAGCCTGACAGAAGCGGTAGAACAGGCAATTTTAGGAGGCTGCACAATGATACAACTCCGAGAAAAAGAATTGTCCTCATTAGAATTTTACAATCAGGCTGTTGCCGTGAAACAGGTTACGGATAAATACCATATTCCCCTTATCATAAACGACCGGATAGATATTGCAATGGCTGTGCAGGCTACGGGGGTACATATTGGACAGCATGATTTACCTGCGGCTGCCGTCCGCAAAGTAATTGGGGAAAATATGCTGTTGGGAGTATCTGCATCTTCCATTGCAGAAGCAATACAGGCACAACAGGATGGTGCAGATTATTTGGGAGTTGGCGCAATGTTCCCTACTGGAACTAAAACCGACGCTGATTCTGTATCAATGGAGGAATTACAGAAAATCCGCACAGCCGTTTCTTTGCCGATCGTTGTTATTGGCGGTATCAATAAAGGAAATACAGGGCGTTTCAAGCCCATGGGAATTGACGGGCTGGCTGTTGTATCTGCCATCATAGCGCAGTCCGATATAAAAGCTGCTGCTGCGGAACTGAAAGATTTATTTTGCGGAAAGGAAAAGAAACATGGATTTTAATGCGGCAATCTTTGATTTAGATGGAACAATTCTGGATTCAATGGATGTATGGGAGCATATAGATATTCAGTTTTTGAAAAAGAGAAATCTTCCTGTCCCGGAAAATTATGTAACTGAAATATGTGCAAGGAGTTTTGAGGAAGCCGCACAATATACCATTGATCTTTTGGGATTGCAAGAAACGGTAGAGGGAATTATTGAGGAATGGAATAATATGGCGGTCGAGGAATACAGTAACCATGTCGGTCTGCTGCCCCATGCCCTTGATTATCTTCTGCGCTTAAAAGAACATGGAATAAAACTTGCAGTTGCTACGGGGTTGCCGGAAAAGCTCTATATTCCATGCTTAAAGAACAATTCTATTTTAGAATTATTTGACGCTCTATGTTCAACAGATGAGGTTCAGCGGGGAAAAGAATATTCGGATGTCTTTGAATTGGCCGCAAGAAAATTAGGGGTTGCACCTGAACACTGTATTGTGTTTGATGATGTGCTTCCAGCAATTAAAAGCGCAAAGGCAGCCCGTATGTTAGCAGGCGGGATTTATGATAAGTATTCCGCAGATCAGCGTACAGAAATAGAAAGGATTGCGGATATTTACTTACTTGATTTTCGGCAAGCACCGATCCCACACAAAGAGGTATGAAAATGGAAAAATGGGATTTATATAATGCAAAACGGGAAAAGTCTGGAATAACAGTGTGCCGTGGAGAAATCATACCCAAAGGGCTGTATCATTTATCTGTGAGTGTATGGATCGTCAACCAGCAGGGGCAGTATCTTTTATCACAGCGGCATCCGAAAAAGCAATACCCTCTTTATTGGGAATGTACGGGTGGTTCTGTACTTTCCGGGGAAACCAGTTTACAAGGAGCAATCCGAGAGGTAAAAGAAGAATTAGGAATACTGCTTACTCCCGGAAGTGAAAAATTGATTTATCAGAGCAGACGGGAAAATGTGCAGGATTTTTACGATGTTTGGCTATTTCATAAGGATATAAAGATTGAAGAAATGCGTTTACAGGAAACAGAAGTTGTGGATGTTCAATGGGTAAATCCAGATAAGTTATTTGAGATGTTTCGCCTGAAACATCTGCACCCTCTAATTACCTATGTAGATCAGCTAATAGGCTGAAAAAGCGCCCCTCTGTCAAATCTCTCCGAGAGGAATACACCGATCTTCTGGAACAAAAACGGAAAGCCTATTCTGCCTATAAGCAGGCCAAAAATGATATGAAAGAACTTCATAATGTTCGGGCCAATGTGGAATATCTATTAGAGATTTCTTCCCCACCACAACCGCAGCGCAGCACAGAAAAATCCCGTCAATAAGATTTGTCTGCTTTTGGTTTTCAGCGTTCCAACGGAACGCGCAGCCATTGCCACCGGCAATGATCTCAGGGGTTTGGGGATATGTCACCAACAAGCATTAGCAGGAATTCCGGAAACGGGATTTCTGCTAAATACGCAATCTTACGTAAGATTGCATTGCTTGCCAGTAGTTTTAAGAGTCTTTGGCAGAGAATCTGTTTACAGTTGCCGCATTGATAAACCTTTGATAACTGCCTATAATAGAGTTATTATTTTGAACTGCTATAACAGAGAAATGCAAAAAAATAAAATTTTTTGTCCGCTGTAACATTTCGCGGACATTTGGGGTTTACAATGGCCTTATCAAAATAAGCATATATTTTGTAGCGCTTTTCTTCATACTGGCCGCTTACTCCGTTTTCTCTGTACGATATAGCAAAAGACATCCTGTGATCGAGCGCATTAAAACAATGGAGTAAATTTTCCTTTATCAGAAAATTGTGTTTTCTGCAACAAAGGACATTTGCCTGTTATACTATCTACAAAAAGCAAAGGAAGTGAGGATATGAAGCAGATTTTAATTGTCGAGGACGACAGTTTTTTGAATAAGATGGTGGCCTATAACCTGACCGCAGACGGCTACGGCGTGACTTCTGCCCTAAATGCCAGAACCGCAGCCGAAGCCATCCGCCAGCGGGAATTTGATTTAGTGCTGCTGGACATCAACCTGCCGGACGGGAACGGTTTTGAACTGTGCAAGCTGATAAAGCCCCAGCACCCGGACACCATCGTAATATTCCTGACCGCCAACGATCAGGAGAGCGACCAGATACGGGGCTATGAGGTGGGCGCGGTGGACTACATCACAAAGCCCTTTGTGATCGGGGCCTTGCAGCGAAAAATCAAAGCCATGTTCGCCATGCTGGAACACCACAAACCGGCCAAGGACATTTACGACGACGGGCGGTTGTTTCTGGACTTCTCGGAGCAGACGGCTTCCTTAAACGGCAAGCCCCTGACTCTATCCCCGATGGAGTACAAAATGCTGAACCTGTTTCGTAAAAATCCCCGGCAAGTGCTGACCCGTGGGCAGCTTTTGGAAAAGCTGTGGGATATAGACGAGCGGTTTGTGGACGAACACACCCTGACAACCTCCATCAGCCGTATTCGCAGCAAGATTGAAGCCGACGGCGGCGCACCCTACATCAAGACCGTTTACGGCATGGGGTATCAATGGACGGGAGGCGAGGTAAAATGAAGTTTCAAAACCTCTCGGTAAAGCGGCTGTTTGGCCGGGTGGCAATGGAGCTTGTCCTCTCCATGTCCGGGATCACCATAGCCCTGTTTCTTGTGACAAAACAGATTGCGGTGCTGCTGACAGGCGGGACGCTGCTGCTGTGCGCCCTTGTGGGGATTTTTGTACTGACGCAGGCGTTTGGAAAGCGGCTGTCGCAGTTTACCGCTGACCTGTGCCAGACCTTAGACCACATGATCGCCGGGAATGAAGCGCCCCAGCGGCCAGAGGACAGCGAAACCCAGCTTGCCAGAATCGGACACCGGCTGGCAAGGCTTTACCAGATCATGCAGGAGAACCGCCGCCGGGTGGACGAGGAATGGCAGGAGTTACAGACCCTTGTATCGGATATTTCCCATCAGGTAAAGACGCCGGTAAGCAATCTAAAAATGGCGACGGACACCCTGCTGGAAAAGCCCATGACCGAGGCGGAGCGCACCGACTTTATCCGGGGAATCCGCAGCCAGACGGATAAGCTGGACTTTCTCTTTCAGGCCCTTGTGAAAACCTCCCGGCTGGAAACAGGCGTGATCCAGTTGGACAAGAAGCCGGGCCGCCTCTTTGATACCGTGGCGCAGGCCATGAGTGGGATCGTGTATGCAGCGGAGAAAAAGGAAATTGCCGTGTCCGTGGATTGCCTGGAGGATTTGGCCGTTTCCCATGACAGCAAGTGGACATCCGAAGCCCTTTTTAACCTGCTGGACAATGCGGTGAAGTACACCCCGGCAGGCGGAAAAATCGCTGTGTCTGTGGTGCTGTGGGAAATGTATGTGGAGATTAAAGTGACCGACACCGGCAAGGGCATTTCCGAAAGCAATCAGGCCGCTATCTTCCGGCGCTTTTATCGTGAGAAAGAAGTACACGAACAGCAGGGCATGGGGATTGGCCTGTATCTGGCCCGCGAGATCGTAACGCGGCAGGGCGGCTATATCAAGGTGATTTCGGAGCCGGGCAAGGGTTCGGAATTTTCCATTATGCTGCCTACAAAATAGAACGCGGCGGACGGCCATTTCCGGCTGCCCGCCGTAATTTTTTTTGAAATGTCCGAGCGTTGTAACATTTCACCCCGATTTTCAATGAAATTTTTTGGCTGTTGTAACATTTCGCGGACATTTGGGTTTTACAATACCCTTATCAAATATGGAGACTAACTATTAAAAGTCAAGCCCCAAAATGAAAAAATCCGCCAACCGACCGCGGCCCCTGACAAACAGCATTCAAATGCTGGAATCAGCACAGCGAGGGCGACGGAGAGAACAGCAAAGCAAAGCCCAGCCAGCCCTCGCACAAACAGGATAGCATTTGAATGCTTCGGTTCGTCAAGGGTTCGCTGCGCCAGCTAAGTTGTTCTTGGGTTTAGCTCAGGCTCAGGAGAAAATCATGCAGCTGCAAGATATGTTTTCCCAGATTTCTGCAAGGCATAAATCAGCCGAACAAGTTTCTTCATGGAATGGGACAGAGCAACATTGTAGTGTTTTCCTTCGGCACGTTTCTTGGCAAGGTATTCAGCAAAGACAGGATTCCAATGGCAAACGTATTTGGTTGCATTGTAAAGCGCATATCGCAGATAGCGTGAACCTCGTTTTTCCATGTGAGCATAGCAGTTTGTGAGTTTTCCTGACTGGTATGTAGATGGAGAGCAGCCAGCGTAAGCAAGAATTTTGTCAGGAGAACTGAAATTGGAGAAATCCCCGATTTCTGCAAGGATCACAGCAGCGGAGTTTACTCCCATGCCGGGAATCGAGAGAATTGGTGGATTGAGCTCATCTATGATTTTCTGAATAGAATCTTCGATTTCGTTAATCTCAGAGGTGAGTTCCTGAATGAGTTTAATGGTATGCTTCAATTCCAGAGATTTGGCAGGCATGACAGAGCCAATAGAAGCTCTGGCTGTCTCTCGAATCAGGGTGGCTTTTTCTTTTCCGTAATGCCCCTTAGATGCTGTCACAAGAAGGTTTGTCAGCTTGGTGAGATGGACTTCTGAAATTTGCTTTGCACCGGGATATTCACTGAGAAGAGCATAGACAGAAGCACCGTGGAGAGAGGGAACGAGCTTTTCCAGCTCTGGAAACAGGATCGTAACCAGTCTGGACACCGACTGTTTCAACTTGGCTCTTTCACGAACTTTCTCAAATCGGTATCTTGTTAGTGACTTTAGCTCTTCGTTGTGGTATGCTATATCTGTGTAGGACTTGAGGTCTACATCGGACAATAGCATAGTTGCAATCGTTCTTGCATCCACACGATCGGTTTTAGTTTTGCGAAGGCTGAGACTCTTTCGGTACAGGTTGGTGTGCAAAGGGTTAATGACATAAGTTGGCAGACCGTTGTCAAGAAGAAATCCAAGAATGTTGTAACTGTAATGCCCGGTGGCCTCAAGTCCTACTTTTATTTTGCCTGACTTTTTGGTACAGTTTCGAATCGTTTGAAGCAGCTGCTTGAATCCATCCATGTTGTTGGGAATGGTAAAGCAGTCAGCACGAACCGTTCCATCTGAATCAAGAATACAACAGTCATGCTTATCCTTGGCAATGTCAATTCCAACACAAATCATTTTGATACCTCCGACGTATTTACTTCGATGCTGTTCAGGACCACAGACTTCTTTGCTCTTGTAACCTCGTTCTAAATAAACCGTCTGGCGGTATCTAACTGATTAACATTTCAACAAAGAAGCTGTGGTTGGAGCCTCTCGAAAACCGTCTTTGCGGTAGGTGATACATACCAATCCACAGCATCCTGAACTTATTGTAGCATTCCGCTGGAGAGCGGTCTATAAATACTACTTTTATATAATACGAGGTGATACAACTATGACATGGCCTTTTGAGAATGACACCAGCGCCATTGTAAAGAAATTAGCAAAACGCAATGTATCTTCAAATCGTATTTTTTGCTTTTTTAATGTTTTGACCATTGCGCTGGCAATTAGTTTGATTGTGGGAATCTCCTTATTCCAACAAGGCAGCAAAATTAGTGAACAAAAGATTTTGAATCAAATGCAGCAAGCTACCATCGGGGGGCTTACAGCAGAACAGATAGAAGTTCTGAAAAAAGAACCTGATCTTGAAGATATTGTACCCTATAAGCATAGTGATAGTTTTCTGATGGATGGGATCAAATTTGAAGCGGTTTATAAGCCGACTGGTTTTGGAATTATAAAATCCTATGAATTAGTCAGTGGAACCTGTCCAGAACAGTACAATGAAATTGTAATTGATAAAAATGTTCAATTAGAGCTGGGGTATCAGCTAAATATAGGAGATACCATCACTTTACCAACGGTGGGGAGTAAAACAGAGGATTTCATCATTACTGGTTTTACTGATAATGTGGAAACAGGAACATTTTACTTTTATGTCTCCCCAGCGTATGCAGAACAGGGTGTGTTATTATCTGATATTCCATATAGTGCCTTGATTCGTGTAAATGGTGCCACGGAAATGGGACTTATTGATTTTGAGAATACAGTATATCGTCTGGCTTTATCCCAAGACATAAGCAGGAACCAACTTTATTTTAATAGCAAATTCTGTTCCTCACTTATTAGTGGATCAGGAATGGGAGGTGTTCTTTTAGCTACTCTTTTTATTGCATTTTCAAGCGGAATTGTCATATACAGTGTGTTCTACCTTTCGGTATCAAATCAAGTATCGCAGATTGGACAGCTCAAAACTATTGGCATGACAGAAAAACAAATTAAGCGGATGATTCGTAAAGAGGGGTATCGTTTCTGCCTGTTCGGAATACCTGCCGGTATTACAGTAGGTATCATATTTGCATATTTGTTAGAGCCGAATGGAATAACGATTATCAATGCCATAGCCACAAGTATTTTAGCAATAATATTAGGCATTATCATCGTACAAATTTCCGTATACAAGCCCGCACAAATAGCTTCAAATATTTCCCCTATTGAAGCAACAAAATATGTTGGAAACGATCCAGAACTAAAAGAAAGTAGAGTGCAGAATAGAAAAAATCATATTCGGCTCTCACCGTATTCTTTAGCCGTATTGAGCGAAAAGCAGAATCGAAAAAAACACAATCTGACGATTGCCTCGCTTGCAATCGGCGGGATTTTATTTATGGTTGGAGCCACTTTTATATCATCATGGAATCCAGATTCCTTTGCAAGAATGGGGAATTTGGAAGATGGAGAATATTATATTACGATTAACCACAATACATTAGTCAATCCCAAACCGTATGGTATTTCGGAGTATCAAGTTGATACGCCTTTTTCACAGGAACTCATGGAGGAATTGCAACAAATCCCGGAAGTTAAAGAGATTTATGCTACGGAGAGAACCGCAGCCATTATTGAGTATCACGATGAACAATTAGAAATTCCCATTATTCCGATTACACCTGATAATCAGGAGGAAATTTTGAAAACGCTTCCTGTTGATTGGACATACGAAACATTGGTGAAACAAGACGCTATGGTTATATTAGGAACAAGCGTACAGAAAGAAGTCTATCATGCTTGCCCGTCAATAGGAGAAAAAGTGACATTACGATGGTTTGATGGAACTGAACACAGCATAGATGTTTTGATTGCCGGTACTTCCGAAAAAAGTATGAATGAGGGCTTTTATCTTCCAAAAGAAACCATAGAAAAGTTGTGGGGCGATATGGATTTAACAGCTTCCTTAACTTTGTCCGTACCTGAATATGAAAAAGTGGGTAAATCAGTAGAAAGCAAATTAAATAAAATACTGTCCCGACACCCTGATTTGGTAATGGAAACCTTACAAGAGGTAAAAGCATCTTCGGCAAATACGATTCATAATACCAGCGTACAAGTTTATGGGGTATCTGCATTTGTCATTATGTTTAGCATTTTTAATCTGACAAACACCTTGATTAGTCGTATCAGTACAAGGAGAAAAGAATTTGGAATATTGGAGTCTATCGGTATGACAAAAAAACAGATAAAGAAAATGCTGCTGCATGAAAGTGTCTTACTGATTATTCCATGCTTGATTATTACGGTTGTGGCAGGAACCTTGATGGGTTATTTGTTAGTACGGATATTGTCTGCGAATGGATTAACTTATTTTCAATATGCTTTTCCTTTTATTCCATTACTGATTTACGGTGTCTGCTTAATAATAACACCTATTATAATTTCTGCTATCTGCCTAAAAATTCAATGCAGAAATTCGTTGGTGGAACGGATCAAAATGGCAGACTGATTTTGAAATGTCCGAGCTTTGTAACATTTCACCCCGATTTTCAATGAAATTTTTTGGCCGCTGTAACATTTCGCGGACATTTGGGTTTTACAATACCCTTATCAACAAAAGTGAGGAGGCGACGCAATGGAACTGACCCCGACATTGATTTTGAATCTGGCGCTGCTGATCGTCCCGCCCGTTGCCCTTGTGCTGGTGTTCCGGCAATGGCTGGCCCGGCACATCCGCTGGACGGTTGCCTTGACTGCTCTCTGTGATGTTCTCCTATTTTGGGATGAACTGTTCTACTATGAGAGCTTCGGCCTGTTCGCTGTGCTGATTCTGGTGCAGTTGGCTGCCACCGGCGCAGCAGCGTTCCGCATTTACAACAAACAAAAAAAGGATTGAATTTTATGAGCATTTTACAGACTATCGACCTGAAAAAGTATTACGGCACAGAGCCGAACATCACCCGCGCCCTTGACGGTGTGAACTTCTCCGTGGAGGACGGCGAATTTGTGGCCGTTGTGGGAACCTCCGGCAGCGGCAAGTCTACCCTGCTTCACATGATGGGCGGGCTGGACACCCCTACTTCTGGCAATGTGATTGTCCGGGACAAAGAACTGTCGAAGATGAACGACGAACAGCTTACCATCTTTCGCCGCCGCAACATCGGCTTTATCTTCCAGAACTATAACCTTGTTCCCATTCTGAATGTGTATGAGAACATTGTCCTGCCGGTGGAGCTGGACGGGGACACGGTGGATCAGAAGTTTTTGGACGAGATCGTTCACCTGCTGGGACTGGAAGATAAACTGAAAAATATGCCGAACAATCTTTCCGGCGGACAGCAGCAGCGTGTGGCGATTGCCCGCGCCCTGATTACCAAACCGGCTATTGTGCTGGCCGACGAGCCGACCGGCAACCTTGACAGCAAGACCAGTGCCGAGGTGCTGGGGCTTATCAAGCGTACCAGTGCGGAGTTCCGGCAAACTGTTGTGATGATTACCCACAATGACGACATAGCCCGCCTTGCAGATCGGATTGTCCGCATTGAGGACGGCAAGATTGTGGAATAAGGAGGTGGTAGGCTATGACATGGCCTTTTGAGAATGATACCAGTGCTATCACGAAAAAAATTGCTAAAAACGATATAGATAAAAACCGAGTTAAAAAGGGTTTCTCGCTTACTACGATAGTCTTTGCAACAGCACTACTCATGATGTTGATTATGTTTGAAAGCGGATATGAAACTACAAAAGATAGAATGGCAGAAGGGCAGCCACAAGTTGTTTTTTATGATCTTTCCCAGCAGCAAATTGAGTTGTTGTATTCAGAGGAAAATATCGAATCCATCAAAGTAACTGAAACAGAAAACGGGTACGATGCTTCAATTACCATTGTTGATGCCACAAAAATGACGCAATATGGTTTTTCTTCTGCGGTCGATAATATATCTTCAAAATATGACATTCATCATGTAACAAGAAACGACTTATTCATGGATAGTTTGCCCAACGGAGGACTATTAAATCAGAAAAACATGGTTCTTATGGGGGTGGCAATCTTCATTATAATTGTGAGTGCTTTAGTAATTTACAATGTTTTCTATTTATCTGTTGTAAATCAAGTGCGGCAATTTGGGCAGCTTCGTACTGTCGGAATGACACAGCAGCAAACAAAGAAAATCATCCGCTACGAAAGAAAAATTTTATGTAGAATTGGGGTTCCGATTGGTCTACTGATTGGCGGCCTTGCTGGATATTTGTTGCAACCTGATGGTTGGGATTGGATCGCTGCGGTATTCTGGGGGATAATCATTAGTCTTATCATCAATTTCGTTGTAAAAGTATCGTTAAATAGACCTACAAAAATAGCCCTCAGCATTTCCCCGATCCTTTCCAGCAAATATATGATGGAACGCTTTGATTGTAAGGTTACTAACAAAGAAAAACGAAAATTATCTTCTTTGGGGCTAGCAATCATAAGCATAACATCACACTGGAAAAGCATTTTAGTTTCTGTGCTTTCTTTGGGCCTAAGCGGGCTTTTATTCGTCTTAGCTGCGACATACACCGCTTCCATTGATCCAGAGTCTATTGTAAAGAAAGATGTCTACCAGTATGGACAATTTGCGATTGAAACCACTGGTAAATACAGCGAGAAAGTTTCAGAGATTGAAAACTTCAAACAAAAGATAATGGAGTTTCCAAACATTAGCAATATAAAGCAAGTTGTTGAAACAGATATTAGTTGGGCAGGGAAAAATAGCACAGGCAAAGATCAACTTTCTATTATTACCGCTAATGACTTTGCTTCTATTCAGCAATTCAGCGAATCAGGCGATTTGGATTACCAACAGCTTGTTCAATCTAACCAGATCGTTGCTGTAAATGGTGTAGAAGGTATTTCTAAAGGCGATACAGTAGAATTTACATTTGGGGATGGCACCCAAAAAACTTATACAGTGGGAGGCATATTAGATGGTGATCTGTATTCAAATACAGCAATTTATGGCGGCTGGTTTTTAATGCCCACTGAATTGATAGCAGAAAATTCGGTTTCTTTTAATGTTTCTATTAGGTTGATTGTAAAGGCAAATGATACCGGATTGGAACACACCACAATATCTTTAGAGAAATTAGTGGATATGTCAGATGGATTAACACTGACGACTATGCAAGAAGCGATTGCTTCAAAAGAAGCTACTATAAGGCAGGTAGGAATATCTATCATAGGCGTAACACTATTCTTGCTGCTTTTTAGTATCATTACTTTCGCAAGTACAATCATTACAAATATAGCAACAAAAAAGCGGGAATACGCTATGTTTCAATCCATCGGTATGACTAGGAAACAAACAGAAAAAATGGCACTATGCGAAAGTTGTGTATTGGCGATAGGAAGCTTGATACTTACTCTGATATTGGGAATTATTTTAGGGCAGATATTGATAAAAGGCTTGATAAGTGCAGGGATTTTCTATTTGTCATATACATTTCCATTAGCATTGTTTACTGTATATTGCATTGTGGTGGTTCTGATTATTTTGATGATTACTATTTCCGCTTTTTACAGTTTACAAAAAACTCCGTTGGTTGAGAGATTACGGATTGTAGACTAAGGAAGTAGACCCAACTAATATAAAAGTGTCCGAGCGTTGTAACATTTCACCCCGATTTTCATTGAAATTTCTTAGCCGCTGTAACACTTCGCTGACATTGGGGTTTTACAATACCCTTATCAACAAAAGTGAGGAGGCGACGCAATGGAACTGACCCCGACCTTGATTTTGAATCTGGCGCTGCTGATCGTACCGCCCGTTGTCCTTGTGCTGGTGTTCCGGCAATGGCTGGCCCGGCACATCCGCTGGACGGTTGCCTTGACTGCCCTCTGTGATGTTCTCCTGTTTTGGGATGAACTGTTCTACTATGAGAGTTTCGGTCTGTTTGCTGTGCTGCTTCTGGTACAGTTGGCAGCCACTGGCGCAGCAGCGTTCCGCATTTACTGCAAACAAAGAAAGTAAAATACAGCCTCATTACTACTCTGGTAAATATCCCGGAACTGATTAGGCGGGGTGTTTTTTATGGAATAAAGTTGGATGGAATATTAGCGGATGAAATAGGCACTTCCTGTTAAAAGAAATTGGTCAGGATAGTAATTTTATTATCCCGACCAATTTTTGCTATTATGAACTTTTCTTAAACTATATTGCTTTTTGGAGCCTTGCATGTTATACTGTTATACACAACAGTTAAAACACACGGAGGATGCAGCAATGAAACTGATTATTTCAAATGTATCTGGCGTCCCCATATACGAGCAGATTAAACAGCAGATCAAGGCGGCTATTTTATCTGGCGAGCTTCAAGCCGAAGAAACTTTGCCCTCCCTTAGAACACTTGCCAAAGACTTAAAGATCAGCGTCTTAACAGTGACAAAGGCATACACAGAATTAGAGCAAGAGGGCTTTGTTAAAAATGTGCAGGGGCGTGGATGTTTCGTAATGGGGTCTGGTTCAGAACTGATTAAGGAGCAGCTTATTTGCAAAGTAGAAAACAATCTCACCGAAGCAATAAAAGCTGCAAGAATGGCAAATCTATCCACAGAGGAATTACATCGCCTTTTGGACATTTTAACGGAGGTAAAAACAGATGACTAATTATTTAGAGGTAACGAATCTTTCAAAATCTTTTGATTCTTTTCAGCTTCACAATATCAGCTTTACTTTGCCAAAGGGATATATTATGGGCTTGATTGGCCCGAATGGTTCTGGCAAAACAACGACAATCAAACTGATTTTGAATATGCTCAAGCGCACCGGTGGCACAGTCAAAGTGATGGGGCTGGATAATATCGCAGAAGAACAAAAAGTAAAATCAGAGCTGGGCGTTGTTTTCGATACAAATTATTTCAGTGATGATTGGAAAGTGTCGCAGGTTGAAAAATCCATTTCGGTATTTTATCCAAATTGGGACAGCCAGAAATTTGCGGATATGTTACGGAAATTTCACATTGCACCAACCAAAAAGGTAAAAGAACTTTCCAAAGGTATGCAGATGAAGTTAATGCTTGCCTGTGCGTTTTCATACGACGCCAAGCTGCTGATCCTCGACGAGCCGACCAGTGGACTTGATCCGGTTTCCAGAGATGAACTTTTGAAAATTCTTTCAGAGTATATTGAAGATGGCGAGCATAGTGTTTTGTTCTCCACCCATATCACAGGCGATTTGGAGCGTGCAGCCGATTATATTACCTACATCAGTTATGGCGAGCTGTACTTTACTGGCAGCAAAGATGATTTTGTAGATATGTTCCGCATTGTAAAAGGTGGAATTGAGGAACTGTCCGATGATCTGAAAAATAAGGCGGCTGGTATTCGTACATTCCCTACGGGATTTGAGGCTCTGATGAAAACCGAAGATATTAGCGGTTTCCCTAACCTGACCGTTGATCCTGCCACCATTGATGAAATTGTAGTGTTTACAAGCAAGAAAGGTGACGATTATGAGTAATATTTTGAAATCCACAAAATTAGATATTGCATTGGTAAAACCATATTTTAAGACGATTTGCTTTACCCTGCTCCTGCCGATTGTGTTTGCCGCAATCAATCGTTCTTTGCTGACAGGGGTATCATTTGCTATGTGCTTTATTGCCATGACGACGGGATATACCTTTTCCATCACAGAAAAAAA
The DNA here is from genome assembly GCA_020555605.1 of bacterium 210917-SL.2.15. Lineage (GTDB taxonomy): Bacteria > Bacillota > Clostridia > Oscillospirales > Oscillospiraceae > Pseudoscillospira. Next base: position 411,169 of record JAJCJC010000001.1, on the reverse strand, counting down.
CAGCATGGATCGTCTGTTTGGTATTTTACCTGTTCGTAAAAGCGAGCTTGTGATCGGACGCTATGTTTTTGTCCTTGCAATGGGGCTTCTTTCCTTGATTATTTCTTTGATTGCACAGCCGCTTGTCTTGAAAGTGCTGGGTGAAACAGTTGGCGTATTTGATATTGTAACTGCCGCTATTGCAGGAGTATTCTTATTTGCACTCTATACCGTGTTCCAGATTCCGGGATATTACAAGTACGGCTCAATCAAAGGACGGGTATTTATGTATATTCCAGTGGCCGGTTTTTTGGTGACTTTACTTCTTCTCTCTAAAATGCCAGCTATCGGGAACTCAATTATTTCAGTCGTTGAATCTTCTCCGATACTTCTCGTTTTCCTTGCGGTTTTTGCTATTGTCGTGATGTATGCGGTTTCAATCTTCTTGTCCATTCGGGTTATGAAGAATAAGGAAATGTGAGGTGATTGTATGGATTTCACAATTTTGGCAGTTGTGCTTTTGATTGGTGTTGGCGTTCCTATCCGTAATAAACTCATACGGAAATATCGGGATAAGAAAAAGAATGATCGCAATTCGGAGTGAACAATATGGAGAAAACAGAGTTCATCCGCTGCCCAGTCTGCGGGAATAAAACACGCGACAAAATTCGGGAAGATACCGTACTTAAAAATTTTCCTCTCTTTTGTCCAAAATGTAAAAGTGAATGTCTAATCGACATTGAACAATTAGACTTACGATTAGCATTATGGGAATACCGTCGTTACTAATGACAGTATTCTGTTTGCTTTATGAGAAAATGCTCAATGCTGGAATGGGCAATAAATTTGAATTTGACAAGGAGATAATAATGATACCAATTTCTGATATTCTCATCCGCTCAATTAGTGGGTATGTGTTTATGGTTCCAGTCTTCGTACTGTATTTCTTGTGGCTCAAAAAATTGGGGAGAACACAAAGTTTTCTCCATACCGCTGCAGTGTTTGTTTTTGGTTATTATTTATTCGGACTTTTGACCGTCACAGGCATCGGCTTTACAAGCACAATGACCTTTCGCCCGAACATTTCTTGGACTCCATTTATCGGTATGATAACTGGGCCAATTGATACCATTCTGAATATTATTCTGTTTGTCCCGTTGGGATTTTTCCTGCCGCTGCTGTACAAGAAATATCATCACATGAAGACGGTTGCATTGACTGGCTTTCTGTTTTCTTTGGCTGTTGAAATTGTCCAGATGTTTGGCTGGGGTTCTTCCGACATCAATGACTTGATGACAAATACCGCTGGAGCCTGTATTGGATTTTTAGTTTATTGTCTGCTGTCAAGAATCTTGCCTGCCAATCTGAAAAAGCAACTTCAATCCAGCCGTGTCAATGCTGTGGCTGAAGTACTTCTCTTTGCTATTTGCACATTTGCCATTATGGTCACGGCTCAGACTTGGTTTGTCCATGATGTGCTGAATGTTCCATAAATTGTATCGGAAACAATCGGTCTCAGATATAAAAAAATAGTGTCTTCTGTTTGACACACCTGCAGACCGATTTTTCCGTATTGAACTTAGTCGCGTCAACGAAGCCACTACCTATGGAATTTCAATCTTTTCCTTCCTGTTATGCTTGGACAGATTGAATAATTCTCTTTGTGTTATATCTATTATTTTTAGGTAATAGTCCACAACGGCTTCTAACATGAAGGTACAAAAAATAAAAGTTGATCCTCAATCAACCCTATTATTGTACTCTTCAATTCATACTTTTCGATCTCAATGGTAGTATGGTTAGATAGACATCTGTTGCCGCTATCCCTTGGTAAGTTACCCGTTCAGCTTACCTACAAATTTAGAATACAATAAATGGCATCATTTGAACAGACTATATTTTTGGAATGAACTGTTCTACTATGAGAGCTTCGGTCTGTTCGCTGTGCTGATTCTGGTGCAGTTGGCGGCCACCGGCGAAGCAGCGTTCCACATTTACTACAAACAAAGAAATGATTGAACAGAAAATAGGTATCATCAATCAAAAATATCATCGGAGGTATAACTTATGGAAAAAGAAACAATGGGAACTGTAATTTCAGTTACAAAACAATGGTGGTTAAAAGTGAATCGTAAACCTGTCCGCGCTCACGCTATGGATGGCGCAGCCTTTCCGCATATTATCAAGGTCAAATATACGATAGACGGAAAAGATTACATCTGCCGGAAATGGATTGGCGCAGGAAACAAAGTCCCTGACAAGGGAACAACGATTAAAGTTACCTATTGTGAAGATAAACCATCGAAAGTAAGAATTGAACTCTAATCAATAAATTTATTATAGAGATGAGCAAAACACATTAATTCAAAAGTAGGACGTGGCAGTTAGTTTCCATAAAGTTTGAAGTTACGATTTTATGGCACAGCAAAGCTAACGTAAGTCCAAAACTTACGAAATCATAAGACTATGAGAATTTTTTAATCAAGCAATTCGTTTTATTGTTTTTAGTTTGCGATAAGACTGACCGGAATGTCTAGTGATTGCGGCAACGGCAACTGCCAGTAAACTGATATGGGCAAGTGTGTTTAAGTTTGTAACAGACGCTTTATTTCTCACCCACATCCGCTCCTGACCAGTATTTTTAAAACGCGAATTATAGCGTTCACATTCTGTGCGGAGTGAATAATTACTTTCAAAATATTTGCTGTCCCTATCAATGGAAAGCCTTAAATCATCAGGAATGGTGAGATATTTCGTACAGCCACGATGCTTTTTACCATTATAGAAATTTTTGTGGTGGCATGGGCAAACGGTATCTTTACTTGATTTTAGAGGACAACAAAACTTTTGACGGGTACGACCACAATCGGAAAACTTACCATCCTTCCACATGGCAAGCCCTGCTTCGCAAATGGGATTCCCTTGAGGAAGAAGTTTCGGATTTTTGGAATTACGTTTGTTTAATGGAATGATACATTCTCCATTGTAAAGATCCTTAACCTGATTGTAGATATTTTTGACATCGTAACCTTTGTCGGCAAGGAATGTGCAGTCCGTTATTGGTTGAAAGGAATGGGTAGCAGCAAGGATATCTAAAGCGACGGTAGCATCATGAACTTCCGCGGTTGTGGTCATTTCATAAATAGGAAGACCTGAAATACAGTCTACAAGGACATGATTTTTATAGCCCCAATAGAATTCATATTTTTTCTCGTTCGTTTGATTGGATGCAGTGTGGACGCCGAGTCTACAATCCGAATCCGCCCTTGGTTGATTTCCGGGTTTAAACTTATTTGAGAGAAAAGATTTCGGATTATTCTGTGAAGTATTTGCAGAGACAGGGGTTGAATCTAAGCCAATAAAAGAAGTGTCTACAATACCTTCTTTAGAAAGGAATAACACCTGAGTTTTCATGATTTCAGAGAGAACTTTGTTATCGAAATTTTTCAGGAAGCGATCAAAAGTCCAATAAGAAGGAAGTGGACGAGAAATATCAAAGCCACAAAAATGCGCAATCAGAAGATTATTGTGAAGATAATCGACAAGATCGGAAATCATGGAGAAACCTTCGCATTTCATGACAATAAAGGAACAAATCATAGCGTGATTTGAAAAGCCTTTCCTTCCTGTCTTGGGAAATTCCGGAACAAAGGATAAATCAAGATTCAGAAAAAGAGAATCATAAAACTTTGCAACTGGTTGTGAAGTGAAAAGACGAATGTCTTTCAAAATTTCTTGACGATAGATAACAATCAGCTCCTTTCGGTGAATTGATTTTGACAACTTAATTATACCATTTGGAGCTGATTGTTACTATAAATTTGAAGTGATTAATGAGGTTGCCATGCCTCGCAAACCCGCATAAATACTGAATGTGTGGAGTTTTGCTCATGGCTAAATTTATTAAAATACGGAGGTGATGATATAATGGGACATTAGCTGTTTTTGATATAGAAGAATCCGGTAAACAGATTGGAGAAAAGTTATTTCTACTTCTTAACGAGGAACAAAAGAATGCTCTAATGCAATATATTTTGGAACAAGGAGTCTGTCATGGAACGGTATTCAATTCCTGTCACACTTCCTTTGCTGCAGAGAAGAATCCTCTTACAGAAATACAAGAAGGCGAGCTTTATCTATGCCTGGAACATCGTACTGTCAGGGTTAGGGAACGGATGATCAACCTGACAAGTAAGGAGTTTGATATACTGGCATTACTCATTGCCAATCCCAAACGTGTTTTTACTTACGAACTGATTACCGATTTGGTTTGGAAAGAGGATTGTGATTTCTATTCGAGAAAAGCAATTCATAATCATATAAGTAAGCTGCGTAAGAAATTGCGTTTTGAATCGGATCTTCCAAACTACATTGAGAGTGTCGCCGGGATCGGCTATAAATTTGAACATCTATAACATGAACCCACAAATACGTATTTTTTCGTACTGCGCGCCTTGAGTGTTTCCTGATAGTTGACTTTTTTGAAAAAAGTGAAACACATCTCCATTGTATTTGCTCTTTTCCTTCATTATAATAATGATATATGAGGTGAGTAATTATGAAAGAGATAAATATTGGCCGTGTCCTAATTAAAAATCGTCATAAAAGAGGTATTACACAAGACGAACTGGCTACCCATTTGGGCGTTTCTAAAGGGGCTGTTTCAAAATGGGAAACGGGTGTTTCCCAAACAAAAAGATATTAAGAAACAGCCCATGTTTACCTGCTTGCAAACAAAAGAATATTGCTACTAGACTAAGAGATACTACATAAGTGTGTTGGTATCTCTTTTTTGTTGCCGTGAAACAGCAGACTATTTCATTTCTGCTTGATTACCTTAAAACTTATTAGTCTATGGTTTGTCAAGGGCTTGTTGCGTGAGAAATGCTGAATATCACCCTTTACAAAACATAGGCTGATAAGTAACTTTTCAAAAGCAGAAAAGAAATGGCAATGCTTATAACAATATGATATAATGCAGATGAAGACAAAAAAGGAATTTGTCGAGCTGGTTAGTTCGAGATAATTTTGAGTTTGTTAAGATGTGGTGCACTTGATGGAATCACAGGTACGACATCATATTATGGAGGATGAAATAGATGATAGGTTTGATTGTTGCGAGGTCAAAGAATAATGTTATAGGCAAGAATGGTAATATACCATGGAAAATAAAGGGAGAACAAAAGCAATTTAGAGAGTTAACAACGGGTAATGTGGTTATTATGGGGCGAAAGTCTTATGAAGAAATCGGTCATCCGTTGCCTAATAGAATGAATATTGTTGTTTCCACCACAACAGAGTATCAAGGAGATAATTTAGTTTCAGTTAAATCATTAGAAGATGCATTATTATTGGCTAAAGGACGAGATGTATACATATCTGGTGGATATGGACTATTTAAGGAAGCTTTGCAAATAGTAGATAAAATGTATATCACAGAAGTAGATTTAAATATTGAAGATGGAGATACATTCTTTCCAGAATTTGATATCAATGATTTTGAAGTTTTGATAGGGGAAACACTTGGTGAGGAAGTGAAATATACGAGAACATTTTATGTAAGGAAAAAATGAATTGAGTAAATTTTGGATTTAGGGTGTTTTCATAAATATATTGCTTTTTATGCATATATAAATTGTTGTAAGACAAATTCCAGTTGAACCAAATCGCTGCGCGATGGCCTGCCAAGGCTGTGGCGCAGCGATTTGGTTCAATTGGTAAAAATCGGTGTGCAGTCCAGAGGAATGGGCAGATACATTCTAAATGTAGTCTGCTTTTTCCTCTGTCCTGACGCCGATTGTTTACGAAATAATTTGTATGGGGCGATAAAATCAGAATTTGAGAGAGTATTGAATATGAATAAGGAATGGTCTGAACTTAATAAAACAATGCAGGCACAAATAAAAAAGAAAGATACTTATAAGAGGGGTATTGATACTTTACTTACTTTACGAAGTCAGTTAATACAAACCTTAGTATCTTTCAAAGAAGAATTATGCAGAGAAGATTTTAACTCAATCCCCTTCATAAACGCTGATGGTTATCATAGTAAGACGATTGCTTATTCTATTTGGCATATTTTCCGCATTGAAGATATAGTTGTGCATACAGTGATAAATGAAGATGAACAAGTATTTTTTGCAGGCAATTATCAAGAGCGTATCAATTCACCTATCATTACAACAGGAAATGAACTCATGAAACAGCAGATTGCAGACTTTTCAAAACAGCTTAATCTGGAAGAATTATATTTATATATTTTCGAAGTATGGGAAAGCACTGAGAAAATGCTTGAACGGTTATCTTATGATGAATTGAAAAGAAAAATACCGAAAGAAAGAAAAGGATACTTAGAATCGTTGAATGTAGTAAACGACAATGAAAAAGCAATTTGGCTGATTGATTATTGGTGTAATAAAGATATTTGTGGACTAATTCAAATGCCGTTTTCAAGACATTGGATTATGCACACAGAAGCCTGTTTGCGTATAAAGAACAAGATACATTCATAGGCAAAAATTTCAGTTTGTAGAACTAAGGAAATTGGAATTTAAGGAGGAATAAAGTATGGTTAGTGATTTTATAAGAGCAGCATTTCCATGGATTTTAATGGGTTTATTTGTAGCAATCAGTTGTTCCCTTATGAGTAAAAAAGAGAAATAAATTCCTGTTTGTATTTATAAAAGAGAAAAAATGAGAAAAGTAGTTTTATTTATTGCCATGAGCCTTGACGGATATATTGCGGACGGTAATGGTGGAGTAGCTTGGCTAAATGGTCATGGAAATGACAATGAAAACATCGACACTTATACAGAATTTACCAAAGATATAGATACTGTCTTAATGGGGTGGAATACTTCTCATCAGGTTGTTACTGAACTTTCTCCGCAAGAATGGGTATATAATAAATTTACAACTTATGTATTAACACATAAAGAGTGCAATTCTTCCCAACAAATTCATTTTACAAGTGAAAATCCTGTTTTATTATTGGAACGGCTAAAACAAGAAGCAGGAAAGGATATTTGGATTTGTGGCGGAGCAAATCTTGTTCAGCAGTTGGTAAGCAAAAATATGATTGATAAATATTACATTTCTGTTATTCCTACTCTGTTAGGAAATGGGGTTCGTCTTTTGGGCAACATAGACAGGGAAATAAAGTTAAGGCTTTGTAAAACACAGACTTATAACGGAATAACCGATTTGATTTATATGCGTAGATAACTAGAGAGAAACAGAAAAGCTGTTAAACCGACGGAGCGATCCGACCACGTTGGCGGGAAAATCCTTAAGATTTTTCCGCCATGCTTGCAAGGGGGCGGTTCGCTTCGGCGGTTCGGCGAGCTTGCGAGCCGTTCAAAGCCCCCGTTATCTAACAAGGGGGGCACAAAAAACAAGAAACACTATACACTAACAAGCGGAAAACGCTGTATTTATAAGGCAAAACCCCATTTTTACAGTAGTGATATAAATTGTACCTATATCACTATGAAAATTGAATAGTAAATATGAGAAAGACAGTTGATTTCAAAAAATAAGAAATTGATTGTCGTTTTCTTTTGCAGAAATTTAAGTGCAGGCAATTATGGTAGTTGTCGTAATTGCTGTCAGCTCAGTGTTTATCACTGATGGTGTGAAAGATTTACGGTTGGAGATGTTCAATAAGATTATTGGTGCTTAATTATTTTTATTGTAGTGCTGATATGAGAATGTTATAATTGGGGTATAAAACATACAAATAAATTTGCTGAAAAATGAGGTATCAAAATATGGAAAATGAATTACTGGAAAACTTAGGAAGACTTCACACAACTGAACTTGGCGTTATTAGAATTAAAAAGAACTTATCTTTGAATGTAGAAAATGTAATTGAATGGTGCAAAGAAAAAATTAGCCTTTCTAATGCGGAAATCACAAGAAAAGGAAAAAACTGGTATATAACGATTGATAATTGTATTATAACGGTAAATGCGTACAGTTATACCGTTATCACTTCTCACAAGGTAAAATGATAAATTTTTCTATAAAGGAATTAAACGCATTTGCAGTTATTGGGCAGGAAGTAGAACTGACTAATTATCAAAAAAAGAATATTCAGATTAGTACACAGTTTTGGAGAAAGTTTAACAGTAGTTTGAAAAAAGCGTATCTTTCACAATCAGGAAATTGGGTAAAATATGCTTTTATGGAAAGAAGAAATGGAAAACTTTATTATTTCTGTTCTATTCCCCAAAGAACCATTACCCCAGAGGGCTTTCTGTATAAAGAAATACCGTCTTATAAATATTTGGTTGTGGAGCATATTGGTGCTATGGATAAAATATATGAAACTTATGGCAAGATTTATGAAGAAATTATTCCTAGTACATCGTATATTCCTATAAAAGATATTATCCTACACTTTGAAAAATACGATTATCGTTTTCATTGGAATAGTGATAATTCAGTTATTGAAATTTGGATACCTATTCAAGATTAGAAGCAATTTTATATCCATACACACAAAGCAGTTAGTCTTAGGATTGACTGCTTTTTCTATACAGATTTTTAATGACAGGCAATTATCAATTATGGTAGTTGCCTTTTTTGATTGGAGGAATTGAAGAATGAATGATAAAAACTTTATTGAAGAACTAAGACAAAAGCGTGAGGAATACGGAGTAACACAAACAAGGCTTGCTGTTGCCTGTGGTATCAGCCGTGAATATTACAACCGCATTGAAAAAGGAAAACAGCCATTGAATGACGAATTAAGAGAAATCATAGAAAAACAGATTGAGCGTTTCAATCCGCAAGAACCACTATTCTTATTGATTGATTACTTTCGTGTCCGCTTTCCTACTACGGACGCATTGGCGATTATCCGTGATGTATTACAACTGAAATCTAATTACATGCTTTATGAAGATTATGGAAAATACGGATATGAAAGCAAATATGTACTTGGCGACATCAATATCATGTGTTCCATGCAGGAGCATTTAGGTGTTTTATTGGAACTGAAAGGCAAAGGCTGTCGGCAAATGGAATGTTATCTACTGGCACAGGAACGCTCATGGTATGACTTCATGCTGGATTGTATGACGGCTGGTGGTGTGATGAAACGGCTTGATTTGGCTATCAATGATAAAGCAGGAATATTGGATATTCCAAAGTTAAAGGAAAAATACAAGGCTGGCGAATGTATCTCCTACTTCCGTATGCAGAAAGATTACAGCGGTACAGAAAAATGCGGTAGCGATTTACCAAAGAATACAGGAGAAACCTTATATCTCGGTTCAACAAGTAGCGAATTATATATGTGTGCTTATCAGAAAAATTATGAGCAGTATGTCAAGAATGGCACAGAAATTGAAGATACGGAGATTAAGAACCGTTTTGAAATACGCATGAAGAACGAACGAGCCTATTATGCGGTTGTAGATTTACTGACCTATCGGGACGCTGAACGCACCGCTTTTTCTATCATCAATCATTATGTCCGCTTTGTTGACAGAGAGGACGACAAGCCAAAAAGTCAATGGATAACAAATGATGATTGGGCATGGTTTGTAGGGGAAAACAGAGAGCCGATACGCTTAACCACAAAGCCAGAGCCTTACACTTTACAAAAAGCGTTGCATTGGCTACAAAGACAAGTCGCACCAACCATAAAAATGGTACAGGCATTAGACAGAGAAAATCGTACAACGATACTGAAAGATATGATTGAGCAGGCAGAACTAAAAGACAAGCATAAACATTTATTACAATTAGAGAAATCAACCATAGAAGAACGTATAGATACCGCTGTTCCACAAGAGAATGACGGTATTTTTTAATGTAATTGAAAAATTTCAGATTTAGTCAGCAAAGAGCTGTTTTCATTCCCTATGTGAAGTGAAAGAAGAAAAATAAATTTTTTATTAAATCTGCAACAAAATGGCTACTTGCGTACAGATATGGTGCGAGAAAAGGAAATCTAAACTTTTTTTGAAAATAGGTCATTAAATCGGGGCTTGCTGTCCCTATATGAAGTGAAAGAAGAAAAAAGTTTTGAAAAAATGACGGAAATTCGTGATTAGTGGACAGTCTTCTGTGAAAAGAGGAAAAACATCATCATTTTGTATTCAAACAGGCATTAGCAGTTGAGTGTTGATGTGAAAAGATGAAAATACTTTGTTCTCAACTTAACAATTTAAGGTTTCCGTTCCCTATATGGTGCAAAGAAAATATTTCATTCTATTGTTGGCAGTAACGGTATGGTTTGGGTAGTTAGGGTGTGAAAAGGAAAATATTCTTTTTTCATCATCAACTTAGCAAAATGACATTTTCTATCCCTATATGGTGCATGAAAAGAAGTTAAAATTTTTCCATTTAAACTTAGCAAATGGACGTTTGCTGTACAGATAGTAGTGAAAAAGGAGAAAATCAACCGTTGATTGCCAAAATGAACCGTTCCATTTGTACTAATAATGGAAAAAGTTTTGGATTTTGGTTACGTTTCTCCTCTTTTCCAACGCGATATATAGGAAAGACGATTTTTTTCTTTCAATCGTTCTTTGACAACTGAATAAAGTAATTCAATACGTTTGACAGACAGCTAGCCGTTGAAACAAATACGCCACGACCTTTCCCCTGCAAGAGCGAGCGAAAACCTATTTGTGTTCTTGTAAAAGATTTGTCCTCTTTTATCGCCATGACCTGTACTGTCAGATAATGATACTCCCGTACAGCCACAGCTTGAGCATTAAGAGCGTCGCACGCAATGGGTACGGCTACATAAGAACTATGCAGAGGTGGAACTCCTGTGGGCTATGACAAAAGCCGTTGAATTGCTTAGAAAGATTTTACAGAAAGGGGGTATGTGTTATTGATAATGCTGTAAAAACAATTCAAAAGAAAAATGGCAAGTGTGGCATTGGCAACAGAGGAAAGACAAAGATTGTAGTAAAAGAGCATTTTTCCGAAAAGGGCAAAACAATGGAAGAACTTCTAACTGATGTCATGCTGGAAAAAGCAAAGCAGACAATCGCATAAAATCGGTGCAGTTGTAAGAAATAGATTGAATGACAAAAAGTACCCGTGTTATACTTTACTTGCAAGCAGGTATTGTAAACACGGGTTAGTTATAAAGGAGGATAACTGACAATGAAACAACAGATTTACAATACTGCACTTTATCTTAGGTTAAGCCGAGATGATGAATTACAGGGCGAAAGTTCCAGCATTACCACACAGAGAAGTATGTTGCGTTTATATGCAAAAGAACATCATTTGAATGTCATTGATGAATATATTGATGACGGCTGGTCGGGAACAAATTTTGACAGACCGAGTTTTCAAAGAATGATTGAGGATATAGAGGCAGGAAAAATCAACTGTGTTGTAACGAAAGACCTTTCCCGTCTTGGCAGAAATTATATTATGACAGGACAATATACAGAATTGTATTTCCCTAGTCATAATGTCCGCTACATAGCGATTGATGACGGTGTAGACAGCGAAAAAGGCGAAAGTGAGATTGCACCATTTAAGAACATCATCAATGAATGGGTGGCAAGAGATACAAGCCGTAAAGTCAAATCAGCATTTAAGACAAAGTTTGCGGAGGGGGCTCATTACGGTGCTTATGCTCCGTTAGGATATAAGAAACACCCTGACATCAAAGGAAAACTGTTGGTTGATGATGAAACAAAATGGATTATTGAAAAAATCTTTTCCCTAGCCTATCAAGGTTACGGAAGTGCAAAAATCACAAAGCAGTTAAGAGCAGAAAAAGTTCCGACAGCGTCATGGCTAAATTTTACAAGATACGGTACTTTTGCACATATCTTTGAGGGAAAACCCGAAAGTAAGCGTTATGAGTGGACGATTGCTCATGTCAAGGCGATATTGAAAAGTGAGGTTTATATCGGAAACAGTGTTCACAATATGCAGTCTACGGTATCGTTCAAGAGCAAAAAGAAAGTGCGTAAGCCCGAAAGTGAATGGTTTCGAGTAGAAAACACTCACGAGCCGATTATTGACAAGGAAGTGTTCTATCGTGTGCAGGAGCAGATAAAATCAAGACGCAGACAGACAAAGGAAAAGGCAACGCCGATTTTTGCAGGGCTTGTCAAGTGTGCGGATTGTGGTTGGTCTATGAGATTTGGAACGAATAAGACAAATAAAACGCCTTACAGTTATTATGCTTGCAGTTACTACGGGCAGTTTGGCAAAGGTAATTGTTCTATGCACTACATTCGTTATGATGTGCTGTATCAAGCCGTATTGGAACGCTTGCAGTATTGGGCTAAGGCAGTACAGCAGGACGAAGAAAAGGTATTGAACAAGATACAGAAAGCTGGCAATGCAGAGAGAATACGGGAAAAGAAGAAAAAGGCAAGTACATTGAAGAAAGCCGAGAACAGACAAAATGAGATTGACCGTTTATTTGCGAAAATGTATGAAGATAGAGCCTGTGAGAAGATAACAGAGCGAAATTTTGTGATGTTGTCCAGCAAGTACCAAAAAGAACAGATAGAACTGGAACAGCAGATAACAAGCCTAAGAGAAGAACTAAGTAAAATGGAACAGGATATGATAGGTGCTGAAAAGTGGATTGAGTTAATCAAGGAATATTCCGTACCAAAGGAACTGACAGCACCATTATTAAATGCCATGATAGAAAAAATCCTCATACATGAAGCAACAACGAATGAGGATAACGAAAGAATACAGGAAATTGAGATATATTACCGATTTATTGGAAAAGTTGAGTAATCAACAAGAGTAATATTTTTAACTAAGGGAAACCGGATCTTCATTACCAGATATTTTGCTATTGCCACAACTAGCATCTTACTTTGATATAAGCATTGACGAGTTGATAGGATATCAACCGCAAATGGAACAAGAGGATATTAAAAAACTGTATATCCGTCTTTCTAAAGATTTTTCTATGTTGTCCTTTGAGGAAGTCCTGGCTGAATGTCTTAAAATAGCAAAAAAATTTTACGCTTGCTATCCTTTATTATTTGAATTGGGCACACTTTTAATCAATCACACTTCACAGGCTTCCTGTCCTGAACAAGTGGAACAAATTATAGAAAAAGCCTTGGAGTGGTTTCATCGTGTAAGAACTGAAGCGGACGAGACGAATCTGCAAAAAGAAGCACTGCTAATGGAAGCGTTTTGTTTGCTTCAACTCCAACGCCCGTCTGAAGTAATTGATATTTTGGAACCAGTTAATATGCAATCTGGTTCTCCTGAGCCTCTTCTGGCTTCCGCCTATCGGGCAATAGGTAACGATCAAGAGGCAAAAAAAATTCTTCAGGTCGGAATATACAAGGAGATTATGACTCTTTTTAATTTGTTCCCGTCCTATTTGAATTTATGTCTGAATGATGCGGAGCAATTTGCAGAAACCTGTCAGCGATTTTATAAAATAGCAGATGTTTTTCAAATGAAAATGCTACACCCCGGTATTCTTTTGGGAATTTATATTACTATCGCTCAAGACTGGATGAAGCTTAATAATGCCGAACAGGCGTTGGACATCCTTTCACAATATACGGAACTGGCAGTCAGTAATATTTATCCATTGCATTTGCATGGGGACAATTTTTTTGATCTTCTAGATGAATGGTTGGACAGCGAACTTGTGTTACGATCCTTTCCGCCAAGAGATGAAACTCTGATCCGTCATAGTATGACACAAGCTCTTAATGAAAATCCTGTCTTTCTGCCATTGGCTAAAGATTCACGATTTCAGATGATGGTTAATAGACTGAAGGCAAGCGAGGAGGAAAAATAAATGGAAACTGTTACTATACAAAAACTATCCAAAACATACCCTAGTGGAAAAGAAGCATTAAAACAACTCTCGTTGACACTAAGTACCGGAGAGGTATTTGGTTTTCTCGGTCCAAATGGTGCCGGAAAGACGACAACCGTAAAATTGCTTACCGGAGTCCTGAGCCCGTCTGGAGGATCATGTGAAATTATGGGTGTCAATCCTAATATTCAGCCAGAAAAAGTGCATCTCCTTGCAGGGATTGTGACTGAACACGCACAGATGTATGACAATCTGACTGGTATTGAAAATCTGATGTTTTATGCTGCGGCTTTTGGCATGGAACAAAAAGGAAAATGGCGTGCTGAGTCACTACTCAAGGAATTAGAGTTGACAGAAGCGAAAGACCAAAAACTGGCGACCTATTCTACCGGTATGAGACAGAGGTTATCTCTGGCAAGGGCACTGTTACACCACCCGAAAGTTCTGTTTCTTGACGAACCAACTTCTGGCTTGGATCCGGAAAGTGCGCAGAATGTCAATCAAATGATACACAATCTGGCTTGCAAAGAGGGAATTACTGTTTTTCTCTGTACCCATCAGCTTCGGTATGCACAGGAAATCTGCACACGCTACGGACTGATTGATCAGGGGATTCTTTTGGCCTCGGGTACAATAGATGAATTACGCGCTCGGGTATTTACTTCAAAATCGCTTCGTATCTGTGCGTCAGCGGTTCCTGACAAGCTAAACTTTGTTAAATGCGGAATCAATGAGTTTGAAACCCAAATACAAGATAAAAAAGAAATCCCTTATTTGGTACGAAAGATTGTAGAAGCCGGTGAGGATATCTATTCTGTAAATCTTATAGAACCCACTCTGGAAGATATTTATTTTACCCTGACTGCCGGCAGGAAGGAGGATTGATGATATGAAAGCTGCTATGTATGCAATTATCAAAAAAGATTTTCGCATTATTGCAAGTAACCGTAGACTATTTCCTGCTCTTTTTATTGTTCCTTTAGTGCTGACTATTGTATTGCCGTCTATTTTTGTCATTACCATTCATTTTGTACCGGATGATCCGGATATTACAAAGTTACTGTCACTGCTTCCTGAAACTGCCCGGATGGAAAGCCTGGAGCTTACGCTTTCTGGCATGATCTTAAATTATATACTTCCGATTTTTTTCCTGATAATTCCTATAATGACTGCTTCTATCATGGCAGCCAGTGCATTTGTAGGAGAAAAGGAACGGCATACGCTTGAAACATTGCTCTATTGTCCACTTACTCTCAAACAGATTTTTCAAGCAAAAGTATGGGCTTCTTTCCTTTTAAGTATGCTTGTCTCTGTAATCTCATTTGCGGCTATGTTTCTGGTTATAGAAACAGAATTATTTTTCTTGGCAGGTAGGCTGCTGATTCCAAGCGTAAGCTGGTTGGTTGTTATACTATTGCTTTCACCTGCAATCTCACTAATTGCCATTACACTGATTGTCCGGGGATCTGCCAAAGCGCAGAGCGTAGAGGAATCTCAGCAGGCTGCCGTTTTTCTGATTCTTCCGGTGATTCTGCCCATAGCGGGACAATTTACAGGAGTCTTTTTAATGAATGTCTGGATTCTTCTCGGACTCGGTGTGATATGTGCAATACTTGCCTGGTTCTTATTGCAAAAATCTATGGGACGGTTCACCTATGAAAAACTTCTGCAATAAAAATCGTTACAAATGGTTTTGAGCTTTGTGATTGTTTTCGCAGATAAAAAGAAAACTCTAGCTACATTGATTGTTGTTAAGAAGAAAAAAGGATGGTGATGTGATGGGACATTAGCTGTTTTTAATATAGAAGAATCCGGCAATCAGATTGGCGAAAAGCTATTTCTGCTTCTTAACGAGGAACAAAAGAATGCTCTAATGCAATATATTTTGGAACAAGGAGTCTGTCATGGAACGGTATTCAATTCCTGTCACACTTTCTCCGCAGCAGAGAAGAATCCTCTTACAGAAATACAAGAAGGCGAAATTTATCTATGTCTGGAACATCGTACTGTCAAGGTTCGCGAACGGATTATCAACCTGACAAGTAAGGAGTTTGATATACTGGCATTGCTCATTGCCAATCCCAAACGTGTTTTTACTTACGAACTGATTACCGATTTGGTTTGGAAAGAGGATTGTGATTTCTATTCGAGAAAAGCGATCCATAATCATATAAGTAAGCTGCGTAAGAAATTGCGCTTTGAACCGGATCTTCCAAACTATATTGAGAGTGTCTCCGGAATCGGCTATAAATTTGAACATCTATAACATGAGCCCACAAGGTGTCATCTTCTCCTTGTGGGCTTGCTTTTTGCAGCATATATTCTAAGAGCAGAATATGTAGAAAATTGTGAATATAAAGAGTAAAAAGCGAATGTCTGCGGACTGATACAGGAAACATAATCGATATAATTTTCTCCCAAGGAGGTATCAAGCAGCCGATTCAGGCTCCTCCTTGATGGGAGGAAATGCCTATGCGTCTATGCAACACAGATCCGCAGATAAACTGCTTTACATTCAGTCACCTATACGTCGTAGTCCAGCTCGTATGGATTGCGGCGTTTTTGGTTTCGACAAAATTTGAGCATTTTCGCTGTCAACCTCCCGGAAAAATTTCATACTGTTGCTTTGGCGCGCCTGTTCTTTGTACGGGCGCGCTTTTTTGTACCCTTTTTTTAATCAGAAAGAGACTTAGACCTTATCGCTGCCGCAGCCCACCCTCTGATTTCGATTTTTGCCATCAACTCAAACATCGAAATTGGAGGAAATTACTATGAAGAAAATCAATCTTCGGGATTATTACCCGTATTATACACAGGACATGATCGTTGAGGTGCCGGATGAAGTTGCTTTGTTGCTTCGGGAATACATGTTGCTGGAGGAAGCCTATCGGATTCGTACATACCGTTATAAAGCATTTTACTCTCTGGATCGAGACGAAGGTATTGAGCGTGAGATATTGCAAAAACCTCTTAACCCGGCAGAAATTTGGGAACAGCGTCAAATGACGGAGTTGATTTATAAAGGTCTTTCCAAACTTCCGGTAAAGCAGCGCCAACGGATCTATGCACACTTTTTCCTTGGCATGAGCAAAGCAGATATTGCCAAAGCGGAAGGAACACACAAAAGCCGGATCACCCGTTCTATCGAAGCCGGATTGCGTAGTCTGGAAAAATATTTCAAAGAAATTTTATAACAGACGGCAACTTTGCCCCTAAAAATGTACTGAATAGTAGAGGGACATATTCGGCGGGACAAGCTGGACGGGTGTGGTAAGGAAGCATATACATCCTCCCACCCCAACTGCAATATCAATTTGTCTGCCATGCCCCTTGCTTGTTCCTTGACAACCGAATATACGCTGTTACAGGTACTTCATTCTGTGTTCCGAGCGGCAGATGGGGCGGCGCGGTGACAGGCGGCCTAAGGAGGTGATGAATCCAGGCTGTCCGAGCGATAAACGCAACCTACGAAACCGGCTATGGCAAGCCGGACGCGATAACGACACAGATCATAATGGTACTTCTTCACGGCTTCCTAAAGACTTGGGGAGAGCTCCTGCGGCGTTTGCTTGCTCTGGCAAAGCGGCGGCGTATGCGGGACTATGATGCGGTGACGCTATCCGCAGCCTGTAACAGCCCCGTCCTTATAACAGAAGGACTTGCCGGGGTGCGTGGCAAATACGGCAGTAAAATCGAAATCAGATATAATGGGCCGGATTTATGTGTGTAATAACCATAGATCCGACCTATTCATGTGGTTTTGATAACACAGTTTTCAGAAGGGAGTTGATACTATGGAATTGAATACCATTGTCAGTGAAGTGGGTACACTGGTAGACATTCGGGATGTCTCTGTCAACAAAGAACTTTCCCGTGCTGAACGAATTGCAGAATTCGTTCAGCAAATCAAAAATCCATACCATTTTAAGTGTGGGCGTTTTACTGTACAGGCCAGCTTTTCTGCTGAAGGTGCTACCCTGGAAGAATGTATCAAAGGTATTTTGCGATAGCTGCAATTTTAAGAAAGGGGCTGACTTTTCCGTAAAAGCATGGTAGAATAAGAATCGGAAAAGGAATTGAATATGGATTAACCACACTTCTTGAATTGCGGGGATTTTTCTGTGCAACGAAAGGAGTGTTTTTTTATGCAGGTTTACAAAGCGATTAAGTACATCCGTCTTTCTTATACGGATGATAAAACAGTAGAAAGTGACAGCGTTGCTAACCAGCGGCGCCTGATCGATGACTACATAGCCCGACACCCGGAAATTGAGGTTGTGGCAGAAAAAATTGACGATGGTTATAGTGGTGTTTTGTTTGATCGCCCGGCATTTCAGGAAATGATGCGGATGATCGAACAAGGCGAAGCTAACTGCGTGATTGTCAAAGACCTCTCCCGCTTAGGTCGTGAGTACATAGAAACAGGCCGTTATATGCGCAGGGTATTTCCAGCCTATGGAGTGCGTTTTATCGCAATTAACGATAATGTGGACACAGAAAATGACGCTGCCGATGATCTCACGGTTTCTGTCAAAAACATTATGAATGAGGCTTACTGTCGGGATATTTCCGTTAAGACACGGAGCGCCCTGGAAGTAAAAAGGCGCAGCGGGGATTTTGTAGGTGCTTTTACCATCTATGGTTATGTGAAAGTCGGCGATAAACACAAGAGCCTGGAAGTAGACGAATATGCTGCCAATGTTGTGCGGGATATTTTCAGAAAACGGCGGGAAGGATTCAGCGCTTCCCATATAGCGGATGAACTGAACCGATTAGGAATTCTTTCACCTTTGGCGTATAAGCGCAATCACGGAATGCCTCATGCAAAAGGTGGCTATACAGACCGAAAGGATTGCAAATGGTCTGCAACTACAATCATCCGCATTTTACAGGATGAAACTTACACCGGAACACTGGTCCAGGGCAAGCAGACAACGCCCCATTTCAAATTAAAAGAGCGTGAGGACAAACCTTCTTCGGAATGGATTCGTGTGGAGGGAACCCATGAAGCGATCATACAAAAGCACGATTTTGATCTGGTGCAACGGCTCCGCAGGATTGACACAAGGACTTCTCCCAAATCGGATAAGGTTTACCTTTTTTCCGGTATTTTGATCTGCGGCTGCTGTGGCTGCCGTATGACCCGCAAGACGAACCGCTATAAAGATAAAGAGTATCACTATTATTACTGCCCGACCGGCAAAAAGAATGGCTGCACATCGTCGGTCATGCTGAAAGAGTCGGATCTGATTGAATGTGTGCAGGACAGTTTGAAAGGACATATTGAAAATGTTGCTTCTCTGGATGCCCTGCTGTCCAGTATCAGTCAGGAACGGATCAACCGGGAATTGGCACAGGAATATGCCGCACAGATCAGAGTAAATGAAAAGCGTGTAGCACAGACCGAGGGCTTTAAGGCAAAACTCTATGAAAATCTGGTGAGTGGAATTCTGACAAAGGAAGAATTTCTCTCTTATAAGCGAAAATACAATGCAGATATTGAACTGTTCCAAAAGGCAATCGCTGAATGGAACGATAAACTTACAGATGTATTGGAAAACCGAAGCGAACGAAATCGTTGGATCAACCATTTTATGAGATTTTCTACTATGGAGGATATTGACCGCCGGGCAGTCATGCAGCTTATCCGAAGCATACGGGTAATGGGTAAAGATGAACTGCATATTGAATTTAATTACCAGGATGAATATCAGAAAGCAATCTCTTTGGCGGAACAGATTGCTACAAAAAATGAAGAAAGGATGGTGGGCTAAATGGCAAGAAAAAGCAGAAAACAGACGGCGGCACCTATGCCGGCACCATCTTTATATGTACATGTAGCTCTGTATATCCGTCTTTCTGTGGAGGATAACAAAAAGCGGGGCTGCTCAGTAGAAAATCAAAAGCTGGTACTGAATGACTTTCTTTCAGATAAACCGGACTTCGTTGTGTATGATACCTATATCGACAACGGAGCGACAGGGACAAATTTTCACCGCCCTGGATTTCAGCAAATGCTATCTGATATTGAAGCAGGCCACATTAACTGTGTGATTGTTAAGGATCTTTCCCGATTAGGGCGAAATTCTATTGACACAGGTTATTATATCGAACAGTATTTCCATGCTCATAATGTTCGTTTCATTGCTGTTACGGATCAGTTTGATACAGCGGATTCCGGAAATCTTCATGGCGGTATCATGCTGCCTTTGAAAAATATGATCAATGAAGCCTATGCTCTGGACATTGGACGAAAAATCAAAGCACAAGCGCGGCAGGCTATGAAAGACGGCGACTATATTGGTGCACGGGCACCTTACGGTTACAGGAAAGATCCTGATAATTGCCATAAACTTCTGATTGATGAAAATACTGCCCCTGTGGTAAAACAGATTTTTGAATGGGCACATGAGCATGTGGCACTGAACCGGATTGTCCGCAACCTAAATGAGATGGGGATTCCGGCACCGAGCCATTATAAAAAGGCCACTGGCGAGATTACCAGTCCGGGTCTGATTGGAAGCGGCAAATGGCAGACCCGTACAGTGATGAAAATTTTAGAAAGCGAAGTCTATACAGGCGATCTGGTGCAAGGAAAAACAAAGATTGTAGATCATCAGCAGGTCAAGGCTGGAGAAGATAATCTGATTATTGCAAAATGCACCCATGAACCGATCATCAGCCATGAGTTGTTTAATGCAGTTCAGGAATACAGAAAACAGATCTGTGAAGAAAGCAAAGCAACTCCAAAACGTCCCTACACACCAAACATTTTCAAAGGTAAAGTGTTCTGTGCTGATTGTGGCAGAAGCCTTCACCGGCAACGTGCCGAGCGCCGGAAAGGCCCCGATACTTATTGGTTCCACTGCCTTACAAACAGCCGGGTAGAAAAAGATAGCTGCAAAGGCGCAACGATGCAGGAAAAGGAACTGATTTCTACTGTTACGGCTATTCTTGAAAAAGAGCTGACAGTTGCGCTGGGAATGTCGCTGCCACTCTTTCAGTTGGAGGCAAGACAAAAACAGGAAAAAGATAAGCTGAAAATTCAGATGTCTGCCAAACGGCAGGAAATTGAAAAAACACGCCGGCTGATCCGTGGCCTATATGAAAATTTTGTGCAGGGTATTTTGACAAATGATGAATACTTTGAATTGAAAGCGGATTATGAACATGCTATCAATGCTCTGTCTGGTGAGATTGAAGTATTTGAAAAATCTATGGACTCTCTGGACAACCAGCTTGCCAGATACCGTGCAATGGAAAAGGATGCAAAAACACTGGCACAGGATCATGTGCTGACTGCGGAACTGATTGAACGGCTCATTGAACGAATTGAGATAGACCACGAGCGGAATATTCATGTGACCTTCCGTTTCAAAAATGAATTTCAGGGAAAGGCGGTGGAACCGTGCGCAACTATGTGATTGCTCTTTATATCCGTCTTTCTGTGGAAGATTTCAAAACTGAAAGTTTGAGCATACCAAATCAAAAACTGATTCTTCGTGAAAAAGCTATGTCTCTGCCGGAATGGGATAACAGCGAGATTTTGGAATTTATTGACAATGGTCATACGGGGACAAACTTTGAGCGTCCGGCGGTGCAGGAACTTTTAACAATGGTTCAGGCCGGAAAAATCAACTGTATTATTGTAAAAGACCTTTCCCGATTTGGACGTAACAGCATTGAAACCGGCTATTTTATTGAGCGGGTATTTCCTCTTTACTACACCCGTTTTATTTCCGTCAGTGATGATTTTGACACAGCTAATTTCAAAGGTGATACCGGAGGGATTGATATTGCTTTCAAGTATCTTATCAGCGAGTGTTATAGCCGGGATATGTCCATGAAAACCAAAAGTGCAAAATACGCAAAAATGAGTCGTGGGGAATATCAGAGTGTCATCTGTCCTTACGGCTATCGCAAGAGTGCAGACGGACGTATGGAACCGGACGAGGATGTTGCCTCGAATGTGCAGATGATATTTCAATGGGCGTCTGAAGGCAACACCGCAGCCGAGATCACAAGAAAATTGTATGCCATGAATATCCCCACCCCTGGGGAATATCGCAAACTTAAAGGCAAGGACTATTACAATGTTTCCCGAACAAACGGCGTTTGGAGTACATCAACGGTCCTGCGTATTTTAGAAGATCAAAGATATATCGGTACCTATGTAATTGGCAAGAGAAAGGTAAAAGAGATTGGCAGCCGACATACACAGTTAAAGGATGAAAGTGAGTGGTTCAAAATCCCGAACCATCATCCGGCTATTATAAGTGTGGATCTATTTGAAAAAGCCAATGCTTCAATTAAGCGTTTCTCTCTGTCAAATAAAAAACCGCGTGATTATCTGCTCCGCGGTAAGGTATTCTGTGGATGCTGCGATCATGCAATGTCTCTACGAAATGGTGCGTGGTTTTATTGCCGTCATTCCGAGGTGGCTGAAACGCTTCCTTGTCATGGTGTGCGCATAAAGATGGCTGATCTGGAGCAGGTTGTATTTGAAACAATTCGGGCTCAAATGTGTCCGGCATTGGGAATTGACAGCAATAAGGATAAATTGGATTTGCAGACAGTCCAGCAGGCCGAACATGAAGAAAAACTCCGTTCTATTCAAGACAGCAAGCGGCATCTTTATGAGCAGTATGCGCTTGGAGAGATTGATTTGGAAACCTATCGAACACGAAAAGCGGTTTATGACACGGAACTGGTACAAGCCAAAAATGTTCATGCTGTCATTACTGCACAGACAAAGCAGATAAAAAGTGATTATGAAATCAAGTTGAAACAACAGGAAATTATGCAGGAAGTCGGAAACGCCAATATGCTGACAAAAGCTCTGATTGACCGGCTTATCAACAAAGTTTACGTCTTTCCAGGAGAGCGGATTGAGATTGAATATGCAACACAGGATTTCTTAGAAACAAAGGAATCTGAAAAGGAGGTATAACCGTGAACACCCATTTGAAACAGCTATGGGCAGCTATGAGGCTGCCCGAAAAACTTCAAAAAAAGTTATAAATTTTTTTGTCGTGGGCTTGACATACGGGTGACGTAACGAGTGATAATTTGCGGAGGTGATTCCGCTGTTTTTCAATACCTTCTTAAAATGATTTTGCATGGTTCTTGGTTCTAATGGATTCTGATCGCTATTGGTTAGGATGTAGCCAGTAGAAGAAGCTTTGTGTGCTGTAAGAATAGTCATTAAGCCATGGGGTACTGGAATAGTACGGATGGAGCAAGCACTTTTTGGTGTGGTAACAACAATCCTTGTCTTGTATTCACTGTTGGTTCTATCTTGGATTCTCTGGAGCGTTTGATGCACGTGGATTGTGTAATCTGAGAATGAAACATCTTCCCATCGTAACGCACAAATTTCACCTACTCTGAGACCAGTGAATAAACATACTAATATACCAATATTGCAGGAATCAAGATTAGAATACAAGTATTGGCATAATTTTTCCTGTTCAGCACGACTCAAAACTCTCATTTCCTTCGTTTGACGTTTTATCTGTATAGATCGTGCGTCACAAGAAATGGCTTTCCCGTTTCGGGTGGCAAATTGTAAGACATTTCGAATTAGAGATAAAATATCTGAAACAGTTTTAGAGGAAAGTCCATTCTCCTTTAATCCACCAGAAACAAGGAAAAAATTACACTGCGTTTCAATAAACTCGTGTGTTATATCACGCAATTGTTTGCTTCCGAACACAGGAAGTATATACGAGCTGAGAAGATTCCTATATTTGTTGCTTGTAGATTCCTTCACTTTAGGACATATAGCTTGAAACCATTCCATAGCAACCTGTTCAAATTGATCTGAGCTAATTTCTGGATCGACAGTGACAGAATTACTCGTGCACGAACTTTGACTGATAAGTTTTGCCTTGACTTCTCGATATGACTTTGCATAAACATAACCGTAATTGGCTTTGCCTGTAGAAGATCGGGACTTAATGTATCTTCCTTCCCATCTGCCGTCTTTCCTTTTGTAAATATTTTCTCCTTTTCGTGCCATAAGGTACACCTCCTTCAATATGACTATAATTCTGACGGCAAATTGTGACTTTGGAACTTTCTAAGATGGATTTTTGTGCAAAACCTCGTGTTTTATGTCCCTAACATATTGACAAACAGTGCGACAATTTG
This sequence comes from bacterium 210917-SL.2.15, assembly GCA_020555605.1. Classification (GTDB taxonomy): domain Bacteria; phylum Bacillota; class Clostridia; order Oscillospirales; family Oscillospiraceae; genus Pseudoscillospira. The sequence continues at coordinate 387,240 of JAJCJC010000001.1, read as the reverse complement.
TAAAATAAAGATATAAACTAAAAAAAACAGAGAAGAATGCGATTCGTGGAGTAATGTACTCTACGAATTTTTTATTTTAAAGAACCTCAAGATAGCTCATATTGTCGTCTTGGGGTTCTTTTCATTCTATCATTTAATGCAATCTGCCTATAAAATTTTATCATATTGCATTTATAAATGCAACTTGCACCCGATGTTGGTTGTTGAGATTTTTGGTACATTTTATAATGTATAGCAGAATCATACACAGCATGGAGGTGATTGAAACGCAACCGGAAATTGATTACGTTAAGATTGGTCAGCGCATTAGAGCTGCCCGACTGGAAAAGGGTTATAGTCAGGCTGATTTGGGTGCGTTGGTTGGTTGCTCGAACAATCATATGAGCCATGTTGAAGTTGGACAGACGAAAGTTTCTTTGGCAATGCTTCTAAAACTGGCATTCGTCTTGGAAAAGAACTTTGACTATTTTTTACTGGATACCCCATATGCAAAATGCGACAGCATCATTGATAATGAGATTGCTGCAAAACTGAAAAAGTGTAATGTAACAACATTGATAACCGTAGGAAAGTTGATTGATGTCTTGATTGACCAGCAAGAGATGATAAAAAAAGCGGAGCTTGATTGATATAATGAAAAAGAAGCCCATTGACGGTACAGAGTGAACTGCTATGGGGTTCTTTTTTGCAGCACAATATACTGATTCTTTAAGAAGCAAAAAGTCCACCAGTCATGATGCACTACGCATCGTACTGGTGGACTTTTTCTGTAAAGATATAAAAATAGATATTCATATATCGCCATAACCAATGTCGTTATCGTAGGCATGAAGATCTTCTTTCAGGAAATCTGCTTTACGAATATACATCGAATTTACCAGCTCTCCTTTTTCGTGGAGCAGGCTGAATTTGTAGTCTAATAATGCTGCCGGTACATAGAGCATTTTAGCCGTTTCAAAAAATGTGTGTTCCGAAAGGCATTCCAGGACTTTCCCATCTTCTAACAGAAGCTCCGCCGCAAAGAAGTTTGCTTCATTTTCTTCGATTGATCTATCATCAAAAACTTCCATTTCTTGAAAGCCGTGCATCATAGCGATTTTTGTATGCAGGACAGCGTGTCCTAATTCATGTGCGACTAATATACGCTCCAGGATACCGTTCACATTGTGATCTATCACGATATTCTTTTGTCTGGACTGGTAATAGAAGAAGCCCTTCAATTTCTTCTGTAAATCGTAATAGTGGATTTTGATACCTAACAGCTGACATAGCTCGTAAGGGTCTCTGGTGTGATATTTTCGCACAAGCTTATCGACAGTTTCAATGATATGCTCTGCCGTTTTCATTTGCTTCACCTCCGAATCGCACACAGAAAACATATTCTGTGCTTGAGGATTTTACTCTTTATCTTTATGCTTTCTGTATTTCTTCGGAGTGTACTTTTCCCGTGCTGTTTTCTTAGAGTCCATATAAACTGACATAATCGCCTGGAAGAATACATCTTTTGCGTCCTCGTCCAATTCTCCACCGGCAAACAGAGAATTTACACGACCCAACACTTCCTGAGCTTCTTTTGCTCCTTTTGAACCGAAGTTTTCCTTTGCCTCTAAAATAAACATATCCTGATCTATATGGCTCTGGCTATCCGTTTCAGATTCGTCCAAAAGATAGGACACAGAGATATGCAGTGCTTCAGCAAGTTTTCTGATGTTGCTTTTTCTGGGGAGTGTTCCGAGCTGCTCATAGGTGTAAAGGGATCTTTCGGAAATGCCGGTCATCTGGGCAAGCTCCGTTTGAGATAGGTTCATAGCCAAACGAGCTTCTTTAATTTTTTCTCCAAATGTCATGGTAGTATCCTTCCTTTCAAAAAATATTTATTCGTAACTTCCGATTATTTGTTGACAAACTTCTGGAAAATGCTATAATAAGAATCATAACAGAAGTTTTAATTCCACTTAATTATATATCGGAACTTTTATAAAGTCAAGAACTTCCGATTTCACTTCTGTTATTTTAATCAAATATCGGAAGTTATAGTCATTCTTGTCCCATGGTATTTGTTTCCCTTTAGCCAAGTGACAGGAGTTAGAAAGGAATTCTTATTTTATGGATTAGGCTGAAAGGAGATTCTGAATGAGCAGATATAATACACAGGTATTAAGCAGTATTCGAATGCTTTGCCGGATGCAGAACATTGACGAGAAGGTTCTGTATGAAAGAGCAAAGCTGATTTTATCCATATATCGAGAGGTGTGCTGGTCTACCATTGATCGTGCGAATGATGTATGTGATACCCTTATTTGTACTTACGGTGACAGCTTAGATGGTGCATTGATTTATCTGGAGAACTTTGCTCCGGATGAAGCGAGAGAACGATTTGAAGAACGCATTCGCAGCTTATTTGAGACAAAGTGGATCATTGAACTGGTAGATATGGCTATGTTGAAAATCAGAGAATATCCAGATAAAGGCGCTCTGTACTGTGAGATTATCTCAAAGGCATATCTCAACCGCTTCAAGTACAGGGAATCAGAAATGCTGGAGGTTTTGAATATGGAACGCAGCACCTACTATGACCGAAAGAAAGAAGCGATACTGTTATTTGGTCTGTCACTTTGGGGAACAGCCATTCCTAAATTGAAAGATTTCCTGGAAAGTGCCCGGGAGGAAGAAGCATTGTGTTATTGTGAATGCTAAGACAGGATTTTAGTCCGACTAAAATCCGATGAAAATACGACGGTTCCCCTACTGAAAGTCCGACTTGTCCAGTGTTAAAATGGCTATGCTGGGAGATAGCGGCATAAAATTGAATAGAGAGAGTTACGCCTCGTGCCTGTAATGGGTACGGGGCTTTTTTTATACCTGCCTATTTTCCCCCATAATTAACACAAAGGCATGAACGAGAGCTTGGAGTAATTTACTCCGGCTCTTTTTTTATGCCTGCAAGGAGGACAGGCAGATGGCAAAGGGTATTGAGAATCGGGCACGATCTCCTCCCGCTGTTTTTGATTTTGCAACTTCACAAATTCAAAAACACGGAGGAACGAAAATGTATTACGACTTGGTTGAAAGCGGAAAAAGAATTAAAGCCTTGAGAAAGGAACATGGGCTTACACAGGAACAGCTTGCGGAGCAGTTAGGTGTTGCCGCAAACACCATTGCACGAATTGAAACCGGCAACAGAGGTATCTCTATTGATTTGGCAATCGAACTGGTTGTGCGCTTTGAGACAACCCTTGATTACATATTTTTAGGTCGTGAATAACCTCAAAACTATACCTACGAGGCAATAAAAACTTGCATGAGGAACAGGTACAATTTAGATACAGCCAAAGAAAATCGGCTGCTTGATCCTTGAAAACTGAATACACAGTCATCGAATACGTTCCTGTTGCCGGTGCGAGAGCATCAGCCACATCAGCGGTACGCCGAGACGTATCGGATAGAGAAACAGAACGACTTTCTTCTATAAATTAAGCGCTTGTCTCTCTCCCGATGCCAGCGATCAATACTGGCTTGTAAATATTGGGTTGCTCCCAATACGGCCATGAAAGCAACAGGATTAAAGATACTTCTCTACGGAGCTGGCGGAGAACCCGGCAGAGGTTAGATTCCTATGGAACTGATTCGCAATCAGTCGTTCGGTGATTCCCTGAGGGCGTAAGCCCTCTTTCCCAGGGGTGCGTGGCAAATATGGGACACATAGACTTTTGGACTGACTGCCTGATTCCTTTCTGGCAGTCAGTTATTACATAGCCAACGAAAGGAGGTCATGGCACATGATGAAAGAAAATTGGGTATATTGCCGTGGTGATATTTATTGCGCCAAGCTGGACCCGGTAGTTGGGTCGGAACAAGGCGGCATCCGTCCGGTTATCGTCATTCAGAACGATACCGGTAATAAACACGCTCCCACATTGATTGTGGCAACGGTCACCACCAGAATCCATAAGAAAGCGAATATGCCGACGCACTTTGTTATTTACGACAATCCTGCATTCAAAGAAGCGTCCGTTGTTCAGCTGGAACAGATTCGTACCATTGATAAAAGCAGGATTGATAATTACTTAGGTAAGGTAACGCCCCGTGAAATGGTAGCGATTGAGAAAGCCTTATCTGTCAGCCTGGCAATGGAACAGCTGAAAAAGCGTTCCCCAAAACATAAAGCAAAGAGAGCGAAGGAGTGAACATAAATGTTTGAAGAAAGAATCGCTGCCATGAATCAGCGCACCGAAGAAGCGATGGCTGCTAACGCAGTTCAGTTTGATAAGAGAACCTATACGGTTGATGAGATTCAGGATATTCTGGGCATCAGCAGAACCAGCGCATACAACCTTGTGAAAAAGAAAGTTTTCCATAGCGTCCGCATCGGTGGCAGTATCAGAATCTCCAAAAAGAGTTTTGATGAGTGGTTGGATCATCAAATGTAAGATTTGTCAAGGGCGTCGTACAACCCGGCGACAAACTTCAAAACATATTGAGAGTTCGATAAAATGTAGCCATGACAAGAAACACATGGCTACATTTTTTACATAGGAGGTTGTACGATGGCGGAAATGAGAAAACGCACGAGTATGTCTGTTCTGGAAATGGGCAGGATGCTCGGTCTTGGTAAAACGGAGTCATACTGGCTCATTAAGAAGAATTACTTCAAAACCATTCTTGTCGGCAACACCATGAGGGTGATGATCGACAGCTTTGAAGAATGGTATGCCAATCAGTTCAAATACCAGAAGGTCGATGGAACCCCTCCCGGCGAGGAATTGAAGAAAACTACATATTCAATGGAGGAGCTTGGACAGCGCCTTGGGCTGAAAGAAGCGACTGCTTACGAACTGGTTGCCAAAGGGCATTTTGATGTGGTCGATGTCCTGGGCAAGCGCAGAGTGACAAAGGAGAGCTTTGAAAGATGGTATGCTTCTCAAACCGATTACCGCACGGTAGAGGATCAGGAACTGGATGCAGATATTATGGCATCCACCTACGGTCTGCCGGAAATGGCAAGAATGCTTGGGGTACATCGTCAGACCATTTACTATATCGTTGCCAATGAAGATTTTGAGCTTATCAAGGTTGGCAGGTATAAGCGAGCTACCAAAGAGAGCTTTGAAAAATGGTATCACAATCAGACCCGCTACCAGTTAGCGGAAGATAGACAGGAAAGGAGCTGATTACATGGCATCTATCGTTAAGAGAAAAAAGAAGTATTCTGTGGTTTATACATACACCGATGAGAACGGCAACAAGCGTCAGAAGTGGGAAACCTTTGAAACGAATGCCGAAGCAAAGAAAAGGAAGTTGCAGGTTGAATATGAGCAGGAGTCCGGAACCTTTATTCCCCCTTCTGCTAAAACCGTCAATGATCTTTTGGATGAGTATATGTCAATCTATGGTGTGAACACCTGGGCGATGTCTACCTATGAAAGCAGAAAGAGCCTGATTGCAAACTATATTCGTCCCCTCATCGGTGATATGAAGCTGGAGGATGTCACGCCGAGAATCATGGACAAGTATTACCGAGATTTGCTTTCTGTCAAAGCGGTTTCTTCTAAGTATGTAAAAGCCCGTACAGAATATCTGACTCCGCATACTGTCCGAGAGGTTCACAAGACATTGCGAAATGCTTTCAATCAAGCGGTCAAGTGGGAATTGATGACCAGAAACCCTGTGGAGCACGCTACGCTGCCGAAAGAAGAACACAAGACCAGGGATATCTGGACAGCAGAAGTGCTCCAGAAGGCTCTGGAAGCCTGTGACGATGATATTCTTCGTCTGGCTATTAACCTTGCCTTCTCCTGTTCCCTGCGAATGGGCGAGCTTCTGGGGCTTACCTGGGACTGTATTGACATTTCCCCCACCAGTATTGAACTTGGTCAGGCAAGCATCTTCGTTGAAAAGGAGTTGCAGAGAGTAAATCGTGAAGCGATGGCAGATCTGGACGGTAAGGACATCATGTTCAAGTTCCCACCGACCTTCGCCAGTACGCATACCGCATTGGTTCTCAAAACTCCTAAGACCAAAACAAGTGTCCGCAAGGTGTTCTTACCGAAAACCGTAGCGGAAATGTTGGTACAGCGAAAGGCTGACATCGAAGAACTGAAAGACCTTTTCGGTGACGAGTTCGTAGACTTCAATCTGGTTTTCTGTTCTTCCAATGGCAAGCCGATTGAGGGGCAGGTTATCAACCGTGCTTTCAATAAGCTGATTGAGGAGAAGGGACTGCCGAAAGTGGTTTTCCATAGTCTCCGACATTCCAGTATCACTTACAAGCTGAAGCTGAACGGCGGCGATATGAAATCCGTTCAAGGCGATTCCGGTCATGCACAGGTCAAGATGGTAGCGGATGTTTACTCCCATATCATCGACGATGACCGCAGACTGAACGCTGAAAGAATGGAAGCTGCGTTCTACTCAGGCAGACAGGCAACGCCTGAGCCGGTTCAACCAGCCGCAACGGAAAGCTCCGCTGATGATAAAGAACTTCTTCTGAAGCTTCTGCAAAATCCGGAAATGGCAGCACTCCTGAAGTCGCTGGCAAAAACATTATAGTAACTGCAAGGGCAGATCCTTTTACATAGCTACAATAGCTGTAAAAGGGTCTGCCCTTATTTTTTTGTTATGGAGGTCAACGAGTATGGATAGAATCTTTATGGACGAGTATTACGAGCATCTGAGAGCTGACAATATCGAGGCATTTTCCAAGGAAAGGAACGACGAATATGTTGGCAGAGCTGAGGAATACAAAGCAGCAAAGTCGGCATTGCTTGAAGGATTGGGACTTGAGCATTTGTTTGACCATAGCCATGAACTGACTCCGAAAGAGAAAGAAATATGGATGCTGTTCGATAGGGTTGATGTAGCAGAGCTTCTTGCAAGGGATGCTTTTGCCAAGGGTGCTTATATGCTCGGCGCTGAGGATAGAGAGATTATGCTGAAATAAAAAAAGACCTGCTTCGGCGGGTCTAAATTACATAGAATCATTGAGTCTGAAAAACCTTTGAAATTCTTAATAATTCTGGTTGAAAAATTCATTTTGAAATGATATATAAAACAGACTGAAATCTGTGTCTAAGGACACCCGCACCCTCACACGAGAATGAATAGGATTTCCTATCATTTCGCATCACGAGAAGTTACATAGTGACATTTACTTGCACTTGCAACGTCCACCAAAAATCGAAAGACTTGCTAATTTCGAGCCAATCGGACGGTGTAAAATCCCTCTGAATTAGCTATCACAGCGTAGTATCAGATGGGATTTGAAATGCTGAAAAACCTTGTATTTCCAAGCATTTTTAAGCATTAGATACCACTTCCCGATGTCGTATCGGGTCTACTCCTAAGCGACAGGCCACTGGTTCGAACCCAGCCGGGGGGCCATATAATACATAGATCCCTCAGCGGCAAAGCCGCTGAGGGATCTATGTATGTGCTGAAAACGTTTCGTTATGTCTCAAACATTTGCGTATTTCAGTAAAACCGTTTGACATCACTGCCGGATCGTTTCTGAGCAGCGAAAGACGGAAACTGCCGCGTATCATTGTCTCTTATTTCCTCCGCGGAAAAAAGTTGCATTGGACAGAATAGATACGATATAATGCAGGAGCGGCATTCGCCGCGGATTTTTTTGGAACGAGGGACAGTATGTATCGCTTTGTGTTATTTGACCTGGACGGCACGCTGACGGATTCCCGGGAGGGGATCTTCAACAGCGTGCGCTACAGCCTGGATAAACTGGGCCGGCCCTGCCCGCCTTATGAAACGCTGCTGCGTTTTGTCGGCCCGCCTCTGCATGATTCCTTTGAGCGCTACTGCGGCATGAGCACGCAGGAGTCCCGTCATGCGGTGGAAGTCTTCCGCGAGCGCTATGAAACCATTGGCTGGGCGGAAAATAAGGCGGCTCCTGGCATGGTGGAGCTGATGCGCTGCCTGAAAGAGCGGGGCCGCACTTTAGCGGTGGCTTCTTCCAAACCCGAGCGCAGCGTGGTGCCTATTGTGGAGAAGTTTGGCTTTCAGCCTTATTTGGACGCTGCCTGTGGAAGCGATGGGAAAAGCGAGGCGAAAACCGATGTGATCCGCAGGGCCTTTACCAGGCTGGGGATCGACGAAGAAAAGCAGAAAAAGACTGTGATGGTGGGCGACCGCAAATATGATGTGGAAGGGGCGGAGGAGTGTGGCATTCCCTGCATCGGCGTCACCTTTTTTGACTTTGCCCCGCCGGGAGAGCTGGAAGCGTCCTCCGCTGTGGCCGTATGCAGAACGGCAGAGGAATTGAAAGCAGTATTGCTGCGGGAAACGGACTGAAAAGGAGAAAAAACCATGGATGTACAGGCGATTCTGAAAACAGTGGATCATACGCTGCTGCGGCCCGAAGCCACCTGGCCCCAGATAAAAACACTGTGCGACGAAGGGGTGCGCTACGGCGTGGCGTCGGTATGCGTCCCGCCGGCCCATGTGGCCAACGCGGCACAATATCTCAATGGAAACCTTCCGGTGTGTACTGTAATTGGGTTTCCCAATGGGTACAGCACAACCTATATGAAGTGTCTGGAGGCGCAGGACGCACGGCAAAACGGCGCCGAAGAGATCGATATGGTAATCAATCTGGGCTGGACGAAAAACGGGCGTATGGAATGGGTCGGCGAAGAGATTAAAGCAGTTAAGGGAATTTGCGGTGAGCATGTGTTAAAGGTCATTATTGAAACCTGTCTGCTGACCGAAGAAGAAAAAATTCAGCTTTGCGAAGTAGTTTCCAACTCCGGGGCAGACTTTATCAAAACATCCACCGGTTTTGGCGGCGGCGGAGCCACATTTGAAGATGTGGCGCTGATGAAAGCACACATCCGGCCGGGCTTGAAAATCAAGGCATCGGGCGGCATTGCCTCCTTGGAGGATGCGGAGCGGTTCCTTTCTTTGGGTGCTGACCGGCTGGGTACGTCCCGGGTGGTCAAGGCAGTACAGGAGCTGGAAGTGCAAAAAACGCCAAAAGAAGAGTCCAAATCGTAATAATTGATTTATATATTGCAAAACGGAATCGAATATATGCAAAAGAGCGGTCTGCCAAAACGGGCCGCTCTTTTTTTGCTGTAGAACAAATCGCTTTTTATAAACTTTCTAATATTAAAATTTTAGTATTGACTTTAACAAAATGAAAGGATATACTTAATATAGTAAAAGGAGCGTGCAGGAAATGGCCATAGAAATTATCCCGGAGTGGATGGGAGAACTGGAAGAGGAAGATCTGGCGTTTATCCGGCGCTTTCTGCTGGCGTCCGGGTCGCTCAAAGAGATGGCGCGGCAGTACGGTGTTACCTATCCCACGGTACGACTGCGGCTGGATCGACTGATCCAAAAAATCCAGATCAGCGAGCACACCGCGGCAGAGCCGTATATCGCGCTGATCAAACGCCTGACGGTGAATGACAAAATGGATGTGGATACAGCAAAGCTTTTGATCCACGAATACAAGAAACTGCACAAGGAGGGACCGGTATGAGAATAATGACTTTTACGCTGGTGGGCGTTCTGCTGTTTCTGGCCGCCGTGGTGGTTTTGCAGATTTTTCTCTCCCGCAGGGAAAACAAATGGGCGGGACGGATACTGCCGATCATCACATTTGGTTATTCGCTTGTTATGATGCTGAATGTGGTGCATACGGGTGATATGTGGCAGACGGTCGGCGCGTTGATTGGCGTGTTTTTTACAGGAAATATTCCAACGGCGGTGTTGCTGGCGATCTACTTTGCCTGCCGCGATGCGCAGCGGCGGCGAAAGGAACTGAACAAAATGAATGCGCAGGACTTGGAATAAGCGGGGCGACAGAGAAAATCGCTTTTGGCAAAAGCGGTCGATTATTATAGACTCCATCTTGAGTCTATAATAATCGACCGCTTGCGATTTCAGAAAGGAGATGCGGCCATAGGGCTTTGTCCGCAGTGCCGGAAGGCGATGGAGGAAAGGGATGTGCTCAAGGCCAATACTTATGGAACGATCCGTGTAGAACGGGGGATCGCGAAAAAAGACGGCATCCGGGTGGCAGTATGTCCATCATGTGGGATGCTGGTGTTCCGCATGGAGCGGAGGTGAAGAAGGGAAGAGATGGAAGGCTGGAAGCTGTGCGACAGCGAATATCGGTTTATGAATGTGGTGTGGGACAGCGCACCGGTACCCTCGGGAGAACTGGTGGCCCTGTGTGCCGAGCAGTTGGGCTGGAAAAAGTCCACCACCTATACCATGGTGAAAAAACTGGCCCAAAAGGGGCTGCTGCGCAATGAAAACGCTGTGGTCACGGCGCTGGTACCCCGGGAGGATGTGCAGGCCGAGGAAAGCGCAGCCTTTGTGGAGCGCACGTTCGACGGCTCTCTGCCGGCGTTCCTTGCGGCCTTTATGGGCGGCCGGACCATCAGTGACGAAGAGGCCAGACAGATTCAGGCATTGATCGACGAACACCGGAAGGGGTGAGCGGGATGCTGAGCGAAGCGTTTGTGCAGGTGTGCTGGATGCGCTGCACGTGCCCCGGCGCTTTTCGAACCTGCTGTTTGCGCTGGTGCTGCTGCGGATGGTGCTTCCCGGGGCGCTGCCTTCCCAGTGGATTGATACAGAAGTATTTCATGTGCGCGAAGTGGTGGGAGTGCAGCAGGAAGGCGGCAGTTACAGGATCGCGCTTTGGGATGGATTGGCCCAATACGGGAAGCTGAAACCTAACGCGCAGGCAGACAAAAAGAGTACACCGCTGGACGATGGAATCGCGGTGAAATTGAACGGTTCCATCTACGCCCCTGTGGATAGCTGTGTGTGGGAGAACGGGACGTTTCACTTGACGTATCGTCAGACGGCGGTGGGCAGCAATGAGCATACGGCGCTATGAACTGGATCTGCGAAGCACCGGTGCATACACCCTGACCGAAGAATGGGATACGGAAGGGCAAACAGGAGCCAACGTCTACCGGGGCGATTTTTCAAAAGAAGGATAAAGCAGAGCGGAGCACAGCCGGCGCTGTGCTCCGCTCTGCCTTATGCGCAGGGGAGCGCGGTGAACAGCACAAAAGCCAATACAGCGGAAAAAAGCCCCTGCAGAAACTTTCCGACGAGATATGGTTTGCAGGAAAGGTCCGTTTCCAACAGAAACAGCAGGCTCTGGCAATGCACCGACAGCCCGCCCCAGCCGAGGAGGAAGGCGGCCAGGGCGGCGGTGCCGGGGGTGAGCAGCGCGCCCTGCATACAGGCTGCGCCGGTGGACAGCTCAAGAAACCCTGCGAAGAGGGCGGTGGCCAGATGCTCCGTCATGCCGAAGGGAGCGAGCAGCATTTCCAGGGCAGCGGCGAGCAGGTGCAGCAGGCCTGTCAAAGAGAGCAGCCGCAGAGCAATCATAAAAAACAGCACAAAGGCACAAATGTTCAGCACTGCAAAAAACGAGCCGGTGACGGCCTCGGTGAAAAGCTGTGCCAAAGATTGTGCGCTTTGGCTGGAGACAGGTTTCGGGCGATGGGCGGCGAATGGATCTTTGCCGCCGAAAAAACGGAACAGGAAACCTACCAGCAATGCCGCAGCAATATGGACGACATAGAGCCGCAGTCCAACGGCGGCAGAGCTAAATACACCGATACCCACCACGCCCAACAGAAAACCCGGCCCGGAGTTGTTGCAGAAGGAGAGCAGCCGCTGAGCCTCGCTGCGGTTCAGCTGACCTTGGCGGTACAGCGCCGCCGTTGTGCGTACGCCTACGGGATACCCGCCGGAAAAACCAAGGGCCAGCACGGCCCCGCAGTTCCCGCTAAGACGGAACAGGGGGCGCATCAGTGGAGAGAGAAAACGATCCAGCGCCGCAGTGGGCAGGAGGGCCGTCAGCAGAGCGGAGAGAACCAGGAAAGGAAATAGGGACGGCACAATGGTTTCACTGCACAGCCGCAGGGCTTCCCGCACGGCCTCCATGGCCGGGGCAGGACGGAACAGCAGCAGTGCGGCGCTCAGCGCGCACAGAAGAAAAAACCATTGCCGCGCCTGCGGCCAGCCCGAAGATTGCAGCATCTTTTTTGCCCCCTTTGCAAATCGGTCTTGCTCACTCTATGACGTCCCTGTGGAAAAAATGAACGCTGGACAAGCAAGAGATGCCCCTTCGGCGCATACAGTAGGCAAGCAAAGGAGTGGCGACATGAACCGATTTGAAGACAGCGATATTCTGACGAAAACGGCCGAACTGCTGGATCTGCCCATGGATGTGGTGGCGGGCCTTCCGAATCTGGAGCTGCTGGGGGACCGGCAGCTGTTCCTCTCGCACCATCAGGGGATCTTGTCTTACAGCGACACAGCCATTGATGTGAATTGCGGAGCGCTGCTGGTGCGCGTGCGGGGACGGGGGCTGCAGCTGTTGTCCATGACCGGCGACGAAATGCGCATCGGCGGGACCATTGAAGGGATCGAACTGACGAGGTGAAACATGTTCCTGAACGTTGTAAACCTGCTTTCGGGCACGGTGGCCATCACGGTGGAAAGCGGATTTCCCGAGCGGGTGCTGAACCTGTGTTCGGCCCATGACGTGGCCTTTTGGGACATGGCGTGGCACAGCCCCACCTGCTTTTCCATAAAATTGAGCCGGAAAAGTTATCTCCGGCTGCGCCGCCTGGCCAAAAAGCTCGACTGCTCTATTTCCGTGGAGAAAAAAACAGGCGTTCCCTTTTTTGTGGGCCGCTTCCGGCGGCGCTATTTTCTGCTGGCAGGACTGCTCCTGTCCCTGGGGCTGCTGTTCATCGGGTCTTTCTTCGTTTGGGACTTTGAGATCGAGGGCAATGAGACGGTTTCCGACGAGCGCATTCTGCGGGCGCTGGAGGCGGAGGGGGTGTGTTACGGCACCTTTGGACTCGGCATTCACCCGGAAACGCTGAAAAACCACATTTTGATGGAAATCCCGCAGCTGTCCTGGATGACGGTGAATGTGAACGGGTTCCGCGCGACGGTGATCGTGCGCGAGCGAACGCCGGTGCCGGAGCTGCGCGACGAGCATACCGACGCCAACGTGGTGGCGAAAAAGGACGGCCTGGTGACGCTGGTGCAGCTCTACGGCGGCCACGCCGAGGTGAGCAAAGGCAGCACTGTGACCGAGGGGCAGCTGCTGATCAGCGGTATTGCAGACATCGGGGATCTGGGGGCCTATATTACCCGGGGCGAGGGAAAAGTATGGGCGCGCACCTGGTATGACCTGACGGCCCTGCAGCCGGAAACCGTGGTAGAGAAAGCGTATACCGGACGAAAAAAGCAGGTATTTACCCTAATTTTTGGAAAACAACGCATAAAAATTGTGCCAGGCAGTAGCATTTCCTATGCCAATTATGATAAAATAACAAAAACGAAACGCCTGCGCCTGCCAGGCGGTGTGGCTACGCCGCTGGCGCTTGAGTGCGTCACGGTGCGGGAATATGAGCCGGTGGAACGCGCACTGAGCGCCGAGGAGGCCCAGAGCCGCGCCGGCGAAGCCCTGGAGCGGCAGCTTTCAGATTGCATGGAAGAGGGCGGCAGCGTGAAAAACAGCACGCTGAGCGTGAAGAAAAGCGGAGCGGCTTATACAGTCACGCTGCATGCCGAATGCGAGGAACAGATTGGAATGACCGTGGCGCTGGCGGAATAGACAAAACCGGAGGAGATTGTTCAGCATGGTGGAACAAAGGATGAGCATCGGAAGGATGGAAGAGGCCATCAATGTATTCGGTTCTTTCGATGAAAACATACGCCTGATCGAAAGCGAACTGCATGTGGCGGTGACTAACCGCGACGGGGAACTGAAGATCGCTGGCGAGGCGGAGGATGTGCTGCTGGCTGCCCGGGCGCTGAAGGCGTTGCTGGCCCTGTCGGCTAAGGGCGAGCCGATCAACGAGCAGAATGTGCGCTATGTGCTCAGTCTGACCCGGGCCGGGCAGGAGGAGAAAGTGGCGGATCTGGCCCGGGACGTGGTGTGCATTACTGCCAAAGGCCGCCCGGTGAAGGCCAAGACCATCGGCCAGCGCAAATATGTGGAGTCCATTCAGAAAAATACCGTCACCATCGGCGTCGGCCCCGCGGGCACGGGTAAAACCTATCTCGCTGTGGCTGCCGCCGTGGCGGCTTTCCGGGAAAAAAGTATCGACCGCATCATTCTCACCCGCCCGGCGGTAGAGGCCGGCGAGCGCCTGGGCTTTCTGCCCGGCGACCTGCAGAGCAAGGTGGATCCCTATCTGCGGCCCCTGTATGACGCGCTGTTCGATACCCTGGGGGCGGATACCTATAATAAATACCTCGAGCGGGGCAACATTGAGGTGGCTCCCCTGGCCTATATGCGCGGGCGCACGCTGGACAACTCCTTTATTATCCTGGACGAGGCCCAGAACACCAGCCGCGAGCAGATGAAAATGTTCCTCACCCGCATGGGCTTCGGTTCCAAGGTGGTCATCACGGGCGACGTGACCCAGATCGACCTGCCCGCCGACAAGGTCAGCGGCCTGAAAGAGGCGGTGCGGGTGCTTCGGGATGTGGAAGGCATCGGCATCTGCGGCCTGACACAGGACGACGTAGTGCGCCATGTGATGGTGCAGCGCATTATCAAAGCCTATGAGGACGACGAAAAGCGCCGCGCCGGAACCGGCGGTAAACCGGCGGGAAAGGCGAGACGGTGACAGTATGGCAAAGCGGCATTATATCCCTATCACGGCCGATGTGCCCGGCGCAGCCAGCGAGCGCAACTGCGCCCTGATCCGCAAGACCATCCGCACAGTCCTGGCCCTCGAAGGGGTCGTGCTCCCCTGTGAGGTAGACGTGCTGCTCACGGACGACGCGGGCATCCACGCCATCAATTTGGACATGCGTGGTGTGGATGCGCCTACGGACGTTTTGAGTTTCCCGGAATTTGAATTTACCCCCGGCCGGCCGCCTGAGGATGCGGCGCTGTGCGACGTGGCCACCGGCCTGCTGCCTTTGGGCGATATGGTGCTGAGCATGGAGCGTGTGCTCTCCCAGGCCAAAGAATATGGCCACTCCAACCGCCGGGAGCTTGCTTACCTTGTTACCCATTCCGTGCTTCATCTGCTGGGATACGACCACTTGGACGAGGGGGAGCAGAAGCGGCAGATGCGTGCTCGGGAAGATGCGATTATGGAAGAACTGGGAATTTTGAAATAAACAGAGAGGAGTGCTGCAATAAACGATCAGAGACCTGGTGGAAACAAGACCGTTTTGAACTGCGCAAGATGAAAAACTGGCTGGGTATTCTTCACCTTTTGATAGCGGCCTGTATTGCGGCAGCGATCCTGTTTCAATTGCCTTTTTGGGGCGCAGCGGCTACTATGGTGGCGTGGACCGGCCATTCCTTTCCATTGGTTGTGACCGATCTCATCGAGAGAATGGAAAACGATACCTAAGAGAAAACAATCTAAAATTGCTCAAGAAAGTTGAGGATCACAAAAGCATGCAAATGACGAAAGAAGCCATGATTACTCTGTGCGGACGGCCCAATGTGGGCAAGTCTTCCCTAACCAATGCGCTGGTGGGCGAAAAGATCGCCATTGTGTCCAACAAACCTCAGACTACCCGCACCCGCATCCGCGGTGTGGTGAACACCGGGGACACCCAGTTGGTGCTGATGGACACGCCTGGGCTGCACAAGGCACAGAACCGGCTGGGCGACTATATGGTCAAGGTGGTGGAGAACAGCCTCAGCGATATCGACGCGGTAGTGATGCTGGTGGAACCCATCGCCCACGTGGGTAAGCCGGAGGAAATTCTGATCGAGAGGCTGAAACGAAGCGGCGAGAAAGCTATCCTAGTCATCAATAAAATCGATACGGTGAAAAAAGAGGATTTGCTGGCGGTGATTGCCGCCTATCAGGGGGCTTATGACTTTGACGCTATCATTCCCGTTTCCGCCCGCACCGGTGAAGGGCTGGATGATCTTCTCGACACGCTGAAGGGCTATGCCCAGCCCGGCCCTCAGCTTTATCCTGATGACATGACCACCGATCAGCCGGACAGCCAGGTGTGCGCGGAGATTGTGCGCGAAAAAATTCTTTATTGTCTGCAACGGGAAGTGCCTCACGGCGTAGCCATCGAGGTGACGAAATTCAGCCAGCGCAACGGCAGCGACATCATTGACCTGGACGTGACGATTTACTGCGAGAAGGCCAGCCATAAAGGCATCCTGATCGGCAAGGGCGGGGAAATGCTCAAAAAAATCAGCACCATGGCCCGCTCGGACATTGAAAAATTTATGGGCGCCCAGGTTTATCTGCAAACCTGGGTCAAGGTAAAGGAAAACTGGCGCGACAACCTGAATACCATCCGCTCTTTCGGCTACGATGGGGAGCAGTGAGCAAAGCAGGCAGTTTTTGCCTCCTTTCGCCTGAATTTGTCAGGGATAGTTTCTTCCGAAGCGTCAAAGGCTATCATTGAGGTGAAGGAAATGAAAAACGAGGGCTATTGGGCGCTGTTTTGTCAGACCGGCGTGCCGGCGTTTTACTTGACTTACCGTATGGAAGAGGAACGGGAGCAGCTTGTATGAGCACGCTCCCTACATAGAGAAAAAAGGAGTATATTATGGACCAACAGGCACATCGCTACACGCGGCTGTATGGGAATATCGGCTGCATCACGGGTCTTGTCATCAGCGGCCTTGCGGTCATGTCGCTGCCCACCACGGAGCCGCAGCTCAAACTGATCCTGGTGGCTGGTGTACTGTTGGGGGCGGGTATCGGTATGGTGCTGGGCCATCGGAAGGACAAACGGAACGCTGCCGAGCGGGATGCACAGAATCGTTGAGGGTATTGTGCTCCGGGAAACGGAGACAAAGGAAGCGGATAAAATTCTGACAATCCTGACCCGTACTGAGGGCAAGCTTGCTGTGATTGCCCGGGGCGCCCGGCGCCGGCGCAGCCGTATTGCTGCTGCCGCCCAGCTGCTGGTCTATTCGGAAATGACCTTGTATCAGAAGGGAAATTGGAGTATACTGGACGAAGCGTCTACGCTGGAACTGTTTGACGGCGTGCGGCGGGATGTGGAGTTCTTGGCTCTGGGATCGTATTTCGCTGAACTGACCGAGCTTTTGACTGCGGAGGATGTACCCTCACCCGAGATCCTTTCGTTGTTGCTCAATGCGCTTTATGCACTGGGAACGCTTCATCGGGAACCGGAGCAGGTCAAGGCGGCTTTTGAACTGCGCCTGTTGGCGCTGAGCGGCTTTGAGCCGATGCTGGAAAGCTGCGCGGTGTGCGGCACGGGTATGCCGGAGGAGCCAATGCTGGATGTGGTGCAGGGTGTGCTGCACTGCCGCCGCTGCGCTCTGGAGGGGCGCAGGGGCCTGTCTATGCCGCTGTGTTTTTCGTCCTTGGCGGCCATGCGCCATGTGCTGCGCTGCGCGCCGAAAAGATTGTACGCTTTTTCGCTGCCGCCCGATGCTTTGCGCCGGATGGAAGATGCGTCGGAGGCGTTTGCCGCCGCCCAGCTGGAGCGGGGCTTTCGCACGTTGGATTTTTACAAAAGGATTCGCATAAAGGAAACGATACAGATGACAGATACAGAAAGGAACAACGGTGGATAATATGAAAGAAGCGAAACGGTATGAACACGAGTGGGATGAGCGCGAAGCACGCCGCCGCAAAAAGCTGGAACGTCAGGAAAAGCGGGTGGAACGCCTGAACGAACCGCTGCTTGTGTGGCTGCACAAGTCGTTCCGCGTTGTTACCATTGCCGGCACTGCCGTGATGGCGGGCCTGGAAGTGCGCAACAGCATGATGGTCGGCGCCGAAAACATGATGCAGCGGGTGCTGTTCACGGCCTTGGGCGCATGGCTGGTGTTCGGCCTGGTGTGGGCTGGTTCGGCCATCGGCCAGATGATCGTGCTGCACAAAGCCGGCCAGGGCGGCTCTCGGGAGTTCCGCTCCTACCGCAACAGCGCCTTGGTCGCCATTGCGGGCATGATCCTTTTAGGCGTGGCCTTTGCAATAACTTGATGATACGGGAGGGGGGACGGTAGTCCCCCTTTTCAAATCCCTTGGGAAGGATCAAAACGTATGGATAAATTATTTGAAAAATCGCTCCGCACGTTGGAGCTGCCCCGGGTTTTGGAAAAACTGGCCGCTCAGGCAACGTCTGAGGAGGCCAAAGCCAAAGCCCGGGCGCTGCTGCCGCAGACGGATGCGGAGGACGTGAGACGCCTGCAGCAGGAAACCAGTGCGGCCTGTATGCTGTTGGGCCTGCAGGGCAGCCCTTCCTTTGCGGGAGTGAAGGATGTGTCCGCCGCACTGGTCCGGGCACAGCGGGGCGGAATGCTGAACACCCGAGAGCTGCTGGATATTGCGGCGCTTCTGCGGTGCGCCCGTCGGGTGAAAGACTATCGCGGCGACGAAAGCGACCGGGACACCGTGCTCGACGCCATATTCCGCGCCCTTCACGGGGGCCGCTTTCTGGAGGACAGGATCACCCGGGCAATTCCGGAGGAGAACGAAATTGCTGACAACGCCAGTGCGGAACTGGCCGACATCCGCCGCCACATGCGCGCCGCCGGCGCCCGCTCACGACAGATCCTGCAGAAGATCATCTCCTCACCCACCTATTCCAAAGCCCTGCAGGAAAGTTTGATCACTCAGAGGGACGGCCGCTTTGTAGTGCCGGTGAAAGCTGAGTGCCGCAGTGAAATCCCGGGACTGGTGCACGATGTTTCCTCCTCGGGCGCCACGGTGTTTGTCGAGCCGATGGGCGTGGTGCAGGCCAACAATGAACTCAAGGAACTGGAAGCCAAAGAGAAAAAAGAGATCGAGCGGATCTTGCTGCAGCTTTCCCAGGAGGCGGCGGCCCTGCAGGAGGATATTTTGTGGGACTATGACCTGCTGGTGCAGCTGGATCTGATTTTTGCCCAGGGCCAGCTCTCCTATCAGATGGGAGGGGTCTGCCCGGACATCGGCACCGACGGGCATATCTTGTTGCGCCGTGCCCGGCACCCGCTGCTGGATAAGGACAGGGCAGTACCCATTGACGTGGAGCTGGGCGGGGATTTTGATACGCTGGTGATCACCGGACCCAACACCGGAGGTAAAACCGTCACCTTGAAAACCATCGGCCTGCTGACGGCCATGGCCCAGTGCGGGCTGCACATTCCTGCCGACAGCGGCAGCTGCGTGTCCGTCTTTGAGCATGTGATGGCGGATATTGGTGACGAGCAAAGCATTGAGCAGAGCCTCTCCACCTTTTCTTCCCACATGGTCACGATTGTGAAGATTCTCGAGCAGGCGGGGGAGGGGACGCTGATCCTGTTTGATGAGCTGGGCGCCGGTACCGACCCGGTGGAGGGGGCGGCCCTAGCCATCGCCATCATCGGCGAGGCACGGGACCTGGGCGCCAAGATCGCCGCCACCACCCACTATGCCGAGCTGAAAACCTTTGCCATGACCACGCCGGGGGTGCAGAATGCCTCCTGTGAATTCGATGTGGAAACGCTGCGGCCCACCTATCGCCTTTTGATCGGCATTCCGGGTAAGTCCAACGCCTTTGCCATCTCGCAGCGCCTGGGGCTGAGCCGCTCAGTCATCGAGCGGGCCAAGGCCCAGATGGACAGCGGGAGCGTCCGCTTCGAGGATGTGCTGACCCAGTTGGAGCAGCAGCGCCAGCGTATGGAGCGGGATCGGGACGAGGCGGCGCGGCTGCGCCTGAGCGCACAGACTGATGCGAAAAAGGCGCGGGAGTTCCGCGATCAGATGGAACGGGCCAGGCAGAATGTCCGGGGGAAAGCGGAAAAGGAAGCGCACCGCATTCTGGAGGATGCCCGCGCTGAGGCGGGGCGTGTGTTTGCTGAGCTGGACCGCATGCGCGCCGCGGCGGAGCAGGCGCGTTCGGCGCAGCAGGAGAATGAAGCGCGCGCCGCACTGCTGCGGGATCTGAACGCCGCTGCGGACAAGCTGCAAGGTGACGCCGCGGCGCCGGACGCGCCACGGCGCAAAAACGCCCGCCCTATCGCTGTGGGGGACCGTGTGGAGCTGCCCGGCGTCAAGACCCATGCCACTGTGCTTTCCATCAATAAGGACGGTTCGCTGCAGCTGCAGGCCGGGGCGCTGAAAATCAATGCCAAGCCCGGTGAGGTGTTCCTGGTGGAGGGCGAGAGCGGCAGGGCCAAAAAGGCGGCCGCGCCGCACAAAGGAAAAGGGGGCGTGTCCGTGCCGGTCCGTGCTGCGGCCAGTATGGAGCTGGATATCCGCGGCATGATGACCGACGAGGCGGAAATCGTGGTGGACCGCTTTTTGGATGAGGCTGTGATGGGGCGTCTGACCCAGGTGACGATCATTCACGGGAAGGGCACCGGAGCGCTGCGCAAAGCGGTGCACCAGCTCCTGAAGCGCCACCCTTATATCAAGTCGTTCCGCCTGGGTGTATTCGGCGAGGGCGAGGACGGCGTGACGGTGGCGGAATTGAAATGACTGCCGTTGCAGGCACCTTTTTCAGGGGAAAGCGTATGATAGACAGAAACGCGATGCGGTGTCTGTTCCGGAAAAGAACGGTATGCTTTTTGTGTAAAAAAGATAAATTTTGGATAAAATGACTGGTAAACTTTTTTTGATTGGCGAAGTTTGTGCAAATCGTCATTGACGCGGGACAGGGAAATTTGCTAAAGTATAGCTATCTGGAAAGATAACATTTGAAGGGGTGCTGATACATGTACATGCAGGAGGTCACGGTGAATAACGAGGTTGGCCTGCACGCCAGACCTGCCACCTTTTTCATCCAGAAGGCCAATGAATTCAAGAGCGGTATCTGGGTTGAAAAGGATGAGCGCCGTGTCAACGCAAAGAGCCTGTTGGGCGTTTTGTCTCTGGGCATTGTTCAGGGCACTGCGATCAACCTGATTGCAGACGGCAGCGACGAGAAGGAAGCCGTCGCGGCTTTGTCGGAGTTGGTTTCCACCAATTTTGCCGAGTGATTCGGGAGAGAAACAAAAAAGCCGCCGCGTCTATGGACGCGGCGGCCCTTTTTTGCTACACTGAATAAAACGCTTTTGTGCGCGGAGGGAACAGAGCTTGACAAAGCAGGAATTGAAGGAAAAGGCCAACGGCCTGCCGCTGAGTCCCGGCGTCTACATTATGATGGACGCCCAGGGCACGGTGATTTATGTGGGCAAGGCAAAAAAGCTGAAAAACCGGGTGAGCCAGTATTTTCAGGACAATGCGGGCCATAATGAAAAAACACGGCGTATGGTGTCCCGGGTGGACCACTTCGACACAATCATCGCCTCCAGCGAATTTGAGGCTCTGATCCTGGAAAATGCGCTCATTAAGCAGTACATGCCCCGCTATAATATTCTGCTTAAGGATGATAAGGGCTATCCTTTTGTCCGGCTGACGGTGCAGGAGGAATATCCTGCCTTTTCCCTCTCCAACACCGTGCGCGAGGATGGGGCGAGGTATTTCGGCCCCTACGGCGGGCGCAGCGAGACTCGCGCTGCGCTGAATGCGGTGTGCGGCGCGCTGCGCCTGCCCACCTGCCGCCGCAAGTTCCCGCGGGACATTGGAAAGGAGCGTCCCTGCCTCAATTTTCACATGGGCCGCTGCGACGGCTTCTGCCGCGGCACCCCCGGAAAAGAGGAGCACCGCCGCCGCATCGATCAGGCGGTACTGCTGCTGACGGGCAAGGTGAAGCAGGTGACGGCGGCGTTGACAGAAGAAATGACGGCCGAAGCCGAAGCGCTGCACTTTGAGCGGGCGGCGGCCCTGCGGGATCAGATCGCCGCCATCGACGTGCTGGGCAAGAAACAGAAAGTAATCGCCGGAGCCATGCCGCAGACGGATATCTGGGGATTGTACCGGGGCGACGTCAAATCCTGTTATGCCGTGCTCCACTACCGGGACGGACAGCTTACTGGGCGGGAAACGGAGGTGTTTTCCGCCCGCATGGACGAAAGGGCCGAGGAGATGCTGCCGCTGCTGCTGGCGCAGTACTATCTCAGCCGCAGCGCGCTGCCCCGGGAGATCTGGCTGCCGCTGCCCATCGAGGATCCGGATACCATGGAACAGGCGCTGAGCCAGCATGCGGACAGCCGCGTGCTGGTGCGCATCCCAAAACGGGGGGAAAAGGCAGATCTCATCCGCCTGGCCAACCGCAATGCGCGGGAGGAGGCGGAACGTGTCACTTCGGAGGCCGAGCGTGTCAGCAAAACGCTGGAGCTGCTGGCCAGGATGACCGGCCTTCCCTATCCGCCCCGGCGCATGGAATCCTACGACATTTCCAACACCGGAAACAGCGATATTGTCGCTTCCATGGTGGTCTACGAAGGGGCGCACCCGAAAAAGAGCGCTTACCGGAAATTTCACATCAAGTCGCTTTCCGCGCCGGATGATTACCGTTCCATGGAAGAGGTTTTGACCCGCCGGCTGCAGCGCTTTGCCGATGGGGACGAAAAATTTGCTCCGCTGCCGGACGTGTTCCTTATCGACGGCGGTGCCACCCATGCCGCAGTAGCCGAAACGGTGCTTGCGCGTTTTGATCTGCACCTTCCGGTGTTCGGCATGGTCAAAGACGACCGGCACCGCACCCGTGCGCTGATTACGGCCCGGGGCCATGAGATTGGCATCCAAGCCAGCGAGCCGGTGTTTGCTCTGATCGGTCAGATCCAGGAGGAGACCCATCGTTTTGCTGTCACGTACCACCACCAGCGGCACACGAAAGGCGCCTATCACAGTGCACTGGACGATGTGCCCGGCATCGGGCCGGCGCGCAAAAAACAGTTGCTCAAGGCTTTTGGCACCCTCAGGGCCATCCGGGAAGCGGATGAGGAAGCCCTGGCCCGGGCGGTGCCGCCCGCGGCGGCCCGGGCGGTCTGGCAGCATTTCCACGGACAAACACAGGAAAATACGGAGGACGAAAGCACATGCGAGTGATCACAGGCACCGCCCGCGGCCGGCGGCTTAACGAACTCAAGGGCAAAGAGACTCGCCCCACTACCGATCGGGTGAAGGAGGGCATTTTCAATATTATCCAGTTTGACATTGAGGGCCGGCGGGTGCTGGATCTGTTCGGCGGCACGGGTCAGCTGGGCATCGAGTGCCTGAGCCGCGGCGCAGCGCACGCCACGTTTGTGGATGCCCGGACCGATGCGGTCAAACTGATTCGGGAAAATCTGGCGGTGACGGCTCTGGCCAACCGGGCCACGGTACTCACGGCGGACTACGCCACGGTGCTCTCCGGTGCTGTGGAAAAATATGATCTGGTGTTTCTGGATCCGCCCTATGAAACAAAACTACTGGAGAGGTCCCTGGAATTGATTTCTCAGTTTGACATTCTGCGCGAACATGGTATAATTATCTGCGAAAGTCCGCAGGAGAAGTCTTTGCCGGACCTTTCCGCACCGTATGGAAAATACCGCGAATATCGATACGGAAAGATCAAAGTCACCGTTTACCACCGTGATTGATATTGCGCACAAGAGAGGGATCCACCAGTGATGACAGCCATTTACCCCGGAAGCTTCGACCCCATCACCCTGGGGCATATCGATATCATCGAGCGCGCGGCAAGATGTTTCGATCGGCTGTATGTTTGCGTGATGATGAATGCAGATAAAAAAAATCCCATGTTCACTCCGGAAGAGCGGATGGAATTTGTAAAAAAAGCGGTGGCCCGGTTTGAAAACGTGCAGGCGGAAAGCTGGCAGGGCCTGTTGACGGACTATGCCGTGCAGAAGGGCGCCACGGTGCTGGTCAAGGGTGCGCGCAATGTGTGCGATTTTGACAATGAATATCAGATGTCCCTGATCAACCGCAGCATCAAGCCGGATCTGGAAACGCTGATCCTGCCGGCCAGCGCGCCGTACATCCACTTCAGTTCTTCCATGGCCCGGGAAATGATCCGCTACCGGCAGCCGCTGAAACGGTATCTTCCGCCGGAGATTGCGGAGGATGTGGCGAAGATCGCCGAGCAGAAACATATCGGGAGGTAATAAACCGTGGAAAATGATGTGCAGCACCTGATCGACCTGTTATACGATATGATCGACAATGCCAAGGGCGTGCCCCTGGGCAACGATAAGTGTATCATTGAGCGCAACCGCGCCTTGGATTATCTCGATGAGATCCGCGCCCAGTTGCCTGCGGAGCTGGAAGAGGCTAAAAAGCTGATGGCCGCCCGGGCAGAATATGTGGCCAATGCCAAAAAGGAAGCGGAAAACCTGCGCCAGCGGGCGCAGAACGATGCCAGGCACATCGTTTCCGAAAGCGAAACGCTGCAGACCGCCCGCCAGCAGGCCAATGACATTGTCCGCAAGGCGGAGGAGCGCACCCGCGAAATGTACCGCGTCGCCAATGAATATACGGAGGACGCTCTCAAGCGTACGGAAGATGCGCTGCAGGCCGCCCTGGAAGAGGTGCGCGCATCCCACCGGCAGTATACGGATCTCTCCCGCAGCCGGATGCAGGAAGCCATTCGGGGCAAGAGTATGCAGAATACCGCGCCTTCGGAAGAGGAGTAAAGAAAAAATACAACGAGGATACGCCCGCCGTTTTTCAGAAACGGCGGGCGTTTTATGTGTTGCAAAAAGGTAAAAAAGCGGTATGATGAGAATACAAATCGCGACAGGCTCGTCGACGAGCCTGTTCCATCTCCGTACGGAGATGGAACGAGTATCTGCCTGAGGGTTATATTCAGGATCAGAGTACTGGCTCCGTTGAAAAACTTGGCGTTGGAAATGCAGTGGCGCAAATTGGCGAGAAATATTATGATACCCTCGCTGCTGCTGTTAATGCTGCAGCAGACGGCGATAAGGCGACGCTGCTGAAGGATCTTGATCTGGGCAACGATCGAATCACTATTAAAAAAGCAATTACTTTGGATTTGAATGGCTGCAAGATTACCGGCACAAATGCGACCAACACATTGTGGTTTGAAGCAGAGGGAATCACTCTTCAGGACAGCAGGGGAAACGGTAAAGTTCAAAACACGGGAACGGGATCCAATAATATTGCCATTGTTGTGAATGGAGCGACGACAACAGCGTATTTAAAAGACGGCATAGTTTCGGGCAATTATGCGGTCTTTGTGCAAAATGGTGCAAAAGCAGTCATTGATGGCGGTAAATATACCGGCACATATGGTGCTTGTACTGTTGGTACCAATGAGTCTGCCAGCAAAACAACGCTGGAAGTCAATATTACTGGCGGTACATTAACCAGTGATAACAATGCGGCGATAGCGATTTATCGTTTGGCGAAAGTTGATGGTCAATGGACAACCAATGACAATGCAGCTCTGAAAAACTATCTGACTTCTTTGAACATCAAAGGAGGTCATTTTTCCGGTGACAATCGTAAAGGTGCTTTTGAGGTTGACAGCGTTGCCAAGGATGTTATTCACATTTCCAGCGGCTACTTCACCAGCGATCCCAGCGCTTATGTGGCGGATGGTAAAGCGGCTCTGCCCGGAACCGAACCCGGCTATGCATTGACGGTTGGAGATAAGGTTACGACAGATGTCAAGGTTGAGCCTGCGTCCGGTGATTCGGTTGTGGATGTGGATGCGATTCCGGAAGCATCTAAAGATACTGCAAAGGCTGTGGCAGAAGTGAACGGTGATCGATATATGAACCTCACCGATGCTCTGAATGCAGCTGAGAATGGCAATACTGTGACCATCCTGAAAGCCCCCGATGCAAACACGAACTTCAGCATGAGCGGTGACACTCGCACGATTAAGGTGAAAAACGGAACCGAGTTCAATTTGACTGTTACCATTAACGGCGAAAAGCATGAAAATGTCAAAGCAAATGAGAGCTTTGAGGTTAAATACACCTGTCCTTCCTCCGGCGGCGGATCTTCCAGTACGACATATGCGGTGAACGTGGAGAAGGCCAAGCACGGCAGCGTGGACAGCAACCGTAGCCGTGCCAGCTCCGGCACCACGGTTACGCTGACAGTTCAGCCCGATAACGGTTATGAGCTGGATGAGCTGACGGTGACCGATAAGAACGGGAATGGACTCAAGCTGACCAAGAAGAGCGATCCGGCGCAGGTGATCTTCAACCTGGAGGGCCACCAGACGGTCAACTACGCCATGTCCTTCGGCGACGTGAAGGGCAGCGAGTGGTTTGCCGAAGCAGTGCGCTGGGCGGCTTCCGAGAAGATCGTGAGCGGCTACGACAACGGCAACTTCGGCCCCAACGATCCCACCACCCGTGAGCAGCTGGCGGTCATTCTGTTCCGCTATGCTCAGTACAAGGGTATGGATACGGTGACGCTGGAAGAGAATCTGACCGGATTTGCCGATGCGGATGAGATTTCGGGTTGTGCGGTTTCCGCGCTGAACTGGGCTGTGGGTGCAGGTGTGATCAACGGCACCGGCGCAGGCCTTGCGCCCAAAGCCAATGCCACCCGCTCCAAAGTGGCGCAGATGCTGATGAATTTTGATCAGAATGTGACCAAGTAAATTGGAAACAAATGAAGGAACAAGAGCGTCCTGTGGGAAAACACCCCACAGGACGCTCTGTTTTTTGCTGGCGTTTTACCGCGCCAAAAAATTTTTTTCAGGCCGATTTTGTATCTTTTTTTCGTAAAAGTTTTTCGACTTTTTTTGCGTCCATGCGCGGAGAGGGCATAAATTGTATTTACGCAATACGCTAAACACAATATATTGCGCTTTTGCGGGCCGAGGGAGAAAAATAAAAAATTGAAACAAATGTATTTGTATCAAAAAAGTAACAAAATTGTTCCAAATCAGAGGAGAAATGGAAACAAATCGGAAAATTTTTTCTTGCAATCTGAAATTGTTTCGCTTATACTTAACATAAAAAGTGGGGCGAAGTGGTGAAAAGTGGTTTAAAATCCACAACTGTCCCATAAAGAGAAAGCGAGGTGGCGGGCATGACCGGCGAATATCAGCATTCCATCGATACCAAAGGCCGTCTGTTTATTCCCGCCAGTCTGCGCGAAGAGCTTGGAGACACGATTTATGTCACCATCAGCATTGAGCGCGCCCTCGCTGCCTATTCCGAAGAAGCCTGGCGGGAGAAGGAAGAAAAGTTCAACGCCCTGCCTTCGGCGCAGGCCCGCCGTATCCGTCCGCTGTTCGTCAATGCAGCCAAATGCACCCTGGATGCCCAGGGACGCATCCTGCTGCCACAGAAACTGCGCGGTTATGCGGGACTGAAAAAAGATGTTATGGTGCTCGGCGTGTCCAATCACGCTGAGATTTGGGACAAGGATGCCTGGACGGCGGTGTCCGAGATCGAAATGGACCCGGCCAGCCTGGAAGCGGCCGTGGACGAGCTGAATTTCTGATATGCAGGGAGAATTTTCGCATGTACCGGTGCTGCTCCGCGAGTGCATCGAAGGGCTGGCCATCCGACCGGACGGGGTCTATGTGGACGGCACGCTGGGCCGGGCGGGCCACTCGCGGGAGATTGCCCGCCGGTTGACTACGGGGCGCCTGATCTGCATCGACCGGGACGAGGCGGCCATTGAGGCGGCCAAGACCCGTTTGGCGGAATATATGGACCGCGTCACGCTGGTGCGCAGTAATTTCAGTGCCGTGGGGGAGATCCTCCGGGAGCTAGGCATTGCAGGCGCGGACGGCATGCTGTTTGATCTGGGGGTATCCTCTCCACAGTTGGACGACGCGGAACGGGGCTTTTCCTATATGCACGATGCGCCGCTGGACATGCGTATGGACCGCCGTGCGGCGCTGACGGCCCGCGATATTGTCAACACCTGGAGCGCGGAAGAATTGAAGCGCATTTTATATGAGTATGGCGAAGAGCGCTATGCCAACGCCATTGCCCGTTCCATTGTTCGGGCGCGGGAGGACGCGCCCATCGACACGACGCTGCAGCTGGTGGAGGTGATCCGCTCTGCTCTGCCGGCTGCGGCAAAACGGGAAAAACAGCACCCTGCCAAGCGCAGCTTTCAGGCGATCCGTATCGCCGTGAACGACGAGCTGGGGGCGCTGGAACCCACGCTGCGCAGTGCAGTGAAGGGGCTCAATTCCGGCGGCCGCCTGTGTGTGATCACGTTTCACTCACTGGAGGATCGCGTTGTGAAAAAGACCATGCAGGCACTGGCCCGGGGCTGCACCTGCCCACCGGACTTTCCGGTGTGCGTGTGCGGAAACAAGCCGAAAGTGCGTATCGTATCCCGCAAGCCGATCCTGCCGGGGCAGGATGAAGTGATGGACAATCCCCGCGCCCGCAGCGCCAAGCTGCGCATTGCCGAGCGCACCGAATTTGAATGGAAAGAGGACTGATTGCCATGGCTGCACAGCGCAAACAGAATCGGAGCGGACGAAGCATGTACACAGACCGCGCCGCCCAGCGGGGCTATGGAGCCGATCGCAGCAATCTTGCCTATGATTATAATGCCTTGGAGCGCCGTCGCCCGCAGGAGCGGCCCCAGCCCCGTCCCCAGGTGCGCACCATTCGCCGGCCCAAGGTCAATCTGCGCCCGGCCGAGCAGGTATCCGTATCCGCGGTGCTGGGCTTTCTGGTAGCCGGCGCCATGTTGGTGCTGGTGCTGATGAGTTATGTGCGGCTGACGGCCCTGTCTGATTCTGTGGTGTCGCTGCAGAAGGAATTGGCAACGCTGCAGACGGAGAATGTGACGCTGACGACAGCCTATGAGCGCGCATTTGATCTGGAAACGGTGGAGAGCGCCGCCCGCGCTGCAGGTATGAGCAAGCCCAGCACCAGTCAGATTTACTATCTGGATTCGAATCTGCCGGACAGCGCTTCGGTGTATACCACCGCCGGCAGCGGCGCGGGGCAGATTTTGTCCGTCATTGGGGACAAGCTGCACGCAGTGGTGGAATATTTTGCATGAGCAGCCAGTCTAAGAGCGCTTGTATACGCATATAGTGGAACAAACGAGGAAGGAGTAAGAAAGGAATTTCTTGCTCCTTGCTTGCCATTCATGGGAGGATAAGAGCATTGCCGAATCAGAGAGACCGAAGAGAAACGTCCGCAAAGCGGGCCACAAAGGTGTTGAAATCCCGCACGCTGGTGCTGGCGGCGGTGTTGGGGGTAGCCACATTTGCGGCGCTTTTGTGCCGGTTGTACTATCTGCAGATCATTCGCCATGAGGAGCTACAGGAGAAAGCGGTGGCGCAGCAGACTCGTTCTTCCACTATTTCTGCTTCCCGCGGCACTATTTATGACGCTAACGGGGAGACGCTGGCCATTTCTGCTACGGCAGAGACGATTTTCATCTCGCCCCACGAGATTACCGCAAATGAGTGTGACAAAGATCTGATTGCGCAGACGTTGGGGGAAATCTTAAATGTAGATGCGGAAAACATCCGCAAAAAGGAAGATAAAGTGGAATCCTATTACCAGGTGGTTAAGCAGAAGGCCGAGCAGGACGAAGCAGATCAGGTGCGGGAGTTCATCAATGAAAAGGAGATCAAGGGCATCTATCTGGTGCCCGACAGCAAGCGCTATTATCCCTTCGGCTCCCTGGCCAGTCAGGTTATTGGCTTTGTGAGCAGCGACAATGTGGGCCTTTACGGCATTGAAGCGCTGTATGAGGAAGAACTGGAGGGCACCGCCGGCCTGGTGGTGACGGAGAAGAATGCCCGTGGTGAAGATGTGCTGTATAAATATGAGCAGTATTATGACGCTCAGGACGGCGACAGCTTGGTGCTGACCATCGATGCTACCATCCAGCATTATCTGGAACAGGGATTGGAAGATGCAGTGGAAAAATACGACGTGAAAAACGGCGCCACCGGCATTGTGATGAATGTCAAAACCGGCGCGATCCTGGCGATGGCTTCGCTGCCCAATTACGATTTGAACGATCCGCGTACGATTTACGATGAACGCCTGGCATCTCAGCTTGAAGGTCTGGAGGGGGATGCTTATAAAGAAAAGCTGGGCGAACTGCAGCTCAAGCAATGGCGCAGTAAGGCCATCAACGATACGTATGAACCCGGCTCCACCTTCAAGATCATCACGCTGGCCATGGCTCTGGAAGAGGGGCTGGTCAACGAGAGCAGCACCTTCGAGTGTTCCGGCCACATTAATGTGACCGGCTGGCCGAAACCCATTTACTGCTCGAAAAAGGCAGGCCACGGCCATCAGACCTTGGCACAGGCAGTGGCCAATTCCTGCAACCCCGCGTTTATCACCATTGGCCTGAAGGTAGGCACGGATAAGTTCTATCAGTATATCAAAGATTTTGGGTTTCTGGAGAAGACCGGCATCGATCTGCAGGGCGAGCAGAAAGGTATTTTCTTTGACGAGGAGCAGTTTGGCACAAACGTGGTTTCCCTGGCCTCGGCGGCCTTTGGCCAGACCTTTACCGTGACGCCTATCGCGTTGGTGACGGCGGAGGCCGCAGCGGTCAACGGCGGCTATCTGCACCAGCCCTATATTGTGCAGGAGGTGTGCGACAGCGAGGGCAACGTGACCTATGAACACGACTCCACGCCAGTGCGTCAGGTGGTCAGCGAGGAGACGTCAAAGCGGGTGTGCGCGCTGCTGGAAGGTGTGGTGGACGGCGGTACGGGTAAGAACGCCTATGTTTCCGGCTACCGCATCGGCGGCAAAACCGGTACCGCCGATAAAACGGGCACCAAAACTGCAGAAAATCCGCAGGGTGATATTGTGGTTTCCTTTGTGGGCGTGGCGCCCATTGACGATCCGGAGATCATCGTTCTGGTGGCGCTGGATACGCCCAGCCGTACCACCGGCACGTATCCCAGCGGCGGCAATATGGCGGCGCCTTTGGCGGGCAGCCTGTTTTCTCAAATCCTGCCGTATCTTGGTATCGAGCCGACCTATTCCAACGAGGAGCTGGCTGCAGCGGATGCCAATGTGCCCAACTGTGTGGGCCTGACGCTGGAGGAGGCCAAACAGAGACTAAGAGAAAACGGCTTTTCCTGCCGCACGGTGGGCAGCGGTGCGGAAGTGACGGATCAGACGCCTGTGGGCGGGTCCATTGTGCCGGGCACGGCGGAGATTATCCTCTATCTGGGAGAAGAGAAGCCCACCGAAAAGTGCGTGGTGCCTAAGGTGATTGGCATGACTGCCGAGCAGGCCAACACAGCGTTGACCAATGCAGGCCTGATCATGAAGGTCATGGGCGATACGTCCAACAACTCCGGCACGATTCGTGTGAGTACCCAGTCTGTGGCGGAAGGCAGCGAAGTGGAAGCGGGCACGGTCGTATCTGTGCAGCTTACGGACACGGCAATGGTGGACTGATCTGCGGGGACGCGAACAAAAGGAAAGCGCTTGCGGGAACGGTCTCCCGGCCGAGGGGTTTGTCGCCAATGCAGCTGGTGCCGCAAAATCAGATATCAAATGGGGTGCTGGCCCTTTGGAACGTTCCGGGCACAGTCCGGGGAAGTGTACATGAGATCAGGAAGGGATCTTCCGTTGCAGCGAAAGGTGGGTTTCGGGAATGAAATTGGGTGAATTGCTTGCCGGTGTGGAGGTGCTGGAATGGCACGCCCCGGCGGAGCTGGAGATTGGCGGCGTCAGCTATGATTCGAGAGAAACGGCGCCGGGCGACTTGTTTGTCGCTATGACCGGCTATGCGGCCGATGGGCACGATTTCATTCCCGCAGCGCGAAAGAAGGGCGCGGTGTGCACGTTGTGTGAGCGCGCGCCGGAGGATGAGCAGCCTTGGGTGAAGGTGGCCCACAGCCGTCTGGCGTTGGCACAGCTCAGCGCCAACTGGTTTGCCCATCCGGCGGAGGAAATGACGATGATCGGCGTTACCGGAACCAACGGTAAAACCACCACCACATACCTTCTAAAAGAAGTGCTTGAGCGGGAGGCGGGAGCTAAGGTAGGGCTGATCGGCACCAATCAGAATCTGATCGGTGCGGAAGTGCTGGAAACGGAGCGCACTACGCCGGAATCTTTTGAGCTGCACCGGCTTTTCCGTCAGATGCGCGAAGCGGGCTGCACCCATGTGGTGATGGAGGTATCCTCTCATGCGCTGTACCTTGACCGAGTGTATGGTATCCCGTTTGAGGTGGGAATTTTCACCAATCTGACCCAGGATCACCTGGACTTTCACAAGACGATGGAGGCCTACTGCGATGCCAAAGCGCTGCTCTTTTCCATGTGCCGCGTGGGTGTCGTCAACGGTGACGACCCCTGGCATGAACGGCTGCTGAAAAACGCGGCGTGTCAGGTGTTGACGTACGCCGAAACGTCTCCGGCGGATCTGCGGGCGGAGAACGTGTCGCTCAGTGCGGAGGGCGTTGCTTTTGACGCAGTGACAAAATCGGAGCGCGAGGCAATTTTTGTTGGTATTCCAGGCGGATTTATGGTATATAATACTCTGGATGTTCTGGGGGCGGCGCTGGCCCTGGGCATCCCGCTGAAAAACAGCGCTGCGGCGCTGCGCCAAAGCGCCCATGTGAAGGGGCGTGTGGAGGTGGTTCCCCTGCCGGCGGCAGAATACACCGTATTGATCGACTATGCCCATACGCCGGACGCGGTGGAGAACGTGCTTCGTTCGGTGCGGGGCTTTGCCAAAGGGCGCGTGGTGGCGCTGCTGGGCTGCGGGGGCGACCGGGACAAAACGAAGCGCCCGAAGATGGGCGCCATCGCCGCTGCGCTGTCCGATCTGGTGATCGTCACTTCGGATAATCCCAGGATGGAGGATCCAAAGGGCATCATTCAGGATATTCTGGCGGGAATGTATCGTTCCCAGACGCCCCATATTGTAGTGGAAGACCGTGCTGCGGCGATTGCGTATGCGATGGACCATGGGCAAAAGGGCGACGTGATCGTGCTGATGGGCAAAGGGCATGAGACCTATCAGATTGTGGGCACGGAGAAACGGCATCTGGATGAGCGTGAGATCGTTGCGGCACACTGGGAACAGACGCACGGCGGTATGTGAGCGACAAGAAACAAAAGAGAAGGGTTTGGTTCAAGAGTGGAAATGATTCTTTCCTGTGTGATCGCCTTTGCGGTTACACTGATTGTGGGACGGATGCTGATCCCGGTCCTGCGCCGCCTGAAGGCGGGGCAGAGCATTCGGGACGACGGCCCCACCTGGCATATGAGCAAGCAAGGCACCCCCACCATGGGCGGGCTGATGTTCATTATCGGTATTGGCATCGCTGTATTTATTGCGGGGATTCGCGGTATGATGATGGGCAGCTTTGTACATCTTTATGTGTTTGTTTTTGCCCTGGCCTTTGGCATTATCGGTTATATTGACGATTATAAAAAAGTGACCCGGCATCAGAACGAAGGGCTGACGGCACTGCAGAAATTTGTCTTGCAGCTGGCTGCGGCCGTGGCGTTCCTGACGCTGATGCGCTTTGAGCATCTGCTCACGCCCAATGTGTACATCCCCTTTTTCAATGTGCACATCCATTTGAACTGGGTGGTGTATCTGATTTTTGCGGCCTTTGTCATTGTGGGCACGGTGAACGCGGTAAACATCACCGACGGCATCGACGGCCTGGTGGGCAGTGTGTCCGTACCGGTGGCGCTGTTTTTCGTTTGCTGCGCGTTCTGGTGGGGCTATACGCAGCTGGGCATTTTTGCTGCGGCGCTGCTGGGCGGCCTGGTGGCGTTCCTCTTTTACAATTTCCATCCTGCGAAGGTCTTCATGGGCGACACGGGTTCCCTTTTCCTGGGAGGATGCGTGGCCGCCATGGCCTTTGCCTATGATATGCCGCTGATTCTGCTGTTAGTGGGTATTATTTATGTGGTGGAAACACTTTCGGATATTATCCAGGTGACCTACTTCAAAGCGACCCACGGAAAGCGGCTGTTCAAGATGGCGCCGCTGCACCACCACTTTGAAATGTGCGGCTGGAGCGAAATCAAAATCGTTTTGGTATTTACGGCGGTCAGCACCGTGTTTTGCGCCCTGGCGTTGCTGGGTGTGGCGGATCGCTTTACAGTTTGAGCTTGACGGTGCGGCGGATGTTCCGTGGAGCCGTATTGCGGACCTGGTTGGTATTTGAAGGGAGGCGGCAGCGGTGACAAGTGAAGAAAAACGGCAAAAGGCGCAGATCAACCGCCTGATGGCCAAAGGCCCTATTGATCTGCCGTTTGCCCTTTTGGTGCTGCTGCTGACGGCCATTGGTGTGCTGATGGTGTTTTCGGCGTCCTTTGCCCGGGCGTTTTATGAGGCGGAGGATCCCTCCGCTATGGCTGCGCTGAGCGTATTCCTTCGTCAGGCGGTCTTTGCTGTGGTGGGCGTGGTGGTGATGTTTGTCACTTCAAAGGTCGACTACCATTGGTGGCGCCGCTGGGCAGTACCGTTGCTGGGAGTAGCCATTGTGCTGCTTCTGGCGGTCATTGTGCTGCCTTACCCGATCGCCATTACAGTCAACAATGCCACGCGCTGGCTGAATGTGGGATTCACAACGTTCCAACCTTCTGAGGTGGCGAAATTTGCGGTCATCCTCTATTTTGCGGCTACCATCAGTGTAAAAAAAGAGAAGATGGAAACGCTGCGGGACGGTATCTTTCCCTATTTTCTGATTTTAGGTGTGATTGTTCTTCTGATGATGAAAGAGCCGCACCTGTCTGGTTCAGTTTTAATTTTGTGCATCGGTGCGTGCATGATGTTTGTGGGGGGTATTTCCCAGAAAATGGTGGCTCTGGGCGTCAGCTTGGGCGTGGGCGGCATTCTGGTGCTGATTTCCGGCGTGCTGCCCTATGGGCAAAGCCGGATCCTTCAGTGGAAGGATCCTTGGGCCTATGCCTCCGATGAGGGATATCAGACGGTGCAGAGTTTGCTGGCGATCGGCTCAGGGGGGCTTGCGGGCCTGGGCTTTGGAAAAGGGCGGCAAAAATTACTGTATTTGCCTGAAGAGCACAATGATATGATTTTTTCCATCGTGTGTGAGGAACTGGGCTTCATCGGCGCAGCGCTGATCCTGGCCCTATTCTGTTTTCTGGTGCTGCGGGGCTACTGGATTGCCCTGCATGCAAGGGATCGTTTCGGCGGCCTGCTGGCGGTGGGAATCACTACCATGATCGCCGTGCAGACGTTCCTCAATGTAGCGGTGGTGACCAATTTTGTGCCCAACACGGGTATTTCATTGCCCTTTTTCAGCTACGGTGGTACGGCGCTGATGATTCAGCTTTTTGAAATGGGTGTGCTACTCAGCGTATCGAGGCAGATCCCGGGGCCAAAATCGGGGTAAGAAAAAGCAGGGAACCACACTATGCGAAAAGGGACAGTCCGCTCCTGACAGGAAGAAGATTCTTCCGCAGTGCGGAACGGACTGCGCTTTGTATTGGAACGCTCGCTTTACTTTTACGACAAAGGACGGAAAAACGATGAACGTGATTTTTACCTGCGGCGGAACGGCCGGTCATGTGAACCCGGCGCTGGCCCTGGCGGGGTTGATGAAGGAGCGGGATACAGCCGTCAACATCCTGTTTGTGGGCAGCAAGCGGGGCATGGAAGGGAAGCTCATTGAAAAGGCGGGCTACGCCTTTCGGGCCATTGAGATCGACAACTTTCACCGCTCCTTCAAGGTCGCGGATATCCGGCACAATCTGCACACGGCGGCGCTGGTAGTGAAAACGCCCCGGCAGGCCAGGACTGTACTGGAGGAATTTAAACCGGATCTGATCGTCGGTACCGGCGGCTATGCCAGTTACCCAATGGTCAAATACGGTGCCAAGGCCGGCGTGCCCACTGCGGTGCACGAATCCAATATGGTGCCGGGGCTGACCACGAAAACGCTGGAGCCGCTGGTGGATAAGGTAATGGTGGGATTTGAGGCCTGCCGCCAGTATTATCAGCATCCGGAAAAGGTTGTGGTCACCGGCACCCCGGTGCGGGGCGACTTTTTTGCCTGCAGTCATGCGCAAGCCCGTGCCAAATTAGGGTTTGTGGATGATAAACCGCTGGTAGTGTCCTTCTGGGGAAGTCTGGGGGCCGCCCATATGAATGAGCAGATGGTGGACTTTATCCGCGCGGAACTCTCTGCGGGCAGTCCATTTCATCACATTCACGCTGCGGGGGCGGCAGGCTATTCCAAGATGCAGGAAGCCCTGCGCGATGCCGGGGTGGATCTGGCGGGCACAGATGTGGATCTGCGGGAGTATATTTATGATATGCCCAATGTGATGCGCGCCGCGGATCTGGTGGTCAGCCGCGGCGGTGCTTCCACCATCAGTGAGCTGACGGCGCTGGGCATGCCCTCGATCATTGTGCCCTCGCCGTATGTGGTCAACAACCATCAGGAAAAGAACGCCCGCGTGCTGGAGGAAGCCGGCGGCATCTGCCTGATGCTGGAAAGTGAGAGCAGCGGCAAAGCGCTCTACAATGCCGCCATGGAAATCTTGGGCGACAGCACAAAGCGCGAAGGGATGCGCAAGGCCATGCTTTCGCTCAGTGTAGCGGATGCCACCGAACGCATTTATCATACGGTGATGGCGCTGGCGCCGAAGGCGGAAAAAACGGAAATCTAAAACGAAAGGCCCCTCCTTTGCATACGATGAGGTAGTAGAAATGCAAAGGAGGAGCCTATGAATTATTTGAAAATCATCGGCGGCCGCGCCCTACAGGGGGAACTGGAGGTTCAGGGAGCAAAAAACAGCGTGCTGCCGATTTTGGCAGCGACATTGCTTAACCGGGGACAGAGCGTGCTCCACCGCTGCCCGCACCTGCAGGATGTGGATGCCTCGATCCGTATTCTGCGCCGTTTGGGCTGCAGTGCGGAGTGGGAGGGGGACACGTTGTGCGTACATACCGGTGCCATGACCTGCGGTGAGATCCCCGATGCCATGATGCGGGAGATGCGATCGTCTGTTATTTTTCTGGGAGCGATTCTGGCGCGATGCGGCCGCGCGGTGTTGTCCTATCCCGGTGGTTGCGAGTTGGGTCCGCGGCCCATTGATCTGCATTTGGCGGCCCTGCGGGCCATGGGCGTGGAAATCGAAGAAAAGGGCGGCTATCTCCACTGCTGTGCCCGGAAGCTGCGGGGCTGCGAGATCACGCTGAGCATTCCCAGCGTGGGGGCCACGGAAAATGTGATTCTGGCGGCCTGCGGGGCCGAGGGCACCACCGTGCTGTGCAATGCGGCGCGGGAACCGGAGATCGTGGATCTGCAGAACTTTTTGAACGACTGCGGCGCGGATGTGCGCGGCGCGGGCAGTTCCACAATTGTGGTGCAGGGCAACCGGCCGCTGCACGATTGTGAGCACACGATCATCGCCGACCGGATTGTGGCGGCCACCTATCTTTCTGCGGCGGCCGCTGCCGGAGGCGATGTGCTGCTGCGGCGGGTGGATTACCGCCATCTTTCCACTGTGACGGCGGCGCTGAAAGAAGCGGGCTGCACCGTGCGCAGCCATACAGACTGGGTGCAGCTGCGCAGCGATGGCTGCCTGCGGTCCATCCGCCCGGTGCGGACAGCGCCCTATCCTGGTTTTCCCACCGATGCCCAAGCTGTGCTGATGGCGGCACTGCTGAAAGCCAAAGGCACCACAGTGTTTATTGAAAATATTTTTGAAAACCGCTATCGCCACGTGGATGAGCTGACCCGACTGGGAGCCAGCATCCGTACAGAGGGGCGCGTAGCGGTGGTGTGCGGTGTGGGGAAGCTGCATGGGGCCAGGGTGCGGGCGACGGATCTGCGCGGCGGCGCGGCGTTGGCTGTGGCGGCGCTGACAGCCGAAGGGGAGAGCCGCGTTTCGGAGTTGCATCACATCGATCGGGGTTATGCTGATCTCGCCGGCGACCTAGCCTGCTTGGGGGCAGATATTGTGCGAGTGGACGAAACAGAAAAAAACTGATATAATACACTATCCTGCTCCGCCCTGCAGAGGGCGGAGCGGGAAGAGAACACAAAAGAAAGGAGGATACCTATGGCTAGAAGGCGGCACACACGCCGGCGGCGGCATCATCGCAGTGCGGCGGTGCTTTATAAGCTGCTCAGCGTTGTGGTCATCAGTGGAGCTATCGTAGCGGCGCTGACCTTGTTTTTCAAGGTGGAAACCATCACGGTTTCCGGCACGACGGAATACAGCAGCGAAGAGATCATCACAGCCTCCGGCGTCAAACAGGGCGATAATCTATTCTTACTGAATAAGTATGAGATTTATGAGTCCATCCTGGAAAAGCTACCATATGTATCCTCCGTCAGCATCAGCCGCAAGCTGCCCGATACATTGCTGATCGAAGTGACGGACAGCAATCAGGGCGGTGTGATTGAGGATCATGGGACATATTGGGTTCTCAGCGCGGAAGGAAAGCTCCTGGGAAAGCGCGCTGAGGCCGGCCGTGGCGCATTGATCACAGGACTGACCCTGGCAGAGCCGGAGGTGGGGAAAAAGGCTGCTGTGGAGGAAGGGCAGGAGCGTGCCCTGAAGCAGCTGCTCGATTTGCTGGCGGCACTGGAGGAAAAAGGGATGCTCCAGGGCGTCGGAAGTTTTGATTTCTCCCAGGAGTCCGTTATATCGATCAAATACGCGGATCGTTATGTGGTAAAATTTCCCTACGGCGCTGATTTTCCCTATAAACTCACGCGGCTGGGCCAGGTGATCGAGCGTCTGGAAGAGCAGGGTGACCAGCGTGCGGGCGTGCTCGATCTGACGGCCGACGGCGAGATCCACTTCATTCCGGATTGATACAAAAGAAAAGAGGATACGGTTATTTCATGAAAGAGTCGAAACACATTGGCAAGGTGTCCATCAGTGTGGTTTGTGTGATCCTGGGCATCCTGCTGGCGCTGCAGTTCAAAAGCGTGCGGGAAAACAATCAGGTGGACGGTTTGAATACGACCCGCGTGCAGACGATGCAGAATCTGCTGGATGAAGCGCGGGAGCAGAACGACCGGCTCTTGGAGCAGGTGAAGGAAATGCGCAAAGAGGTGCAGAGTTACCGTGAGGCCGCCGCCGGCAGCAGTGAGCAAAGCGATCAGGCTCTGCTGGACGAAATTGCCTATCTGCAGCTGGCTGCTGGCATGACTGATGTGGTAGGGCCCGGCATCGAGGTGGTGCTGGAGGACAGCACCGCAGCCAACACCAGCGGCGATGAGGCGGATTATCTGATCCACGACAGCGACATTCTTTCCGTGGTCAACGAACTGCGTGACGCCGGGGCGGAGGCATTGTCCCTCAACGGCAACCGTATTCTTGCTACATCGGAGATCCGCTGCAGCGGATCGGTGGTCACCATCAACGGACGGCGTACCAGTGCGCCCTTTGTCATCGACGCTATCGGCGACACAGATACCATGTTCAATGCGCTGATGATGCGCAACGGTGTGGTGGATGTGCTCAAGCAGTGGTCCATCCAGGTGAGCGCCACAGAAGTGGACGAGCTTCTTGTTCCTGCCTATGACGGCACCATCGAGTACCGTTATGCACAGACCGCCACTGAGGACAATGTGACGGACGAAGAAACGGAGGCGTCCTGATGTATATTGTATTGAGCGTTTTGCTGGGCGTGCTTATCGGCGCGCTGCTGCCGTGGAGCATCCCCGCACAGTATTCGATTTATGCGGCGGTGATGCTGCTGGCAGCCATTGATGCCGCGGCAGGCGGCATCAATGCGCGGCTGCATCACAAATTTCGCGGCTCGCTCTTTGTCTCCGGCGCGTTGGGCAACGGGCTGATCGCGGTATTCCTCACCTATATGGGCGAGCGCATCGGTATTTCGCTTTATTTGGCGGCCGTGGTGGTGTTCGGCACGCGATTGTTCCAAAACTTTGGAGAAATCCGGCGAGAACTCTTGACCTTGTCTGGAAACCGTAATACAATAAGTAAAAATACTGACAAAACACAAGAAATGGGGCAAAGCGACCATCTTGACCCGCTGTAAAACGCAACGTCTTGTAGTTTGCATAAATTTAAGGAGGAACCATCATGGCATTTGGTTTGGATGTCGGTCCTGAGAACGTAGTCAATATTAAGGTCATCGGCGTCGGAGGCGGCGGCAACAACGTGGTCAACCGCATGGTGCAGACTGGAGCAAAGGGTGTGGAGTTTGTCGCGGTCAATACGGACAAGCAGGTCCTGTCCCGTTCCGGCGCCACGTATAAAATCCAGATCGGCGAAAAGCTGACCCATGGCCAGGGGGCAGGCTCCAACCCGGAGATCGGTCGCAAAAGCGCGGAGGAGAACCGCGCCCAGATCGCAAAAGCGCTGGAAGAGACGGATATGGTGTTTATCACCGCCGGCATGGGCGGCGGCACCGGCACTGGCGCAGCGCCTGTGGTGGCAGATGTGGCCCGCGAGGCGGGCGTTCTCACCATTGGCGTGGTCACCAAACCCTTTGGCTTTGAGGGCCGCCGCCGTATGATCCAGGCCGAGCAGGGGATTGAGGACCTCAAGGACAAGGTGGATTCCCTGGTGATTATCCCCAATGAGCGTCTCAAGCACGCCACCGATCAGAAGATCACCTTTGCCAACGCCTTTGCCATTGCCGACGATGTGCTGCGCCAGGCGGTGCAGTCCATCTCCGATCTGATTAACGATACCGGCTTCATCAACCTGGACTTTGCCGACGTGACCTCTGTGATGAAGGATGCGGGCTTTGCCCACATGGGCGTGGGCCGGGCCGAGGGTAAAAATAAGGCTGAGGAAGCTGCAAAAATGGCTATTTCCAGCCCCCTGCTCGAAACCTCCATCAATGGGGCTAAGGGCGTTCTGGTTAATGTGACCGGCTCTATGGACATCGGACTCGACGAGGTGGAGCAGGCGGCCACGCTGGTGCAGCAGGCGGCCCATCCGGATGCCAATATCATCTTCGGCGCCACCTTCGACGAAGCTATGGAAGATGAGATCCGCGTGACTGTGATTGCCACAGGATTTGATGAAAGCACTGGCAAGAGCACTATGACGGAAAAGCCCTTCACTGAGGCGGAGAAAAAAGTGGAGCAGACCACTGCCGCCCAGAAGGCGGAGGAGGAGACAGCGGATGCGCCGCAGCAGCCGGAACCGGCCAGCGTTTCTTCCAGCGACGCAGAGGATGATCCGTTCGACGCAATTTTTAATATTTTCAATAAGCGCCAGTGAAATGGGACAAGCTAAACGCGGCAGGAGTTTCTCTCCTGCCGCGTTTTTCATTTACATCAAAGGGCGTTGGTTTCCCATCGCCCTTTGAAGGAAAATTTTGGAAAACGGCCGTTGGAGCAATGACAGTTTTTAGAGGAAAGCAGAAAAATTTGCTCCGCACCTTTCCGATCCGGCTGCGGCGCGGTGATTTTCCAGATCGCGCCATCCAAAATCGCCTGATTTTACTCCTTGTTTTTTGCTGCTGCGGTGGGCAACGTAACAACGCCGCAGAGCTTTGCCGCAAATTTTGACAAGGGGTGATCGAATGGATGAACCTTTTTCTTTGCAATCGATTCGCCGCAGGGCGCCGGGCTTCCGGCGTCGGGCCGCCGCTGTTCTGGGAGCGCTTGTTTTCACTTTTTGCACGGCGGCCCCGGCTTATGCAGCCGTATCCAGCGCCGAAAGCGCATCGGGCCAGCCCCGGGCGTTGGTGCCGCTGGGACGCGCCGTGGGCGTCAAGCTGTTCTCCGACGGGCTGCTGGTGGTGAATCTGTCGGAAAGCGTGACGGAGGATGGCGCTGCCTCCCCCGCGCGGCAATGTGGAATCCGTACGGGGGATGTCCTGCTGGAACTCAATGACGAGGATTTGAAGAGCACAGAGCAGCTGCAGACCGCGCTGCAGAAAAACGGTGCGCAGAGCGTTTCGCTAACGGTGAAGCGCGGGGCTAAAACGCTGTCGCTGGAAGCGACGCCGGAAAGCGGCGCTGACGGTGTGTACAGGCTGGGAGCTTGGGTGCGGGACAGCATGGCTGGCATTGGAACAATGACCTATTATGACCCGCAGACAGGTGCATTCGGCGCGCTGGGCCACGGCATCACGGACGTGGACACGGCTCAGTTGATGCCCATTTCCTCCGGTGCGCTGATGTATGCCGATGTAGCCTCGGTGAAGAAGGGACACAGCGGCACGCCCGGTGAACTGACGGGCGATTTTAAACCTGCTCAGGAGCTGGGAGAGTTAACCTGTAACTCTTCGTCCGGTATTTTCGGTACGCTGAGGGATACCTTTATGGTTTCCGGAGAAGCGCTGGAAGTGGCGCGCCGGGAGGAAGTAAAATGTGGAAACGCAGTGATCCTTTCCAACATCCGTGGTGACGAGGTGGAAGAGTTTTTCATCAAAATTACCAAAATTATGGAGAATAAAGACGGCGGACGCGACATGTTGATACGTGTCACAGATAAAAGACTATTGTCCGCCACTGGAGGAATTGTGCAGGGGATGTCTGGCAGCCCCATTTTACAAAACGGCAAGCTGGTGGGTGCAGTGACACATGTTCTTGTGAGCGATCCGACAAAGGGGTACGCCATCTTGATGGAGCACATGCTCGAGGCAGAACCTTAAGATTTGACCGAAATACCTCCAAAGCGACAGATTTACTGAAAACCCATACGAAGGCCGTCGAACGAAAAACTGCACAAATTCCCAAAAATTCCCAAATACTCCTTGAAAATGCTGTCCAATTATGCTACCTTATTAGCACAGCAAGAACGAAGCTTCGCAATGCGGCGCAGCAGCTGAGCGCCAATGTGACGGGCTGCGGACCAGCCAAAAATTCTTTGTAGAGGGTTTGGTATACAAATGGAATCGAAATGGACAGTACTGCTGGTGGATGCCAGTGAAGAGTTCCGGAGTCTGCTGATGGCGGCCTTGGCAGGAACAGAGGAATTTGAAGTTGTCGCTTCTGTAGGCGACGGCGCGGAAGCGGCCCGCCTGATGGCGGAAAAGCAGCCGGATCTTGTAGTGATGGATATGATTCTGCCGGGGTTGGACGGCCTTGGGCTGTTGGACCAGCTTTCCGCCATGAAGGAAAAGCGGCCGGAGGTGATCGTGCTTTCGCAATTTATGAGCGAACGGATTATTGCCGCAGCCATGGAACACGGCGTTTATTACTATATGACGAAGCCCTGCCGGACAGAATCTTTGCTGGAGCGAATGCGTCAGGCGGTGATGCCGACGGGCAGTGCGGCTGGGCGGGGCGCGGTCGATGAAGGTGCGGAACTGAGCAGCCAGATCACCTCGATCATTCATGAAATCGGCGTGCCGGCTCATATCAAAGGATACCAGTATCTGCGCGAGGCGATCCTGATCGCCGTGGAGGATATGGAAGTCATCAATGCGGTGACCAAGGTGCTGTATCCCGAGGTGGCCCGCCGTTACAACACCACGCCTTCGCGTGTGGAGCGCGCCATTCGCCACGCCATCGAAGTGGCCTGGGATCGCGGCGACCTGGAAACGCTGCAGAAGTTCTTCGGCTATACGGTTTCCAACACTAAGGGAAAACCCACCAACAGCGAATTTATCGCCATGATTGCCGACCGTCTGGTGCTGCAGAAACAGCACGCCTGAGGGAATGCGGCGGGTGGAATTCTGCCGTCCACCCCGCCAGGGCATGCGCCGCCCGAATTCTGCCTGACGGCGGCGCGAAAAAAGACGTGTCCTCTGAAAAGAGGACACGTCTTTCCTATTCAACCACTGCGGCATATGAAAAAACGCCGCTTTCGCCGTTATGCTTTCCGGATAATGCCCATAGGTGTGGATTCCCGGGATTGGCCCAGAGGGTTGTCCTTCAGGATGCGGGCATAGAGATCGCGATCCATGGAAAGATCCGAAACGCCTAAAATATTTCCGCCCAGATCATTAATATCTACAATAATGACAGGATGGCCAATGTGTTTGGCGATATCAGCGGC
Organism: bacterium 210917-SL.2.15; assembly: GCA_020555605.1. Taxonomy (GTDB): domain Bacteria; phylum Bacillota; class Clostridia; order Oscillospirales; family Oscillospiraceae; genus Pseudoscillospira. The sequence goes on along the minus strand of JAJCJC010000001.1, from coordinate 343,571 downwards.
CGTCTCGTCCGGGTTCAGGGGGCCGAGGACAACGCATTCGTTGTAGGGCGGAATGGTGTTGGGACAGGGACCGTCGATGGAAGAAGCCTTGGGACCGGCGATGATGTAAAACCAGCCGTGTTTGTGAAAGAGCTTACCGATGGCGCCGATAAAGGCGGCGAACAGAATGCGGATTGTACCACACTCCCGCAGGGCCATTTCCATGGTTTCCGGAATACCCAAGCCGATGCCGTGGGGGGTTTTGGTGACAAAGCGGCTCAGCAGCACAGCCAGGCGGCGGGGATGGATATCCTTCATGTAAATGGCGCGTTTTTGCGTGCAGGCCACGCATTTTTCGGAGATGAACAGCACGTCGCCTTCCACCATGGAAGGAGCAGCGTACGTAGCGCAGACCTCGTTGATCTTGTCCTGATCGGTCACCACATGGGTGCGGATAGGATGGCGGCGGTACGGAACGCCGTCGACCTCGATGATCTCGTTTTTGCCTTCGTTATTGGTCAGCTCATTCATATCATATACCTGTCTTTCTTCTGGTAGCAAAAAATAGCACAAAAATGGAACCCCTTTGACAATATCAGCATTATAGCCAGAAACCGAAAAAAATACAAGCCGCATCCTACACAGAATTCGAAAAAAGTTTATCCACATCTTTGTTTTTCGTGCAACATCCCTCTTGCATATCCTGTGCCGATGGCATACAATAGCGGTATCGTTTTTTGCGGAAGGAAGTCGTTTCATGACCGGCGAGGAAGCCATTGCTTATATTGAACATATTCCCTGGCAGGGGGTCCGGCTGGGCCTGGAGCGGACACAGGAGCTGCTGGAAAGGCTGGGCAGCCCCGAGAAGGAGCTGCGTTTTGTCCACATTGCCGGTACCAACGGCAAGGGGAGCACTGCTGCTATGTTGGCCGCCGTGCTTCAAAGCGCCGGATATCGTACGGGGCTGTATATTTCTCCTTTTTTGCAGGTGTTCAACGAGCGTATGAGCGTCAATGGAGCGATGATTTCCGGCGAGGAGCTTGGGAAGATCACGGAGCAGGTGCGCCTTGCGGCGGAGGCCATGGAGGACCGGCCCACAGAGTTTGAGTTGATGACTGCGATTGCGTTTTTGTATTTCCGTCAACAGCGCTGCGACATTGTGGTGTTGGAGGTAGGCATGGGCGGCCGGTTGGATTCCACCAATGTCATTGGTCCTCCTGAAGCCGCAGTGATCTGCAACATCGGATTGGATCATGTGAAAGAGCTGGGCGGTACCGTGGAGCAGATTGCCTTTGAAAAAGCGGGTATTATCAAGCCGGGCTGCGAAGCAGTGCTGTACCAACCGGAAAAAGACAGCGTAGCTCAAGTGGTGCGTGCCGCATGTCGGGAACGGAACGCCGGGCTGCATGAGGCGGATTTTTCCCAGCTGCGGCTTTTGGAAAATTCCATTGAGGGGCAGCGCTTCTCCTATCGGCACTGGGAGGATTTACGCTTGTGCCTGTTGGGTGCGCACCAGCTGAAAAATGCGGCGGTGGTGCTGGAAACCGTTTCCGTTCTGCGCGGACGGGGATGGAAGATTTCTGACGAAGCGGTGCGCCAAGGCCTTTCCGAGGCCCGATGGCCCGGTCGGTTCGAAGTGCTGCGCGCCGACGGGCCGATATTCCTGGCCGACGGCGGTCACAACCGCCAGTGTGCCGAAGCAGTGGCGGTGGCACTGAAGGAATATTTTCCCGGCAAAAACATTTATTTCATCATGGGAGTGCTCGCGGACAAGGATTATGCATCCATGCTCGCGGTTCTGGCGCCTCTGGGCGGGCGGTTTTATACCGTGACGCCCGACAGCCCCCGCGCACTCAGCGCGGCGGCACTGGCGCGGGAACTTTCTGTTTATGGTAAACCGACCGATGTGTGCCAAAGCGTGGCGGAGGCTGTGGCGAAAGCCCTCCGGAGCGCGGGAAGGGACGATGTCGTCTGCTCCGTCGGCTCGCTTTATATGACCGGGGAGATCCGGTCGGCCGTGCTCGGCCTGCCTGCGCAGGCGGAGCAGGGTTAACAAGTTCATACAAACACTAACAGAGTAGGAACAGACGCGTTAAGTGCTGGTCGGACGGGAAGTTGCCGACCGGACGAGTGGGCCGGAGGCCCAGCGGTGTCTGTTCCGCATTCCGCTGTTAGAAAGGGGAAAAAGCCAGACGTGGGATACATGCTCCGGCACCTCCTTTTTGACAACGTTATGCAAAGAAGGAGGTAACGAACATGCAATCCAAAAAAGCATCATCCCTGCATCTGCAGATCCTGCTCCGCGTGGCGGTTCTGGCCGCCATGGACGTGCTGCTGATGAATTATCTCGGCATCCATACACAGTATTTCAAAATCGGGTTTTCCTTCGTACCCATTGCCCTGTGCGGCATGCTCTACGGCGCCAAATGGGGCACGGCATGCGCGGGATTGGGCGATCTAATCAACTGCTTTCTCGGTCCGTACGGCTGGTATCCGCCGCTGACGCTGAGCGCCTGCCTGAACGGCTTTCTGTTCGGCTTTTTCCTCAAAGGGCGCAGTGATCAGCTGGGCGCGATCATTGCGGCGGTCGTAACGTTCCAGCTGGGCGTCAGCCTGTTGCTGGACACATGGTTCCTTTCCCTGCTGTATTCCACGCCCTTTTTGGAGCTGATGATCACTCGTGTGCCGCAGGTGTTGCTGATGCTGCCGATTCAGATAATCGTACTGCGGCTGATCGGCTCCAGGCGGCTGGTGACGGCGCTGGCCGGCACGACGGCCTGAAAAGAACAGCTTTGTCGGATCTGCCGGCGCGTCTCCATCGCCAGGGAGGCGCGCCGGCGTTTTTTGGCGAAAAGAAGCATTCACAATTTATTCAAAAAAGAAATACAAATTGGTCACCATTACCTGGCAGCGCTGTGGTATGTTATAGATGCACTTGAGAAAGACCAAAAGAACAAGAACATCACTTTTTTCTCCTATCTCTCTTTTTATGAAACAACACCCTCCGCCGCGGCCGAATGGCTGTGCAGTGCTTATGGCGGAGGGACCAAAAATTCCATGTCTCCGGAAAGGGCATGTTTGAAGGCTGCGCCTGTGGGCGCGGCCCTTTTTATTTTGCGCGCAAGTTGCCCGAGCCTTTCGGAGCAGGGTGGGGCAATGGGAAGGGGTGGGCTGCGTCCGGAAAACCCGGTCAGGGAATAACGCCGCGATCCTGCTGGTCTCCCTGGTCAATCTGAGCCCAGCGCTGCGGCAGTGGCAGCGGAGCCGGCACCCGGCGGATGGCGCAGAGCGGCCATAAAAACAGAAGGCCGCCGCAGACTGTGCCTTGTCTGCGGCGGCCGCCTGTTTACCAGGCAGTGGGGTTGTTGGTGCAGGGGCGGCTCATCAGAGCAAAGCGGTTGCCCGATTCGCTGAATTCCACAAAGCGCAGGCTGTTGATATCGCCCAGCACATAGCGGCCGACCTCCTGCTGATAAATGACGATGTAGTTGTTGCCCACTTCGTACAGGCGCCCTTCCCAGCGCACCAGTTCACCGTTGCCCATCAGGAAGGTGGCGGCGATGTAGGCGCCGATCTCCCGGCTGAGCAAGCCGCGCATGGAACCCTGAAAAGCCTCTTCCACGGAGATCGGGCTGCCAATCACGTCGCTGCTCAGCCCGTGGCGCATATTGAGATGGTTGGCGCCGGAGGGACCCTGGGTGGAAGTACCGGTGTTTGCGGCCGCACCGCTCTGCATAGCAATGCCGTTCTGAGCAGTCGCTGCGGCGTTCATACTGCCTTGGGCGGCAGGGGTGGTCATCATATTGTCCTGAGTCGTGTTGGCGGTTGTCATCGTACCCGGCGTTGCGGCCAAGGGATCATTCGCGCCCTGCACATAGGGATCCTGCATAAGATACCTGTCGTTCTGTGTTCCGTTCATGCTGTCGATCAGCTCCAATCATTAAGTTTGATAGTACGCGTCGGTGGGGTTGTAAAAGCAGTGGTCGCCGATGCGTATCTGTAAGTACCCGACATTCGAGGGAAACTGGCCACGGCAGGTGGGGCTGAAAGGATTGTAAAACCAAAGAGCCTGCCCCAGGTCGGGCAGACGGTTGCCGGCCAAGGCCCAGTCCGCGATAGCGTAGTGTTCGGAAGTGGGGTTCATATTGTAAATGTTCTGGGGATTGTAAGCCCCGCCCTCCGTTTCCGAAGCGCATACAAACTGGCCCGGCTGGAAAATGATGTTGCGCAGGTTCCCTCTGCCGATCCGCGCATATTCTCCACCGACGGCGTTGACACGGTTCATGACCACGCTCGCCACGGCTCTCATGCCGTTTTCGCCCTCGCCGCCCGCCTCGCACTGCACCAGGCGCGCTAGGAGTTCACGGTCCGTATAAGCCATAAAAGTCCTCGCTTTCTGCTCTTGAGCGGGATTGGGATTACTGCATCCCGCTTCCATCCCATCTTATGCGCCGGGGGCGAAAAGGTGAAAAGCGCTCCAAAAGGGCGCCGGCTGCAGCGCAGCCGGCGCCCTTTTGGAGCGGAACGAGCGATTCTCAAACAGCTTGCTCCAGCGCTTCCTGCAGCGCGGTGGCGAGCTGGTCAGGGCAGGAAGTGGGACGCATGCCGCAGCGAATCCCTTTCATGCGTTCAATGGCATCTTCCACCCGCATGCCCTGCACCAGGCTGGCGATGCCTTTCAGGTTGCCGTTACAGCCGCCCAGAATATCCACATGCTTAATGGCGCCGTTTTCGATTTCCACCGTCATCTGCCGGGAGCAGACGCCGTGAGGGGTATAAGTATAGGTCATGGTGTTCGATCTCCTTTTCTTTCCCATTTTTCCGCGTTTGCGGCGCTGTGCGCCGCGTTTCGCGCTTTTCTGCATTATAGCGCAGACGCGGCGCTCATGCAAGGGGGGCCATTGGAAGCAGGAGGCATACCGGCGCGAGGCAACGCATACAGTGACACAGGAGCCTTTGCGCTACTGGGACAATCTGTCGTTTTGTATCAAAAAAGATGTAAATATTATGTAAATTTGACGTTATGAACATAGCGCTTTTCTGTAAACATGTTATACTAAAGGCTTAGTGAGCCGTTTTTGTCGAGGTTTGTCAGAATTAAGGGAATCTTAAAGGATTTACCGCTTTGTTTTTCGCGCGGTGTGTGGTATGCTTTCAAGCAATCTACATTTCCGCACGCGAAACGATCCGGCGGGGGAAACACGAAGGAGTATGCAAAGATGTCCATGTGGAAAAAGACGGGCATTGAATTTCAGATTACAGGGCGTTCCAAGATTGCAGCGGCGATCATCACAGGTGCGCTGGCCGTATTTATCGCCGTGGAGCTGGCAGAATTTTTCAAACCCGAGGTGGTGCTTGGAAAATGGCAGCTGCTGTGGAGTGCCCTGTGCGCCTTGGGCGCCGGCGCGGCGGAGCTGATTTCGGTCCAGTGGACCGGGGATCATGGCCCTGCCCGGCAGCGCAGGGCCATGATTGTGCTTTTTTTGCTGCTGCCCGTGGCGACGCTCACCATGATGGAATTTCTGCACGGCACATTCATTTACAACTGGACGCCGGCAGTCTTTGCGGAAAATTATGTGTTCATGCTGGTGATCTATCTGGTGTTTTTTGCCATCACCGGAAATATCCATACCCCGGTTACCTTGGCGAATATTCTGTGCTACATATTTGGCATGGTGAACCATTTTGTATTGGAATTTCGCGGCACCGTTTTTGTACCTTCGGACATTGCCAGCGCCAAAACGGGCATGAGTGTTGCCGGCGGTTACGCCATCAAGCCGGACAACCAAGTGGTGCTGGCCACGGCGCTGTTTGTGCTGCTGCTGGTGGTGGCACACAAAATGCGCATGGAGAACCCGGCGAAGATCCTGGTTCGCAGTGTGCGCATCGGCGGCGCAGCGGCAGCGCTGGTTTTCTGCGGCCTTTTGTACAATACGGACTGGTTTGCCGACCACGGCATGAAGCCGGACTTTTTCAATCAGACGCGGGGCTATACCAATCACGGTTCACTGTTCCATTTCTGGATTAATACGAAATATCTCTCTGTGCAGGAGCCGAAGGACTACAGTGCCGAAGAGGCCAGCAGCATTGTCGAAGAGATGCTGCCCGCGGTGGATGCCATAGGCGAAGTGCAGGTGGGCGAGGAAATCGAACAGATGCCCAACATCATCTGCATTATGAATGAGACTTTTTCCGATTTGAGCGTGGTGGGCGAGTTTGAAACGAACGAGGATTACATGCCTTATTGGCGCTCGCTGACGGAGAACACTGTGAAAGGTTATGTCCATGTGCCGGTGTACGGCGCGGGCACGGCCAACTCGGAATTTGAATTTTTGACCGGCGACTCCATTGCTTTCCTGCCGGTGGGCGCCTGCGCCTACGAATCCTATGTCAAAGGGCCCCAGCCTTCGCTGGTTTCGTCGCTGGGCGCGCTGGGCTATGATAAGACGGCATTTCATCCCTATTATGGAAATAACTGGAGCCGCGATGTGGTTTACCCTTATCTGGGCTTTGACCGGTATGCGGATATCAGTACCTTGCTGGGCGAGGATCTGGTGGCGGAGTATCAGGCCGACAAAAACTTCAGCAAATATTACAAGGCGGTTCGGGAAAAATTTCCGGATGAAAACGTTTTCCTGCGCCGCTATGTCAGCGATGAATTTGATTACCACAGCCTGATCAGCATGTATGAGCAGGAACGGAGCAATACGCCGGAAAAGCCGTTTTTTATGTTTAATGTGACTATGCAAAACCATTCGGGCTATCAGTATACTTACAGCAATTTTGATCAGGAGATTTACCTGACCGGCGCCATGGAGGGTAAGTATCCCAAGGTGGACCAGTATCTTTCCCTGATCAAAAAGTCGGATACGGCTCTGCAGGAACTGATCGAATATTACAGCCAGGTGGACGAGCCTACGATCATCTGCGTCTTCGGCGATCACCAGCCGTCGGTGGAGTCGGCGTTTTATGAAGAACTGTTCGGCAAGCCCACCAGCGAACTGACGTTGGAGGAAGAGCAGAAGATGTATGTCACGCCTTTCCTGATCTGGGCCAATTACGACATAGAGGAGAAGACCGTGGAGGATATCAGTTTGAACTATCTGTCCACACTCCTGCTGGAAACGGCGGAATTGCCCATGACAGCCTATCAGCAGTATCTGGCCGAACTGCACAAAACCCTGCCTGTGATCACCACGCTGGGGTATATGGATACCGAAGGCAACTGGTATCGCATCGATGATGAAAGTTCGCCCTATGTTGAGCTGGTGGAAAATTACCGTAAGGTGCAGTATAATAATCTGCTGGATAAACAAAACCGCGTGAACAGCCTGTTCCTCCTGCCGGAGCGGACGTGAGAGAAGCGGACCGCATGCCCGGCGCACTGCGCCGGGCATGTTTTTTGGCAGTCTGGGAAAAAATTGACAAAGACAAAGCAGAACGATATAATCAAATTTATATCAACTTTAAGTTGCCGCGCTGTGCGGCTGTAGGAAAGGACCTGTATGAACTTTAAAGAATTTCGCGAAACACAGGGACGCAAATACTTCCCTATCGCAGCTGCGGTATTTGCGCTGTTTGTTGTGTGCATTCTCTTTTTCTTCCTGGTGTTCCGCTTTCAGGCGGTGCGCAGCGGTGTGGCGACGGTTATGAGCATTCTCGCCCCGTTTTTCTATGGCGCGGCATTTGCCTATCTTCTGCGGCCTATGTGCAAGTATTTTGCGCGCAATTTTGAGCGCCGGCTGCGTCCCCGGGTGGCGAGCAGCCAGCGGGCAGCAGGTATTGCAAACGGGCTTTCGGTGATGGTTTCTCTGGTACTGGTGCTTTCGGCGGTGTTCCTGTTGCTGACGCTGACGCTCCAGAGCGTATTTAACAGTATTGTGGATTTGACGATGATGCTGCCCGGGCAGATCGAGGAGTTGACTGCTTGGCTGGAAGGTATTTTTGCGGATAATGAGGTGGCGCTCAACTATATTCATAATTTGAGCGATTCGCTGAATACTTGGGCTTCTGATTTCTTTGGCAAGGAGTTGCTTCCGAATCTGCAGGAAATTTTGAACGGCGTATCGGCTGGGGCTGTTACGATTCTGACGGAACTGGTGAACCTGTTTATTGGGCTGATTGTGGCGATTTATCTTCTGGCCAGCCGCAGCAAATGGCGCGCACAGCTGAAAATGGTGCTGCGCTGTCTCTTTTCCGACAAGGCGTACGCCGCTGTGGTGAAAGAGCTGCGCTTTATCGACCGTACCTTCACAGACTATATCAGCGGCCGGATTCTGGACTCGGTGATCGTGGGCGTGATTGTGTACGTGGCGTGTCTCATCATGGGGCTGCCCGACGCGGCGCTGATTGCGGTGGTCAACGGCATTACCAATATCATCCCGTATTTCGGACCTTATATCGGTGCAATTCCTTCGGCGTTGCTGATTTTTATGGACGATCCGGTGAAATGTGTCTGGTTTATTATTTTTATGGTGATTTTGCAGCAGGTGGATGGCAATATTATCTGCCCGAAAATCCTCAGCGGCAAAGTGGGGCTGAGCAGTTTCTGGGTGTTGTTTTCGACGCTCCTGTTCGGCGGCCTGTTTGGTTTTGTGGGGCTGCTCATCGGCGTGCCGGTGTTTGTGGTGTTTTATGATCTCATCAAAAAAGCCATTTACTGGGCGCTGGGAAAACGCGGTCATGAAGAACTGATCGAATGCTATGAGGATACGTACCATCCGCCGGTGCAGGAAGAGAAAAACCGTCCGGCTTTTTTGAGGGCAAAGGAAATCAAGAAGAGCCAAGGAAGCGTTGAACAGAAAGAGGGAAAATCGAAATGAATAACTGCACCATTCCGGAAGGATACCGGCCGCTGCTGGGGCTTTACGACACCCAGGTAGCGATTGCCATGACCAAACGTGTGTTTGAAGATACGCTCAGCGGTGCGCTGCGCCTGCGCCGCGTTTCGGCGCCGCTGCTGCTGGATGCCGCCACGGGACTCAACGACGATTTGAACGGCGTGGAGCGTCCGGTGGAATTTGACATCCGGGCCACCGGCACCCGTGCTCAAGTGGTGCATTCCCTGGCCAAGTGGAAGCGCGCGGCGCTGCACCGCTATGGCTTTGGCGTGGACAGCGGCATTGTCACCGATATGAACGCCATCCGGCGGGACGAAGATCTCGACAATCTCCACTCTATTTATGTGGATCAGTGGGACTGGGAAAAGATCATTGCTCCGGAGGAGCGCACGTTGGAGCATCTTCAGGATACCGTAAAGCGCATTGTGGGAACCATCTGCGACACGGAAAAGACCATGCGCTCTCTATTCCCGGCGCTGAATATCCTGCCCGCGACGCAGCGGGAGATTACGTTTATCACCACCCAGGAGCTGGAGAATCAATATCCAGGACTGACGCCGAAAGAGCGGGAGGATGCCTTTGTAAAGGACCACCCCACCACGTTTTTGATGCAGATCGGCGGTGCGCTCCGTTCCGGAAAGCCTCACGACGGTCGTGCCCCGGACTACGATGACTGGTCCCTCAACGGCGATCTCCTGTTTTGGAACCACACGCTGCAGCGCTCCTATGAGGTGTCCTCCATGGGCATCCGTGTCAACGCTGAAAGCCTGGACCGCCAGCTTTCCCTGTCCGGGTGCGATGCGCGCCGGGCGCTGCCGTTCCACAAGGCGCTGCTCTCCGGCGAGTTGCCTGACACCATGGGGGGCGGCATCGGCCAATCCCGCCTGTGCATGCTTCTGTTGGGCAGCGCCCACATCGGCGAGGTGCAGTCCTCCATCTGGGACGAAGAGACCCGGCGCATCTGCGCAAAGTGCGGCGTGACGCTGCTGTAAACAGAAAAAGAAGGGGGCGGAGCCCTTCGGCAAAATGGATGAAAAAACGCGGAAAACATCGTTTTCCGCGTTTTTTGCATTCTTGCGGGAAAACGGCGCGCTTCTCCCAAAAACGCTGTTGACAAACGGAAGAACAAATGATATAGTAACCGTACTAACACAGATAATACACTAAATACACTCTGAGTAGGAAAGGAGTGGACGGCATTGATCAGTCTGAACTATCGGGATGCCAGCCCGATCTATGAACAGATCAAAAACGGGCTGAAGCGCCTGATCGTCACCGGCGCGCTGAAAGAGGGCGACAAGCTTCCTTCGGTGCGCTCCTTGGCTACGGAGCTGGCCATCAATCCAAACACGATTCAAAAGGCGTACAATGAACTGGAAAACGAGGGATATATCTATTCTGTTCCCGGCAAAGGCTCCTTTGCCAGCGGAGACGCCCGAACAGACGAGCGGCGCAAGGAGGAATTGAAGCGCCGCTTTCGGGAACTGGCGGCGGAGCTGCGCTATCTGGGCACGTCGCAGCAGGAGCTGATGGAATTGCTGGAGGAAGGAAAGGAGAGCAGCCATGATTGACGTGCAGAATGTGAGAAAGGAATTTGACGGCTTTGCCGCGCTGGACGGGGCTACCCTTACCGTGCCCACCGGGGCGGTGTATGGTCTGGTAGGTCCCAACGGCGCGGGGAAATCGACCCTGATCCGCCACATTACCGGCATTTACCGCCAGGATGCGGGCGAGATCACGGTGGATGGGGAAACGGTTTTTGAGCATCCGAACGCCAAGGCGCGCATTGCTTCAATTCCCGATGATTGGTACTACTTTCTCCAGTCCGATGTGCGGGATATGATGCGCTTTTATCGGGGTTTTTATCCGAAGTTCAATATAGAGCGCTATGAGAAATTCAAGGAAGTGTTTTCCATTGATGAAAAGCGGGCCATCCGCCGCTTGAGCAAGGGCATGCAGAAGCAGGTGGCGTTTTGGCTGGCCATGTGTACCATGCCGGACTATCTGGTGCTGGACGAACCGGTGGACGGACTGGATCCCGTGATGCGCCGTCAGGTGTGGAGTTTGATTCTGAACGATGTGGCCGAGCGGGGCACTACGGTTCTGGTTTCTTCCCACAACCTGCGCGAACTGGAGGATGTGTGTGATCATGTGGGCATTATGAACCACGGAAAAGTGCTGCTCCAGCGCTCACTGGAAAAGCTGCAGGGCGGCACGGTGAAAATTCAAATGGTGCTTTCCGGCGAGGATACGGCGCTGCCGGAGGGGCTGGACATTCTCCACCGCAGCGCCACCGGCCGGGTGCAGACGCTGATTGTCCGCGGCGGCGCAGAGGAAGTCACCACGCGCCTGTCCGTGCTTCAGCCGCTGCTGCTGGAAGCGTTGCCGCTGTCCCTGGAAGAAATCTTTATTTACGAATTGGGAGGTGTGGACTATGCAGTCAAAGACATCGTTCTTTAATCTGACGCTGCTGCACAAAAATGTGATCCGCTTCAGCCCGCTGTGGATCGTGTATTCTGCCGCTTGGTTTGTGGCGATGCCGCTGTTGCTGGGCATGCAGCTCTCCGGCGACTGGCCGCCGGAACTCAATGGTGTCATACAGATGCTGGGTACCTTCCTGACCTATGTAGGTCCTGTAGTTGCCTGTGTGTACGGCGTGGCAGTGGCCATGGCTGTGTTTTCCTACCTTTATTCGGCCCGTAGCGTTTCGCTGATGCATTCCCTGCCCATCCGGCGCAGCGGATTGTTCCTCACCAACTATATCAGCGGGCTGCTCTTTTTTGTGGTGCCCAACCTGATCCTTTTCGGGATCACGGCATGCGTGACGCTGGTTGGCAACGTGTTTTGCCCGGGCATGCTGCTGGCGTGGCTGCTGGGGGTGACCGCCATGGAGCTGTTTTTCTACTCCTTCGCCGTGTTCTGCGCCATGTTTACGGGAAACCTGCTGGCGCTGCCGGTATTTTATGGTGTGCTCAATGTACTGGCTTTTGTGCTGTGGTGGTCGTTTTCTATATTTGTCGAGCCATTTCTGTATGGGTTTTCCATGGCCGGTGACATAAAATTGATTGAATGGCTGACACCGATTGCAAAACTATATGATTCGGTATCCGTTGTATGGAACTATGACGCTGTGGATTATTCGCTCAGCACAGCATCTTTGGTGGGTGTTCCGGTTTTGATAGTTTATGCGGTTGCGGGCGTTGTCTTTGCTATTCTGGCGTATGCGGCGTATCGCTGCCGCCGGAGCGAGAGCGCAGGAGATATTGTTTCCGTGGGCTGGGCCAAAGTGCTGTTCCGCTATGGTGTGGCCCTAACGGCGGCCCTGACGATCGGGCAGGGGCTGTATGGCCTGGTCTTCCTGAACAGCCACCTGAGCGGCGTGCCCATACGCCTGGTATGTATGATCGTGGTGGGCGCTGTAGGGTTTCTGGTGGCGCAGATGCTGCTGCAAAAGTCTTTCCGTGTGGTGAAAAAGAGCCTGCGCGGCAGCGCGATATGTGCAGCGGTGATTCTGCTTGTGGCGCTGGGCGCCCAGTTGGATGTGACCGGGTTTGGCGGCCGTGTGCCGCAGACCGCGCAGATCGATTCTGTTTATGTAACCATTAGCGGCGATGGTTATTCCGACGCGACTGTGAAAGGCGAGGAAGCTGTGGAAAAGGTACGTGCGCTGCACCAGTGCATCGTGGATCATCGTCATACGGTGCGGAAAGAGCTGCAGGACGTAGACTATAGTGACGGCAGCGGCAATACGAACATGTACGTGAACCTCTCCTATCGGTTAAAGAACGGCACAGTGTTGCAGCGGAGCTATGCCATGCTGCCGGTGCATGAAGCGGATTTGGAGGATGCGTCCTCGCTGACGGCGCTGGCCCAGGCTCTGGTCGACGATGAGGAGTACCGGACCCGGAATGCGTTGGGCCCCCTGGCCAGTGAGGAAATGGACGGCGAAACCGTCACGCTGACCGGCGGATCTTTTACGTATTTCAATGCAGGTATTGTCGATGTGGAGCAGGAACGCGTTTTGACCTCTTCTGAGGCAGAAGCCATCGTTGCTGCTTTGCGCGAAGATGCCGCGGCGGGCCGTACGGAGCGTGTTCTGGTGGTCGACCGGCGGACCCCGGAGGAACGGGATGCGCAGGATGGGGAAAAGCGATACGTCAACAATCTCAAGATCGACTATCGTGTCGGCTCGTCTGTGAATACCGGCACGGCCTATATCGACCTGTATGCAGACATGACCGCAACGATCCAGGCACTGAAAGACTCGGGGATCCTGAACGAGTATGTGGTGCTGCGCACCCGGGCGGAGCACGACGCGCTGTATGAAAGCAGATATCAGGACGGGAAGGCGACAGTGGCTGTGTATGAAGCGCCGGGTGCAGAGGACCTCCTGCCGGAGTCTGCCGCGGAAAGCGCCTGATCCGGAAGCGCGGCGGTGCGGCGAAAGAAAGGAAGGAACATCCATGCAAACGACCATTATGCTGCTGTTTTATGGCTTTTTATCCGGTATTCTGGTGATGTGCGCCGGCTTTTCCACCCGGAAACGTGCATCCCGCCGCGTAGCGGAAATGATTTCTGCTGCCGGCGGCACGCTGTCGGCCTGTTGCTTTTTGATGATTCTGGGCTGTGGATATTTGTCCACACTGCTGTAAAACTGCTGACCGATGAGAAAAGGGAGCGCCCGAAACGGCTTTCAGCCGTTTCGGGCGCTTTTGAAAGCACTCTTGCTATCTGAGACAGTTTTGGATATAATAACCTTGCAGTCTATCTTTCCTGCGCTGAAAGAGAGGAAAAGAGACCGACAAGGAGGTCATTTGATATGAAATCGAAGCGCGTATGGATCCTGGCCGCTGCGGCCGCGCTGGTTGTGTCTGCCGCGGGCTGTGCCATGCCGGTCCAGCCCGGTACGGACGGGACACAGCAGGGTGGCGGAAGCAGCACGCAGGAGCCGTCCAGCCAAACGCAGCAGGGCGCCGTATCCAATCCTTTCAGCCGTCCCCAGTCCGGTTCTGAACAGCAGGAGCCGAAGACCGCGGAATTGCAGATCCAGCAGGAGGACGGCGCCGTGGATACCGTCACAGCCACGGTCTACACCGGAAGCGGCTATACGCTCGCCGTTCCAGAAGGATGGGAGCGTGATGACAACGAGCCGCAATGGAGTCCCCGGGCCAATGACGCCGTGGAATTCACCGTTCGTTATTACACTGGGAAGAAAGCGGACGCGGTGGCGGAGCTTTTCCAGAAAGATGAGGATGAGTACACCTTTGAAAAGACGCAGACCGGTGCGCTGGCCCATGCGTCCAATGTGATTGTTCTGCGCGGAAGCGAAATGGACGAGGGGATCGTTACCGATCTGGTGGCCTACTTTGTCAATCAGGGCGATAAGGGGTGCTACGGTCTGATTCTCGAATGTCCCACAGAGGCATCGGAACAGTTTGGCGCCTATCTCGGTGCCATGGCCAACAGCTTCGCCCTGACGGAAGCGGGACAGTGATTTTTGCAGAACAAAGCAGGCGGTATGGTTTCAGCCATACCGCCTGCTTTGTCTCAAAGGGATGCCGAGGGAGCGTGCTCCTGCGCTTCAGCGGACAGACGCTTGGTGAGCCATTTTCCTTTCTTGTAATAGATGAAAAAGGCGATCGTGCCCATCACCCAGGAAATGGGGTAGCTGATGCAGATCATGCCCAAGGTGTTGTGGAGCGGCAGGACCCATAAGATCCAAACTACGCGGAACACGCAGATGGAAAGGCCCGTAATGATCATCGGGATCAGCGCCTCGCCCACGCCGCGGATTACGCCGGAAAATACCTCAATGCACATATATGTGATATAGGTAGGTGTAAGCATCAGCAGCATCTGCACGCAGATCTGCACTACTTTAGGATCGGTGGCAAACAGATGGGTGAGGGGATAGCGCAGAACGACTGTGACAACGGTAATGATCACGCAGCCCAGCGCCGAAAGGCCGAGGCCCACCCGGACGCCTTGATGCAGCCGGTCCAGCTTGCCCGCGCCGAAGTTTTGTCCGATGAACGTGGTGATGGTGGTGCCCATGGCGCTGACAGTCATCCAAAACACCAGATTGATGTTGCTGTACGCCGTCCAGGCCGTGATGGTGCTGGTGCCGAAATAGTTCACGCTGGCCTGAATCAGCAGGTTACTCAAATCGAACATGGTGGACTGGATCCCTGTGGGCAGGCCGATGCGGGTGATGCGCCAGAGAAGGCGCATGTCCGGGTTCAATTCGCGCCAGTGGAGCTGCACGGGCAGCGACCGCTCCTGTGACAGGCACAGCAGCACCAGGGTCATGGCCAGCGCCTGGGAGAGCACCGTGGCCAGTGCTGCACCGGCTATGCCCATCCGGAACCCCACAGTGAACAGCAAATCGAGGATGATATTGACCACTGCTGTACAAATGAGGATATACACCGGCCGGCGGGCGTCTCCCACAGCGCGCAGAATGCCAGATCCCATATTGTAAAGCACGCTGGGCAGCATGCCCAGAGAATAGATCTGCAAATAGCGCACAGCCATATCGAAAATATCCTCCGGGGTCTGCAGCAGTCCCATCAGCCAGGGCGTGATGAGCAGGCCGAGGATCATGAAGGCCAGTCCGATGATTGCCGCCAGCACCAGTGCGGTATGGGTGGCCCGGCGAACCATATCGTTTTCCCGCGCGCCGAAATACTGGGCGATCACCACTGTGGCGCCGCTGCCGATGCCGGCAAAGAAGCCAATCAGCAGGTTGATGAAGGTGCTGGTGCAGCCCACTGCGGCCAGCGCGGATTCCCCCACTACTTTGCTGATAATGACGGCGTCGGCGGTAATGTAAATCTGTTGGAAAAAGATACCGCACCAGATGGGGATAAAAAAGCGGATCATTTGTGTGGAAATGCGTCCTTCAGTCAGGTCAATTTCCCGTTTTTTCAAAGTTGTCATGGCGGCATCTCTCTATCTCTTTCAAATTAAAAAACGCCCCTGAGGGCGGAAAGGGATCTCCGCCGGTCCGACGTGACGTATTTTTTATTATAGCAAATCAAGCTGCGGGGAGCAATGAAAAATGCAAAAAACGACCAGGGAAATTTTGCCGGCCCGAGGCGCCGCCGGATCGTTCCCTTTTAAGCGGAAATGTGATATGATCAGGAAAAAGAGAAGGGGAGCGATGGGCATGGAAATCACAGTGGTGCGGGCGCTGTATTTCAGCGGCACGGGGACGACGGAGAAAATCGTCTGCACCTTGGCGAAGGCGCTGGGACGGCATTTGGCCGTGCCGGTGGAATGGTTTGACTTTACCCGGCCGGCGGCACGGGAAGCGGAGCAGCGCTTTGGCCCCGGCGAACTGGTGGTGGTGGGCACGCCGGTGTATGCCGGCCGGGTGCCCAATGTACTGCTGAAGTATTTAACGGGAAAGCTGAGCGGCAGCGGTGCTCTTGCTATTCCTGTGGTGCTGTTTGGCAACCGCAACTTCGATGACGGATTGATTGAGCTGCGGAATATTTTGGAACAGGACGGGCTGCGCACGGTGGCCGGCGCGGCCTTTGTGGGAGAGCACGCCTTTTCCCGGACTTTGGCCGCCGGGCGGCCGGATAGGCAGGATCTTGCGCAGGCGGAAGCTTTTGCACGTGCCGCGGCGGAGAAGATCGCCGCGCTCCCGGCGCTGCCGGAAGCGGCGGTGGCCGTGCGGGGCGAGGAGCCGCTGCGGCCTTATTATACGCCCCGGGACCGGCAGGGCAAGGCAATCAATATTTTGAAAGTCAAACCTGTGACTGATCCAGACAAATGCAACGGCTGCGGCTTATGCGCAGCATTGTGCCCCATGGGCAGCATCGATCCGGCGGATGCTTCCCAGGTGAACGGTATCTGTATCAAATGCTGTGCCTGTGTGAAGAAATGTCCCACAGATGCAAAGTTTTACACCGACTCGGGTTACCTTTATCATCAGCACGAACTGGAAGAGGGATTTGCCCGCCGGGCAGCAGTGGAAACCTTTTTGTAAATTCGTAAAAAAGCCCTGCGGCATCTGCCGCAAGGCTTTTTTGCAACGGTTTACTTTTTGCCGAGGTCTACAGTCTTGGCATAGGCGGCAGACACCGCATTCATCACAGTCGAGCGGAATGCGCCGCCTTCCAAAGTGTGTACGCCGACAATAGTACTGCCGCCGGGACTGCATACCCGGTCTTTCAGCACAGCGGGATGCGTGCCGCTCTCCAGCGCCAGCCTGGCGCTGCCCAGCACCATCTGCGCGGCGTATAGCAGCGCCTTGTCCCGGGGAAGGCCGCATTCCACACCGCCGTCGGCAAGGGCCTCCAGGAATAGATCCACAAAGGCAGGACCGCATCCGGAGATGGCGCAGCCTGCGTCGATCAGTCCTTCGCTCAGTTCGTCCAGCACGCCTGCCGCGGCCATGTTCTGCAGAAACGCCGTTTTGTCCTCCGCACTTACCGTGGCGCTGGCGGCGTACAGGATCATGCCTGCGCCCACGGAGGCGGGAGTGTTGGGCATAATGCGGATGGTGGGATAGGCCCCGCCGGCCAGCTCCTGGATCCGGGCGATGGTCATGCCCGCCGCCATGGTGACGAGGACGAACGGATCAGTGCGGGTGCGCAGCACCGGTGCGATGGAGGTGAGCAGATCTTCCATCATCTGGGGTTTCACACCCAGAAAGAGAAAACGACTCTCGGCCGCGGCGGTTTCGTTGCCGCCGCTGCATGCGCCCAGTTTGTCCGCCAGAGCTTCGGCTCTGGCGCTGTCGTGATCCGATAACAGGATGTCGCAGCCCGGCAGCGTTTTCGCCGCGGCGGCGGCCAGCGCGCCGCCCATATTGCCGCAGCCGATAAAACCAAAGGTATAAGCCATAAAAAATCACCTGATTTCCCAAATTATCACTGTCAGTATACCACCGATTTGCGCGTTTGTCTTGCTTTTCTGCTCCATTCGTGCCACAATATTTCTGATAACGGCTCTGGGCGTATGCCTGAGGCCAACGAGCAAGAGGGGGAGGCAGCCATGGAGCATATGGAGGCGGTTCGGCGCCTGATTATTCACGATCTGCCCTTGTGGATGGGCACCGTCGGCGTTTTTTGCCGCCGAAGCGGTGTTTCAGCTGATCGGCGGTACGGTCTGCATCCTGACGATGTATTTCACAGTCTATCGTCCCATGCGCGGTCAGGCGGATCGGCTCGCGGAGCGTTTGTGAATGATTGCTGTGCTCCTTCGAGGCGGAGAACGGTTCTTGCGGAACCGTTCTCCGCCTTTTTAGAAAAGGAAAGAAAAGGGGCTTGACAACTGTATATATCGAATATATACTGTAAATACAGTGTATACACAGTGATAACCGAGGTGCATCCATGGACATTATTATCAGCAATGCTTCCGGCGTGCCGATCTATGAACAGATCGTCCGCCAGATCAAGGGGGCGATTCTGTCCGGCCAGGTGAGCGAGGGCGAAGCGCTGCCCTCCATCCGCCTGCTGGCCAGGGATCTGCGCATTTCCGTCATCACCACGAAACGGGCTTATGAGGAGCTGGAGCGCAGCGGGTTTGTGACCACTGTGCCGGGCAAGGGATGTTTTGTGGCCCATCAGGACCAGGAGACCCGGCGGGAGGCCGTGCTGTGCCGGGTGGAGGAGCATATGGCAAAGGCGGTGGACGAAGCCCGCGCCGGTGCGGTATCGCTGGAGGAAATGGCAGAAATGCTGCAAACACTATACAATGACGGAGCATAAGGAGTGCTTATGGAACACAATGCAATCGAACTTTCCGAATTGACAAAGCGCTATGCGGGTTTCACGCTGGGACCGATCGATCTGACGCTGCCCGGCGGCGCCATCCTGGGCCTGATCGGCGAAAACGGCGCGGGAAAAACTACGCTGATGAAAACCATGCTGGGCGTGACCCGACCTGACGGCGGCACCGTGCGCCTGCTGGGACAGGAGGCGGAACAGGCCAAAGCGGACATCGGCGTGGTGCTGGAGGACTGTTTTTTCTACGAAGGGCTGCGCCCGCGGGATGTGGGCCGCGTGCTTGGCGGCGTGTATCCGACTTGGGACGGGGCGCTGTTTGAGGCGTATCTCAAAAAATTTGGCCTGGCGGATCAAAAGAGCATCAAGGCACTGTCCCGGGGCATGCGGATGAAACTGTCCCTGGCGGCGGCACTGGCACACCGTCCGAAGCTCCTGCTGTTGGACGAAGCCACCGCGGGGCTGGATCCGGTGGTGCGGGACGAGATCCTGGATGAATTCCTGGATTTTGCCTGCGACGAGCAGCACAGCATCCTCATCTCCAGCCACATCACCTCGGATCTGGAAAAAGCGGCGGACTATATTGCCTATCTCCATCAGGGGAAGCTGCTGCTGTGCGAGGAAAAGGACTGCCTGCTGGAAAAGTATGGGCGCCTGGCGTGTTCCGAAGCAGAATTGAGCGCCGTCGACGCATCGCTCCTGGTGGGTGTGCGCCGCGGGAGATTTTCCTGCGAAGCGCTGGTGAAAAATCGGGCGCTCTTTGCTGCTGCCTACCCGCATTTGGCTGTGGAGGGCGTTGGGCTGGATGATATTATGGTGTTTATCAACCGGGCGGAAAAAGAGCGGGAGGCGGAAGTATGATCGGTCTGGTGTGTAAGGATCTTTTGTGTCTGCGCAAAAGCGCAACCAGCTATCTGTTTGTGGTGGTGATTTATGGGCTGCTGACCGTGGTCGGCGTTTGGGACAGTACGATTTTGGCGACGGTTATGGCGGTACTGGTCAGCATGCTGCCCTACAGTTGTTTCTCCTATGACAATATGGCGAAATGGGAGCTGTACGGCCTGTCCCTGCCCCTGCGGCGCAGCCGGATCGTGCTGGCGCGGTATCTGACCGTGCTGCTGGCGCTGGCGTTTTCTGCTGTGCTGTGCTGTTTGTTCGGGGGAGTGACGGCGGCGCTGGGCCAGATGGAGGACTGGGGCCTGTACCTCAGCAGCGCCATCGGTGCGCTGGGCTTCAGTGTACTGCTCAATGCGATTTTGCTTCCGCTGCTGTACCGCTTTGGCGCTGAGCGGGCGCGTATCCTCTTTTTCGGCGTACTCGGCGCGATCATTGCCGTCGGCATTGCGGTGCTGAGCTTTTTCGATGTGACAGGCTGGCTGGACGGCATCGAACATGTGCAGTGGAACGGAATGCTCCCGGTGGTTGGCTTTGCCGCGGTGGCCGCGGCGGTTGTGCTGCTGTTCTCCTATCTTATTTCGGTGGGAATTTATCGAAAGCGGGAATTGTGAAAAACGGGAGACGACCCTTGCAGAAAGAGTCTTGCTGCGGCAGGCTGGAACGAAAAGAGAAGAAGCGGGTGGACGGCGCAGCGCCGGCCACCCGCTTCTTTTCCTATGTTCAGATTCCGCTCGCGCCGTAGTTTTTCAGCACGCGGGCGCTGGGATCGTTTACGCTGCAGTTTTCCCATGCGCGGTTGGGCATCCAGAAGTCCCCGATCATATGGCTCTGATGGGGATAATACGTTTCAAACAACTCCCGGTACAAAAGGCTCTCTTTGGTAAAGAGGCGGGCATGGGTGTAAGCCATGCGTTTTTCTTCAAATTCGGCATCAGTGTATACCGTTTCGGCGTATTCTTTCAGGTAGTCCACCATGGAATGGCCCAAGGCATCGGAGAAAACGGCCTTTTCACGCCACAAAATGGAATCGGGCGGCCAGCCGCCTTCGAAGGGCTTGCGCAGGAGATATTTGCCCTTGCCGCAGGTGTTCTGCTTCTTTTCCGGATCGATGGAGAGTACATAGCGCGCAAAATCTAGGTCGCCAAAGGGCACCCGGGCTTCCAGGGAATGGACGGAAATACAGCGGTCGGCCCGGAGCACGTCGTACATGTAAATCTCACGGACGCACTTTTGGGATTCCCACTGGAACGCGTCGGCGTCGGGGGCAAAATCGGTGTATTTATAGCCGAACAGATCCAAGCCGTATTCGTAGTACATGGGCAGCAGCGGTTCGTAATCGGCATCGCTCTGGAAAATATGGCCTTTTTCTTCCAAGCGCCTCTTTTCGGTGCGGAAACCGTACAGCTCGCCGTTGCACACCACGGTGTCTCCGCTGCGGGTGAAGGGCTGCATGCCCTCCTCCGTCAGCCCCATGATGGCCAGGCGGTTGAACCCCAGGAGGCCGAAAGGCCCCTCTAGGATCCGCGTATCATCCGGCCCGCAGCTTTTGGTCCGCGCCAGCCAGACGGCAAATTCTTCTTTGGGCAGGTCATGGCCTGCATATCTCATCACACAACACATATTCGACAGCACCCTTTCTCTGATGCCCCAGCGGGGCAATTTTCTGTTTTTTTGAACTCTTTTTGGTAAAAAGGGCGCAAAAAAGACAGCATTCATCCAAACTTAGGACGAATAGCTGTCATATCTGCGGCGCCACCTAGTTTACCAGCGCACCATTGCGCAGGCCACCTTTCGCGCTCTTTTTTTGCAAGCGTTGCCCCTTTAACGCTGGGCGGACGGCTTCCCTACTCAGCCCGGGCGGGCCGTTCAGGCTGCAGCTCCCGGAGGGTTCTTTCCCGTACTCACCGGCGCAGGGCTTCCACCATGTCCCTGCTCTCTGAGGCCGCCGATGCGCGGTACTTTTCTCTGATCGTTGTTTTTATGGATTTGATTGTAGCACAAAAGCTTTTTCACTATCAACTGCTAATGTGCTGAAATTGAAATTTTTGCAACCAGGATAAGCGGCTGCCCCGACGGGGGCGGCCGCTTATCCTTCGCCGCCGCGGATCCGATATTTCTGGAGTTTGCGCACGATGGTGGGCTGGCTGGTGTGCAGTGCGTCGGCCAGCTGCTGGGTGGTACGGTAGTAGCGAGAGTAGTCCAGCAGGATTTCCCGCTCTTTTTCCTCAAGCATCTGTTTCAGGGAGGCGGGGCGTCGGGGTTGCTGCTGCGCTTCGCCGGCATGCGGCGCGGCATCCGTGCGCCGCGAAACGCAGGTGAAGGTGTGGAGGATGTCCGAGGATTTGATCTCGTCAAAGGTTGTGTTGATCATGGCTTGCTGAATGATGTTCTGCAGTTCGCGCACATTGCCGCGCAGCGGCTGGACGGAAAGCAGGTTCAGCGCCGCAGGGCTGATACTTTTGTGCAGGCCGAATTCCTGATTGTATTTTTGAATAAAGAAGTTGGTCAGCGGAATGATATCCTCCCGCCGCTTGCGCAGCGGGTGGATCAGCACGGGGAATACATTGAGACGGTAGTACAGGTCTTCGCGGAACAAATGCTGGTGCACCATGTCCTCGAGATTACGGTTGGTGGCGGCGATGATGCGCACATCGACTTTGACGGGTGAGGTGCCGCCCACGCGGGTGATCTCTTTTTCCTGAATGGCGCGCAGCAGCTTTGCCTGGAAAGCAAGGGGCAGTTCGCCCACTTCGTCGAGAAACAGCGTGCCGTTTTGAGCTGCTTCCCACAGGCCGGTTTTGCCTTTTGTGCTGGCGCCGGTGAAGGAACCTTTTTCGTAGCCGAAAAGCTCTGATTCCAGCAGGGCCTCCGGGATGGCGGCGCAGTTGATCTTCACCATGGGAAAGCTCTTGCGTTCGCTGTTCTGATGGATGATTGTGGCCAGCACCTCTTTGCCGGTGCCCGACTCGCCGTAGATCAGAACGGTGGAATTGTAGCGGGCCACTTTCAGGGCTTGGCGCAGCGTGGCCTGGGAAAGAGGGCTGTTGAAAATATAACCGGAGGAGCGGATCTCGTCGCATTTTTGGGCGAGGGTGGAATTGTAGGCCCGGACGCGGTCCTCGAAGGAGGGATAGGTACTGTAGGGCGAAAGAAATTTGTGGGCTTCGGGAAATTCCCGCAGCAGGGCCAGCGTGAAGTCAGCGTGGTTGCGCATGAAGCCGGTGTAAGGAACGATGGACAGCTCTTTGCCCATGCTCTCAGCTGTCAAAGCGGCCAGCTTGTAATCGCTGCCCAGTGTGGCGAAAAACACCGTGCCGCCCTGGCGGGCACTGCTCAGGGCGGAGAGTTCGGTGCCGGGCTTATTCACGCAGTTGATGACGACATCAAAATAATCGGCGTATTTATCCTGCAGCACACAGGCGCAGACCTGGGGGATATTGGCGGCATCGAGGACGAGGATGTCGTCAAAAAAAGAGCAGCCGCGCAGCCGCTCGCAGTGGGACGGCTGCAGCACAAGGGCCACAATAGAGCCGCTGCCCTGCAGTTTTTTGTGAGCGGCATAGGCCACCAGCGCGCCGCTTTTTCCGCTGGCGCCGATGACGAGCACTTTATCGCCTGGTTGAATGAGAGAGTAGGCCTTGGTAGGCGCGCCCGCCTCGTCCAGTGCGGAGATTACGGTTTTGCTCGGCAGGTCCGAGGGCATTTTAATGAGAGGGGAGTCGGAAAACAGAATGCACTGCCCCTCCACAGCCAGATGGGCGTTTTGAAAATCCACCGACAGGATGCGGTCCAGCCGCATAGGCGTGACCGACAGGGAGGTCAGGGAGATGACTTCATCTCCCACCTGCAGGCCGTAGTGGTTTTCGTATTGCGGGTCCATTTTCAAAACGCGGCCGTACAGCATTCCGCCAGTGCCGGTGATGGGGTTGTGCAGTTTGCCGCGCTGCTCGATGATCTCCAGAATACGCCTGCGGAACAGCACCTCATCAAATTCGGTTTCCTCTCCGATTTCGTTGAAACTGGTCAGATTGATATTGATGATTTTCACGTCGATGAGGATCTCGCCCGGGCGCAGGCGCATATCGTTATCGATTTTCCAGGCGGGCTGGAGAATGGAGTTGACAGGTTCCAGCGAGCGGCCGATTCCCATTGCTTCAAATCGGTTCATTCCGATCGTGCCTCCTTTGTGCAAGGCGCATGGCAGCGTCCTTTGCGCCGTTTTTCCATCTATAGCATACAAATGATTTCAGGTTATGTCAACCTGTTTTGTGTGCTGCAGCGATCCGGATAGAATACGGCGGCAGCTGCAGTCGTGTCCCTGCCGCTGCCGCCGTTATGGGGGATTATTTCCGCTTGCACTCCTTGGGGGTTACGCAGGTGCCGCTGGCGCGGCAGACCACGATGGGTTCCAGCAGAACATCAGCGGCGGAAGCGCTGATGTCCGGACGGGAAACGATCACTTTGCGTGCTTCAAACACCATTTTGCGGGACGTGTTGCCAAAAGAGACAATTTCACCGCAGGCTTCGATGTAGTCGCCGGCGTAAACGGGGGCGAGGAACTCCACGTTGTCATAGGCGCAGAAAAGGCCTTCGTCGCCGTCGGC
The DNA here is from genome assembly GCA_020555605.1 of bacterium 210917-SL.2.15. GTDB lineage: Bacteria > Bacillota > Clostridia > Oscillospirales > Oscillospiraceae > Pseudoscillospira. The sequence goes on along the minus strand of JAJCJC010000001.1, from coordinate 319,511 downwards.
TTTGATCAGTAGTTCGGTGGCCACGTCGCCGAACAGGTGGAGCATGTGCGCGCCGTCCACCAGGTTGCCGCCATAGTGGGCGTCTTTGGCTGACATGCGGACGCGCAGGGTCGATGTGATTTTCTCCATAAGAATTCATCCTTTCTGAAAATAGGCTGCGCTGCGGGCAGCGGCGGCAGGGTTCCGCCCCTGCAGATACACCGTTCCTTTCAGCAAATCGGATGCCAGTGGAAAAAACGCGGGGAACAGGCTGTATTTCGCCGCTGCGGACGTTTTATGGAAAGGAAATAATTCAATATTGAATAAATGATTCATTTTTGAATCGAATTTTATTCAAAAATGAATTTTTGTGGGGCAGAAGATACGGGGAACTTTGGGGGATCTGTCAAAAACAAAATTCAAAATACAGCACAATCACACAAAATCCGGTATGCTGTATAGTTGGCATAGGATTTGCTTTATCTCTGGCAGAAGGATATTCCATATCTGCACAAAAAGGAGTGTGATCTATTTGAAAGGGAACCCTTATGGAAGCCACCGCGTGATTTCACCGGCGGGCCTGCTGCCGCAGGCGGCGGAGCGGGTGAACAATGACCCGGTGGTCTGCGACAATGAAATTTTAATTGCCGTGGAAGCTCTGCAGCCCACAGCCACAGCATTCGGCCGCATTCGGCGGGAATGCGGCGGCGATACGGAACAGATGAAGGCGGAGATCCGGAAGATTGTGGAGGAACGGGGCAAGTTTCAGGACCCGGTCACCAAATCCGGCGGGATCCTGATTGGAACAGTCAAAGAGATCGGTGCGGCGCTGCAGGGCAAAACCGAAGCTGAGGTGGGGGACCGCATTGCAACGCTGGTATCTCTCTCCCTGACGCCGCTGAAAATCTATGAAATTACAGGCATTGATACAGATACGGAACAGGTTTTCTGCAAAGCGGACGCCATTTTGTTTGAATCTGGCATTTACACGAAACTTCCGGAAGATCTGGGCGCGCCGCTGAGTCTGGCGCTGATGGATATTGCCGGTGCGCCGGCACAGGTGGCCGTCCATGCCAAAGCCGGAGATACCGTGGTGGTGGAAGGTGCGGGCAAGGCAGGACTTTTGTGCTTGGCGGAGGCCAAAAAGCGGGTTTCCCCCACGGGGCTTGTGGTGTGCATGGAGCATTCCGCTGCACAATGTGAGTTGGTGCGCAGCCTTGGCATAGCCGATCTTGTGGTGCAGGCCGACGGGCAGAAGCCGCTGGAGGCCTATGAAGCCTATAGGAAAGCCACCGGCGGCCGGCTGGCCGATTTTTCGGTAAATACTGTGAATGTACCCAACACGGAGCTGTCCTCTATTTTGGTGACGAAGGACACCGGCATGATTTATTTCTTCAGTATGAGCACCGATTTTGCAAAGGCATCCCTCGGCGCTGAAGGGATTAAAAAATATGTCCCCATGTTGATCGGCAACGGTTATTACCCCGGCCATGCGGCGATTGCCTTTGATATCGTCCGCCGGGAGGAAAAGCTGCGCAGCTATCTGGAAGCGCGCTACTGCAGAGGAAACTAAGAAGGAAAGGAGGAAAAAACCATGGAAAAGCTGATCATCAGCGCAGCCATCTGCGGCGCTGAGGTGACCAAGGAGCAGAATCCTGCCGTGCCCTACACAGTGGAAGAGATTGCCCGGGAGGCGAAAAGCGCATACGATGCGGGCGCTTCTGTGATCCATCTGCATGTGCGCTGGGACGACGGTACGCCCACCCAGGACAAAGGCCGTTTCCAGGAGTGTGTGGATGCGATCCGCGCCCTATGCCCAGAGGCAATTGTCCAGCTCTCTACCGGCGGCGCGGTGGGTATGAGCGATCTGGAGCGCCTGCAGTCCACAGAGATCGAACCGACGCCGGAATTTGCCACGCTGGATTGCGGCACCTGCAACTTCGGCGGGGATGAGATCTTTGTCAATACGGACAATACCGTCATGAACTTTGCTAAAATCATGGCCGAGCGCGGCATCAAGCCGGAACTGGAAGTGTTTGACAAAGGGATGATCGACATTGCTCTGAAAGCGGACCGAAAAGGCCTGCTGGCGCACCCGCTGCATTTTGACTTCGTTTTGGGCGTGCAGATGAGCGCCACGGTGCGGGATCTGGTGTTTATGGCCGAAAGCGTCCCCGCCGGATCCACCTGGACGGCCACGGGCCTGGGCAAAAACGCCTGGACCATCGCCGCGGCGACGATCTGCCTGGGCGGCCATGTACGCGTGGGCTTTGAGGACAATCTGTATCTGGAAAAGGGCGTTCTGGCGAAGAGCAACGGCGAAATGGTGGAAAAAGTGGCGGCGCTGGCCCGTCTGCTGGGCCGTCCGATCGCCACGCCTGCCGAAGCCAGAGAAATTCTGCACATCCGCACGCCTAAAGATCTGTGAATGAGCGCAACCCTGAGGGGTATATTTTTGAAAAGGAGAAGAGAATCATGAAAAAAAGAAGCGTTTTTGCCTTGTTGACGGCATCTGCCTTGGGCCTGAGCCTGTTTTCCGGATGCGCGCGGCCCGGGAGTGAGAATGACGATCCGGCCAGCAACGGCGCCGAAGGAGAGCCGATTAAGATCATCATTGGCCACACCGACTCTTCCCAGCGTTCTACCCACAAGTGGAGTGTCTGGCTGGGTGAGTATCTGGAGGAAAAGGCACCCGGCCGTTTTGTGGTGGAGGTCCATTCCGACGGCTCCCTGGGCGACTCCCCTGATATGGTGGCTGGCGTGAAGCTTGGCACACTGACTATGGAGTTTGATTTGGCTTCCGTGGTAGCTACCGTAGCCGGCGACGAAGCCAGCTGCGTGGATTTGCCCTACCTTTATCCCACCTATGAAGATTGGGTAGAGGGCACTTTTGAAAACGGCGGATTGGAGCTGTTCAACGAGGCCATCGAACCGGCCGGCTATTATTGCCTCGGTATGTATTACAACGGCATGCGTCAGGTAATCAGCCGCAACAAAACCTATCACAACGCTGCGGATCTGAAGGGCCAGAAAATCCGCATCGCGCAGAATGAGCTGAATGTAGAAATGTGGAAAGATATGGGCGGCAACCCTTCCCCCATGGCCTGGGGCGAAGTGGTGTCCTCTCTGTCTACCGGCGCGATTGACGGCCTGGATCATTCTCTGGGCGTGTTCAACGACTTCAACCTCCATGAGATCGCGCCTTACATCACACTGACCAACCATGCCAGTTCGCCTTTCCCGGTGATCTGCTCACTCGAGTGGCTCAACAGCCTGTCGCAGGAGGATCAGGAACTGGTCAAGGAAGGCGTCCGCCTGATGTGCGAGCAGCAGCGCGAGGAAGAGCGCGCCAATGAGATCGAATATATTGAGCGTTTCAAGGCCGAAGGCGCTACAGTGGAAGAACTGACTGACGAAGAGGTGGCTGCCTTCACCGAAGCGGTGCAGCCGGTGTATGACCTGTGGCGTGAGAAAGTGGGCGACGACGTCATCGACGCCTGGCTGGCTACGGTGCCCCAGCATTGAGCGGACATGGCGCAGGCAGAGCACGCGCCAAACATGTAAAAGAGAAACGAAACGCTCCCGCGACCGGGGCGCGCTGCGCACCCGGCCGCGGGAGGCGATAGAGAAGGGAGGACGGTATGGTGCTTTTTCAGAGGGTATCATGCGCGGTTTTATGAAAGAGCGAAAGGAAAACCGTTTATTCTATCTTTTGAATCACACGGAAGAGATCGTCATTGTGGCGATGTTTGCGCTGATGGTGGCCGTTATCTTTCTGCAGGTCATCATGCGCTATGTGTTCAGCAATTCCCTGTCCTGGTCGGAAGAGCTGGGCAAGTTCCTGTTTGTATGGATCACCTGGCTGGGTATCAGCCTGGGCGAGCGCAAGGGGGAGCATATCAAGATCACGATGCTGACGGACCGCCTGCCCTTCCGGGTGGCGCAGGCCGTCAACATCCTGTCGGAAATCGTCGTGATCGTTATTTGCGCCGTTACGTTTTACTACGGAATCTCGCTGGTGTTTTCCCAGATGGGAACGCATTATGCAGGTATCAAAATCAGCGTTTCCTGGGGCTATCTTGCGGTGGTTATCGGCTGTGGGCTGATGATCCTGCGCAGCATATGGGGCTTTGGACGGTCGCTGAAGTATTTGTTTAAGGGTGCTCCGGCCGGGCAGGACGGAGCGGAGAAAGGGGGCGCAGGGCAATGACAATGGCAGTGATTGTAGTGCTGGTACTGCTGGTGGCCTTTATGCTCTTCGGCGTTCCCGTGGGCTTTGCCATCGGCGGCGCCACCATGGCGGCCATGTGGCTCTGTTCCGATCTGAACATGGTGGTCAACGCCCAGTATTGCTATTCGGGCATCTTTTCCTTTACGGTGATGGCGATCCCGTTCTTCATGCTGGCGGGCGTCATCATGTCCACCGGCGGCATCGCCCGCCGCATCGTGGACTTTGCCTCGGCGCTGATCGGTTTTGTCGCAGGCAGCCTGGGCTGCGTGACGATCTTGGCGTGCATGTTCTTCGGCGCCCTGTGCGGCTCCGGCATGGCCACGGCCTCCGCCATCGGCAGCATGATGATCCCCGAAATGAAGAAAAAGGGCTACGATGTGCCTTATGCCACCACGGTGGTGTGCTTTGCGGCCATTGTGGGGCCGATCATCCCGCCGAGCCTTTCCTTTGTGCTTTACGGCGCGGCCACGAAAACGTCGGTGCCCGATCTGTTTCGTGCCGGTATTCTGCCCGGTATTCTGATCGGCGTGCTGTTTATCCTGATGAACATTTTTCTGTGTAGGCGCCACGGCTGGGATTTGCGGCAGAAATCCGTTCAGGCCCAGGCGGACGCAGAGAAGGTGCTGACAAAAGAGGAGCAAAAGGCTCTGATGCGCCGGGCGATGAAAGAACGCCTGCATATGATCTGGAACACCTTTAAGGATGGCTTCTGGGCGCTGCTGTCTCCGGTGATCATTCTGGGCGGCATTTATTCCGGTATTTTCACGCCCACTGAGGCCGCCTGTGTCAGTGTGGTGTACTCTATATTTGCCAGCATGTTCATTTATAAGGAAATGGGCAAAAGGGAACTGTTCCAGACCTTTTTGGCGGCTTCTGTGCTCAATGGCGTCACCTCGTTCCTGTTGGGATATTCCACAGTATTCTCCACCTTTATGACATTTGAACAGGTGCCGCAGATGATTTCGCACTTCCTGACCACGGTGTCGAATAATCCGATCATCATTCTGCTGCTGATCAATGCGATTCTGCTGGTCATCGGTCTGTTCCTCGACACGGTGCCGGCCATTATCGTCATGGCACCGCTGCTGCTGCCCACAGTGCAGTCCCTGGGCATTGACCCGATCCAGTTTGGCGTCATCATGTCCGTCAACCTGGCCATCGGTTTGTGCTCGCCGCCTTACGGCTGCAACCTGTTTGTCGGCGCGGCGGTGGCGAAGATCAAGATGGAGAGCATGCTCAAATGGATCGTGCCCTATTTTGTTTTAGCGATCATCGCCCTGATGCTGATTACCTTTGTGGAACCTCTCTCAATGTTCCTGGTGGGATAAGAGCGATGCAGATAAAAAAACCGTCTCTGCGTAATTTGTACGCAGAGACGGTTTTTTGTTGCCTGAGGCGTCAACAGTCAGCGTCGGCGGCCATGATAGCTGCGATTGCGGTGGCGCGTTCGATAGCTCTGGCCGCCACGGTACCGTTTAGGCCGACGGCGCAAATAGGAAATCACAGCCAGAATTAGCAGCACCAGGATCACTGCCGTCAGGATTTTGATCAAGGGGTTGGCGAACAGCGCCTGGATCTTATGGATCACCAGAAGGATTTGGGAGACGGGGACTTCATTGGCGGCCACCAGGTCGGCGGTGGCATACACGGTTCCGCTGCTGTCCGTGACGGTGACAGTGCCCAGTTTTTGGCCGGTGATCACAGGGGCTTCCACGGATTCAGCGTCCAGCGTGACCGTTTGGGTGAGATCCTCCGCCGTCAAATTGGACGGCAGCAGCACTTCCACATCTTCCTTCGGATGAACGGCGACATAATTTGTTTTGCGCGAGAGCGTCACAGGCATCTGGGACACCAGATCGGCATGGTCGAGGATGGTGGTGCGCTTGAAGCTGTTGAATCCCCATTCAAACATGCGTTTGGTTTCCGAAAAACTCTGGTAGTCGGTTTTTCCATCTGTGGTCACGGCCTGTGCACCCAGCACCACGCTGATCAGGCTGCGCTCGCCCTTTTCCGCGTAAGACACGAGGCAATAGCCTGCGTCGCTGGTGTGGCCGGTTTTGATGCCCTTAGCGTATGGATAGATGTAGCTTGTGGCGCGCCAGCCGTCGAGAAGATAGTTTGTGGTGTGGAACACCCGCTGCTCAGAGAGATTGGTGGCAGGCAGGGTATATTTGGTGGTGCTGGCCAGAGTCATGAATGTGGAATATTTCATGGCTTCCTTGGTAATGAGGTAAATGTCCCAGGCGGAGGTGTAATGGTCGGCATCCTGCAGGCCGCAGGGGTTTACAAAATGGGTGTTTTCGCAGCCCAGGCGCTCTGCTTCTTCATTCATGTCCTCCACGAAGGCGTCCACGCTGCCGGAAACGGTTTCGGCCAGGATGTAACAGGCTTCGTTGGCGGATTGGATCATCACGCAGTAGAGCAGCTGCTCCACGGTGAGCTGTTCGCCCACTTTGATGCCGGCGGTGCTGGAATCGGCCGTGAGCATGTCAATGGCGCTTTGGGAGGCGGTGATGGTTTGATCCAGTGCCAGCGTTCCCTTGTCGATGGCCTGCAGCACCAGAAGCGTCGTCATGCATTTTGTGATGCTGGCGGGGTACAGCTCTTTGTGGGAATCCTGATCCAGCAGTACCTGCCCGGTGTCGCCGTCCACTAGAAGGGCGGCTTTGGCGGAAACGGTTATGGCTTCAAAGGAATTGTCCTCCGGCGCAGCCAGGGCGGCAGGGCACAGCAGACCGACGAGTACTGCGGCGGCCAAAAAAGTTGAAAGAAATCTCTGCTTTTTCATTCTAATCTCCCATAATTTGTGTTATGCTACTATTATGTAGCCGTCTCCTGGGCGGCGACAAAACAAGGCAAAAAACAACATTTTACATATACGTAGCATTATAACAAAGATGAAAGGAGAGCGCAACTGTGAAAGTGTCGAAGAAAGTAACGAAAACAGAAGCGCTTCTTTTGGCCATGACGCTGGTGTTTCTGCTGCTTACCGGGGCCATCTTTGTGCTGCGCAGCCGCAGCGGCGGCGCGGAGTATGTGGTGCGCAATGAAACGTTGAGAGCAGCGGAGGAGGAAACGCCTCCAGTTTTGGCACAGGAGGAGGAACCTCCTGTGCCCACGGCAGAAGCCCCCCTGAATATCAATACAGCCGACGCCGCGGTGCTGGACACACTGCCCGGCATTGGGCCGGTGCTGGCCGAGCGCATTGTGGAATACCGCAGCGCGCACGGCGCTTTTGTAGCCACAGAGGATTTGATGCTGGTGGAGGGTATCGGCGAGGGAATTTATGGCGATCTGAAGGATGTGATTACGGTGGAGGAGGCCGCAGAGTGAAAATTTTAGTGGTGGATGACGAAAGACTGCTCGTCAAGGGTATCAAGTTCAATCTGGAGCATGAGGGCTACCAGGTGGAGGGGGTCTATGACGGTAGCGCCGCCGTGGAGTTGGCCCGCAGCGGGGAATACGACCTTATCATTCTGGATGTGATGATGCCCCAGATCGACGGGTTGGAAGCCTGTATGCGCATCCGGGAATTCTCTGATGTGCCCATCATCATGCTCACGGCCAAAGGCGAGGATACGGACAAGCTGATGGGTTTTGACTGCGGGGCGGACGACTATATGACCAAGCCCTTCAATATTTTGGAGCTGAAGGCCCGGGTGAAGGCGCTGCTCAAGCGCGCCGCCGGCTCCGGGAGACAGGAAAAAAGCGAGGAGATCACCGTGGGCGCCCTGACGCTGGATCAGCGGGAGCACGTGGTGCGCCGGGGCGAAACGCGGGTGGAACTGACGGCCAAGGAGTACGACCTGCTGGAGCTTTTGATGAAGCATCCCCGCCGGGTCTACAGCCGCGAGGTACTGATGAACGTGGTGTGGGGCTATGAATACCAGGGCGACTTCCGGACGGTGGACGTGCATGTGCGCCGGCTGCGGGAGAAGATCGAGGAGAACCCGGCCCAGCCGGAGTATATCCTGACAAAATGGGGAGTGGGGTACTATTTTAAAGGGTAAAAGCGGCAGCCTGCAGCTGCGCATGGCGCTCAGCTATATTCTCATTATCATCGCCGTGCTGGTGCTGCTGAATACCTATCCGCTGGTGGTGTCGCAGAACATGGTGTTCCGCTCTAAGCAGACCACTATGCAGAGCAGCGTTTCGGTGATGGTGTCGGCCCTGTCAGGGCTGGACGTGCTGACGGAAAAAAATGTGGCCCAGGCCATGACTGTGGCGGAAGAGGCTGCAGTATCCCGCGTGCTGGTGACGGACGCGGACGGAATTGTGCTTTACGACGACCGGGAAACCGGCGGCGCCGTGGGGCGCTATGCGCTCTATACGGAAATTGTCGAGGCATTGGGCGGCTATGATGCGTTTCACTCCCGCTATGAGGACGGGGCCTTCCGCAGCCGGGCAGCCTCGCCGGTGGTGTACCGGGGGCAGATCATCGGCGCGGTGTATGCCTATGAGTACGATATGGAGCAGGCGGAACTGCTGGGCGGGCTGCAGAAGAACCTGCGCAACATCTCTCTGGTGACGGGACTGGCGGTGCTGCTTATCAGTCTGGTGCTCTCCAAGCTGCTGACGGCACGCTTTGGAGAATTGCTTTCGGCGATCCGCATTGTGCGCCGGGGCGATTATAACCATCGCACCGCTGTGGGCGGACACGACGAGATTGCCGCTCTGGCCCGGGAGTTTGACAGCCTGACGGATCGGCTGCAGGTGACGGAAAATGCCCGCCGCCGTTTTGTGGCGGACGCCTCCCATGAGTTGAAAACGCCCCTGGCATCGATCCGGCTGCTCTCGGATTCCATTTTGCAGACCGAGGAGATCGACAAGGCCACGGTGCGTGAGTTTGTGGGAGATATCCGCAGCGAGTCGGAACGCCTTCAGCGCATTACCGAAGAGCTGCTGCGCCTGACAAAGCTGGACGGAGAGCCGCCCCGGCCGGGCAGCGCGGTGGCGGCAGAGCCGGTGGTGGAGCGTGTGGTACATATGCTCCGGCTGCTGGCAGAAGAGCACGGCGTGGCGCTGAACGCGCACTTGCAGGATGCGTGTACGGTGCGCGGCGCGGAGGACGATCTCTACCAGATCGTATATAATCTGACAGAAAATGCCATCAAGTACAACCATCCCGGCGGCTTTGTGGAGATCACCCTTTGCCGCGCCGGGGAAACGGCGCAGATCGAGGTGGCCGACGACGGCATTGGCATCCCAGAGGAAGATCTGCCGAAGGTGTTCGAGCGCTTCTACCGGGTGGACAAGGCCCGCTCCCGCGCCGCGGGCGGCACAGGGCTGGGCCTGTCCATCGTGCACGATACCGCGGCCCGGTGGGGCGGCAGCGTGACCGCCCGGGCGCGCCCGGGCGGCGGGACAGTGTTTGCGCTGACGCTGCCCCTGTGGCGGGAGGAGGATGCCCCATGAAACAGCATGTGCTTGCTTTGGCGTTGGCTGCGGCGCTGTCGCTCTGTGCCTGCGGCGCGCCCTCGGCTCAGAGCGGCGCGCTGTACAGTGTGTATTACCGCACGGAACTGTCTGAATCCGGCGGTGCGGACGCAGTATGCGCCGTGGGAACCAGGGCGGAAGGGGAAAGTGCGGAGCGCATCGCATCCGCGCTGCTGCGCCGGATGCTTGCGGGAACCCAGGACGGAGGTGTCAGCCCCCTGCCGGAGGGGACGCAGGTCTTAGATGTGGCCATTGACGACGGCGTCGCGGTCGTAAATCTGTCTGCGGAGTACACCCGTTTGTCCGGCATGGATCTGACGCTGGCCGACGCCTGTATCGCGCTGACGTTGAGCCAGTTGCCGGAGGTGGAGCGTGTCAGCGTGCTGGCCCAGGGGCAGCCGCTGCCCTACCGCGAACGGCAGTCGATGGCGGCGGAGGATCTTCTGTTGAGCCGGATGGACGATGAAGCGCGCACGCTGCGCGCGCGGCTGTATTTCCTCAGTGCAGCCACAGGGGAGTTGACGGCGGAGACGCGCACGCTGCAGCTGGCCGAGGGACAGACCCGGGCCGAAGCAGTACTTTCCGCGCTGCTGAGCGGCCCGGAAACAGAGGGACTGCTGCCGTTGCTGCCGGAAGGCGTGCAGGTGCTTTCCGTTCGTATGGATGAGGGCATATGTTATGTTAGTTTTTCCCAAGATTTTTTGAAAAATGTGCCGCAGACCGTACAGGAGCAGGAAAATGTGCTATACTCAGTGGTAAAATCCCTGTGTGGACTTGGCGACATCCAAGCGGTACAGATCGCTGTGGAGGGCGGCGGGGCCTATTACGGCCGCGTGGAGATCAGCGCCCCGCTGCGCGGATAAACGACAGGCCGGCCGGCACTGCGGTGGATCCTGCAGGGGCATTTGAAACGATGGGGGGAAACGATATGAAATTGGGTTATATCACTGTGATGGTGTGGGATCTGGAACGATCCCTGGCCTTTTATCAGGAACTGGCGCAGCTGCAGGTGGTGCGGCGGTTCCGGCCCGGACCGGGGGAAATTGCTTTCCTGGCCAACGGCGTCGGAGAAACGATGCTAGAACTGGTTGCGTTTCCAGATGCGGAGAAAGTCTGTGCCCAGGGGCTGGTGGCGAGCTTTGCCGCGGAGGGCGGCCTGGAAGGGCTGCGGCAGAAGGCGGCGGGGCTGGGGTATGCGCCCTCGGAGATCTTTGATCATCCGCCCAAGCCCCGGCATTTTACCGTGCCCGATCCGGATGGGATTACGGTGGAGTTCAGCGAGTGAAATAAAAAGCGGACAGAAAGAACAGACCGCCCCAGGGCGGAAGCGACAGAAAAGGAAAAGCGCCGCAGGCGCGGGAAAGGAACGATCCAGGATGAAACATATCAATACGATTTGCGTGCAGGGAGGCTATACGCCGGGCAATGGAGAGCCGAGGCAGATCCCTATCGTGCAGAGCACTACGTTCAGGTATGAAAGCTCCGAGGCCATGGGGAAACTCTTTGACCTGGAAGCGAGCGGTTATTTTTACACCCGGCTGCAGAATCCCACCAATGACGCCGTGGCGGCGAAACTGGCGGAGCTGGAAGGGGGGACGGCGGCCATGCTGACCTCCTCCGGCCAGGCGGCCAATTTTCTCGCCCTGTTTAATATCTGCACCTGTGGGGAGCACATTGTGGCGTCTTCTTCGATTTACGGCGGCACGTTCAATCTGATCGATGTGACCATGCGCAAAATGGGTATCGAGGTGACGTTCGTTTCCCCCGACTGTACGACGGAGGAATTGAACGCAGCGTTTCGGGACAACACCCGCGCCGTGTTCGGCGAAACGATTGCCAACCCTGCGCTGACGGTGCTGGACATCGAAAAGTTTGCCGCGGCGGCCCATGCTCACGGCGTGCCTCTGATCGTGGACAACACCTTTGCCACCCCGGTCAACTGCCGCCCCTTTGAATGGGGCGCGGACATCGTGACCCATTCCACGACGAAATACATGGACGGCCACGGTGCGGCCGTGGGCGGCGCCATTGTGGACAGCGGCCGCTTTGACTGGGTGGCTCATGCCGATAAGTTCCCCGGCTTGTGCACGCCGGACGAGAGCTATCACGGTATCACCTATGCCGAAAAATTCGGAAAGGAGGGGGCGTTTATCACCAAAGCCACGGCGCAGTTGATGCGCGACTTCGGCTGTATTCAGGCTCCCCAGCATGCGTTTCTCCTGAATCTTGGTCTGGAGAGTCTTCATGTGCGTATGAAGCGGCATTGTGAAAATGCTCAGGCCGTGGCGGAGTTTTTGAGCGGCCACAGTGATATTGCCTGGGTCAGCTATCCGGGCCTTGTGGGCGATAAATACCATGCCCTGGCAGAAAAGTATCTGCCAAATGGCTCCTGCGGTGTGGTATCTTTCGGCGTCAAGGGCGGACGGAAGGCGGCGGAGGCCTTTATGGGCCGGCTGAAACTGGCGGCCATCGAGACCCATGTGGCCGATGCCCGCACCTGCTGCCTGCATCCAGCGTCGTCCACGCACCGGCAGATGAGCGATGAGCAGCTCGCTGCCGCCGGTGTCGGTGCGGATCTGGTGCGCATGTCCTGCGGACTGGAAGAGGCTGGCGACCTGATCGCCGACATCGATCAGGCGCTGCGGGGCTGAACCAGAAACAGGTTTGGATCCAGGTGGAAAAGCTATGTTTAGCGGATAAGATCACGGCGCTGTTAATGACAGCGCCGTGATCTTATCTTTTATCGAAGAAGCACTTGACAGGGTATAGATTTTGTAATAATATAATTGTGATATTGAAATAATATCACACGGAATAAACAATGGAAAAGGAGAGGATGATCTGTGTTAGTTGCAACGACCGAACAGGTGGCAGGCAGATCCTATGAGATTTTAGGCCTTGCACAGGGCAGTACAATTCAATGCAAAAATGTGGGCCGTGATATTACTCAGGGATTGAAGCAGTTGGTGGGCGGCGAGCTGACGTCGTACACCGAGATGATGGATAGAGCGCGCGATATCGCATTGGAGCGCATGATCCGTGCGGCGGAGAGTATGGGCGCGGATGCTGTTATCTCCATGCGCTATACGACCTCCGCCATTATGCAGGGCGCCGCCGAAGTGCTGGCGTATGGCACAGCGGTAAAATGGACGGAAGCGTAAGGACTGAAAACGCTTTACAGAAAGGAACAGCATTGCTATGAACGAGAAAAAGGAAATGATTTACGAGGAGAAAAATATCGGCAATGGGCAATATGGTGTACCGCTGTTGATTCTGGGCGTCATACTGTTGGCGGCATGTGTGCCGCTGATTATTTTCGGTGCAGTGCAGATGGGAGAGGCCTGGCGGCCCGGTGCTGCGGTGCTGGGTGGTGCGGCAATCGGACTGGGTATCGTACTGCCCATCATCGGCCTCGTTCTTTTGTGCGGCTTGAAAGTGGCCAAACCCAATGAAGCGCTGGTGTTGACGCTGTTCGGAAAATATTATGGGACGCTCAAAGGAGCCGGTTTCTATTTTGTCAATCCGTTTTGCACCGCAGTCAATCCCACAGTGATGAACATGCAGGATGCCGCAGAACAGGCTGCTGGAAAAGTATCCGGCGGGAAACTGCAGAAGAAAGGTGACCGGGCTTCCGGTAAAGCCATTTCGCTGAAAGCTATTACGTTGGACAATGGCAAACAGAAAATCAATGACGCTATGGGGAACCCCATCGAGATCGGTATTGTGGTCATCTGGAGGGTGGTGAACACGGCCAAAGCGGTGTTCAGTGTGGACAATTATATGGATTTTCTGTCCATTCAGGCCGATTCTGCGCTGCGCAACATCGTCCGGCTGTATCCCTATGACGTTTCTGAGGAAGGAGACGAACTGTCGCTGCGCGGCAGCAGCCAGGAAGTGGCGGAGCGGCTGAAAGCAGAAATTCAGGGCAAAGTGGAGTTGGCAGGACTGGAGGTGCTGGAGGCGCGCATCACCCATTTGGCTTATGCTCCTGAAATTGCAGCGGCGATGCTGCAGCGCCAGCAGGCCGCGGCAATCATCGATGCCCGCAAGATGATCGTGGACGGCGCGGTGGGCATGGTGACCATGGCGCTGGAAAAGCTGGGCGAGGAACAGGTTGTCGAACTGGATGAGGAGCGCAAGGCCGCTATGATCTCGAATCTTCTGGTGGTGCTGTGCGGAAATAAGGATGCGCAGCCTGTTGTCAACTCCGGCTCGCTCTATTAAGTGCGAAGCGCCGGGCGGAAGGGTTTGCCAAAACGTCGAAAAGCTGATACACTGTTTACGAGGGGAGGGGAGCGGCTTTGGAACAGAAGGAAAAGGGGAAGAAGCAGCTCCTTCTGCGCATTTCCCCGCAGCTGTGGGAGGATCTGTCCGCTTGGGCGGAGGACGATTTTCGCTCCATCAACGGCCAGATTGAGTATTTGTTGACCGAGTGTGTCAAAAAGCGCAAGAAGAGTGGCTCGCGCGAAAGGACAGAAGAATAGAAAAAGGAAAGCTCTGCTGCTTTGCGGCAGAGCTTTCCTTTTTGGGGATGTTTTAGGCAGAGGGCTGCCCTGCGCCTGGCGTTTTGCAGTGCGTGTGGGTGCAGATGGCGCGAATCTGCTGCTCCAGGGATTTCAGGTCTTCAAAAGTATCCGGCCGTTTGTCGGGATCCCGCAGGAGGGCGGAGGGGTGATAGATGGCCATCATCTGCACGCCGCCCTTTTCCGTCCACTGGCCGTGCTCCCGGGTGATTTTGAAATTGGAGCGGATCAGCCGCATGGCGGCGATGCGGCCCAGACATACGATGATTTTCGGCTGGATCAGGGCTACCTGCGCGCGCAGATAAGCGATGCAGGCGTCCTGTTCGGTGTTTAGAGGGTCGCGGTTGTGGGGCGGGCGGCATTTGACGATGTTGGCAATGTACACCTGGCTGCGTTTCAGCCCGATGATTTCCAGCATATCGTCGAGCAGATGGCCTGCGGCGCCCACAAAAGGTTCGCCCTGCAGATCCTCATTTTCGCCGGGGCCTTCGCCGATGAACATGACTTCGGCGTGCTCATTGCCCATGCCGAACACCACATTGTGACGCGTTTCGCCCAGAGCGCAGTTATGGCACTGCGCACAGGCCGCTTTGAGCGTCTCCCAATCCATCATTGTGCGTCTCTCCTTTGCTGCAGCCAGGAGAGCACATCCTCATACACCAGCGCCTGAGCTGTTTCGTTGAGGATTTCATGGCGCATCCCCGGATAGATGCGGATGTCCAGATGGCGCATACCGGCCTTTCGGAAGCTGAGGTAAGCGCGCCGGACGCCGGCACCGTTTTCGCCCACGCCGTCCAGTCTGCCGGCGATGAAGTAGACGGGTGTAGCGGGATCCATATGGGCAAGATTGGCCTCGTTTCGGACAAAGGCCATACCATCCATCAGGTCAAGGAACAGCCCTGTTGTGACATCGAATCCGCACAGAGGATCGGAGAGGTAAGCGTCCACGGTTTCCTCGCTGGTGCTGAGCCAGTCAAAGGGGGTGCGGTTGGGACGGAACGCGCGGTTGTAACCGCCGAAGACTAACGTTGAGAGCAGCGGGCTTCTGCCGTGCCGCCCCAGCCGCAGGGCTTCGGCGGCAGCGATGGCCCGCCCGGCGGCAAGGGCGGCACGGTGCATCTGGCCGGTGCCGCAGAGCACAGCGGTGGAAACCGTGCCGGGGAAACGGATCAAATAAGTGCGGGCGAGGAAAGATCCCATACTGTGACCGAACAGGACATAGGGCAGGCCAGGAAACTGGCGCTCCGTCATGATCTGAAGGGTACGGGTATCGTTGCTCACATGCATCCAGCCGTCGCGGTCGGCAAAATAGCCCAGGTTTTCCGGCGCGGATACGGAGGCACCGTGGCCAAGATGGTCGTTACCGACGACAATATAGCCGTGGCGGTTCAAAAAGCGGGCAAAGGCATCGTAGCGCCCGATATGCTCGGCAATGCCGTGAAGCAGCTGAACGACGCCGGCATAGGGGGCATGATCCGGCAGCCATTGCCTGGCGTGGATCGGGCACAGGCCGGCGCTGGATGGAAAGTAGAAGTCGGTGATCTGCGACATGGTCGGAGGCTCCTTTCTGTGCAGTTGGAACAGGAGAGCGTCAAAGCAGGCGGCACGCTGTTCCTCTTTCGTGCCTGTTTTCAGTAGTATAGCATAAAATAGAAAAAAGGGCATCCATTTGGGACAAAGAGAACGGAGAAAGTTTGACCAAATTGTGAATTTCATCGGCGGCACGTTGAAAATGACAGACCGGCGTGCTATAATAGCAAAACAATTGGACAAAGACAGCACTGCGTTTGCAAACGGTGTTTGCGGACAAAATAGGATTGAATTGGTACGAAACGGATGAAACAACATTGAAGGGAGTTTTTCTTATGGCATTTTTTGACAACCTGACCCGGAAAGCGCAGGATGTGGCGTCTGTTGCAGGCGAGAAGGCTAAGATGGCTGCGGATACGGCCAAAATCAACATGCAGATTGCCAGCGAGCAGCGCGAGATCGAAAAGGATTATAAAACCATCGGCGAATGGTATATGGCCGAACACGCCGACGAAGCCCCGGAGGCAATTGCCGATGTGGTGGCCGCCATCAAGGCTGCCAAGGAAAAAATCATGGAGTTGGAAGAGGCCAAAGAGCAGCGCAAAAATCCCACCGTAGATGTGATTCCTGCCGAAGGGGTGGTTGCCGGAGAGACGGCTGGCGCTCCGGAAACGAAGATCTGCCCTGTGTGCGGAAATGCCTCTCAAGGCAAGTTCTGCCCCCAGTGCGGTGCGCCGATGGGCGAATAAAAAAGAAAAAGAGGGGCAGCTGCCCCTCTTTTTCTTTTCTTGCAGCGGAGTCAGGAGAGAACGGGAACTCTGCGGTTCCGTGTTCCTCCTGCTTGTTTACGCTTCTTCGCTGCCCTGGGCGGCAGCGATGCGCACAAGGATGCGTACCATCGTTTCCAAAGCTGGGATGGGAATAAATTCGCGGACACTGTGGAAATTAACGCCGCCGGTGCAGAGATTGGGACAGGGGAGGCCTTTCCAGGAGAGCTGTGCGCCGTCGGTGCCGCCGCGGATGGGGACGATGCGGGGCGTGACACCCTCGGCCTCCATGGCTACGGAGGCCCGGTGGATCAAATCCATATGCTCCGGTTCAATTTTTTCGCGCATATTATAATAGCTGTCGCGGATATACAGCACGGCGGTATCCGGGCCGTATTTGCCGTTGAGGTAGGCGGCCATCCGGGAAAGCTGCTCTTTGCGCGCTTCAAAATTGGTGCGGTCATGGTCGCGGATCAGAAGATAGAGGTCCGCAGCGGATTCGTTGCCCTCAATGCGGTTGACGTGGAAAAAGCCCTCGCGTCCTTCGGTGTGGGCGGGCGTTTCGGCCGGAGGCATCAAACTCAGAAATTCCTGGGCCAGCAGAATCGCGTTGCGCATTTTGTTTTTTGCTTCGCCGGGATGAATGTTGAAGCCGGTGAAATGGATATGGGCATTGGCGGCGTTAAAGTTTTCGTATTCCAGTTCGCCCAGCGCGCCGCCGTCTACTGTGTAGGCCGCGGGAGCGCCGAAGGCGGCGAGGTCAAAATGCTCCGTGCCCCGGCCGATCTCCTCGTCGGGCGTGAAGGCGAGGCATATGGGGCCATGGGGGATGTCCGGATGTTCTAGAAGATACGCTGCGGCGGATACGATCTCGGCGATGCCGGCCTTGTCGTCGGCCCCCAGCAGGGTGGTTCCGTCGGTGACGATCAGCTCCTGGCCCACATAGGGGGCCAGCGTCTGCTCGTCCAGGATCACGTCGCCCGCCGCATCCAGCGGCAGGCTGCCGCCCTGGCAGCGGATGCGGCGGGGGTGGACATTGGCGCCGGGAGCATCCGGCGAAGTGTCCATATGAGCGATCAGGCCCAGAGCCGGAACGTCCTCCCGCCCCGGCGTGGCGTTCAGGCGGGCGTAGACATAACCGTATGAATCCATGCGGGCATCTTTGAGTCCCAGGCACTGCAGCTCCTGAACCAAGGCCTCGGCCAGCCGCTTTTCTTTCTCAGCGCTGGGGCAGCTCGTGCTGTTTTCGTCGGATTGAGTGTCAAAGGAAATATATGAACAAAAACGATCCACAACATCCATGGCGGATTCCTCCTACAAAAGGCTGTGTGCCGACGGTCGGCCGGTTTTTCACAGCGTTTTCAGCTTGTGCAGTTTACAGAGTTATTATAGGCGCGGATGGCTGTTTTGTAAATCCCTTTCAAACCGCCGGCGCGTGCCGCGTTCCAATAAAGGGATGCGCCGCGCTGCAAGGAACGCCGTTTGCCAAACAAAGGAAACGGGGGAAATTGCATACGGTGGAAAAATCTGCGGATACTAAAATCTGTCTGAAGCAGAAAAAACACAGGAGGGGTTTTTGATATGAAAGCAACCGGAATTGTGCGGCGGATTGATGACCTGGGACGTGTCGTGATTCCAAAGGAAATTCGGCGCACGATGCGCATCCGCGAGGGCGATCCGCTGGAAATCTACACCAGCAAGGAAGGCGAGGTCATTTTTAAGAAGTATTCGCTCATCGGCGACATTGACGACCTGGCCGGACAGTTCTGCGAGGCGCTGAGCAAAAATGTTAGCGGTATCGTGGCGGTGACGGACCGGGATACGGTGATCTCCGTGGCCGGCGGCGCCAAGCGGGAGCTGCTGGAAAAGCGGATCAGCGGCGCATTGGAAAAGATTTTAGAGGATCGTGGACTCTACCAGAGTCAGGACGGCGACGAAGGGGTATCTGTGACCGAGGGAAATGAGAAGTACCGCGTTTATCTGGCTGCGCCGATCCTGTCTCAGGGAGACGTCATGGGCTGCGTGTTGTTCATTACGGACGCGGCGGATAAGACCGCCGGCGAAACGGAACGGGCACTGGCGGAGACTGCGGCCTCTTTTTTGGGGCGGCATATGGAAAATTGAAGCACACAGCGCAAAAGCCTGCCTGAGCATACCATGTGCGCTCGGGTAGGCTTTCTTTCTCTCACTGAGGAAGGAAAAGCGGAGGCGGAGACAGTGCCGCCTCCGGGGGAAGGAGGCTGGGGGGCGCAACGCCCCGTCCATCGGTCTGAAAGGAAAAATTCAGGCTTCGTCCCACTGACCGTACAGCTGCGTCAGAATATCGTCCACATAGTCGTTGCCGTTGCCGTATTTGGGCGCATCCAGCAGAGCCTTGCGGATGTCTTCATATCCTTCGTAGTTGGCGCGGATTGCATCCATCAGCTGCTGCATGGTGAACTTTTTGTCCTCAAACACATTTTTGCGGATCGCGGCCAGGCTGTTGACCACGTTGACGATGCCGCAGGAGATGACATAAGGAGAATCATTGAAGCGGCAGCTACCCTATACACCCAGGTGCCCAGAAAATAACGGGACTGGCTGCCCACAATCCGTTCTCTGTTCCAGATCTTGGGGGTCATGCCCGAGAGAACAGCCTTCATGGCGCCGTAGGGGCACACCTTTTCGCACAGGCCGCACTTGGTGCAGTTCTGATTGGCGAAATGGGGAAGGATGGGTGTCTTTTCGGCCATTTTATCTTCCTTGGGCCAGCCGCAGACATAGCCGAACTGATCGGCACAGCCGCCGCGGAACGCTTCGATGCTCTTGTAGCCTTTGTGGTCCATAAAGGCGCTCATGCCGTTGATGCAGTCCTTCAGCACGCCGACGCCGCGGAAATAAACGGCGGAGCACAGCCCGGTGATGTGGGAGCCGGCCATGAGATAACGCACGCAGTCGTCCCAGGCGAAAATACCGCCGACGCGGCACACGGGGAAGCCTTTGACAGTGCAGGTGTTTTCCAGAAGCTTGGGCAGGGAGAAGAGCTGCCAGGGCCGGCCGATCAAGCCGCCGACAGCGTAGGGGCCGCCGTAAAAGGTGCCGGTTTCGTGATCAATCCAAGCGCCATAGAAAGCGTTGTTGGCGGTGATAGCAGCGCAGCCACTGACCATGATCGCGGACTGGTATCAGATTGGCGATTCCCTGTACCTGTACAATAGCGAAACCACCGACGGCGCGGGGGAAAATAATATTCCCTACAACGGAACCTATACGTTGACCGTCACAAAAGATGGTACGCTCGTATCCTGACCCCAGATCCGGTTTGACAAAATCCCATGAAAAATCCCGGGGCGCTTTGGATAATTCCAAAGCGCCCCGGGATCCTTTTTTCATTCTGCCGCGCCGCTCAGCGCACAGTCACGTCAATGGTGCGCTGGGCCAGTACATCGTCGTTGCGGTTGCGCAGGCTGATTGTAACGGTCACGTCGCCCAGATTCTGGCCAGTCAGGGTCAGGGCCACGGTGTCGTCGTCGCCCCATTCGCCCCAGGAGCACTGTACGATGCTCCGGGTGGATACTTCATAGGAAACAGAATAGCCCGACGGGATACCGGGGATGGAGCAGGTCACAGTTGTGCTGCCGCCCGGGCTGAGACGCACCGAGGATTTGGACAGCTTGAAGCTGCTGCTCAGATCCTTGACAAACGCCGACACGGTGGCCGAAACGCTCTGATAGCTTTCCTGCTTGAGCGCGGTCAGCGCCGTGATGGGGATGGCCAGGTTCAAGTTCTGGCCGTTGCGCATGGAGGCAGTGGTGATGCCTACCAACTGCCCCCTGGCATTGATCAGCGCGCCGCCGCTGGAACCGCTGGAAATGGGGGTGGTGATCTGAATGTAATTCACGCCCTTGACGGTACGGCGGGCGGAGGAGACGAGTCCGGCGGACAGGCTGTTCTCCAATCCTTGGGGGTTGCCGATGGCGTACACCGTGGCACCGGTGAGCAGAGAGCCGGAATAATCCACAGAGATGGGGGTAAAGCCGGAGCCGTCGATCTGGATACGGGCCAGGTCATTTTCCACGTCGTAGTCATACACGCCGAGGACTTTATAGGTCTTGCCGTCGTTGGTGATGATCTCGGCGCTGGAAACGCCGTCGAGCATGTGCCAGTTGGTCACAGCCACGCCGCCGGCGCTCAAAAAGACGCCGCTGCCGCGGGAATACATCTCTCCGTCGGCATCATAAGTGATCATGGAAAACACAGAGGGGACGCACTTGGCGTAAACCTGTTCGGCGGTGAGTACGCAGCCGCTGCTGGCACCGAGGGTGACGCTCTTGCGCTCGGACACGCGGACCATGCGGGTCATGACCGCGGCCACTTCGCCGCGGCGGATGTTGGCGTTGGGGTGAAATGCGCCGGTGCTGTCCGCACCGGTGAGGACGCCGGCGCGGTAAAGCTTGTACACGGCGGGGCCGTAGCTGTCGGATATACGGACGTCCGGAATCGCTTCATCGGCGATGGTGTTCATTTCGCTCAGGGCTTCGTCGGGCAGGGCCTCGGCCAGAAGCACGGCAAACTGCGCCCGGGAAATGGCGTTGCTGTAATCGCTGAACGCTTCTTCCATGATGCCGTTTTCCAGGCAGTAATCAGTATATACCTGCCACCAGGGATCGCCCTGAGTGAAATCGGCGGAGCCGGTTTCATAGATGCTGTGCAGGCAGGCGGCCAGCTTCACTGCTTCGGCCACGGTCATGCTGGCGTCGGGGGAAAAGCGGCCGGTGGCGGTGCCGCTGAACAGGCCCAGTTCATAGCAGGTTTCCACATAGTCGGCGTACCAGCCGGAAACGTCGCTGAAAGTGGTGTTCGTGTAAGCGCTGACGGTTTTGAAATGATCCAGGCTTCCCATCGCCCAGACATTCGCGGTGAGCGTACAGGTCAATGCGCCGGCCACAAGAAGCGCTGTGCATTTTTTTGAAAATCGGTTCATAAGTGTATTACTCCGTTACGAAAAAATAGGATGGAGCGGACAATGCCGCAGGATAGGCACAGTATAGCATCCCGGCGGACAAAACGCCAACAGTTGCGAAAAAATTTTAAAAATATTTATAAAATTTAAGGAGCTGTTAGATCTCGGCGGTTGCGTCTGCCAGGGCGGAGCGGTCTGCTTCATCCAGCAGAGGGGCCAGTGCGGCGTACACGGCGGCGTGATACTGATTCAGCCATTGGCGCTCCTGGGAAGAGAGCAGTGCGGCATTAATGGCGGAGCGCTCAAAGGGAACCATGGTCAGGGGGGAGAAGCCCAGGAAGCGTCCATATTCGTTTTCAAAGCGCTCTTCGCACACCAACAGGTTTTCCAGACGGATGCCATAGCGGCCCTCCAGATACAGGCCCGGTTCGTCTGAAAGGATCATACCGCTCTCCAGCACAGCGTCTTGCCCTGCCGAGCGGAAACGGAAGGAATTCGGCCCCTCGTGGACGCTGAGAAGATACCCTACGCCGTGGCCGGTACCGTGGTTGTAGTCCAGACCCTCCATCCACAGGGGCTGGCGGGCGATCATATCCAGGGCGCTGCCGCGGCAGCCGTACAGGAACTGGGCGTGGAGCAGATGCAGATGGCTGCGCAGCACCAGCGTGTAGTGGCGCTTCATTTCCTCCGACACGGGGCCGAGGGCAATGGTGCGGGTCACGTCCGTGGTACCCTCGAGATAGTGCCCGCCGGTGTCGGCCAGTAAAAAGCCTTGGGGTTCCAAAGGAACGTCGCTCTCCTCAGTGGCAGAGTAGTGGACGATGGCGCCGTGGGGACCGTAAGCCACGATGGGATCAAAGCTCGGTTCCAGATAGTGGGGCTGCCGGGCACGCAAGGCTTCCAGTTTTTCTGCGGAGGAACGCTCTGTGATAGGAGAGCGGCCGACGGTGGCTTTCAGCCAGAAAATCCATTGGGTGAGAGCTGCTCCATCATGCAGGTGAGCGGTGCGCTCATTGGCGACTTCCGAGGCGTTTTTGATCGCCTTGGGCAGCAGCGTCGGATTGGCCGCAGAGACGATAGAACAGTGTGCAGCGGCGCGCCACAGGGCGCAGTTGGTCTTTTCTTCGTCCAGCCATACGCTGCAGTGGTCCGAGAGCGCAGCGGCATAGGCGTAGATCTCATCATAGGGAGCCAGCGAGATCCCGTCGGCGACCAAGGCGCTTTTCAGTGCCTCCGGGAGCACAGTAGGATTGATAAACAATCGGGCGTCCGAAGCTGTCAGTGCCAGAAAGCTCAGTACCACCGGGCAGCAGGCAACATCACCGCCGCGCAGGTTGAGCAGCCAGGCGATGTCGTCCAGAGAAGAGAGCAGCAGTACATCGGCCTTTCGATCAGATAAAAGACGGCGGATCTGTGTCAGCTTTTCTGCCCGGGAGCGGCCGCAGTAGACTTCGTCCAGCGCCCATGCCGGAGAGGCGGACAGCGGCGGCCGGTCCGGCCAACCGTCGCCGGCCAGATCCACGTCGGTGCGGAAGGTGATATCCAGGCCGGCCAGCGCCGTTTCCAGGCTGTGAAAGCGCTTTGCAGTGACGGTGCGGCCGTCGAATCCGAGGCATTGGCCCGGCTGCAGCGTTTCTTTCAGGTATGCTTCTTCGGTGGGCACGTCTTTTTCGCCTGTTTTGCACAGCGTGATGCCGGAACCATCGAGCTGCTGCGCAGCTTGCAGGAAATAGCGGCCGTCGGTCCACAGCCCGGCCCAGTCCGCCGTAACGAGCAACGTGCCTGCGCTGCCGGTAAAGCCAGAGACATGGCTGCGGCATTTGAAATGGTTGCCGACATATTCCGAGCCGTGAAAATCGTCGCTGGGGATCAGATAGGCGTCAATGTTTTCCTGCGCCATGCGCCGGCGCAGGTCGGTTAGTTGTTTGCGCATAGGTTGCGTTCCTTTCTTTGCATAATGTTTTCTTTGCATTTTTGCAGTGCCCGAAAGCGGGGGCTGCTGGATGTGCGCTCCGGAACGGACCTTCTGAAACGGCATAAGCGCCGCGCTCCCGGCGCTTATGCCATCAGTGTGACGGCCTGATGCAGATTGTCAATCACGACCCGGGCGGAACTGGGAGCATATTCGCCGTCCAGGGTCCAGGGGAGTTCGCCCTGGGGGGCGCATTCCAGATGGGATACATGGCGGTATACGATGCCGGTGTGTCCATAGTTCTGTGTCAGCAGCGCTGTGGCCAGCGCTTGGATCTCCAGCGGGTTTTTGGGATTTTTCACCAGTAACAGTTCGTATTTGCCGTCGTCCAGCTGCACCTGGTCGGGGGAGAGTTTCATCAGGCCGCCGATGGAGGTGGAGTTGCTGACAGAGCCGAACAGGTATTCGCCGCTGAGATCCTCGCCGTCTGCAGTGATGGAAAGGGTGACGGAGCGGCTGATGCTGGGCAGCTGACGCACAGCTTCCAGCATATAGGCTGTGTGGCCCAGCGCGTTTTTCAGCGGCTGGGGAACGGTGTATGAAGTTTGGGTGAATGCGCCGAAGGAGGCAACGTAAACAAAATAGCGTTTGTTGAACCGTCCCACGTCGATGGGCGTAGGGATGCCGCTGGTGATGACCCGGGCCGCAGCGACGCTGTCCTTGGGCAGATGGAGGCTGGCGGCAAAGTCGTTGGTGGTGCCGGCAGGGAGATAGCCCAGGCAGGGCTGCGGCCCGTCCATGGCCATCAGGCCGCACACGGTTTCATTCAGCGTGCCGTCGCCGCCGCAGCAGGCCACAACATCATAGTCCCGGCCCAGGGAGTGGGCCAGCTCGGCGGCGTGGCCGGGGGCTTTTGTCAGGCGCGCGTCGGTGAGGAATCCGGCTTCGGAGAAAACGCATATGGCATCGAACAGCGTTTCCTTCGCCCTGCCTTTGCCGGCTTTGGGATTTACGATAAGCAGTACTTTTTTTTGCATGGGATCCTCCATAAAGAGCTGGATTCGAAAAAGGATTTTGCAATCCTCCGCGAATCGGGAAAGAACGGTGAAACTTTCATAAAACCTTAAGATAATTCTTATTATAGCACACAGGAACACCACTTGCAAAGAGAAGCAAAGTCAGGTATAAATATATATATGTAGAAAAAAGGCGGGCCATGTCGCTGCGTGGGAAGGGGAAGAACCAATGACCAAATTTCGCAGAAACAATGTGTATATGAAATGGGGCCTGACAGCTTTCGTTACGGTATTGGCCATTCTGGCGATATACGATATTCTGTTCGGCGCACACAAGATTGCAGCTTACCTCGGTGTCCTGAGTACCATTTTTACGCCGGTGGTCTACGGCGGGGCCATTGCCTATCTTCTGGCGCCCATTGTGGATTTTCTGGAGCGCACGGTGCTGCGGCCCTGGGCCGCGCCGGGTACGGCCCGGCGCAAACAGCGCGGTTGGGTGCGTGTAGTCAGCGTGCTGCTAACGCTGGCGATCGTACTGGGTGCAGTGGCGCTGCTGCTCTATTTCCTGATTTCCGATGTGGCGGCGAATATCGCGCAGCTGGCCAATAATATCAACAGCTATATTTCTGTGGTGCAGGGCTGGCTGGAGGGATCGACCGGCATGGCCGCGTTGCCGCCGGAGATGGTTGCGAAAATCGAGGGACTGTATGAGCAGGCCATGAAGGCCCTGAACAGTGCAACGGCAGTTGATATGTCGGCGATGATCGCTGCAGTGTCCGGCGGCGTGCTGGGCGTGGTCGATTTTCTGGGGAATCTGGTTGTGGGCATCGTCATTGCAGCCTATATGATGGGTATGAAAGAAACGTTGGCTGCCCAAGCCAAGAAGATCATCTGTGCCATTTTCACCTCGTACTATGTGGATCGCATTATGGATGCGGTGCGGTATACAGATAAGGTGTTCGGCGGCTTTATCCGGGGCAATATCGTGGTATCGGTTCTGATCGGCCTGATTTGCTTCGTGGCCCTGAAAATCATTGATGTGCCGTATGCACCGCTGCTGGCAGTGCTGCTGGGCGTGACGAATATGATTCCCTTTTTCGGCCCATTCCTGGGGGCTATCCCCAGTGCGATCCTGATTTTCCTGATCGATCCGATCAAAAGCCTCGAATTCATCATTTTTATCCTTGTTCTGCAGCAGCTGGACGGCAATATCCTCACACCGAAGATTTTGGGTGAGTCCACAGGGCTGGCCAGCCTTTGGGTGATTATTTCTGTTCTGGTAGCGGGCGGGCTGTTCGGCCCCATCGGCATGCTGCTGGGCTGCCCGGTGTTTGCGTTGTTGTATGCGCTGATCCGGTTGAGTGTAAATAAAGGGCTGGAGAAGAGACAGATGCCGGTGCCGACGGACGCTTACCGGAGCCAGGGCACGCCGCGAGCGGCGGAATCCGAAGAACAGACTTGAGCGCTACATGAAAAGAAGAATACGAAAAAATTCGATTTGTGCGCGCTACATAGACAAGTAGGTGCAGCAAAACGGAAAATCCTACAGAAAGTGAAGGGCAAATTCTACAAAATTGCAAAAAATGGGGAGAGCGACCGGTAAAATCCGGAAAAAGAGTTGACACTGTTTCCGGTTGATTTTATAATATTACAAATTGGTTACATCTGCAAAACAACGGGCCGCGGCCCGCCGCCATGCTTCTGGCATGGCGGATGTCTGTATGTGATCGATTTTGGAATGTGTGCAAACACAAAACGAATGAGGAGGAATTTTTGATGAAAAGTGCAAAGCGCGTAGCTGCTCTGGCACTGTCTCTGGCCATGTGCGGCACCCTGTTTGCAGGCTGCGGCAACAACCAGAACACTTCGTCTTCCAACAATGAAGGCGGCGCCGGCAGCAGCCACCCCGGCGTGCTGAATGTTCACATTGAAACGAACGTTCAGTCCATGGACCCTCAGGAGGCCACCGACGGTACTTCTTTTGAAGTCATTGCAAACATCACCGACGGCCTGACACAGCCCGATGCAGACGGCCAGCCGATCGCCGCCATTGCAGAGAGCTGGGAAACCAGCGACGACCAGCTGACCTGGACCTTCCACCTGCGTCAGGATGCCAAGTGGTCCTCCACCGGCAACCCCGTCACTGCCAACGACTTTGTGTATTCCTGGCAGCGCGCGGTGGATCCCGATATTGCTTCGGAATACTCCTACATGCTCTCTGACATCGGTCAGATCGTCAACGCCGCGGACATCATTGCCGGCACAAAGGATAAGAGCGAGCTGGGCGTGGAAGCGCCTGATGATTACACACTGGTCGTTCACCTGAACGCGCCTGTGGCGTATTTCCTTTCCCTGATGTATTTCCCCACGTTCTATCCCATTGAGCAGTCCTTCATCGAGAGCTGCGGCGACACCTATGCCACTTCTCCGGAAACGCTGCAGTCCAACGGCGCGTTTATCATGCAGACCTATGAGCCCTCCTCCACTGAGTTTACTCTGGTAAAGAACGAGGAATACTGGGATGCCGACCGCATCCAGCTGACCCAGATCAACTATCAGCTGGTGCAGGATAACCAGCAGGCGCTGCTGAGCTATCAGGGCGGCGATCTCGATGTGATCACTATTTCCGGCGATCAGGTCGACCAGGTTTCCGCCGACCCCGAATTTTTCACGTATAATGCCGGATATCTGTGGTATCTGACGGTCAATATGCAGGATGTGCCGGAACTTGCAAATCTGAATCTGCGTCTTGCCCTGGCCAATGCCATCGACCGCGAAACTATGATGACCAACGTGGTCAAGGATGGCTCACAAGCTGCTTACTTCAATGTGCCCGACGGCTTGGCTGTCGGTCCCGATGGGCAGGACTTCCGCGCCACTGCCGAGGACTATTCCGATGTGATTTCCTATGATCCTGAGAAGGCACAGGAGTATCTGGAAAAAGCCAAGGCAGAGCTGGGTGTGAACTCTTTTGAGTTTGACATGATCGTGGATGATGACGCCCAGCCGCAGCAGGTTGCTACTTATCTGCAGGAGCAGATCCAGAGCACTCTGCCCGATGTGAAGATCAGTATCACCATTGAGCCAAAGAAGCAGCGCGTTCTGGACTGCCAGAGCGGTGACTTCGAGATCGGCCTGACCCGCTGGGGTCCCGACTATGCCGATCCCATGACCTATTTGGGAATGTGGAGAACCAATAACAACAACAACTACGGTCATTGGAGCAACGCTGAGTACGACGCTCTGCTGGACGATGCGACTATCGGTGAAGCGTCCAAGGACGCGCAGGCCCGCTGGGATGCTCTGCACGCTGCGGAAGCCATTGCCGTGCGCGATATGGTTATCATTCCGCTGTATGAAAAGAGCAACGCCTGCATGAGCAAGGGATATGTTTCCGGTGTCGAGTATCACCCGGTGGCGCTGAACCGTGTTTATAAGAATGCGGTTGTCGCCTGACAAGCGATCCATACCGATTTGTCCGCTGGCTGATTGTTTCTAAAAGACAAGATTTAGTAACAACTGCAAAGGCGCAGTGGCGATGTATCTGTTCAGGAGCCGCCGCTGCGCCTTCTTTCCTGTGCTGCAGGAGGCTGCGGCACAGCTGAGAAAGGGTTTTTGGCCGATGGGTGAAAAGCGGCGAACGCCGCCGAAGCGTCGGTGCCTTTCACATATCGGCCATGAAAAAGGAAAAACTGATTCCACAGAATCGTTCCGATTTACAAAACATGAGGGGGGAAGGACGTTTGAAAAAATATGTTTTGAAACGCGTCCTCATTGCGTTGGTGACGCTGCTGGTCATTCTGCTGGTGCTCTTTGCGCTGCTGAAGCTGATGCCCGGCACACCGTTTAATGATGAAAAGCTGAATGAGGCGCAAAAGGCTGCGCTGATGGCCAAATACGGTCTGGATCAGCCGATTATCGTTCAGTTCTTTAATTATGTGACCAATATGCTTCACGGCGATCTGGGTGTGTCCTATAACATCAGCAAGAACACGCCCATTGCCCAGCTCCTGCAGACCCGCTTGCCCACATCGCTGCGCATCGGCGGACAAGCTGTGCTTTTGGGCGCCGTGATCGGTTTGCTGCTGGGCATTGTAGCTGCGCTCAAGCACAACAGCTTTTGGGATACGCTATGCACGGTTGTCTCAGTTTTGGGTGTGTCTGTGCCATCGTATGTTTTTGCGCTGTTCCTGGCCTATACCTGCGGATTTCAGTTGGGCTGGTTCCCGCAGCTTTACCAGATCAACCAACCCTTTATTTCCAGCGTACTGCCGTCGATGGCGCTGAGCATGTTTACCATAGCATCCATAGCGCGCTTTACGCGAAGTGAAATGCTGGAGGTGCTCGACAGCGACTATTTGCTTTTGGCGGCCAGCAAGGGCCTGTCCCAGCGGGCGCTGATCACCCGGCACACGCTGCGCAACGCCTTGATCCCCATTATCACGGTGTTGGCGCCTCTGATCGTCAGTCTGATGACCGGCTCTCTGGTGGTGGAGAAGATTTTCTCGATCCCCGGCATCGGCTCGCTGATGGTGCAGGCCATCCAGTCCAACGACTACAGCGTGACCATTGCGCTGGCATTTGTGTATTCGGCCATGTATGTAGGCATTATGCTGGTGGTTGACATCCTTTACGGTATCATCGATCCGCGCATCCGTTTGGCAAAGGAGGACAACCATGAATAAGAAGCAAAAACGGGCGGCCGAAGCGGCAGCCGCCGCGCTGGCAGCCCAGCGGGAAGCGGAGTCCACCGAAAACTTCGAGTGGCGTGACGACGACTTCCAGCTGTGCGGCCTGTCCCATATCAAGGCGGACGTGAATTTCCAGGCGCAGAGCTTCTGGCGGGATGCCCGCATCCGCTTTATGCGCAACAAGGGCGCGGTGTTTGCCCTGTTCTGCATTGCGGCCATTATCCTGCTGGCCATCATCGGCCCTCTGATGACGGATTACACCTATTCCGGACAGATTATTGCCCAGCAGAACCTGGCGCCCCGTGTGCCGGGACTGGAAAATCTGGGCATCTTCAACGGCAATTTGACGCTGAAAACCACAACGGGGCATCTTGTGCAGAACGGATATCTGGAAAAAGGCTTTGAGGACGTTTACTATTGGTTCGGCTCGGATACGCTGGGCCGCGATATTTGGACCCGTACCTGGACGGGCACCCGCGTTTCGTTGTATATCGCGCTGGTGGCCGTGATCTGCGACATGGTTCTGGGTATGAGTTACGGCCTGATCTCGGGTTACTTCGGCGGCAAGCTGGATACGATCCTGCAGCGCATTGCCGAAGTGGTCAACTCCATTCCTACCCTGGTCATCGTGACGTTGCTGCTGATCGTGCTGGAACCCGGCCTGCAGACCATCACGCTGGCCTTGATCCTGACGGGCTGGATCGGCATGAGCCGCATTGCCCGCGCACAGATGCTCAAGCTCAAGGAACAGGAATTCGTACTGGCGTCCCGCACGCTGGGCGCCCGGCCGAACCGGATCATCTTTAAGGAGATTCTGCCCAATATCATTTCCCAGTTGATCACCAACACCATGTTCTCGATCCCTAATGCCATTTTTACCGAGGCATTTTTGAGCTTTGTCGGCCTGGGTGTGCCTACGCCCATGTGCTCTCTTGGCTCGCTGATTAACGATGCATACAAGGTGTTTACGGTCTATCCCTACCAGATCATTCCGCCGGTGGTCGTGCTGGCGCTGCTGATGATGTGCTTCAATATGCTTGGCGATGGTCTGCGCGACGCATTCGATCCCAAGATGAAGCAGATGTGAGGAGGTGAATGCTATGGCAGAAAGAGAAAAGATTCTGGAAGTGCGTGATCTGTCCATCTCCTTCACCACCACCGGCGGCGAGCTGAATGCCATCCGCGGCGTGGATCTGGATGTGTACCGCGGCGAAACGGTGGCCATCGTAGGCGAGTCCGGTTCGGGCAAATCCGTCACGGTAAAGGCCGCCATGGGCATCATGGACAAGAATGCCCGCGTGAACAGCGGTTCCATCAAGTTCTGGTATTATGAGGGCGAGGGCGCTTCCCGGGAGAAAAAGGAAGTGGACCTGCTGAAAATGCCGGTGCGGGATATCCGCAGCACCATCAACGGCCGCCGTATTGCCATGGTGTTTCAGGACCCTATGACCTCCCTGGACCCCACCATGAACATCGGCGATCAGATCATGGAGGGTATGATCTGGCACTATAAAACACCCAAGCACGAGGCGTATCAGAAGGCCGTCAAGCTGCTGGAGCTGGTGGGCATCACCGATGCGGAAAAGCGCATGAAAAACTTCCCGCATCAGCTCTCCGGTGGTATGCGCCAGCGCGTGGTCATTGCCATTGCGCTGGCCTGTGATCCGGATCTGCTGATCTGTGACGAGCCGACCACGGCTCTGGATGTGACTATCCAGGCCCGCATTCTGGAGCTGATCAAGGAAATCCAGGTTAAAATGGGCATTTCCGTCATTTATATCACCCACGATCTGGGCGTGGTGGCCAAGGTGGCCGATTATGTCAACGTGATGTATGCCGGCAAGATTGTGGAAAAGGGCAGCATCGACGATATTTTTTATGACCCCCGCCACCCGTACACTTGGGGACTGCTTTCGGCTATGCCGGATCTCGACACCAAGGATGACCGGCTTTACGCCATCCCAGGTTCGCCTCCGAACCTGCTGCACAAAGTGCCTGGCGACGCCTTTGCGCCCCGCAATATTTTCGCACTGAACATCGACTACCGCAAGGAGCCGCCTATGTTCCAGATCAGCAATACCCACTGGGCAGCCACTTGGTTGCTGGATGAGCGCGCACCCAAGGTGGATATGCCGCCGGAGTTGCGCGCACGTATTGAGAGAATGAAACAGGAAGGGGAGAAGCGCAATGTCTGAAGCTGCTGCAAGCAAGCAGGCTCCTCTCCTGAAAGTGGAGCACCTCAAGCAATATTTTCCTATCAGCCGGAAATTCACAGTAAAGGCCGTGGATGACGTGTCCTTCGATATTTTCCCCGGCGAGACGTATGGACTCGTGGGCGAGTCCGGCTCGGGCAAATCCACCATTGGACGGGCGGTGATCCGTCTGTACGATCCAACCGCCGGCAAGATCATTTTTGACGGTGAGGACATCTCCGGCAAAATGAGTGCGGAAACCACCAAGCACCTGCGCACCAATATGCAGATGATTTTTCAGGACCCCATGGCCTGCCTGAATCCGCGCAAAAAGGTCGTGGATATCATCGCCCAGGGCCTGGATATTCACAAGATGTATTCCTCCTTTGATGAGCGCGAGGACAAGGTGGCGAAGATCCTAGAAAAGGTAGGCCTTGCCCCCGAGCATGCCACCCGATTCCCGCACCAGTTCTCCGGCGGCCAGCGCCAGCGCATCGGCATTGCCCGCGCGCTGGTGATGAACCCCAAGCTGATCATTGCCGACGAGTGTATCTCCGCTTTGGACGTGTCCATTCAGGCCCAGGTGGTGAACCTGATGAAGGATATTCAGCAGGAGACCCACAGCGCCTATATGTTCATTGCCCACGATCTGTCCATGGTCAAATATATCTCCAACCGCATCGGTGTGCTCCATCTGGGGCATCTGGTGGAGAGCGGAACCACGGAGGAGATCTTTGAACAGCCCGTGCATCCGTACACGAAGAGCCTGATCTCCGCCATTCCGCACCCGAATCCCCGGGTGGAGAAGAGCCGCATCGCGGTGAAATACGACTATAAGACCAGCGGCATCGACTATAACCAGGGACAGCGCCGTCTGGTCAACGGCACCCATTATGTGCTGGCCACCGAAGGCGAGTTCGATCAATGGACTCGCGAATACCGGTAAAGGCAGAAATTCCGTTCTCTGTATTTGGTTCTCTCTCTGTCATTTTGGCAGGGAGAGGACCTACTATTTGCAAGGTTTCCTGCAAATAGTAGCTAGAATGAACAATTTTTCGTGAAATTTTCTCCAACTTTGCTAAAATAAAAATTTACCCTTGTAATCGGGCGAAAAAAAGAGTACACTACACCAGACAATTTAATAATGGGAGTCGTTCAGAATAAGTTGTAACGCCGGAAACGCTGATTTCCAGCGGAAGGAGACAAAGCCAATGAAAAAGAACCCCATTGCGCTTCTCCTGCTGACGGCCGCGATGGCTACGGCACTCTGCGCCTGCGGAGGCCCAAAGTCTAACGGCAGCGGCAGCGACGATGCGAACACTTCCAGAGCTGACGGCAACGAGCTTGCCGTCGGCATCGCTCAGGATCTCGGAGACAGTCTTGACCCTTATCAGATGACCGCGGCAGGAACCAGAGAGATCTTATTCAACGTGTATGAAGGACTGTATAAGCCCACTTCCACCGGCGATTTTGTGCCGGCTGTGGCGGAGGAGTGTGTCGTTTCCGACGACGGACTCACCTACACCTTCACGCTCCGCGACGGAGTGCTGTTCCATAATGGCACCGCCGTGGAAGCCGCTGACGTTGTTTATTCTTTCAACACCTGCGCCGCTACTACCACCGACACTTCGTTGGCATCGGCGCTTTCGAATGTCGCTGCTGTGACTGCTGAGGATGAAAAGACCGTTTCGGTGACCCTCAACAGCCCCAACAGCGACTTTTTCGCTTATGTGGCCTCAGTGTACATCGTTCCGGACGATTATACCGAGCAGGCCACCGCGCCTGTCGGCACCGGGCCGTTCCGGTATGTTTCTCGCAGCGTGCAGGAAAACGTCATACTGGAAAAGTTCAGCGACTACTGGGGCGAAGGCGCCAAGGTGGACCGCGTGACGCTGAAGATCTATGAGGATTCCACCACGCTGATGACGGCGCTCAACAGCGGTGCGGTGGACTTGGTTATGCACCTGACCGTGGCCCAGACTCAGAACCTCAGCGATCAGTACACGGTGCTGGAGGGCACCATGAACCTGGTGCAGGCGCTGTATCTCAATAACGCCGAAAAGCCCTTCGACGATGTGCGTGTGCGTCAGGCTCTGTGCTATGCTGTGGATGTGGACAGCATCCTGGAGTTGACGGCGGACGGCCATGGCACGAAACTTGGTTCTTCCATGTATCCTGCGTTCAGCAAGTATTTCGATGACAGCCTAACGGATTACTACTCCTATGATCCCGAAAAGGCGAAAGCGCTGTTGACTGAAGCGGGATACCCAAATGGCTTCTCGATGACCATTACTGTGCCCTCGAACTATACACCTCATGTGGATGTGGCACAGGTGTTGGTGGAGCAGCTCGCTGCTGTGGGCATCACGGCGCAGCTGCAGGAGGTGGAGTGGAACACTTGGCTGCAGGATGTGTATCAGAACCGGAAGTTCCAGTCCACGGTGGTGGGCTTTGATGCGTCTACCCTGACGGCCAACGCCATGCTGCAACGCTGGATGAGCGATTCGGATAAAAACATGATCAACTTCTCCGATGCACAGTACGATCAGGTGATGAGCGAGGCCAACGCTACCGCTGACGACAGTGACCGCACAGCGCTTTATCTGCAGGCAGAAAAGATTTTGACTGAGCAGGCGGCCAATGTATATCTGCAGGATCTGGCGGACATGGTTGCCATCCACAAGGATTTGACGGGCTTCCAGTTCTACCCACTCTATGTGCTGGATCTGTCCGGCATCGGCTGGGCACAGTAAAGGGACACTGCGGGAAACCGCATACACCGTAATACAAAGGAAAGGAGGCGGGGAGATGAAATATATTTTCAAAAAGCTCTGCACTCTCATTATTACATTGTTCATTGTTTCACTCCTCGCCTTCTGCGCCTTTGCGTTGATCGGCGACCCCACTACCTCCATGCTGGGCACCAACGCCACACCCGAACAGGTGGCGGCGCTGCAGCAGGAGCTGGGACTGAACCGCCCTCTGCTGATGCGCTATGGCGAGTGGTTGATCCAGTTCCTGCATGGAGATATGGGCATGTCCTACAGCTATCATATGAGCGTGGCCTCTATGGTGGGGCCGAAGCTGCCGATCACCGCGGCCCTGACATTGATGGCCTTTGTGCTTACGGTAATCGTTTCGGTTCCGCTGGGTATTGCCACAGCCCGCCGGGAGGGCGGCTGGTTTGACAAATGCATGACGGTGCTCGATCAGATTGTCATGTCTGTGCCGCCGTTCTTTATCGGCATTTTGCTGACGGTGGTGTTCGGCCTGATGCTGCACGTGTTTCAGCCCGGCAGCTTTGACGAGGCCAAAGGCGATCCCCTCTCATTTTTGACATACATGATTTTTCCGGCCCTTTCTATCGCCGTTCCGCGCATTGCTATGACAGTCAAGATGCTGCGATCTTCGATCCTCGATCAGATGGGGCAGGACTACATCCGCACGGCATACAGCCGCGGCCACGACCGCGACGGTGTTTTATGGGGCCATGCCCTGCGCAATGCGCTGATTCCCGTGATCACCTTTATCGCCGTGTCCATGGCGGAGATGGTGGCGGGCAGCATCATCATTGAGCAGGTGTTTTCCATTCCGGGCATCGGGCGGCTGTTGCTGGCATCAATCTCCAACCGCGATTTCCCCGTGGTGCAGGCCATCGTGGTAATCCTGGCGCTATGGGTTGTGGTGGTGAATTTCATTGCCGATGTGCTCTATCAGTACATCGATCCGCGGATACGGCTGAACTGAGCCGGTGCCGGATACGAGACAGAAGGCGCGGCCGCGTCCTGGAGCATGGATTCCGAACATGCTTCAGAACTTGGCGGAGAATGGCGGGAGCGTATGAAAAAGAAACAATACGTGGAAAAAAAGCAAAACTGGTTTTTATATGTGGGCGGCACGATCACGGCGGTGATGGTGGCGCTGATCCTGGTCGGCTATTTCTGGACGCCCTATGATCCCGGCGCCATGGATGCCTCAGCCAAGGCCCTTCCGCCGAGTTTGGCGCACGTTATGGGCACGGATAACTTTGGACGGGATATTTTTTCCCGAGTGTTGCAGGGGGCGGGCACTACCTTTTTTATTTCGTTGTGCGTCGTGATCATCGGCGCGCTGGCAGGCACTGTCATCGGCGCGCTGACCGGGTATTTCGGCGGCTGGGGCGACGAAATCCTGATGCGCCTGTGCGATTCCATCACAGCCTTTCCCAGCATCCTGCTGGCGCTGGTGGTGATTGCAGTGCTGGGTCCGGGGAAATGGAATGTGATCTGGGTGTTGGGGATTTTGTTTATTCCCAGTTTTGCCCGGATTGTGCGCGGTGAGTTTGCCCGCTGTAAACATTTGAATTACATCAAGTCGGCCCGGCTCATGGGGGCCGGACCAGTGCGAATTATGGTGCGCCATATTTTGCCCAATACACTGCCGGTGCTCCTGCCTGCGATCTCCATCGGCTTTAACAATGCGGTGCTGGCCGAGGCCAGCATGAGTTTCCTCGGTGTAGGCGTCAGCGCCACCGAGCCGAGCTTGGGCCGTATGCTCTCTGACGGGCAGGGCTATCTTTTACGGGGGCTGCCTTGGTATGCGCTGTGCGTCGGCGTGACCATTGTGTTGCTGATCTTGGGCTTCAGTCTGCTGGGCGAGGGGCTGCAACAGCGCCGCCGCCGCTGAAAAAGGGAGGAAGCTGCCATGCTGAAGGTAAAGGATCTGCGGGTACGGTTCTGGTGCCGCCCGGAAAAATATGCGGTGGACGGCGTGTCGTTTCACATGGACGACGGGGAAATTCTGGGCCTTGTGGGCGAAAGTGGTTCCGGAAAGAGCGTGACGGCAATGGCCATCAGCGGATTGTTGCCCCGGCGCAAAACGGAAACCTCTGGCTCTATCCTACTGGATGGCCAGGAGATGCTCAATGCCGACCGGGAGGCGGTGCGCAAGATTCAGGGAAAAGACCTGAGCGTAGTGTTTCAGGAGCCGATGACCTCGCTGGACCCGGTGATGCGCATCGGCCCCCAAGTGGAGGAAAGCCTGCGCATCCACACCCGCATGAGCGCCCAGGAGCGCCGGGCTGCCGCGCTGTCGGCTATGGAGGAAGCAGAGCTGCACGATCCTGAGAGCGTTTACGGAAAGTATCCCCACGAGTTATCCGGCGGGATGCTGCAGCGGGTGATGATTGCCGCGGCTATCGTGTCTGAGCCGAAGCTTCTACTGGCGGATGAGCCGACCACGGCGCTGGATGTGACGATCCAGGCGCAGATTCTGGAACTTCTCAAGAAGATCAACCGGGAAAAGGGGATGACCATCCTTTTTATCTCACACAATCTGAATGTGGTGCGCAAGCTGTGCTCCCGCGTGGCGGTGATGCACAAGGGAAAAATGGTGGAGGAAGGCCCGGCCGATGCGGTGTTTTACCATCCGCAGGACGCCTATACTCAGCGGCTGATCGCCGCGATCCCCACCCGGGACAAACGCCTGCGCTGAGCGGCGTGGGAGGCATTAGAAATCGGACAAAGGAGGGGCGGCGCCGATGGCAGAAAATAAAATTCTGGAAGTGAAGGATCTGTGCTGTTCCTATCAGAAAAGCGGCGGCCTTTTTGGAAAAAAGGAAACCCGGCAGGTACTGCGGCATGTCACCTTTGACATTCACAGCGGCGAAGTGCTGGGACTTGTGGGAGAAAGCGGGTGCGGAAAGACAACGCTGGCCCGGGCGATCTTGGGCATGCTGGGTGGCTATACGGGGCAGATCATCCATCACTCCCGGCGACCGCAGATGATTTTTCAGGATCCGTTCAGCGCGCTGAACCCGGCCCGCACCGTGGGGTGGATTTTGGAGGAACCGCTGCGGATCTATGGGAAATATGACGCTGCGGAACGCCGCCGCAGGGTAGAGAAGATTTTGGAACAGGTGGGCCTTTCGGCCAGCTGCGTGTCCCGCCGCCCCCACGAGCTGTCCGGCGGCCAGCGCCAACGCGTGTGCATTGCCTCGGCACTGATCGTGCGGCCCCGGCTGGTAATCGCTGACGAACCGGTGTCGGCGCTGGACGTGACCATTCAGGCCCAGATTCTGCAACTGTTGGCCGATCTGCGCCAGCAGTATGAACTGAGTTACCTTTTTATTTCCCACGATATGAATGTGGTGTATCAGCTCTGCGATCGGGTGATTGTGATGAAAGAGGGGCAGATTGTAGAACAGGCTGCCGTGGATGAGCTGTTTGCGCATCCGCAGCATGAATATACCCGCCAGCTTTTGCGCGCGGCGGAATGACCTTCGCAGAAAACTGCAGAAAAGCGCACCGAAACGGAACGCCGTTTCGGTGCGCTTTTCGGTATGCTTTATTTGGTGAAAAAACGTTTCAGCGCGGCGATCCACCCGCCAGAGCGCTGGGGGCGCAGATCGACGGGGGCGGGGGGTGCCACCTGACAGGCCAGCGCCTGATCCATCATGCGCTGCTGGCTGTCCACCCGCTCGCCGCTTTGGGCGCGAGGCAAATAGGTGCCGTCGCTCTGCAGGGCGCGGGCCTTGGTGTTGTCCGACAGACAGGCGTCCAAAATGGCGTGGAGCTTTGTGCGCACAGCACCGTCGTAAATAGGACAGGCGATCTCCACACGGCGCTGCGTGTTGCGGCTCATAAAGTCGGCGGAGGAAAGATACATTTTTTCGCTGCTGCTGCTGCCAAAACAGTAAATGCGGGAGTGTTCCAGGTAACGCCCCACAATGCTGATAATGCGGATATTCTCCGTCTTGCCTTGCACGCCGGGCAGAATGCAGCAGATGCCGCGCACGATCAGATCCACCTGGACGCCGGCGCAGGAGGCCTGCTTGAGCTTTTCGATGATGTCTATGTCGGTGATGGAATTGATTTTAATTAGGATGCGGCCTCGGTCACCCTTGGAAATCTCTTCGTCCATGCATTGCAGCACGGCGCTTTTGAGGGATACAGGCGCCACCAGAAGATGGTGGTAGCGCCCTTCCAGATTGCCAATGGACATATTTTTGAAGAATTCTGCCGCATCCTGGCCGATGCGCGGATCGACCGTGAGCAGGGAAACGTCGGTATATTGCTCTGCGGTTTTTTCGTTGTAATTGCCGGTACCCACTTGGGTAATGTACTGTACCTGGCCGTGCTCCCGGCGGGTGATCAGGCAGAGCTTGGAGTGAACTTTGTAATCCTCAAAACCATAGAGAATGGTACAGCCGGCTTCTTCCAGCCGTTCAGACCAGTCGATGTTGTTCTGTTCATCAAACCGGGCGCGCAGTTCAATCAAAACGGTCACATCTTTCCCATTTTCTGCTGCGGTGCACAGGTAATCGACCAATTTGGCCCGCCGGGCCAAACGGTAGATGGTGATTTTGATGGACAGCACGGCGGGATCTTCGGCGGCCTCCCGCAGCATGCGCAAAAAGGGCGACATGCTTTCGAAAGGGAAGGACAGGAGGCGATCCTTACGCTGAACCTGGGGAATGACCGGCTCAAGAGGCTTGAGCCCGGCGCATTGGCAGGGGGTGAAGGGTGAATAGGTCAGCGCTCTGCGCTTGATTTCCGGCAGCCGTTCCGCCAGGGAAAAGGCATAGCTCAGGTTCAGCGGGGCGGAGGTGACGAAGATCTGCTCGTCGCTCACCGGCAGGCGGGCCTTGAGAAAATTGAGGAACGGTGCGCTGATGGGGCGGGACAGCTCCAGCCGTACCGGGGCCAGGCGCATCCGCTGCTTGAGCACTTTTTTCATTTTCTTTCGAAAATCGTCGTTGATGAAGTCAAAGGCTTCGTCATCGGGGTTGATATCGGCGTTGCGGGTGACGGAGAGCACCGCCTTTTCCAACACGATGTAATCGGGAAACACCTCGTCGGCGATATGAAGCAGGATCTCGTCCATGCGGATATAACGCAGGTCGCCGCCGGGCAGGAACACCACCGGGGGGAGGGCGTCAGGCAATGCCATGACCGCGAACACCTCGCGGGATTTGTACTTTACCCATGCGCCGATGTGCAGCACCTTGTTACGCAGATGGGGAAAGGGATGGTGCGTATCCACGATCTGCGGGGACAGGATGGGTGCCACGTTGGTTTTGAAATATTGGGTGCAGAATTTCTTCTCGCTGGTTTCCAGTTCGGAAAAGGAGAGCGCACAGATGCCGTGAACCCGCAGCTGCTTTTCCAGCGAAGCGCAGATGTCCTCCTGCTTTTGATACAGACGGCGCACGGTCTTATAGATTGCCTGGAGCTGCTCGGCGGGAGACAGGCCGGAGCGTTTGTCCGGCGCGCCATCGTTCATATTCATCAAATCGAACAGGCTGCCCACGCGGATCATAAAGAATTCATCCAGGTTGCTGGCAAAAATGGATACGAATTTCAGCCGTTCCAGCAGGGGAACGGTTTCGTCCGTGGCTTCGGAGAGCACACGGTCGTTGAATGCCAGCCAGGACAATTCCCGGTTTTGCATAAAGCTGCGCTCAGTCACAGAGAATCCCCTCCTTTTCCAAAATAAACGACAAATAGCCTTCCCGCACGCCGTACGGGCTGGTGAGCACAGTGCGGCTGCCGTAAAACGCCGCCACGCTGCTGAGCACCAGAATGCCGGGAACCAGCGTGTGGACCCGCTCGGGAGCCACCTTCAGAATGCGCCGCATCAGTTTACGCGGATCCTCCTCGGCTAGGCGCAGGATGTGGTCGAGAAAGTCCACATGGTATTCCTTCGCAGAGCGCTGCTCTTTATGCATGCTTTGATACAGTGCTAGCGCGCCCCGCGCCGTGCCGCCCACGCTGCAGATCGGCTGGGAGACATAATCGTCTCTGGAAGGCATGCTCTCTTTCAGCAGGGCGCGGACCTGCTCGCGCATGGCGCGCAGCTCTTTCTTTTTCGGCAGCAGTTCTTCCACATATTTGCCGTAAAGGTTCAGTGAGCCGATGGGCAGGGATTGGGCGGCCAGAACAGTGCGGTCCTTGAAAAACACCAGTTCGGTGCTGCCGCCGCCCACATCTGCCAACAGACCGGATTCCATGGCAGTGCGGCGGATCGCGCCGCGGTAATCCAGCATGGCTTCTTCCCGGCCGGAGAGCACCTGGATGCCCAGGCCGGTTTCCTCCCACACGGTTTCCAGCACCTGGTCGGTGTTGACGATATTGCGCAGTGACGCGGTGGCAAAGGGATAAAGGGGACAGTTGGGCAGCATTTCCACCATGGCCTTGAACTGGCGTAGCACAGAGACGAGACGCTGGATACCCTCGCGGGAAAGGCAGTTCTTTTTGTCGATATAGCCGGCCAGGCCCGTGGTGTTTTTGCTGCTCAGTGTGGGGATGAGCATGTCTGCTTCCAGGCGGAAAATCACCAGGCGGATGGTATTGGAGCCGATGTCAATGACAGAATACATGAGTGAACCATTCTTTCTCTTATAAATTTCAACCTTCCAGGCCACTGGGGGGCATGGGCTGTGTTTCCGTTGCCGGAGTTGTCGGGCGGCGATAAAACACGACAGCCAGGAGCACCGTGACGGGAACGCTGAGCACGATACCAAAGCTGCCGGACAATCCCTGCATGATGGCGATGCCGATGTTGTTGGAATTGATGATCTGCTGATAAGGCAGATTGTATGCATAATCCAGCACCAGCATGCTGATATTGCTGCCGGCGAATGCCAAGATCAATGTGTTGCTGTCCGTACCCATCATATCACGGCCCACCCGCATACCGGCGCGAAACAGTTCCTTGGCCGAAAGCGCAGGGTTTTGGGCATGCACTTCGCCGATAGCGCTGGCAATGGACATGGCCACATCCATCACAGCGCCCAGGCTGGAAATCAACAGCCCTGAAAACAGCAGTCCGCCCACCCGCACGTTGTTTGTATAACTCAGGGTCAGCAGGCTTTCGATGTCCGACACATTCCAGCCACTGATACCGGAGGCGGCGCTGAAAGCAGTGGCGGCGACGCCGGCAATGATCACGCCGGCCACGGTGCCCAGCGTGGCTACTGCCGTTTTGCGCGTGGGGCCGCCGATGAGATACAGCGTGACAACGGTGGTGAATACGCACAAAAGCACGGAAACCCAAAACGGCGACCAGCCGCGGTACACCAGAGGGAGATAGACGAACAGGATGCACAAAAAGGTGAAGATCAGACCTGCCGAGGCTTTCACACCCTGCCGGCCACCCACCAGGCACAGGATCAGGA
Organism: bacterium 210917-SL.2.15; assembly: GCA_020555605.1. GTDB lineage: Bacteria > Bacillota > Clostridia > Oscillospirales > Oscillospiraceae > Pseudoscillospira. The sequence continues at coordinate 278,136 of JAJCJC010000001.1, read as the reverse complement.
GGTAAAGAGCCGCAAAGGCGTAGATGACCCATTCACGGCTCTGGGCATAGACGCTGGAGATGGTGGATTCGCCAGCCACGCTCTGCATGACGACTACCTTCATGCCAACCGTGCAGGGGGCGCCGAAGAGGTATCCGGCGCTGGAGGTGGTTTGGATCGTTTCTCCCTGGCGCACACCGGTGAGCATTTTTACCATCACCACCTGCTCGCCCAGCCGGGAGCCGTCGCTCTGCAGATTATCCTGTACGATCTCGGTGACGACGCCCTTTTCAAATGTCTGCCCCTTCCGGGACACCAGTTCGGTTTTCTCGACCTGATTGATCGAAAAAACGAAAAGAAGAAAAAGAAAGATCACAACGACCGGCAGGCCCCATCTCAAAAAGAGATGAGGCCACCGGGAAGATTGACGGAATAATTTCATCTGGCGCACTTGTTACAAACGGCCCAACTGGGTCAGTGCCGTGTCAACGTCATCGGAGGTAGCGAGCGTCTGAGGTGCAATGGAGGCGCCGGTGAAGAGCTTTGCGGCAGCGGCAAACTGTACGCCGTCTTTGGCCCAGCCGGAAACGCTGGAAGCATTGTTGTAAGCAGAGAGGTCTGCCGAAGGCGTGCGCTTGTCCATGGCTTTTGCATAGCGGTATGCCATGGCGAACAGCTGCTCACGGGAGAGCGCGTCGTCCGGGGCAAAAGCATCGGCGCTGGTACCGTTGACAATACCTTTGCTCTTGGCCCAGGCTACGGCCTTGGCGTAACCGGCATCGGCATCCACGTCGGCGAAAGATACGGCAGAACTGACTGTGGGGGAGCCAGCCAGCTGATACAGAAGAGCGGCCGCATCGGCGCGGGTCACCACATCGTTGGAAGAGGTGCCGTCTTTTATAATGGTGAAAGTGTCGTCGATCTTTTCGGTTTTTCCGGTTTCAGTGATCTGATAAGTGTCGATGGTGAAGGAATCGGCGTCCATGGTAATCACGGAGTAGCTGGGCAGCCAGTTCTGGCTACGCTTTGCCACATAGTCCTGCTGAGTGGAGATCAGCTCGTAATATTTAGAACCGGAAGCGGAGTTGGCGGTCATATAAAGTACGCCCTTGGGGTTGCGCACGGTGTTGCCCACAGTCTGTTCGATGGTGTAGCACAGGTTGTCATCTGTAAAGGCCTTTTTGGATGCAGCCTGCTCGGCATTGCCCTCTTCCGGCCACAGAGTGTACAGTTCACCCGTGGCGGTATTCTGGGAGTGGTCCCAATCGTAGTCTCCGGAGGCTTCGTCAAAAGGCATGGAATAGGTGCCGTGGGTCTGGCCATCGCCGTAGAGCAGCTTGGTGCGGCTGTAGGTATGGTCGTGGCCCTGCAGCACCACATCGATGTCATATTCATCGAAGATTGGTGTCAGCTGGGTGCGCAGGATCATACCGTCGGTGTCGGAATGGTCAAGGCCGGAGCCGTAGATGTCCTGGTGGATGGTGACGATGCGCCAGACGGCGTCAGGATCGGAGGCGACGGCTTCCTTAATGGCTTCGGCGTGCTCGGCCGCGTTGTAGTTGTTGGTATTGAGCACGATGAACAGGCCGTCGCCGTAGGAGTAATAGTAATCACCGCCCGCTTCCGTAGTGCCGTAATCGGTGGCATTGGGGTTGTTGAAGTGGTACATGTAATCGGGGTTCAGGGAGTCGTGGTTGCCGATGGTAGTGGCCACAGGCAAACCCGTGAGCACGCCGGAGCTGAGATAGGCAGCGTACTCTTCCTCTTTGGCCTGGCCGGTCTTGTTGACCTGGTCGCCGGCGGAAATCATAAAGTTAATATCGGGATTCTGCTCCGTGGCGATGCGTAGCGTGCGGTCCCAGGCAAAGGCGTCGTTGCGGGCGGCGGTGTTGGCCGCGCCGCTGTCGGCGCTCAGTTTGCCTTCACCCTGGGGCTGTCCCTTGGATGCGCCCACCTGGGGGTCGCCTACGTAAAGCATTTTTACAGTGGAAAAGCTGTCGGTTTTATAAGTTTGTACGTCGCCCTGCACGCCGTTTTTTTCCACGGTATAGTAATAGGTGGTATTTTCTTTGAGGCCGGTGACGGCTACATGATTGTATGCATAGGCGACGCCGTCGGTCAGGTTGGCGTCTACCTTTCCGCTGGTACCGGTATATGCTTTCAACGCGGTTTTACTGGTGCCGAAGTGGACAATGGGCGTAGCGGCTTTCCCGCTTTCCACGGGGCTGTACCAAGCGAAGTTCAGCTCAGTTTCATCTGCACCGGGGGTCAGCGACACTTTGGTGTAATCCGCAGCGGTGTTCTCCCAATCTGTGACCCAGGCGTTCCATGCAGCGCTGCCGCCGGTGACACTGCTGTCGTTGTAATGGACAGTGGCTGCCAGGGCAGTGGGGCAGACGCTCAGCAGGAGTGCGCCGCTCAAAAGGGAGGCGAGAACTTTCTTGTTTGCTTGCATCTTTCATTCCTTCTTTTTTTCAAAAATGAGTGCCGTTCTATGCGTTGGCGACACGAGTATAGCACCCGGAGAATGGCTTTACAATAGGGTTTCCCAAAGCTTTACGCATACTTACGGAAGGCTTTGCTTTGGGCGGTTTCAGCAAAGGAAAACCATGCGGAAAGTTTACGGAAACAAAAGATTCAATTATAATAATAGTAGGAATTTTTATTGTTAAAATAAACAAAGAAAAAATGCCAAATTGTGAAATTGACAAAATATTCAGAAGTGTTGCAAAACCCACTGCCATATTTTGTGCGATTCGATAGGATGAGGTCACATTAGAAATGGAAAAAGAAAGAAGACCGAGTTTGATGAAATCAATCAAGAGGAGGATGCGGTATGTACTTTAGAACGACGCCAGAGCATGAGGCTTTCCGGTTACAGGTCCGGGAATTTGCGCAAACCGAGATCAAGCCTTATACCTTTTTGTGGGACAAAGAGAATCAGTTTCCCCGGGAAGCTGTGGAGAAAATGGCGCAGAACGGCTGGCTGGGCGTGCCTTTTCCCAAAGAATACGGCGGTATGGGGCTTGACGCCATCAGCTATGCCATTGCCGTGGAGGAATTGAGCCGTGTGGACGGCGGCGCGGGCGTGATTCTGTCAGCCCATGTCTCCCTTGGCTCCTGGCCGATCTTTGCCTACGGAACGGAGGAACAGAAGCAGAGATATCTGGTGCCACTGGCAAAAGGGGAGAAGCTGGGCGCATTCGGCCTGACCGAACCCAATGCCGGTTCCGATGCCGGCGGCACGGAAACCACTGCCGTGTTGGAAGGCGACCATTATGTGCTCAACGGTGAGAAAATTTTCATCACCAACGGCGGCGAAGCGGACACCTACGTGATTTTTGCCGTCACCACGCCGGGCATCGGCACCAAGGGGATCAGCGCGTTCATTGTGGAAAAAGGCTGGAAAGGATTCGAGTTTGGCGATCATTACGATAAAATGGGCATCCGCTCTTCGGCTACGGCGCAGCTGCTGTTCAACGATGTGAGCGTGCCTAGGGAAAACCTGCTGGGCAAAGAAGGAGAAGGTTTTAAGATTGCCATGGCCACGCTGGACGGCGGGCGCATCGGTATTGCTTCCCAGGCCCTCGGTATTGCCCAGGGCGCTTACGAGAGCGCGGTGGACTATGCCAAAGAACGTGTTCAGTTTGATAAGCCCATCGGGTTCCAGCAGGCGATCTCTTTCAAGATTGCCGATATGGCCACCAAGCTCCGCTGCGCCCGGTTGCTGATCTATTCTGCTGCGGATCTGAAGGAGCACCACGAGCCGTATGGTATGGAGTCGGCTATGGCCAAGCAGTATGCTTCCGACATTGCCTTGGAGGTTACCAACGACGCGTTGCAGATCTACGGCGGCACTGGTTATTTGAAAGGCATGGATGTGGAGCGGATGTACCGTGATGCCAAGATCACCACGATTTATGAGGGCACCAATGAAATCCAGCGCGTCGTCATTGCCGCCGGTATTCTGGGCAAACCGCCCAAGAGCGAGGCTGCCGCACCGCTGATGAAGAAAGCCGGCAATGTGACCGGACCGCGTAAAAAGCTGATTTTGAAGGAAGGCAGTGCCCAGGAGCGCGTAAACACTCTGGTGGAACAGCTGAAGCATGATGGCTATGACTTCACCGTTGGTATCCCCATCGATACACCCATCACGAAGGCTGAGCGGGTGGTCAGTGCCGGTAAAGGTATCGGTGAAAAGAAAAATATGAAACTGGTGGAAAAGCTGGCGAAAGCTGCTGGCGCGGCACTCGGTTCCTCTCGTCCCGTGGCGGAAACGCTGCGCTACGTCCCCATCAACCGGTATGTGGGAATGTCCGGTCAGAAATTTATGGGGAACCTCTATATCGCCTGCGGCATCTCCGGCGCCATCCAGCATCTAAAGGGAATCAAGGATGCTTCCACAATTGTGGCCATCAATAAAAACGCGAATGCGCCCATTTTCAAAAACTGCGACTACGGTATTGTGGGAGACGTAACAGAGATCCTGCCGCTGCTGGCGGAAGCGCTGGGCACCGGCGAGAAGCAGCCGGCACCGCCTATGAAGAAGATTAAGCGCGCTACGCCGAAGAAGGAGCGCCCGCCCTACAGCATTCACGTCTGCAGCGGCTGCGGTTATGAGTACGACCCCAGCCGGGGTGACCCGGACAATGACATTGCTCCCGGTACGCTGTTTGAAAAACTGCCGGAGGATTGGGTCTGCCCCGAGTGCGCGGAGAGCAAGGACGAATTTATTGAAGCTTGACCGTGGAGCGGCAGAGCCAATCAACTTATAAAGGAGAATTTACATTATGCATTGCGTGAGAAATGTGACGGAAGACCTCTACTGGGTGGGTGCTAACGACCATCGTCTGGCCTTGTTTGAAAACATTCATCCCATTCCCCGGGGCGTCAGCTACAACGCCTACCTGCTCCTGGATGAGCAGACGGTGCTCTTTGACACCATTGACTGGTCGGAATGCCGGCAGCTTCTGGAAAACGTGCAGTTTTTGTTGAATGGCCGCGATCTTGACGTGCTGGTCATCAACCACATGGAGCCGGATCACGGCGCGTCCATCGAGGAGATTCTGCTGCGCTGGCCCAAGGTGAAGATCATTAGCACGCCCAAGTCTTTTATGCTGATGCGGCAGTTTGGCTTCCACGTGGACGGCCACGAGCTGCTCGAGGTGCAGGAAGGAGACCAGGTGACGTTTGGCAAGCATACCGTTACCTTTATCAATGCGCCCATGGTGCATTGGCCTGAGGCCATGGTCACTTTTGACCTGACCAATGGCGCGCTGTTTTCCGCTGACGCCTTTGGTTCCTTTATTGCGCTGGACGGAAAGCTGTTCAACGATGAAGTGCAGTTTGACCGGGACTGGATCGACGAGGCCCGCCGCTACTATACCAATATCGTGGGCAAATACGGACCCCATGTGCAGAAACTGTTGGGCAAAGCTGCAGGCATTTTGGATCAGATCAAATATATTTGCCCGCTTCATGGTCCCGTGTGGCGCAGCGATTTTGGGTATTTGATCGATAAATACCAGCATTGGAGCAGTTATGAGCCGGAAGATAAGGCTGTGATGATTGCTTACGCCTCCATGTATGGGAATACCGAGGCGGCCGCCCAGGCGTTGGCCGCGAAGCTGGCGGAACGCGGCGTTACGAATACAGTGCTATACGACGTATCCAACACCCATGTTTCCTATCTGATTTCGGAAACGTTCCGTGTCAGTCATGTGGTACTGGCTTCGGTCACCTATAATTTGGGCATTTACCCGGTGATGAAAAATTACCTGGAGGATATGAAAGCGTTGAATCTGCACAACCGCACCTTTGCCCTTGTGGAAAACGGGTCCTGGGCCTGCCGCAGCGGCGATTTGATGCAGAAATTCCTGGACGAGGAATTGAAATGCATGACGGTGCTCAACGAGCGCCTGTCGCTCTCCTCCGCTCTGCGTGAGGATCAGGACGATGAACTGAACGCATTGGCCGACGCCATTACGGACGATCTGAAGAATAACTGAGACGAGAAAGGGCCGTCCCCGCTGCTGTGCAGGGACGGCCCTTTTGATGCATGGAAAGGAAATCAGTTGAACTGTACGATTTTGTGCGCCAGCCAATAGCCTTTGAGGCCCAGGCTGCGGCCCAGAGAGCCGGGTAGATTGGTGGCAAAATTCAAAAGATTGCGCCGCATCTTTTTTGCCATCACCGGATCGCTTTGGTAGCAGTGCTCCCACATGGACTTGAGCTGCCGCTCGGACTCCTCCGTGCGGTTCAGCCGGGTGAATACCGTGGCGATGACCAGCATAAAGCAGGCCTCATGGTACATATAGCGTCCCAACTTGGGGTTCTCCTTTAAAATGACGTTCAGGTCGTGCAGATCAAAAATGCGCTGGGCGATTTCGATCTGGTGGCCGCAGCGTTTCATCATCACCTGTTCCGAGACAGACTGGCCTTCCCTGCCGATGAGGTAGCGGTACAGGTCTTCGTCAAGGTACAGCAGCTTTTTCGTCAGTGGCAGGGGCGCGTAGACGAACAGGTTGTCTTCATAGAAAATATGTTTGGGCAGCACGATACCGCTCTGACGGATAATCTCTGTGCGGTAGATGGCAGAGTGCAGGGTGAGGTACTGGTCGGGGCGGAATTTTCCCGTTTCTTCCCACCCGATCACCTTATTTTTGGGAAATACGTTTTTGTAGCGGATGGTGGACAGGAGGCTGCGGTCGTCATGTTCGTAGACGTAGTTGCACACCACCAGATCTACGCCGCCGCTTTCTTCCAGCGCTTCCAGGCGGTTGAGCACATGCTGCAGCGCCACGGCGTTGACCCAATCGTCGCTGTCCACTACTTTGAAATAAGGGCACTGGGCATGCTTAAGGCCCTGGTTGATCCCCTCGCCGTGGCCACCGTTTTCCTGGTGGACCACTTTGATGGTATCTGGGTATTTGGCGGCATAGGCATCGGCAATGGCGCCGGTATCGTCGCTGGATCCATCGTCGATGATGATGATTTCCACACGGTCGCCGCCGGTGAGCAGGGAGTCGATGCAGATGTGCATATAAGCAGCGGAGTTGTAACAGGGAACGGTAAATGAAATCAGTTTCATGCAAGAAATCCTTTCAGGATGCGCTCCTCGGCTTCTTCTTCCGTCAGGCCCAGGGTCATCAGTTTAAGCAGTTGGTCGCCGGCAATCTTGCCGATGGCGGCCTCATGGATCAGCTGGGCGTCGGTATTGTTGGCGGTCAGCGCAGGGATGGATTCCACATGGGCCTCGTCCATAATGATGGAGTCGCACTGCACATGGCCGAAGCAGGCGCTGTTGCCCACGAGGTTGGGATGGAACACCTGACGGGAAGCGCCTTTGGCCACACTGCGGGACGTGACGCGGCCTTTGGCGTCCTTGCCGTTGAGTACGATGTCCATATCGGAATGGGCGCTCTGGCTGCCATGGGTCAGCAGACGTTCCATGACCACAGCCTCAGCCCGATCGGCGCATTCAAAACGGGTATAGCGCTTAGTAGAGTCGATGCCTCCGATCTGAGCGGTGTCCATTTGCATGGAGGCGCCTTCGGCCAAATAGACGACGGTCTGAGGATTCATCACATTTGTGCCGTTGCCGTCGCCTTCACCGTAGTGCTTTTCAATATAGTGCACACGGGAATTCCTGCCGATGTGGAAGGTGTGGATGCCGTCGTGCTGCGTCTTGCCGCAGCCGCTGTTGTGGATGCCGCAGCCGGCCACAATGGTCACGTCGCAGTCCTCACCCACATAAAAATCGTTATACACGGCGTCGGTCAGGTCGGTTTTGGTCATCACTACGGGAATGTGACAAGTCTCGCCCTTGGTGCCGGGAAGAATGTGAATATCAATGCCTTGGTGGCCGTCGGTGCGAGGGTCAATTTTGATGTGCTCCGTGCTGGTGCGGGCGGCACAGCCGCCGTTTTTGCGAATGTTCAGCGCGCCCACCGGCTTGCCGACCAAGTCGGCGATCTTTTCCAGCAGTTGTGCATCTACTTCATCCAGTGTGTCGAGTTCCTTGTTCAGTTCGCTCATTTGATGGAACACTCCTTTCCGAGGGCGCAGCCGCCCGTTGTGTTGGACAGGATCAGGGGGAGGATGGTTCTCCGGTCGCCGCGGTGGCGGATGCAGCCGCCGGCGATTACAACGATCTCGTCGGCCAGGCCGATAATGCGCTCCTGATGCGAAATAATAATCATTGTGGCTTCGCGCTTGCTGTGCAGGGCGCTGAAGGTTTCAGTCAGGCGGGCGAAACTCCACAGATCGATGCCGGCCTCCGGCTCGTCGAAGAGCAGCATGGAGCCTTTGCGGGCCAGCACGGTGGCGATCTCGATGCGTTTGACCTCGCCGCCGGACAGGCTGGTGTCTACCTCTCGGTCGAGATAGTCGTTGGCACACAGGCCCACCTGCGCCAAGTAATCACAGCATACGCTCTGGGGCAGCTTTTCGTCCCCTGCGGCGATACATAAAAGGTCGCGCACGCGCATGCCTTTGAAGCGGGGCGGCTGCTGGAAGCCGTAGCAGATGCCGAGGCGGGCGCGCTCGGTGATGCCCAGATCCGTGATGTCCCGGCCGTTGTAAAAAATCTGCCCGGAGGTGGGGCGGATCAGGCCCATGATGGCCCGGGCCAGCGTAGTTTTGCCGCCGCCGTTGGGACCGGTAAAGACAACGAGTTTGTTGTCTTCAATGGTGAGGCTGATATTGTTGAGAATAGCAAGATCTGTGCCGTCCTCGTTGCGGACGCAGTAGCTGAGATTTTTCAGTTCCAACATAGAACGATTCTCTCCTTTGTTATTTGTGACTGACGAAAATCATCGAAAAATTGCTCCAAGCATGGTTCAGACAGTTTGCGCAGAAGAAAACGAGACATACGCCTCTAAATTATATATAATAACAGAAAGCGGGAAAAATTGCAATGCGCAAAAGAAATGCTGGAGAAAAGGTTTGTACGCACCGGGCTCGCAGTGTCTGCCGCGGCGCCCGGTGCGTACAAATCTTTTTGCGCGATTCACACAAAACCGTTTCCCCATACATAAAATGCCATAGAAGGGAAGTGCTTACTATGGCAAATGCAACATATTCTCAAAATGATCCTCTGGGAGGAGCGCCGGACTACGCGCGTTATGATCGGATCTGGCAGCGGGTTGCACCGGCGCTGGACCCTTATCCACAGGTGCGTGCGGCGAATCAGAACGCCGTGCCGGCCATGGCGATGCAGCAGAGCACAGCGGCGGGAGAGACGGCGCAGGCGGTGCAGAACCGGTATACGGTGCCGGCAGGACAGACAGAGCCGGCAAGCCAAGCGGGGCAGACTGCGGCATCAGCGGGACAGGTGGGGAGCACAGGCGCTTCTGTGGAGACGCAGCTGCAGCTGCCCGGCGCTTCCTCGGATCCCTGCTGCATGGGGTCTGAGGCGCAGGACCTGACCATGGTAGTGGAAGGGTTTGCACAGGAAGAGGCGGCAGACGCAGCCAGCTATGCCCAGCTTGCCCGTTTGGCGCCGGGGCGCAATCAGGCCATGGCGCTGCGCCAGATAGGGCGGGATGCCCAGCGCAGAGCGCAGGAGCTGGCGGCAGCTTATTATCTGATCACCGGCGCGCCACTGCAGTATGGGGCGGCGTCGGTGGTGCTTCCGCGGCTGCCCTATCGGGAACTGCTGCGCCGCAGCTATCATGCGGCGGCCTGCAACGGGCTGAACTATGCCCGGGCCGCAGACGCCACCATGGACGTGTGCCTGCAGCGGTTGATACAGCGTTTCAGCGATGAAAGCTACGCTGCGGCGGACCGGCTGCTTTTGCTGCTCTCACAGCTTTCCTGACCCTTGCATTTAAACGCAAAAAGGGTATAATAACAGTACATTCCGTGCGTTACAAAAGAAAAAGCGAGGTACATAGTTTATGAAACCGTTGATGACCAGAGAAACAGCGCTGGCTCTGCTATGCAAGTATAATAAAGAGCCGTTTCATCTTCTCCATGCGTTGACTGTGGAGAGTGTGATGCGCTGGTTCGCACAGGATCAGGGCTATGGCGCAGAGGCGGATTTCTGGGCCATGGCAGGACTTTTGCACGACATTGATTTTGAACTTTGGCCGCAGGAGCACTGCCGGAAAGCGCCGGAGCTGCTGCGCGCAGGCGGGGCGGACGAAGCGCTGATCCATGCTGTGTGCAGCCATGGTTACGGCCTTTGCAGTGATGTAGCGCCGGAGCATCCGATGGAAAAGATCCTCTTTGCCTGCGACGAGTTGACGGGCCTGATCGGCGCGGCGGCCCGTATGCGCCCTTCCAAAAGCGTGCAGGACATGGAAGTGTCCAGTCTGAAGAAAAAGTTCAAGGACAAAAAATTTGCCGCCGGCTGCTCCCGCGATGTGATCCGCCAGGGAGCGGAGCGGTTGGGCTGGACGCTGGAGGAACTGATGGAAAAAACAATTCTGGCGATGCGTTCGTGTGAAGGAACGGTGGCCGGGGAAGCGGAAGCGCTGTGCCATGGGTAAGAAAACGCCCTTTTCCCAAAATAAGCATAAAACGGATGTGGCGGCTTATCTGACGTTGGTCGGCTGGCTGATCGCCTATTTTTGCGGGAACCGAGCCGCATCCCGGTTCCATCTGAATCAGGCGCTGTCGATCCTGTTGGCGGACCTGGGACTCAACGCGGTGTTTATGATGGCGACCTTTGCCGACACCGCCGTAGCCAGTGTGCTAGTGCGGGGTGTGTGCGGACTGCTGAGCTTTTGTGTGGTGGTGCTCTGGGTTGTCGGCCTGGTGCGCGCTGCCAAAGGAAACGACACGCCGGTGCCCGTTTTGGGCGAAGTGAAGCTGCTGAAATAAGCAGCGGCCGACGTGCCGGTGCTCGGCGGTTTTCAGCCTTGACACACCTGCCCCGGCATGCTAAGATACATAACAGAATGCAATGATCGGAAAGAGTAGCATGATTTCCCAGGCCAAGAGAGGGCGCGTCACCGGCTGTAAGCGCGCCTGCTGCGGAGCATGCGAAGTGCATCCGGGAGCGCGAGGGGCAATGCCCTCCGTCCGGGCCGCGTTACAGGCCCGCAATAAGTACAATGCAGGAGTGGAACCGCGGTTTGCCGCCTCTTGCGCCCTCTTGGGCGCGGGAGGCGTTTTTTTCCGCCTTTGTTTCGTTTGATAAGGAGACGCGAATCTATGACAAGACTTGGTGAAATGCTGGGCGCCTATCAAAAGCGCGATCCGGCTGCCCGCAGCAAACTGGAGATCTTTTTGCTCTATCCTGGTGTCAATGCGACAATCCATTATCGCATGGCCCATTGGTTTTACAAGCATGGTTTCAAATTTATCGCCCGGGCCATTTCCCAGTGGGCGCGTTTTTTGACCGGTATTGAAATCCACCCCGGCGCTACCATCGGCAAGCGCTTTGTCATCGACCACGGAATGGGTATTGTGATCGGTGAGACGGCGGAGATCGGGGACGACTGCTTGATTTACCACGGCGTGACCTTGGGCGGCACCGGAAAAGATAAGGGAAAACGCCACCCCACTTTGGGGAATAATGTTCTGGTGGGCAATGGCGCCCGCATCCTCGGCCCCTTCACAGTGGGGGACAACGCCCGCGTGGCTTCCGGCTCTGTGGTGCTCAGCGCCGTGCCGCCCAACTCCACGGTGGTGGGCGTACCGGCACAGGTGGTGAAGATCAACGGAAAGCCTGTGGAAAATGCCTATGACTACACCGACAGTGTAGATCAGGTTCACATCAGCGACCCGGTGGAGGACGAGATTGGCGTGCTGACGACCCGCATCCGCGAGTTGGAGGCGGATCTGGCCGCCTGCCGTCGCCGCCATCCGGATCATGTGCTCCATCCGCGCGACGGTGCGCCCCGCCCCTGCGGCACGGACGCGGCAGGGCATACGGAAGAAAGAATAAAAGAGTGAGGTACGTTTTATGCAGCTTTACAATTCTTTGACCCATAAGAAAGCGCCCTTTGTCACCCATACCCCGGGACGGGTAGAGATGTATACCTGTGGCCCCACAGTATACCACTTTGCCCATATTGGCAATCTGCGCAGCTATATCATGGAGGATGTGCTGGAGAAATTCCTGCGCTACGAAGGGTATGACGTCAACCGCGTGATGAATATCACCGACGTAGGGCATCTAGCCAGCGACGCGGATACCGGCGAGGACAAAATGCTCAAGGGTGCGCGCCGGGAGCACAAAACCGTGATGGAGATCGCCCAGTTCTATACGGATGCATTTTTTGAGGACTGCCGCCGCCTGAATATCAAAACGCCCGACGTGGTGCAGCCTGCCACCGGATGCATCGATGAATATATCAAAATTGTTTCCGGCCTGCTGGAAAAAGGCTATGCCTATCAGGCCGGCGGCAATGTGTATTTTGATTCCGCCAAACTGCAGAAATATTATGTATTCAACGACCACAATGAGGAAGATCTGGCCGTGGGCGTCCGCGAAGGCGTGGAAGAGGACAGCAACAAGCGCAACAAAAACGACTTCGTCCTCTGGTTTACCAAGTCGAAATTTGAAGACCAGGCGCTGAAATGGGATTCGCCCTGGGGTGTGGGCTATCCCGGCTGGCACATCGAATGCAGCGGAATTTCTCTCAAGTACAACGGCGAATACCTCGACCTGCACTGCGGCGGCGTAGACAATGCGTTTCCCCATCACACCAACGAAATCGCCCAGAGTGAAAGCTATATCGGTCATCCCTGGTGCCACCAGTGGTTCCATGTGCACCATCTGAACACCACCAGCGGTAAAATGAGTAAATCCAAAGGGGAGTTTCTCACCGTTTCCCTGTTGGAGGAAAAGGGCTATGATCCCCTGAGCTATCGTTTCTTCTGCCTGCAGAGCCATTATCGCAAGGCCCTGGTGTTTTCCTGGGAAAATCTGGACAATGCCCAGGGGGCGTACCAGAAACTGATTGCCAGAATTGCCGCCCTGCAGGAGGATGGCAGCACAGTGGACGAGACGGTGCGTCAGGAGTACCGGCAAAAATTCCTCGCCCAGGTGGGCAATGATCTGAACACGTCTATGGGCATCACTCTGCTCTATGATGTGCTGAAGGCTAAGACCAGCGACGCAACCAAGCTGGCGATTCTGGAAGACTTTGATGGTGTGCTGAGCCTTTCGCTGCTGGAGAAGGCGGCGGCACAACGGGCAAAAGCCGCTGCGGCCAAGGCGGCGGCGCAGACCTCCGGCGGTTATACCGTCACCGGTGAGGGCGACGCAGCCATCGATGCGCAGGTTCTGGCCCGGGGCGAGGCCAAGAAAGCGAAGAACTTTGCGGAGGCCGACCGCATCCGCGACGAACTCAAGGCTCAGGGCATCGAGATTGCCGACGTGCCCGGCGGCGCGGTGTGGAAGCGTGTATAAGCGGACAGAAAGCATGTGGGATCTCTGCCTCAGGGCATACTAAGGGGAAAAGAAGCGGCATGCGCCGCGGAGGAGCGTTTTATGAAATCCATCCGAGAACTCTATACCATCGGCCGTGGGCCGAGCAGTTCCCACACCATGGGGCCGGCCCGGGCGGCGACGCTGTTCCGCGGCGAACATCCGGAGGCAGATCACTTCCGGGTTGTGCTCTATGGTTCCCTGGCCCTGACCGGACGGGGCCATTTGACCGATCAAGCGGTACAGGAAGCCCTGGCCCCAGTGGACACGGAGATCGTATTTGACAGCAGGACCGGTGATCTGCCCCATCCCAACACCATGGATCTGTTTGCCTGCAGAGGCGGCGCGCAAACAGGTTTTTTGCGCGTGCTGTCCACCGGCGGCGGGGCCATCACGCTGGCGGGACGGCCGGAGGCTGTTTTGCCGGAGGTGTATGCAGAAACGTCCTATGCTGAAATCGCCGCCTGGTGCAAGAGCCACAATGCCCGTTTGCCCGATTACGTGGAGCACAACGAGGGAAAGGGTATTTGGGATGATCTGTATCGCGTGTGGGAGGCCATGAAGCGGAGCATTGTCCGCGGCTTGTCCGTATCCGGCGAGCTGCCCGGCGGGCTGCACGTGGAGCGCAAGGCGCAGTTCCTTCACGAGCAGCGCCATATCGACGAGAGTCAGGCCACCCGGGAAAACCGGCTGGTGTGTGCCTATGCTTTCGCTGTGGCGGAGGAGAACGCCGCCGGCGGCGTGATCGTCACGGCACCCACTTGCGGCGCCTGCGGCGTGCTGCCTTCGGCGCTGCGGTATATGCAAGAACAGAAGGGATTTTCCGATGAACAGGTGTTGCGCGCTTTGGCAGCGGCGGGCGTGGTGGGCAACCTCATCAAAACCAACGCTTCCATTTCCGGTGCCCAGTGCGGCTGCCAGGCGGAGATCGGCTCGGCCTGCTCCATGACCGCGGCGGCCCTGGGCGAGCTGTTTGAAATGGGTATCGACCAGATCGAATACGCCGCCGAAGTGGCGATGGAACATCACTTGGGACTGACCTGCGATCCCATCGGCGGCCTGGTGCAGATCCCCTGCATCGAGCGCAACGCCGTGGCGGCCATGCGGGCCATCAACGCCCTGTCCCTGGCCAATTTTCTTACCAGCACGCGTAAGATCTCCTTTGATCTGGTGGTAAAAACTATGTATGAAACCGGACGGGATCTGTCCCACCGCTACCGCGAAACGGCGGAGGGCGGTTTGGCCAAAAATTACTGCTGATGATGAAGCGCGCGAAAAGCGAGGGCTTTACGGGTCTTTGCATGGCTGCAGAAGAGCAGAAAAGGGCTTGACGACAGCACAAAATTGAGCCACAATAGAGAAAACGGCAATGGAGGTTGTGTGCAAATGGAGGTGCTTTTGGTCAATGGCAGTCCGCACGAGCGCGGCTGCACTTTTACGGCATTGTCAGAGGTGGCGAAAACGCTGCAGGAAAGCGGCGTGGAAACTGAGATTTTTCACATCGGCAACCATCCTGTGCGCGGCTGCGTCGCCTGCGGCCGCTGTGCTGCGCTGGGTAGGTGCGTGTTTGAAGACGATGCTGCAAATCAGCTGCAGAGTTTGATGAAGAGCGCCGACGGCATCGTGATCGGGTCCCCGGTCTATTATGCCGGTCCCAACGGCGCGCTGTGCGCTCTGCTGGACCGGGTGTTTTATTCCAGCGGCGGCGCTTTTGCGAACAAACCGGCGGCGGCGGTGGTCAGCGCCCGACGCAGCGGCACCACGGCATCTTTTGACCGGCTGAATAAATATTTCAGCATCAGCAGCATGCCCATCGTTTCGTCCCAGTATTGGAATGGCGTTCACGGCAACACCCCTCAGGAGGTGTTGCAGGATAAGGAAGGCTTGCAGACTATGCGCACCTTGGGCCGGAACATGGCTTGGATGATCAAGTCCATCCAGTCGGGCTGGCAGCCCCTGCCTGGGAAAGAAGAGCAGATCGTCACAAATTTTATCCGCTGAGCAAAGGAAAAAGCCGGCAGCAACGCTGCCGGCTTTTTTGTTTTTGTTAGAGACCAAACAAGACGAAAAACGCCGCGGCGCCCAGCAACAGGCCGAAAGAGGCCAGGTTCAGCGCAATGGCGGTGCGACGCTGGGGCCGGAACATGGGCGGGAAAAAGGCCAGACAAAAGGAAGCGGTCAGCAGCAGGTCGCCGAACAGAGTGTCGTATAGCCCGCTGCAGCGGGTAGCCATACACCAGCAGGACAGCCAGAACAGCGTGAAATAGGTGGAAAAGAGCAGCAGAGAACGCAGTGTGCGGCCGGAGCGCGGCAAATCGAATTTCATTGTGCAAACCTCCCCGTAGGTCCGGCGTGAAAAGCCGGACAGTCTAAAAATTCTTTTCTCTTTTATCATAAGAACGGTGCGCACACGTTGCTACCATGCAGAGGTAAAAACACTGTAAAATTTTATTGCGCGATTGTGGCGCACGCACATTGACAAGGAGAATGGGCGTTGTTATCATGAAACCAAAAGCAGCCCCTGCCAGGGGCGTAAGAGAGGACGGAGCGCAACCATGAAACGCAGCAGTGGTATTTTACTGCCGATTTTCGCGCTGCCCTCGCCCTATGGGATTGGTACGTTGGGCGGGGCGGCGTTTGAGTTTGTGGATTTTCTGGCCGCGGCAGGGCAATCCTGGTGGCAGGTGCTGCCTGTGGGGCCTACCAGCTACGGCGATTCCCCGTACCAAAGCCTTTCCACCTTTGCGGGAAACCCCTATTTTATCGACCTGGATGCGCTGGTGGAGGACGGGCTGCTCCGCGCCGGCGAGGTGCGCGCCGTGGATTGGGGCGCCGACGAAACGCGGGTGGATTATGGCAGGCTTTATGAGCGCCGTTTTGCGCTGCTGGCCAAAGCCGCGGAGACAGGGCTGAAGCGGGATGCCGAAGCAGTGGCCGCCTTTGCTTCGGAAAAGCGGGGATGGCTGGAGGACTATGCGCTGTTCATGGCCCTTAAACGCCATTTTGCGATGAAACCGTGGATGGAGTGGCCCGAGGAGGTGCGGATGCGCAAGGCGGAAGCCCTGGACAGATACCGGACGGCCCTTTCAGACGATGTGGCGCTGTTCACCTATATTCAATATCTGTTTTACCGCCAGTGGGCGGCGCTGCGCGCTTACGCAAGGGAGCGGGGCGTGGGCATCATCGGCGATCTGCCGATCTATGTAGCCATGGACAGTGCCGACGTGTGGGCCAGTCCCGAAAGTTTTCAGCTGGATGAAAAAAACGTGCCCGTTGCTGTGGCCGGCGTGCCGCCGGATTATTTCAGCGCAGACGGCCAGCTGTGGGGGAACCCGCTGTATCGCTGGGAAGATATGAAAAAAGATGGTTTCGGCTGGTGGATCCGCCGGGTGGAAGGTGCGGCGGAGCTGTTTGATGTGCTGCGCATCGACCATTTCCGGGGGTTTGAGAGTTATTGGGCGGTGCCTTACGGTGCTACCACCGCCCGCTGCGGACAGTGGGTCAAAGGGCCGGGTATGGATCTGGTGAACGTTTTGACCCAGTGGTTTTATCATGTGGACTTTATTGCGGAGGATCTCGGCGTTTTGACGCCGGAGGTGCGCAGGCTGCTGGCAGATTCCGGCCTGCCGGGGATGAAGGTTCTGGAGTTTGCTTTTGATCGCCGGGAGCAAAGCGATTATATGCCCCATACTTATGAGCGCAACTGCGTATGCTATGTGGGCACTCACGACAATGCCCCTGTGCTGGCCTGGCGGGAAGAGGCGGACGCGGCGGATGTGGAAGTGGCGGAGCGCTATCTGGGCCTGAACGACGCCGAGGGATTCCACTGGGGCATGATCCGCGGTGGCATGAGCAGCGTGGCCGATCTCTTTGTGGCACAGCTCCAGGATCTTCTGGGCCTGGGGGCCGAGAGCCGTATGAATACCCCGGGCGTGAGCAGCGGAAATTGGCGTTGGCGCGCGGCTCCGGGCGCACTGACGGATGAGCTGGCGGAGAAACTCGCTTCCATGACCCGTCTGTATGGGCGTGCGAGCGCGTATCATCTGGCAGCGCGCACCCGGCGGCAGAACGATGCATCGGCGGCTGCCGGGCTGGAAACGGCTGCGCAGAAAGATACTGCGGTGCCGGTGCAGGCGGAACATCCGACTGGAAAAAACAAAAGCGGAAGTAAGGTTTCTCATGAAATTGAGCGCAAGGAATCAATTTAAAGGAATCGTAGTGGACGAGAGGTCACCGGTATCGTGAAAATTGATATCGGCGGCGGCAATGTGGCGAGTGCCACCATCTCCATGGCCTCTATCCGGGAGCTGGGATGGAAGGTGGGCGGAACGGCCTATGCCGTGATCAAAGCAACCTCCGTCATGGTGGGTGTGGACTGAGCAAAGGAAGGAAAAAGCGCCGAAGCATATGCTTCGGCGCTTTTCTGTGTGCGCTTTGCTTGTATTTCACGGGAAAACACAGTATAATAACACCAATTGTATTTTACCACGGGAGGCTTACCATGAAATTGATGGTGCTTGACGGAAACAGCATTGTAAACCGCGCCTATTACGGCGTGCGCACCATGCTCAAAACCCGCGACGGCTTATATACCAATGCCATTTTCGGCTTTTTGAATATTCTCACGAAACTGCTGGAGGAAGAGCGGCCCGAGGCGGTGTGCGTCACCTTTGACCTGTACGCACCCACGTTCCGCCACAAGGCTTTCGAGGGCTATAAAGCCGGCCGGCACCCTATGCCCGAGGAGCTGAAAATGCAGATCCCCGTGCTCAAGGACGTACTGGATCAAATGAATATCCCTCTCTATGAAAAAGAGGGCTACGAGGCCGACGATCTGATCGGCGCCATTTCCCGCCGCTGCGAAGCGGAGGGCTGGGAATGTGTCATTGTCACCGGCGATAAGGACAGTTTGCAGCTCATCACCGACCAGACCAAAGTCAAGCTGGTGACCACCAGCATGGGCGCGAGCACCAGCCGGGATATGACCCGGGCGGCGTTTGTGGAGGAATACGGTTTCGAGCCCATCCACATGATCGATCTTAAGGCCCTGATGGGCGACGCCTCCGACCGCCTGCCCGGTGTACCGGGCATCGGGGAAAAGACGGCGCTGAGCTTGGTGCGGATGTATGGTTCCATTGATCATTTATACGATCATATGCCTGATATTGTCATCGCGCCGGAGACCCCAGCTAAACCCGGTGTGGTGAAAAAGCTGGCGGCGGGGGAGGACAGCGCACGGGAAAGCTATTATCTGGCCACCATTGTCACCGATGTGCCGGACTTTTCCTTTACGCCCGAGGATAATCTGCGCCAGAAACCGAAACAGGGACTTTATGATTTGTTTTTGCGTCTGGAATTCACAAAACTCATTGAAAAGTTTGGCCTGGCGCCAGTGCAAAAAAAATGCGCGGAACATCAGGCCATTGCGGCTGCAGTGGAACAGGTGCGGACTGCGGATCAGGCAGAGCGCCTGCTGGCTCTGTGGCGCGGTGCGGATCACGTTTCGCTGCTTGCGCTGCCGGACCTGACCGGCGTAGCAGTGTACTGTGCGCCGTCGGAGGATGCTGCCGTTCTGGCAGAATTGTTTTTTGACCGTTATGAAGGCGATTGGAACGCGCTGCTGCAGACGCTGTTTTCTGCAGACATTAAAAAAGTCTCTCACCATGTGAAAGATTTGATGCGCCTTTTGAGGGAGAACAACCTGCCGGCGGAGGGATTTGTGTTTGACACAGCCTTGGCAGCATACCTGCTGGATGCCACTGCGGGCAGTTATGAACTGGAGCGGTTGTTTGTTGCCTATTTTAACGAAGAGCTGCCTCAGCCATTGTACCGGGAAAAGGACGCTTTTTCCATGCTGGGCGATACGGTTCAGGCCGAAGCTTCGTTTGAAAGCTATACCACTGCAGTGGAGGCTTTGTATGAGCCGCTGCGCGAGGAGTTGGAGCAGGCGGGGATGCACGCGCTGTATTATGAGATCGAGCTGCCTCTGTGCGCGGTGCTCGCGGATATGGAACGCGCGGGGTGCCGGGTGGATGCGGTGGAGCTGACAAAGTTCGGGGAGGAGATGGCTGCGCGTACTGCGGAAAGGGAGCAGAACATCTACGCCATGGCCGGGGAAGCGTTCAACATCAATTCCCCAAAGCAGTTGGGAGCGATTCTCTTTGAAAAGCTGGGCATTCCTCCGGTGAAAAAGACCAAAACCGGATACTCTACCAACGCTGAAGTGTTGGACAAGCTGCGCTATTTTTACCCCATTGTGGATGAAATTCTGGCTTACCGGCAATACACCAAATTGAAATCCACCTATGCTGACGGCCTTTTGAAGGAAGTCCGCACGGATGGCCGCATCCACACCAATTTCCAGATGACGGTTACAGCCACGGGCCGTTTGTCCTCCACGGAGCCGAATCTGCAGAACATTCCCACCCGCACGGAACTGGGCAGTGAGCTGCGCCGCATGTTTGTGCCTGCCCAGGGCTGCGTGCTGGTGGATGCGGACTATTCGCAGATCGAGCTGCGTCTTCTGGCGCACATTTCGGGCGATGAGGCGATGCAGGAGGCGTTTTTGTCCGGCGAAGATATTCATGCCACCACGGCGGCCCATGTGTTCGGCGTGCCGCTGGATCAGGTGACGCCCGCCATGCGCCGCAGCGCCAAGGCGGTGAATTTCGGTATTGTTTACGGCATTTCCGCCTTTTCCCTCAGCCAGGACATCGGGGTCAGCGTGGCGGAAGCCAAGGCGTATATGGACAATTATTTCGCTCGTTATCAGGGCGTGAAACGCTATATGGAAGCAGTTGTTCAAAGCGCCCGGGAGAAAGGGTATGTGGAAACGCTGTACCACCGCCGCCGCAGTATGCCGGAGTTGAAATCCTCCAATTTTAACCTGCGCTCCTTTGGCGAGCGGGTGGCGCTGAATATGCCTATTCAGGGCACCGCAGCGGATATCATCAAACTGGCCATGGTGCGGGTGGACCACCGGCTGCATCGGGAGCTGCCCAAGGCCCGGTTGGTGCTTCAGATTCACGACGAACTGATTGTAGAGTGCCCAGAGGAAGCGGGTGAGCAGGCCAAAGCCATTTTGCAGGAAGAGATGATGCGTGTGGCGAAGCTGAAGGTTCCTTTGATCGCTGATGCACACATCGGTAAAAATTGGCTGGACGCCAAATAAGGAGGAAAGCAGGATGAACGTTCGGATCGTTCCCATGGATGCGTCCCATCTGGATGCGCTGGCCCAAATCGAGCAGGAATGCTTTTCCCTGCCCTGGAGCCGCGCCATGCTGGAAGAGGAGCTTTATAACGACTGCGCGGCCTTTCTGGTGGCCGAGGATGAAAAAGGGACTGTGCTGGGCTATGCGGGGCTGCAGGTGGTTTTGGACGAGGGTTACATTGCCAACGTGGTGGTGCGCCCGGGATACCGGCGCCGGCACATAGCACAGCAGCTGCTGGATGTCTATCTCCGCTTTGCTCAGGCGCATAGCCTTGCTTTTTTGACGCTGGAGGTGCGGCCGAGCAACACGGCGGCAGTGGCGTTGTATCGAAAATATGGATTTATAGAGGAGGGGCGTCGGCGGAATTATTACCAAAGGCCGAGGGAAGATGCCCTGATTATGACAAGGAGATTTCATGATGGAACTAAGACTGCCGACACTTGAACAACTGCGTACGGTTTACGATGCCGATCTTCAGGGGGCGTTTCCGGCGGCGGAATTAAAACCGCTGCAGAATATGGAAGAACTGTGGGAAGCGGAACGTTATCGGCCCTGGTGCCTTTTTGACGGGGACGAGATCGTGGGCGAATGCTTTTTGTGGCTGGGCCATCCCGGCTGGGCACTGCTGGATTATCTGTGCGTCTCGCCGCGTCAGCGCAATGCGGGGCTGGGGGCGGCCATTTTGCAGAAGCTGCGGGAAACGGAGCCGGACACCGTGATTTTCGGCGAGAGCGAGGCGCCGGAGGATGCGCCCGACGGCGCCATGGCAGAGCGCCGGCTGGGCTTTTATGCACGCAACGGCCTGCGCACGGCTGGATACGATACGGAGATGTTCGGCGTGCATTATAAAACGCTGTATCTGTTCCGGGAAGAAGTGGACGATGCGGCCCTGATGGAAGAGCACCGCTTTGTGTATCAGAGCACCTTTGCGCCGGAGAAATACGCCAAATTTGTCCGTATCCCTTATGATCTCAGTGTCCCTCCTGGCCCGAAGGTGGCATGGGAGCAGTGACGGCGTACAGCGAGAAAGAAGGAAACGGAATGAAAATTTTAGCGGTAGAATCCTCCTGTGATGAAACGGCGGTGGCTGTGGTGGAGGACGGCCGACGGGTGCTCTCCGACAAAATAGCCTCCCAGGCGGATATGCACGCCCTTTATGGCGGTGTGGTGCCGGAAATCGCCTCGCGCAAACATGTGGAAGTGATTGCGGCGCTGGCCGACGAGGCCCTGAAAGAGGCCGGCGTTGCTCGCGGGGAAATTGGCGCTGTGGCTGTTACATATGCGCCGGGCCTGATCGGCGCGGTGCTGGTGGGCGTTAATTTTGCCAAGGCTGCGGCATATGCCCTGGGAATTCCGTTGATCCCGGTGCACCATGTGCGGGGGCATATTGCCGCCAACTATATCGCCTTTCCGGAGTTGGAGCCGCCGTTCTTGGCCCTGGCCATTTCCGGCGGCAACACGCTGATTGTGGACGTAAAAGATTATACGGATCTGGAAGTCATCGGCGCCACTCGGGATGATGCGGCAGGTGAATGTTTTGATAAAGCGGCCCGGGTGCTGGGCCTGCCCTATCCCGGCGGTGCACCTATGGATGCGCTGGCGCAGCAAGGCACGGCAGGTACCTATGATTTGCCCCGTGCCCACGTTAGCGGCAGTGATTTTGATATGAGTTTTTCGGGGCTGAAAACAGCGGTGGTGAATTTGGCCCACAATGCTGCACAGACGGGACGGGAACTGGACAGGGCGTCGTTGGCACTGGACTTCACTAACGCTGTCAGCGATATGCTGGTGCCCCGTGCCATGGCGGCGGCACAGCGGTGCGGGCGTGCCACTGTGGTGGCGGCCGGCGGCGTAGCGGCCAATTCCATTATCCGCGCTGACCTGCAGCGCGCCTGCCAGGAGCAGGGGTATCGGTTGTATGTGCCGCCATTGTCGCTGTGCGGCGACAACGGGGCGATGATCGGCGCTCAGGGGTATTATGAGTTTCGTGCTGGCCGATGTGCCGGAACGGATCTGAATGCCTTTGCCACGCTGGACATTGCCGCAGGCTGAACGTAACAGAAACGACACCGGCGTAGGCCGCCGGTGTCGTTTCCTGTGAGAAAATAGAAGATTTATGTAAATAAAAAGCGGGATTTTAAGATGGGGGAAAACTGCGCTTTCCGGGTGTGACAAATTTTGCGGATATTTTTGAAACACATTGAAATTTCAAGGAAAAGTGAATGTGGAAAACTGTGTGGATAATGTGAATAACTCGCCGTACTCAAAGTTTATTCCTAAAATTATGTGAACGGAATAGGCGGGGTTTTTACAGAAAAATACCGGAGAAAATGTGGGGAAAATCGGAGAATTCGCGGGAAAAAGACGATAAAATCGAAGATTGGCGGATTTTGTCACAGAGGGACTCCGAATGAAAAAAGTATTTTTGGGTCGGAAGTGGACGATGCGATTACGAAGCGTATATCCGACCGGAAAAGTAAAAAATCTATTGACGGGACCCGAAAACTGTGCTATTATAATACACAGCTTTGCGGCAGGAGATCCCATGGGAAGATGTATCCGTACCCTGAACAAGGCTATATGCTACTGTGGCTCAGTTGGTAGAGCAGCTGATTCGTAATCAGCAGGTCGCCGGTTCAAGTCCGGCCAGTAGCTCCACGCCGGAGTAAGCGGTCATATCGCTTGCTCCGATTTTTTATAAAGTCAGAGTGCATGCATTTTCCTGCGCATCTTTTTTGAGATCGAATCCACTGCCTTGAGCCTCGATTTTGCGGCCGCCCTGTGGGCGGCCGTTTTCCATTTTCTCCAAATATCGATTTTCATTCTCTCTTTGTGTTTGCAGTCTGCTGCGTCGTGTGCGTGCTCTGCGGCTCCGTTCTGGTGCCGGAGCTGGGCGAGAAGGGCAAGATGTTCCGGCAGCAGGTAAAACAGTAAACCCGGTCGGATTATGAAAAAAGGCTTTGTGCCAACTGCAATTTTGAAAAGGAGTGCAGAGATTGTGGCGGATAGGTTGAAGGATCAGATTGTGATTGTGACCGGCGGCACGTCGGGTATGGGAGAAGCGGCGGCAAAGCTGTATGCCCAAGAGGGTGCAAAGGTTGTGATTGCAGATTTCAACCCCGTCACAGCGCAGAAGGTTGTAGATAAGATTACGGCGGCCGGCGGCGTGGCCCGGTTTTCTCAGAAAATGGATGTTTCCAAGCAGGAGGATGTGGGGGCCATTGTCGCAAAAACCATCGAGGAGTTTGGCCGCATTTGCCGGAAAAACTTTTGACGGCGACCCCAATCTGACGCAGCAGCAGGTGCTGGAAAAGGCCACGGCAGTCAACCAGTGGGGCATGTACTACAGCTGCTTTGCTGTGGTGCCCCAGATGAAGAAGCAGAAGAGCGGCAAAATTATCATCTGCTCGTCCAACGGCGCGTTCAAGCCCACTGCGCCCGCGTATGAATACACATGGACAAGGGCGCCTGCGAATCGCTGACGGTTGCTGGCCAAATTCGGGATTCGCGTCAACTGCGTGAAGCCTGACCCCATCGTCGCCGTATTCTGGGATGAGCTGACGGAAGCGGGCGAAGCCCGTGACACCATGCTTAAGGGCATTGCCGACATCGAGGTGCCCCTGGGCCGCGCCGGCGTGGCCGATAACATTGCCGGACCGGCGCTGTTTTTGACGTCGGAGTTGTCCTCCTGCATCACCGGGCTTTGCCTGTATGTGGGCGGCGGTATGGGTTATGTGTACGCTTTTGGGCAGTCCTCCATCGTCCATGCCGGAGTGGGCCGCGCGGGCCTGTAACCGAAGAACGATTCCAATCCCAGGGCAGGATGCCGTCTGGTTTTTGACAGGAAAACGAAGAGAAGGGCCGCCGTTTTTGCACAACGGCGGCCCTTTTCGGCACAAGATGCGTTCGGGCAGGCGGCGCTGTTTTGCGCTGCGGTGGGGACAGCGCCGGAAAAAACCACTGTCCTGATCCGAACAAAAACGAAGGCAACGTCGTCAGAGCCGGATGCAAAAACGGCCCTCGGAGCCACGGCTCCGGGGGCCGTTTTCATGCGCGGCAGGGCGGAGCGCCAGCCGCTTATTTCCGGGCGCTGCTGCGCAGCGCATCAGACAGAATACGCTGTCCCTCCGGAGAGCGAAGCACGTCCAGAAGCGTGGCGCGGACCATTTCCTGGAAGGATTTGCTGTGCAGGAATGTGTCGAATACGCTGCTGCCGCCGGCGGGGTCCGCCGCGGCCTGAGGCTTTGGGACAGTGCGGCGGGGGGCGGCGGGGGCGATGGGCGTGTCCACGAAGTCCTCCGGGTCCATGTCGGCCCAGTGTTCCATTTTGGTGCGGTCGCTGCTCTCGCCGCGCAGATAAAACAGGGAAACGGCAAAAAAGGAGGCCATTTTTTCCTGCTGCTCTTTTGTGGGGGTCTGGCGGCCCGTTTCAAATTTATCGACGCTGCCTTTGGGAAAGCCCAGGGCGGCGGCCAAAGCGGGGCGGCTCAGCCCCTTTTCGGTGCGAAGCGCCTCGATACGCTGCTGCATGTTGACCATAAAAAATACCTCCTGGTGTGTTTTGCTTCAGTATAGCACGCTGCGGCGGCTGTGTAAACTGTGACACAATGTGCGATTTCCGGAGAAACAGGGGGAGTGGGGCTGCGGAGCGTCCGCTTTTTGGCTGGATGCGTGCCTCTTCTATGGAAGGATCGGAAAGAAAAAGGCGGAGAAAATGAGAAAAAGGACTTGACCTTTACATGGTGGAATGGTGCAAATTTTATAATGGTTTCAAATCCATGAGGGGCCTTGATGCGAACAAAGAGTATGTCTAATAAATAAAAAGACGGCCCTCCAAGGGTGATGGGCGCCGTCCTTTTATACCTTTCAGCGATAAATTTTAGTTGATGTAATCGTTGATCATCTACTTGCCATAATCAGTGACTTTATAATAGACACGCAGTTCATTATGTTCATCCATATCAAAGCTGGATTCCTCAAGCAGACCGTTTTTTTCAGCGGTCATCAAAGCTTCCTGCATGGGTTTGGGGCGGCACATTTTAAAACTGCCGTATTCCCCTTTCAAGGCGTCGATGGCATCTGCCACACAAGCTTCATTCACAGTGGTCATCCACTTCAGCATTGCATAATACAAAGGTTTCATAACTCTTTTATACCCCCTTCTCCTTAAAGATATCCAGCGGGTTCAGGTTGCCAACCGGAGCAATGCCGATAACCATAACAATGGCCATGATCCACTGAATAGGAGTTAGCATCCAACCGTCTGTCCACCCAGAATTCCCGCGACAATCATGCACCAAGGGCCCCGGAAAGCATACATACCATTGCAGACCATACCCGGAGCACCGCACATAGAGGTGCCTTTATACCGGAAGGAGAATGCGGGCATGGCAAAGAAACTGGAAATGATAAAGAAAATAATGGAACTATCTGTAATCGCACCGCCCAGAGGGCTCAATTCCAGGCCAAGGTTGCCGTCGATCAGGCAAAGAACGGGTAGCAGGATGATTAAGTTGGCTATACCGGAAGTGCATTGGTGGATAGTGATGCCGATGTTATACTTAATCAAAGTGGTGCCGAACCCGGCAACCGCGCCTTCAATGTCCCAGCCAAGCGCGCAAACCAAGGCCAGACCGCATCCCATTAGAGCCGAGCCGTAGGACCAAGGTCTGCAAAAGAGGTGCCGCCGATAACAGCTGCAGCAAACAAACATACCAGAATAGCGAGGATCATGCGTCCATTTCATTCCTGTTTAAACACGAAGCGCCCAATAATGGCGCCCGATGCAGAGTTCAATGCAGCGATAGGCACAATGATAGAACTGCCCAGTTGCAAGGCAGCAACGTAACATGTGGAGGCAATGGGGCCACCGATCAGGGCGCGGACGATCATAACGAGACCGGGTTTTGTTTTGAGTACACGGAAGAAGTCCCCTAACTCGTCTTTGATCGTAACGACGATCAGACACCAGATGCCGCTGATTGTATCGTTAATGGCGGAGGCAAGAGATGTCAAGATAAATGTAACAGTGAACACAGGCAGGCCGACGGTGTTTGCACTGTACCAGTCGGCGCTCCAGATACCACTGGCCTGGCCGAGGGTCAGGAAAGCGGTTACAAGCCGTAGGTAACGCCAAACATCATGGAAAAGATAACGCCGCATTTCCGGAAGCTGGAATCTGCTTTTTGCTTGGCAACAATTGTATTACTGTTCATAAAAAATACATTCCCTTCTCTTTTCCCAGAGTATCTGCCCCTCAGTGCACGGCTTTGTGGCCGCAGCACCTTCCGGCGCCGCAGGAAACCCTTAAGCTGCAAACTTAAAGCGCAGATTCTTTGGCGAAAAAGGCGGGGGTGGAATCGGAAGGAAAGGGTGGTAGTTGAAATGACGGGTTGTGATGTCAAATATCGGGACTGGTTGAAAGAGTGGCTGGTCCGGATAAAAGGAGGTGTGAGAGAATCCACCTGGGCAAACTATTCCGTAGCGGTAATGAATCACATCCCGCCGGTGCTGGGTGAGTGCACCCTGGAGGAAATTGACCGAGGAAAAGCGGCAGGAAACGGTGCTGTTCTGGCTGCGGCATGGCCGTCTAGACGGGAATGGAGGCCTGTCCGGAAAAACGGCGGAAGATCTGGCCAACATCGTGAAAGGCAGCCTGCGCGCGGCACGCAGGCATTAACGCCTTCCCCGCAGAATATTCCCTGCGCTATCCCGGCGCGGCGCTGCCGCGGGTCGATGTGCTAACAGCGCCACAGCAAAAGCGCCCGGTGCATGCGGTGTTCAGCGAAGGGACTTGCCAGAGCGCAGGAATCCTGATCAGCGGGCTGCGTATCGAAGAGCGGTGCGCGCCGCGGTGGAAGGACGTCGATCTGAAAGGCCGCGATATACGTGTGCGCAAAACCGTGCAGCGTATTTTTTACAAAGAATGGAACGGAGCTGCGAAAAGCAGCGTGGTCCTCACGGCACCCAAAACCCGCAGCGCAGTGCGGGATGTGCCGCTGGCCAGTTTTCTCGTGCCGCTGCTGCGCGAACTGCGCTGCGGCGATTCCGAAGCCTACGTGCTCTCGGGCAGCCGGAGGTGTCTGGAGACGAAAACCTACCGCACCCTTTACAACCGCTTTCTGGAGCGCTATAGTATGCCGCTGCTCCGGTTCCACGGCCTGCGGCATACCTTCGCTACGCGCTGCGTCGAGAACGGCGCGGACTGCAAGACGGTCAGCGCCCTGCTGAGGCATGCTTCGGTCAGCTTGCCCCTCAACCTCTATGTGCATCCGCAGATGGAACAAAAACGCAAGTGCATCAGGCGGCTCCCGCTTTACGAAAACTGCCGTGCCGCACGTCGGTTTTAACGACACAATTTCTGGAAGTATTTTGACTTTTTGAAAAAAATTTACAAGACGGCGGGCGAGCCGCCCCGAAATTTGGACCGCTCCGCAATTTTTGCAAAAAAATGGCGAAGTTTTACGTTGTGTTATACATTATAATGCAATTAAATCGATAAAATACAATATGATTTTTTAGAATGTATTCATTGTTCCACAATATTCTCCGCTTTTTTCGATGCCTCATTGACAATATTCACTAAAATGAGAACGTACAAATGTCCCGTATGCTGTCTTGCTGTCAAGGGGTGAACGGAGGACTTAAGTTTGCAGCTTAAGGGCTTCCTGCAGCGCCGGAAGGTGCTGCGGCGGCAAGGCTGTGCACTGCGGGGCAAATACTCTGGGAAAAGAGAAGGGAATGTATTTTTTATGAACAGTAATGCAATTGCTGCTAAGCAAAAAGCAGATGCCAGTTTTGTAAAGCGTGGCATTGTTTTTGCAGTCATGTCCGGTGTTTGTTACGGTTTGTACACCGGCTTTTTGACACTCGGTATGGCTAGGGGGGTCTGGGGTGCCGACTGGTACGGCGCAAACACCTCCGGCCTGAGCGCTTTCGCTATTACATATGTGCTGGGTGCCTTGGGTTCTGCTGTGAACGATACCATCAGCGGCATCTGGTCCTTGATTGTTGTTACTATCAAGGGTGAGCTGAGCGATTTCTTCCGCTGCTTGAAGACCAAGCCTGGCGTTGTTATGATCGTCTGCGCGCTGATCGGCGGCCCCGTTGCTTCCACCTGCTATGTGGTTGCGCTGCAGATGGGCGGCTCTATCATCGTCCCTGTGGCTGCACTGAACTCTGCTTTTGGCGCGATCATTGGACACTTTGTGTTCAAACAGGAACTGAACGGTCGTATGATTCTTGGTATTCTGGTGTGCCTGTGTGCAGCTGGCGTTATCGGCGGTACTTCCTTTGCAAACCTCGGCCCAACGGCTGCCATGGCTTGTGGTATCGCTCTGATTTGCGCCCTGGGATGGGGTATTGAAGGCGCGGTTGCCGGTTTCGGTACTACCCTGATTGAGTACAACATCGGCATCACCATCCGTCAGTGCACGTCCGGTCTGTCTAACATGATCATCTTGTTGCCCATTCTCTGCATGCTCGATGGCAACCTCGGCCTGGCTGGCAACCTGCTGAGCACTGCTTGGACCGATCCTTCCATCATTTTCTTCATCATTTCCGGTTTCTTTGCCATGCCTGCCTACTCTTTCTGGTATAAGGGCAACTCCATGTGCGGCGCAGCTCTCGGCATGGTCTGCAACGGCGCATATGCTTTCTGGGGTCCGTTCTTCTGCATGATTATTGTCGGTTTCATCGGCGGTATTGACGGCTATGTTCTGACCCCGATCCAGTGGATTGCTGCACTGGTTATGATCGTGGGTATTGCCTTGGTCGGCAACCTGAACCCGCTGAATGCATTTAAGAAGAAGGAGGCATAACATCATGAGACCTTTGTATTATGCAATGCTGAAGTGGATGACCACTGTGAATGAAGCTTGTGTGGCAGATGCCATCGACGCCTTGAAAGGCGAATACGGCAGCTTTAAAATGTGCCGTCCAAAGCCCATGCAGGAAGCGCTGATGACGGCTGAGAAAAACGGCCTGCTGGAAGAGTCCCGCTTTGACTTGGACGCAAACAATGATTTGCGCGTTTACTACAAAGTGACGGATTACGGCAAGCAGATGATCAACGATTACATCAAATAAGCATCCCATGGTCTGAAACAGAATATTGAGAGAAGAACAGCGGTCCATACACCCCGGGCCGCTGTTTTTTGTTTTGTACACAGGTGTGCTGCGCAGTTGATTCGCTTTGCGGTACCCTGTGCCGGTTCATTTATTTGTGGCTGGTTTATTGTTTTCCAAAATATCTTTTTTTATATGGCGGAACGCTGCATCCTCGCCGTGGTCTTTGAGCACGGTGAGCATATCCAGCAGCAGCGCTGCGGTGTTGGGATGGATCATATAGTGCCCAACGGAACGCATATAATAGTCGTACGGGTCACTGTCGCGGTACGCACTGCCGCGGTATGTTTTGCTGGCGGCCACACGGTCGCAGAACATCTCGGCCACATAACGCACAGGCATTTCCAAACCGGCCATACGGTGGCCGGCCTGGGAGGTATAGTCGATCCAATATTCCAGGTGATGCTTGTTGCGGCCCTTGTGATGCAGCCAAGCGGAGGAGTAGCCTTTGTCCTGGCGTTGGCCGTCGTTCGGGCTGTGGGTACCGAAATAGTATTTTGCGCCCACGAAAAATTCGACGGGGGAATATTTACTCAGGTCGTGGGTCAGGCCCTGCCAATAAAGCCCCAGGCGAAAGCAGCCTTTCAGCACCAGCCATTTATGGTGTGTGATGGTTTTGAAATGCTTGATCGGATGCAAGCGGATTCACCTCTTTTCCTATAGTGTACTACAGCACTACGATACTGTGCAAGAGAAAATACAGGAACGCCGCTGGAAACCACGCAGCGAAAAACGGAAGGAGCAGGACCGTTTTTCGCTGCGCTTTTTTCTCTTCCGCTTTTGGGAGGAGACGCGGCATATCAGCGGACAAGGGTGCATATAGTGAAGGGACACAGCGCCGAAGAAGGCAGAGGAAAGGTGAACGAGAGATGGAAGAGCATACCTATGAAAACGAAATCCTGTTGACGGGCACAGTTCTGGCGCCGCCGGAATATTCCCACAGCAATCATGCCGAGCGGTTTTTCCGTTTCCCGTTGCAGGTGCTCCGCTTGTCCGGCCATGCAGACGAGCTGATGGTGCTGGCCCCGGAGCGACTGCTCCAGTGGATGACAGTGGAGACGGGAGAGCGTGTCAGCTTGGAAGGGCAGCTGCGCTCCTACAACAATAAATCCGGCCGGGGCAGTCGGCTGGTGATCACGGTATTTGCGCGCACGCTGTGCCGGGGTGGGAAAGAGGACCGCAATGAGATTCGCCTGAGCGGTGTTTTGTGTAAGCCGCCGGTGCGCCGCTGCACCCCGTTGGGGCGGGAAATCTGTGATTTAATGCTGGCGGTCAATCGCAGCTATGGGCGGGCCGATTACATTCCCTGCATTGCGTGGGGGCTTTTGGCGGAGGAAACCGGCATGCTGGAGGTGGGGGATCCGCTTTCCTTTGAGGGGCGGGTGCAGAGCCGCCTTTATCACAAAATGACGCCGCAGGGGAAGGAAGACCGCACAGCCTACGAGGTTTCGGTCATGTGTCTGAGATAGAAAAAAGGCAAGAAAAGGAACCGGCTTTTTTCAATGCATTCTTGCATTTTTTTGCTGTTGCTGGTCGCAATTGTGCGAGCCGGAGAGACGGGCCTGTGCTACAATACCAGTAAGTCAAAGCGCCTTCCGGCAGGGGGGTCGCCGCTCAGATCTACTTGCCGGGGAGCGCTTGGAGATTTTGGGTTTACGAATGAGAAGGGATGTGTTTGCAGATGGGAAAGGAAATCGCGGTTCTGTTGGGCAGCCCCCGCAAGGGCGGCAATACGGAGCAGATGGCGGATGCTTTTATCCGCGGTGCGGAAAGGGCGGGGCATCATGCCGTGAAAATCTATGCCGCAGACATAAAGGCGGACTGTGTTGCCTGCGGAGGGTGCTATTCCTCTGAGGATCGGCCCTGCTGCCGGAATGCGGATTTTAATGCGGTAGCGCCGGTGCTGTTGCGTGCAGACGGCATTGTGTTTGCCACGCCGCTGTACTGGTACGATTTTCCCGGCAAGCTGAAATGCCTGATCGACAATATGTATTGTTTCTATGCAGCGGGCAAGGATCTGTCGCGCAAAAAGGCGGCCATTCTCTCCTGCGGTGAGGAAACGGGAAACTACATGATGTTCGACGGTATGCAGCGCAGTTTTGAATTAATCTGCCGGGTCACGGGATGGAGCATTGCTGATCAAATTTATGTTCCGGGTGTGTTGGAAGTTGGCGCCATTCAGCAGACGGACGGCCTGAATCGCAGTGAAGCACTGGGAGAGCGGTTTTTCCGCTGAAAATCCGATAAAAAGAGAGACCGACGGTGTCGGCCTCTCTTTTTTGCAATGTTTGCATTATTTTACCATTTTACCATAGATGCCACGCTGCTGTCGGGGCTTTGGCTCAGCGCTCTCAGGTTGCGGCGGAAGCGATTATAGCGGTTGTAGCAGTAATCCAGAAAATCTTCGCCGCTGTAGTGTCGGACCAAGCCCCAGACAGACCAGAGCAGATCCTGCGCCATAATGAAACAACGGATTTTTGCCACCTCCTGTCGACTTGCGCCGGCGGAGCCGAAATAGTAGGAAAAAAACTCTGTGATGGCAGGGCTGGACAGGCGGGATTCGCCAATGTACATAGCGATGTCCCAAGTGGGATCGTTCATGCCGGAATATTCCCAGTCGATCAGATAGGGCCGCCGGGTAGCTGTGTCCATTAAGAAGTTTTCCGGCACTGTATCGTTGTGACAGGGGATGGATTCAAACGAGGCGACCGTTTCTTCGATGAAATGGAACAGATGCTCCTTGAGGTAGGGATAATCGGAAAACAGCTGCCCATTCAGGCTCTGCGCCAAATGCTCATACTTGCGTAGCTCCGCAGTCCAGTCAAACGTGTTGGAGAAAGGCTTGGGGCTGGCGTGGGTTGTTTTGAGCAGGGCGGCAACATTGCGCAAGCATTCTGAGGAAGAGGGATCCAGTGCGGCAAAAGTGCGACTGTGCTCCATATATTCACTGATCTTGATGCCGCTGTGCTTATCAAAATAGACGCATACAGAGTTGATCCCAAGCTCCGAAGCGATGATGTTGTTGGCCTGCTCTGCGGGGCGGTTAAGCATTTGCTCCGTCATCACGCCGGGTTCACGGATGATATAAAGCTTTCCGTGGATGCCCATGATGTAATTGTAGTTGGTCAGGCCGCCGGCAAAGTGGGACTTATCGTACAAGATGGTGGGATCGTGAAACACTTCGCGCAGCGTGCTTTGAACCAGTTGTTCACGTGTATTCATAAATAAAAATCACCAAAAATCATACTCTGTTCCTGTGGCGCTCGAGCGGCGGGGAGCATGCCACATACAGGACAAAAAAATACAAACACTTTATTTTCGAGTGATTCTAATATAACAAATCGGTAACAAAATAACAACTGTTTTGAAAAAATAAATGCAGAATATTCTGACTGTTTCTTGCAAAAAAACGCAGATAAAGCAATGCTCTTGTGGAAATGTGCTAAAACTGGTCAAAATTGCAGCCGAAAATTTATAAAATACAATTAAGTCGATATAATACAATTTTGTCAAGAAAATGACAACAAAAATCCTATGTTTGAATATTGAATATTCAATATAGGCGGAGCACGATATGCTATTCTTTTTATAGAATTTAGACAAATAGCGCTCAGGCTATGCCCACTGCAGTGAGCGGCGCAGCGGGGGTCTAAAAATAGTCGTCAAAGACGAAGAAGGAGGTACAAATAATGAGATATCATGGAGAAGAAGCATTAGGATTGGTCGAAACTTTGGCTATCGTGCCCGTCATTGAAGCAACGGACAAGATGCTGAAGGCTGCCGACGTTGAACTGGTGGCGCTTGAAGCCGGCGGTTCCACGCTGTGTACCGTTTTTGTCAAGGGAGATGTGGCTGCCTGCCGCAGTGCGGTGGAGGCAGGCGCAGCTGCCGCCGAAAAGATCGGCACCCTGACGGGCAAGAACGTTATGCCTCGCCCCATCAAGGCGATCAGCGCGATCGTGAACACTCACGACATTGACCAAGGGGAAGAGCCTTCCGACGAGGTGCCCCACGGTCCCACCCAGGCCCTGGGCATGGTCGAAACCTTTGGCGTCCTGTATTTGATGGAAGCGGCCGACGCCATGTGCAAGGCTGCCGACGTTGAGCTGGTCGGTTATGAGAATATTTACGACGGTTATGTTTCCGCCTTGGTGCGCGGCGATGTCGGCGCCTGCAAGACTGCAGTCGCTGCCGGCGTCAAGGCCATTGAGGATATGGGCCACGAGGTGTACAGCCATGTCACCATCGCCCGTCCCCATCCGGGCCTGGAGAAGATCATCAAGCGCTATTCCACGGAAGGCCTGATCGGCTGAGCGTGACCTGCGCTACATGAGAACGAAACGGGGTGATGTCAATGAACACTATTATTGATAACGATCTGCTTTCAATCCAGGAAGCACGTATCCTGGCGGAAAACGCACGGGAGGCGCAGAAGCGGCTCGCCACGTTCCCTCAGGAAAAGCTGGACGAGATTGTGGACCATATGGCGGAGGAGATCGGAAAATATGCCAGAGAGCTGGCGGTGATGTCCAGTGAAGAAACCGATTACGGTGTCTGGCAGGACAAATACATTAAAAACCGTTTCGTATGCGAGTATCTGCGCGAAAAGCTGCGGGGCCTGCGCTGCGTCGGCATCATTGCAAGAGATGAAGCCAAGAAAACGATCGATGTAGGCGTGCCGATCGGCGTGATTGCGTCCCTGTGCCCGGCAACGAGTCCGGTGTCAACGACGATTTACAAAGTCCTGATTGCCATTAAGTCGGGCAATTCGATTATCGTATCTCCCCATCCACGTGCGCAGAAGACCATCAGCCGCGTGCTGGACATTATGATTGATGTCGCGTTGCGGTATGGCTTGCCGGAAAACGCAATCTCTTATATACATACTGTCGTTAAAGCCGGTACGCTTGAACTGATGAACCATCCGGCGGTGTCCCTGATCCTGATCGCAGGCGTGCCTACGATGCTGGAGGCCGCTTCGAAAGCCGGCAAGCCGGTGATCTACGGCGGAACGGGCAACGGTCCGGCGTTCATCGAGCGGACGGCGGATATCCCGCAGGCGGTGCATGACATCGTGGTCAGTAAGACTTTTGACAATGGTGTTGTCACCGGCGGTGAGCAGTCCATCGTGGTGGACGGCCCGATTGCTGAGCAGGTCAAGCAGGAGCTGATACGTGCGGGCGCTTACTTTATGACGGAAGAGGAAGCGGAGCGCTTGGGCAAAGTCCTGTTCCGC
Organism: bacterium 210917-SL.2.15; assembly: GCA_020555605.1. Lineage (GTDB taxonomy): Bacteria > Bacillota > Clostridia > Oscillospirales > Oscillospiraceae > Pseudoscillospira. The sequence goes on along the minus strand of JAJCJC010000001.1, from coordinate 243,200 downwards.
GAGGGCGGCAAGACCGATGCGGAAATGGCCGGCAAGACGGCGAAGTTTTTGGCGCGCCGCGCACATTTTGAGGTGCCGGATAACACACTTCTGCTGATTTCTGAGCAGAAGTATGTTTCAGAAAAAAACCCCTATTCCCGTGAGAAGCTCTGTCCGGTGCTGGCTTATTATGTGGAAGACGACTGGATGCATGCCTGCGAGAAGTGCATTGAACTTCTAGTGAGCGAGCGGCGTGGACACACGCTGACGATCCATTCCCGTGACGAGGCGGTGATCGAGCAGTTTGCGCTGAAGAAGCCTGTGGCCCGTGTGCTGGTAAACACGCCCGCCACATTCGGCGCTCTCGGTATCACGACGAATCTCTTCCCGGCGATGACGCTGGGCAGCGGCAGTGCCGGACGCGGCTCCACATCGGACAATGTTTCCCCGATGAACCTGGTGTATATCCGAAAAGTCGGTTACGGCGTGCGAAAGGCCGAAGATTTATTTGGTGCCTGCGGCGCGTTGGCTGCGGCTCCTGCCGTGCCGCCGCAGCCGTCTGGGGACGAAGTGAATACAGAGACGGAACATGTGGAGTGCGCTAAGGAGCTGGAGCTCCTGAAAAACCTGCTGAATCAGGTTTTGGAGGCCCACTGATATTCCTTGGGAGAACGGTATATGATACAGAACGATCATTTCATTATTAAGACGAAAGTCTATTTCAACAAAGGTTCCATGCAGATGCTGCGCTGCATGAAGGGGCACTGTGCACTGGTGGTATCAGACGGTATCATGCAGGAGTTAGGCTACCTGAAGATGGCGCAGGGATATCTGAAAGATGCGGGAATCAACTCGGCGGCCTTTACCGGCGTCAAGCCCGATCCGGATGTGAATGTTGTGGCGGCAGGTGTGGAGGCTTATGAGTCCTGCAACGCCGACCTGCTGGTCGCCTTGGGCGGCGGCAGTGTGATTGACACAGCAAAGGCGATCCTGTACTTTGTGTGGGAGCGGCATAAGGCAAAAGGGGAGAAGTTTGAAAAGCCCTGTTTTGTGGCTATTCCCTCTACCAGCGGCACAGGATCGGAGGTCACTAATTTCTCGGTGATCTCTGCCAACGGGGCCAAAAACGTCCTGATCGATGAATTCATCGCGCCAGATGTGGCGCTGCTGGATTCCACCTGTATCCGCAATGTGCCCAAAGCAGTGATTGCCGACACGGGTATGGATGTGCTGGTCCATGCGTTGGAAGCCTATGTTTCCAAAGATGCTACGGACTTTACCGATGCGTTGGCGGAGAAGACGGCGGAATTGATCTTCGGACATCTGAAAAAGCTGTATGATGACCCGGCCAACGACAATGCCCGCGACCGTGTTCAGAATGCCTCCTGCATTGCAGGTGTCGCGTTCACCAACGCCAACCTCGGCATTACGCACAGCATGGCCCATGCCTTGGGGGCGCAGTTCCATCTGCCCCACGGACGCGCCAATGCGCTGGTGATGGAGTCGGTGATCCAGTATAATGCCGATCTCGCTGGCACGGCGAACAACTATGCCGCCTGGAAATACCGGATGATGGCGGAGCGGTTGAATCTGCCGGCCAGGACGCCGCGGGAAGGAACGGTCAGCCTGCTTTATGCCATTCGGAAGTTGAAGCGGGAGATTGGTATTCCTCAAGGGATTCAAGCTACCGGAAAAGTGGATCCGGAACTGTTTGAAAAGGCAGTGGAAGGAATGGCGGAAGAGGCGATGCATGATCGCTGCACCCCCACCAATCCCACATCGCCGACCAAAGAAGATATTATCCGTCTTTATCGTGAATCTTTCTAAGATTTGCGCTGTCCTATCCATTGAATCGCTGAAGCGTTTTACGGCGGTTCCGAAAAATTTACAAAGAATGAGAGGTAAGAACTTTGGATATTCGTGAATTTTCGAACAAATTTGCTGAAGCAACGAAGAACATGTCTCCTGCAGAGCGCGCTGCCCTGCTGAAAATGTTTGAGGGTGTCTCGGGTGAGATCACCAAGTCCGATGCCCCCTCTACCTGCCGCGTGTGCCCGCCCACCAGTGACGGCAGCATCCCCAACGGTATGACGGAGCGTCTGCGCAAGCTGAAGGACAACTACATGAAGCAGCGTCCCAGCATTTCCATCCAGGCTGCTCTGACCAAGACCAAGGTCATGAAGGAAAACCCCGGCCTGCCTAGAATCGAGCTGCGCGCCAAGGCATTCCGCGAGTGCTGCGAAACCGCGCCTCTGGTTATTCAGGACAATGAGTTGATCGTTGGTAACCCCACCGGCGGCCCCCGTGTCGGCTGCTTCTCTCCCGACATTGCGTGGCGCTGGCTGCGTGAGGAGCTGGACACTGTGGCGACCCGTCCGCAGGACCCCTTCTATATCTCCGAGGAAGACAAGAAGACCTGTCGCGAAGTGCTGTTCCCCTTCTGGGAAGGCAAGTCTGTCGATGAATACTGCGAGACCCAGTACCGTGAGTGCGGCGGCTGGGAGCTGTCCGGCGAGTCTTACGTTTCCGACTGCTCTTACCATGCCACCTCCGGCGGCGGCGACTCCAACCCCGGCTACGACGTGATCCTGATGAAAAAGGGCATGCTGGACATCCAGCAGGAAGCCAAGGATCATCTGGCTCAGCTGGATTATTCTCATCCCGAAGATATGGATAAGATCTACTACTACAAGTCTGTGATCGACACCACCGAGGGTATCATGAACTATGCTAAGCGCCTGAGCAACTATGCTCTGGAGCTGGCTGCCAAGTGCCCCGATCCCCAGCGCAAGGCCGAGCTGGAGAAGATCGCCGAGGTCAACGCATGGGTTCCCGCCCACAAGCCCCGTACCTTCTGGGAAGCAGTTCAGTCCGTGTGGACCATTGAGTCCCTCATCCCCGTGGAAGAGAACCAGACCGGTATGTCTATCGGCCGTGTGGATCAGTATATGTATCCCTTCTATAAGGCGGATATCGAGTCCGGCCGCATGACCGACTATGAGGCTTTCGAGCTGGCCGGCTGCATGCTGATCAAGATGTCCGAGATGATGTGGCTGACATCCGAGGGCCAGTCCAAGTTTTTCGCCGGCTATCAGCCCTTTGTCAACATGTGCGTCGGTGGCGTGAACCGCCAGGGCCAGCCTGCTGAAAACGATCTGACCTATCTGCTGATGGATGCGGTCCGCCATGTGAAGATTTATCAGCCTTCTCTGGCTTGCCGTATCCACAAGAAGAGCCCCGATAAGTTCATGAAGAAGATCGTGCAGGTCATTCGCTCCGGCATGGGCTTCCCCGCCTGCCACTTCGATGACACGCACATCAAGATGATGCTGGCCAAGGGTATCTCCATCGAGGATTCCCGCGATTACTGCCTGATGGGCTGCGTGGAGCCTCAGAAAGCCGGTCGTCTGTATCAGTGGACTTCCACTTCCTACACCCAGTGGCCCATCTGCATTGAGTTGGTACTGAACCACGGCGTGCCGCTGTGGTATGGCAAGCAGGTTACCCCCGATGAGGGTCCCCTGAATCAGTACAAGACCTATGAGGATTTCGATCGTGCGGTCAAGAACCAGATTGATTATATCACGTACTGGACAGATGTCCTGACCGTGATTTCCCAGCGCGTCCATCGCGATATCGTTCCCAAGCCCCTGATGTCCATTATGTTCGAGGGCACCATGGAGAGTGGTAAGGATGTCACCGCCGGCGGCGCTATGTACAACTTCGGTCCCGGTGTTGTGTGGTCCGGTCTGGCTACTTATGCCGATGCGATGGCAGCGATCAAGAAGCTGGTCTTCGATGACAAGAAGTACACGCTGGAGCAGCTGAATGAGGCTCTGAAGGCGGACTTCGTTGGCTACGATCAGATCCATACTGACTGCCTGAACGCACCCAAGTACGGCAACGATGACGACTATGCCGACCTGATCGCTGCCGACCTGATCAACTATACCGAGATGGAACACCGCAAGTACAAGACGTTGTATTCTATTATGAGCCATGGTACGCTGTCCATCTCCAACAATACCCCCTTCGGCCAGATGACCGGCGCTTCCGCCGGTGGCCGGAGAGCTTGGACGCCGCTGTCCGATGGTATTTCTCCCACGCAGGGCGCTGACTTCAAGGGCCCCACGGCCATCATCAAGACGATCTCCAAGCTGAGCAACGACAACATGAACATCGGCATGGTGCACAACTTCAAGATCATGGCTGGCCTGCTGGATACGCCGGAAGGCGAAATGGGCATCATTGCTCTGCTGCGCGCTGCCTGCGCCTTCGGCAACGGCGAAATGCAGTTCAACTACCTCGACAACCAGACCCTGATCGAGGCTCAGAAGCATCCCGACCAGCACCGGGATCTGATCGTCCGCGTTGCCGGTTACAGTGCATTCTTCACTGAGCTGTGCAAGGACGTTCAGGATGAGATCATCAGCAGAACGATGCTGACCAAGTTCTGATTGACGGATTCTCTTTCAAGCGCGATTGAGTTTCTTTCCCGCGCCCCGCTTGCGGTGGGGCGCGGGAAGGGAACCGAGCAGAGGGAAATACGCAAGAAGACAGATGGAGATTGGATCATATGAGTGGTACGAATGGCGTTATTGAAAGAAAGGCGTTGATCTTCAATGTGCAGAAGTACAACGTCTACGATGGTCCTGGCATCCGGACACTGATCTTTTTCAAGGGCTGTCCCCTGCGATGCAAGTGGTGTGCAAACCCTGAAGGGCTGGAACGGCGTGTGCAAGTGATGTTCAAGCAGGATGTCTGCGTGAACTGCGGTAAATGCGTGTCGGTCTGTCCGGTAGGGATTCACCAGATTTCGAAGGAAGAACTCCGTCATGTTGTGGATCGCACGATCCAGTGTATTGGCTGCCGGAAATGCACAGAGGTCTGCCCCACGCGGGCGCTGCAGATCATGGGCGAAGAAAAGACAATTTCCGAGTTGCTGGAAATTGTCAAGGAAGATCGGATGTTCTACGAGCAGTCAGGCGGCGGCGTCACCCTGGGCGGGGGCGAAGTCACCATGCAGCCTGAGGCGGCGAGAAGCCTGCTTCAGGCCTGCAAACTGGAAGGGATCAACACAGCGATTGAAACCTGCGGCTACACGAAGAAGGAAGATCTGCTCCGCATCGCCGAGTTTGTGGATCTGTTTTTGTTCGACCTGAAGCAGTTTAATCCAGAGGATCACAGTAAATGGACGGGCGTGCGCAATGAGCGTATCCTTGACAACTTGCAGGAGCTGCTTCACCGGCGGTATAATGTGAAGATCAGAATGCCGCTGTTGAAGGGTGTCAACGATGGACAGGAAGAGATCGAAAGCGTGATCAACTTCCTGATGCCATATAAGGACAATAAGAATTTCCATGGTATTGACTTGCTGCCCTATCATAAGATGGGCGTAGCGAAGTACAAACAGCTTGGGATCGATTATCCGATTGAAGGAGATCCCAGCCTGAGCGGCGAGGATCTCGACCGTATTGAGGGCTGGATCACCAAGTACGATTTCCCGGTAAAGGTTATCAAGCATTAAACCGGCGGCACAATCCGTTGACAGGGGGGGAGAAGAGTTATGGGACAGGAGCTGGAAAGAATTATACAGGAATCGGTTCCCGGCAAACAGGTTACCATCGCTCATGTCATCGCTTCCCCGATGTCGGATATTTACGACCGGTTGGGCATTGATGAAGCCGGAGCCATTGGAATTCTGACGATTTCGCCTTACGAGGCGTCAATCATCGCTGCGGATGTAGCGACCAAGGCCGCCGATGTGGAGATCGGTTTTCTGGACCGCTTCACTGGCTCGGTGGTGGTCAGCGGCGATGTGCAAAGCGTAGAAACCGCGCTGAAAGCTGTATGCACGACACTGAAAAACACATTGGGCTTTACGGTTGTGGATATCACGCGCTCATGAGAAGAAAGCGCGTGATGGTCGTGGGACCTTCCCGTTGTGGAAAGACGACCCTGGTTCGGGCGCTGGAGGACGACCCCCGTCCGCTGCGGCGCACTCCGGACATGATTTACGGCAAGCGGACCATGGATTGTCCCGGGTCCTATGTGGAAAATGCAGATATGTATAAGCACCTGATCGCGGCGTCGCAGGATGCCTCCCACGTTCTGGTGCTGGTGGATCAGTCCCGTCCCATTGATATCTATTCGCCCAAGTTCGCCCAGGCTTTTACTAAGCCGGTGATCGGTGTGATCACTAAGGTGGACCTGGCACCGGAGAATGAAGAGTCCTGTCTGCGGCAGCTGCGCCTGATTGGCGTGGGCGAGCCGATTTTCAGGGTCAGCGTTCCCACAGGGGTCGGCATTGCAGAGTTAAAGGAATATTTGTTTGGCCCAGCCAAAAATGACGATAATAAGGGGGGAAATCAATGAAATTCATCACAGAAGACGAACTGCGGTATCTCTATCGGAAGGAACCGTTTACGACGTATGAGCCGGAACCGGGAACCCGGTTGACGCCTGGTGCCCGTCAGTTCCTGTTGGATCGGGGAATCGATCTGTACGATGAACCCAGGGCCAACCCGATCATCCGAGAGTCTTTAACGCAGGAGATCTGCTGTCCGTCTGCGAACCCGAACCATAACGGCGGCGGGAAAAAGGTGGAGCAGGCCGCTTCACCGCCCGAACCGGCGCAGCCAGTGCAGGAAGTCAAGGTACCGAAAAAGTGCAACTGGAGGACAAAGATGGTGCGGACCAAGCTTTGTTCTGTGGAAGCGGTTTTTCTCCGGTGCGAACAGACGCTCCTGGAAACCGATATTTTAATGGCACAGAACCTGACCCGCTTGAGCAAGCAGTTCAGTGATATCCGTCACATGGTGGAGGGAAAGGGCATGGCGCAGAACCTGCCCTGTAAGGAATGCCATGGTGTTACCTGCGAGAATTTCTCAGATGACCTGGAAGATTGCTTTGAGATCACCGATTTCCATGTTCAATTGGAAAAAGGCAGAGAGATCCTGGCGTTGCACGAATTGCGCTGCGCGCTGCGGGAGATCGAGCCGGTGATGCTGCAGGCTTTTGAAGGAAATGACGCGGCGATCGGACCTTGCATGGATGCGATCGGTAAGATCAATCAGATTATCAATACAGTCTCCCAGATGATTTGCGGAGCCGTTGGAGGAAAAGAATGTCAGAGAAAGATGTAACGTTTCAGTATTGTGACGGGATTATTGATCAGTTCGAAAAGGTGTGCAAGCATCCGATCGTTGAGAAATCGTCCGTCTACTACGCTGGCGTGGATCTTGGTACAGCGTGTATTGTTGTTGCAGTGCTCGATGAGAACCGCCGGCCGGTGGCCGGCCGCTATAAGTACGCGGATGTTGTCCGCGACGGTATGGTGGTCGACTATTTTGGCGCCGTTCAGATCATTCGTGAAATGAAGGCGCAGTTGGAAGAGGAACTGGGTGTGGAGGAACTGCTCTACGCAGCTGCCGCGATCCCGCCCGGCACCGATACGCTGGACGGCGGGGCGGTCAAGAACGTGGTGCAGGGCGCCGGGTTCGAGATGACCAACCTTTTGGATGAGTCTACGGCTGCCAATGCGGTTCTGCGCATCAAGAATGGCGCCATCGTGGATATCGGTGGCGGTACCACTGGCATTTCGATCTTCAAGGACGGCAAGGTTGTGTATGTTGCCGACGAACCCACTGGAGGTACGCATTTTTCTCTGGTGCTGGCCGGCGCGCTGCACATCCCCTTCGAGGAAGCGGAACTGAAGAAGCGCGACCCCGCAAACCACAAGGAGATTCTTCCTGTACTCAAACCCGTTGTCGAAAAGGTAGCGGCTATTGTCAAACAGCATATTCAGGGGTATAATGTGGATGAGATTTACCTGGTCGGTGGTACCTGCTGCCTGACCGGGATCGAGGGTATCATCCAGAAGCAGACCGGGATCCCGACGTTCAAGCCGAAGAACCCCATGTTTGCCACGCCTCTGGGTATTGCCTTGAATTGCAAGCAGGAAGTAATGGATTGAGAAAGGAGCCGCAATCATGGATTTTTACATTATCAAATCGCCATCCAGAGGTACGATTGATATCCTGATGCGTCGAAAAGGCTCGAACTCCAAGGAGTTGCCTCCCTATGGCGTGGATGCCGTCGGCTTGGTACAGGGGCGGATGATCGAAATGGTCGTCGCCTCGGATATCGCCGAAAAGGCCACCGGCGTTACGGTGGAGGACATCAAGGGCAGCTGCCCGCAGAACATGATTCTGCTGGCGATTTTCGGCGATACAGCCGCTGTGGAGGATGCTATGGCGGAGATCCAGCGGAAGATGGAGAAGAAGGGGTAAAAGACCATGTTGACGGTGAAATTGATCGATAATATCTGGGCAACCAGAAAAGCAGAGTCCCTGAACGGATTGAAGTTCATGCTGGCTGAGGTGATTGGCGGCGGTCCGGACGCCGGAAAACGTCTGGTCGTTGTGGATATCATCAGCGCCGGTATTGGAGAACGCGTGATCGTAACCACCGGTTCCAGTGCCAGAAGAATGGTCGGTGACGATACGATTCCCGTGGATGCCGCGGTAATTGGCATTATTGATGAAGACTGTGAATTTGGCGAGTAACAGGAGGTGTTCATTATGAGTCTTCTTGAGCAGGTGAAAGAGGCCGGCGTCATTGGCGCTGGCGGTGCGGGATTCCCGACCCATGCCAAGCTGAACTGCAAGGCCGAATACATCCTCATGAATGGCGCGGAGTGCGAACCGCTGCTCCGTGTAGATCAGCAGTTGATGGCCATGTATCCCGATGAGATCATCAAAGGGTTTAAGGCAGCCGGAGAGCTGGTCGGCGCAAAGAAGGCAATCATCGGCATCAAGGGTAAACACCATGATGTCATTGAAATTTTGGAAGAACATATCAAAACGCTGGGGGTAAGCGATTATGTGTCCGTTGGTATCCTGCCGGATATCTACCCCGCCGGCGACGAGCAGGTGCTGGTCTATCAGCTGACTGGCCGCGTGGTGCCGGAAGCTGGTATCCCTATCAATGTGGGCTGCGTGGTCATCAACTCCGAAACCTGCCTGAACGTATACCATGCGCAAAGCGGGGCAGCCGTCACGGAGAAGTACATCACCTTGGCAGGCGATATCCCGCAGCGCAAAACCGTGAAGGTGCCTGTGGGTACGCCCGTTCTCGACGTTCTGAAAATGAGCGGCATTGAGGACTTCAGTGACTATGGTGTCATCGGCGGCGGCCCCATGATGGGTCCCCTGCTGACGGATTTGAGCGGCTTTATCACCAAGAAGGACAAGGGCTTTATCATCCTGAAGAAGGATCATCCGCTGATCAAGAGAAAGTCCTACACCTTTGATCAGGCACGGCGGATCAACCGCTCCGCCTGTGAGCAGTGCCGTATGTGCACGGATCTGTGCCCCCGGTACCTCTTGGGTCACAATATGCAGCCACACAAGATGATGCGCGTCCTGAGCTATGCGCCCGATGATATTCAGGCGCAGTTGCCCGCATCGCTGTGCTGCCAGTGCAACCTGTGTGAATACTTTTCCTGCCCGGCCAACCTGCATCCGCGTTTGACCAACGCAATTTTCAAGCAGAACATGGCTGAGGCAAAGGTCCGCTATCAGCCGACCGAAACTGAGTTCCATGTGCGCGATGCGCGCAAGTACCGTCTGGTACCCAGCAAGCGTCTGGTGGCCCGTCTGGGCCTGCGCGAGTTTGATCAGCCCGCTCCCTGGACCGAAGAAACGATTACTCCCGCCGAGGTACATATCGCCACCAGCCAGCATGTGGGCGCACCTGCAGTCCCGGTAGTTTCCACCGGCGACCATGTTACGGTCGGCCAGCTGATCGGCAAGGTTCCCGAAGGCGCGCTGGGCGCCCCGATCCATGCCAGTATCTCCGGCACGGTGAGTGCATGCGGAAACGACTTTATTGTGATAAGGATGGGTTGATATGGCTATTGCAATTGGAATGGTTGAGTTTTCCAGTATCGCCCGCGGTATCTACGCGGCCGATCAGATGGTCAAGATTTCCGAAGTCGAGATCGTGACCGCACAGACGATCTGCCCCGGTAAGTACATTGCTCTGGTCGAGGGCGATGTGGCCGCTGTGCAGGATTCCGTTCACATCGGCGAGAAGTTCGCCGGCGAGTATTTTGTGGATTCCCTGGTGATCCCCAACGTGCATCACGGTATTTTCCCCGCCATCACTGGCGCGACAATGCCTGAGCATGTGACCGCTCTGGGTATCTTCGAAACGTTCTCCGTGGCGACCATGATCACTGCGGCCGACCAGATCTTGAAGGCTGCAGAGTTGGAAGCGATCGAGATTCGTTTGGGTACCGGCTTGGGCGGCAAGTCCTTCTTCACCTTCACCGGTGACGTGGCTGCCGTGGAAACCGGTGTGGAAGCCGGCCGCGAGGTGGCGGAAACCAAGGGCCTGATGGTGGACGCGGAAGTCATTCCGTCTCCCTCTGACAGACTCGTGCCTTCCGTGCTGTGAGGTTTGCAGCATGTGTGGGCGTTGTGAATAACAGCAAATATTTGAGGAGGTGAAATTGAAATGAAAAAGTTGGTTTGCGAAAAGGACATTCAGAAACTGGTGAACGAAGGTAAAAAGGTGTGCTATGTCACGGAGGATACCCTGGTGACTCCCTCCGCAAAAGACGCTGCAAGAACAGCTGGCATTGAGATTTCTTATGGTGAGGAACCGAAGGCCTGTTGCTGCGAGGCTCCGGCCGCTCCGACCGCACCGGTCGCCGCTGCTGCAGCTCCCACTCCGGCGGCTGCCCCGGCTCCCGCTTCCGATGCGCCTGCCGAGATCAGCAGCGATATGATCTATCAGGTGCTCAAGGTGATGGCGGATAAGGGGATGTTGGGCGATATGTTCAACAACGTGGCCGGTGTGGCCGACGCGCCTTACCTGTGCGAAAAGGATGCTTCCGGCCTGAAGGTGGTTCGCGGACAGACTGTCCGTATGGACGAGTTCTTCGAGGGCAACCCCAGAGTGAAGTATCAGGAATTGATCGACAAGAACGATTCCAATATCAGTTCCGGTCTGTTGGTTATCGATCACGATACCTATGAGTGGACGCAGAACTACGATGAGAACGATTACGTCATCGAGGGCACTTTCGTGGTCACGATCAACGGCAAGAGCTACACGGCCAATGCCGGCGATTGTATCTTCATCCCCAATGGCGCTTCCGTCGTGATGGGTTCCAAAGACCATTGCTGCAAGGTGTTTTACAACACGTATCCCTCCAACTGGGCGGATCTGATGGAAGAGAACTAAGGAGGAGTAAACAATGCAGGCACTTGGGATGATCGAGACCAAAGGACTGATCGGAGCGATTGAAAGCGCGGATACTATGCTCAAGGCCGCTGAGGTGACGCTTCTGGAAAAAACGCATATCGGCGGCGGACTAGTTACTGTCTGCGTTGTCGGCGATGTGGGCGCGGTGAAGGCTGCTGTGGATGCAGGCGCCGCTGCCGCTCAGCGTGTCGGCGAACTGATCTCGGTGCATGTGATTCCGCGCCCCCACTCCTCGCTGGATGGCTTGATCGTCAATGTCCATCCGCTGGTGCAGGATCCGGAACCGGAAGATCCCGATCCGGAAGACCCGGATCCGAGCGATACCGAACCTCCTGCACCTGGCCCCGGCATGGAGTCCGCCGTGGAGGAGGAGAGTGAACCCACTGAGGCGGAGGCTCCTGTGAAGCCTGCGGAGGAAGCGAAGAAAGCCGATTCCGGCGTTGAGAAGATCGAAGAAAAGCGCGAAATTGAAAAAGCGGTGACGAAGGTTTCCGCAAAATCTGCAGAGAAAGCAGCATCCAATGCGGAAAAAACCGCCAAGGATAAAGGTGAAACGACTGAGCTGACAAAAACTGCGGTGGATGCATGGGTCAAAGACCTGGGAGCCGAGCAGGCGCTGGCAAAGCTGGATACGCTGGCTGTTGTTAAGTTGCGCCGCCTGGCCCGCGAGTATAAAGCCTTCGGCATTGCCGGACGTGCGATTTCCAAGGCCGACAAAGGCATGTTGCTGGAGGAGTTCCGCGCGTATTACGAAAACAATTGACAATATCCAAATCTGAATGCATAATGATTTTTTGAAAGGAGGAACCAGAATGGAGAACTTTGATTATGATCTGCAATCCGTTCAGGAGGCGCGTAATCTGGCTCGTCTGGGCAAGATCGCAACCGATAAGCTGGCGGATTACACGGAGGAGCAGATCGACAGAATTCTGCAGAATATGGTTCGTGTCGCAGAGGAAAATGCTGTGATGCTGGCAAAAATGGCAGTTGAGGAAACCGGTTTTGGTAAGGTCGAGGATAAGACGTTCAAGAACCACATGGCTTCCACGATTGTGTATAACTACATCAAGGATATGAAGTGTGCCGGTATTATTCACGAGGATCCCGTGAACAAGGTGATGGAGGTTGCTGACCCCGTCGGTCTGATCATGGGCATCGTTCCTTCCACGAACCCCACTTCCACTGCTATCTACAAGTCGATGATCGCTATTAAGGCGCGCAACGCCATCGTCTTCTCCCCCCATCCCTCCGCGCTGCAGTGCACGCTGAAGGCTGCCACGCTGATGCGTGACGCTGCTGTGGCTGCCGGCGCTCCCGAGAATGTGATCGGCTGCCTGTCCATGCCTTCCATGGGCGCGACCGATGAGCTGATGAAGTGCAAGGAGACATCCATGATCATCGCCACCGGCGGCCCCGGCATGGTGAAGGCTGCATACAGCGCTGGTAAGCCTGCTCTGGGCGTCGGTGCCGGCAACTCTCCTTCTTACATCGAACGCACTGCAGACGTGCATCAGTCTGTTATGGACATTTTGGCTTCCAAGACCTTCGACAATGGCACCATCTGTGCTTCCGAGCAGTCCGTGATCTGCGAAGAGTGCAACCGTGACCAGGTTATCGCTGAGTTCAAGAAGCAGGGCGGCTATTTCATGACCGCTGAAGAGACGGCAAAGGTCTGCAACCTGCTCTTCAAGAACGGCGGCCACAGCATGAGCGCAAAGTTCGTGGGCCGCAGCGCTCAGGTGATCGCCACCGCAGCCGGCATCAGCATCCCCGACGGCACCCGTGTGCTGATCGGCGAGCAGCAGGGCGTGGGCGACGGTTATCCGCTTTCCTATGAGAAGCTGACTACCGTTTTGGCGTTCTACACGGTCCGCGATTGGCACGAAGCCTGTGAGCTGAGCATCAAGCTGCTGCAGAACGGCATCGGCCATACTATGAACATCCATACCAACGATCCTCAGATCGTTCGTGAGTTCTCCCGCAAGCCCGCATCCCGTATCCTGGTTAACACCGGCGGTACGCAGGGCGGCACCGGTGCCAGCACGGCTCTGGCTCCCGCGTTCACGCTGGGCTGCGGTACTTGGGGCGGCAGCGCCACCTCTGAGAACGTGACACCTATGAACCTGGTCAACATTAAGAAGGTTGTTTATGGCCTGAAGGATGTCACCACGCTGGCACAGAGCGATCCCACGTTCCGGCCCGACTTCGGCTGCTGCCGCGGCAGCAATGCTGCGGGCGCACAACCTTCCCCCATGCAGTTCAGCGGCAGCTGCAACTGCACTACCGGCAACCAGGGTCTTCCTGCACAGGACGGCATCGACGGCAAGCAGCTGCTCGAACTGGTGAACGAGCTGGTCAACGCCATGAAGGGCGGCAACTGATCCTTCATTGCGACCGTATAAGAAGTAAATTTTCACACGAATTTATTTTAGGAGGAAACTATAATGATTAAGAATGAAGCTTTGGGTATGATCGAAACCAAGGGCCTGATCGGCTCCATTGAAGCAGCCGATGCCATGGTCAAGGCAGCAAACGTTTACCTGATCGGCAAGGTCCATGTGGGCGGCGGTCTCGTGACTGTCATGGTCCGCGGCGACGTCGGCGCTGTTAAGGCTGCTACCGATGCCGGTGCAGCTGCTGCACAGCGCGTTGGCGAGCTGATCTCTGTCCATGTCATTCCCCGTCCTCACGTGGAAGTCGAGAGTATCCTGCCCTCTGTGGACAAGGAAGGCGTCAAGTAATTTGACTGCTGAGCTTTCTGCTTAAGCAAAACCCAAAAGGGCGTGCGCGTTTGTGCACGCCCTTTTTTGGAAAATAAAATGTAAAATTTAAGTATGATTCGAGTTAAAACTGTATAAAGAAAAGGCGCAATTATAAGCGAAGCAAAACCACAATCCTTGCATAGCATTTTCTAAACACACACCTGGCATGAGCAAAAGCGTGAAGACGCTTGTGTATCACTTATGTTTGAGGAGGAAAGTTATGAACAAGAAATTGTCCCTGGCGTTTGCGACCGGTGCGTTGTGCGTTTGTGCAATGACGGTTCCTGCAATGGCTGCCGATTATATCAAAGGGGAAACTCCTATTTTTGAGGGCGCGGCTGTTGGTGCAAACGATGTTACCATTTACAATGACAAGATAGCGGTTTCTTTTGCAGTGGATACCCCGAACTACTGGAATATGACTGGTGGCTCCATTATGGATATTGGTGCCATGGGAGCCGGAGGGAATGAATTCGGTTATGATATGACCAATGACGTTGAGTTTTTGCTGGATCTTTGGACAGCTACTGGTAGCTACAACGGCGAAAATTTGTTGACGGACGTAGACTGCGATGTCAAACTCAACGACGCAAAGGATACCGTCACGGTGACCATGAAAACCCGTTACTGGGTGGCAGATGCTGATAAGAACGGCACCAATGATGATAAGCAGTTCGGCGCTTTGCAGAAGCCTTTGAATGTGACAACTACCTATACGCTGAAAGACGGCAATAATTATGTGACGATGTCTACAAAGGTGGAAAATCCTGCCGGAAACAAAGTGACTTACAAAAACATGTACAGCGGCTATTCCCTCAGCACTTTGGCGCAGAGCATGTTTGGCCCCTTTGGTTTCTATCCTGACATCAAAACAACCTACGCTGCGATTGGTATGGATCAGCGCGTGCAGAACCCCTTCGGTGAGTTCGTGGTAACTTACAGCAAGGACTACGCCGTTTCTATGCAGTTGGATGACGCGGATGCTTATAAGGGGTCTTCCGGATACAAAGACGTTTATAAGCTGCGCGACATCGCTCCCGGTAAGAGTGAAACCTATGTTGGCGAGCTGCTGGTTTCCGGCGAGAGCGAAACTGCTTCCATTATCAATCGTTACATTGAGCGCGAGAAGATTACGGACTCGGCCACCCTCAGCGGTGTTGTTACAGACGCCAGCGGCAAGCCCGTGGAAGGCGCTTATGTGATTGTGAAAAAGCAGGGCAACTATTATGAAACGGCAGAATCTGCTGCTTATACCGGAAACAAGAATGCACCGGCCAATACCCTCGTATCCAATATGCAGCCTTTGGCATGGGATATCACCGATGCTGAAGGTAAATATTCCTTCAATCTGCCGAAAACCGGCTGGAATGACGGCACGCAGAATATCGAGGGCAACGGAGACTATACTTATAAACTGAAAGTCGAAGCAGCGGGCTATACTTCCGTGGAAACCGATCTGATCGACCTGAAGGCTGACACCACGCAGGATCTGAAGATCGAGCAGGGTGCACAGGTCACCTTGAAGGCTGTGGATGCCAAGGGTAATCCTGTTCCCTTCAAGGTCGTCATCTCCGGCATGACGTCTGAAATGAAGACGCTGGGCGGAGCGGTGTATTTCTCTGACTCCCAGGCAAAGGACCGTTATGGCCTGAGCTTCAATATGTCCCAGGCAGAAGATATCACCTTTACTGCGACCTATGGCGGCGGCTACACCTCTAAGCCCGTGACCTATACCACGGATGTAACGTCCAAGGGTGTCAACCATACCTTTGTAATCGACCAGGTGATCGATCCCAAGGCAGAGGGGTGGTACGCTATGGATAACCACAACCACTCCGACTTTGGCGATGGTTCCACCAGTATCGAGGATCTGTACAGCATTCAGATCGCCGAACAGCTGGATTTCAATGTGGTCACCGATCACGACTCCCGTGTACACAACCAGGAGATGTATGATATGGCCAAGGCCGATAAGCGGGTGTTTATCTCCGGCGATGAGATCTCTCCGGGCTGGGGCCACTGGAACATTCTGAACATCCCCTTCGGTTCCTCGGACGAGATGAAGTTGAGTCCCATCAATCCTTCTGTGGCAACGCCCCAGGATATTATTGCTATGGGCCACGGTTTTGACAACACCATTGTCAATCTGAACCATCCATACAGCGACTATGGCTTCCTGAGAAATCAGGAGAGCGTGAACGGTGGCACCAAGGAAGGCTGGGACGGCTTCGACCTGCTGGAGATTCAGTCCACGCTGGACCTGACGGGTATGGAGAAACTGAGCGCTGCGGACTGGAAAAACATCGACCGTCAGCACTTGAACAAGACCATTCCTGAAGTGTATGCAAATCAAGATATGCGCACCCTGATCTCTGCCATGGCGTTCTGGAACGAAGGCATTCCGAAGTATCTGAACGCCGGTTCTGATGCCCATGACGCACACTCCACCACGCTGTACTCCGGCTATATCCGCCTATATGCACACTTGGACAGCTATGATCTGGACACCTATCTGAATGCCCTGCGCGCAGGCAATGATTACATCACCATGGGACCCATTCTGTTCCCCGATGAGAAAAACATGTTCGGTGAAACCATCAGTGCCAAGGCTGGCGAAGAATTGACTCTGAATCTGGATGTCCAGGCTGTTAATGGTATGGATAAGGTTTATCTGTGGCGTAACGGCGTTTGCATTGGTACACAGGAACTGAATGGTACTACGGATCGAACTACCGTTACCTTCAAGACGCCTGCTGCTGGTGGCAAGAATGTTTGGTACAGCTACACTGCAGTGGATTCCAATGGCAAGTGGGCTGTGACCAACCCCATCTGGGTCAAGAGCGAGGGTGGTTTCGGCGATGTCCTGCCCGAGAGTTGGTATTTCTCCAGCGTCATGGATGTCAATGCAAAGGGCTTGATGAACGGCACCGGCGACGGCAGCACCTTCAGCCCCGACGGCACGGCCACCCGTGCCATGGTTGCGACTGTTTTGTATCGTATGTCCGGTGAAACCACCGGCGCTGCTGCAGATGCGGCCAAGACCTTCAGTGATGTGGGTGCCAACCAGTGGTATGCTGCTGCAGTCGATTGGGCGGCAGATAACGGTATCGTTACTGGCTATAACGGCAAGTTCAACCCCAACGCCAATATTACCCGTCAGGATATGGCAACCATGCTGTATCGTTATGCACAGTATAAAAAGGATGATGTCAGAAAGACCAATGATCTGGCTGCCTTTACCGACAAGGGAGCGGTTTCTTCTTATGCTTCCGCCGCGATGCAGTGGGCCGTCGGCGATGGTATTGTGACTGGCACCAGTGCCAATGAGCTTTCGCCTAAGGCATCTCTGACCCGCGGGCAGTTTGCCACTATGGTCAGCCGCTATCTCGCGTGAGGGCTATGTGAGGCATACCATACAGTTTGTGTGGTAAAACAAAATGAGAGATCCCCGGAGCAATCTGCTCCGGGGATCTTTTTGGGCTGGGTAGGGAAAGGTGTGGATTGCAGAATAAAACAGAAAAAGACGGGATGCGGGAGAAACTGCCAAGGCTGGAAGATGTTTTTGCAGAAAAACAGAGAAAATAGATGAATTGCACAATAATATAAAATAATTTTGTGCATGTGGATAAATCTGAATAAACAATATTGTATTTTTTAGATTTTATATTAAAATATATAAATAAGCGAAACAAAAAATAAGCGTAATGAATGATAGGAATATACAATATTGGAATGTGTGGGAGGAGAATGACGATGGCGGCCAGAGAAAAGAAAACAATCGAAGAAATGCTGACTGCCGATTATTACAGCCGTTACAGCGGCCTTCTAGCCCTGAGCGATCTGTCAATCGCAGTGGTTGATTTGAGTGGAAAGATTTTGTATGAATTTATTCCTACACCTGATTTTTGCAAATATGTATGCCAGGCCGATCAGCACACAGTCTGTCCGACCTGTATGGAAGCGATGGCCAGTGAAAAGGAAGAGACATTTGTGTGTCCGCGCGGCTTGAAAAATATTGTGGTGCCCATTACGGAAGAGGATGAAACGGTGGCCTATGTGGTGGGCTGCCACGTCTATTCTGGAGAGACGGAATATCAAAAATATATGCTGGATATTCCGAAGCTGGCTCAGCAGCGTAATCTGGACGCCGCCTTTGTGGCCAAGACCTGCTCGATGCTCAAGACCACGGAGGAAGACAAAATCGAGGCGCACCGCCAGCTGTGCACCTATATAGCCCAGAGCATTTCGCGCACGCTGACCTATGGCATGCAGCCTGCACCGGCGCAGTCCATTGAGAAGGATGTGCTGGAAAAGCGGATTATTGATCTGGAAGCCAAAAACAATTCCCTAATGGTCAATCCGCATTTCCTCTTCAATACGCTCAACTGTATCGCCCGTATCGCCTATTTTGAGCATGCGCCCAAGACGGAAGAACTGATTTATTATCTTTCCGATCTGCTGCGCTACAATGTGCAGAACGGTCATTCGCTGCATACCATCCAGGCGGAACTGGACAATACAGAAAAGTATCTTTATATCCAAAAAGCCCGGTTCCAGGCCCGGCTGCAGTATACGATCAACGTGCCCGAGCACATTCGTTCCTGCCGTATCCCCAATATGGTGCTGCAGCCTGTGGTGGAAAATGCGGTGCTGCATGGGATTTCGCCCAAACGAGACGGCGGAAAGGTGGATATTTACGCGGAAAACCACGGCGAGAAGATCACGATTTTTGTGGTGGACAATGGCAATGGGTTTCCCAAGGAGGTGCTCAAGCGGCTGCGGGACAAGGATAGTACGGTGGGCAGTGAGATGGGGCTGCGCATCACTGATCGGCGCATCAAGCAGTATTACGGGGAGGACTATGGGCTTGAGGTGGTCAAATCCGACTATAGCGGCAGTACCGTTTCCATTACGATCTCCAAGAGTCTGATTACGAGGTGAGACCATTGCGTTCGATTCTAATCGTGGAAGACGAAGAGTTGGAACTGGAATTTATTGAAGCAGTGATTCACGAGGAATTGCAGCCGGAAGATATCGTCATTACGGCCAATACCGGCGCTCAAGCGGTACGGCAGGCTAAAAAGCGCCGCCCCGATATCATCATCATGGATATTATGCTGCCGGAAATGGACGGCTTGGAGGCCATTGAGGAGATCCGGAAATTTGCGCCGGACACCTGCATCAGTATTTTAACAGCCTATACCGATTTCCGCTATGCCCAGCGGGCCATTAGCCTGCGTGTGTTTGAGTATATGCTCAAGCCCATTAAGCCCTCTGATTTTAAGGCTACGCTTAAGCGCATGCTTGAGAGTGTGGATGAAGAGCGCGAACACGAAAAAGGCGGCACGCCCCAGATTGCGACAGAATCCATCACAAAAAGTGGTCACAGTGAACAGCAATCCTTTGTGGATGAATCCATGCGCTATATCCAGAAACATTTTAAGGAGCGGCTCACACTGCAGATGGTGGCCTCCCGGGTGTATATGAATGCACAGTATTTTTCGCGTGTGTTCAAACGGGAGACCGGTGTAACATTCACGGAATATGTCAATAAACTGAAGATCCAGTATGCCTGCAAGTTGCTGGAAACGACCAATTATCCGGCTTACCGCATTTCCAGTGAATGCGGCTTCACGGATCCATCCTATTTCAACCGGGTGTTTTTTGCACAAATGAATATGACGCCCAAAAAGTATAAAAAGCTCTCCCGCATGGCTCAGGAAGGCGGGGAAGGGCAGAATGAAACCGAGGGTGCATGAAGTGCCGCAGGATGCAGGGAAACGTGTGTCCTGCGTCTTTGTGTTCCGAAAGGGAAAAGGAAAAGGAACGGAATCACATTGCAGCGCAATGCGATTCCGTTCCGGGTAGCCTGCACGCTGCAGGCCAGGTCAACATTCGTCGCGGCTTTCCCGCTGGGGGGAAAATAGGAGACAGGATCGGATAGGGGGGAGTATGGGTGGTAGAGAAATCACTCGATGGGGGGAAGTCCGATCCGCAAAGAACCGCCTGGGTCAGAAGCGGCATCTTTTCATGGCAGGGAAACGGGAAGAGCTAGAAACGACGATGCCATTTCACACTACGGCGCAGATAACGCTCCGCCGTGCCAAAAGGGCTAAGCTGATTTATAAAAATAGTATAAGCGCAGTTGATTCGCAGGACTTGTACGAATTCCATTTTATTATTGTATTTATATGACTTTATACACAAAAATATGATATTAATTTGTAATTATAGAAAATATTGTAAGAGCGATACCAAAAAAACTGGACTTGCAGGGGGGAAAGGTGTTGACAGGGGTATGTATGGATAACACCATTTTTTGCAAAAAGTGCAAGAAAGGAGGAAGGGGTATCGTGATTTTGCAAAAAGAAATTCCGTTTTGTATGATGCGCCGCAGCGGCAATCTGCTACAATAAAAGTGTATCTTAATGGAAACGTATGCCGTGGAGCAAAACGGCGTTTTATAAGGAGGTCTTTTGACCATGACAGGTTTGGAGCTGGCAAAGGCATATTATGAGACCTATGGCAAACGCATGCTGGCGGAAGAATTCCCCAGATATGCGGATCGGATCGCAGTAGGCCTTGCGGGGGAAGGCTCGGAGTGCTTTGGCTTTGACGACGCCATTTCCCGCGACCATGACTTCGGTCCGTCCTTCTGCATGTGGCTGACGAAAGAGGATTACCAAGTCATCGGCCCGGAGTTGCGCCGGGCATATCAGGCGTTGCCCAAGGATTTTTACGGCTATCCGCCGCGCAAGGAAGAGCCGTTCGGCGGCGAGCGCGTGGGCGTTTTGTGTATTGATGATTTTTATCGCCGGCAGATCGGCCGCGCGGATGCCGAATTCAGTATGACGGGCTGGGTATATGTGCCCGAGAGCCGTCTGGCTACGGTGACCAACGGCGAGGTGTTCGTTGACAAGCTGGGGCAGTTCAGCGCCATCCGGGAGAAGCTCCTTGCCTTTTATCCCAACGATGTGCGGCTGAAGAAAATGGCGGCCCGCGCCGCTGTGATGGGACAGGCGGGGCAGTATAACTATGCCCGCTGTATGCGCCGCGGCGAAACAGTGGCCGCGCAGCACGCCCTGAGTGAATTTATTCTCAATACCATTTCCATGGTATTTTTGCTGAACAAGCGCTACAAGCCCTATTATAAATGGATGCACCGGGCGATGCTGACGCTGCCGGTTCTGGGCGAAGAGGTGGGCGGCCTGATCAAAGAGCTGGCCGAAAACGGTGTCAATCTGGATGCTTGGGACTGCGAAATCCTTCCCAACGCGCCTCAGGCGCTGAATAGCGCCGACCGCAATGTGCTCCTGATTGAGCAGATCTGCCGCCTGGTAGCCGACGAGCTGCGGCGGGAAGGGCTGTCTTCCGAGACCAACAGCTTTATCACCCACCACGGTATTTCGATTATGTCCCGCATTCGTGATCCGCAGATCCGCGCCATGCATTTGATGGAAGGATAAAGGTGAACCTATGAGATCGGTTGCAGAACTCATTTTGAAAGAGTGGAACCAGTTCCAGCAGGTGCGCAACGAAGGTGGACGCGCGTCCTGCCAGAACCATATGAAGGAGTTCGTTATGAACCGCTTGGCGCAGTTCCTCACGTGGGATGACGCCATGCGGGAGAGTTATTACGAGGATTTGACAGAGGCCGAGTCCGTCGGCTGGAATCTGCTGACGGAGAAGTATGCCCGCATGATGCGCTATACAGCGCCGGCGCAGTATGCCGCGCTGTGCAACCGCCTGCCGGTGATCTCCGAGCCGAAGGAGCGCCTGGTGGAAAAAATCGTGGCGATCCAGCTGAAGTGGCAGGAGGACTATGCGCGCCGTTACCCCAAGGTGGCCCGCGGGTCCCGGCCTACGGACCATAGCGCCGACGCTGATCATGTTACCAGCTTTGAAACTTATTTGCGCTGTGAGTTGTACACATACTCTGAGCGCACGCTGCGCGCCTATCTGTCCCATGCCGAGGAACTGGCGCGTCTGGGCGGGAACATGACGATTCAGAACCTGGAATATATGGCAAAGCTGTACGGATTTTCTTCTCTGCAGGAAATGGAAGAGCGCAGCCGGTGAAGAAAACGGCGGCGGAAAAAACAGTTTTCAAAAGGCCGGTGCGGCGCTGCTGCACCGGCCCTTTCTGTATAACTACGAACTGTCTCGGGAAAAGATACAAAAAGATAAGCAAATGTGGTGGAATAATCGGCAAAATGCCTGAAAATATTGCAAGATGCAAAAAAGAACTACCCAAATCGCATGAGAAAAGTATATAATAACTTTTAACCATCCTCCGATGCAAAAGCACGGAAAATGGGGAGCAAAGAAGTTGCGGCTTCTTTGCCTGTCCGCCTGTGGAAGAGGGCGGACAGGAACCGATTCTGAAAAGGAGACGATGAAGATGAAGAAGACAGTAAGCGTGCTTCTGGCCGGCGCTGTGCTAGCCGGAGCATTGGCGGGCTGCGGCAGCAACAACGGCGGCAATGCCCAGCAGCCTTCCGGCGAAGAGGGCAGCAGCACGGCGTTTAAAATCGGGGGTACCGGTCCTCTGACCGGCGGCAGCGCTATTTATGGCAATGCTGTGAAAAACGCGGCGCAGATCGCAGTGGATGAGATCAATGCTCTGGGCGGTATCCAGTTTGAACTGAATATTCAGGACGATGAAGGCGATCCTGAGAAGGCCGCCAACGCATACAACAAACTCAAGGACTGGGGCATGCAGCTTTCCCTGGTGTCTGTTACCACCAAGCCTGCTGAGGCCATTTCCGTCAACCACAACGAGGACCGCATCTTTGGGCTGACGCCTTCGGCTTCCTCTGTGGCGGTGACCGAGGGCAAGGATAACGTGTATCAGATGTGCTTCACTGACCCCGGGCAGGGCACCGCTTCGGCTGACTATATTTCCGAGCAGAACCTGGGCGAGAAGATCGCGATCATTTATAAGAACGACGACACCTATTCCACCGGTATCTATGAAAAGTTTGTTGCTGAGGCCGAGGCCAAGGGCCTGAACATTGTTTCCACCGGCACCTTCACCGAGTCCTCCCAGACGGATTTCAACGTGCAGCTGAGCGAGGCCAAGAATGCCGGCGCAGACCTGGTGTTCCTGCCTATTTACTACACACCCGCATCCCTGATCCTGAACCAGGCCAATTCCATGGGCTACGCGCCCAAGTTCTTCGGCGTGGACGGCATGGACGGCATCCTGACGGTGAAGAACTTTGACACCTCTCTGGCCGAAGGTGTGATGTTGCTGACGCCCTTCAATGCCGATGCCGAGGATGAAAAGACCCAGAACTTCGTGCAGAAGTATCAGGAGCTGTACGGCGATGTGCCCAACCAGTTTGCGGCGGACGCCTATGACTGCGTTTATGCGTACTATCAGGCATTGACCAATGCCGGCGCAACGCCCGATATGTCCGCTGAAGAGTTGTGCGACCTGATGATCGAGCAGTTCTCCACCATGACTTTCGACGGCCTGACCGGCGAAGGCATGACCTGGGCAAACGGTCAGGTTTCCAAGAGCCCCAAGGGCATGGTCATCCAGAACGGCGCATATGTCGGTATGTGACCCGCTGCGGCGAAATTGAAGAAACATGCAATGACGCAGGGGAGAGGCCGCTGGAAAAGCCAGCGGTCCCTCCCCCTGCGTCCTTTGCCGCACAGCGGCAAAAAGGAAACAAGGAATGAAAAAGAAGACAGAATAGAAAAAAGCGAAAAAGAGAAAGTAAAAGAAACGTAAAAGAAGATTTGAGGTGTGCTCCATGTTAAACTATTTGATCGCCGGCATCAGCCTGGGCAGTATTTATGCCATCATTGCTTTGGGCTACACGATGGTCTACGGTATTGCGAAGATGCTGAACTTCGCCCATGGCGACGTTATCATGGTCGGCGGTTACATGTGCTTTTGCGCCACGGCGTATCTGGGCTGGAATCCGTTGATGGGCGTGTTGCTGGCGATCGTTGTGTGCACGGTGCTGGGCGTTGTGATCGAGCGTATGGCATATAAACCGCTGCGCAGTGCGCCGGCGCTGGCCGTGCTGATCACTGCCATCGGCGTGTCCTATTTCCTGCAGAACGCCGCGCTGCTGATCTGGACGTCCACGCCGGTGAGCTTCAGTTCCGTTGTGGGCAGCGGTTCGGTCAGCCTGGGCGCGCTCCGCATCACCCACGTCACGCTGGTCACCATTGCAGTGTGCATCCTGATCATGGTCGGGCTGATGCTGTTCACCAGCAAAACCAAAATGGGCACGGCCATGCGTGCGGTGTCGGAGGACAAGGGCGCGGCGCAGTTGATGGGCATCAATGTGAACACTACCATTTCTGTTACGTTTGCCATTGGTTCGGGGCTGGCGGCCATCGCGGGCGTGCTGATGCTCTCGGCCTATCCGCTGCTGATCCCTACCACCGGTTCCATGCCCGGCATCAAGGCGTTTACCGCGGCGGTGTTCGGCGGCATCGGTTCCATTCCCGGCGCGTTTCTGGGCGGTATCCTGCTGGGTGTGATCGAGATCTTCAGCCGTGCGTATATTTCCCAGGAAGTGGCGGATGCCATTGTGTTCGCTGTGCTGATCGTTGTGCTCCTGGTGAAGCCGACCGGCTTGCTCGGTAAGCAGATCAGCGAGAAAGTCTGAGGTGGGCGGAATGGATCGAATGAAAACCCTGATGAAAGGGCGGCGCGATTCCGTGCTGGCCTTCGGCATTGTCATCGTGGCATATATTGTCATGCAGCTTCTGGTGATGACGGGGAATATCTCCAATTCCCTGAGTGGCATGTTGGTGCCTATCTGCGCGTATATTGTTATGGCGGTTTCCCTGAACCTGACGGTGGGTATCCTGGGCGAACTATCCTTGGGCCATGCGGGTTTCATGTCCGTGGGGGCCTTCACCGGCATCGTGGTTACCACGGCTTTGGCGGACAGCGTGCCCTCGCCAGCTCTACGGCTGCTGATTGCCATGCTGTTTGCGGCACTGTTTGCGGGAATTGCGGGCGTTATCGTGGGCGTGCCGGTACTGCGCCTGAAGGGCGATTACCTCGCTATTGTGACGCTGGCTTTCGGTGAGATTATTAAAAACATTATCAATGTGCTCTATGTGGGTATGGATGGGAACGGGCTGCATTTCAGCATCATCAAGCAAAGCTTTGTGCTGGAAGAAGGCGGGAAAATGATTATCAACGGTCCCATCGGCGTGTCGGGCATTGATAAAATATCCAGCTTTACCGCGGGCTTTGTGCTGATTTTGGTCACGCTGTTTATTATCTTGAACCTGATCAACAGTCGGCAGGGCCGCGCCATTATGGCGGTGCGGGACAACCGTATCGCCGCCGATTCCATCGGCATTTCCACCACCCGCTACAAGCTGATGGCCTTTGTGATCTCCGCCGCCTTTGCCGGCATGGCGGGCACGTTGTATGCTATGAATTACTCCACCGTCACCGCCACCAAGTTTGACTTCAATCTGTCGATCCTGGTGCTGGTGTTCGTGGTGCTGGGTGGCCTGGGCAATATCTGGGGGTCTATCATTGCCGCAGCGCTGCTGACGCTGCTTCCTGAGCTGCTGCGCGCGTTGAACTTCAACGATTACCGTATGCTGGTCTATGCTATTTTGCTGATCGCTCTGATGCTGTTCAACAACTCCGGCATCAAGGAGAAGCTGCTGGAGCGCCGTGCGCTGCGTAAGGCGGAAACGGCAGAAAAGAAAAAGGAGGCGGTCTGAATGGCTTTGCTGGAAGTAACGGATCTGGGTATTTCTTTCGGCGGCCTGCGGGCCGTGGACGAATTGAATATGCGGATTCAAAAGGGCGCGCTGGTGGGCCTGATCGGTCCCAACGGCGCCGGAAAGACCACAGTCTTCAATATGCTCACCGGCGTATACCGCCCCACCGACGGCGGCATCCGCCTGGATGGAGAGAATATTGTAGGTAAGAAACCCCATGAGATCTGCAAAATGGGAATTGCGCGCACGTTTCAGAATATTCGCCTGTTTACGAAACTCTCTGTGCTGGACAATGTAAAGGCAGGATTTCATAATGAAGTGACCTATTCCCTGCCGGAAAGCCTGCTTCATGTGGGTTCTTACCGCCGGAAGGAAAAGCAGATGAACGAAAAGGCCATGGAGATCCTGAAGGTATTTGATCTGGATGGCCAGCGGGATTATAAAGCGGCCAACCTGCCCTATGGCAAGCAGCGCAAACTGGAGATTTCCCGCGCGCTGGCCACAGACCCTAAACTGCTGCTGCTGGATGAGCCTGCGGCCGGCATGAACCCCAATGAAACGGTTGAGCTGATGGAGACGATCGAGCTGGTGCGTAAACAGTTCGATGTGACGGTGCTGCTGATCGAACATGATATGAAACTGGTATCGGGCATCTGTGAATATCTCTATGCGCTCAATTTCGGCCGCCTGTTGGCGGAAGGCACGCCCGGTGAAGTGCTGAGCAACCCCGAGGTCGTCACGGCGTATCTCGGCGATTGAGGGAGGAGGAGAAAGTATGGCAATGCTGGAAGTCAAAGACCTGAACGTCTATTATGGCATGATCCATGCGCTGCACGACGTGTCCTTCTCCGTGGAGGAGGGCGAGGTCGTTGCCCTGATCGGCGCAAACGGTGCCGGAAAAACCACAACGCTGCACACCATCACCGGCCTGCTGCAGGCCAAAAGCGGCAGCGTGGTGTTTGAGGGGCATGATATCACCCGCAAACCCGGACATGCCATTGTGCGTCTGGGCATGAGCCATGTGCCTGAGGGGCGGCGCGTGTTTGCCAACCTCACGGTGGCGGAAAATCTGCGCATGGGAGCCTATACCCGCCCCAAGAGCGAGATGGCTGCTTCGCTCAAGGAAGTGTACGAATGGTTCCCGCGGCTGGAGGAACGCAGAAATCAGGCAGCGGGTACACTGTCTGGCGGCGAACAGCAGATGCTGGCTATGGGCCGGGCCATGATGGCCAAACCCCGCATTTTGCTGATGGACGAGCCGTCCATGGGCCTTTCGCCGCTGTTTGTGGGCGAGATCTTCAAAATCATTGAAAAGGTGTCCTCGGCCGGCACCACGGTGCTGCTGGTAGAGCAGAACGCGAAAAAAGCGCTGTCTATTGCCGACCGCGCCTATGTCCTGGAAACGGGCCGCATCAGCAAATCCGGCAACGCTAAGGAGCTTTTGAACGACGACGCGATCAAAAAGGCTTATTTGGGCGAATAAGGGGGATGCGTATGAAACCTTTTGTCATTACGATTGCCCGTCAGTATGGCAGCGGTGGCAAAACCGTAGGCCGGATGCTGGCCGGGGAGCTGAACATCCCGTTTTATGACCGGGAGATCATTACCATGGCTTCGGAAGACAGCGGCGTCAATGAAGTGTTGTTTTCCGACGAACGGCTGCGGCCGGATCTGCGCAGCCGTCTGCGCGGCCTTTATAAAGGCGAGCCGGTTCTGGGCTACAGTACGCCTGCCAAGGGCGCGCCTCGGGATGGGGAACTGTTTGAATACCAGGCCGCGGTGATCCGCCGCTTGGCGGAGACAGGCCCTTGTGTCATTATGGGCCGCTGCGCGGACCATGTTTTGGGGCGGCGCAGCGATGTGGTGCGGGTCTTTGTCCATGCAGACGCGGACTTCTGTCTGGAGCAGGCCATGCTGGTCAACTCCATGAGCCGTGAGGACGTGCGCAAAAAGATCGTTCAGGTGGATGAGTACCGTGCGAAATTTTACCAGCGCCACACGGGAAAGGACTGGTTTGACGCCCGCAATTACGACCTGACGCTCAACAGTGCCGTGCTGGGCTTTGAAGGTGTGCGCGACGCCATTGTGCAGTATCTTGAGATACGCAGCCGGGGCTGATTGAACGGTAGAAAAAGAACCCCATAGGATGCGAACGGGAACGTTCGTATCCTATGGGGTTTTACTTGTTTGAAAACAAGCGGCGGCGCCTCAGGGATTGCTGTAAGGAAAACTGTCGCCGGAGCGGTGATTCAGCGCGGGATGGATATCAAAACGCACCACACCCACCGGGGTGCGCGGCCCGGCGGCCTTTTGAATGCGGGCGACACCCTCGTTGCCAAAGCCTGGGCACAGTTCGATGCCATCGCAGCCCAATGCGGCCAGAACTTTGGCGTACTGCTCACCCTGGGCGTAACTGTTTACCGTGAAAAACAAAAGCACAGCGTCCTCGTTTTCGATGCAGGCGCAATCTCTGCGCGGGTCTGCATGCTCCGTAACCAGCAGGAATCCGATCAGCAATTTTTTCATGGTTTGCCCCTCCGCTTCTCATAATATATTTACTATATCATAGCGCTGGTATGAAAAATGGACGATATCGGATTCTTTTTACCATAAAGTAGAAAAGCTGCAAGATTTGATGTGCACCGTGCTGCGGGAGAAACATACGATCAGGACAGCGGCCCGAACCCGGCGTTTTCCACGCATTGCTGTCCGGCCTCGCTCAAAAGGAACTGTACCATTTTGCGGGCGGGGGAATCCTTCGGCTCGTCGGCGCGCACTACGGCATAATTATAGCCGGCCAAAGGATACGTGCCATCGGCAATGGTTGCATCGGTGGGATATACGCCGTCGATTGCCAGAAGCTTCAGACCTTCTTCACTGGAGAGCATGATTTGGGAAGCGGTCTGGTAGTAATAATAGATACTGTAGCCCAGAGCATACGACAGCGGATTGGCGCAGTAGGCATCTTCCACATCTGTCAGCACTGAGGCCATGGAAACCGAGGTAGTCTCCCGGCGGATGGAAGGATGGATTTCGCTGCCGTTCAGGAAAAACTCTTCCATCTGGGCCTGACTGCCGCTGTCTTTGTTTCGGCAATAGGGGATAAAGACTGCATCCGGGCCGCCCAATTCAGCCCAGTTGGCGATGGAATTGTCCACGTAGATCGAGCGGATTTGTTGCGAGGACAGTCCGGCGATGCTGTTTTGGCCGTTGGTGAAAAACACCATGGCGTCGTGGGCAATGGGGGTCAGTTCCAAGGTTACGCCTGCGGCCTTAGCTTTTTTCAGGGTGTCCTCCGTGGGCTTGGTGGAAATGATTAGAAGATCAGCTTCGCCGGAGATCAGCCGGTCGTAGGAATAATAGCTTTTCGAATGCGCGGCAGGCATCATAGGATGGCTGTCATAATTCAGGAACAAGGCGCTGTAAAGCGCTCTGGTGTAGGGATATGTGGAGGTGGAGCCGTCGATCACCGGCATGGCTTTGTCAAAACCCCATTCGATAGCGGCAGGCGTGGGATAGACGGGCAGGAAACGCAGGGCGCTGTATAGAAATTCCACGGCTTCGCCTCGGGTGACGTAAACAGAAGGGTGGGCATAAAAAGCCACGGCGGGTTTGCCGGAAGCGTCCAGCGTGCCCTCCAGCGAGACCTGTGTGGTGAGGGAAATGCCGCGCGCATCCAAGTCGCAGTATGCCGAATATGCCCAGGAGGGAATGGATTCAGCATCGGCAAAAGCCGGCGCGGCCTCGGACGGCGCCAGCCAGCCGAGGATGCGGAACGCCCGGGCCGTCATCACAGTCAGCTCTGCCCGGGATACGGGGCGATCCGGAGCAAACTGCTCGCCCGGCGCGGACAGTCCGGCGGTTCGGGCGGCGGAAGCAATCTCATAGTACCAGTCTCCGGGGGCCACGTCCTTATAGCCGGGATCGCCTTCCGGTTGGAGCGAGAGCAGGCGGCAGAGCAGGGAGAAGGCCGGCAGAAGAGAACTCAAAACGCTTGCAATAGGGCGCATACAATACAACTCCTTTCATGGCCAGGGGGACTCGGGATCCCCTGCTCTTGTTCCGATTACTCTATCTTCACTATAGCACAGCGGTTCGAAATAGCGATAACAGAGCGGCAACAAAAGAATAACAAAGCGCGGCGGGAAAAGATGGCAGATTCCCTCTGGAAATCAGTGTTGGAATCGGTTATACTGAAAGAAATCTTTGCCCAGGTGCGGGCAGAAGGAAAGGGAACGGTGTCTTATGCAGATCGGCGTGCTCTATGCCATGAAAAAAGAGGCGGAAGGACTGCTGCGCCTGCGCGGCACGCCAGAGGCGGAATGGATCGCAGGGGTGCCTTTTTTTCCACTGAACGGGAAGACGGTGGTGTGTGTCGGCGGCGTGGGTAAGGTGAACGCGGCCATGGCTGTGCAGTTGCTCATCGACCGGTTCGGCGTGGAGCGGATCGTGAACGCCGGCTGCGCCGGCGCGCTGTGCGACCTGCCGGCGGGCGCCTTGGTGCTGGGGACAGAGTGTGTACAGCACGACGTGGACACTACGCTGGCCGGGGATGCGCCGGGGTTTGTGTCCACCGTGGAACGGGTAACCTTTCCCTGTGCCGAGACGCTGGAAACCATGACACTGCTGATGAATATGGGCTTTACGCTGACGCCGGGAGGTGTGGCCACTGGAGACTGGTTTGGCCGGGACTACACCCGCGCTCAGGCCATTCGGGAGACATACGGCGCACTGGTGTGCGATATGGAGGCCTGCGCGGCGGCCCAGGTGTGCCTGCGCAACGGCATACCTTTTCAAACGATGAAGGTGGTCACGGATCATCTCTTTGCTCCGGCACAGGAGCAGGAGTATCAGGATAATTTTCCCGCCGCCATGGAGCGGCTCGATGAAATGATGGACGTGTATCTCGATTTGATGGAGGAATGAGCGATGGAACGCATTGCCAGTTTTACAGTGGATCATACCAAATTGCAGCCGGGCATGTATCTGTCCCGGCAGGACGGCGCGGTGGTCACCTATGACCTGCGCTTCAAGTGCCCGAATACGGGCGACCTGTTGAGCAATGCCGAACTGCACTCAGCCGAGCATTTGTTTGCAACGCTTTTGCGCAACTCGGCCCGCAAAGACGCGGTGCTCTACTTCGGCCCCATGGGTTGTCAGACTGGGTTTTATCTGCTCGTGGATGGCAGCCGGCTCGACCATGCCGGAGCCATTGCCTTGATGCAGGAGGTATGCTGCCAGGGCGCGGCCTACGACGGGCCCATGCCGGGCCGGAGCGCTGTGGAGTGCGGCAACTACCGCAATCTGGATCTGACGCTGGCCCGGAAGCTGTGCTCTGATTACGGCGCCATTCTGCAGGAGTGGACAGTGGACAAGCTGCGCTATTGAGCCGCAGCGGATAAATGTACGAAAGGAGTCGGTTTCATGCCCTCGACTTATGCCCACTTCCGGGCGGGACAGCGCCTGCGTGCCCAGCTTGCCGGCGCGCCGAAAGCCGCGGTGGAAGCACACCCGGAGCTGTATAACATCGGCCTCCACGGGCCGGATATTCTGTTTTATTATGAACCGTATCATAAAAACCATGTCAGTACGGCGGGATACCGCCAGCATGAAAAATCCGGGGCGTCTTTTTTTTCCTTTGCGGCCAAAGTGGTCCGCCAAGGCGCGGGGCGGGCGGAAGATCTGGCCTATCTGTACGGCGTGCTGTGCCATTTTGCGCTGGATGTCCGCTGCCATGGCCTGATCGGGGAGAAAATGGCCCAAAGTGGACTGTCCCATGCCGAAGTGGAGGTGGAACTGGACCGGGCGCTGCTGGCGCGGGACGGTTTTGCGCCGGCCTCTGCCCATCTGGTGGGACACATTGTGCCGTCGCGTCGGAATGCTGTGGTCATTGAGAAGTTTTACCCCGGCGTATCCGCAGCAGAGATGGAAAAG
Source organism: bacterium 210917-SL.2.15 (assembly GCA_020555605.1). Lineage (GTDB taxonomy): Bacteria > Bacillota > Clostridia > Oscillospirales > Oscillospiraceae > Pseudoscillospira. The sequence goes on along the minus strand of JAJCJC010000001.1, from coordinate 211,533 downwards.
GCTCTGCGCGGGTTTGTGTTTTACGGCGAATTACTGCGCGCGCCCTCGCCGCTGAAGCGGCAAGCCCTGTTTGCGGCGCTGCGCCTGGCAGGCTGCTACCGGGACATTCACGGCATGGTGGTGCGCACGGCCGCGGATCCGCGCTGCGCCGACAGCACGGAAAAGCTCCTGACGCTGTATGAGCGGGGAGAAGCCCTGGCGCTGCATCTGATCGAGGAATATGAGGCATATCTTGCCGGCACGGCACCCTTGGATGAGACGCTGCGCTGGAACTTTGAATCTCGGCTGCCTTGAAAGCGGGAAGGGGAACCCATGAAATTGAGATTGACTAAAGCGGAAAAAAGCTGGATCTTGTACGACGTGGGCAATTCGGCTTTCGTGCTGCTTTCAGCCACACTCCTGCCCATTTACTTCAATAGCATCGCCGCGGATGCGGGCCTAAACGATGCGCAGTATCTGGCCTTCTGGGGCTACGCTGCCTCGGCGGCCACTCTGGCGGTGGCGCTGCTCGGGCCGGCCCTGGGGGCGCTGGCGGACACGAAGGGTTTCAAAAAACCTATTTTCCGTCTGACGATCCTGGCGGGGGCCTGCGGCTGTGCGGCGCTGGGGTTTGCCCGCCAATGGCTGGTGTTTCTGGCCATTTATGTGGTCGCCAAGGTTGGCTTTTCTGCCAGCCTGATTTTTTATGACTCGATGCTTTCGGATGTGACGGAGCCGGAGCGCATGGATCAGGTGTCCTCCCATGGTTACGCTTGGGGCTACATCGGCAGTTGCATCCCATTTACCCTGTGCCTGGGGTTGGTGCTGGGGGCGGAGGGTATCGGCCTGACCATGACGGCGGCGATCACACTTTCGCTTTTTATCATCGCTTTGTGGTGGCTGCTGCTGTCGTTGCCTCTGCTGCGCTCGTACCGGCAGCGCCATTTTGTGGAGCGGCGGCCCCACGTGGTGGCCGAGAGCTTCCGCCGGCTGGGGCGTACTTTTGCCAATGTGAAACGGGAAAAGAAAATTTTTTTGTTTTTGTTGGCGTTCTTTTTCTATATCGACGGCGTGTATACCATTATCGATATGGCTACAGCTTACGGCACCGCGCTGGGCTTTGATACGGCGGGGTTGTTGTTGGCTCTGCTGGTGCTGCAAATCGTTGCGTTTCCCTGTTCCATTTTCTTTGGCCGCATAGCGGTGAAATATCGTGCCGAGCATCTTATCCTGGTGTGTATTCTTGCCTATTTCGGCATCGCGCTGTTTGCCATGCTCCTTTCCACGCAGACGCAGTTCTGGGTGCTGGCGGTGCTGGTGGGTATGTTTCAGGGCGGTGTGCAGGCACTGTCCCGCTCCTATTTTACCAAGATTATTCCTGTTGAGCAGTCCGGTGAATACTTCGGCCTGATGGACATTTGCGGCAAGGGAGCGTCCTTTTTGGGTACTACTCTGGTGGGTGTGGTATCCCAGGCCACGGGCGACATCCATTTGGGTGTTGGAGTGATTGCGGTGCTTTTTGCCTTGGGAGCGGTGCTTTTCCGCGTGGCGGTGCGTGTGCCATTGGAGAAGGAAGAATAGAGGCGCCCCAGCGCTGAAGTTGCGGACAAAGGAGAAATGCTATGAAACTGATGATTGCATCGGATCTGCATGGCTCGACCTACTACTGCCGGGCGATGCTGGAGGCATTGGAACGGGAAGGGAGTGACCGGCTGCTGTTGCTCGGCGATCTGTTGTACCATGGACCCCGCAATGACCTACCCCGGGATTATGAGCCCAAGGAGGTGATCGCGTTGCTCAACGGCGTGAAGGACCGCCTGCTCTGTGTGCGCGGAAACTGCGAGGCTGAAGTGGATCAGATGGTGTTAGACTTTCCTGTGATGGCAGACTACTGCGTGCTTCTCTGGGGCCGGCGGACGATTTATGCCACCCACGGCCACCGCTACCATCTGAAGCATCTGCCGCCTTTGCAGCGCGGCGATGTCCTGCTGCACGGCCACACCCATATCCCGGCCTGGGAAGCCTTTGGGGAGGACAACCTCTATCTGAATCCCGGATCGGTTTCGATCCCCAAAGGGGGCAGTGCCCACAGCTATTTGCTTTTGGACGGGGATACCGCGCTGTGGAAAGAGATGGGCGGCAGCGTTTTCCATTGTTTGAATCTTGTTGATTTTTCTGTAAAAATGCATTGACAAGCTTCCCTTTCGCTGATATACTGTATAAGCCGCTTTGAATGGGCAAAAAAAGTGGGATTGCGATCCCCGCCTCCGACAGCGAGCCCGTAATGAAGGAGTTGAAATCAAATGCAGGCAATTATCGAAGCATGCGGCAAGCAGTACAAGGTCGCCGAGGGCGACGTGATCTTCATGGAAAAGCTGGGCGCCGAGGCCGAGGAAACCGTCACCTTTGACAAGGTGCTGGCTATCCTGGACGGCGATAAGGCAACCTTCGGCGCTCCCGTGGTGGCGGGTGCGAAGGTCGAGGCCAAGGTCGTGAAGAACGGCAAGGGCAAGAAGATCCGGATCTTCAAGTACAACCCCAAGAAGGGTTATCGCAAGCGTCAGGGTCATCGTCAGCCTTACACCAAGGTTGAGATCGGCACGATCACCGTGGGCTAAGTTCCCATGACAACGGTTTCGTTCCACACGGAAGAGGGCGGACGCATTGTGTCCTTTGAAGTCAAAGGACATAGCGGCTATGCCGAAGACGGCAGCGATATTGTCTGTGCTGCCGTCACCAGCGCTGTGCGTTTGGTAGAATGCTCCCTCAACGATGTGCTGGGCCTGGGCGCTGCAGTCAATGTCAATGCGAAGGATGCCAAAATCGGTTTTTATTTGCCGGGCGGCCTTTCTGCTTCCGTGGACAATACCTGCCAGACGGTCCTGACGGGTCTGATGGTCTACCTGACGGAACTCCACGACGAGTTCCCTGATAACATTACTGTTTTGGAGGTGTAACGTATCATGTTAAACATTGGTCTTCAGTTTTTTGCCCATAAAAAAGGTATGGGTTCTACCAAAAACGGCCGTGATTCCGAATCCAAGCGTCTGGGCGCCAAGCGCGCAGATGGGCAGCACGTCCTGGCCGGCAACATTCTGGTTCGCCAGCGCGGCACCAAGATCCATCCGGGTACCAACGTGGGCATCGGCAAGGACGATACCCTCTTTGCTACCGCCACCGGTGTGGTGCGCTTCGAGCGCTTGGGCAAGGATAGAAAAAAAGTTTCTGTCTATCCTGTGGAAGCCGCTGAATAATTCTTCGGATCAAAAAAGCCCCGGACCGCTTTGGTTCGGGGCTTTTTCAAAGAAGCGGAACGGACGGAGAAACGCGCCGCTCAAGGCTCCGCCGCGGCGGACAGACGCATATTGTATGGGCGGTATGCACAAAACAAAAGAAAGAAACAAGAAAAAGAAGACGATACAGGAGGTGCCCGACTATGGCAGCAGCGTTTGTAGATAAGGCCCGCATTGCCGTGAAGGCTGGCAAGGGCGGCAACGGCGCGGTGGCGTTCCACCGCGAAAAATACATCGCCGCCGGCGGTCCGGACGGCGGCGACGGCGGCCGCGGCGGCGACGTGATCGTGCAGGCGGACGAGCATATGTCCACCCTGATGGACTTCCGCTATAAAAGAAAATATGTGGCCAGCGACGGCGGAGACGGGCAGGGCGCCCGCCGCAGTGGAAAAGACGGTCAGTCCCTTACGATCCGGGTGCCTAAGGGCACGCTGCTGCGGGATGCTGAGACCAATGAGATCATTCACGACATGTCGGACGCAGAGCCGTTTGTTTTGTGCCGCGGCGGCCGCGGCGGCTGGGGCAACTGCCACTTTGCCACGCCCACCCGCCAGGCGCCTCGCTTTGCAAAGGCCGGCATGCCCGGCGAGGAGCACGACGTGGTGTTGGAGTTGAAGCTCCTGGCCGACGTGGGATTGGTAGGATTTCCAAATGTGGGTAAATCGACTCTTTTGAGCGTGGTCAGCAAAGCCCATCCCAAAATTGCAAATTATCATTTCACCACGCTGTTTCCCAATTTGGGCGTAGTGTTTGTAGAGGGCGGAGAGTCCTTTGTTATGGCGGATATTCCCGGCATCATTGAGGGTGCCTCGGAAGGCGCGGGCTTGGGCCACGATTTCCTGCGCCATGTGGATCGCTGCCGCTTGCTGGTGCATGTGGTGGATGTGTCCGGCAGTGAGGGCCGCGACCCTGCGACGGATTTTGACGCCATCAACGAAGAACTCAGGCAGTACAGTCCGGATCTGGCGCAGCGGCCTCAGATCGTAGTGGCCAACAAGAGTGACATTATGGCTGACGAAGAGCTGCTGGAGCGACTGCGTAAACGGGCAGAGGAAGAGGGCTATCCCCTGTTTGTCATTTCTGCTGCAGCCCATCAGGGCACGCGCGAACTGGTGCAGACCATTGCCGCGCGGCTGCGGTCCTTGCCCCCGGTGCAGACCTATGAGGCCGAGTATGTTAAGCCTGCGCCGGTCATCGACACTCCCGTCCTGCCAGACATCCGCGTGGAGGACGGTGTATGGATCGTGGAAGGCCCTTGGCTGGAACGGCTGATCGCCAACGTTAATTTCAGCGATTATGAGAGCCGGATGTTCTTTGATAAGCAGCTCCGGGAGTCTGGCCTGTTCCAGCGCATGGAAGAGATGGGTGTGCAGGATGGCGATCTGGTTCGTATGTATAATCTGGAGTTTGAATACCAGCGCTGAAGCGGTACGCTGCGGAGGGATTGCGGACATACGCCGCGCAGGGCGAAAGCTTTGCGCGGCGTATAGGCGTATGGATTTTTGGGCGCAGAACAGAGAAAAGCAAAGCGGCTCTGTGTACCGCTTTGCTTTTCTTTCGCCTGTTGCCAGGGATCGGGAAACCAAACTTTACTTGATCTTGTTCTCGTAATCCTCGATCATTTTCTTGACCATCTGGCCGCCCACAGAGCCGGCCTCACGGCTGGTCAGGTGGCCGTTGTAGCCCTCCTTCAGGTCGACGCCGACTTCGTTGGCGGCTTCCATCTTGAACTTATCCATGGCAGCGCGTGCTTCGGGGATATTGATCTTACTGGTAGACTTAGACATAACTTTGTTCTCCTTCTCATTTCAAAAAGAATTGATTGGGTATCGCAAGCCTATCTTGTGCATCCTTTGGACAACTTATAAGCCTCAAAATTTTCCACTTTTTCCGTTTGTTTTGGCAAAAACGGCATTTTTTTTGCAGCAGGCGGCGGGGATGGAATTTTTTCGCGTCCTATGGTACAATAACCGTACATAGAACCTGAGCCGGCGCGGTGGTTCCCGTTCGAGGGCAGGATCGAATGTTCCGAAACGGCGGCAGTGCGCCGTCCAGCCATACAGAAAAGAAACGACAAAATGGGGGAGGTGAAAATCTTGGATAAGCTGGTGGTCGGCATTCTGGCTCATGTGGATGCGGGGAAAACGACGCTCAGCGAAGCGCTGCTGTATCAGGCCGGAGCGGTGCGCACGCTGGGGCGCGTGGATCATCAGGATGCGTTTTTGGATACGTTTTCCATGGAGCGCCAGCGCGGCATCACGATTTTTTCCAAGCAAGCCCAGTTTACCCTCCGGGGACGGGAGATCACGCTGCTCGATACGCCGGGGCATGTGGATTTTTCCTCGGAGATGGAACGCACACTGCAGGTGTTGGACGCCGCGATTTTGGTAGTCAGCGGAACCGACGGTGTGCAGGGGCATACACAGACGCTGTGGGATCTGCTGCGCCGGCACCGTATTCCGACATTTCTATTTGTCAATAAAATGGATTTGGCCGGGGCGGACCGGGATGAAGTGCTCGGCCAGCTGCGCCGGCGTTTTGGCGAGAGCTGCGTGGATTTTACAGTTGAGGACGACGCGTTTATGGAAGCCGTAGCTACGGCGGAAGAGGGCCTGTTGGAGCAGTATCTGGAGCGGGGGACACTGGCGCAGCCGGACATTGCGGCGGCCGTGGGCCGCGGCACGGTGACGCCTTGCAGTTTCGGGGCAGCCCTGCAGCTGGCAGGTGTGGATCGTTTTTTGGAGGTGCTTGCGCGGTATGCGCCTTTGCCCCGCCGGGGTAAGGCGTTCGGAGCGAAAGTGTTCAAAATCGCTCGGGACAGCCAGAATAACCGCCTGACCTATCTGAAAGTCACAGGCGGCTGCCTTCGGGTCAAGGATCTGCTGAGCGGCCGCGCAGGTGCTTGGCAGGAAAAGGTGAATCAGATTCGCATTTATTCCGGTGCAAAATTCCGGACGGTGGACGAAGCGGAGGCAGGAACGATCTGTGCGGTCACCGGGCTGAGCCAGACCCGGCCCGGCGACGGCCTGGGAGCGGAGCCGTCCTCCGATGCGCCAGTGCTGGAACCGGTGCTCCACTATCGGCTGTGCCTGCCCGACGGCTGCAGCGCCGTTGCGCTGCTCCCCAAGCTGCGCCTGCTGGAAGAAGAGGACCCAATGCTGCGCGTGCTGTGGAATGAAGCGCTGGGCGAGATCCATATGCACCTGATGGGAGAAGTGCAGCTGGAAGTGCTCAGGGAATGGATCTTGGAACGGTTCGGGGTGCAGGTGTCCTTTGACCAGGGGAGCATCGTTTACAAGGAGACGATTGCTGCGCCGGTCATTGGCATCGGGCACTTTGAGCCGCTGCGCCACTATGCAGAGGTGCATCTGCGCATCGAGCCGCTGCCCCGGGGCAGTGGCGTGCAGTGCGCGACGGAGTGCCCTCTGGATGTGCTGGATGGAAACTGGCAGCGCCTGGTGATGACTCATTTGATGGAGAAGCGCCATGTGGGTGTCCTTACCGGGAGCGAACTGACGGACATACGCTATACGCTGCTGTTGGGCCGCGCCCATCTCAAACATACCGAGGGGGGCGACTTCCGCCAGGCCACGTACCGCGCGGTGCGTCAGGGCCTGATGCAGGCGGAAAGTATTTTGCTGGAACCGTGGTATGATGTGCGCCTGGAGGTACCGCAGGAGGCTGTGGGCCGGGCGATGAATGATCTGCAGCGCATGGGCGGCCGCTTTGACGGGCCGGAACTGTGCGGCGATATGGCGGTGCTGAGCGGTGCGGTCAGCGCGGCGGCAGTGCAGGGATACTGGACTGAAGTGGCCGTTTATACCCGGGGCTTGGGGCATCTGTCCTGTACCCTGCGGGGATATGAACCCTGCCACAATACCGAAGAAGTGGTCGCCGCGTTGGGCTATGAAGCGGAGCGGGACACGGAAAATACCGCTGATTCGGTGTTCTGTGCCCACGGCGCAGGTTATACGGTGCCCTGGCAGGAAGTGGCGGAACATGCGCATATGGATGCGGGGCAGCGCGTGCGCCAGACGTCTGGGATGAAAATGGAGCGCGGCCCGGTCGGCGGTATGGAAGAGCAGGAGTTACGCGCGATCTTCGAGCGCACATACGGTCCCGTGAAGAACCGGGGTATGGAGGCCCTGGCACAAAGCCGGCGCACCACGGCGCGGCCGGGGCTGGATGACGTGGCATATGTCCATAAGGACGATGTCCTGATCGTGGACGGCTACAACATTCTTTTTGCCTGGGAAGATCTGAAAAAAATCGCGCTGGAGAATATGGATGCGGCCCGCGCGGCGTTGATCCATCTCCTGTGCAATTATCAGGGAATGCGCCGCTGCCGTGTGATCGTGGTGTTTGATGCCTACCGCGTTAAAGGAGGCTCCGGGACATCGGAACGGGAGGCCGGGGTGGAGATCGTCTATACCAGAGAAGGGGAAACGGCAGACGCGTATATCGAGCGTTTGTCCTATGAATTTGGGCGGACCCACCGCGTCAAGGTAGCCACCGGCGACGGCTTGGAGCAGCTGGTGGTGTTGGGCCACGGTGCTCAGCGCCTGACGGCGCGGGAGCTGCGCTGGGAAGTGGAGCAGGTCAACGCCCATATCGCTGCGTTTTTGCGGCAGCAAAGAAAACCATAGCGCACAGCGCTATGGTTTTTTCATAAAAGAGGCTGCGTATCCGTTTACAGGCCGAAAAAGAGATGGACTGCCAAAACAGAGGCCAGAAAGGCTGCCAGATCGGCAATGACTGCGGCGGGAATGGTGTAGCGCGTTTTCGTGATGCCGGCGGCGCCGTAGTAGACGGCTACGGTATAAAATGTGGTCTCAGAGCTGCCCAGCATTACGGCGGCAATGCGGCCGACCGTGCTGTCAGCCCCGTGTTCGGCCATCAGTTCCGCGCCTACCGCCAGCCCGCCGCTGCCGCTTAGGGGGCGGAGGATCATCAGCGGCGTGATCTCGGGCGGGATGCCGGCGGCGTTCATCAACGGGGAAAGCAGGGCCGTCAGGCAGTCCAGCGCACCGGAGGCCCGCAACATGGAAACACCGGTCAGAAGCGCTACCAGGGAGGGGACGATACGGAATGTGACGTTGAGCCCGTTTTCCGCCCCGCGCACCAGAGCATTGTAAACGTCGATCTTTTGCCCCAGAGCGAACAGTGTTACAAAGGCCAGCAGGCAGGGGATGATGTAGGAGGTCATGCGCGGTCCCTCCACAGAAGCTGGAAGATGCGCGCGGCCAGCAGGCCCGCTGCGACCGACAGCACCGAGGAGAACCAAACCGCCGGCAGGATGTCAAACGGTTCCGCTGCTCCGCAGGCCGCGCGTACGCCAGCCACTGTGGCGGGGATCAACTGGATGGAAGCGGTATTGAGTACGATAAAGCGGCACAGGCTGTCGGAAGCGGTGCCGTTGCAGCCGCGCGCCATGCGCCGGGCCGCCTGGATGCCCAGGGGCGTGGCCGCGTTTCCGATGCCCAGAAGGTTTGCCGAAATATTGGCCGAGATGGCCGAAAGCGTCGCTGGGTCCGCCGACGCGTCGGGGAAAATTTTTCGCAGCAGAGGACGGAAGGCGGCCGCCAGCTTTTTGGACAGGCCGCTTTGATCCATGACCTCCAGAACGCCGCTCCACAGACACAGCACGCCCAGCAGACTGATCGTCAGTGTGATCGCGTCGTTGGCGCCGGAAAGGGCCGCCGTGCTGACGGCGTCCATGGTGCCGTTAACCATGCCGAACACCACTGAAATTACGATCATTGCCGTGAAAATCCAAGCCATTGCCATTGTAAAACCACCTCAATGAAGCATAGTCGGCGCAATGGATTTTATGACAAGTTGCCGTTGACAAAAAAGTCCTTTTTTGATAGGATATTACCAATTTAAAATTGGGGTATTTCGTGTGTGTTTTCAGTATGGAGCACCCGGAGCCGCAAATCGGGAGAACTTGCCAAAAGGATGAATGCCATGGAAACGAAAAGTAGAAAAGCAGCCGCAGGCAGCCAGACCAAATCTACAGGCATTGTGCGCAAGGTGGATGAGCTTGGCCGTATTGTGTTGCCGATTGAGCTGCGCCGTACGTTGGAGATCAATGAAAAGGACGATTTGGAAATTTATGTGGAGGGTGCATCTATTATCTTGCGGAAGTACCGGCCGACGTGTGTGTTTTGCAATGGCGCCAAAAACATTATTAAATATAAAGGAAAAAATATTTGTCCTCGATGTCTGAAGGGGATTAAAAATCTGGAAATTACATAAAAGAACCGGACTCGCTCCTGTTTGGGATCGGGTCCGGTTTCTGTTTTTCAGGATACAGCTTCCGCCAAAATTTGGTACAGAGCCGCGCCGTCCTGAACGCGGTAGCGGAATTTGTTCTTGTCAAGAGCGAATACATAAGCGCCCTCCGGGGCGGCATAAAGGGCGTAATTGGTATCCTCGTCGGGATAGACCACAATAGCGCCCGCTTCGAATACGGCGTTCTGCTGCAGCATATGGTTGGTCCGGGTCCGTTGAAGCGCTTCTGTTGCTTCTGCAGAAAGAGGGACGGCTTCGCCGGGGGAAAGGGAAAGGCCTGCATCGTGCACGAGTACATAGGAAAAGCCCGCGTTTTCCGCCGAACAGTGCAGGGCCGACGTCATACCTACAGGTGAATAAAATGAAAACAGGCCTATGCCCAAAACGGCTACTGCCAACAATGCCCAGTAGCGTTTGTGAACCACGTTGATCGGATCGTTGTGAGTGGGCATATTCGGGCTATCCAGAATATTGTGGTGCGGCTCGTCGTGGGTGGGAAATGCGGCGCGTCTGTCTTCCATAAAAGGGTTCCTCCTCAGTTTGCACGAGCGCGGAGCACCGCGTCGTAAAGCTCGTTTTTAGCAATACCGGTGCAGTCGGCTGCCTGCCGGACGGCATCTTTGGTTTTGATGCCTTTGGCCAGGAGTTCCAGGGCCATGGCGACGGCGTCCTCCAAGGTTACCACGCCGCCGGCATCCTCCGGCGCGCCTTCCAGGACGAGAACAAATTCACCCTTGGGGGCGACCGCCTGAAAATGTGCCAAAGCGCCGCCCAAGGTGGTGCGCAGCGTTTGCTCATGCAGCTTGGTCATTTCCCGGGAAAGGGAAATGCGGCGCTCCGCGCCGAAAGTTTCGATCAGGTCTTCCAATGTGCCCAGTAGCTTGTGGGGTGCTTCATAAAAAATCATAGTGCGCCGTTCCTCTTTCAAGGAGAGCAGGTGCTCCAGCCGCACGCGGCGGTTTACGGATAGGAAGCCTTCGAAGGTGAACCGGCCCGTGGGCAGGCCGGACACAGCCAGAGCAGAAATCAGCGCGCAGCATCCTGGAATGGACACCACTGGCACGTCGTACCGGGCGCACAGGCGCACGATATCTTCCCCTGGGTCACTGATGGCGGGCGTCCCGGCGTCGGTCACCAGGGCGCAGCTTTCACCGGCCAGAAGCCGCTGCAGGATCTGCTCGCCTGCGGAAACATGGTTGTGCTCGTGATAGCTGAGCAAAGGCTTTTTGATTTCAAAGCGGTTCATCAGCTTCAGGGATACGCGGGTGTCCTCGGCGGCGATAAAGTCCGCCTGCTGCAAAATGGAAAGCGCGCGGGGGGAAATGTCGTTCAAGTTGCCGATGGGGGTCGCCACCAGATAAAGCGTTCCGCTCATGGCGCACCTGCCTTTCTGTCGTGTCTGAAATTGATGCGGTCCATTTCTTCGGTTTCTCTGCCGTCGGAGGCGAACACCACCAGAGGTGGTTCATAGACCAGGCCTGGCCTGCCGCCGCGCCGGCCCTCCACCAAAACAAGGATCGGAGGATGTCCAGCTCCTTTTTCCACGAAACGGATGCGCTTGGGTTCGATCCCGCTCTGGCGCAGGGCGCAGAAAAGGTCGGTCAGCCGTTCCGGCCGGAAAACAAGGGAGAAGGAGCCGCCCCATTTTAACAGGTACGCTGCGGCAACGCACACGTCTTCAATGGTGCAGGTGGACTCTTCCCGCGCTGCCTGGCGCAGGTTGCCCGCGGCTTTTCCGCCGCAGCCCTGCCGGAAATAGGGGGGATTTGACACCACCAGATCCGTTTCGCCGGCGGGGAGGACGCCGCGCAGCGTGCGCAGATCTCCGTGGTGCAGCGTCATTTTTTCCTGTAAGCCGTTTTCCTCGATATTGCGCCGGGCCATAGCTGCAGCCTGCGCCTGCAGTTCGACGCAGCACACGGTCAGCTCTGGGCAGCGGTTCAGCAGCAGCAGGCCCAGCAAACCGATGCCGGCGCCCAGATCGCACACTCGCATCCCCTTTTTGGGATGGGTGAAGTCCGCCAACAGGAAAGAGTCTGTGCCGGGCTTGACCACCTCGTCGGAAAAATACAGCCGATAGCGGCTGGGATGCAGGGTATCGCAGTATTCCATGGATGTCTCCTTCCGAAAGGATCAAATTTTTTTCAGTATAGCAAATCCTGCGCAAAAAAACAATGCCGCAGGCGAAAGCCTGCGGCATCATGGCTGATCAAACAAAATTAGTCAGCGGGATGAATTGCATCGTTGGGGCAGGAATCGCAGCAAGCGCCGCAGTCCATGCAGGTGTCAGCGTTGATCTCGAAGTGCTCGTCGCCCTGGGAGATTGCGCCGGCGGGGCAAGCGTCAACACAAGCGCCGCAGCTGATGCAGGAATCATTGATTGCGTATGCCATAGTAGGTTACCTCCATACAAATTAGTAACTTCCATTATAATCAGAAAAATAAAAAATGCAAGTGCAATCGAAAAGAAAATGAATAAAAATTAAAAATTTGGTCTATAGGGGAACCTCATGCCGGAAAAAGAGGAAAAAGGGGACGGGAAAAACCGGGAGAAAATTGGAAGAGGCGCTGCGCTGCAAGGGAAATGAGCGGGGACGGAAAAATAGTCAAGGAAAGTCAAAAAAGATGTTGACATTTCAAAAAGCTGTGCTATACTATAGTTAGAAAGTCAAAGAAAGTCAAAGTCAAACAAATCGAATGAGAGAGCCGGTGGCACAGTGCTACCGTGAAATAGAAGGAGGCGTGTTATCAAGTGGGGATTTCAGATTTGATCGCTTGCTTTATCCAGGATGCGCTGGATGAGACGGATGGCGGCGTGGTGGAGTTGCAGCGCGGCGACCTGGCACAGCGCTTCAATTGTGTGCCCAGCCAGATCAACTATGTGATGTCCACCCGTTTTTCCCCGGAGCACGGCTACATCGTGGAAAGCCGCCGCGGCGGTAACGGCTATATTCGGATCACGCGGGTGCGGACCGATCGCAAAACGCTTTTGATGCAGGTCATCAATTCCATCGGCGATACGCTGGATTTCCAAAGCGCCAAAGCGATTACCAGTAATCTGGCCGACAGCGGCGCCGTTGAAACAGGAATTGCCAGAGTTTTGCTGGCGGCCATCAGTGAAAATGCGTTGCACGACGTGCCGAAAGAACTGCGCAATGCCGTACGCGCAAGTATTTTCAAGCAGGTTATGATCCGTGCGATTTAGTTCTGCGCATCGGCAGAAACGGCTATTGAATCCATTTAATTTGTGAAAAGACTGAAGGAGGTCTCGTCATTATGAAATGCGAACATTGTGGTAAGAATGAAGCTACGTTCTATTATAAGAGCAATATCAACGGCAACGTGACCGAGCATCATCTGTGCGGCGACTGCGCTCGGGAACTGGGGTATGCGGACAGCATGGAGAAGAGCTTCGGCAGCTTTGGACAGGGATTGTTCGGCGGCTTTGACGACTTTTTCACCCCCATGCCTGCGCTGGCCGGTCGTTTCTTTGAGCCTTTTGAGGAAATGAACCGGAGTTTTGCCCGCATGTTCCCCGCGCTGACGTCCGGCGGAGCGGAGACGGCTTCCGCCGGGAGCACGTCGGCGGTGCAGAGCGCTGCGCCTGTACCGGGCAATGACTTGGTCAGCGACGCCGAGCATCGGGAGTTGGATCGCGAGCGCCGGATGAACGCCCTGCGCACGGAACTGCAGCAGGCCATTGCTACGGAAAATTTCGAGCATGCAGCGCAGCTGCGCGATCAGATCCACGGCATGGAAAAAGAGGAATAAACTAGAACCAGCCTCTGCGCAGCATGACGCGGGGCGGTTTGGAAAGACCAGTTTAGAGGAGGTCAATGATAATGGATGAAAACAGATTTTCCCCCCGCGCCCAGCGGGCGCTGGAGCTGGCGGAGCGTTCCGCCGGCGATTTGGGGCACAGCTATATCGGCACCGAGCATCTGCTGCTGGGCCTTCTTCGGGAAGAGGAGGGCATCGCCCGCCGTGTTCTGGAGGAACAGGGCCTGACGGAGAGTATGGTGCAGAAAATTTTGATCAACAGTGTGGGCCGCGGTATACCGGGCACCAAGCCCACTCAGGGGTTGACACCCCGGGCCAAGCGCGCCATTGAAAGCGCCGTGGAGGAATCCATGCGCGGTGGTTTCAGCTATGTGGGCACGGAGCACCTTCTGGTGGGTCTGCTGCGGGACGGACGCAGCATGGGTGTGCGGATCCTGCGTGCGGCGGGTCTGAGTCCTCAGGCCGTATTTGAAAGCGTGCGGCATAAGCTGCAGGAAGCGCCTACGGGCCAGCAGACCGTGCGTGCCGGGGAAGCGAAGGAAGAGAGCGGCGACAACGTGCTCCAGGAGTTTACCCGCGACCTTACGGCTGCCGCCCGCAGCGGGAAGCTGGATCCGGTCATCGGCCGGGATGAGGAAATCCAGCGCGTGATCCAGATCTTGTCCCGCCGCACCAAGAATAACCCTGTGCTCATCGGCGAGCCGGGCGTAGGCAAGACGGCGGTGGCCGAGGGTCTGGCCCAGCGTATCGCGGCGGCAGATGTGCCCGAAGAGCTGCTGGATAAGCAGGTGCTGTCTTTGGATTTGTCCGGTATGGTGGCCGGCACCAAGTACCGCGGCGAATTTGAGGAGCGTATTAAGAAAGCGCTGGACGAGGTGAAGAAGAACGGCAAGATTATCCTCTTCATCGATGAGCTGCATACCATTGTGGGCGCCGGCAGCGCCGAGGGTGCCATGGACGCCGCCAATATCATCAAGCCCGCGCTGGGTCGCGGCGAGATTCGCGTCATCGGCGCCACAACGTTGAACGAATACCGGCAGTATATTGAAAAGGATGCCGCGCTGGAGCGCCGTTTCCAGCCGGTCACTGTGGGCGAACCGTCTCCGGAGGCTTGCCTGGATATTCTGAAAGGGCTGCGGGATAAGTACGAGGCACATCATCGCTTGAGCATCACCAACGGGGCTTTGCAGGCAGCCGTCGATCTGTCCCGCCGCTATATCAACGACCGTTTCCTGCCTGACAAAGCCATCGACCTGATGGACGAGGCTGCCAGCCGGGTGCGGATGAAGAACGAGAAATCCTCGCCCGATCTCAAGGCGCTGGAGGAGAAGCTCTCTGCCCTGCGCCGGGAGAAGGAAGAGGCTGTGGCCGCGCAGGACTTTGAAAAGGCTGCGCAGATCCGCGACATTGAGCAGGATTATGAAAAGCAGATGGAGATCGAACGAGACAACTGGCATAAGAAGGTGGCCGTGGAACACGGCGAGGTAACCGAAGAGGACATCGCTGCCGTAGTGTCCGAGTGGACCGGCGTGCCGGTGACTCGTCTGACGGAGGACGAAGGCCAGAAGCTGCTGAAGATGGAAGAAATCCTCCACAAGCGCGTGGTGGGGCAGGATGAGGCTGTGAAGGCCATTGCCCGGGCTATCCGCCGCGGCCGCGTGGGGCTGAAAGACCCTAAGCGTCCCATTGGTTCCTTCCTGTTCCTGGGTCCTACGGGCGTAGGCAAAACCGAGCTGTGCAAGGCGCTGGCCGAAGCCATGTTCGGCGATGAAAACGCCATGGTGCGTCTCGATATGTCCGAGTACATGGAGCGGCACACCGTTTCTCGCCTGATCGGCTCGCCTCCCGGTTATGTGGGTCATGAGGAAGGTGGTCAGCTGACGGAAAAGGTCCGCCGCCGCCCCTACAGCGTGGTGCTGTTCGATGAGATTGAAAAGGCCCACGAGGACGTGTGGAATCTGCTGCTGCAGATTATGGATGACGGTGAGTTGACCGACTCTCAGGGCCGCCGAGTGGATTTCCGCAACACGGTCATTGTTATGACTTCCAATGTGGGAGCGAAAAATATCACCGCTCAGGGAAACCGGCTTGGCTTTGCCGATACGGATGCCGACGGCGCCAAGGATGGGGAAAAATCCTTTGAGGCAGTCAAGGACGCCGTTATGGCCGAATTGAAGCGCACCTTCCGCCCCGAGTTCCTAAACCGGATTGATGAGACCATCATTTTCCATCCTCTGAACGCACAGAATATCGCGGAAATTGCCCGCAAGCTGCTGGCCGTTACAGCCAAGCGTGTGGACGGGCTGGGCATCTCCATGGAAGTGGACGACGCGGCGGTGGAGTTGGTGGCCAAGGAAGGTTTTGACCCCGTTTACGGCGCCCGTCCCCTGCGCAGGGCCATACAGAGCAATGTGGAGGATGCCGTGGCCGAGGCATTGCTCCAGAGCGAGATCAAGGAGGGCGATCATATCTGTGCCACTGCCCGGGACGGCAAGATCGTCATCGTCCGCAAAGCAGAAGATACCGCAGAGTGCAGCAGCGATGCCCCGGCGGAGAACAGCAACGCCTGAGCACAAAACAGTACCAGCAAGGCAACCCCCTTTTGGAGCCGCCGGGAACGTCCGATTCCCGGCGGTTTTTTCGTATTCTCCGGCGCTGCCGCACCCGGAGCGGCACAAAAAATGCGGCGGGTGGTTGTAATTTCGCCCATTTTCCCGTATACTACAAGACAATGAGGGAAAAAAACGATGGAAACAGAAAGCGAGGAACAGCAGTGAAAATTGACTTTAATGCCGGAGGCTTCGGCGGCAGCAGCCCTTTTGGTGCGGGCGGACCCTTCGGCGGCTTTGATTTCGGCGGTGCGTCGGCCCCACGAGAGGACTACCAGCCCCAGAAGAGCAAAAAGAAAGCCGCCAAGCCCATCCAGTCTCCGGTGCGGCGGACGCTGACCAATCTGCTGGTGACGGTAGTGTTCGGCCTGATTTATTTTTATGTGGCGCTGCCGCCGATCAACGTGAAAGCGCCGGAGTTTTATTCTTTCGTATTCCTGCTCTGCGCGGTCTACTGTATCTGCGCCGTGGTGACCACGGGCTTTCAGGGCGACGGGGCCAAGGGATATTTCAACTTTGTGCGAAAACAGTGCCGTATCCCGTTTTATATTGTGGTCGCGCTGATTGTGGTTGCGCTGGTGGGAGGTGTTCTCTCTTCCGTGATCCTGCGGGCGGATGCTTATCAGAAACTGCTGCCCATTGAAACGGGTAATTTTGCCGAGGAAGTGGATCAGCTGGGCTTTGATGAGATTCCCGTGCTGGATCGTGACAGCGCCACCCGCCTGGGTACCCGGAAGCTGGGCGAACTGAGCGATATGGTCAGCCAGTTTGAAGTGGAGGATGACTATACCCAGATCAACTATCAGGGCAAACCCGTCCGCGTTACAGGGCTGATGTACGGCGATATTATCAAGTGGTTCAATAACCGCACCGAGGGCCTTCCGGCTTATCTGATCATCGATATGACGACACAGGAAGTGACGGTACAGCGCCTGGAAGAGGGCATCAAATACACTACGGCCGAACACTTCAACCGCAATCTGGTGCGCCATCTGCGTTTCCAGTATCCCACCTATATGTTTGCTACGCCTTATTTCGAGATCGACGAATCTGGCGCGCCCTACTGGGTCTGCGCACGGATGGATAAGACGATCGGCCTGTTCGGCGGCGTGGACGTTAAGGGCGCGGTGCTGGTCAACGCAGTCACCGGCGAATGCACGTACTACGACGTGGAGGATATCCCCAATTGGGTGGATCACGTTTACAATGCGGACCTCATTTTGCAGCAGTACGATTATTATGGCCGCTACCACAACGGCTTTATCAACTCCGTGCTCGGCCAGCGGGATGTAACTGTGACCACCCAGGGCTACAATTATATTGCCCAGGACGGGGATGTGTATATGTACAGCGGCGTCACTTCTGCGGGAACGGACGCCTCCAACGTGGGTTTTATTCTCAGCAATCAGCGTACGAAGGAAACGCGCTACTATCCCTGCGCCGGCGCGGACGAATACTCTGCCATGTCCAGTGCCGAGGGCATTCTGCAGCAGATGCGCTATACGGCTACCTTCCCGTTGTTGCTCAACATCTCCGGCGAGCCGACCTATTTCATGGCCATGAAGGACAATGCCGGACTCGTCAAGCAGTACGCCATGGTCAATGTGCAGGAATACCAGATGGTGGCCACCGGAACAACGCCGGAAGCTGCGGAGAGCGCTTATCTGCAGCTGCTCATGGAGAGCGGCACGATTTCGGCCGACGATGGTCAGGCATTGATTGAAAAAACACAGGCCGAGGGCGTCCTTGCCGAGATCCGCACGGCAGTTCTGGAGGGGAACACTTATTACTTCCTGCGTTTGGAAGGCGAAGAAGTTTTCTATAGCATCTCTGCTGCGCAGTGCTCTGACGTGGTGATTATGAACGTGGGCGACGCGGTCACCATCAGTTACGCTCCGGCGGAGACCGGATCGATCTTGGATGCCTATAGCGTTGCTTGGACGGATAAGCCGTCCGGCGGCGCTTGGCAGGCGCCTCAGCAGAATGCGGAGGAAACCGTGCCTGCTGAAGCGGGAGAAACAGAGTAAACGGAACCGGTGCTTTGAGAAAACAGCCCGCCCCCCGAAGGCTGGTTTTCTTGAGAGGTATGGCTGCCGTGTGCGCAGGTATCTGCAAATGGGAGCATCCGCCAAAGCGCAGTGCTTTGGCGGATGCTCTCGCTGTATTTTGCAAGGGGACGGAAGGGGACGGCAGCCTGCTGGAAAGGTGCGTGGGCGCTTCAGCGCAGTTCTGCGGGCACGCTGGCGGCGGGCTTTTCCGCGGTGCTCCCTTCATTGCTGTGATAAGAAGAACCGTTGGATGAGTAGGAAACCTCTCCGCCTTCCTTCAGCGCAGGGTCCAGATAGGAAACAGAGTAGCCCCATTCCCCGGGATGTTCTTCGTCCGGCGTCACGGCCACGCGTAGCGTGGTGTCGCCGTCTGTGTCTTCATAGGTATAGGCTCCGTCCCGTTCCAACGTGTCGGTGATGTCCAGCGCTTCCTGGTCGATGTGCAGAAACACCCGTCCATTTTCCTGTGTCAGACGGACGTCGGCGCCGTATGTTACGATGGTGGTGCCCTCTTCGGTTTCCATCACGTCTTTGTAATCGTTGATTTGGAACGCTTGGGCAATATGCAATTTGATGGCCTGGGCCAGCGCTCCGTCCGTGGCGGCATTGGCGGCGCCGGCGCAGACGCACAGCGACACCATGACGGCGGCGGTGGCCAGAAGGGCGCGGCGGGGCCGGCGGAAGCGTGTTGCAGTTGTTTTCTCTTCACTCATGGCTAAAACCTCCTGAATACTCTTTTCGGAAGCGTGAAGCGCTGAAAAGGTATCCTGAAACAATTTGCGTTCGATCACGGTTTCATACCTCCTTTAACGTCTGGTTTGCGGGAAAGGACTCTTCGGTCAGTTCCCGTTTCAGTTTTTGCCGCGCCCGCATCAGGCGGGAGCGGACCGTGGCAGGTTTGACGGAGAGGATGCAGGCAATCTCCTCGGTGGTCATCTCTTCGTAGTAAAAGAGATGGATGACAATGCGGTCTTTATGCGGAAGGTGCATGACGGCGTCAAACAGTTCGCGCTGGGCGGTGTTGTCGAAGGCGGGGGCATCCCAATCTTCATTCAGGGAAAAGGTATGCCTGCGCCATGCGCCGCGCAGAATCTTGCGGCTTTCGTTCACTGCCACGTGGATCAGCCAGTTGCGCATGTGTGCCTCGCTTTCAAAGGCTGTATCGCTTTCCAGAAGGCGAAGCAACGCAGTCTGCATCACATCTTCCGCATCCGCGCGGTTTTTCAGGACCTGATAGGCCGCGCGATAGAGCGTGTCGGCATAGCGGCGCGCGACAGGTTCGAAGGATTCCCGGTTCGTGGAAGCTCACCTCCTCAAGGTTTGCGGTGTGGGGGGGGAAAGATATCTTTCATAAGGAATATCCATCAGCCGTGCCGATTGTTGCACCGGACGGAAAATTTTTTTCAGCCTGCCGGAGAAGAGGACACGTCCCTGCAGGTATACTTTTTCAGCCGCCGGCATAGGGTATCTCAGCGATTGAATTGCGGGAAAAGGGGAAATGCGTGTCATGAAAATCTTGTTCTTGCGGCATAAATATGTAACGCTGCTGGCGGGTGCGGCGCTTTCGGCGGCGGTGTTTGCAGCGGCGGCCATGCCCGCGGCCGTCAGCGCCTCCACGACGGAGCGGCAGTTGCCCATCTATTGCGTAAACCGGGATCAGAAGGTGTGTGCCATCAGCTTTGACGCGGCCTGGGGCGATGCTTCCACCCAGAGCCTGGTGGATATTTTGAACCAGTATAATGTGAAAGCCACCTTTTTTGTGATCGGAAACTGGGCCGAACAGTATCCCGAGGACGTAAAAATGCTGAAAGAAAACGGAATGGAGATCATGAACCACTCCAGCGCCCACGGGCATATGAACCAGATGAGCAGCGAGGAGATCATCGCGGACATTCAGAAATGCAACGATCAGATTGAGGCTTTGACTGGGGAGTGCCCCACGCTGTTCCGTGCTCCGTACGGGGAATATGACGACCATGTGATTGCCGCCGTCCGCTCCATCGGTATGGAGCCGATCCAGTGGGATGTGGACAGTCTGGACTGGAAAGAAATCTCCGCTGGCGAGATTTATGAGCGGGTAACCTCCCGGGTCAAGCCGGGCAGCATTATTCTGTTCCACAATGCGGGGCTGAATACCCCGGAAGCCTTGCCGGATATTCTGGAATACCTTATTGGGGAGGGCTATGAAGTGGTGCCCGTCAGCGAGATCCTGCTGGATGGGGAATACACCATTGATCACGAAGGACGCCAGTGGGCAGCGGAGTGAGCGAAAAAGCGGACCTGCCGGCCGCAGGAACCTGGCGCGGGCCGGCCCGATCGATGAAAAAACTGGTATCGGAACTCCGATACCAGTTTTTGTTGTGCTGATTACTTCAACGTGATCTTCGGCGTGCGGTGGATGATTTCGTGGCGCTTGGGGCCGGTGGAAAACAGTTTGATGGGCACGCCGATCTCCTGTTCGATGAAATCTACATAAACCAGAGCCTCTTTGGGGAGCTTTTCCTCATCAGTGATGCCGCGGATATCGCTCTTCCAGCCGGGCAGCACGGTATAAATGGGTCTGGCATCTTTGAGCAACCGGGTGACCGGGAAATCCTTCACGATCCGGCCGTCGATCTCGTAGCCGGTGCAAACTTTGATCTCGTCGAGATAGCCCAAAACATCCAGACAGGTCAGGCATACCTCGGTGGCTCCCTGCATTTCCACACCGTAGCGGGTAGCCACAGCGTCAAACCAGCCCACGCGGCGGGGACGGCCCGTGGTGGCACCAAATTCGCCCTTATCGCCGCCGCGCTTGCGCAGCTCGTCGGCTTCCTCGCCGAAGATTTCTGAAACAAAGTTGCCGCCGCCGACAGAGGAGGAATAGGCTTTGGTCACGGCCACGATATCCTCGATATAGCGGGGCGGAATACCTGCGCCGATGCAGCCGTAACCCGCCAGGGTATTGGAGGAAGTGGTCATGGGATAGATACCGAAATCGGGATCTTTCATGGTGCCAAGCTGGCCTTCCAGCAGAACCGTTTTGCCTTCCCGCAGGGCGGTGTGGACGAAACGCGCTGCGTCGCCCACATAGGGACGGATCAATTCACGCTGCTGGACCATTTCCTCATACAGCGCCTGGGGATCCAGAGGATCTTTGTGATACAGATGGACGATCAGCGCATTTTTCAGCTGGCATACTTTTTCCAGGCGTTCGCGCAGCACATCGTCGTCAAAGAGTTCGTTCACCTGAATGCCGATTTTGGATACCTTGTCGGCATAGAACGGCGCAATGCCGGATTTGGTGGAGCCGTATGCCTTGCCGGCCAGGCGGTCTTCTTCATAGGTGTCCAGCAAAACGTGGTAAGGCATCAGCACATGGGCGCGGTCGGAAACGATGAGCTTGGGGACGCTTACGCCGCCGTCGAGCAGCATCTGCAGTTCCGCCACCAGCTTGCGGATATCCAGCGCCACGCCGTTGCCGATGATATTGGTAATGTTGGGGTAAAACACACCCGAAGGGAGGGTGTGTAGCGCGAAACGGCCATAGTCGTTGATGATGGTATGGCCTGCGTTGGCTCCGCCCTGGAAGCGGATGACCACATCCGCCTGCTCGGCGAACATATCGGTGATCTTGCCTTTTCCTTCGTCGCCCCAGTTGGCGCCTACAATCGCTTTTACCATAATTTTAATTCCTTCCTGCACGGGGTTTTGCACGTTCTGCCCTATCCCGCACGATTACGGTCTGATTATACAATACTTTTTTCCGCATTGCAAGGGTTACCTGTGGGTCAGAGTGGGCCGACTGTATCGTTTTCGTCGGTGGAAAAGGGCAGCAGAAAGGTGGGGCAGCCCTCGGACCCCGGGGCGATGGCCCAGGGCTGGTAAAAGAAATGGAATCCCTTTTCGCTCAGGTAAAAATTGCGTAGATTGAGATTGCGGCGCAGGCGGCGGGAAAGATCCGGATGGTATATAGCCAGAGAGGACTCCTGCCGCCGGCTGCACTGCTCCCGGGCTGCCGCCAAGCATAGCGCGCGCACGCGTGTGCCCCGCGGGAAACATTCAGAAGCGGCGATGGGATAACCCGTTTCCAGGCTCCAGGTATCGGCGCGTCGCAGCGTCAGTGCTTCCGGCGCGCCGGCCCATTCGGTGCAGTCGGCGTAGAGGCTGAGCACGCCGCGCTCATTGCAGGTCACCGTGCAGGTAAGACTGGCTTGGGCGCAGGGCAGAGGGGCGCTCTCGTCCCGGGCATGTTCAAAGGCTGCCAGCGCTTCCGGATAGAGCCAGCGTCCGCAGTATGAAAGAAACGAACGGGCGCACTGGCGGTAATAGCGGTTGAAGCGGCGCATGGCGCGTCCGCTCATGCCGCTTTGGCATTGGGGCACGCAGATCCCGGCCTGCAGCACCGGGATTTCAGCGCACGTCCACTGCCGCTGCTCTTCCTGCAGGATGAGTTCTACAGCATCTGGTATCACTTTCACGACTGGCATCCCCTCCTCACGCCACATTATGCGGCCGCAGCGGCGCAGGTGCGGAAAAAAAGGTTTACTTTCACAGTGTAGTATGTTAAAATATCAAAAAAAGGTCAGACAGCGATTGAGGCGAAACTGTGGAAAGGGGAAGCGTGATGGCGAAGATATCGAAAAAAGAAAAAAATATTGAGTTGTATAAAGCGATTTTGGCGCTGAAAAATCTGGATGAATGCTGCCGTTTTTTTGAGGATCTGTGCACCGTGCCGGAGTTGCGGGCCATGGAGCAGCGCTATGAAGTGGCGTCTCTGCTCAACCAGGGCCTGATTTACAACGATATTCTGGAACGCACAGGGGCCTCCAGCGCTACTATCAGCCGTGTGAACCGTTCGCTGAATTATGGCGCCGGCGGCTATGAGGATGTGTTCCGCAATCTGGCCGAGCAGCAGGCGCAAGAGGAAAAGCATTCATGAACTGTTATACTTCTCTGGCGGGAGGGTACGACAGCCTGACCGAAGATGTGCAGTATGAAAAGCGGGCGGCTTTTTTGCAGAAGCTTCTGGCCAAAAGCACGATCCCGGTCCATACGGTGCTGGATCTGGCTTGCGGCACCGGCACCATGACGTGCCTTCTGGCAGAGGCGGGCTATGAGATGATCGGCGTGGACATCTCTGAGGACATGCTCTCCGAGGCGGCCGGAAAGACGGTCAGTCCCGGTAAGATCCCGCCGATTTACCTTCAGCAGAGCATGGAAGAGCTGGATTTGTACGGAACGGTGGAGGCAGCGGTGTGCTGCCTGGACAGCATAAACTATTTGACGGATGCACGCGCCCTGAAACGGGCGCTGCAGCGGCTTCATCTCTTTGTGGCGCCCGGCGGCGTCTTTCTTTTTGACGTGAATACGCCCTGTAAGCTGCGCAGCTTGGACGGGCAGGTTTTTCTGGATGAGCGGGAGGACCTTTACTGCGTCTGGAGAGCAGAATTTGACCGGCGCAGCCGTATCTGCACCTATGGCATGGATATTTTTGAGCGCCAGGGCGCACTGTGGCGGCGTTCGCTGGAAGAGCACTATGAAAAGGCGTGGGAAGTGGAAGAACTGAAGCGCTTTTTGACAGAAGCGGGCTTCGGTCGGATCCGCACTTGGGGTGACTGCCGTCTGCGCGCGCCGCGACAGGACGAGCAACGCATTTATTTTTCTTGTATACGGGAGTGAAACGATTTATGACAGATCGGTTGGTACGGGCGATCACCGCCGACGGTATGGTCAAAGCCACCGCCGTGACCACGCGGGAGTTGACGGAGCGTGCCAGGCAGATTCACAAAACCCTGCCTGTAGTCACGGCGGCCCTAGGCCGCACGCTGGCGGCTGCGTCCATGATGGGCAACGCCCTGAAAAGCGAAGGGGCCAGCCTGAGCATCCAGGTGCGGGGCGGCGGCCCCGTCGGGGCCATCGTGGCCATATCCGACAGCGAAGGCAATGTGCGGGGTTATGCGGAGCATCCGCAGGTGGATCTGCCGCTGCGCAGTGACGGAAAGCTGGATGTGGGTGCAGCGGTAGGCTGTGACGGTACGCTGACGGTGATCAAGGACCTACACATGAAAGAGCCTTATATCGGCTCCGTACAGCTGCTGGGCGGCGAGATCGCGGAGGATATTGCCCAGTATTTTGTGGAGAGCGAGCAAATCCCCACGGCCTGCGCCTTGGGTGTTCTGGTGGGCCGGGATCAAAGCGTGCGCTGTGCTGGCGGTTACCTCATCCAGCTGCTGCCCGGCGCGGGAGAGGATATCATTTCCAAAGTGGAGGCGGGGGTGTACGCGGCCGGCGCCGTGACCAAGCTGCTGACGGCAAACGATGACCCCGAAGCCATGCTGCGCACGGTTTTGTCCGATTTTGAACTGGAAGTGTTGGAAACGGCCCCCGTGGCCTATCACTGCACCTGCAGCCGGGACCGGGTGGAGCGCGCCCTGCTGAGCTTGGGAGCGGAGGAGCTGCAGCAGTTGATCGACGAGCAGGGGCAGGCGGAGTTGACCTGCCAGTTCTGTGACCAGGTGCACCGGTTCAGTGGAGAAGATCTCCGGCGTATTCTGGAACGGGCCCGGAAGAAGTGAAAAGCAAGGAGGAAATTATAGGTGCCTGTGCCCGTCAAAGCAGACTGCGTTGCTTTGACGGGCGGGTATTTTCTGCTGCGGCGCTCTGGCAAGAGAATGCAGACGCCTCAAATGCGGCGCTTTTCGCGGTTCGTTGGACAGTGAAAAATTTTTTCATAAATTTTGTAATTATGCCTTGACATTTCCGCTTTCACCCCGTATAATAACACATGCTGTTTCGCACAGAAAACGAACGGGAGCATAGCTCAGCTGGGAGAGCACATGCCTTACAAGCATGGGGTCACAGGTTCGAGCCCTGTTGTTCCCACCACTTTTTTCTAAGACGGTAACGCATATGGCCGAGTAGTTCAGTTGGTTAGAACGCCAGCCTGTCACGCTGGAGGTCGAGGGTTCGAGCCCCTTCTCGGTCGCCATATGCCTCTGTAGCTCAGTTGGTAGAGCAGAGGACTGAAAATCCTCGTGTCGTTGGTTCGATTCCGACCGGAGGCACCAACGCGCAGTGTTTGCTGCGCGTTTCATGCGGGCGTAGCTCATCTGGTAGAGCGCCACCTTGCCAAGGTGGAGGTAGCGAGTTCGAGCCTCGTCGCCCGCTCCAAAGAGCAGGAGCAGTAATGCTCCTGTTCCCATATGGTGACATAGCCAAGTGGTAAGGCAAGGGTCTGCAAAACCCTGATTCCCCGGTTCAAATCCGGGTGTCACCTCCATAAGAAAACCCTGTAGTTTCAACGACTACAGGGTTTTCTTTCATTTGTTTCAAGCTATTTACCCCTGTGTTTACCTACTACAGTTTTTATATCCCATTTCAACTGCCATAAGCATTCCCTTTCTGTGAAAGGTTTGCCGGTTTTCCAGGGAAATAAAAACGGCAGCAAAAGCTGTTTGTAATTTGTAAAAAGAGGGAATAGGGAGTTGTCCACAAAAAATTCACAATTTTATGATACACTCGAATTCGGGGTAATTATATTGAGAAAAATTTTGATAATCGAAGATGGGCCGGATATTCAGGAACTTCTGGAGGCGTATCTCCGGGGCGCGGGCTATGCCACGGTGCTGGCCGGCGATGGTGTGGAAGGGATCGAATGCTTCCGGAAAGAGCGGTTTGACTTGATTTTGCTGGATATCATGCTTCCAAAGATCGATGGCTTCGGCGTGGGCGAGCTGATCCGCCGGGAATCCGCAGTGCCCATTGTCATGCTTACGGCCCTCGACGGCGAACAGGAGCAGCTGCGGGGATTTCAGCTGGAAATTGACGATTATGCGACAAAGCCCTTTTCCATGCCTGTTCTGCTGCAGAAAATCCGCGCGATCCTCCGCCGGGCCGGAGAAGGAGCCGAGGAAGTACCGGGAACTGCTGCTGGATCCGGATCGCATGGAAGTATTTCTGGCGGGAGGGCCGCTGGAGCTGACTGTGCGGGAATTTGAGCTGCTGCAAACGTTTTTGCTCCGCCCTGGCCGGGTTTTCAGCCGGGAAGTCTTGCTGGCAAAGCTGTGGGGCTATGATTTCTTCGGCGATGCACGGGGGGGTGAACAGCCACATCAAAAATCTCCGGCACAAACTGGGGGCGGGCTATATCGAAACGGTAAGGGGAGTGGGCTATCGTGCTGCGAAAGAAACTCCGTGAAAGCCTGACTGCCCACATCTTTCTGATTACGCTGCTTCTTTTGCTGCTGGCCGGCGGTATCACGTTTGCCTTTATTGTCTGGGCCACACCCGTCACTTATGTCACCGTGGTGAACGATGATCTGCAGCGGCAGCTGGATCATTTGGCAAAGCGCCTGGCAGATACCGATTTTGATGACTGCGGCACATTGATCGACCAGTTTATCTGTTCGGCAGGGGCGAGCGTCCTGCTGTTGGACGGACAAGGGGATCCTGTGGAACTGCCCAGGACGCTGGGCGAACTGGACCCGGCGTTTTCCCTGCCGCCGGAAATGGTGCTCCTGCAGTGTGCGGTGTTGCTGACGGGGCTGACGCTTTTGTTTGGGCAGCCCGGTAAGCGGCGTGGATAGGGCAGGCGAAAAGCCCCCTCCCATGATTCATGGGAGGGGGCTTTGGGCTTTTTCTGAAAGGGGAGTCCCGCCGCCAGACCTGTTACCAGTTGGCCAACTCCGTGCGGTCGATGATGGCCTGCTGTGCGTCGGGGCGCAGTTCCACGAAATAGGCGCTGTAGCCCGCCACACGTACCAGAAGGTCACTGTAGTTTTCCGGATGCTTCTGAGCGTCCCGCAGCGTGTCGTTGGACACCACATTGAACTGGACATGATAGCCGCCCAACCGACTTTCCGTGCGCATCAGGGCGATCAGGTTCTTCTTGTCCTGCTCCGTTTCCAATAGCGACGGACTCAGCTTCATATTCAGCAGATTGCCGCAGCCGGACTTGGAGTGATCCATGGCGCAGACCGACTTAATAATGGCGGTAGGACCGTTCTTGTCGTAGCCGGTGTAGGGGGACACGCCATCTGCCAGCGGCGTACCCGCTTTGCGGCCGGAAGGCAGTGCGCAGGTGACTTCGCCGTGGGGGACGTTGGCGATTACGGGTACATTACCGGTTACAAAATTGTAGCCCAGCAGGTTTTTATAGGAGGAGGTGACTTCATAGGAGAAGTCCATCATCTCCCTGGCGATGTTATCTACATAGGGATCGTCGTTACCGTATTTGGGAGCATTGTTGATCAGAATCTGGCGCTCTACCTCGTAGCCTTCGAAGTCCGCTTCGAGCATTTTGACCAGCTGCTCCATGGTAAAGACCTTGTCTTCATAGACCAGCTTTTTCACGGCGGCCATGGAGTCGACCAGGTCGGTCAAGCCGGTGGTTTCCAGGCCGGGGCCGTTGTTGAACCGGGCGCCGCCGAACAGGCAGTCCGTACCGTTTTCCACGCAGCTTTCCGTCAGGATGGAACGGACGGTCTTGGGCAGCTTCTTCATGTGGGCCTGCTCCGACACGTGAACGCTGGCCACGGCCATCTTGATCTGATAGGCCATCTGCTTTTTGACCGCATCCTCAAATTTTTTATAGGTGTCAAAGGTTCTGGGATCACCGGTTTTCAGGCCGATATCACGCTTCCAGTAGCGGGTGTAGCCGTTAAACAAAGCCCATTCCACGGCGATGGCGTAGCTGTAGCGGCAGCCCTCGGCCCACATGTGGGACGTGCCGGCGGGGTAGGGTTCGATGCAGCCGCCCACGGACCAGTTATAAGCGTCTTTCAGCGGAACGCCGCGCCGCTCCAGAATGCGGAAGGCGTTCTCGTCATAGAACACGGCGGGCTGGCCGGTGCCCAGCTTGATCAGGTCGCAGACCTTCATCAGATATTCGTCAGGCGTCTTTTCGTTGACACGGACGTTGATGGTGGGGGTATTCATCCGCAGATCCATGGTGCACTGGAGCATCATGGAGGACAACTCGTTGACGGCGTCTTCACCGTTGTCGTCCACGCCGCCCACAGTGACGCCGCAGAAGGAGATGTAACCGGAATAATAGGATGCGCCGTCGGCGGTAACCACATAAATGTACTCGGCCAGCTTGATCCACAGGCACTCCAGCAGCTCCTGAGCCTCCAGCTGGGTGATGGCGCCGCTTTCAATATCGGCTTTGTAGAAGGGGTAGAGATACTGGTCGGGCCGGGCGATGCAGCAGGCCTGCTGATTTTCATCAGCCCAGATCATCATCTGGGTGAACCACACGGATTGGACAGCCTCGTGGAAATTTCGGGGCGCCTCGTAGGGGGCGCGGCAGGCCTCGGCAATCTTCAGCAGCTCGGCCTTGCGGGCGGGATCGGCCTCCGCTGCCGCCAGCTCCCGGGCATAGTCGGCATGGCGCTGGCACATCACGCGGCAAGTTTCGCAGCTGATGATGACGGCCTCATAGAACTTGCCCTTGTTCCAGGTCTGAGGGTCGGTGCGGTCCAGGGCGGCCAGATAGGACTCGGCCTCCTCACGGACGCCCTTGAAGCCCTTTTTCATCACAATGTTGTGATAGCCCACGGACCATTCGCCGCCGCCGGTGGCGGATTTGGCGTCACTGAAAACAATGTTGGTGCCCATGCCGATGTTCTTGAGTTCGTCGCTCATGTTGGCATAGAAATATTCCTCCATGGATTTGCCTTCCCAGAAGGGGAAGATCACTTCCCGCAGGGCCTTCTTGGTTTCTTCGGAGATCTGGTAGGGGTCTTGGGGACGGGTGGCCATAGTGTCCATCTCGCCTTCAATCCACTTGTAGCAGATTTCGGGGCAGACGACGGCGGAACGGTGCTTGGAGCCTTCGGTACCGATGATCAGTTCGTCCTTGCCGATCACCAGGGGCTTTTCCGTCATGTAAGCCAGCAGCGCCTTGGCGTGGCGGATCGGGAGATCTTCTGCTTCTGTTTCCTGGTACACACGGGTGTACACCAGCGCGCGAAAGACATCCAGTTCCGGTTTGTTCTGGAAGAACTGGTCTCTCAGGCGGTTGATGCGATCGGTCGCACCGTCGGTCCATTTTTTCCTTTCCACATTGTTGTTGCCGCAGCAAGCCATAATTGTGCCTCCTTCATAATGATCCTTATGGGAACGAATTTTTCGGGATGGTTGCGATGCTGTGACTGGGAATATGGGGAATGCTGTTTAACCGCCGATCTGGACGTGCAGGCCGTACGATTCCAGAAACGTTTTCATCCGATCCATGGCTTCGCTTTTGGGCGGCGCCACATCGGGCAGTTGATAATCCATGTGCAGGGCTTTGTATTTGGAAAGCCCCATGTTGTGATACGGCAGGCAGTGCACTGCTTCAATGTGCTCTTTCCGCTCGGCCAGATATGAGCCGGCGAGGCGGAGATCCTCTTCCGTGTCGTTGACGCCGGGGATGATGGGCATGCGGACGATCACCCGGGCACACTGGCACAACCGGGACAGATTGGATAGGATCTGCTCGTTGCCGCGGCCGCAATAGCGTTGGTGCTTTGCGCTGTCGATGCACTTCAGGTCGAACAGGAACAGGTCGATCCAGGGCAGGACCGCCTCAAAGGCGTCCCAAGATACGCAGCCGCAGGTTTCCACCGCGGAGTTGAGTCCCATCCGGCGGTATTCCCGGGCGATTTCGATGATAAAAGCAGGGTGGAGCAGAGGTTCCCCGCCGGAAAACGTCACGCCGCCGCCGGAATTTTGATAAAACGGAAGATCACGGTCGATCTCCTGCCGCGCCTCCTGCGCCGTCATCCATGCGCCTTTGAGCACCCGGGCCTGACTGGCGCAGACTTTGGTGCATGCGCCGCAGTTTGTGCAGCGCTCGGCCTGGAAGGATAACGTGCCGTCCCCGGCGGAGATTGCGCCCTGGGGGCAGCGGCTGATGCACAGGCCACAATGGATGCATTTGATCGGATACAGCATCAGCTGAGGCTGGGGAGCGATGTTTTCAGGGTTTGCACACCACTGGCAGCGCAGGGGACAGCCTTTTAGGAACAGGATGCTGCGGATCCCCGGACCGTCGTGTACGCTGAACTTTTGGATATTGGTAATCGCTGCCTGTGCTTGCACCGCTTCACCTCATTTCCGTATCGTTCCAGGCCGCGTGAGCGCCCGAAAGACCATAAAAAGCCCAAAAACCCATACAGGTCTTTGGACTTCGATGCCGCCAAACCGCGCCGATATACGCCGTTGCATATCAGCGGTGATGTAAGTGTCAGGAAGAAAATAATCCATTGTAATTGTCTTTTATTATACCAATTATACATGAATCTGTCAATCGTCTTTCCGGTTTTTGTGCAGAGTAAACAAAAAGTGAAAGGACCCTTTAGGCAGCTTGGAAAATTTTTTGTAAGGGTAGGGGGTTGACCCTTTTCGCGTTCCTCGTGAAAAGGAGGGATACCGGATAAAAGAGAACAGTAGTCGGCGTATGGCCCATGGTTTGTCCTGGGGTGGAAAACTCAGACTCGGAACCTACCGAACGATCTTCCCAATTTAATTGTACACAGCTTCCACAGGTGAGTCTATCTGAGCGGGGTGTGGGAGAAGATCTTGCGGTATCTGGTCAAAACATCCCGGGAGAAAGCCGAGGTTTGAAACAAATTCCGGCCGCCAAACGATATTGCAATGGTTCAGCCTTTCTGATAGAATCGTTTTCGCAGGAGGATTTCATAATGAAAAAAATAATTTATGTTGCGGATGACGAGCAAAACATCCGGGAACTGTTGAAAGCTTTTCTCGGAAATGATTATACAGTAGAAGTGTTTGAAACCGGGGATGCACTGACGAAGCGCTTTGACGAAGTACCGGCGGATCTGGTGATTCTCGACGTCATGATGCCGGGAACGGACGGATTTAGCGCCTGTGCAAGGCTCCGCTCGATATCGGATATCCCCATCATTTTGCTGACAGCCAAGGACATGGATGCCGACTATATTACCGGGTTCACCATGGGGTGCGACGATTACTTCACCAAACCTTTTTCCCCGATCAAGCTGGTCATGCGTGTGAAATCCATATTTCATCGCGCGGATTCTCAGGGGCAGAAAAGCAGCCCGGAGGAGCTGACCTTTGGGGATATCACCATTGATTCCGGTAAAAAAACCGTTTTCTGCCGCGGCGGTGAAATGAGGCTTACAAATATGGAATTCGCCCTGCTTTCCATGCTTTTTGAAAACAGCGACAGAGCAGTATCGAGGGAAGAACTCCTGAATTCCGTTTGGGGTTACGATGATTCGGTGGAGACGCGAGCGACCGATGATACGGTCAAAAGACTGCGCAGGAAATTGGCGGAATGCCATAGTAACGTATTTATTCAGACTGTATGGGGATACGGCTTTCGTTTGGCAAAAGGAGAGCCGCTATGAAGAAGCACCGGACATTAAAAGCATCCTTGTTTATCGGGCCGTCGCTGATCATCATCGGTGCGTTCTGCGCGGTTCTGCTGGCCTTTAATATTTTTGTATCCCATTACATCGAACGGATCGCCTCCGCACATATCGACAGCATATTCTCCAGGTTCTCCCTCTTTAGTGAAAAGGCGGAGGACTGGCAGCTTACAGAGAATGAGAGTGGGTATGGGCTGGCTACGGGCTATGTGATCCTGAACGAATCAGAAGAGGCAATTGACCCCTGTCCCCCCTGGCTGGACGCTGAGGAAAAATCCATGACGGCATATATCACGGATTATTACCGTCAAAACTGCAACATCCTGCGTGAAGGGAAACAACTGTCGTTTATGCGCGAGGGCAGGAGTTATCACATTCAGCTCCGGACATATTACGGCTATTATGACGGATACGCTTTGTTTCAGAACGAAAAAAATGCCGAGAATCATCAGTACCAGATTCTGGTATACACCGATGCCACTCCCTTAATTGAATTTGGGAACACGGTTGATCGAATTTTGCTGGTGTTTATGGCCTGCGCACTTTTTGCGTCCCTGCTTGCGCTTCTGTTTAGATCAAAAAAACTGGATGATGCCTTTCGGTCGCTCAATGCGTATATTTCCCTGGCTGGGCGCCGGCAGCAACTGCCCGATGGGATTACCTTTGCGTATGACGAATTTCATGAGGCGGCGAAGACCGTCCATGCGATGACGGAGATGATCGATCAAGCGGAGCAGGCACAAAAGCGCTTTTTTTCTAACGCCTCCCATGAACTTAAAACGCCACTCATGTCGATTCAGGGCTATGCGGAAGGGATCCAGTCGGGGGCGGTTCCGGACCGGGAGAAAGGCATTGCTGTCATCATCCGGGAAACGCAGAAAATGGCCCGTCTGATCAACGATATCCTCCTGCTGTCACGAATGGATGCGGTGGATACGCCAATCCGCCGGGAGACATTTGACCTTCGCGAGATGGTGCTGTACTGCGCCGGAACCATAGAGACAGCGGCGATTCAAAAAAAGATTGTTTTGCGGCTTGATGTGGATGAAGCGCCTATCCTCTGCAATGGTGATGAATCCGAAATGGAACGTGCCGTTCTCAATATTCTCAGCAATGCCCTTCGATACGCAAAAGCGGCTATTGATATCACATGCAGGCGTGACGCTGCGGGTGTCGTGATTTCCGTTAAAGATGACGGGTCTGGGATTGCTCCAGAGGATCTTCCCCATATTTTCGAGCGGTTTTACAAGGGAAACGGCGGCAATTTTGGGATTGGCCTTTCCATCACACAAGAAGTCATTCAAAGGCATCATGGTATCATTTCCGTGAATTCCAGGCCGGGACAGACCATATTTCGTATTTTGCTGCCGCTTCAATGAGAGAGAACGCCCCGGCGGTATAAGCATTTTGCCGCAAAACTGCCGCAAAGTTCACACAGTCTTTCGGAGATTCCAAGGATAAAACTGGATATAATCATAATCAAGCCAGATAGGCGAGGCGCCACGCACTGCGGCTCAAATTTTCACCAACCTGACAGAAGGAGAATAAAATCATGAATCATTTTTCTAAATTTAAGAACACCGCTGCGTTTGGATTGTTAACTGCAGTTGTTGCTGTTAGTTCCGTTGCCCCGGCGTTTGCCGCAGAACTTCCCGCGGGTTATGGTTCCCATGTCAATCCCGTCAACACGGAATATGATCAGTCCGCAACCTTGGCTCAGCCTGCCGATGTGTCAATGGCAGACTATGTAAAGACGCTTGATATGCTTACCCCTGAGGAAAAGGATCTGCTGGTTGCCGCGGAAAACGCCAAGGCCCCCTATTATGTACAGATGAACAAACTGACCGAGCAGATTCATACCAAGACAAACGAGATCCTGAAAGGAGCGGATCCGCTCTTCGACAAGATCTTCGCTATCAAGAACGTTCACAAGGATTTGTGGACGAAGGTCGACACGAACGAAAACGAGGCGCAGAAAACAGCCGGCGACGACTACATCAAATTCATTCAGCTTTCCACCGCAGTAACAAAGGCGGAAAAGGCCCAACTGATTCGGGATCAGAAAGAGATTGACGCGCTGTACAAAAAGGTGGATGTTTATTACGCAAAGGCCGCGGAGGAGACCGCTGATCTGAATGCGCAGCTGGACGCCGTCATCAAAAATATCCAGTCCATTGATTCCAAAACTGCCTCTATTTGGGAGAAGGTTTATACAAAGTAATTCCTGAATTTCAGCGAAATACCGTTTGAACAAAAATACGCGGTATACTGTTCGTGACGGCCCGGGCGGCGGTTCATTTTGAACCGCCGCCTTTTCGCTCGCGATTATGCTCATAACTATGAAAAAACTATAGAGAAAACCAGGAGGGTATCGAGAGGTA
Source organism: bacterium 210917-SL.2.15 (assembly GCA_020555605.1). Classification (GTDB taxonomy): domain Bacteria; phylum Bacillota; class Clostridia; order Oscillospirales; family Oscillospiraceae; genus Pseudoscillospira. Next base: position 177,767 of record JAJCJC010000001.1, on the reverse strand, counting down.
TATTTGTGAATTGGGTGAAATTTTGGAATATTCAACAAAAATGCCCAAATATGTCAACAAGCTGGCCATGCGGCTGGAGTTGTCGGAGCGCAGCACAAGCAGACGGCTGCGTTCCGGCTCCGCCGCGGCTGACCGCGGGCGATCGGCAGAGCGCAGCAGTGCGCGGACAGACCGGGCGCATATTTCGGCACACGAGGCACAAACTATGGATACCGAAGATCCGAAAGGAGGTCCATGTCATGCCGAAAACGCCCAGAAAGCAATATTTTGCCAGTGAATTTCCCGATATCTGCGACACGGTATCGTCCTGCGAGTGCACAGGGCTGATGCCCACGCCGCCCACGAACGACGCTGAGCGCGCCGCCTATGAAACCCTTTTTTCCATGGAGGTTTCCCAGTCGGAGGAGGATGCCGAGCAGCGGCGCCTGTAAGGAGTGAAAAACGGGTTCCCACTGTGCCGGCCGGTGCGGTAAAGGACCGCGGGTATAATCCTGCGGCCCTTTTATCATACTAAAGGAACGGCAACGAAAGGATGGGCATTACATGGAACAGGCAACGAAAACCCCGCAGCAGCTGACCGCACAGTTTGAAACCGACGTAAAACTGCTGGACGATACTCTGGGCGTGGGCCGCAATTACGATATCTCAGGCCGTGAACTCCGCATCGGCGGGAGACAGGCGCACCTTTATTTCCTGGATGGATACGGAAAGGACGATGTGATCGAGCGCATCCTCGCCTTCCTTTTGTCCCTGACCGAGCAGCAGCTGCGCGGCGTGAAGGATATGGACGATTTTGCCAGCCGCTTCGGTACCTACGGCGAAACCGGAACGGAGCAGAATCTGGATGCCATCGTTACGTCCATTCTGCTGGGCAAGTGTGCTCTACTGCTGGAAGGCATGGGGCGGGCCATGCTGTTCGACGCGAAAGCTTATCCCACCCGCGGCGTGGAGGAGCCGTCGGACGGCAAGGTGCTGCGCGGCTCCCACGACGGATTTACCGAGGTGGTAAAGAAAAACTCCGCCCTGATCCGCCGCCGCATCCGGGATCCCAAGCTGGTGATGGAAAACCATCGGGTGGGAGAGCGTTCTCAGGCGGATGTGGTGCTGTGCTATCTCGATGACAGGGTGGACCGGGAAGCCCTTGGCAAAATTCGGGAGCGCCTCGACAAAATCGATGTTTATTCCATTTCCATGGGGCAGGAGAGCATTGCCGAGGCCATGCACCGTCCGCAGTGGTTCAATCCCTTTCCCCGTGTGCGCTACACCGAGCGACCCGACGCCGCGGCGGCTTCCGTGATGGAGGGGAGTATCATCCTGATGGTGGACAACTCACCCTCGGTGATGATCCTGCCCACGTCCTTTTTTGATTTTATGCAGGAAACCAACGACTACTACTTCCCGCCTCTGGTGGGCACTTATCTTCGCATGGTGCGCTTTTTTGTGTTTCTTGCCTCGCTGGTCATCACGCCTGTGTGGTATCTGGCCATGATGAACCCGGAGCACATTCCTTCTTGGCTGGCATTTATCGGCATTGAAGAACCCAACGGCGTACCGCTCCTGCTGCAGTTGCTGCTGTTGGAACTGATCGTGGATCTGCTGAAGCTGGCCTCGCTGAATACGCCGGATGTGCTGAGCAATTCCTTCAGTATGCTGGGTGCACTGATTCTGGGCGATTTTGCCGTGCGGGCGAACTGGCTGGTGCCGGAAGTGCTGGTGTATATCGCCTTTGTGACCATTGCCAGCTTTGCCCAGCCCAGCTTTGAGCTGGGCTATGCCTTCAAGCTGATGCGGGTGGTGTTGCTGATCTTGTCGGCGCTGTTTTCCGTTTGGGGGTTTCTCGGCGGCTTGGTGCTGATGGCGGTGCTGATCGCTACTACGAGGCCGCTGGCGGGCCATTATCTTTACCCGCTCTATCCGTTCAACTGGAAAGCACTGAAGCATTTGCTGCTCCGCCAGCCCATCAGCCGGGACAACACCTGATGTTTCCCGATGGAGGAGCGGGGCGCCCGGGCGAAACTGCAAAAAGGACGGCAAGCCCAGGGGCCTGCCGTCCTTGCATGTTGTTGGCGCCGCAGCGCACTACTTTCGTAGGAGGCGCTGCAAGGCTGCAATGTCCAACAGGTTCACCGTTTCAAAGGTTCCCTGGTAGAATACCGCATAATTGTTGAACACGCAGGGAAGCGCCTTTGCTTTTTCAAGCGTATCCACGGGAAGAAGCGATACGGGGATGCGGTTTTGCGCGCAGTAGTCTTGCACTTTTTGCAGGCTTTGCTGCACATAGGGGCATTGGGGGCTGTAGTAAATGGTCAGCTCCTGAGCTGTGATCCGGCCCTCTTTGGCGTTGGGGGCAAATGCCGGCACAGTGCCGTCCAGCGAAAGAGCCAGCAGTTCATAGCCCTGCGCTGTGGTATCCACGATCTGAAACCCGAACGTTTTGGCAAAGGACTGATCGGAAAGCCATGCCTTTTGTTTTTGTGCGCCCAGCATGCAGATGCCCGATTTTCCCTGCGCCCGGGCATCGGCCAGGCAGGATTCCATCAGCGTCCGGCCGTACCCGTTTCCCTTGTAGCCACTGGCGACCCACAGGCAGTACAGGTAAAAATAGTTCTCGCCGGTGACAGGCACCCAAGCGCTTTCAAGGGGAGCGTACTCGATGAATATGGCCGCCCTTTCCCTGTGCTTTCGGAAGACGTGCCCCTCCTGCAGGCGCGCGCGGAGCCACTGCCGCTTGGCCTCCACGCCGGGATGGGGCGTCCGGCTGCGGATGATACAGCATAGGTGCTCCTGAAACAGATTTTCGGGTGTTACGTTGATCCATTCGGTGTCCATGGGGGGCTTCTCCTTTGCGCAGTGTATCCTGTCGGGCAGCGGCTCTGCCCGGTCTTATGCATCAGTCTTCCGGCAAAAAGGCTTGACTGAGGATATAAAATGCTTCCTGGCTGGGCTGATACCGCTTGGCCTTTGCCTCCAGGGTTTCGTCGTATTGCTGCGCTGCGGCTTCGTCGATTTTCAGTGCGGCTCTGGTATACATGATATTACCGATCACTTGTCCGTCCAGCTCCAGCACAAAATCCAGCTCCGGAATAAAATCTTCATGGGTACGCAGGATATGAACCAGGTAGCGTTCGGTGCAGCCCGGCACATAGATGTTATAAAATGCGATTCGTATCATCGTTTCCACGACGCTGTAGTCGCGCGGTGTTTCTCTTCGGACCACGGGTTCCATTGATTGTATATCTCGCAGTTTATGAAGAATTATGCCCATCGTATTTTTCCTTATTATACTATGCAGTATCCCGTTTGGCAACGGGGCAGAGCAGTGCGTCGGACGCCGGACTTTGCAGCGGATGCGCCTTGATACTTTTCCGCTGATGTGATAGGATACAAGTAGCAGATTTTGGAAAGGAGTGAACGCTTTTTATGTATAGAGAACAGATTGAGCAATGGTTCGAGGATCACCGGGAAGAAATGGTGAAGGATATCATGGACCTGGTGGCCATTCCCAGTGTTGACGGGGAGGCCTTGCCGGGCAAGCCCTATGGCGAAGGCCCGGCCGCGGCGTTGGATGCGGCCTTGAAGCTGGCGGAGCAATACGGCTTTACCGATGTGAAAAATGTGGACAACTATGTGGGCACTATCACCATGGGCGAGGGCGATGTGCAGCTGGCCATGCTGGCGCACTTGGACGTGGTGCCCGCGGGCAAGGGTTGGTCCGTGTGCGAGCCGTTTGTGCCCGTGGTTAAGGACGGATTGATCTACGGCCGCGGCAGCAGCGACGACAAAGGGCCGGCTGTGGCTTCGCTTTACGCGCTGCGCTGCGTGAAGGAGCTGAGCCTTCCGATGAAGCATAAAGCGCGCCTGATCCTGGGAACCGCGGAGGAAACCGGAAGCAGCGATATCGAATACTATTTGAAAAAAGAGAGCACGCCGCCCATGGTGTTCTCGCCCGATGGGGACTACCCGATCCTGAACACCGAAAAAGGGCAGCTGCGGCCGGATGTGATGGCCCGTTTTGCACCCTGCGGGGACATGCCCCGCATCCGCGCTATCGACGGCGGTCTGGTGCTCAACGCCGTGCCGCCGGAAGCCGAAGCAGTGGTGGAGGGGATGAACGCCGAAGGTGTGCAGCCCTATCTCGACGAAGCGGCCCGGGAAACCGGCGCGTCGTTTGCCGCGGCGGATATCACCGGTGGCGTCCTGATCGCGGCTAAAGGGAAAAACGCCCATGCATCGACGCCCGCAGAGGGAAACAACGCCATCACGGCGCTGCTGTGCGCGTTGCTCAAGCTTCCCCTGGCACCCTGCGAGGGCGTGGAGAAACTGCGTGCGCTGTATGCCCTGACGCCTCACGGCCAGACGGACGGAACGAATTTCGGCATTGCCTGTGCTGATAAGATCAGCGGAGCGCTGACTATCTCGCTGGATATTTTCCACTGCGCGGAGACGGAATTCCGCGGCAGCTTTGACAGCCGGGTGCCCCTGTGCGGCGGCGAAGAGCGGCTGTTCGCCATATTAAAGGACAAGGCTGCCGCCGCCGGGCTGGAGGCGGAACTGATGCTCCATGAGCCGCCCCACCATACACCGGAAGATACGCCGCTGGTGGAAGCGCTGAAACGGATCTACACCGACTATACTGGCCGGGAAGCCCGCTGCGTTTCCATGGGTGGCGGTACCTATGTGCACAATATTGAAGGCGGCGTCGGATTCGGCTGTGAATTCCCGGAGGTGGACACCCATATGCATGGCCCGGATGAGTTTGTGCGCATCGAAGACCTGATCGTTTCGGGCAAAATGTTCGCGCAGGCCGTGGCCGATCTGTGCGGCACATAAAAAACAATTAGCCCCTCCCGAAAGGCTACGGGAGGGGCTTTCCAGATGTTCAGGAGGGACGTGCAGAGCAGTGCGCGGGCGTGCTGCGGGCGGTTATAGATCTTTTTATTCCGCTGTTGTTTTTCTCCTTTCAGCGGACGTATCAGATTCCTGTGAAACAGATTACCGTTCTGGTCACGGTGAATTTTGTTGTGTAGCTGGCGGTGGATCTGCTCTCAGCCGGTGTGGCGGATCGGGTGGGATATCGTGCGGCCATGGTGTTTTCCAACAACTGCGCGGAGGCCGTGCTTTTATAATATTTAAGAAATCTTAAAGGATTTTCTCTTGTATTTGGGGTGGGACAACTCATATAATGACAAAGCAGGACCCTGGAAAAGGACCGGAAGGAGCAAGTTATGAAGAGCGACAACACAGAAAACAAATTGGACTTGGCACCGGCGGAGGCGGAGGTAGCTCCCGCTGTTGCAGCTGCGCCGGAGCTGCCGAAACGAAAGAAAAGCAAAAAGAAACTGATCCTGATCGCAGTGATCGTGGTGGTGGTGCTGTTTCTCCTCTCACGGATGTTGGGCGGAGGCAGTGGGATTCCCATGGGAGGGAACCTTACGGCTGAGGCTGCCGCGTACCGCGACCTCAGCGTGACCGTTTCCGGCACCGGCACCATTCAGCCCATTCATTCCAGCACTATCGTGGGTATGGTCACCGGCGACATTCTGAGCGACAGCTTTGAGATCGGCGACGCCGTGGAAAAGGATCAGGTGCTTTACACGATTGACGCCGAGGCGGCACAAACGGCCGTGGAGCAGGCACAGCTGGCCTTGCAGCAGGCGCAGATCGCTTACGAACAGGCGTCCCGCGCCGCTCAGGATTTGACGGTGACCTCCACGGTTTCCGGACAGGTGTCCAGCGTGGAAGTGAAGAAGGGCGACGCCATCTCTGCTGGAACGGCAGTGGTGACGGTGACAGACAATAAAAATATGACGCTCAAGTGCAATTTTAACAGTGCGGATGCAAAGAACATCCGTGCCGGGCAAAGCGGAACGGTTACCATCACTTCCACCGGCGAAACGGTGGCGGCCACGGTGACAAATGTGTCCGCTTATACAGCGGTGGGTACCGGCGGTACGCTGGTGCAAAGCGTGGAACTGAAGGTTACCAATCCCGGCGGCATTACTGGCGGCATGGCGGCTACAGCCAGAGTGGGCACCTATGCCTGCCAGAGCGGAGGTACCTTTGAATATGCCACCCAGACCCAGACGCTGGCTAAGACCAGCGGCACCGTGGATGCGATTTATGTCTCCGAGGGCACCACAGTGGCGCCCGGCACGAAGCTGGTCCATCTGGACGGCGCGGATCTGGCCGATCAGGCCCGAAACGCCAAGCTGAGTCTGGAAAATGCCCAGCTCAACCTGCGCTCTGCCCAGGATGCGCTGGAGGAGTATAATATAAAAGCACCCATTTCCGGCACTGTGACACAGAAAAGCATGAGCGCCGGTGACAATATCGGTCAGGTGGGCAATTCTACACTGGCCATTATCAGCGATCTGTCCGCCCTGACCTTTGACATGAATATCGACGAGTTGGATATTTCAAAGGTGAAGGTGGGCCAGCGGGTCCGCATCACAGTGGACGCGCTGCCCGGACAGGAATTTTCCGGTTACATAGACAAGATCAATATCAACGGAACCACCACCGGAGGCGCCACCAGCTATCCGGTCACCGTAATGGTGGAGAATCCCGATCCCGCTCTGCTGCCGGGTATGAACGTCAGCGCCGACATTATGGTTGAAGAGGTTCAGGGCGCGCTGACCATTCCGCTGGGGGCAGTGGACACTGGCAATACGGTGCAGGTGATTCCGGCTTCCGCCATTTCTGAAAAGGATGGAAGTATTGATACTACACAGGCCGAAACGCGCACGGTGAAGCTGGGCGTCGGTGACAGCAGCTATGTGGAAGTCACAGATGGCCTGAAGGAAGGAGATCTGGTGCTGGTAAAGTCTGACTTGGATCAGGTGCTCGCCGGTGGTATGAGTACAGCGACGGTTTCGGAATCGGGTGAGTGACGCCGATGAATGAAACACTGATCGAACTGCGCAATATTTATAAGATTTATCACATGGGTGATACAGAGGTGCATGCCCTGGACGGTGTGTCCTTCTCTATTCCGCGCGGCCAGTTTGTAGCCATTGTGGGCCAGTCCGGTTCGGGCAAATCTACGGCAATGAATATCATCGGCTGTTTGGATGTGCCCACCTCAGGCACTTATCTGTTGGGCGGTGTGGATGTCTCCACCATGCGGGACGATGAGCAGGCGGAGATCCGCAACAAAATGCTGGGTTTTATTTTCCAGCAGTATAACCTTCTGCCCAAGCTGAGTGTGCAGGAAAATGTGGAGCTTTCGTTGCTTTATGCCGGCGTTCCGGCGGCGGAGCGCCGCGAGCGTGCTTTGGCAGCCCTCGACAAAGTGGGTCTGGCGGCCAAGGCAAAGAACATGCCAAACCAGCTTTCCGGCGGCCAGCAGCAGCGCGTATCCATTGCGCGTGCGCTGGCGGGGGACCCCTCGGTGATTCTGGCCGACGAACCCACCGGTGCGCTGGATTCCCGCACCAGCCGGGAGGTACTGTCGTTCCTGCAGCAGCTCAACCGGGAAGGAAACACCATTGTCCTTATTACCCATGATAATTCGATCGCTGTGCGCGCGCAGCGCATTATCCGACTGCAGGACGGCCGTATCATCTATGACGGTCCCTCCGATGACCCGCGGGCCGTGGTCCAGCCTTCCGAGGCAGGAGAGGAGGATGAGTCCTGATGGGGATGGAACAGAATTTCAAGCTGGCCGTCAAATCCCTGATGAGCAGCAAGGCCCGGGCGATTCTCACCATGCTTGGCATTATCATCGGCGTGGCTGCGGTCATCATCATCACCAGCCTCGGAAACGGCATGCAGACGATGATGAATGAACAATTTGAAAAAATTGGAACGAATCTGGTGCAGGTCAGCGTTTGGGGCCGCGGCCCCGGCTCCTCCCGCACGGCGGAGCCGGAGGATATGGCCGAACTGGTAGCTCAGTATCCGGATGTACTTTCCGGCGTTACGCCTTATATCAGTGTGAGCACCAGCGTCCGCAGCGGCACGGAGAAGTTTAAGCGCACGCATGTATACGGCGTCAGCGAAGATTTTGCAGACATGGATGCTACCTTCGGCGAAGAGCTTGCACAGGGGCGGTATATCAAATATCTTGACGTTGCCCGACGCTCCACGGTCTGTGTAATCGGTGAATACCTTAATCAGACCGCCTTCGGCGGCGATGGGCTGGGCAAGTCGATCAATATCGGCGGCGTGCCGTATACAGTGGTGGGCATCTTGGCTGGCGGAAGTTATGCCATGGAAGAAGGCGGTCCCAACGATTATGTATATATTCCTTACACCAACGCCGGTAAAATTTCAGATTCGACTGAGGTTTCGCTTTACATGTTTTCCTGCACAGGGCAGGACTCAGCGAATGCGGGCAAGGCTTTGATCGAAAACAAACTCTACAGTATTTATCAGACGACGGACGCCTATTATGTCATGACATCGGCCGAGCAGATCCAGTCGCTCAACATGATGGTCAGTGTGCTGATGATGGTGCTGGTGGCCATTGCAGCCATTTCGTTGCTGGTGGGTGGCATCGGTATTATGAATATCATGCTGGTATCCGTTTCCGAGCGCACCCGGGAAATCGGTATCCGTAAATCTCTCGGCGCCAAGCGAAAAGATATCCGGCTGCAGTTTATCATCGAGGCGGGTACTACCAGCGCGCTGGGCGGCCTGATCGGCATTGTCCTAGGCATGACGGTGGCGTTTGTGGCGGGTGTTGTGCTCAGCGGCATGATGACCAGCATGATGGGCGGCAGTGGAGCGACGTTCCAGGCCGTGCCCACGCCGGGCGCCATTGCCATTGCATTCGGCGTGTCTGTCGGCATCGGCGTGCTGTTTGGATATCTGCCGGCCAACAAGGCGGCAAAGATGAATCCCATTGATGCGCTGCGGTATGAATAAAGAACCGCGGCGCCGGCAAAGCGATATAGGAGGAGAAGAGACATGAAGAAACGACTTACGGCGCTGCTGTGTCTGGCGGCCCTGTGCGCGTCGCTGTTGGTGCCCTCGGCTTTTGCCGTCGGCACGACGGTCGGCGAGGGCGAGGCGCTTCAGGTTCTGGCAGCCATGGGCGTGATGAACGGCGACGGGAAGGGGAACCTGGATCTGTCTGCCAATGTGACGCGTGCGGCCTTTACCAAAATGGCGGTGGCAGCTTCCGCTTATCGGGATATGGCCACGTCTACGGCTTATGTTTCGCCCTTTTCGGACGTGAAATATACGCATTGGGCGGCGGGCTATATCAAGACCGCAGTGGACGTAGGCTGGATCAACGGCTATCTGGATGGGACATTCCGGCCAGACAGCCCGGTCTATCTGGAGCAGGCGGTGAATATCTGCCTGAAAATGCTCGGCTATACCGATGAGGATTTTGCCACCGGCACCTATCCCTATCCCCAGCTGGCCATGTATCAAAATCTGAAGCTGAACACGGGGCTGAATGTCAAGCAGGGACAGATTCTGACCCGCGGCGACTGTGCCAAGCTGGTCTACAATACCCTGAACGCCACCACAAAGGACGGGAAAACCTATGCCACCACACTGGGCTACAGTGTGGACGGCGCGGGCAGGATCGACTATCTGAGCGTGGTCAATGCAGAGCTGCAGGGTCCCATCGTGGTGGGTGAAGGCGGCTGGACAGCGCAGCTGGGCTTTACGCCTACCGTGGTGTACCGCAACGACGGAGAAAGCACCCTTTCCGCCATCGCTCAGAACGACGTGGTGTATTATCTGGAAAAGACCAAGACGGTTTGGGCCTACCACAATCAGATCACCGGCCTGTATGAGAGCGCCGAGCCGAACCGGAGCAATCCCACCTCAGTGGTGGTGTCCGGCGTGAGCTATTCTTTTGAAAGTTCTGCGGCGGCGTATGCCATGTCCACCACCGGCACGTTCAAGATCGGCGATACGGTCACGCTGCTGCTGGGCCGCAACAATACGGTGGCTGCGGTGATTGATCCGACCAGCGCCGGCACCAATACCTACGGCATTGTGCTCGCTACTGGCACCGACAGCTATACCGATGCGCAGGGTAAGCCCTACACGGCGCCCTATGTGAAGATCCTGGGTGTGGACGGCGTCACTTATCGGTATCAGACAGATAAGAGTGGCTATTATAAAGAGGGCGATCTGGTGAAGGTGGCCTTTGAAGACGGCGTCGCCAAACTGAGCCGCCTGAACAATTCTTCCAAGAATCTCTCCGGTACAGTTAACAGCGCGGCCACCAAACTGGGCAGCGTTCCGCTGGCCTCCAGCGCACGTATTATGGATTATGCGGATGGCCATGCGGCGAATATCGCGGCCAGCCGTCTGGCAGGCGTGAAGATCGATAGCGGCGACGTGGCGTATTATGAGCTGAACAGTGCCGGCGAGATTGAAACGTTGATCCTGAAAAACGTCACCGGCGATATGTATTCCTTCGGTATGCTGACCAAAGACGAGGAGATTCCCGGCGCGAACATGACCAATGGCCATATTTATACGCTGATGAGCAACGGCTCCGTGGTTGGTCCGCTGACCTGCGAGGGCGTTTCGTTCCCTGTCAGCCAGGGCAAGGCCGTGCGTTATATGATGGACGGCACGACGCTGGATAAGATGTATAATCTGACGGAAGTAAAGCTGACCGCGGCTACCACCAATGGTACTGCCGTCGCTGATAATGGACAGAAATTCAATATCAGCACCGGCGTGCAGATCTACCTCAAGCAGAACCAGAGCGGACTGGGCACGCAGTATTATGTCGCCAGTCTGGATAAGCTCAATTCCGGCGATTACAGCCTCACCGGCTGGTATGACAAGCCGGAATCCTCCGGCGGCCGGATGCGGGTTATTGTGGCAACACCCAAATAACGGAAAAGCAGAAAAAAGGCACAGACCGCTGCGCGGCCTGTGCCTTTTTTGTCAATTCAGCTTGGATTTATAAAATCTTCGTCTCAGCTTTGCTTGGCGTCCAGAACAGGGCCTCCTTTTCCAAATTGCTTCTGCATCCATTATAAAGGCTATGGCCGGGAAGCGTCAAGCGGGGGAGGACGGGGAGATGTCCCGGGCACTAAAAAAGCGCCATGTGAAAGTATTCCCTTCACATGGCGCTTTTTGGGCTGGTATGGTTCAAAGAATTACATTCGCTCCGGCGCGCTTACGCCGATGACGTCCAGACCGTTTTCCAGTACGGTGCGTACGGTGTCGGCCAGCTTCCAGCGGGCGTCCCGCACGGCAGGGGCTTCGCCTTTGATGCGGTCGTCGTGGTAGAACTTGTGGAAGCGGGCGGCCAGATTGACAAGATACCGGTTGATATAAGAGGGATCGTAGTCCCGGGCGGCCAGACGCAGTTCTTCGGGATACTGGGAAATTTGCTTGATCAGCTCCCGGGCTGCCTCGTCGCTGAGCAGGGAGACGTCCGTGTCAGCTATGGCGGGCAGGGACGCGCCTTCTTCCTGCATTGCTTTACGCAGGCTGCAAATGCGGGCGTGGGCATACTGCACATAGTAAACAGGGTTTTCGCTGTCCTCACGGACGGCCAGTCCCAGATCAAAGTCCAAGGGACTGTTGGGCACACGATTGTTGAAATAGTAACGGGCGGCATCCACGCTGATCTCATCGAGCAGGTCATGCAGAGCAATGGCCTTGCCGGTGCGCTTGGACATGCGCACGGGTTTGCCGTCCTGCAGCAGGTTCACCAGCTGCATCAGCACGATCACAAGGCGGCCGGAGCCGTCCAAGCCGAGACCATCCAGAGCTGCCTGCAGGCGGGCCACATGGCCGTGATGGTCGGCGCCCCAGACATTGATGACCTTATCGAAGCCACGCTTTTCAAATTTGTTGCGGTGATAGGCGATATCGGCGGCGAAATAGGTGTAAAAACCGTTGGCACGGCGGAGCACGTCATCCTTCAGTTCCAGCTTGTCCACTTGGGCCTGGGTTTTCCCTTCGCGCAGGAATTTTTCTTTCAGCAAGGCGGTGGTGCTCAGCCACAGTGCGCCGTCCTTTTCGTAGGTCCAGCCCTTGTCCGTCAGCACAGCCACGGTTTCGGCTACGTATCCACTGTTGTGCAGTTCCGATTCCAGGAACCACTGGTCGTACTCAATGCCGTATTTGCGCAGGTCTTCCTGCATTTTGGGGATGTTGATGCTCAGTCCGTATTCAGCCATGGCGGTCTCCCAAGCGTCTTGTGCCGTTTCGCCGGGGAAAGTGCCGCCGGCCTGGGCTAGGAAGCCCCGGGCCAGTTCTTTGATGTCCTCGCCATGGTAGCCCTCTTCAGGGAAGGGGTAGTTTTCCTCGCCCAATGTCAGCTGCATGCAGCGGGCATAGATGGAGTGGGCAAATTTGGCAATCTGGTTTCCCGCGTCGTTGACGTAAAATTCCTTCCAGGCTGCGCAGCCGTTGTGGGAAAGAACATTGGCCAGGGTGTCGCCCAGCACGCCGCCGCGGGCGTTGCCCATATGCATGGGGCCGGTGGGGTTGGCGGAAACGAATTCCACCATGATCTTCTGTCCCGCCAGCGCTTCGGAAGAGCCGTAGTCTCTCCCCTCTGCCTCTACGGCGGCCAGAACGTCGCCGTACCATCTGCTGCTGACGGTGAAATTCAAAAAGCCGGGGCCGGCGATCTCCGCTTTTTCAAAATAGGAACCGCTCAAGTCCAGATTGTCGCACAGGATCTGCGCCAGATCCCGGGGACGCATGCCCAGCGCCTTGGCGCCGGCTAACGCAAAATTCGAGGTGTAATCGCCGTTGCGGCTGTCCTTGGGCACTTCTACACTGCCGCGGATCTCGCCCTGCGCTGTGCTGAGAAGGCCCTTTTCCACGGCGCGCGCATAGCTGGCGGCCACCAGTTGCGCAACCTGCTCCTTGGCACTTTGAATCATATTGATCATCTTTTTTACCATCCTTTGCCGTTTTTTACTTTCTGCTTTTCTGTCTCCGCCGCGATGTTTTGGCACACCTGGATGAAAAAGCGGCTCGTGCCGGTCATCTGGTGCTCGATCTCGATGGCGTAGCGGATTTCCAGTTCGCCGCCCGTTTCGTCCAGGTCGGCGCGCAGAGTGTGGGTCACAATGTCGAGAGTCATGGCGCCGTAGGGGGTCTCATAGAGGGAGTAATGCTTTTTGTCCCGCTCAAAGATCATCTGGGAGTGAAAACGCCCGGTGCGTATCAGGGATACGGAGTTGGGATGGATCTCAAAAGCCGTATGCGTGCCTTCCATGCCTGTCAGGGCGCTTTCGTCGTATTCCAGAGCATAGCCGTAATCGGTGGAGGTCAGCGTGCCCTCGGTCACAAATTCCGTAACATCTTTTTCGGTGCCTTCGTATTCCTGCTCTCCGCGAATGGAGATCATTACCTGTTGCTGCATTGTGTTCTCCTGTTTCCCTTTTAGGATATCCATTTTCAGTATTTTTCAATATTGATCTGCTGCACCATGCCTTTGAGGTCACTGCGCAGGAACAACCCAGCCATCTCCTCAAAGCCGTCCACCGTATCGCTGACAAAATAGGAGGTGTCGCCGTGTGCCTGGCTTTCGTTCAGACAGTCGCTGTCGGCGAGCAGGGCCTGCAGTGCCCGGGCTGCTTCGCGGCCGGAATTGATGAGCGTCACATCCGGTCCCATAATGTGGCCGATGACGTCGCTGAGCAGCGGATAGTGGGTGCAGCCCAGAATCAGGGTATCCACGTCGGCGTCCTGCATGCTCTGCAAATATTCCCGGGCTACGGTTTCGATGACAGGGTCCCCCACCTGAAAGCGCCCGTTTTCCACTAAGGGTACAAACAGAGGACAGGCCTTGCCGTATACCGTTGCCCCGGGCCGCTGTGCGGCAATCTTTCTTTCGTAGGCGCCGGAACGGATGGAAGCGGCTGTGGCGATCAGGCCGATGCGTCCGCTTTTGGTGGCGCGGGCCGCCTGCGCGGCCGTTGGTTCCACCACGCCGATGATAGGAAGATGGTATTCCCTGCGCAGGGTGGACAGAGACGTGGTGCTCACCGTGCCGCAGGCGATCACTACCGCCTTGAGATCGTAAGAGCACAGGAAATTCATGTCCTGACGGGCAAATTTCAGAATGGTTTCCGGGGAGCGCACGCCGTAAGGCACCCGGGCGGTATCGCCAAAGTAGATGATATCCTCCCGCGGCAGTAGCTGCATCAGCTCCCGCACGGCGGTCAGCCCTCCCAGGCCGGAATCGAATACGCCGATTGGCCGATGATCCATACGCCCCGCTCCTCTCTTCAAAACATGGTACCGATTGATGCTTATTATAGACAACCACATATTATACTTGATATTCCAGCCTGCGGCAAGTCAAAACCGGTAAATTCACTGCTCTTTTTCAAAAAATTGCTCTTTATATCAAGCAGTGCTGGTATTTTAACACGTAATTTGTTACAATAGCATCCGCGAATACGGAGCGATTTGCCACGGAGCAAGGAAAGAAGGAGCGATATGGAGATCAAGATGAGTGAAAAGCAGTTTCGCCGCCTGCTGGACATGGTATATATCGGCAACTGGGTGCTCAATTCCGCCCGGGGCGGCGACCGCATACGGGTGTATGACCAGGTGGAAAGCCTGCTGTTTTCCCAGTGCCTGCTACACGATATGCCGGATTTGGTGGATGTGGTCCGCGGTGTGGCGGTGCCCTCCCGCGCCTTCAACGAGGGCGGTATCCACGAGGCGATCATGGCCTATGAGGATACGGTGTTTTACGAGATCCTGGCCGAAGAGCTTGCCCGACGGGATATGGAAGTGGAGGGAATTGCCGCGGAGACGCCAGAGGGCATGGTGGATCTGAACCGACGGATCGACGCCTATCTTGACGAGTTTGAAGCCCACGGCACGGACAATATCACTGTGGAGGGTGTAGAGTAATCACCGCTGCGGACATTTTGAGAACGGAAAACCAATAAGCAAAGGATGTGTCAATGCTGTATGGAGTATGATTTTGAAACTCTGGTGGACCGGCGCCGCGCCGGTGCGCTGAAATGGGATATGATGCGCCGGGCACAGCCGGACGCGCCGGAGGATGCGGCCCCGCTTTCCGTGGCGGATATGGAGTTTGTCATCGCCCCCGAGATCCGGGCGGCGCTGCATCAGTATATCGATACGCAGATCCCCGGTTATTCCGGGGCGCCGGAAGGATTCCATGAGAGCGTCTGCTCTTTTTTGCACCGCCGCCACGGACTGTCTGTTTCCCCGGAAGAGCTGGTGCAGACGCCCGGCGTGGTCTATGCCCTGTCCCGGGCGATTCGGGCGGTGACGGAGGCGGGGGAGGGGGTTATCCTTCTGACGCCGGTCTATTATCCTTTTTACCGCGTGATCTGCGATACGGACCGCACTGTGGTTTCTTGTCCGCTGCGGTATGAAGATGGGCGTTATAGCATTGATTTTGCGCTGCTGGAGACGCTGGCCAGCCGCAGGGAGAACAAAGTGTTGCTGCTGTGTAGTCCCCACAACCCCGTGGGCCGTGTGTGGACGGCGGACGAGGTGCGGGCAATGGCTGAGATCGCAGAGCGATACGGTCTGTTCGTGATCGCCGACGAGATCCATTTCGATCTGGTATTCCCGGGCCATACGCATACGTCTTTCGGCACGCTGAAGGGTGAGATCGCCGGGCGCACTATCTTGTGCACCGCGCCCAGCAAGACCTTTAATCTGGCGGGGATGAACCTGAGCAATATCGTGATCCGGGATCGGACGTTGCGGGAGCGCTTTCTCCGGGAGCTGCGCATCGACGCCACCCCAAGCCTGAACCCCTTTGGCTATGTGGCCTGCCAGGCGGCTTATGACCAGGCGGAGCCGTGGCTGGAAGCCCTGCTGGACTATCTTGACGGAAACCGCCGCTTTGTGCAGGAGTTCATCGCACGCGAGCTGCCGCAGCTGTACGCAGCAGCGCTGGAGGGAACGTACCTGCAGTGGCTCGACTGCAGGGCGCTTGGCTTGGAGCAGGATGCCCTGGAGGCGCGCATGACGAGCCATGGGCTTTTCTTTGACGAAGGATATCTGTTCGGGCAGGAGGGCGCGGGCTTTGAGCGCATTAACCTTGCCTGTCCCCGTCGTGTCCTGGTGCGGGCCATGGAACGGCTGCGCGCGGCGTGCCTCGCCTGAGCGTGCGCTTTTTTCGAATTCACACTTTGTTCATGATTCTTTCAAAATTTCTTCATCACTTTTCTTTACTGGCATGGTATTCTAATCATGCAAACAGGAAATTCCCCCTTTCCCGTTTGACTACTCTCTCTCTTTTCAAAAAGACTGCCGGCGGTGTTGTGTGTGTCGCCGCCGGTCCATACCAAGCGAACCGGCCCGCCGCGGAAGATCCCCCTCTTCTGCGGCGGGCGGTTTGTTGTGTGAGGAAGAAAGAAGTTTTCTTTCTCCTATTAATATGCAAAAATCCAATTTTTTAAAAACTCTTGGATTTTTGCGACGGATTCTTGGACGGAATATGAAAATTATGTGCTGCCGCATTGACATCTCCGGCATTTGGACTAAAATATAAATGTAATCTTACATACTTTTTGATACTTCCCACAAGCACTATATAGTGTGGCGGGAAGCTCTTTCATGTACAAATTCTGTAAAAGGAGGCAGCGTTTATCATGGGTGTGGATATTAAAGACCTGCTGCCGTCGGACGATGAGGGGAGACTTCGCATCATCCAGGAGCAGGTGCCCGGAAACCAGATCTCCCTGGCGCATATTATCGGCGGCCCGCAACCGATTATTTATCAAAAGCTGGGCCTGAACCCCGATATCGACTACGACGGCGCGGCCATCGGCATTTTAACAGTAGTGCCCTACGAGTCCTCGATCATCGCGGCGGATATTGCCACAAAAGCGGCGGATATCTATTTGGGTTTTGTGGACCGTTTTTCCGGAACGCTGATCATCACCGGCGAGTTGGCCGAGGTGACTACCGCCGTGGATGAAATCGTCCGCTATTTCCGCGATGAAATGGGATTTGCGGCCTGCCGCATTACCAAGCGGTAAACGCCATCATGAATTAAAGGACGGAGCGTATGCGCAAAATTATTTTTATTGGGCGCAGCGAATGCGGGAAAACATCGCTGACCCAGGCCATGCGCGGTGAAACGGTCACTTACCACAAGACGCAGTATGTCAACACGTTTGATGTCATTATCGATACTCCCGGCGAATATGCCGAAACGAACCGCCTGGGCGGTGCGCTGGCGACCTATTCCTATGAGGCCGATGTGGTGGGGCTGCTCCTCAGCGCGATCGAACCGTATTCCTTGTATCCTCCCTCGGTCACCGTGTTGGCCAACCGTGAGGTGATCGGTATCGTTACAAAGATTGATCACCGGCTGGCCAACCCGAAGCGGGCGGCAGAATGGCTGAAGCTGGCTGGTTGCCGCAAGATTTTTTATATCAGCTCCTACAGCGGCGAAGGGATTCCGGAATTGTTGGAATACCTGCGTGAGGAAGGGGACGTGATGCCGTGGGAGAAGGCAAAGGAGCAGATGGATACGTTCAACCGCGAGGGCGGAAGTTACAGCTCTGTGGATGAGAAGATGACACAGCAGGATGAGCTTGAGAAAAAACGGGCTTTCAAAACTGTCGTGGTGGGCGAGGATGTGCTGGGCCGCGAGATTACAGCCGACGGCGAGAGCGTCTTTCCTTCCAAAGATGTGCCTGCCAAAACCCATGTCCGCTTTAAAAATGAAATCTAAAACCTCCGGACAGCGGGATGCCGTTCGGAGGTTTTTTAATCTGGGCAAAAAACGTTCCGTCCTCTGAACGGTTTCAGAGGACGGAACGCAGCCTTTTTGAGAGAGCTTACTGAGCGGACACCAGATGGGCGGTATCCTGCGCAATCACCAGCTCTTCGTTGGTGGGAATCACCATGATCTTGACGCGGGAATCGTCAGTCGAAACGATGGCTTCCTCGCCGCGCACCAGGTTCTTGGTGTGGTCGATTTTCACGCCCATGAAATCCAGACCGCTGGAAATCTTCTCGCGCAACTCGGGAGAATTTTCGCCCACGCCGGCGGTGAAAATCAGCACGTCGATGCCATTCATGGCGGCGGCGGCGGAGCCGATGCGCTTATGGGTCTTGTAGCAGAACATATCGATGGCCAGGGCGGCGCGCTCATTGCCTTCCTCGGCGGCCTTTTCCAGATCGCGGAAATCGGAGGAAACACCGGAAACGCCCAGCACGCCGGACTTCTTGTTCAGAACGTTCATCACATCCTCGATGGACATGTTGTGGTTTTCCATCAGGTATTCGATAATGGAAACGTCGATGGAGCCGCAGCGGGTGCCCATGGGCAGGCCGTCCAGCGGGGTGAAGCCCATGGAGGTTTCCAGGCTCTTGCCGCCGGCGATGGCGTCCACAGAGGAGCCGTTGCCCAAGTGGCAGGTGACGATCTTCAGCGTTTCGATGGGCTGGCCCAGAATTTTTGCGGCGCGCTTGGACACATAGGAGTGGGACGTGCCGTGGAAGCCGTAGCGACGGATATGATCGTTGACATAATACTCATAAGGGATAGCATAGGTATAAGCGCGGGGGGGCATGGTCTGGTGGAACGCGGTGTCGAACACGGCGACCATGGGCACGCCGGGCATTACCTCTTCACAGGCCTTGATGCCGGTGATGTTGGCGGGGTTGTGCAGAGGGGCCAGGGGGATGCACTCTTCGATGGCCTTCATGACGTCGTCATTGATCACTACGGAGTGGGCGAACTTTTCGCCGCCGTGCACCACGCGATGGCCCACAGCATCGATCTCCTTCATAGAGCCGATCACGCCGTTTTCGGGATCAACCAGGGTGTTCAGCACGGTCTGGATGGCCTCGGCATGGGTAGGCATGGCCACATCCACGGCGTCCAGCTTTTTCTTGCCGTCGAGCTGGGGCTTATAGGTGAATTTGCCGTCGATACCGATGCGCTCGCACAGGCCCTTGGCCAGGAGCTGTTCCGTTTCAGGGTTCAGCAGCTGATATTTCAGGGAAGAGCTGCCTGCGTTGATAACCAAAATGTTCATCGTTCGATCTCCTTTTTTCTCATGTAGCGACGCGGGAAACGTTGCAATGTGCGCCAGAATAGAATAGAATAAAATTGCAGTATTATTGTAGCCCATTTTACTTATGGAAACAAGTGTTAATTTGCAGATTATACGCCGCAGGAGATAAATTTTTCATGAAGATTGTCGGAATTTTAACAGAGTTCAATCCTTTTCATAACGGACATGCATGGCTGCTGTCGCAGCTGCGGCGCGCATTGGGAGAAAACAGCTGTATCCTGTGCCTAATGAGCGGCCAGTTTGTGCAGCGGGGCGAGCCGGCGATGTTGCGCAAGCATGCGCGGGCGGAGGCCGCGCTGCGCTGCGGGGCGGATCTGGTGCTGGAACTGCCTCTGGCCCGGGCGCTTTCTTCGGCGGAGGGATTTGCCCGGGGGGCCGTGTACCTGATGCAGCGCTCCGGGTGTGTGACGCATCTGGCGTTCGGAAGCGAATGCGGCGACGCGGCGGCGCTGGAGCGGGTGGCGCAGTGCTTGGATTCGGAGATGTACCGTGCCGGGCTGCGGCGCTTTCTTGATGAGGGGATGCCCTTTGCGGCCTGCCGTCAAGCGGTGGTGCGCGGGATCCTCGGCCCGACGGACGCGGCGCTGCTGTCTGGTGCGAACAACAACCTGGGGGTAGAATATCTCAAAGCGGCGCGGCAGCTGGGCTGGTCCTGCAGTGTGCTGACGGTAAAACGCCGCGGCGCCGCGCATGACAGTCCTGAAGCGGCGGAGTTTTGCTCTGCTTCGGCAGTGCGCAGGCTTTTGGAAGCAGGGGACTGGCAGGAGGTGGAGAAAGCCGTGCCTGCGGCTGCGGCGGACATTTACCGCGCTGAATGTGCCGCGGGCCGCGGTCCCGTGACCGCAGCGGCGGCAGAACGCATGATCCTGGCCCGGCTGCGCACCATGGACACAGCAGCTTTTTCCCGTCTGCCGGACTGCGCAGAAGGGCTGGAGCACCGCTTCCTCCGCGCGGCCCGCAGCGCATCTTCCTTGGAAGAGCTGCTGGGGCAGGTGAAAACAAAGCGCTATGCGTTCTCCCGCCTGCGGCGCATGGCGCTGTGCGCTTGGCTTGGCGTGGAGGCAGAGGATGCCGCTCAAATGCCCCAGTATCTGCGCCTTCTGGGCTGCACGGAGCGGGGGCGCGCGGCATTGGGGCAAATGCGCAGGACAGCACAGCTGCCGGTACTGGTGAAGAGTGCGGATGTGCGCCGCCTTTCGGAGGGTGCACAGCGGCAGTTTTCGTTGGAAGCACGTGCCGGAGAGCTTTATGGGCTGCTGTATCCGGATCTTTCCAGTGCAGAACCCGGTGAAGAGTGGCGCACAGGACCGGTAGTGGTGAAAGATCGGTGAAAAAAGAGAAATTTTGAAGATAAAGTGGGGACTTCAGGAAATTGTAACCGTTTTGTAACCGCTGCGTCACTGAATCACTTTCTTTTTGCGCAGAAGTGACGTATTCTGTAACCGAGCGACAATGTCCCTGGGAGGGAATCATATGAAGAAAATACCAATTTTAACAATGCTGGCTGCAGGCCTGTGTCTGTGTGCGCTGTCCGCCTGCGGCGGAGCGCCGCAAACACAGATCATGAGGACAGCAGCTGCGGACGACAGCGGCACTGCGGTGCGTCTCACCAGTCAGCTTCATGAAAAGGAATATAAAAGCAGTGATGGTAAAGTGCTTCTGGGAAAGTATTCCTATACGCTCCCGGCCATGGCCGGGGCGGCCGATGACGAAGCATCGGCCGCCGCCGTTGACGCCTTCAACGGCGATATGGCTTCCATACTGAAGGAAGAATCCGGCAGCTGGGACGAGGCGATGAAGGAAGCAGAAGAGCTTTACTCGGATTTCAGCTCGGACAATTGGGGGAGTGGTATATACTGGACCGATGAAATCAACTATGAGAGCCACCAGACAAACACTCTGGTCAGCCTTCGCTTCGAGCACTATGTATTCTCCGGCGGTGTTCACGGCTATACATATTACACCAGTTATCTCTTCGCGCAGAAAGAGGGGCGGGAGATCACTCTGGCCGATATGACGGACGATGCGCAAACGCTGTCGCAGACTGTTACGGATGAGATCCTGCGCCAGATTGATGAGAAGGATTTGAACATGCAGTACGGCTACTGGGGCGATTATGCGGTCTATGTGGCGGAATGGATGGACGGCTACAGCGCCTATTTTAACGACGAAGGTGAATTGGAGATTATTTTCCCGGCCTATGATTTAGCCTGTTACGCTGCCGGAGCGCAGACTTTTGTCATTCCGCAAAGTGTTTACGCTCCCTGCCTGAATGATTATGGTAGGCTTCTGCTGGGCATTTCCTGAGAAATCAAAAAGTGCGCAGCCGCGCCCCGGAGGTTTGGCCTCCGGGGCGCGGTTTTGGTTTTTGCCCGGCCTGCGGAATATTTTCTCCGCAGGCCGTTTATTCTGTGATATGGACATGGTTATTGATGTGCTCGGAGCAGTAGCAGTAATAGCCGGCGCATTTGGAGCAGTAACGGAACTCCAGGTTGGGATATTCAGTATCAGTTTTGCCGCATACAGCGCATTTGTGGTGATATCCCTTGTCTTTCATTTGCTCCTTGACTGCTTTTTTGTAGTGAATGGTTTTGGGAGAGGCCTGATGTGCCGCCCGGCCGGTGGTGCGGCGCAGCCAGCCCAGCAGCGCTTCGCTGAAGAAGAGGAAGAAGTTGAGCAAGGCGACGATGGGGAGCAGCGCGCTGACGAAGTTCAACTGCGCCAGGGCGGCGATGATGTCAAAAGCGAACAGGGCCGCATCCAGCCACGCCAGCCACTTGATCTTTACCGGCAGGATCAGCAGCAGTACCGTGGCGTCGGGGTAGAGCATGGCAAAGGCAAAAAACATGGACATATTGATATAATATGTGCTGGTTAAAGTCCAGCTGACGCCGGTGATGAAGGAGGCGGCCACAACTGCGATCAAGGTCAGCACAAGGCCGCCGAAATAGTAGATGTTGAATTTGGCGGTGCCCCACTCCCGCTCCAGGGTATTGCCGATAAAGTAATAGAAAAACAGCGAAATGAGTAACCAGAAGGGACTGAAATTCGACGGCACGAAGATGAAGGTAGCTAGGCGCCAGATCTCGCCGTGCAAAAGGGAATTGAGATCAAAGGACAAAAATTGGATGGCGCTGACGTTGTTCCCTGTGAGCAGGTAGAGCAGATAGACGACAACTGTGCCGATCACAATGACCTTCATCAGATTGGGGATGCCGAAGCCGGGATGCTTATAGCAAAATTCGTCGATTTTGCGGTTGATGCGGTTCAAAGAAATACACCTCCGAATACTGCGGAAAATAGGCGCAGCAAATGTGCGGATTTTCCAATCGGATAAATTTTACACGAAAACGGGCTGCGTGTCATTAAAAAATTGTAAACAAGCGAGGTTTTCTTGAAAAATTTTGGCAGAAGAACATTTTGTGCTTCCCAAAAATACACAAATATGTTATACTAATTTGACACTGCGGGCAAACAAAAGCATTTGCAAACTCGGGAGAATTGTTTGGGCAGATAAGAGAAGAAATCCAGATCATTGACTGTACATATAAAGGAGAAGTTGCTATGAAAAACAGAGTTTTCACATCGGAATCTGTGACGGAGGGACATCCCGACAAGATCTGCGACCAGATCTCTGACGCCGTGCTGGACGCCATCATGGCGCAGGACCCCATGGGCCGTGTAGCCTGTGAGACCATTGCCACCACCGGCATGGTGCTGGTAATGGGCGAGATTACCACCACTGCGAAGATCGATGTCCCATCCATCGTGCGCAACACCGTCAACCGCATCGGCTATGACGATCCTGCCTATGGCTTTGACGGCCACACCTGCGCGGTACTTACGACCATCGACAAGCAGAGTCCTGACATTGCGCAGGGCGTTGACAACGCATATGACGCCAGCGCCGACGAGAAGATCGGCGCCGGCGACCAGGGCATGATGTTCGGCTACGCATGCGATGAAACGACGGAACTGATGCCCGCGCCCTTGGCCTTGTCTCACGCCCTTTCCCGCCGGCTAACCGCCGTGC
This sequence comes from bacterium 210917-SL.2.15, assembly GCA_020555605.1. Lineage (GTDB taxonomy): Bacteria > Bacillota > Clostridia > Oscillospirales > Oscillospiraceae > Pseudoscillospira. The sequence continues at coordinate 154,751 of JAJCJC010000001.1, read as the reverse complement.
GCAAGAGCGGCGAACTGAGCTGGCTGCGGCCCGATGGCAAGAGCCAGGTTACCGTGGAATATGACGCCGCCGGGAACGTGGTGCGCTGCCCGGCTATTGTGGTATCTACCCAGCATAGTCCTGATATCTCTATTGAGAAGCTGCGCGAGGCCATTGTGGAAACGGTCATCAAGTCTACAATCCCGGCCCAGTACATCGACGCAGGCACCAAGTTCTTTGTCAACCCCACCGGCCGCTTTGTGGTGGGTGGCCCCGCCGGCGACAGCGGCCTGACCGGCCGCAAGATCATCGTGGACACCTACGGCGGCGCAGCAGCCCACGGCGGCGGTTGCTTCTCCGGAAAAGACCCCACTAAGGTGGACCGCAGCGCAGCTTATATGGCGCGCTATGTCGCCAAGAATCTGGTGGCCGCCGGCCTGGCCCGTCGCTGCCAGGTGGAACTGGCTTACGCCATTGGCGTATCCGAGCCGGTTTCCATTGTGGTAGACACCTTTGGCACCGGCACTGTGAGCGATGACAAGTTGACGGAGCTGGTGGGACGCAGCTTTGACCTGCGCCCCGGCAAGATCATCTCCTATCTGAACCTGCGCCGTCCCATTTATGAGCAGACTGCGGCCTACGGCCATTTCGGCCGGCCTGATCTGGACCTGCCCTGGGAGCATACCGATATGGCAGCTAAGCTGAAGGCTTCCCTGTAAGAACAAGCAGCGATTACGCTCCGCCCGGCGAACCTTTGCCGGGCGGAGCGCTGTGCGTTTCTTTTGAACCTTTAAGGATTGTTTAAGCCCGGCGAATCTGCGGCGGAAAGGGAATGCGGATGAACGAAAGAGCACTACAACCAAACGGCGGCCTGACTTCCCGCCTGCCACAGCTGATGATGGCCCTGATCCTTCTGCAGCCTGTGCTGGATATTCTTTCTTTTTGGCAGGATCAGATAGGGGAGGACAATACGCTGACGCTGGCGCTGCGTTTTGGTATGTTGCTGGCGGTGGCGCTGGCGGGCTTTTGCCTGTCCGGGCGAAAGCGGATCTATGTGGCGCTGGCGTTTGTGCTGCTGGGCTTCGGCCTATGCCATGCCGCCGCGGTGATCCAGGTGGATTTGCAGACACTGCCCGGAGAAAGGGAAGCCACAGGCCTCTGGATGCTGCTGAGCGATTTTGCCAACTATGTGCGTGTGGCACAGATCCCGGTTTTTACGCTGTGCTTTATCACCTTTTTGAAGCACAGCGGGGAGGAGGGCTTTGCGGCCATCGAGCGCAGTTTTTTGCTGGTGCTGCTGATCGTGGCGGCTGTGGAAGCGGTCAGTGTGCTCACCGGAACAAATCCCTATACTTACCCCAATAAGAGCCTTGGGATCCTGGGCTGGTTTTACTTTGCCAACTCCCAAAGCGCGATCCTGAGTATCATCGTTCCCGTGGTTATCATGGCGGCGATCCGAAAGGGGACAAGCCGGTGGATCCGGCCGCTGTGTGTGTGTGTGCTGGGCTTTGCAGTGCTCTATTTTTTCGGCACGCGGCTCTCCTTTGCGGCGATCGGGGCCACCGGCGTGGGCTTGGCGTTCACATTGTTTGTGGCGGACCGAAAAAAGAAAGGCGCCATTGCTATGCTGCTGGTATGCACCGCGGTGTGCGTAGGCGCAGTTTTCCAGTCGCCCATGTATGAAAATCAGTCCCGGGTGGCGGAAAACGCCGTGCGGAAACAGGCCTATATCGACACGCTGGTGGCGGGCGACGAGGCTTGGGCCAGAGATTACGGACTGAAGGGCGAAGCGCTGGAGCGCCAGCGCCTGGTGGGAGCCTACCATTTCTATTTGGGCGGCCTGGTGGAGAAATACGGCATCAGCCGCGTGATCGATCTCTACGATGGAACCACCGACGTCTCCGAACTGGCCAATGTGCGCAATGCAAAACGTAGTTACTGCAAACTGATGCTGGAGGATTCGCCGCTGTTGTCCCACCTGTTCGGGCTGGAATTGGGGGACATGCGTTACCGCACCTGGAATTATGATGTGGAAAACGATTTCTACGGCATTTATGTGCTCTGCGGGCTTGTGGGTCTGGGGCTGCTGGGTGCGTTTTTCCTGTATTTTTTCCTGCTGATTGTGAAAGCATTGCTCCGAAATGCGAAAAAATATTATACCAGTGAGGCCGGGGCCTGGGGTGTAGCGCTGGTGATGGCGATGATGCACGCCTTTGCCACAGCGGGGATCCTGCGCAGACCCAATGCCTCATTTTACCTGTCGGTGGTACTGGCGGTGATTTATTATCTCGTCAAGCTCCGACGCTATGAAGAAACGAAAACACAAGCGGGAGTGTTTCCCGCAGGCAAAAACAGAAAGGATGCTTCCCAATGACTGCTGCTGCAAAGCTTGAAAACCGCCAATCCCGGCTGCTACGAAACCTGCCGCTTTTCGTCACGGTGATTTGCGCCCTGCAGCCGTTGATGGATGTGCTGTCCTTCTGGCAGTCGGAACTCGGCATGGACAATACGCTGACGCTGGCGCTGCGCTTCGGTGTGCTGGCGGTGGTGGCGCTGATGGGCTTTTGCCTGTCCCGACAGAAGAAAGTCTATTTGATTGCCGGCGTGGTCTGCGCCGCCCTGTGGGCGGGGCACTGCTATGCCAGCCTGCAAAAAGGTTATCTCAGCCCCCTGAGTGATGTCATCAATTATGTGCGCGTGATTCAGATGCCGCTGTTCGCCGTGTGCTTTATCACGTTCATGAAGCGCAATGACCGGTGCTTTGAAGGCATCAAGCGCGGTTTTGCCGCCAATTTTCTCATCATCACCGGTGTGCTGGTCCTGAGCCTGCTCACCGGAACCTGCCGGCCCACCTACGATTTGAGCTGGCTGGGTCTCATGGGCTGGTTTTCCACCAGCAATGCCCAGAGTGCTATTGTGAGTATGCTGACCCCTGTAGTGGTGTGGATGGCCTATGAGAGCAAGCGCGCCTGGCTGGTGTGGGTCACTGTGGCCGCAGCATATATTCAGCTGTTCTACATCGGTACCCGCCTGGCGTTTGCCGCCATGCTGGCCACGACGGTGGGCCTTGCCTTTACGTTCCTGGTCACGCGGCATGTAGAATGGAAGCGGGTGGCGGCGCTGTTTGTGACGCTGGTCATCGCCGCAGGGTGCATGAAATATGGCCCTATGTACAAAAATCAGAATTATTATTCCGATTATACTTCGACCCAGCAGGGCTATGTAGCTGAGGAAATGATGGAAAAGATGCCGGAGTTGGAAGAAGGCGTAAATTTTAAGGAGCTGTTCAAAACTTTGACCGACGCCCAAAAGCGCTATGTCCTGGCGCCGATCTATGCGTTCTACAGCAACGATCTGTGCCGCCGCTTCACGGTGAACACGGTGATTGAAGCCTATGACTACACCTATGCGGTGTCCGATCTCACCAATGCCCGCAACCATAAGATTACCTATTGCAAACTCCTGCAGCAGGAACATCCCGAGGTCAGCAAGTGGTTTGGTATGGAACTGGGCCGCATGATTTGGAACGGGGAAAACTACGATGTGGAAAATGATTTCCACGGCGTGTATTTCCTCTTTGGCGCGGTGGGCCTGGGCCTGATGCTTGCCTTTTTGGGATATTTTGTGCTGCTCATCCTCTGGGCACTGAAAAAAGACGCCCGGAAATATTTCACGCCCGCTGCCGGCGCTTTCGGCATTTCGTTCTGTATTGCCATTGCCAATGCCTATTTCACAGCTGGCGTATTGCGCCGCCCCAATTCGTCGTTCTATCTTTCGCTGCTGCTGGCAGTGATCTATTATCTGGTGTGTATCCATAAATATGACGGAGAAACCGCTGTGGCCTCGCGGCTCGTCGGCGGCAAGCGGGGAAAAAGGGAGGCATCTTCCAAATGAAGTTCAGTGTGGTGATCCCAGCCTATAATGTTGCGGAATATCTGGAAAAGTGTGTTGCTTCCGTGCGTGCGCAGACCTGTGCGGACTGGGAGGTTCTCCTGGTGGACGACGGCAGCACAGACGGGATCACCGGCGCGCTGTGCGATGCTCTGAGGCAGGGGGATGACCGCATCCGGGTGATCCACCAGGAAAACGGTGGTTTGGGCGCCGCTCGGAACACCGGCCTGGAGGCTGCCCAGGGCGAGTATCTTGTGTTCCTCGACAGTGACGACTACCTCGCGCCCCATATGCTGGAAGCATTGCGTCAGCGCATCGGGGCGACGCACTGTGACTTGTATACGTTTGGCTTTTTTGTGGATAGAGACGGCGATACCAGCGAACGGCATCTGGACGATCTGCCGATGGAGACACCGTTCACGCTGGCGGAGTACCCCCGTTTGCTGCTCGCTTCGCCCAATGCCTGGAACCGTGTTTACCGGCGGGCCTTTTTCCTTGACAGTGGCGTGCGTTATCCCGGACGTGTCTGGTTTGAGGACATCCGCACCACCATGAAGCTCTTTGCTCTGGCGCAGAGCATTGAGGCGGTGCCGGAGGCGTTTTACTACTACGTGGTGCGTCAGGGCAGCATCACCCGCAACGCAAAGGCAGACCGCAACCAGGAGATCCTGGATGCCTTTGACGATCTGCTCTCTTTTTACCGCCGGTGCGGCCTTTATCCGCGCTATCGCAGCGAATTGTGCCGGCTGGCCATCGATCATATTTATCTGGCCGCTTCGGTGCGCGTGCTGCGGATCGACTGCAGGCACCCGCTGTTGCGTGCGTTTGCGGACTATATGCAACAGAACTTTCCGGATTACCGGGAAAACCCTTATTTGGAAGAATTGAGTAAAGCGCGCCGCCTGGCTTTTTCCCTGCTGGAAAAGCGGCAGTACCGGACGCTGTGGCTCCTGTTCCGTCTCAAGGGCCAGTGAAGAAAGGACGACCAGTTTGAATCTGCGTGCAAAAATCAACGGAAAACGTGGCGTATTACTGAAAAATACCATGATGCTGTATATCCTGCAGTTTTCTACTTACTTTTTCGGTTTTATCGTCGTCCCTTATGAAACCCGCGTCTTGGGACCGGTTATTTATGGTATGGTAGGCGCCGCCATGGCGGCCATGATCTATTTTCAGAATGTGATCGATTTTGGGTTTATCCTGTCCGGTACGGCGGATGTGGCGCTGCATCGGGAGGATAAAGGGTATCTCTCCCGTCTGTTCACCGCAGTGGTGTGGGGAAAGGTGCTGCTGGCCGCTGTCTGTGCGGTGGTGCTGGCGGTGCTGTGCCAGCTGATCACCGTGTGGGGGGATTATGCCGATTTTTATTTTCTTTACTTTATTTCCATTTTTCTCGGTTCTCTGATGCCCGATTATCTGTACCGCGGTTTGGAGCAGATGGAGATCATCACGGTGCGCGCGGTGTGTATCAAGGCGTTTTTTACGGTGATGATTTTTGTATTTCTGCGCAATGAATCCCAGTACTGGATGATCCCGCTGCTGAATATCATCGGCAACGGCGCAGCATTTTTCGGCGTGTATCTCCATCTGAAGCGCAAACTGGGCATTGGCTTTTGCCGTGTCACGCTGCGGAAAGTGTTTTTCACGCTGCGGGATTCGCTGCCCTTTTTCTATTCCCGTATCGCCACCACCGTGTATACCGCCACCAACACCATTGTGCTGAACATCATCAGCGGCACCGGTGCTGTGACGGGCTATTATACTTCGGCGGACAAGCTGATCACCACAGCCAAAAGTGGTATGTCGCCGATCTCCGACAGCATGTATCCCTATATGGTCAAGAACCGGGATTTTCGGCTGATTAAAAAGTCGCTGATGCTGTTGATGCCGTTGATTCTGGTGGGCTGCGTCGTGGTGGGGATCTTTGCTCGGCCGCTGTGCAGCTGGTTCTTCGGGCCGGAGTTTGCTGACGCAGCCCTTGTGCTGCGGGTGATGCTGCCGGTGGTGGTGGTAATCCTGCCCAGCTATATCCTGGGCTTCCCGACGCTTTCCCCCATGGGGCTTGCCAAACATGCCAATTATTCCACCATTGTTGGTTCTGTGTTTTATCTCGTGGCGATGGTGCTCTTGTTTGCCACAGGCCATGTGAGCATGGTTTCCCTGGGGCTTTTGACTTCGGCCACGGAAGTGCTGATCTTTTTGTACCGACTGGTCATCGTGTGGCATTACCGGGAGCGGATGCGCCCGGATAATAGGGAAGAGGAGGCTGCGGCAAAATGAGTGTTGCGACTAAGCTGGCCTCGGCGGCGCTGTGGGCTGAAGGGCGTATGCTGCCCGTGCGGGGCAATAAAATCGTAGTTTCCAATTTCTACGGCCGGGGCTACGGGGATAATTTAAAACCTATCGTAGAGGAATTGCTGCGGCGGGAGAGCGGGCTTGATATCGTGTGGCTGACGGCGGACGAAGCAGCGGCCAAAAGTCTTCCCGCTGGTGTGCGCGCAGCGTCTTATGCGCCACGCAGTCGGATCCGGGAGTTGTGCACAGCAAAAGTTTGGCTGGATAATAATCGCAAGGGAGCGCGTTTCAAGAAGCCGGAGCAGTGGTATCTGCAGACCTGGCATGGGTTTGCGCTTAAACGGATCGAGCGGGACGCCGAGCAGACACTTCCGGCGGGCTATGCGGCTTACGCTGCCCGTGACAGCGCGCAAACGGACCTGATCGTATCCAATTCCGCCTTGATGACAAAAATTTATCGGGAGTCGTTCTGGTACGAAGGGGAAGTGGCTGAATTCGGCTCGCCCCGCAACGATATTTTGTTTGCGCCGGCGGGGGATGTAAAGCAGAAGGTGTGTGCGGCGCTGGGGGTACCGGTGCAGCGATCTTTGGCGCTGTATGCGCCGACTTTCCGTGCAGATGGGAACATGAATGCCTACTGCGTGGACTATGCCCGGCTGCAGCATGCGCTGCAGCGGCGTTTCGGCGGAAATTGGGCGATCCTGATCCGGCTGCATCCTCATGTGATGCAGCAGGCGCAGGCTCTGCAGTTTGACGGAGAAACGACATTTGACGCCACACGCTATGACGATATGCAGGAACTTTTGGCGACGGCCGATGCGGTGATCAGCGATTATTCTTCTCTGATGTTCGACTATGGCCTCACTGGGCGGCCCTGTTTCCAGTTTGCTGTGGATATTGAGGCGTATCGGAAAGACCGCAATTTTTACTTTTCGCTGGATCAGATGCCTTTCCCGCTGGCGCAGGACAACGATGCCTTGGAGCGGGCCGTCCTGGAGTGGAGGGAAGAGGAGGCGGCTCGGACTTGGAAGATATTCTGCGAGACCTTTGGCATTCAAGAGGATGGAAAGGCTTCCGCGCGCTGTGCGGACTGGATTTTGGACAAAATGGACACGAAGGCCTGAAAGGGCGGGATACGATCGATGCGCGTCGGGGGGCGCGGCAGGAAAGGACGGAAAAAAGATGAAGCGCGTGATTACCTACGGAACGTTCGATTTGCTGCATTATGGGCATATTGAATTGCTGCGCCGGGCAAGAGCCATGGGCGATTATCTGGTGGTGGCGCTTTCGACGGATGAATTTAACTGGAACTGCAAGCAGAAAAAGTGTTATTTTCCGTATGAAGAGCGCAAGAGGATGTTGGAAGCGATCCGCTATGTGGATCTGGTGATTCCGGAAGAGAATTGGGGGCAGAAAGCGACGGACGTGGAAAAATATCATATTGATACATTTGTGATCGGCGATGACTGGAGCGGAAAATTTGACTTTTTGAAAGAAAAATGCGAAGTGGTCTATCTTCCACGCACGCCGGAGATTTCCACGACAAAAATCAAGCAGGATTTACAGAAATAAACCTTGCAAAGGGGCTTGAAAGTTGCTATGATATATAACAATAGAGTCCCGGCCCCAGCCAGGACCGTGGTTTTAGCGCGTATGCGGTTCATCTATGAGGAATAAGCCAAAATTTCACAACCCGTTGGGACACTGTCAGAGGTGGGGGCTTTCCAGCAAAGCATATGGCTGAAAAGCAGCATTGGCCACAACGGCGTTGACTACATGTTTGACCACAATTGGAAAACTTCATAACCGGGTGTAGCGCAGTTGGTAGCGCGCTTGCTTTGGGAGCGTGAAGCCCAGGTTCGGGCCGTAGCCCTCGGAAAACCCGGAAAGCCTTGGGACAGTTGGGCTGACAGCACTTTCCCCCTCGCCGGTAACTGGTCAAAAATCGGCGTTGACCACATGTTTGACCACAATTGGAAAATTTCATAACCGGGTGTAGCGCAGTTGGTAGCGCGCTTGCTTTGGGAGCAAGATGCCGGGAGTTCGAGTCTCCCCACTCGGACCAAACAATGATAATCCGAACTACATTATCCAAGTGGGTAGTGTGTTCGGATTTATCATTTCTATTGAGAACATTATATGATAGACAAGGGCGGAGGTAATCCCTCCGCCCTTGTCTTTTTTTATTGCTCAGTTATAATAGGGTACAGAAATTGTCTGGTACGCATTAGGCGGATAAGATGAATCAACAAGTAGAATTGAGGGAATTGATGATGTTAGACGATTACCTGTATGATGATTGTCATGGGCTGAGCGTAGACCTGGTTAATAAACGGCAAATTATGTTCATCCCGATTCTGGGGTGCCACATGATTTCGGAAGCTACTGTTATTTTTGATTATCCAATGGGTACAGAGGAAATTGGGAGACTCATTTTCCAATTTTTTGAGCAAATGAAACAGCGAAATTTAACACTCCATTTCCCCTACAAAAACTATTGGCTTATGCCCAAAGGAATCAGAAGTTTCAAAAAATATGTAGAAGCCGCCTTCCCGGTCAGCCTTGAGTGGGATGGAAATGTTTTGGGGGTCAATCGATGGATCCCGGCACCTGACCGTGGTTTTATATCGGAGGGTCCCGGCGGTCATGAAGTCACAATAAGTACCTCTATCTCTGCAAAAGAACTGGGTGAGTTTATTTTACAGCAGTTTGATTATATTGAGAGAAGACGCCAAGATTCATAAATTCTAATTTATCGAGCTACTTAGCAGGTCTTATTGGTATAATGCATTCTTGTAAGCAAAGTCTGGAACATCGTTGTAGATGTTCCAGACGTATGTTATACCTGTTTCTGTTGTTCGGTCTGCTGCTGCGCTTTCCAGTCGGCAAACTCCCGCTGTCCTTTCTCGCTCTCGAAAAATGCTTGTATCTCCGGGAGCAGGACACGGGCCAGGGCTTCTACCTCATGGTAAGGTATGCCTGTGCCGTGGTCATTGGGCTTCTTTTTCCGTGGCATGATATTACCCCCGTTAGAGCTGCCCTTCATCGAACAGATAGCCCTGAAACACAGTTCCATCGCCGAGGATGAAGCGTCCCCTTGCGTCCTTGGGAATCTGTTCTGCGGCACTGGTGTTGTCCAGAATGATCTGAGAGAGGATATTGTCTGCCCTACCGCACACACGGAAGTCCAGATTGTTCTTGATCTGTCCGGGGATGATAGTGGCGTCTGGCCGCTGGGTGGCGAGAATCAAATGGATACCAAACGCCCGCCCCAGCCGCGCAATCGTTGCAAGCCTGCTCTCGATCTGCGCCAGCAGTTCCTTGTCCCCTTTGCTCCGTCCCGTTCTATCAAGCACCTCTGCCACCTCGTCACAGCCGAACACCAGCCGGGGAAGTCCCTCCCCCGTAGCCTCGTTAAATGCGTCCAGGTCTTTACACCCTGCTTCCTCCAGCCACCCCTTGCGGGCTTCCAGCACCGCCACAAGCTGGCCCAGGACATAGAGCAGGGTATCTTCCCGGAAACACATGTGGCATTTCTGCCGCCAGACCTTGGGGAAGTCCACACCGCCCTTGAAATCGGCTATGTAGACCTCCGCCCCCTTGCGGAGCGCCTGCATAAGTAGGAGCTTTAACAGGACGCTCTTGCCGCTCCCCGTGGAGCCGCCCAGCAGGATATGAGGGATATTCGCAAGGTTGACCGCCACAGGCCCGGTGAGGCTTTCCCCCAGGACTAACACAAAGTTGTCCGGGGACAGATAGGCGTCACTCCACCGCAGCACCTCCGGCAAGCTGGTTTGGGTGGGGACAGCGTACACCAGCACCCGGCTCTTGCTCTTGCCAAAGATGATTTTTATGATGGTCACATCCAAGGCCGCTTCTATTGCCGCCTGTTTGTCCTCCCATACGGTGAGGGGAATACTCTGGTTTCTGAACTCCCAGACCGTCACACGGGGATTGTCTCTGTCCCGCTTCTTACGGAGCAGATCGGGAGCCATCCCGGCATGATTGGCAAGGCCAATGCTTTGCAGTTGGTCTTGGGTCGCTTTTCTGCCGAATGGGTACACCAAGAGGACAGCCAGCGCCACGCCGCCCAACAGCAGATAGGCGGCAACGGCGTGGGTCATAGCGGTGAGCATGATGGGAGAAAGCAGCTCCACGCTCTGGGCGTAGGCGCTGACCGCCTCTTGCTTGCTCCATACCCACACCGCTCCGGCGAGATACAGAGCCACGAACAGCAGCTTGACGGGAGCATCGGGGCCACCGCCCAACTGCTGCCAGAGGTTGCGGCAGACCGCCCGGCGCTTGATTTGAAACTTTTCATTTTGGGTCATAGGGAAAGCCCCCTTTCTTGTGCTGGACGGTGGAGCCGTCCGGTAAATACTCGATGACATTCTTCACCCGCCGCAGGAACGCCCGCCATGTTTCCAGCTTGTCCCTCTGAATGTCCCGGTACTGCTGCTCCAAGGGAATATTGCTGGTGATATAGACCTTGGTATAACAGGCCGTCCGGTCATTATAGCGGGCGGGGAGCGTGATGGGGTAAATGTCCAGATAGTTCAGCATGGAGCCGATGGGAATTTGGGAATGAAATTCCTCAAACACCAGCACATCTTGACAGCGGTAGGCATCGAAGCGGACTCCGTTTCTCCCGCCGTAGTCGGTGATGCGGCAAATGCTTTTAGGGTCGTGTCGCTCGAAGATCCCCCAAGTCTTTCCTGCCCCACTTACGCCGTAGAGGTAGGTCACTTCCAACTGCCTGTTTTCGGCGCTGTACTTTTCCTCCAGAATAGCTTGACGGAGGGTTTCGACTTCACGGATACGAAAGGCGTATTTGGGATTGCCCTCGACGATCTCCATAATGGACTTTCCGGCTCGGAGGTCTTGAATGAGCTTGAACATCTCCGGGGCATCTTCCTCCTTTTCGGCGGGGAGGTCGCCCCACTCCTCAAAGGTGCCGGGGACAGAGGTTTCCGCCTTGTCGGTGTCGGCCCACTTGCCCGTCTTGGCGATATAGTCCCTGTTCAGCCTTGCGCTCTGATACGCTTTCTCGATATGCGCTGTGGGGAAACGGTTTTTGACGGTGGAGAAGCGCATGGGCGAGGGAGAATACAGGAAGATATGCGTGTGATATGTCCCGGTTGTCGCTATCTCGTCGGCCATGCAGAAATAGGCTGGAGAAAAGCGGTGCAGGATTTCCCGGATAGCGGCGTGGTCAAGTCCGGCCTCTGATGGATTGTTGATGACCAGCGCCCACTTGCGGGATTGTGTATTCTTTTCCATGTTGGCCTCCTTGTTGTTGCTACATGATACATGGTTGCCATAAGGGTAATACTAACCCTTATGGCAAGGGGCGGCGCTGACGCTGCCGCCGGGGGACATTTTTCTTGAGGAAAAATATCTAATCCCCGTCTGCGCCCCAGCGCCGCCTAATGCGTTAAGCCTTGGAGTTTACCAGATGGATGCCGGTGGCCTTTGCGCCCACATGGTAGTCGCCCTTGGACCAGTAGATAAACACTTCCAGCCCATCGAAGCGCACTTCCACATAACCGTCCGGGGCCTCTGCCTGCTGCTGTCCGTCAATGCGTACATCGACTTTATCCAAGCCCTTTTCGGGCAGAGCGACAGAGTAGCGGTAGCCGAGGACGGTATCGGTACGCTTACCATCCTTGTACTCGTAGGCCGGGGACACATCCACCAGCCACAGCTTGTCCCCAAGGCTCTTGGGGGAGATAATCAAATCGGAAATTTTCATGGCAATAGTCCTTTCTTTACAGCGCAGATGCGCTATCCATAGGTTGACAGGTACAGAACACTCGGCCTTGTGTTGTATCCATCATACCGCACCCGAAAGCGGATAGGGTTGCACGCATGAAACAGTTGAAAAAAGAAAAATCCGATACCCATGTGCTGTATAGGGCATCGGATTTCTGTTATTTACTTCTTAATACTCATCAATAGTGGGAGACCTTTTTTCTCCAACAATTCATTGGTGTCGATTACATCATAGCCTTTCTCTGATGCTTCATCCCATACGGCGAACTCCGGGAACGCTGTATAGAACAGCTTCCGTCTTTCCTCCGGTGTGAGTTTCAGCGCCAAAGAGATAGCCTGTATCGTCCTCATGGTTGGCTGATGTGGTTTCCCTCGATACGCATAACTTGTCATGCGGCTGATCGTGGCTTTTGATTGACCCGACTCTCTTGCCAGCTTCGCAGGGCTCCATCCCCGTGAGGCCAAAAGTCGGTTGAGCAGTTCGCATAGTTCGGCTCTATAATCCGGGCTTTGCTTTGGCTGCATATTCGCCAAAGCGTTGACCTCGGATTACAGATTACAATTTAGATGGGGCTGCGGCCGGAGGTGGTGCGATGGGGGTTGCGTCGCTTGGGTCTATGGTATTGGTGCAGGGGAATAAAAGAACGATATACCATAGCCACCACCTCCTTATCGTGATATACGCCTTGGGTGAATAGTTGTTGTTGCTATCCACCTCCGGCGCGCAAAGCCCGCTCACGATAATTCAATGTTACCTTTTGAATACGGGAAATGGAGCCGTATTCTCGTCATACTTGTGGGCATTTGGCGGGAAATCGTACAGCAACCGCTTTCCTATGCCCGTCCTGTTTCGGGCGGCCCAGAGAGCACACGCCCATGTCTTGTGTTGCGCTGCTGAAAGCAGCTTTCCTCGTGATTTCTTCGTCAGTCTTGTGGTTTGTTGATTTTCTCATTGAAACATTTTTCTGCTCTGCCGCAAGTATAGATTACCACAGAAATCCAACGAGCGCAACTATATCTTGATGAACATTCTGTAAACAAATCAATATCTTGTGCTATGCGGTGCATATAGCGCAACCTCTGTCCCCTGTCAATGGTCGAGATGAACGGCAAAAGCCGCCATTGACAGGGGCCGGAGGCTGCGCTTTGTCCGTTATCAAGGGGTGTCAGCCGCAGGCTGGCTGTCACCCGTATAGATATTTTGGAGAGATTTAGAAAACGCTTTCGCTTATTTCAATTATTCTAAATTCGATTTCGTATAGTGGCGAAAAGTGTGCAAACAGATAACATTCGCCCAATATGTTTATAACTGATTTTTCCGTGCTGATTGATACCTTTGTGGGTCTTCCAATAAGCCTTGGGATAATCTCGCTTTTTATCATTGTCTTTACAGAAAGGATGCGTCTTTCTCCTTGTCCACTTATTTTATAGGACAGGATAGGAACTTTCTTATCTTCAATGATAATATGAAAATGCTTATCTAATTTACCTTTTCTTTTATCTTTCATAGAGCATCTCCGATTATGGATACTTAGTTTAGTAATTATATCATATCAATCAAAGACCGTCATCATGTTTTTGACACGGAAATCTAAAATGCTATTTACAATTATGCTTATTTGTGATATTTTAACTTTGAAAGGTGGGATATTTTATGGAGCAGATTGGAAAACGGCTGCGGGCCTTGCGTGAGGGCGTCCGGTTGACACAGGTAAACATGGCGGAGATTTTAGGCGTCCAGCAATCCCGGATAAATCGCTATGAAACAGGCCAGTCAACGCCGTCCCCGGAAGTGTTCGTAAAGTACGCTGATTATTTTGATGTGTCGATGGATTACCTCTATTGCCGCACTGACAAGCCACAGGGGAAGCTATACGACTACCAGCCACAGGCATTGAAAGCAAAGACGGAGCAGAGCCGAGAAATGCGGGAGTTTATCGAAATGTGCTTTGACCCGCAAGCCCCTGTAAATCAGCGTCTGAAAGAGGCACTGTTCCGTATCATGGAGGAGGGACAGGCAGAATGAAAGCGGTGATCTATGCCCGGTATTCCAGCGACAACCAGCGGGAAGAGAGCATCGAGGGCCAGCTTCGGGAATGTACGGCCTACTGCAAAAAGAACGATATAACCATTCTTAGGACATACATTGACCGGGCCTTGTCCGCCAAGACAGACCACCGCCCGGATTTTCAGCGCATGATTAAGGACAGCGCCAAGGGCCTGTTTGATGTTATCATCGTCTGGAAGTTAGACCGTTTCGCCCGTAACCGCTACGACAGCGCCCACTACAAGGCCCAGCTTCGCAAGTATGGCGTCAAGGTGCTGTCTGCCACCGAGAACATTTCCGATGGGCCGGAGGGTATCATTCTGGAAAGTATGCTGGAGGGCATGGCGGAATACTACTCCGCCGAGCTATCCGAAAAGGTCATCCGGGGCCATACGGAAAACGCTTTGAAATGCAAATACAACGGCGGCACTATCACCTATGGTTTTACCATCGACAAGGACAAATACTACCAGATAGACCCCTGCACCGCCCCTGTTGTGTTGGAGGCGTTCACCCGGTACGACAAGGGGGCCACCATGAAAGAAATCATGGACTATCTGATGGAGAACGGCGTCACCACGGTAAGGGGACGGAAAATCGACCTCAACTTTATCGCCCGTATGTTGAAAAACAGAAAGTATATCGGGGAATACAGTTACCGTCATATCGTCACCCCCGGTGGCATCCCCGCTATTGTTCCCCAAGACCTTTTTGACCGGGTACAGCAGCGGCTTGAAACAAACAAGAAAGCCCCGGCCCGTCACAAGGCCGAGGACGACTATCTTTTGACCACAAAGCTGTTTTGCGGGACTTGTGGGGCCATGATGGTAGGCGAAAGCGGGACAAGTTCCAGCAAGGGCCGGAAATATCATTATTACCGCTGCGTGAATACCAAGAAGCACAAGACCTGCAACGCCAAGCACAAGAGCGTCCGAAAGCTGCCTATTGAAAACGCTGTTGTCAACGCTGTCATGGCGAAAGTGATGGATGATGGTTTCGTGGAGTATATTTCCGATGCCGTGATGGAGATACAGAGCAAGGAGAGCAGCGTACTCCCGGCGCTCCGCAAGCAATTGGAGGAAACGGAGCGAGGCATTACCAATATGCTGAACGCCATCCAGATGGGCATTATAAACGCCTCCACCAAGCAGCGCCTTGATGAGTTGGAGGAACGGAAAAAGGATGTTGAGTTGCAGATCATCCAAGAGGAAATGAAGCGGCCCATGCTGGCCCGTGAGGATATAGTCTACTGGATTTGCCGTTTCCGTACTCTGGATATTTCCAAGCTGGAAGAACGGCGGCGACTGATTGACAGCTTCGTAAATTCCGTGACCATCTTTGACGATTATATTTTGATTACTTTCAATTACAAAGAGGGCGAAACGAGGGTTTCCTTTGAGGATATTGAAAGTTCGGATTTATCATCGGTCGGGGGACCAAACAATGTGCCCCCTTTCCCGAATTGATGGACAAAAAACATTCGTTATAATGGAAAGGAAAGGGGACAAAGGAAATGGAAAACAAACGCAAAAAAAGGATAGCGCCGCCCCGGTACGACGAGGCGTTCAAGGGCGGAGCGATCCGGATGGTGACAGAACAGGGCCGTCCGAGCACAGAGGTTGCCAATGAACTTGGTATCTGCATCGACACCCTGCGCAGCTGGCTGAAGGCCGCGGGTGTGCAGGCAGGGCAGGCAGACCGCCAGAACCGGGACAGCCGCCGGAATCCACTCCATGCGCAAAAAAGCCTACAAAGCCACCACGAACTCCCGCCATAGCCATCCCATCGCGCCCAATCTGCTGAAGCGTCAATTTTCTTTTGAACAACCGAATCAGGCCTGGGTAGGTGGTATCACCTATATTCCCACCGGCAAGGGCTGGCTGTATTTGGCTGCCGTCAAAGACTTATGCACCAAGAAGGTTGTGGGTTGCGCCTTTTCCAGCCGCATCGACACACAGTTGTCCCTATCCGCGTCGGACATGGCCGTACGCTGCCAACGGCCCAGCCCTGGCCTGATTTTCCAAAGTGACAGGGGCGTCCAGTATGCCGCGGAAGCCTTTCGGCGCCGGCTTGCCGTGCTGGGCATCCGGCAAAGCATGTCCCGCAAAGGCGACCCCTACGATAACGCTGTGGCGGAGAACTTTTTCAGCTGCCTCAAATGTGAACGGATCCACCTGCGCCAATATGGCTCCCGCCGTGCTGCTCAAGCGGATATTTTCGCCTATATCGAGGCCTTTTACAATACGCTGCGCCCGCATTCTGCCATTGACTGGCTCTCACCGTGCGCTTTTGAACTGCGCCTGCGTAATGCCTCTGCCGCCTGATCTGAAAGATTTTACCTATTACTGCGATTCATTCCGTTTTTTCCCGCTTTTTATTGTCTATTTTTTCGGGAAGGGCTCAGGTTAGCTTGTCCCCACCATCGGGGACAAGCGGCTATGAGTATGTACTATACCATGTAGGAAAAGATCATATTGCTTTTTGTTTCGCTCTGTGGGTCTTTGACCTGCCGGGCGAATTTTGTTATTTCCTGCGGTCTGCTTTCCGGCGCAAAAAAATTTCAAAAAAATGAAAAACGGAAGCGTTTAGCGGGTAGCCAGAGAGATTCCATTCGCTCTATTGGCGGAAAGGGAGAGAACCACCACATCCCCCACAGAAAGGGGGTGAGAAGATGGAAGCGATCCCCCGCAAATACGGTGAATGGGGCCAGTTTCACCGCTACTGCGAGCTGGTTCTGTACCATGAGGCGATAGATTATCTGCGGGAAATGAAGTGCCGCGGCGACCGTGAAGTGTCGCTGGATGCCGTTTCCCCGGCTGATTGGGACAAGCTCTCGACCGTAGATCGGTATTCCAGCGACAGCTTTATATTCAGTTCGCATGGATATGACCTACATATCGAAAACGAGCTTGTAGCCGAAGCGTTTGCCAGTCTGACAAAAGATGAGCAAAGTATTTTGATTCTCCGCTTTGTTCTGGATTTGACTGACGAAGAAATCGGCCGCCTGATGGGAATGTCCCGCAACGCAGTACAGCGCCACAGGACAAGCACCCTGAAAGACCTGCGTATAAAATTGATGGCGCTTATGCCGAAGGGAGGTTAACGCGAATGAAGCAGTCTAAATACAAAGGAAAAGAGCTTCTTCCTCTTTTTTCGGTGATCGATGCCGCCCGGGACGGTGCCGCCCAGGCCGTGGACAGCGTACTCCGGTACTACGAGGGCTATATCAACAAGCTCTGTACCAGGACGCTCTACCATCCCGACTGCCAGCCCCGTATGCGGGTGGACGAATACATGAAGCACCGACTGAAAATCAAGCTCATCTATTCTATCGTCAGCATGAACTGACCGAATCGGCCCCGGCAGCGGAAACAGCTTACCCTTTCCTTATTTCCGTTTCCCCTGGGCTGGAGGCTGCACTTTGAAAAAGAAAGCCCGGTGGGAGGCCTCCGGCGCAGCATAAGGCAGACGGATACATTCCTGTCTGTGCCGAGCCATACGGCCGGTGCGCCACGACCCTGTTGCAAGTCCGCAGGACGGGCCCCCTACTAAACAGGCGAGCGATCAGAACCAGGCCGCAAAACAAGCGTGGCAGTTTTTGGGCGACGAAGCACTGGCAGGGTTAAAGATACTCGCGCATTGAACGCCCGCAAAGCATTGTGCGCCGCACCTATCAGCATGGGCCGGGGTGAAACTCTCGTGGAGCTGTGCCAGCAGCCGTCCGTTTTCTGCCTCTTTTGATGCAAGAAATGGTTTTGTATTTGAAAGGGTGAACGATATGCAAAACGAAGTAAGAACCGCACCGCAGATGGTGCGTGAATATAAAATCGGGAATACAACTTATGTTCCTGGCCGGACATTGCCTATGGTGTATTAAACCAAGCATCATACAGATTCACGACAGCAACGTGAGCTTGCGCAAATTTTACTTGAGTATAACTTTGAGATGGTTGTAGGCAGACGGAAAACGCAGTATTCTAACTTATATAAGACAAGGGGGAATATATTGTGTATAAACAAAAATGGAAACGCACAGTAAGCTGGTGCCTGCTGGCTGTTTTGACGGTCGGTATGATGCCCGCTGCTGCTGCGGAGATGAACACAAACGCAGCAGCAGCGGAAATTGCGGTCGCAGAAGAGGCCGCAGTGCCTGCGGCGCAAAGTGCGGATCTGACGTGGTCCTATCTGGACAATAGTACTGATCCGGCAGGGGATAGATCTGCTGAGGGCTATGAGCGTACCAGCTGGACCGCAGTGGATTACAACGATTCCCAATGGAAGACTGCAAGCGGCAGCTTCGGTTCCAAAAAGGGAGAAAAGGAACTGGAAGAGGGCTATACCGCAGACAACCTGCTGGCGGGCTGTAATGGCGAAACCGATGCCTATGCCTACTTCTTCCGCCACAGCTTCACGGTGGACAATCACGCGGACATGAAATACCTGACCTGCACACTCCAGTATGATGATGCGGCTACCGTATACATTAACGGCAGAAAGGTGGCAGGCTATGATGACAGTGAAATCACCGCGAATCTGCAGCACGGTGGCTCCAACGCTTCTACGCCCAAGACGGTGACCTTTACGAAGGATGATCTGTCCGATCTGAATCTGCAGAGCGGCAAAAACGTCCTCGCCGTGGAAATCCATCAAGGGCGGTCGAGCAGCTCCGATGTGTGGTTCTATATGCCCCAGTTTGAGATTGCGGCAAAAGAGCCGGAGGTCATGGCGGAGAAGCAGTCTGGTATCAATCTGGCCATGGGCGCCGATGAGAGCGAAATGAACTTCACATGGTACACCAACGTACAGACCGAGGGCGTCCTGTTGCTGGCGAAGGCGGACGAGGTAACGGCGGATACAATGCCCGACACCGCCCGCCAGTTTGAGGCGGAAGGCACGTCTGCGGCCAAGGCCGGTTACTACAGCTACCAGACTACCGCAACCGATCTGGAGGAGAGCACCACCTATGCCTACCAGATGAGGAATGGTGCGACCCTGTCCGATATTCACACCTTTACCACCGGCGGCGGCGATGGCTTCACCTTCGCCTTTGTGGGCGATCCCCAGATCGGCGCCTCCGGCAATGGCACTAACGATGGAAAAAACTGGGGCAAGACGCTGAACAGAATTGCCACGGATGCGAATTTTGCAGGAACGGACTTCATCCTCAGTGCGGGCGATCAGGTCAATTCCGCCACTGACGAGACGCAGTACAGCGGATATCTGGAGCATGAGGAGCTGTACGGCATGCCCGTGGCCACCGTGGTGGGCAACCACGACACCGCCAGCAGCGCCTACAACGATCACTTCCATGTGGCTAACGAGTCGGAGACGCTGGGCATTTCCAATGCCGGCGGCGACAACTACTTTGTCTATCATAACACCCTTTTCATGGTGCTCAACAGCAATAATCTGTCTACGGCGGAACACAAAGCATTCATGGAACAGGCCATCAGGGCCACCGAAAGACAGAACATCCGCTGGAAGGTGGTCACCTTCCACCACTCCATTTACTCTGTGGCCAGCCATGCGGTAGAACAGGATATTCTGGCCCGCCGGAATGGATTGGTGCCGGTGTTCAACGAGCTGGGCATTGATGTAGTGTTGATGGGTCATGACCATGTCTATGTCCGCAGTTACATTATGGATGGGCTGACTCCGGTGACGGCGGCGGACAACTATGAATACGGCAACGGTAGCAGCAATGCCCCCACCGCCGTGACCGACCCGGAGGGCGTGCTGTATGTGACCGCCAACTCCGCTTCGGGCAGCAAGTACTATAGCATCCAAAACATGGAATTCCCCTATGCGGCGGTCAAAAATCAGGAGAGAACCCCCAATGTCTCCCGGGTAGACGTGACCGATGACAGCTTCCGCATTATCACCTACCGGATCAGCAACAACGAACTGACCGTGGTGGACGCCTTCACCATCAACCGCTCTGAGGCAGAGCGCGACTTTACCGAGAATGTGAACACCAAGAGTGAAACGGGTCTGCTGCAATATCTGGACAGCTATGCTACCGGCACAGCCGATGAGGATGGCGGCGTAGCGGAGATCGTCAAGTTCAACCCTGAAAATGACTGCATGTACCTGGTCAGCGGTCAGACCCAGAAAGTGGACATCGCAAAGATCGACGAAAACGGCCGCACCGGTCTGATCAAGCGGATCGACGTGGCGCTCATGGGCAAGCTCCACGGCTTCAGCGCCGGGGATATCACTAGCGTGGATGTGAATCCCCAGAGAGATCTGGTGGCCATCGCGGTGCAGAACAGCGATTACAGGGAAAACGGCTCCATCGTCCTGCTGGACTATAACGGAGCGTTCGTGCAGAAATTCGACGCCGGCGTACAGCCGGACATGCTGACCTTTACCCCGGACGGCAGTAAGATCCTGACAGCCAACGAAGGCGAGCCCCGGGAGGGCTACGGTGAGAACGCCGTCGACCCCAAGGGCTCCGTCACCGTGGTGGATCTTGACAAATCCGAAGCGCAGACCGTCACCTTTGAGAATCTCGATCGGGAAAAGATGATTGCGGACGGCGTGCTGCTCAAGAAGGATGCTTCCCCCGCCGAAGATCTGGAACCGGAGTACATTGCGGTGTCGGCGGACAGCAAAACTGCCTATGTTACACTGCAGGAAAATAATGCCGTGGCGGCGCTGGATCTCACGAACGATTCGTGGGTCTATGTGAAGGGGCTGGGCTTTAAGGATCACAGCGCGTCAGGCAATGGGCTGGATCTGGATGCGGACGGAGCCGTTGCGATCCGCAACGAATCTGTGTACGGTGTCTATATGCCCGACGGGATTGCCTGCGCGACCATCAACGGCAAGGATTATCTGCTCACCGCCAACGAGGGTGACGCCCGGGAGTGGGGAGATTATAAGAACATCGACTCTGGCAAGCTGCCCCTCAGCGACGGTGCAGCGGCAGAAAAGAAGATCGAATACCTGAAAACGGACGCTACCGATGGCCTGGAAGACGGGAAAACCTATCTGCTGGGCGGCCGCTCCTTCTCTGTATGGGACGCAGAGACGCTAAAGCAGGTTTACGACAGCGGCGACAATCTGGAACAGATTTCCGCCAAGAACTTCCCCGCCTATTTCAATTCCGGTCACGACGCTGCCGGAGAGCTGGACAAGCGCAGCAATAAGAAGGGTCCGGAACCCGAAAGCGTGGCGATGGTAACAGCAAATGGCAAGACCTATGCCATAGTGGGGCTGGAACGCATGGGCGGCATCATGGCCTTTGATATCAGCGATCTCAACCATGTGACCTATGCAGATTATCTGAATGTGCGTGACTTTACCTGCGGTGATCTGGCGCGAGCTGGCGACTTGGGCGCAGAGGGCATCTGCACTGTATCTGCCGATGACAGCCCTACAGGCAACGCTATGATCCTGGTAGCCAACGAGATCTCCGGAACGGTGACTGTGGCACAGATTGAAACGAAGAGCAGTTCCGGTGGCAGCAGTTCCGGTGGCAGCAGCTCTGGTGGCAGCAGCTCCGGAAATGGGTCTGCGGTGAAGCCGGAGCAGCCCAAGGATGAACCGCCTGTGGTGTTTGCTGACGTAAATGAGCAGGACTGGTTCTACGATGCCGTGCAGTACATGGCATTCCGGAAATTGATGTCCGGCACCGGCAACGATCAATTCAGCCCGCAGCAGCCCACGAACCGCGCCATGATGGTGACCATGCTCTACCGCCTGGCCGGGGAACCAGAAGTACAGAAAGCCGCCAGCTTCAACGATGTACCTGTGGGCAGCTATTATGCGGACGCAGTTGCCTGGGCGGAGGCCAATGGTCTGACCAACGGTGTTGGAGCCGGTGCGTTTGCACCGGAGCGCGTTCTCAGCCGCCAGGAATTGGCCTCTATGCTCTATCGATTTGCACAGTTCCAGGGTCTGGATGTGACTGCCAAGGGAAAGATTTCCCACTTTGCGGACCAGCCTGACAGCTGGGCGCGCAGCGCTATGGAGTGGTGCGTCGGCATCGGTGTGATCAACGGGACCAGCCAGACGACGCTCAGCCCCCTGAGCGGTGCTACCAGAGCGCAGATGGCGGTGATCTTCTCCCGCTTTTTGCAATGGAAAGAAGCATAAAGAAAGAATTTGCCGGACGGATGGCATAGGATCATCCGTCCGGACAAATAGAGAATGTGGTAAAATAAAACGTTGCACAGGAAAGTGGTGGGTTCTATCCCATATCTTTTGGGATTTGCGGCGCTAGCGCTGATCTTCACAGTGGTGCTGGTGGTTCGGTGGGCGCTGCCGCTGCTCTACAGCGGTCATTCTCCGGTGCTGGTGGGCTTTACGGTGGTCATTCTTTCAACGGTGGTCACCATCGGCCTGCTTCAGGGGGGGGGGACGATCCAGGGATTGCTTAGCATGCTGGTCACACTGGTCGGTGAGATCGACGCCTGCATTCTGTTCGGGATCTTCTCCGGCATGCTGCACATCAGCGGCTTTCAAACCGATTCAGCAGAGGGGCTGTTGCTCATTGCCCAGAACACCGGGTTGAAGATCACTACGCTGTTGTTTGCAGCCACCATGATCGCTTCGCTGGGCGCGGTGATGGATGTGGCGGTCTCGATGCTTTCAGCGCTGCGGGAGGTAGCGCAGGCTGCTGCGCGTCCAACGGCAGGCGGTCTCTTTACGGCAGGGATGAATAAGGGGTGGGATATAATTGGCACCATGAGCAATACCCTGATTTTTGCCTTTACCGGCGGGGCGCTGACAACCATGCTGGTGTTTTATTCCTACGGAGTGCAGCTGCATCAGATGCTCAGCTCGGATTACCTGGCGGTGGAGCTGGCGCAGGGGCTTTGCGGGACTGCCGCCGCCATCCTGACCGTTCCGGTAGCGGCCATTGTCGGCGCCGCTGTTTATTCCGAACATAAAGTTTAAAGGAGTATTTCAATGAAACATAGATTGATATCCATTCTTTTGCTGCTGTCTATGCTGCTTTCGCTGTTGCCTGCCACTGCGTTTGCAGCAGGGGAGGTTCCTGTGGAGAGCGGTGCTGCGGACAGCGCCCAAATGGAGACGGGCAGCGATGCAACGCCGGCAGACGGTGATTTGGAGTCTCAAGGTACGACGCCGGGCGAGGGCGGTGCAGCGTCTCAGACAAGTGATGCCGAAGTGCAGACCGTGACGCTGGAGGGTAAAGGCACTGCCGCAGATCCCTATCGGATCGGCACTGCCGAAACACTGGTTTACGCGGCAGAACAAATGAATGCGGATATGGATCAGACATCCCATGCTGCGGCGCACTATGTTCTGACTGATGACATTGACATGCAGGGCGTGACCTATACCCCAATCGACAAATTCACAGGTTCTTTCGATGGACAGGATCATACCATCCGCCATCTGAAGATCGAAGACAAGAAGACCGGTTCCATTGGCGATTATCAGATTGCCTTTATCCGCAAGAACGGCGGCACCATTTCGAATTTGCATTTTGAGAAAGCGTTCATTTCCAGCGCTGCCTCGGATCAAACGCCATACGCTGCAGTTGCCGTGGTGGCGGGCGAAAACCTCAAAGGCGCCGTCATCAGCCGCTGCTGTGTCATGGACAGCGAGGTCAATGCCCCCGGTGTGCCCAAGGTGGCCGGAATTGTGGGCATGAGCGGTCGTGATCAGAATAATCCCGCTACCGTCACCGGCTGCCGCTTCCAGGGGAAGCTGGTCTGCGGACCCAGGACGGGGACGTGGGGGCCGATGGCCGGCGGCATTGCAGCACAGAACCACACCAGCACGCTGGAATACTGTGCGGCAAACGCGGAAATCATCGTGAATGGTTCCAGCAAAAACCCCAGAACCGGTATCATCTGCGGTTACGCCAATTACTCAACTCTGCGCAGCAACGCTGCACTGGGCGGCAGCATTACCTATGACGCAGCGAATGAAGAACAGGGCTACATGCGTGCGGGGCGCATTTACGGCGATGCCCAGAATTTCCGAACGAGCGACTACCAAATCGCCGACAGCAGCATTACCGTCAACAACGTTGCTGTGAGCAGCCCAAGCGACAAGGACGGCATTACCGTTACCACCGACGCACTGAAGAAGGAGAGTACTTGGGAGCAGTACGGCTGGGATATGGAGGCTGCTTGGAAGCTGGGGGAGAATGGCTATCCGATCCCACGCGCGGCGGGGGAGATTGCGCAGGTCCGGCTTTCGGGCGCAGGCACCTCCGCAGACCCCTATCAGCTGAAAAACGCCGAGGATCTGCTGTATTCGGCCGTGCGGCTGAACCGGGACGATCCACGGCTGCAGGGCAAGTGTTTTGTCCTGACCGACGACATTACACTGACAGAAGATTTCCCCATGATTGAGTCCTTCAGCGGCGTGCTGGACGGCGACGGCCACGCTATTAAGAATTTGGTGATCAACGACACCAACACAGCATCGGTAAAGCAGTACCGCCTAGGTTTTGTCCGCTCGCTTTCCGGCACCATTCAGAACCTGGTGTTTGATCATCCCAAGGTCACAAGCCAGGCCAACAGCGGCTCCGACGGCTATTCCGGCGCTGCGGTCATCGTAGGACTGATGGAAGAGGGCGCTATGGTGTCCGGCTGCCGGGTCATTGACGGCGAAGTGAACGTTCCCAAGCTCTCCAAGGCGGGCGGTCTTGTGTGTATGCTGGGCTACGACGGCCAGTGGAGCGCCACGATCAGCAGCAGTGTGTTCACTGGAACGCTGACCTGCGGCCCCCGTACAGGTAGCTATGGTCCCATGGCCGGCGGCATTGCGGCTTATGCCAGCACCAGCACCATTGAGTACTGTATCAGCGACGCAAAGATCACAGTGCTGGAAACGCCAGCAGCAGTTAGCATTGGCGGCATTTGTGGCTATACCAACAGCATGACCTTCCGGGGCGACGTAGTTTTGGGCGGCGGAATCACTGTGAATGAGGGGGTTCAGAAAAAAGAGGCCAACCGCATTACCGGTAGCGATCCCTATGGGAAGAACATCTACGCAAACAATCTGGCACTGGATACCTACGCCGTCAACGGCCAACAGGTGACGGACGACGGCGATCAGCAGGGGATCAGTAAGACCGCAGCGCAGCTGAAAGAGCAGAGCACTTACGAAGCCATCGGATACAACTTCAGTCTCCAGTGGAAAATGTCTGAGGAGGGGTACCCGGTGCCCAAGGTGTTTGGCTACAGCAGTGACAGCGTCAACTGCGTGGCTGTGACTCCAAATGGGGATGCTTCCACGGAAATGTCCTTCAGCTGGCAATATCAGAGAAATGCGGACGGCGTGGTGCAGCTGAGCACCAGTAAATCCATGGAGGATCCCGTGGAATTTCCTGCCAAGGCCGCAGGTACCATGGGTATGCAGTATCGGGCAAAGGCAACCGGTCTGGAGCCCAATACCACCTATTATTATCGTGTAGGAAGCAAAACAAATCAGGCCTTTTCCGAGGTGGGTAGTTTCACCACTGCCCCTCAGGAAGATGCCTTCTCCTTGATCAGCCTTTCTGATGCCGATGCCGGTGACATATCTGCCATGACGCTTGCACAATCCACGCTGCAAGCGGCGCAATTGGCAGTGCCGGAGGCTGCGTTCATTCTCCACGGCGGCGATATGACTGGGGGAAAGCGCACTGATTGGCAATATTTCTACTATCTCAACCAGGATACGCTGATGAATACTTTGATCGCTCCGGCAGCGGGCGAATATGATGCCGACGGTTTCACCGATTATTTCAATGTGGGCGACACAGGGTATTACAGCTTTGATTATGCAAACGTCCATTTCGCGGTGCTCAATACCAATGAAGACGGCAATCAGTGCATCAGCGACACGCAGCTGGCGTGGCTGCGCGATGATGTGGCGCTGGCGCGGGAAAATGGAGCCGAGTGGATCATTCTGAACACCCATAAGGGACCCTATACCTCCGGCTCCCATGCGCAGGATGAAGAAATTCAGGGGCTGCGCGAAGTGCTGCTGCCCATCATTGACGAGCTGAAGATCGACCTGGTGATCCAGGGGCACGATCATATTCTGGGGCGCACTTATGCGGTCAAAGACGGGAAGGTTACCGGGAAGACCGCCTACACCGAGATGGTCAACGGAAAACGATTTGAATACAGCGTGGATCCCGACGGCACCATCTACATGATGCCCGGCACCTCCGGCCGGAAAATCAGCCAGCAAATCGGCATGACGACGGAGGAACTGGAAAACTATATCGCGCTGTTTGCGCGCAGCGACCAGCGGGCAGGTAGATCCGCCGGCTCTGTGCAGACCTTTGCGGGCATCACTGTGGACGGCGGTCGCCTGAGCGTAGCGGTCTACGAGATCAAAAAATCCATGAATCCCACCATGATCGAAGGCTTTGGCATTGACAAAGAAGTGAGAGCCGTGGAGAAGCTGATCGGCAGCGGTAATACGGCTGCGGCCAGAGCGGCGTACAACACCCTCAGCGATGAGCAGCAGAAACAAATCACCAACTATGACGCGCTGGTCAGCGCGGAGAGCGGCATCGCAGCGGGAACCGCCGGAAAGTGGCTGGACGAGACTGCCGTTGAGCGCCGCGCTGTCACCGTGCGCAATGACACTGATCTGGAATTTTCCGATGTGCCTGTGCGGGTGCAGATCGACAAAGCGCCCTCCCAAAGCATGAAGTTCTATACTGCGGCCGGTGAAGAGCTGCCCTGTGAGGTGGAAAATTACAACGCCAATGGCATCAGCACGGTCTGGGTTCGGGTGCCCGCGGTTGCTGCGGAAGGAATTACCGGCCTGTGGGTCTATTTTGGCGGTAAGGCATCCTCTTACGCCGAGGAAGATGTCTGGAATGACAATTATCAGTTGGTCGAGCACTTCGCGGCGCCCGCCGGAAACGGTGACCGGCGTACTGATTCCACCGGTAAGCAGACCGGCACCGTGACGGGCGCGTTCAAGGTTTCCGAACGCGGCGGTGAGCAGGCGGCCACCTTTGCCAACAGCAAGATCCAGTACGGCAGCGTCGGTGACGACTATGACCACATCAGCGTCAGTGCTGTGGTCTCCCTGACTGAGAAGGATCTGGCCGACATGAATTATCAGGAACGGGCCATTGTGTCCAAGTACTATCCCGGCGACCCCTCCGGCGAGAATACCTATCTGCTGGGCGTCAATGCGAACAACCAACTGCGCAGCTATTACGGATGCATGTGGTGGCGCAGCAATAAGGCGGAGAAGTACAACTATGTCAATGCTCTGCCTGCGGCAGACGGCACGCCCCATCTGGTCACGGTCACCTACGACGGCTTCACCGTGGTGACCTATATCGACGGCGAAGTCGCTTCGGAGGATACCGTATTTATTGAGAGCGCAAGCTTCCTGAATCCGGATCTGCCTACGGTGATTGGCGCCTATTCCGGTACAGATGCAGGAGATCTCAACGGCGCGTTCAAGGGTACGCTGTACGAGGTACAGATCGCAGGTCAGCGCACTACCGCGCAGTGGGAACGGTTCCGTGCGGATAACTATCTGGGCGATGCCGTCACAGTGGGCGAAGCGGAGAAACAGGGCGCCAACACCCTGAGCCTGACTGCGGATGCAGCGGGCAAGAACGGTCCCTGTCAGGCTGGCAAACAGACGGTGAGCGGTATGGTCAGCCAGGATGCCGCACTGACAGCGATCGTCGGCGATCAGACCTTTGACCTGGGTGCGGTTCAGGCCGGTTTCTTTCGGGTCGAGGTGCCTGTAACAGGGCACGGTCAGCAGCAAGTCAGGCTGCAGGCGCGTTCTGCGACCGGCACAGCCACTGCTGTCATCGCCTTTGTCACGGAGGATACAAAGGCGCCTGAAGCACCGGAGCTGCGCAGCGAAGTGGTCAGCGGCGGCCAGCAGCTGACGGTTCAGACTGGAGCACAGCAGGGCGAAAAGCTGACCGTTCAGTTCTATACCAACGAGAACGTTGTGTTGAATGAAACCAATATGGCGGTTTACGAGGGCGGAACCAACGCCTATGTACCTGATGCAATCGATCCGCTTGCCGTAGATTACAGCGCTGTGAGCGCACAGACTACCACGACAAAAACAGATGAGGCTCCCTATCAGATCTACCGAATCACTCTGGATGAGATGCAGAGAGCCAAGGACAGCTATCACCTGACATGGCAGGGAGAGTCCGAGCGCCAGGTGCACGCCTACGCCTATGATCTGACGGATAAAAAGTGGGTTGAAGTGGGTGCGACCACCGGTTCCGGCAAGGTATCCATTGACGCGCAGATCGAGGGCAAGCAGTACCGTTCCGAAGACGGTCTGCTGTATGTCCTGTTTTTCCGCGGCCTGGGATGCGAGCCGGCGGATATGACCTCCTTCATTCCGGAGGAAGGCCAGTACGACTTCACCATGTTCTGGAACTCCGATACCCAGTATATGTCCCAGTTCTATCCTGAGATGTTTATCCACCAATACCAGTGGATTGCGGACACCTTTGCAGAGAAGAACGGCATTATCACCTTTAACACCGGCGATATTTCGAACCGCTCCAACCTCAACTATGAGTACAACTGGAGAGTTACAGACGACGGCTACAAGATCCTGGAGGAGAATGGCGTCCCGTACACTTTTGCTCTGGGAAATCATGATTATCGCTATGACGGAAAGCCCAATGAGGACCGCCTGCGCGACACCTATTTCCCGGTCTCCCGACTGGAAGAGAACGCCGCCGGCACTGACTGGACGATCACGACCTCCGGAACGGCAAATAATATCTGTATGAAGGGAGAATTCGGCGGCGCTAAGATCATGCTTTTGTCCATCGGCTACCATATGCAGAAGGATGACATTAACTGGGCTGAGCAACAGGTAAAGAATAATCCGGACTATGCTGTGTTTATTCTGACTCACAACTTCAACGCTGGCGGCAGCTTTACCGGAAACGCAACGCTGCGCACTCAGGTGATTGAGAAATACGATAACATCAAGCTGGTATTCTGCGGTCATATCGACGGTGCAGACCTGATCCGTCCTTACGGAGACCGGGAGTTTTACGGCGTTCTGCAGGATTATCAGGGCGAGGACACCGCTCTGACCTACGGCGGACAGGAATTCATGCGTATGGTGCAGTTTGACCTGGAAAATGACTTGGTGTACTTTAATACTTACTCCCCACTGACCGGCGAAACCCTCTCCCTGTACGGTTCAGGTCAGTACAAGGCAACAAAAGGCCTGTACCAGAAGAATAAGGATGAGTTTGCCATTACCCTGGATCTGGGGGCCACCACGGAGCGCAGCTTTACGACCACCGGGATCACCCTCGCAGCAGGCAGTGCATCTCTGGCCGGCACTAAGACCGTAAGGGGCGATACGACAGCGACGGTCAGAGCCATCGGGCTGACCAAGGATGTGACCTATGAGTGGTACACTGTGCTGACGGATGAGGCTGGCAATGTAACACGCAGCCTACCGGAGCATTTTACCGCGGAAAGTACTTCCACCGGCGGCGGTGCGAGTAGCGGCGGTACAAGTAGCGGCGGTACAAGTAGCGGCGGTACAAGCGGCGGTACAGTGGCAAAACCGAATGAGGATAGCAGTCAGAAGCACGAAGAAACCGCTATTAAAAGTTTCGATGATGTGGCAAAAAACGCTTATTATTTTGATGCAGTGCTGTGGGCGGTCCAAAACGGCTTGACAAAGGGAACGACAGAAACCACCTTCTCCCCCAACAATATCTGTACTCGTGGAGAGATGGTGACGTTCCTTTGGAGAGCCGCTGGTGAGCCTGAGCCAACCTCCACAGTCAATTCCTTTACTGACATTGACAGCAATGCATACTACTATAAGGCTGTCTTGTGGGCGGCGGAAAAAGGGATCACCTCTGGCACGACTTCTTCCACGTTCTCTCCAAATGCTGTGGTTACCCGTGGGCAGACGGTGACTTTCCTGTGGCGTTATGCAGACTCCGTTCACGCGAAAACGGAGAATCCCTTTACAGATGTGAACAAGGATGCATATTACTATGAGGCTGTCTTGTGGGCGGTCGAAAACGGCATTACGAACGGCACCGGTGACTCTGCCTTTTCTCCCAATGCGGATTGCAGCAGAGGACAGATCGTGACCTTCTTGTGGCGTTATATCGCTAATTAACTATAGGATTCTTCTGAAAGGCTCTAATATAGACGATTTTTCAATAGAAAATTCTTGGGTTTGTGTATCCACGCCGTTATGCAAGTGGATAGAAGTGGATAAATAACGAGAATAGCAATGGACTTTTGAAAGCTTGTACCGCAAGTGATGCGACAGTAACCAAAACTGGAACCAAAAGTACGTTGGAGTAATCGCTGGGTATACAGAGGAAGGTGAAAAACAGAAGGCACAGATACGAATGTGACCCTGACCCCAGAGGACCCATTTATGGAGGACACCCGAAGGCGTAACGGACTTACGGGTGTCCTTCCGCACGTAAGCGTAAAACGCGAGGTCATGCTACTTTTCCTATAATATGTATAAGGAAAGTGTAGGCAGACGAGTCGGAAGCTCCCGCAGACTGAGACCAGAACCATGGGGCAAAAGTTCCAGACCCGAACAATGCAAGTGCGTTGAGGAAGCTTAACGGTTGCAACTGACACGTCATATTCGGTGAAGATCATCGGTGAGCTATCACGTTACGCAAAAGACCGCCTGGTCAAGACAAAGTGAAGTGGTAAAAAGATGGTAGACACGAAAGTGCCTACCATCTTTTTTGTGCTAATATGGAGAAAAGGGGGAAGAACCTATGGCACGACGGTATATCGTACGGGGAAAAGAAGAAAAACTGGCGATTGTAAAAGAGGTGCTGTTAGGGAAAGCTTTGCGAGCATGGGAGGCGGAAATACGCCACGAGGCCATTTGTGATTGGGTTAAGAAATACCAGTCAGAAGGAGAGGCGGGATTGGAACCAAAGAAGAAGCCAGGCAATCCACTATCACGGTGCAAACGGCGCAAAGGGCTCACATATGAGGAACGACTGCTGTACCAAATCGAGCTGCTGAAGCAGGAACTATTGAAGAAGGAGGCCGAGGCAGCCCGTTTAAAACGACAAAGCGAACGAAAGGAGGGCGGTGCCCAAAGAAAGTAATTCAAGAGATGTATTCTGAAATCCAACGACAAACAGACCGACACTCCTTCTCAGGGCTGTGCAGCATTTACGGCGTTTCACGAAGCGGATACTATAAGTGGCTTCGCAGATGCAGAAAGCCAAATGGGTCAATCCAAAATTCTGTGTAAACTCCATTTGTGGTTCAAATAGAGCAAAATGAATTTGCGGCGGCAGCAGGTTTGTCCGGCTGCCGCCTTGTCAACAACATAACGCCGGTAGGGCTGGATGTCAAGGGCGGTGAAGCCGTTCATCTTGCCCTTGACATCCGGTGCCGGCGGTGTTACTCAGGCATGCGCTCGGCAAAGTAGATGGCCATCTGGGCATGGATGATACTCCAGTCCTGCCGCCGTCCAGTCCACTTTTTGGTAATATCCATTATGGCCAGGTACAGCATTTTCAGCAGGCTGTCATCGCTGGGAAAGACAGATTTAGCTTTGGTCACCTTGCGGAGTTGGCGGTTAAAGCCCTCAATGGCGTTGGTGGTGTAGATCAGTCTGCGCACCTCCTGGGGGTACTTGAAGTAGGTGCTGAGATTGGCCCAATTGGCCCGCCAGGACTGGGAGATTTTTGGGTATTTCTTGTCCCAGTGCTCCCCAAAGGTGTCCAAGGCATCCAAGGCTGCCTGCTCGTCTACAGCGGCATAGACGGCCTTCAGACCGGCCATAAGGGCTTTCAGGTCCTTGTAGGACACATACTTGCTGGAATTGCGTAGCTGGTGGATGATACAGTTCTGGATCTCAGTCTGTGGGATAGTCTCCGCACCGCTTCATACTGCCGCTCCTGCAAAAACTGCCTCAGCGATCCCCCCTCTCCAATTCCTTCACTTTTTTCGCAGGTACAGCTTCATCTTCAGCAGATCGTTTTCCCGTTCCAGCCGGGCATTTTCGATCCGCAGCGCCTCCTCCTTTGTCCGGGGCTTTTGATCCGTCAACCGTCGGCCCCGCCGGTCCTTCAGACCTGCCGCCCCCATCTCCTCATACTTTTTTACCCAGATCCGCAGCGTCTGGGGCTCCACCTGGTACGCCTGCGCCACTTCACTGAGGCGATGTCCGCCATCCAAACAGGACAGCACTGCTTGCAGGCGTTCTTCCATTGTGTGGCCTTTTCTCATGATGTTTTCTCCTGCTTTTCTTTTGAAGTCCTTATCATGATATACCTTGACCCAGTCCAATACCAGATTCCCTGAGCGCAACTGATATTTTTCCGCGATCGCTATGGAGCTGCCCTGGCCGGACAGGTATTCTTCCACTGCTTTACTCTTTACTTCCTCACTGTACACACGTTTGTCCCGGTTTCCGTTTTCGCCCAGTGCCGCCGCACCCTCTGAGCGATACCGACTCCCCCAGACCTCCATAGTAGAGTGTCCCACCCCCGCACGCCGCGCCGCCTCCCGCATCCGCAGCCGTCAAGAAAGATATTCCTCCACCAACGATACCTTTTCTTCTAATTCAACCTCTTTCCCCTTGCCCATTTTGGCTCCCTCCGTTGTTGTTTCCTTCTCTCGCCTATGACGGCGTTTATTTCACAGAGCAGGGCCACATGGCCTTTGCCGCCAGACTTTTGGAGGTACTCAGATGAAACAAATCTTACCCATGCGTTTCGCTCTTTTGCTGCTGCTCACCGGATGCGGTGGAAGCGGAGCAGGCAACGCCTATCAGCAGATCACCCAGGAGGAAGCCAAGAAGATGATGGACACCGAAGAGGTCATCATCCTGGATGTCCGGGAGCAGGACGAATACGATAGCGGTCACATTCCCGGTGCGGTCCTACTGCCGGTGGGAACCATCGACGGGGACACTGCCGCTGAAGTGATCCCCGAAAAGGATTCCACAGTCCTGGTCTACTGCCGCAGCGGTAACCGCAGCAAGACCGCCTCCTCCACACTGGCGGAGCTGGGTTACACCAACATCTGCGAATTCGGCGGCATCAACACCTGGCCCTATGAAACGAAGTCTTGAGTGTGTCTGCCCCTTCCATTCCATACACACAACGCAGAGTGCTCCAGCAGGGGCGCTCTGCGTTTTTGTTCGTTACAAACATGACAGACAGTTGTCGTGTTCCTATGGTATAATACAGAAAAAACTAGGAAAGGCGGTGCAGCTCATGAAGATGGAGCGGCTCATCGGAATTCTGTCAATCCTGCTCCAGCGGGAGAAGGTCACCGCCCCGGAGCTGGCGGAGCAATTCGAGGTGTCCCGCCGGACCATCCAGCGGGACATTGAGTCTCTGTGCCGGGCGGGCATCCCCATCTCCACCGCCCAGGGCGCAGACGGCGGCATCTCCATTATGGAGGGCTATCGGGTGGACCGCACGGTGCTCACCGATCCAGAGATGCAGGCCATCTTGGCGGGACTTCGAAGCCTGGACAGCGTCAGCAGCACCCGGCGCTATGCGCAGCTGATGGAGAAGCTGTCCGCCGGGACAGGCGGACTGGTGCCCGGCGGCGCCCACATGCTCATTGACCTCTCCTCCTGGTACAAGACCAGCCTGCCGCCAAAGATCGAACTGATCCAAGGGGCCATTGAGCAGCACCGCACCATCTGCTTTACCTATTTCTCACCCAAGGAGGAATCGGTGCGCACCGTCGAGCCCTACTATCTGGTGTTTCACTGGTCTGCATGGTATGTGTGGGGCTGGTGCCAGATGCGGAAGGATTTCCGCCTGTTCAAATTGAACCGTATGACGGAGCTCACTACCGACGAACCATTTACCCCTCGTTGCGCACCCCTGCCCAATCTGGAGCCGGAGCGGGTCTTTCCGGTGAAATATCAGGTCACTGTTCTCTTTGATCCGGCCTGCCGCTGGCGGCTGGTGGAGGAGTACGGGGCGGACCGCTTCACTGTGGAACCGGACGGCCGATTGCGCTTTACCGGGGGCTTTCCGGACGCGGACAGCGTGCTCGGCTGGGTCCTGACCTTCGGAGACAAAGCGGAGTTGCTGGAACCGGAAGAACTGCGGGAGCAGCTTGAGGATTTGACTGAAACATTGGCCGATCGTTACCGAGGGAGGGATTGACATGGCGTCTCATCCGGATTTTGTGAACTATGTGGCCGAGCAGCTGCGGGAGGCCGGCGCCATCCGCAGTCGGAAGATGTTCGGTGAATACGGCCTTTACTGCGACGATGTGTTTTTTGCCGTCATCTGTGACGACCAGTTTTTCATAAAGCTCACCCCGCAGGGCGAAGCGGCGTTCCCCAACCTGCCCAAGGCTCCGCCCTATAAGGGGGCGAAGGACTCCTTCCTGGTGGAAGATGTGGAGGACCGGGAGCGGATGACGGAGCTGGTGCGAATCACCTGCGAGGCGCTGAGAAGTAAGCCCCCAAAAAAGCGAAGGAAATGACCATGCCCTTTGACTACAAGAAAGAGTATAAGGAATTCTATTTGCCGCCCAAAACGCCGGACATCATCACCGTGCCCGCTATGAACTTCCTGGCAGTGCGGGGCCATGGCGATCCCAACGAGGAGGATGGCGCCTACAAGCAGGCCCTGGGGATGCTCTATGCCGTGGCCTTCACCATCAAAATGAGCAAGCTGGGCAAGCACAAGCTGGAGGGGTATTTTGACTATGTGGTGCCGCCCCTGGAAGGCCTTTGGGGGCAGGAGGGTGTTCATGGGGTGGACTACGCCCATAAAGAGGATTTTCAGTGGATCTCCCTCATCCGTCTGCCGGAGTTTGTGACGAAAGAGGTCTTTGACTGGGCCATCCGGCAGGCCACGGAAAAGAAACAGCAGGACTTCTCCCCGGTGGAGTTCTTCCCCTGGGAGGAGGGCCTGTGCGTTCAGTGTATGCATATCGGCCCCTATGACGACGAGCCCGCCACCGTGGCCGCCATGGAGGAATACGCCAAGGCCCAGGGTTACGAGGAGGACTTTGGGGTGGGCCGGTTCCACCATGAGATCTATTTGAGCGATGTGCGACGGTGCAAACCAGAGCGGCTGAAAACCGTCATCCGGCACCCCATAAAGCAATCATGAAGGGAGAAGGTGCTATGGAGATTAGAAAACTGCGGGACAGTGACGATCTTTTTTCTGTCAGCCGGGTATATGAGGAAAGTTGGAGGGCGGCCTATCAGGGGCTCTTGCCGCAGGCGTATCTGGACAGCATTCCGAGGGGGAAGTGGGTCCCCTATCTGGAGCAGTCAGGCCGGGAATCTCTAATTTTTCTGGATGAGGGGAAAATCATCGGTACCGCCAGCTGCTGTACCAGCAGAATGTAAGAACTGTCTGGTTGGGGAGCAATCATTTCGCTCTATCTCCTTGCGGAATGCTGGGGGAAAGGCTGCGGGAAGCTGCTGCTTTCCGCTGTGGTGGAACAGCTGGAGCCGATGGGCTACCGGAATCGGTTTTTATGGGTGCTGGAGAGCAATCAGCGGGCCAGAGCATTTTACGAGCGTATGGGGTTCCAGCCTGATGGAACCTATATGGACGACGAGATCGGCGGGATGCCGGTGCGGGAGATGCAGTACCGCAGGGAAGCGTAAGGAGGAGAGAAGATGAGCACAGCAGTTTTTATGCACCGGGAGGTACAGATCCGGCAGTGGTTTTCCATGTGGCTGGACAAGCAGGACACGGGCATTGGGGACCTTTTTGCGCCTGATGCCGTCTACATTGAGAGTTGGGGGCCGGAGTATCACGGCAGCGGGAAGATCAAGCTATGGTTTGACGAGTGGAACACCCGGGGCGCCGTAGAGCGGTGGGATATCCGGCAGTATTTTCACAGGGGGAACCAAACCGTGGTGGAGTGGGCCTTTCGGTGCGCCATGACGAACGATACCGTCCAGAGCTTTGACGGCCTCTCCCTCATCCGCTGGAATAAGGCGGGACAGATCTGCTTTTTACAGGAATTTGGTTGCAACGAAAACCGCTACGACCCTTACGACAATGGAAAAACCCCGGTATTCCGGGAAGAACAGGCGTTGTGGCTCTAAGGAAGGAAACGGCATGAAAGGTTTTACCCGTACGGAAACCCGTTTTTCACTGTGCGGTCTTAACTGCGCCCTGTGTTCCATGCGCCTGGGCGGCTACTGTCCCGGCTGCGGCGGCGGGGCGGGCAACCAGAGCTGCGCCATTGCTAAATGCTCTCTGGAGCACGGCGGAGTTCAGTTTTGCTGGGAGTGTCCGGAGTACCCCTGTCCCCGATACGAGGGCTTCGACGATGGGGATTCCTTTGTCCCTCACCGGAACCGGCAGCAGGATATTGCCCAGGCCCGGGAGCTGGGACTGGAAGCTTACCTGGCCCACTTGGAGGAAAAACGGGCGATTTTGGATGAATTTCTGGCCCATTACAACGACGGCCGACGCAAAACGCTTTTTAACACGGCGGTTTATCTCCTGCCCCTGGAGGATCTGCGCTCTGCGATGGCCGCTCTGAACAGCCAGCCGGAACTGGCCGGACAACCAATCAAGGAGCGTGCCCTTGCCGCTGTGGGGCTGCTTCAGCAGGCGGCGGACCGCCAGGGTCTCAGCCTGAAGCTGAACAAGAAACCGAAAGAGGGGTGATCGTATGGCGGTTTCCAAAGTGACAGTCCATTTTCCCTGCCCGATGGAGCGGGTGTGGCATACGGTGACCGATCTCACACATACCGCCTGGCGCAGTGATCTTGCGCGGGTGGAGGTGCTGGATGGGGCTCATTTTGTGGAGCACACCAACAGCGGCTACGCCACCAATTTTACGGTCACGGCCTGTGAGCCGCCTCACTTCTGGGCATTTACCATGGAGAACGGCAATATGTCCGGCTCCTGGGAGGGCATCTTCGAGGCGGCCGAGGGCGGCACCCGGCTGACCTGCACCGAGACCGTCACAGGCAAGCACTGGTGGATGCGCCCCTTTGTTCCCGGATATCTGAAGCGGCAGCAGCAGTTGTATCTGGACGATCTGTGCAAGGAATTACTGAAATGAGCGCCATAGATCTCCGCCCCGATACCGGACAAACATGAGCACGGAAAATCGGGCAGGGGCCGAAAATTTCCGGTATGCTGGATCCAGAAGGACGGTGTGACCAATGGATTGGGTAACAAGCATTCAACAGGCGATCCAGTATATCGAGGAACATCTCCGGGAGGAGTTGACCATCCGGGAGATCGCACAGCAGGCGGCCCTGTCCCCCTTTTACTTCCAAAAGGGCTTTGCCATGCTGTGCGGCATGACGGTGGGCGACTACATCCGTCAGCGCCGGCTCTCCGCCGCCGGGCTGGAGGTCCTCACGACGGACCGGAAAATCATCGACATTGCGCTGGAGTTCGGCTACGATTCACCGGACAGCTTCACCAAAGCCTTTACCCGCTTCCATGGCCTCACACCTGCTGCACTGCGAAAAAGCGGAGGCGCGGCCCGTTCCTTTGCTCCGCTTCGGATCAAAGTGACATTGGAAGGTGGTCAAAACATGGATTGCAAGATTATGAAAAAAGAGGCGTTTACGGTGCTCTGCCGGGGAAAGACCTTCAAGTATGAGAATGCCGCCGCACAGGTTCCCAAGTTCTGGGCCGAGCATTTCGGCACAGGCGGCGGCAAGGTGGTGTGCGGCATGTACGGCATCAACCTGGACGAGAGCATGGGCGGCAATGAGTTTGAATATCTCATCGCCGACAACTACGATCCCGCCAAGGAGATCCCTGACGGCTTCACCACTCGCACTATCCCGGCCCATACCTGGGCGGTGTTCCCTTGCACCGGCCAGATGCCCCAGGCTCTCCAGGGCCTGAACCAGCAGATCTTCTCCCAGTGGCTGCCCACGAACCCCGACTACAAGATCGCCGCAGGCATCAATGTGGAACTGTACAGCGATCCCAGCAAGTTTGAGAACGGCACCCAGGATCAGGATTACTACTGCGAGATCTGGATCCCGGTGGAAAAGAAGTAAGACGCATACCCCTCGGGAAAATGCTTCTGCGGGATAAAGAAGCACAAAAGGCTTGATCGACAGCCGCCTCGCTATAAGAGGAATTTGATAGTGAAACTCATACCCATACGGCAGAATAACAATATAATTCTGATTGATAGAGGAGGCGGCTGTCGTGCTTGATATGGTACCGAACGCGGAGCAAATGACAATTTTAGTGGGTAAACCCTTACATGATGGAAAATGGCTGATGTTTGAGCCAATGGATACCTCGTTGTTTGATGATTTCATCAGGCTGTTGGGCATCAAAAGGAGGGCGAACAGGAAATAAAGAGGGGTATTTGAGAGGCCAAGAAGCTGGGAATGCGAGTCTCTCCGCTCAGGCTAAAATCCATTATTGGTTGAATCGTCACTAAGGGCTAAAGGGGTCGTTCTCTTTTGCCCTTGCATCCTCTATGATCATATCAGCAGCTGCAGAGAATCGATTATAAGAGGAAAATATCACCGTGAATACGGATAAAATTTTTGCGGAAGCCATTGCTAACGAATATGCCTCTAAGGTTGTTGCACTGAGAAAGCTGGATTGGAAAGCAGAGCGCACGGCGAGCATCTTCGCCTATAGTTTTGGTATCGGGATGACCCCGGTCCTCGGCTTGGGGATGTGCCTTTCCATGCAGGTGATCGGAGGGGGCGGCGTCCTGATGACGGGCGGCGGGATCCTCCTGGGGATTCTGGGGATCGTCGGTGTGGGCCCGAACTACCCCATCTACAAAAAGCTTCTGCGGTCCGGCAAGGAAAAATATGCCTTTGAGATTATGCGGCTGGCTCGGGAGATCAGCGAAGCTGCAGAGTAAAACGAGAGGGGGCGGCAGATGAACAAGTCCGAAAGCAAATACTACTATACCGCCCTGCGGATGGACGAGGCGCTCATCGCACTGCTGGAGAAGAAGGACTTGGAATATATCACGGTGAAGGAGATCTGTCATCAGGCCGGCGTGAACCGTTCCACCTTTTACCTGCACTAGGATACCATCGCCGACCTGGTGAACGGGACATTGGAGATGATTGCCGACATCATCGAGTCCTGCGTGCGGCCCAAAGACGGCAGCCATGAGAAATAAAGAAGAAAAGCACATCCAGTAGATGGCGTTTTGGCCATTCTGCCGATGTGCTTTTTCATGGTTCATGACTTAGGTTTATCCTTTTACCGGCAGCCGGAGTTCACACCGATAGGGCGTACTGCTGTGAAATTCCGCTTTGCCCCCATGGGCGGCGGCAATCTGAGCCACCAGGCGGAGTCCGGTACCGTGGGCGGCCCCACCGTCCGGCTCCAATGGCTGGGAGGAATCCGGCGCCGCCGTTCCCGCTACAGTTCCGCCCTCCACCCATAGGATGAGTTCCTGGCCCTCTGACTTGGCCCCCAGACAAATGGAGCAGCTGGGAGCGTTGTGCCGCACACAGTTGGTGAGCAGATTGTTTACCGCCCGCCGCAGCAGAAAGGGATCGGCCTCAACTTCAGGCAGGGGCGTTTCCGGAAACTCCAGCTCAAAATCAAAGCCGGAATCCATGCCGCCGTTGAGGAAGTCCGCCGCCGTTTGCCGCAGAAAGGCTGCGGGCTGGAGAGGTTCTTTCCGCAGGGCTTGCATCTCGCAGTCCAGACGCATGGTCAGGTTCAGGTCATTCACCAGATCCCGGATGACCTGGCTCTGGGCGCGGATGGCGAAGGCCTGGCGCCTGTGCTCCGGCATCAGGCCCGGGGCCTCTTCCAGTTGGGCGGCGTAGCCCATAACCACCGACAGAGGTGTGCGAATGTCGTGGGAAACGCCGTTGATCCAGTTTGACCGGGCAGCATCCCGCACCTGCTGATCCTGCCGGAACCACCGACCCACCGCCAGCCAGGCAAGCCCCAGCACACTGCCCAAAGCCAACAGGAAAAAGCCCAGGAACCAGATGGGAGTCTGGAGCAGGGCCTGGGTGCTCATGGCAATATCGTGCTTCCACACGCTCCCCTTGGGGGAGCCCACCACCAACAGTCCGTCCTCCCTCACCCAGCACTGGACCGGGTAGTCGTTGAGATACCACCGGGTAAAAGAGGCTACATCGGAGACGGTATACTGCTCCGGCACATCGTCCGGCTTGCGAAGGGACCACACCACCTGTCCCTCATGGTTCATCAGCATGGCCCAGCGGTCTTCCTCCAGCAACTCATTCTCGGCGAAGGAATAGGCCGTTCCATCCCAGATCAGGGTGTCGGAGAGGTTTTCCATGGGCGTGCTCCAATCCCGGCCGCCGTTTGAGTTGTAGTAGACAAAGGCAACCAGCCCCAGCAGGGTCACGATGGCGATGAGGAGCGCCGAGACCGTCACCAGCATGGCCCCTTTCAATAAACTGCGCAGCTTCATGGCGTACCCTCCCGTCGGAGCCGGTAGCCCAGCCCCCGCACTGTCAGCAGAAACTGCGGATGGGAGGGGTCCGCCTCCACCTTCTCTCGCAGGCGTCGGATATGGACCATGAGGGTATTCTCATAGACTACCAGAGGTCCGTCCCACAGAGCGGAGCACAGAGCGTCGATGGTGACGATGTTTCCCCGGGCCTCCCACAGCTTGCGGAGCAGGGCAAACTCCTTGGCGGTGAGGGTAGTCTCCTGGCCGCCCCGGCAAACCGTCCCCTTGCCCCAGTCGATCTCGGTCTCTCCCAGCCGCGCCGAGTGGGTTTCCTCCCGGTAGACCCGACGCAGCACCGCCCGCAGGCGGAGCAGCAGCTCTTGGGGCAGGAAGGGCTTGGTGATATAGTCGTCCGCCCCTAGCCCCAATCCCCGGAGCCGTGCCTCGTCCTCATCCCGGGCGGAGAGGAACAGCACCGGCACGTCCCGGATTTCCCGGAGTTTTCCAAAGAGGGAGAACCCGTCCCCGTCCGGGAGCATCACATCCAGCAGCACCGCGTCCGGGGCAGCAGCGCGAAACCGCTCCAGCGCCTGGGCACAGGACAGCGCCGCGTCCGTCTCATAGCCCGCCTGGGTCAGG
Source organism: bacterium 210917-SL.2.15 (assembly GCA_020555605.1). Classification (GTDB taxonomy): domain Bacteria; phylum Bacillota; class Clostridia; order Oscillospirales; family Oscillospiraceae; genus Pseudoscillospira. The sequence continues at coordinate 113,822 of JAJCJC010000001.1, read as the reverse complement.
ATCTCCTTCACCATGTTCTGGAGGGCGGGCGCGTCATCTACAATTAAAATGCGATAGGCCATGTGGTTGGCCTCCTTTATGTTCAGCTATTTCCATTATAGCCGCTCTTTCTGCTCCGTCCAGTCTTTGAAAAAGAAGTAAGGCAATCGTAAGGCAGGCTTCATGGGCGTGTAAGGCGGGACCGCTATAATTTATAGCACAAGGAGGTCTCGCCATGAACATCATCGAGACGCACAATCTGTGCAAGCAATACGGAAACGCCCTGCGGGTGGCTCACCTGGATCTCAGAGTGCCTGAGGGCAGCGTCTACGGCTTCCTGGGCCCCAACGGAGCGGGAAAGTCCACCACCCTGAAAATGATTCTGGGCCTGGTGCGCCCCACGGCGGGCAGCATCCGGGTGCTGGGAAAGAGCATGGACAGTAACAACCGCCTGTCGGTGCTGCGGCAGGTGGGGAGCCTCATTGAGAGCCCCAGCTACTACGGCCACCTCACCGGCGAGGAAAACCTGCGCATCGTCCAAACCCTCCGGGGCGTACCCGGGCGAAACATTCGGGAGGTGCTGCAAATCGTCCGGCTGGACGGACAGCGTGGCAAAAAGGTGGCCCATTACTCTCTGGGCATGAAGCAGCGGCTGGGGCTGGCGGCGGCTTTGCTTGGGTACCCCAAGCTGCTCATTCTGGACGAGCCCACCAACGGTCTGGACCCGGCAGGCATTCAGGAGATGCGGGAGCTGATCTGTGACTTACCCGGCCGGTTCGGCATGACGGTGGTAGTGTCCAGCCACCTTTTGAGCGAGATCGACCAGATGGCCGACCATGTGGCCATCATCCGGGAGGGAGAGCTGGTATTCCAGGACATGCTGGAGGCGCTCCATGGCCGCAGCCGTCACCACCTGGCCTTGCGGACCACCAATAACGCGGTGGCCCGCAATCTGCTGGCAGAGACGTCGGTGCCCTGTCAGGAAGAGGAGGGCCATCTGATCCTGCCCATCCTCTCCGACGAGAGCGCCGCCCAGCTTACCCGCTTCCTGGCGGACAACTGCTTGGGTGTGGTGCGGCTGGAGGAGCGGCAGAAGAGTCTGGAGGACATCTTCCTCGAGCTGACGGGAAAGGCGGTGAGCCTGTGAAACTGCTGAGACTGGAATTTTACAAATGCCGCCGCCGGAGGATCGTCCTGGTGTGCGCCGCTGTACTGGCGGTGGAACTTGTCTGGATGGGGGCATTTTTTACCCGGCAGGACGCCGAGGATCTGAAGTGGGGCTGGATGCTCCTGCTCTACAATCTGGCCATGGTGGACGCCATCGTCCTGCCCCTCAGCGTGGCCACCCTGGCCAGCCGCAGCTGTGAACTGGAGCACAAGGGCAGTACCTGGAAGCTGCTGGAGACCATGGCGTCGCCGGGCAGAATCTATGCCGCGAAGCTGGGCTGGGGCGCTTTGGTGCTGGCGGCCCTACTGGTCATCCGCTCGGGGCTGTTTCTGGCCGTAGGCATCGTGGAGGGCTTTCAGGGGGCGATTCCCTGGGGCCGGTTTGGGCTGTTTACCCTGATCTCCTGGGCGGCGTCCATGATGGCCTACGCCCTTCAGCAGGGGCTGTCCCTGCGCTTTGCCAACCAGGCCGCCGCCCTGGTGTGTGGCATTTCCGGAAGCTTTTTGGGCATCCTCTCCATGCTGTTTCCTCCGGCTCTGATCCGGTGCGTGCCCTGGGGGTACTACGGCCTCATGTCCCTGGTAGGCATGGACTGGAACCGGGTCACCCGGGTGACCCGGTTTCACTGGCAGTGGCCCCAACCCACGGATGTTGCCTTGCTATTCCTTTGGGCAGCGGTATTTCTCATCGTGGGCTGGACCCTGTTCGTGCGGAAGGAGGTGTGAGACATGCTGCTGCGTTGCTTGAGGTCGGAACTGCAAAAGTGCCGCCGCTCCCCGGTATGGCTGGCCTTTCTGGTGCTGCCCATTTTCCCGGCCATTCTGGGCACCGGAAACTATCTGGGCAATCTGGAGGCGCTGGAAAACGGCTGGTACAGCCTGTGGAGCCAGCATACCCTGTTCTCCTCCATGTTCTTTCTACCCGCTCTGCTGGGAGTGTTCTGCGCCTGGCAGTGGCGGCTGGAGCACACCGACCACAACTGGAACAGCTTCCTCACCGCGCCGGTTCCGGTACGGGATCTGTACGGGGCCAAGCTGATTCTGGCCGCCGTGGTGTCTCTGTTGGCCCAGGTGTGCATCGGCGTTTTGTTCCTCCTCAGCGGGAAAATCGCGGGCATCTCCGGTCCGGTGCCGCCGGAGCTGCCGGAGTGGCTGCTCTGCGGGGCGTTGGGCGGCATCTCGGTCTGCGCGGTACAGCTCTTTTTCAGTCTGGTGATCCGTGCCTTTGCCCCGCCGGTGGCCTTCGGCCTGGTGGGCGGCATTCTGGGCCTGATGTTCACCGCCCAGGGGTGGGGATATGCGTTCCCGTACTCCCTGCTGTGCCTGGGGATGCGGGCCAATACCCCCCAGATGGAGCTGGATCTGAAGCCGTTTGTCCTCTCGGCATTGGTTTATACCGTAGTATTTGCGTTTCTCTCCCTGCGGTATCTCCAGAGGCGGGATGCAGCGGCGGAGTAAGGACCGGCCCCCGGTTTTTCACCGGGGGCCGGTCCCGGTTTCTGCCGGCGGCGGGAACGACCGTATTGTTTCCAGTTTGGCGGGATGGCGCTCTTGTTGGCTGGGGGGAGATTTTACGCACCTTAAATCTGCCATGGCAGCGTTTGGGACTGGCTCCGGCGGGACGGTGCGCCGGGACGGATCCTGGGCGGCGTTTCGCGCCGCCTGCGCTTCCGGGGCGATCATGCTCAGAGAGGGAATCAAGGCGTATCTTGCGCAGAGGTATATGGAGCATGCGAGAGTTCTCTTCCCGATCATCCGGGGGAAATAACGTCTATTGCGTGCAATGCATCGCAATGGCCTGTATTGTGGCTTGTATCGTACTGTCGTGCTGGTGCAGCTGCGGGCGCACTATGAAATCGATTATCTGGGTATGCAGCTTGGTTTCGCTCCAGCTGTGCAAATGTTCTTTCAGCTGTGCCAGGCCCCATTCCGGAAGTAGGCACAGGAACGCCTGGCTCTTTTGCGCACAATAGTCGAAATCCCCGTTCTTTATTTTTTCTTCTATTATGGACAGGAGAATTTTCCAGAACGTTTTCTGTTTGCGCCCAGGCTTCATTTCCCGGATCAATAAAGCGACAGCGGATGCTTCGCGGAAATCACAAAGCTTTTTCCGCTCCAGTTCGCTCCGCAGCAGCATGACGTGGGAAGGATCCAGCAAATACGCACGGAAGGGCTGCGGAGCACGGCGCTCCGTCAGGAGGAAACCATAGATCTGCGGAACCAGAATGGCAGCGGGTACTTTGGCCAATGCGGACAAAACAGCATGCGCTTGTTCATCGCTGTGCTTCAGTTGCGAAAGGGGAAAAGCGAGCCACCAGAATGCCAATGCCTGGCGCCTTGGGCTTTGTTCCGGCACAAGAAGCTGTAGAGCCTTCTCAAGCGGCGGCATGTCCCCAAATGTGTCGAACCAATTCAGGAGGATCCAATCATGGGGATCTTCTTTTGCCAGCTGCCAAATCTCATCCGGATACAGGCGGTGGAGAAGACGGACAACGGAGGCCCATTCACGGTATTCCATATCGTGAAACATCCCGGCAAATCGAGACAGCCATTTATATGTGCTGGAAAAGCTGCGATCGGTCCATGCTATGGTGAAATGGTTCTTTTTCGTTTCGTTCAGCAGGAAAATACGGAACCCGATCAGCAGCATGCGCTCCATCTGTGTTTCACGAAGCGCTGAAAGAATTTCGTCCTCGCTGTTCCGCCCCCGGCAAAAGAGCGCGCAGGCAGTGAGAAAGGTTTCGGTTGGAACGGTTTTGCTGCCGCGCTCTTTTGTTCGGCGCAGGTCACGGAACAGACGGCGGGGCGTTCTCCTGGCGAGAATCTGCCGCAGTTCCTCTTGGGCTTGGCTGCGGGAGATCGTGCAGTTCCATAAGCTGAACAGGCAATCGTTCCCTTTTTCTTCGTTCATCTCACAAAACCTCGCTTTCTGCCGTATGCCGTGAAATAAACTGCTGGAAGGTTTCCCAGCACGTTTGAGAAAAGAGCGGCGTTAACGGATGGATACAGAAATAGTTGGAATCAAGGGAGTTGATCGACGTCCCCAACGCAAGCCCCGTGAACCGGGTCCCTTCACGACAGAGGAGAAGCCGGTCGTGGATATATTCGTTCAGGCCTATGAGGTGGAGGGAACGGGGGTTGCGGCGGAGCTGCTGCGACAGCGGCCAGTCCGCAGACAGGAGCTGCTTTGCCTGTGCAAGAGTCATCGTGTTTTCATCCGCGGCTTTGCGGTAATATATGGCGTAGATGTTCTTGGCTGGGCTTCCGCGCAGCAACCGCATCCAGTCCACCAGCATCGCTTTGCCTTTGGCGTCCAGGAGATACGGATCCCAAAAACACACCTCGTCCCAGTTGCGGTTCAGCATCCTGTTTGCAAATGCATACACCGTGTGTTCCTCGCCTTTTTGGATCAGGAGAGAGTCCTGTTTGCCCTTTGGCACGGATAGCAAAAGGTGGCTTTGCTGCTGCTCCTGTTCTATGCGCAGATTCTTTTTTCCGCCCCCGACCTTTAGAACCTCTTGGTTCCCTGTATTCGAATAGCGGGCGTTGTAGCCGCTTTTTTTCAGAGGGACAGACCGGTCGCCACCCCATTCCATGACCATGTTGAGCGACCGGAAAAAGGACACGTCGTGCGCATAAAACCAGAGTGTATGGTTTTCGTAGGCATAGATATCGAACGTATCCCAATCGACTTCCGGAACGAATTCTGTGCTCGTGCGTTCTGCCGGAGCAAACTGCTGTGTTTTGGATGTGCATATAGCCTTGCCGTGCTTAAAATGGATGTCGATACGGTCAAACCCCACGGTATCAACCAGAACGGAACCTTCCTTTGTTTCGTGATACTGCAGCTGAACATAATGGAATACGAACGTATCTCCGCAAGCCATGGGAACCTGCAGCAGATCGATGCCGACATGGCGCTTCACAAACGCGCAGAGGGCTTCCCACTGGTCCGGTGCGATCCGGAACCCTTTTAAGCCGGGCAGGAAAATATGGCTCGGTTTTTCGCTTGTGCGGTATCGTGTCATCGCGGCGCAGAATTCGTGCGATGCGCACGGACAGAGCGGATGCGTATGGGACAGCAATTCCTGCTCCGTCCACGATGCGTTTTCCGGCGGCGCCTGTGCCGGGCATCCGCCGCATTCTTCAAAGATCAGCCAATAGCGGCCGATTTTTTCTCGTTCCCGCCAGCGCCTTTTCGGCAGGTCCAGCTCTTCGTTGTCATGATAGACCGTAAGTATCGTTTGTCCGCCATAGGCGATTGTATCCCGTAGCATATGCTTTTCCTCCATATAGGCCAATGCGGGGGATTCGGCAGATCATAATGTGTCCGGTCCCGGGCAGCGGCATCATTTTATCGTGACGCCGGCGCAGGATGCTGTGTGGCACAATCCTTCGCCGGGGCGTTGCATCCTTCGCTTTTGCCGATAGTATATCACATTCGGTAAAGTGGTGTCATGCCCCAAAGAACTTTCCCAGCAACAGTTTGCATGGTATACTACCCTCTGTAGGGGGATGTTTATGACAGCCGATGAAGTGATGTTTTTCCGCGCCATGCCGGGGGCGCTCCCGCTCTATGAGACGCTGCGGGGAAAAGTGTTGGCGGAATGCCCGGATACTACGCTGAATGTGCACAAATCCCAGATTACGTTCCGGGCGCATTATGGCTATGCGTTTGTATCTTTGCGGCGTATGAAGGGATGCCCGAAAGTGTTCCTGATCGTCTCCTTCGGCCTTTCCCACCGTTTGGACGCACCGCGCATCACCGCAGCTGCGGAACCGTATCCCAACCGCTGGACGCATCATGTCATCGTGTCGGAGAAAGAGCAGTTGGATGATGAATTGATGGGCTGGCTGCGGGAAGCGTATCGTTTTGCGCTGCTGCGGTACGGCGCCGACTGAATGGAGTAGATCCAGTGAACTATGGAGGAATGGTATATGATCGAAGCAGCGGATTTGCAGGACGTGCATATTTTGGCGAAGCTGGCCCAATGGATGCCGGCTTCGGAGAAAAACGCTCAGGGCTGCGGCGCTTGGTATTACCGCTATTCCGTGGCGCTGATGTACTGCGGACGGCTGGAGGAGGCGCGGCGGTACGCTGAAGCAGGTACGCGGGAAGAGCCGGACTATCCCTGGATCTGGCTGCAGGCGGCAAAGCTGCACAGCCACCTTGGAAACCGGGAGGGCGCTTTGGAAGCGGTGCGGCGCGGCTTGGCACTGGAGCCGGACGACCATGAATTCCGGACGCTGGGCCGGGAGATCGAAGCGGGCGCGTCATTGGAAGCAATGGAATATCATTGGATTGATCCGGACTGCGACCGGGCGCTGCAGAACGGCTTCAACAAAGAGGCGGACGACAAACGGCAGGCAATCTCCTGTATCGTGCTCGATCCGGAGAGCTTGAAATGGGTCAAGGAGTTGTTTCAGCCGACGGATTGGATCGCGGATGCACCCTACTGCAGTTTTCATATGCCGGTCCGGGATCAAAGCGTGGAAGTGGTGTTTCTGATGAATGAAGCGGGGCTTTCCAAGCTGGAGCACGCCTGGCTGGAGCAGCTGAAAGCCCGGCTGGAGAGTGGGCAGTGGCTGACCCGTACGCGGGAGGACGGCAAAACCGGAACGCTGGATACAGTGATAATTGGCTTGGACCATCGGATCGGCCTGCTCTATCGCCTGGAAGAGAACGGGCTGCAGTTCCGGATTTTTCTGCAGCCGGACGGCACTGTGGTGGAAAATGCTATTTGGAGTGCGGAAGCTCCGGAAGCGGGCGAAGGGGAGTTGCCTGCGCCGCAGCAGGAGGATGCCAATGACCGGGCCGGTTCATTTGTCGGCTTTGTGCTGCTGCGGCGGTCAGTGTGGAGCAAGGAACAGCTGATCGGCGATCTGAAAGCGGAATGGGGCATAGACGCTGCCGCAGAAGAGGAAGAGGAGCCGGAAAACAACGATGATGTGATGGCCTTTTCCGTGGAGGATATGATGGTCGCCGTCAGCCTGATGCCTGCCCCAGGGCCGGACCACGAAGCGGAGGCCAATGCTGAGAACAACTATATGTGGCCGGAGGCGGTGGAGGAAGCCAGGGCGCACCAGGGGCGCCTTATGGTGACAGTGCTGGGGAAGGATGCAGACCTGTTCGAGCGGGGCAAGCTGTTTGTCAAAGTGATGGCCTGTTGCTGTAGACAAAAATACGCCAGTGGCGTATACACCAGCGGCACCGTATTTGAGCCGCGGTTTTATCAGGGCTTTGCCGAAATAATGAAAGAGGACGAACTGCCCATTTTCAACTGGATCTGGTTTGGCCTGTATCGCACCGAACGGGGCGTGTGCAGCTATATACCTACGGCATGGATGTGTTCGGAAAAGAGGAAATGGAAGTGCTCGATGCCGATGCCCAGCCTTCCGAGGTACGCGATTTTCTCACCAGTCTGGTGTCCTATGTGCTGGAATGCGATGTGATGCTGCAGGACGGCGAAACCATCGGATTTTCGCCGGAGGATAAACATCCGATTACCCGCGTCCCCGGCGTATCGCTGCCGGGGACCACCTTGAAAATCAGCTATGAAGCGATGGAGGAATGAAAAGGAATTGCAGCGGGAACGCGGGGCGTCCACAGCGCCGCCCTGCGCTTCTGCAGAATTGAAAAGGAGCGTGAGGCGATGTTGCCCGAAGTGTACAGTGAAGAGGAAATGAAGGCAGTGGAAGAGCATATCGAAATGTGCTTTGGGGCCTTTGAAACAGTGCTGCATGAGGTGGTGTCGCCGGACATCCATGTGGACGTCTGCGCGAAAAGCACCTGCCGGTGGAGGACATCACGGCCTACAACCACCTGGACATTTATCTGCGCTGGTGCATAGAGCATCAGCTGATGGATGAGGTGTTTTTAGAGCGGTATCCGGAAGTGGTGACCCGGCTTCAGGCGGACCCAGAGCACACCGATCTGCGGCCCTTCCTTCGCGATGAACTGGATGGAAAGCTGCTGCGAGTCTATTTCAATGATGCCGGCGAAGCGTTTGCACGCTACTATTACGGCGGCGAGGCGCCCTATTTCCCCTCGGATATCGACGATTATGCGCTGCAGCATTTCGGCGCAGAGCGCTATCACCGCGAGGAATTCCAGGACGAGGCTTATCTGTTTATTCCCTTTGACGAGGCATACTATGACGCGCTGCCGGAGCGTCTGGCGCAGGAGCTGGGCGATGCTACGCTGGCAGCGGAGTGCTATTCCTTCCTGCCGGAGATCTGCGCGGAAAATGCATATGATTAAATCACGTTTGCTGAGGATCTGAACATCCAGGTGGGCGATACGCCGGCGGTCACCGTATGGAAAAATCAGATCGCGGACTACTGGCCGCTGCACCGCGCACTTTTTGCCCTGTTTGAAGAGGGCGCGTTCGGAGAAGCGGTCAACGATATCTACAGTGCCTATATCAGCGTCAGTTCCATTTTCAATGTGATCCGGAAGATGCAGGAAAGTGAACAGGGGGCAAAGCTGGAGGATGTAAAAGCCGTAGCGATATATTACTGCGAGGATGCGGATTTTGTGATCCGCTGAGGAAAGGAGTACTGGGCAATGGGAAAGGAGCAGATTTTGAAGCGGAAAACAGAGAGGGCGGCGCTTGAAGAAGGCGTGCATTTTTCCATTGGCACCGTTCCGGCCGTTTTATACGGGGCGCCTGCTGCAAAGGTGTGGCTGTTTGTACATGGTCAATACGGCTGCAAAGAGGAAGCGGCAGCGTTTGCAGACATCGTCTGCCCACGGGGCGCGCAGGTGCTGGCGGTGGACCTGAGCGGCCATGGGGTGCGCAAAGCGGAACCTGCGCCGCTTACACCCTGGGAGGCAGAACCGGATCTGCGCGCTGCGGCCACATATGCCGCCCGGCACTGGGAAACGGTTTCAGTGCGGGCCAACAGCATTGGGGCTTATTTTGCGCTGCTGTTTTTGGACGAGCCGGCCCGCGCCCTGCTGGTGTCCCCGGTTTTGGATATGGAGCGTCTAATTCTGGACAGGATGAAGGCTCAGGGCGTATCTGAGGAACAACTGCAGGCGCGCGGAGAGATCCCTTCGGAATGGGGGGATGCACTTTCCTGGCGGTATCTGTGTTATGTGCGGGAACATCCCATCCTCCGCTGGCGCTGTCCGATCTCCCTTTTGTATGCCGGGCGGGATACCGTGGTTTCTCGCGGGACTGTGGATGCGTTTGTCCGGAGCCATGCCGCCAGCCTTACGGTTATGGAGGAAGGCGAACATTGGTTTCACACGCCCGATCAGCTGTCGTTTCTGCGGTGGTGGGAACAGGAGAATTGTTGAGGCGCGGTGGACGCCGCCGCCTGAAAGCGCTGCGCGGGCGAAAAAACTTCCGCTGGCCCTGAAAACTTACGCGGCATTGTTGCGCTGCAGAGGGGAAATGCGGCGAAGCGAACAGAAAAGCATGGTATTGTCGGACAATATCTGTTATAATTACAATAGGAGATGAAGCGCAGAAAGAGCCGGAAGAAACGGCACCGTTTTTTCAAAGCCTGCGTCCGCGACGATGCGGTGCCTGAAAGGAGCTGGCGATCGGAAGAGAAAACACGCCCGGACAGCGCAGGGATTTGGAAGGAGGAAACCCATGAAGGTTGTTATTGTTGGCGGCGTGGCGGGCGGGGCCACTGCGGCGGCTCGCATCCGCCGCCTGAATGAATATGCGGAGATTGTGGTGTTTGAGCGAACAGGATATGTGTCCTATGCCAATTGCGGCCTGCCCTATTATATCGGTGGTGTAATTACCGATCCGGCGGAGCTAACGCTGCAAACGCCAGAGCGTTTTCGTGCGCGCTTCGGCATTGACGTGCGGGTGCGCCACGAAGTCACCGCGATTTATCCGGAACGGAAAGCCGTTCGTGTGCAGAATTTGGATACCGGCACCGTGTTTGAAGAACATTACGACAAGCTGCTGCTCTCACCAGGGGCGCAGCCCACGCAGCCTGAGATGCCCGGCGTGGAAGCGGAGCGGGTGTTCACATTGCGCACCGTGGAGGATACGCTGCGCATTCGCGCTTTTGTGGAGCGGGAGAAGCCGCGCTCCGCCATTTTGGCGGGCGGTGGATTTATCAGCCTGGAGCTGGCGGAAAACCTGCGGGAGTTGGGCATCGATGTGACCGTCGTTCAGCGCCCGGCGCAGCTGCTCAATCCGTTGGATCCTGAGATGGCCAGCTTTATTCATGCCAAAATGCGCTGCAAGGGCATCCGGCTGATGCTCGGGCATTCTGTGACCGGGTTCCGGGAGGGATGCGGCGGCGTGCAGGTGCTTTTGCAGGGAGAACCTTCCCTGCAGGCCGACATGGTGGTGCTGGCCATCGGCGTGACGCCGGATACCCGGTTGGCCCGGGAGGCCGGGCTGGCGCTGGGCCGAAAGGGCAGCATCGTGGTCAACGAGCGCATGGAGACCTCGGCCAAGGATATTTACGCCGTGGGCGACGCGGTGGAGATCCGGCATACGGTCACCGGGCAGAAAACGCTGCTGTCCCTGGCCGGCCCGGCCAATAAACAGGGGCGCATCGCGGCAGACAATATTTGCGGTGGCAACTGTGTTTACCGGGGCGCGCAGGGTTCTTTTGTACTCAAGTTGTTTGACCTGACTGCTGCGGCGACGGGTATCAACGAACAAACGGCGCGGGAAGCGGGTATCTGCTGTGATAAAGTGTACCTGTCGCCGTCCAGCCATGCGGGTTATTATCCCGGCGGCCGGACGATGACAATCAAAGTCATTTTTGAAACAGGGACTTTCCGTTTGCTGGGCGCGCAGATTGTGGGCCGGGAAGGGGCGGATAAGCGTATCGATGTGCTGGCTGCCGCCATCCACGCCGGCATGACTGGGCCGGAACTGAGTGAACTGGATCTGGCGTACGCGCCGCCCTACTCGTCGGCCAAGGACCCGGTGAACATGGCCGGTTTTATGATGGAAAATCTGGCCGGCGGGCTGTTGCGGCAGTTCCACTGGGACGCGATCGACGCCCTTCCCAGGGATGGCAGCGTTACGCTGTTGGATGTCCGCACCGCAGAAGAATACAGCAGCGGGCATGCCAGTGGTTTTGTCAATATCCCGCTGGATGAGTTGCGGGGACGTCTGAATGAATTGGTTGTCAGCCGGCCGGTTTATATCATGTGCCAAAGCGGCCTGCGCAGCTATCTTGCCTGCCGCATTTTGGCACATCGGGGCTTCACCTGCTTCAATTTCTCCGGCGGCTACCGGTTATACGCATCGGTCAAAGAAGAGCGGGCTGCTGCGGAACAGACGCTGCCCTGCGGTATGGACTGGGCGTGAGCGCGCCCCACCGGAAAAAAGCTGCTTTGCAGGGGTATACTAAAAGACAGAGCACAACGCTGCGGTTCTGGTGCATGCGCCTTTGGCGATGCGACCCGGGAAATGCGGCGCAACAGGACGCAAACACACAAGCAGAATGAAAACAAAGGAGGTATTTCAATGGAACATGTTTACGATATGATTATTGTCGGCGGCGGTCCCGGTGGGTACACCGCCGCGCTGTACGGCGCCCGGGCCGGGTTGGATACGTTGATTTTGGAAAAACTCTCGGCCGGCGGACAGATGGCGCTGACCGACCAGATCGACAACTATCCGGGCTTTGAGGACGGGATCGACGGGTTTTCCCTGGGCGAGAAAATGCTCCGCGGCGCAGAGCGGTTCGGCGCACAGACGAAGATGGCTGAGGTACGTGCCGTCCGGCTGAGCGGTGCGGTGAAGGAGATCGAAACCGCCGTCGGGACGCTGTATGGGCGCACCGTGATCCTCGCTACCGGAGCGACGCCCCGGGCGCTGGGCGTTGCGGGGGAAAAGGAACTGATTGGCAAGGGCATCAGCTACTGCGCTTCCTGCGACGGCATGTTTTACCGGGGCAAGACGGTGGTAATCGTCGGCGGCGGCAACACCGCAGCAGCAGATGCCATCTTGCTCTCGCGCATCTGCGAGAAGGTATTCGTTGTGCACCGGCGCGATACTCTGCGCGCCACGAAGATCTACCACGAACCGCTGATGAAGGCCGAAAATATTTCGTTTTGTTGGAACAGCACGGTGAGCGAATTGCTCCATGAGGACAAGCTGACCAGCGTGAAGGTGCGCAATATCCATACCGGCGAGGAAACGGAGATCCCCTGCGACGGTCTGTTTGTGTGCATCGGCCGGGAGCCGGCGTCGGAATTGGTCAAAGGCCAGCTGGAACTGGACGGTGCCGGATATATCGTTGCCGACGAGTCCACCCGGACCAGCCTGCCCGGCGTGTATGCCGTGGGCGATGTGCGCACAAAGGCTTTCCGGCAGGTGGTCACCGCTGTGGGCGACGGCGCCACGGCGGCCTATTATGCGGACGAATACCTGACCCAGATCGCACAGGCGCAGGAGGACAGCGCGCTTGATCGGTGAACTGCTGCTGAGCGATACAGGGAAACTGCTGGCCGGGCTTCTGCTTCCGCTGCTGGGCACTACACTGGGAGCGGGCACCGTGTTTTTCCTAAAGCGGGAGCTTCGGCCAGCGGTCCAGAAAACCTTATTGGGCTTCGCCGCCGGCGTGATGATTGCGGCCTCCGTATGGTCGCTGCTGATCCCGGCCATCGACATGGCCGAAGCGTCCGGCGTCGCCGCGTGGGTGCCGGCCGTGGCCGGTTTCCTGAGCGGCGTGGCGTTTCTCCTCCTGCTGGATACCTTTGTGCCCCACCTCCACCTGGATACGGAGCGCCCGGAAGGAAAGGCCTGTGGCCTTGGCAAGTCCTCTATGTTGATGCTGGCGGTCACGCTGCATAATATCCCGGAGGGGATGGCCGTGGGCGTGGTGCTGGCCGGCATGCTGTCGGGCGGCGCTATCAGCGCCGCTGCGGCGTTTGCACTGGTCCTCGGTGTCGCCATTCAGAACTTTCCGGAGGGAGCTGTCATTTCCATGCCTCTGGTGGGGGCCGGGTTGAGCCGGCGCAAAGCCTTTGGGTATGGCTTTTTATCCGGGGTGGTGGAACCGTTGGGGGCAGCGGCCACCATCCTCCTCACGGCTTGGGTCACGCCGATCCTCCCGTATATCCTCGCCTTTGCCGCCGGCGCCATGATCTATGTGGTCGTTGAAGAACTGATCCCAGAGGCCCAAGCGGGCGATCATTCCAATGTAGGCACCATCGGCGCGGCGCTGGGCTTTGCGCTGATGATGCTTCTGGACGTGGCGCTGGGATAAAGCGCGCCGCAAAAGTGAAAACAACCTCGGTGTAATTCCATACACCGAGGTTGTTTTATCCATACCAGCATGTGCCGGCGCTGCCGCTCAGGCCAGGAATTTGTCGTACAGGCCGAAGAAGAAGATAAACAGCACGATCACCGGCAGGATGTAGGTGAGGTAAGGCCGTGCCCAATCCGGCATTTTCAGGCCCGTTCCAGTGTTGGCTTCTTTTCGGAACTTGTCCCATCCCCAGCCGTAACGGCTGACGCAGAACAGCAGATACACCAGTGAGCCCAGGGGCAGGAACAGGTTGCTGACGAGGAAATCCTCCAGATCCATAATGGTGCCGCCGAATACGGCGAAACCGCCCCAGCTCCACAGATTGTAGCCCAGCACGCAGGGCATCGACAGGAGAATGATCAGCACCAGGTTGACAAGGCCCGATTTGCGGCGGCTGCAGCCGGTCAGTTCCATGCCGCAGCAGATGATGTTTTCAAACACGGCAAATACGGTGGACAGGGCGGCAAAGGCCATGAACAGGAAAAACAGGCTCCCCCAGAAACGGCCCATGAACATATTGGCAAAAATATTGGGCAGCGTGATAAAAATCAGGTTGGGGCCGGAGGTTTGATCTACGTGATAGGTGAAGCAGGCCGGGAAAATGATCAGTCCTGCGGTGATGGCGACAAAGGTGTCCAGCACGACCACCCGGGCGGATTCGCCCAGAAGAGAGTGTTCTTTGCCGATATAACTGCCGAAGATCGCCATGGCGCCGATACCGAGACTCAGTGTGAAAAAGGCCTGATTCATAGCGCTCACCAGCGTACTGATCACACCGACTTCCTGCATCCGTGCAAAGTCTGGCAGCAGATAGAAGGAAAGCCCTTCCTTGGCGCCGGGCAGGAAGAAACTGTTGATCGCCAGGATTACCATGATGGCCAGCAACGCCAGCATCATGATCTTGGTGATCCGTTCCAAGCCGCTTTGCAGGCCCCTGACGCAGACCAAAATACCGATCACGACCACCACGACCATCCAGAACGTCATCACGCCGGGATTGGCAAGCACGTCTGCAAAGACCCCTTCCACCGCGGCGGCGTCCAGCCCCTCAAATCGGCCGATGGCGGTCAGGTAAAAATAGTGCAGCATCCAGCCGGCGACCGTGGTGTAGAACATCATCAGAAGATAGCAGCCAATCAGCGTGATATAGCCGTGAATATGCCATTTCTGCCCGGGCTTTTCCAGGGCCTGGTAAGCCCGCACGGGGCTTTTCTGGCTGGCGCGGCCCACGGCGAATTCCATGCTCAGAATCGGCAGGCCGAGAATAATCAGGAATATGATATAAAAAAGCACAAACGTGCCGCCCCCGCCCTGACCGGCCATGTACGGAAATTTCCATACGTTTCCGATACCGATGGCGCAGCCCGCGGAAAGCAGGATAAATCCAAGTCTGGAACGCAATTGATCTCGTTTCATGGTTTGTACCTCCCTCTATTGCAGTTTCTGATTGTACCACAAAAGGCCGGGAATTGATAATAGGATAATCCCATGTTATAATTGCGTTATCTTATAATGCGGGGGAGGATCCCATGAATACGACCCAGTTGGAATATTTTGTCAGCGTGGCGGAGCTGCACAGCTTTACCAAAGCAGCGCAGAAGCACTACGTGTCGCAGACGGCGGTCACGCAGCAAATTCAAAACCTGGAGGAAATTCTGAATACCACGCTGTTTGACCGCACCAAGCGGCCCATTCAGCTGACCGACGAAGGGGCCATGCTGCTCACGGACGCCAAAGCGATTTTGGAGCGGATGTACGGCGCCATTGCGAAGCTGTCCATTGTGTCCAGCAGCGTCGGCGGTTCGCTGCGCATCGGATATACCA
This sequence comes from bacterium 210917-SL.2.15, assembly GCA_020555605.1. Lineage (GTDB taxonomy): Bacteria > Bacillota > Clostridia > Oscillospirales > Oscillospiraceae > Pseudoscillospira. The sequence goes on along the minus strand of JAJCJC010000001.1, from coordinate 98,603 downwards.
AGGGCTACGAGCGCAGCAGCTTGGCCGCGATGCTGCGGCGCTATCACCGGGATTACCCTAATGTGTTCCTTTCCTGCTGCCGCCACAATAGTAAGGAACTGACCGAGGCGCTGCTGTCCGGCGCGCTGGATATTATCTTCACCTGGGATCACGACCCGATTATGGCCATGCCCCAAATCGAATATGCGGAGGTGGAGCACTCCTCGCTGGATGTGGTGCTCTACAACGCCCACCCGTTTGTGTACCGTTCGTTTCTGCGCCGGGAAGACCTGAAGGAGGAAAAGTTCATATACCTGACGCCGTCGGGTACCATTTGCGACGACAGCTATATCCGCCTCTATCAGGAGGCGGGGTATGAACCGAATATCGTTTATTACACGGACGACATCGACAGCATTTTGATGATGGTCGCCGCAGAGGAGGGGATCTCAGTTATGCCGACCTATATCACCCGAAAACTGTATCACACGGAAGGCATTGTGTGTGTTCCGCTGCGGGGCGAGCAGGAGTGCGCCGCAATCCTCGCCGTGTGGAAGGCAGACCGCGCCAATCAACGCCTGCAGGAATTTACGGAATATCTGCACCGATGAGCGCTGAGGAATGAGTCTTGCTTGGGCCAAATGAAGAAAGAGAGGAGATATAGATGAGCGGCTATGTCTATGGATACTGCGGAAAGCTGCGCTTCCCGGCTCCACACTTGGCCAAAGAGCGCATCATCGTCTAGTTCAGCAAATTTGGGGGCGAAAGCGCCCAAGGCATCTCGGCCTGCTGCTATTTTTTCCATTTTTGTATGTCCTTTCTGAAATTTAATTGGTCAGGGCGATGTGCAGTAATCTGTATCGGAGACCGGCTCCAACCATTCGCTGGAGGCACCCTCTGCGGGCAACTCCAGCGCCAGATGGGCAAACCAGCTGTCCGACGCGGCGCCGTGCCAGTGTTTTACCTCAGGAGGGATCTGCACCACATCACCGGGATGCAGTTCCCGGGGCGGACAGCCCCACTGCTGGTAATAGCCGCGTCCCGCAGTGACCAGCAGAATTTGACCGCCCTTGTGGTGGATATGCCAGTTGTTGCGGCAGCCCGGTGCGAAGGTCACGTTGCCGATGGGCACGCCTTCTGTTGTGAGCATGTTCAAATAACTTTGCCCCACAAGGTATTGGGCGAACGCTTCGTTTTTTCGCCGGTGGAGAAGATGCTGATGTTTTCTGCTTCCATGGACCGTACCTCCTGTGTTGAGTTCTGCGTGGCAAAAGCTGCTGCGGCCGACGCTTGCGGCAGCTTTATTTTAGAACGGAGCGGCTTGACAGGGAAGAGGGAAATCGTTAAGATAGCATTAACCACTGGTTTAAGCCAAGGAGGCGACGGAATGTACCATCCACAACTCAAGGCCTTTTTGTGTGTGGCCGAGTGTGGCAGTTTTTCCAAAGCGGCGGAAAAACTGTTTATTTCCGCCACTGCGGTGATGAAGCAGATGAATCAATTGGAAGCGCACTTGGGGCTGCATCTGCTGGAGCGTACGAACCATGGTGTAGTTTTGACGCCGGCGGGGGAGTCTGTTCGCCGGGATGCCCGCTTTCTGGTGGCCTATTCGGAGGAGGCCCTGGCCCGAGCCAGGGCGTTGGGGGGACAGGCTGAGTGTACCTTGCGGGTGGGCACGTCCATTTTGAACCCCTGCAAGGTATTTATGGACCTGTGGCAGAAAGTGAGCGGGCAGTTTCCGCAGTATAAAGTGCAGATTGTGCCATTTGAGGACGATCACAGCGGAATCCTGTCTGTCCTCGACCATATGGGGCAGAGCATCGACCTTCTGGCCGGGGTGTGCGACAGCGCCCAATGGCTGCGGCGGGGCCGCTTTTACCCATTGGGCGTTTACCGCAAGTGTGTGGCGGTGCCGTTGGGGCACCGCCTGGCGCAGCGGGAGCGTTTGACGCTGCGGGATCTGGAAGGGGAAACGCTAATGATGGTGCGCCGGGGTGATTCTGCGGTCAACGACCGGATCCGGGACGTATTGGAGCGGCAGCACCCTGCTATACGCATCGAAGATACCGAGCCGTTTTACGACATTTCCGTCTATAACCGCTGCGTGCAGCAGGGAAATCTGCTGCTGAACGTGGAGTGCTGGAAAGATGTGCACCCGCTGCTTCGCACCATTCCCGTGGACTGGGCGTATACCATCCCCTATGGCTTGCTCTGTGCTAAGGAGCCGCCGGAGCGGGTGCGCGCGGTCCTGCGCGCGCTGGATGCGCTGAGGCGGATGGGGAAAGAAAAATCATAATGTGCCGCACGCTGTGCGGGAAAGGGAGGAAGCCGATATGCCGATGGACGCCGCGACCCTGGGCGCCGCCGCACACGAAGTGCGCAAGGCGGTTGTGGGGGCGCGTATTGATAAGATTCAGCAGCCCACCCGAGATCAGATCGTTTTGCTGCTGCCCCGGGGACAGCGGCTGCTGCTTAACGCCGGAGCCAACCAGCCGCGGCTGCAGCTGACGGGGCTGCTGCGGGAAAATCCCACACAGCCGCCCATGTTCTGCATGCTGCTGCGCAAGCATCTGACAGGGGCCAAGCTGATTGAAGTCACGCAGCCGGAGATGGAACGTGTGATCTGCTTGCATCTGGAGGGCTGGGACGAATTGGGCGAGTTGTGCCGCCGCACCCTGGTGCTGGAGGCCATGGGCCGCCAGGCGAACCTGATTCTGCTCGATGGTGAGGAGCGCATTGTGGACTGTATGCGCCGGGTGGATCTGGATGTTTCCGACCGTCGCCAGCTGCTGCCGGGATTGTTTTACCGTCTGCCGCCCGCCCAGGCGGACAAGCGCTCGCCGCTGTCCCTGGCAGAGGGGGAATTTGCCGATCTTCTTTCGGGCGTGGAAGGGGACGAGCCGCTGGACCGCTGGCTGCTGCGCTCCTTTTTCGGTCTCTCGCCCCTGGTGTGCCGGGAGCTGGTGTACCGAGCCTGCGGCAGCACCGATGTCCTGGCCGCTGCGCTGGATGAGGCGCAGCGCTGCCGCTTGTGCGCGGCGTGGGACGAACTGCTACGGCGCATCCGGGAAGGAGAGTATGCGCCGACGATGCTGGTGCAGCAGGGAAAGCCCATGGACTATTCCTGCTTTCCCATCACGCAGTATGAGGGGGCGGCAGAAGCGGTGCCTTTCGGGAGCATGGCGGAGCTGCTGGATGCTTTTTATGAAAGCCGCGAGCGGGCCGAGCGGACGCGCCAGCTGGGGCACGACCTCCGTCAGACCGCTACGGCGGCCCGGGATCGCGTGCGCCGCAAGATCGCGGTGCAGGAAAAGGAGTATCAGACCACGCAGGACCGCGATGCCCTGCGCCGCGCCGGGGATTTGATCACGGCCAACCTCTACCGTATGGAAAAGGGCGCGTCCGTCCTGGAGGCGGAAGACTATTATCAGGAGAACACCCCGGTGGTGCAGATTGCCTTGGATCCTCTGCTCACGCCGCAGCAGAACGCAGCAAAATATTATAAGCGCTACAACAAAGCCAAGACGGCCGAGAAGGTACTTCGGGAGCAGATTGAGAAAGGAAAAGTGGAACTGGATTATCTCGAGAGTATCCTGGAGGAGCTGCGGGAAGCGGAGGGTGAGCAGGACTTCCGCGAGATCCGTGCCGAACTGAAAGACGGCGGGTATCTCAAGCAGCACAAGGGTGAAAAAAAGCAGATCAAACGCATTTCCAAGCCCCGCCTGTTCTGCTCCAGCGTCGGACTGCGCATCAGTGTGGGCCGCAACAACCGACAGAACGACCTGCTTACCTGCAAGGAGGCGGCTCCCGGCGATATCTGGTTCCATACCCAGAAGATCCACGGCTCCCATGTGATCCTGCACACCGCCGGGCAGCAGGCCGACGAGCAAAGCATGCTGGAGGCGGCTCAGCTGGCGGCCTATTATTCCCGCGCCCGGGAGAGCCAGAATGTACCGGTGGATTACACGCCGGTGCGCTATGTGAAAAAACCGGCGGGCGCAAAGCCCGGCATGGTGATTTACACGACGTACCGCACCGTTTATGTCACGCCGGAGGAGAGCCTGGTAAAAACCCTGCGGAAGGCGTGAGTGAAATGATTGAGCTTGTGGAAGAGGGAAAGCGGGCGTATCTTCCGCTTCTTCTGCTGGCCGATGAGCAAGAGGACATGATCGAGCGGTATCTCGATCGGGGCGCGCTGTACGCGCTGCGCGAAAACGGTGTGGTACTGGCCGTATGCGTGGTGACGGAGGAAGGCGGCGGCGTTTTTGAGGTGAAAAATCTGGCAGTGGCGCCAGAACATCAGAGGAAGGGGCTCGGCCGGGTTATGCTGGATTTTGTACAGGCGCGTTATCGGGGCCGCGGCCGCTTTCTGCAGGTCGGCACTGGAGACAGCCCGCTGACCGTCCCGTTTTATCAGCGCTGCGGCTTTGTTTATTCCCACCGTGTCCCGGATTTTTTCACGAAGCACTATAACCACCCCATTGTGGAAGCAGGCGTACTGTTGAAGGATATGGTTTATTTCCGGCGGCCGCTGTAGCGGCGCCGACGTTGCATCGACTGCTTTGGCGGAATTTTTTGGATGGGTATGGAGTAGGATACAAGGAAGATGCGCGCGCATCAACGGCGGCGGGGATGTTGAAGTGTGGCAAATGCGCTATGCCGGGATGCAGACAGCCGGTATCATACAGGTATCCATTCATACAGGGCAGGGAGGAACAACGGATTGAAACAGGAAGCGCTTGCTGGACAAAGAAACATTTGCGCTGTGCCGCCCCAGGCGGCGCTGAACGTGGACGCCCTGCTGCAGGAGGTCATCGCCCAGGCAAAGGCGCTGCATATCCCGGTGTCGGAACACATTCAGCCCCATGTGCGTGTCAACCGGCGCGCCACGGGCCGGTTCGGCGCCTGCTTTGCCGACCGGAGGACGGGTACGTTTCAAATTGAAATTTCCGATGTGCTGCTGACGGCCCGGCGCCATGTGTGCTGCCAGACCCTCGCCCATGAAGTGCTGCACACCTGCTACGGCTGCCAGAACCACAAAAAACGCTGGCAGCAGTATGCGGAGCGTATGAACCGCGCATACGGCTATACCATCGCCCGTACGGACAGCCCGGAACGGCTGGGGGTGGAAAATAAGCGTGTGGTACGCTATCTGGTGCGCTGCGGCGGATGCGGAGCGGAGATCCCCCGCGCGCGGCGCTCCCGTCTGGTGGAGCACCCGGAGGAATTCCGCTGCGCCAAATGCGGCGGGAAACTGACCGTGGAGCGGGTGGGGGAGCAAAAACCATGACGCCGGAACGCTATGAAAAGATCGTGGCACCGCTGCGCCGCCATCCCCGGGCCGTCGCTGCCATGGCAGGGGCGAACCAGGCCTTGACTGCATTGTGTTACATTGCTTATCCCCTGTTGCTTCTGGTTCTTCTGGGGGAGCGGGATGGGCGTTTCTGGCGCTGTTTATTGGTGCCTGCTGTTTCTTTTACGGCCGTCACGCTCTTTCGAGCGGCCTGCAATGCCCCTCGTCCTTATGAGCAGGGGATTGACGCGCTGCTGAAGAAGAAGCGGGCGGGCCATTCCTTTCCCAGCCGCCATGTGTTTTCTGCGGTGATGATCGCTGTCACCGCAGCCTATCTTTCGCCGGCGCTTTCCGTGCCGCTTTTTGCGGTGGCGGCCCTGCTGGCGCTGATCCGCGTGCTGGGCGGGGTCCACTATCCGAGAGACGTCCTCTGCGGCGCGCTTTTTGCGCTGGCCGCCGGCGGGATCGGCTTTTGGCTGATCCCCTGAAAAACGGAAAAACAGGAACCGATCGCGTCAGGATCGGTTCCTGTTTTTTGTTTGCCGTATTCACCGGCGCCCGCCGAAGCCGCCGCCGCGGGAGCCTCCCCCGAAGCCGCCGCCCCGGTGGCCGCCTCCGCCGAAGCTTCCGCCGCCAAACCCGCCGCGGCCTCCGAAGCCGCCGCCGCGGGAAGAGCTGCCGAAACTGCCGCCCCCGAAGTTTCCTCTGCCTCCGAAGCCGCCGCCCCGGTGGCCGCCTCCGCCGAAACTGCCTCCGCCGAATCCACCCAAACCGCCTCCGAAGCCGCCGCCGCGGCGGTCATTGCGCTGGTCGCCGCGCGGCGCCTGGGGCTTAGGCGGCGGCGGGCGATACCCCATGTGCCGGCCCCAGAAAATGGGGCGGTAGATCACCGGGGGAATGCCCATGCCGGGCTGCCAGTAGCGCCGGCGGTAGGAACTGTAGCGCATGTAATCGAGTATCCACCAGACAAAGAGAACCAGCAGCACAAGTCCCAGCGTCAGAGCGGCCATGGAAACGACGTTCACACGCGGCTCCACCATCTGATAGGATACCGTGTCCCGGGGCAGGATCTCCACGCCGTAATAGGTTTCGTACCAGTGCAGCAGGGCGTCAAAGGTGTCGGTTACACCCCGGTCATAATTGTGGCTGTAAAATGGCTCCTGAAGGTATGTGACCAGAAGCTGCGTCAGGTCCTGATCTGTCAGGGCATGGTAGATCCCGTCGCCCTGCACGGCCACGGCGCCGCTGATGCTGTCATCGCCGTTTTCGGTGTCCAGCAGCAGCACAACGCCGTTATTGCGCCCGTTGTCCCCCACGCCCAGCTCGTTGCCCAGTGTGATGGCGTAATCATATAGGTCCCCGTCATAGCTGGAAACGGTGACAACAGCGATTTGGCCTCCGGTCAGGCTGACCAGACCGTTGTTCATAGCGGTGATGTAGCGCTCCGTTTCGGCGCTGAGAATATCGGCATAGTCGTAAACGTAAGAAAACTCCGTGGGGATGCTTTCCTCGTTCTGCTCGTATACGGGCGGCCGTTTGGCCTGCCCGATCAAGATGCTCAGAATAATGGCGGCGAGAAGGACGACCAGCGCCGTGCTCCGCCGTTGTAAGATCTTCAAATCAGGTTCCTCCTTTGGGGGTGCGGTTAATGGAGGCTTTTGCGCCGCGGACGCGGCAAGGCTCATTTTACTTGTGCAGCTCCATCAGTTTCTGCTTCAGCTCGCCTTCGATGCGGCCCAGTTCAGCTTCGGCGGCTTTGCGTTTGGCCGCGCCTTCGCGCTGAATATTGAGCACTTCGTCCAGTGTGGAGATCAGCTGTTCATTGGTGTGCTGCAGGGTTTCAATGTCTACCACGCTGCGCTCGGCCTCCTTGGCTGTGGCAATGGTGCCCATTTTCAGCATATCGGCGTTCTTTTTCAGCAGTTCGTTGGTGGTTTCTGTGACGGCGGCCTGGGCGGCTGTGGCTTGACGGCTGTGTTCCAGACCCAAGGCCAGCACCATCTGGCTTTTCCACAGAGGGATGGTGTTGACGAGGGAGGACTGAATCTTTTCCACCATCAGTGTATCGTTGTTCTGCAGCAGACGGATCTGGGGACCCATCTGTACGGAGATCACGCGGGTCAGCTCCAGGTCGTGCAGCTTCTTTTCAAAGCGCTCGCACATCTGCACCATGTCGTTGTAGGCCTGAGCATCCTCGGCTTTGCCGCTTTCCTCTGCCTTCCGGCGCAGCGCTTCCAAATCCGTGGCGCGCACCTCGGCCAGACGCTTTTTGCCGGCGATGATATACATCGTCAACTCTTTATAATATTTGAGGTTCAGCTCATACATCTGATCGAACATCGCCACGTCCTTCATCAGGGTGATCTGATGGTTTTCCAGGTTTTGGGCGATCTTCTCCACGTTGGTTTCCGCTTTGGCGTATTGGGCCTTCATGACTTCCAGCTTGCTGCGCGTCTTTTTGAAGAAACCGAAGCCTTTTTTCTCTTCCGTGCCGAAGCCCTTGAGTTCCACCACCAGTTCAGTCAGATCTTGGCCCACTGCACCCAGATCTTTGGTGCGCACTTTGCTCAGGGCGTTTTCCGAGAACGAGGAAACGCTTTTCTGTGCAGCGGAACCGTACTGCAGGACGATGTTGGAATCGGTAATGTCAATTTTTTTGGAAAAGTCTTCCACCTGCTTCTTTTCATCCTCCGTAAGCATGCTGTCATCCACTACCACAGGCTCGGCGGCGCTTTTTTCCGTTTCCGCTGCGGGAGCGTCGGCCCCGTCCAGTGTCAGTGTCGGTGCTTCCTGCACGGCTGTGGCGGTTTCCGGTTCGCTGTCCAGGGTCAATCTGGGGGTCGTATTGTCGGCCATAATCGTTGTCCTCCTGTTTTTTATCGTTTTACTTTCGTGTTGCGTTACAGTTTCAAAGTGATATTGCCGTCGTCCCGGCTGTTTTCCTCTGCATTCATCTGCGCTCCGGTCAGTCCTTCGCGGGCCATCATGGTTTCCAGAACGCTGATGTCGGTGGAAATGTCCAGCGCCTCTTCGCCGAAGAGGGAGTCGAGCTGCTTGTCAAAGGCGGCAGTGATGGTGTCCATCATGCTGCGGATGCGCTCGAGGGATGTGTCAATGTTTTCGCCGGACACACCCTGGGCGCTCATGCGGTCATAGGCGTTGAGCAGCTTAAGGGTGGTGGGCAGGTAATAGTTCATGAATTTCCGGATATCGCTCAGCTTATCCGGGTGGTCTTTCACATAATCGAAGATTTTTTTCGAAGTTTGCTGCAAACGCACAATATCAGCGCTGATTTTTTCGTCCTCAATGTTGCGGTCCAGACGGCGCATTTCCTCGAGAGCCAGGGTGCCGTCTTTGAGTGTCTTGTCCAATTCTGCATTTCCGGTGGAGGCAGGTTGGGGTTTTGAGGACTCGGCGGCCTGGGCGACGCGGTCTGCATTTGCGCCGGCCCGCTTGGCTCCGCTGCGGCACAGCCCCATGGCCAGGGTGAAAACGGCAATGGAAGCGGCTGCTGCGCAGATGAAGTGTGCCGGGCGGTACAGTGGGAAACAAAGTGCATACAGAAGCCAAACCGCCGCTGCGGCGTAGTAGGGGGCGATAATGGGATGGGAAGATTTTGTGGACATAAGTGTTCGCCTCTGCTTTCTGCGGCCCGCTGGCCGCTGATTTCATTATACCGCGCCGTGTGAAGGCGGTCAAGAAATATGGATGTTGACGCCGTCCACTTCCACGCCGTCTTCCACGCAAATCAGGAGATAGCGTTTGCCGTCGATGATACGGGTTTCCACCAGGTCGCTGCGTTCTCCGTTGATGCGGACGGTGACGTCCGGCGTTTTCACTTCGATCTGCTTTGTGTTCACAATGTTGCGGGGGCTGAGACTGACGTTTTCGCCAAATTCCTCATCGTAACGGTCGCTGAATTCCTGCTTGCGCTCTGCGCTTATGCCGCAGGAATCCAGAATACGCTCCACGGCGGATTTTGATACAGTCAGCGGCTCCGGGATTTTGCTCTCTTTGTGGAAAGCAATCATTTCACACAGGCGGTCACGGACGGTTTGCACTGTGTCCAGGTTGCAGTCTTCGTTGAGCGTTTCGCCAAGCAGAGATTGAAATGTGCTTTTCTGCGCTTCCGGCGGCATCAGGATATCCTGTTGGAACAGGGCCTGAACCAGCTCGGGGTGGTTTTCCGCGGCGTCGCGGGTGTAGTAGAGGGCGCCGTAGAGATTGGTGCGCCGGTCGTCAAAGGCGGGGAAAAGGAAGCCGGCTTCTGGGGCGCTGACCAGCCAGTTGGCGTTCAGGTTGCGGAACACACTCTCTTTCCCGTCGAAGGTCAGGGCGTTTTTGCCCAGCTTGACCGGGCAGATACTGCACAGAATGTAGGAATACACTTCCTCGGAGGAATCTTCCAGCACGGCGTCGTCTTTGGCGCGGTAGGGCACGTCGTAGTGGTCGCAGGCGAGAAGGATCAGGAAGTTTCCTTCAATGCTCAGCGCGGCGATGATCGTTTCAAACAGGGCCTGGGCCGCCGCGTCGTCTTTCAGTTCGCTCTGACGCAGCTTCATCAGCAGCGTATGTTCGGGGCTGCCCACTACTTGCTGGGTTTCAAAGACGATGTTGGTCAGGTTTTTGTTGATGCCGCCGGAGAGCGTTTTGCGCAGCAGGGCAATGATCTGCTCGGTTTCCGTCTGCCCCAGCAGGGCCATGGACTGGTCAAACTGAGAGATGATCTCTTTCTTTTCATTTACGTAACAGCCGCGGATGTGGGCGATGTTGTGCTTGTCCGCCCGGAAGCGGCGGCGAATCTCTGAAATTTCCTTCTCGTTCATGGGACGCTCCTTTTGCATGTGGTATTCCTGTCTGCACAGCGGTTCAAATGCTGTGCGGTAATTTTTCCTATTGTATCACAAATCAAAGCGGGAGAAAAGCGGGATTGAAACAAAAGAACCCTTTGATGCAGGTTTGATGCAATGGAGGAAAAGAATCAAAAGAAAAAGGAGGCGATAATGTGAGGAGAAAATATTTTATATGTGGAAGTGCGGTTGCACTGGCGGCGCTGCTGATTGTTTTTGACTGCATGCCTGTGGGGGCGCTGCGGTGCACGCTGCTGCTGAGCGGTTATCCGGCGGCGGTTTGGTCCGCCTGCACCGATGTGTCGGATCGGGCGGCAGAGTATGTTGGTCTGACGTCTTATGAACTGGATGCGAAGGAACGGCTTTATACGGTCACCGCGCCAGTGCCCCGCGATCCGGCCACGGACACAGCGTTGGACACCTGGCTGGTGCGGCGCGTAGGGCCGTTTTGGCTCTGCCATTTTTCCGGGAAAGGATAGGGGACCGGGCAGAAAAAAACAAGCGAGGCTTCGAAACGGTATTCGCCGTTTCGAAGCCTCGCTTTCGGTTCAGGTATTGCTGCACTTTTCCAGCAGCGCTTCCCATTTCTGATCCACCCACTGCTGAGCGGCCTCCAGCATCCATTCGTTGCCGCTTTTGAAGCAGTGGGCAAAGCGCCCCTGCAATTTCATATAGTCAGCCACGGGCAGCTTGCGGCGCGGCTCATAGGTCAGGCGATACTGCCCGTGATCCACCTCGAACATGGGCCATACGCAGCTGTCCACCGCGGCCTTGACCACCGCGGCGATCGTTTCGGCGGGGTAGCGCCAGCCCCGGGGGCAGGGGGAGAGTACGTTCAAAAACGCTGCGCCGGGGGTGTAGATAGCCTTGCGGGATTTCTCGTGCAGGTCGCGCAGATTGCCGATAAAAGTGGTTTGGGCCACATAGGGGATGCCGTGGGCCACCATAATCTCAGTCAGATCTTTTTTGTTCTGCCCTTTGCCCTGCTGCACGCTGCCCACAGGTGTGGTGGTGGAGTCGGCAAAGCGTGGCGTGGCGGAGGAGCGCTGAATGCCGGTGTTCATATAGGCCTCGTTGTCATAGCAGACATAGACCATATCATGGCCCCGCTCCATGGCGCCGGACAGGGACTGCAGGCCGATATCATACGTGCCGCCGTCGCCGCCGAAAGTGATGAATTTATAGGTGTCATCGATTTTGCCCTTGCGCCGCAGCACGCGGTAAGCGGCTTCTACACCGCCGCAGGTGGCCGCGGCGTTTTCAAAGGCGGTGTGGATATAGCTGTCCTGCCAGGCGGTGTAAGGGTACATGAAGGAGGAGACCTCCAGGCACCCTGTGGCGTTGGTGATCACGGCCTTGTCCTCGGAGTTCAGGGCGCGCAGCACAGCGCGCACGGTGATGCCGCAGCCGCAGCCGGCGCACAGCCGGTGGCCCGGAGCAAACCGCTCGGGCTTGCTCAGCTCCTGTTTTAAATTATAGGCCATGGAGATCGCCTCCTCTCTGTCCCAAGTGGCGGTAGACGGGTTTTGCGCTGTCTGTTTTCCGGGCTTCGCTGAGGGCGTCAAACACGCCTTCACAGTCGGTCACGGCAAAGTCACGGCCGCCAAGGCCATAGACAAAATTGATCAGCAGGGGGTGCAGCTGCGCGTCGTAGAGCGCGCTGCGCAGCTCGGCACCCAGGGGACCACCGTGAGTGGAAAAGCTTTCGCATTTGTCCATCACGGCCACGGCCTGCACATAGGCCAGAGCTTCGGCCAGCTCTTCGGCGGGGAAGGGGCGGTATACCCGCACTTTGATCATCCCCACCCGGCGCCCCCGGGCGCGCAGTGCGTCCACGCACACCCGGGCGGTGCCGGCGGAAGAGCCGATCAGAACGATGGCCTCTTCCGCGTCCTCCATGCGGTAGCACTCCAGCAAACCGTATTGCCGGCCCGTCAGCGCAGCGAAGCGCTTGCCCACGTCGAGGATCACCTGTTTGGCGTTCACCATAGCCTGGGCCTGAGCCATTTTGGCCTCCATATAGTAAGCGCTCACGCCGTAAGGGCCTACGGCCAGAGGATTCTCATGCTTCAAAAGGTAGTGCTCCGGCGTATACTCGCCCACGAAGGGCTTGACCGCCTCATCTTCCAGAAGTTCGATGTTTTCTACCGAATGGGAGGTGATGAAGCCGTCCTGGCATACCATGATGGGCAATCGTACGTCCGGGTGCTCCGCGATGGGCATGGCCTGGAGGTAATTGTCGTAGGCCTCCTGGTTGTTTTCGGCATAGATCTGAATCCAGCCGGCATCCCGGGCATTCATAGCATCCGAGTGATCGTTGTTGATATTGATGGGACCGGTCAGCGCGCGGCAGACGCAGGCCAGCGTGATGGGCAGGCGGGAAGAAGAGGCCACGTGCAGCAGTTCCCACATGAAGGCGAGGCCCGCCGATGAGGTGGCTGTTACGGCCCGTGCTCCGGCGGCCTGGGCGCCGATGCAGGTGGATAGGGCGCTGTGCTCGCTCTCCACGGCCACAAATTCGGTATCCACTTCGCCGTTGGCAATGTAGCGGGAGTAGATCTGCGGAATCTCGGTGGAGGGGGTAATGGGAAAGGCGCCCATCACATCGGGATTGATCTGGCGCATGGCGTAGGCCACGGCCTCGTTGCCGGACAGGCGTTCACGAATCGACACGGCGCATCAGTCCTCCTTCCATTTGATGGCGGAAAAGGGGCATATCTGCGCGCAGATGCCGCAGCCCTTGCAGTGGTCATAGTCAAAGTCTGCCCGCCTGCCGTCGCGGACGGGGATGGAGCTGTCCGGGCAGAAGGGGGCGCACAGCACGCACTGCTTGCACTTGTCCTGCAGCCACTTGGGGGTGACGACGCGCCACTCGCCGGTTTTGGTCAGGGCGGAGGTGCCGCCCTCGTAAATCTCGCAGCCGGGCGTCAGATCCGGCCAGAAAATGGTTTCGTGAATATCCTTTGCGCATTTCATCCCATGCGCACCTCCTCCATGGATTGTTTCAGGCACTGCAGGTTTTTGTCGATTACCTGAGGCTTGGTGGCAAATTTGTGGCGGTAGGCGACCTCCATATTGGACATAAAGCGCTCTGGCTCAATCACACCGGACACCTTGACCGTCGCGGCCAGCATGGGGGTGTTGGGGAAGTAGCTTCCCAGCACCGCTTCGGAGATGCGCCGGGCGTCGATGGTGCACACCCTTCCGCCATATCCCCGCAGCAGTGGGCGCAGGGCTTGGGGGGAGCGGTCGGAGTTGATGATAATGGCGCCGCTCTCGCGCAGCCCGGCCGTGACGTCCACGCTTTCCAGCAGGGTTTCATCCACCACCACCACAAAATCGGGCGCGTAGATGAACGAATGCACGTCGCAGCGCGTATTGCTGATACGGTTATAAGCCGTAATGGGAGCGCCCATGCGCTCGGGGCCGTATTCCGGGAAGCCCTGCACATATTTTCCGGAGGTGAAGGCTGCGTCGGCCAGCAGCATGCAAGCCGTTTTGGCCCCCTGGCCGCCCCGCCCATGCCAGCGGATCTCCACAATGTTTGCCATACTCTAAAATCCCCTTTTTTCCTTGGTTTCTATAAAAACCTCGCAGAGTTTTGCCGCATGGCGGCAAAATAAAATGAAATCTGTTTTTCCGGGGGCATGCGCTTCGGAAAAAACACTGCTGCGTTCGCGTAGTGTGCGAACACGGCGAATACGCGGAGCGGACGGTAAAAATTTCAAAAAATGCTTGCATTTTTTGAAAAACAAAAAGGCTGTTGTCCCTGTAAAGGGACAACAGCCTGAGAAGCAATTGTTCAACCACCCATTACCAACGTACCAGCATACGCGCTTCCGATAACGGCGGAATGCCGGCGCGGTCTACTGCCATTTGCTTTCGGCGCGCAACTCGGGAGTGATTTTCAGCCGAGCTCTACTGCCGCCGGGCTTTCACTCTCTCCGGCTCGCTTTGGGATTCAAGACTGCGCCTACTCTCTCCGTCTTCGTTTTTCTCATGTTTCTCATAGTGTAGCGAATTGCCGGGCGGATAGCAATGTACAAATTCCACAAAAAATGCGCTGTTTTTTCAAAAAGCTCTGTTTGTCCTTGATGCAAGGACAGCCTGCATTAATTGCTTTCGCCTGTGGAAATCAGGTTGGGCCGCAGCCAGTCGGAACTGGGACGGCACAGGAGCCGTGCGTCGAGATAGGCCATGGGCAGCGTCAGAATGGTGTGGCCCAGGTAGTTGCCAGACTCCGTTTTTTCCACCAGCAGGGCCACATCTGCGATGTTGTCGCTGTTCAGGCACAGGGGGATCATCAGGCTCAGCAGGTTGTAGGCGGGGTAGTAGATGGGGACCGCTGTTTTGTAGTCCCAGCGGATGCGTTTGGTGGCTTTGTCGATGGCGCGCTTGAAATCGCTGCGGATGCGCTCGCTGAGCAGGGCGCTGTCCTGGGCTTCACAGAATGCGGCCAGATCCCGCATGTGCCGGTTATAAGCGGCGGTGCCGAAGCGGCATTTGGCGGCTTTGTCGATGATGGAAAGGGCTTTGGGATAGCGGTTGCACACGTCCCTCAGATAGTTCAGGGGCATGCGGCCGATGTTGTCGCTGAGGATGTGGTCGTAATTCACGGCCAGGCGGCAGCGGGTGTCGTAGAGCAGATCGGACACCTCGGTGATATAGGCGGCCGGCTGGGGCGGCTGAGCGAAATAGATGGTGATGCGCTGGCCGTCACCCCGGCTGCCTTCGGTGCAGAAGCTGCTGAAACGCCAGGGAATGGCGCTGTCCGGGTCGTGGTTTTTCTCAAAGCAGGCGAAAATATCGTCGTAGTGAATGGTCAGAAGGCCGGTGTTAAAGGCGGCAAAGGTGCCGTCTTCGTTCACCAAGATCTTTTCTTCGTGCTTGAGACGCAGAAACGTATATTTGAGGTATTGCCGCAGGATATAAAAGTTTTTCACTTTGGAATTGGCGCTGTCGCGGAAGTCCCATTCTTCCGGCAGCGCCATGTCGGCCAGGGCGCGCAGTGCGTCGGTCCAGGCGCCGATAACGGCGAAATCCTCCAGCGCCTCGCCGGGGTTAGCCCGTTCGGCGGGAGTGGGGGAGAAATCCTCCGGATTGGGCGTCCCCTCGTAAACGCGGGTCAGGGCCCAGGGGCGTGTGTCGTTCTTGCGGGTGTTGCGGGCAAAAAAGACGGAAATTTCTTCTCCCTCGGCATTTTTCAGCCCGGTAGGGAAGGTACAGGTATCATCCTTTTCGGCAATACGCTTTTTCTTCGCTGCGGTTTGGTAGGCGGTTTCCAGCATCTGCAGCGCGGTGTCGTCCCTGCCCATCAGATGGTGGATTTTTTCGTGGAAGATTTCCAGCGTGGAGCCGGGAAGATAGGCAAAGGAGCGGATATCGTCCGGATACTTTTTTTTCGGCGCTTTTTTTTCTTTTTTTGGTTCTTTAAGCACCATTTGCCAGAAGGGGTTGCCGTCCTCGTTTTGCACTTGTTCAAAGCGGACGTATTCGGGCATATCCTCCAGCATTTTGTTCAGTCCCTTGTATCCGAGGTCCTTTGCATGATACCCGTGCCCGGCCAGACAGTTGCCGGCCTGGGCGACCAGAAGGGGCTTTCCCACATCGAAGGTCGCCGTCAGGAGGTCGTAGATCTCCTGCTTTTGTTTCGGGGTCAACATATTGGTTTTGTTCTCCTTATTTGTTTGTAAAAACCGGCGGCATTTACTGCGCCGGGGCCAAAAAGCCCATGCGCCTGCCCGGTAGGGAAGCAGGCAGACCGCGCCCGAACCGGAAAAGAGCCGGCGGCGTTTCCGCCGGCTCTTAACGTGTATCAGAACCGATCTCTGTCCTGTGCGGGGGCGATGGGCGTCCATGTGGCAAGATTACATGGAACCTGCTTTTATTATACGGCCTGTTGTATGGAATTGCAAGGAAAGGATGGACAAATCGGGCGGATCGGACAGCCTTTTTCCAAAGCGCCTTTTGTTCGGCATCCTTTGCGCGCTTCCGCGCTGCCGGGCAGCCGGATCAGGACGTCGTCGAAGCGTCTGAGCGCCGTTTGGTTTCCGCGGCGCTCAACTGGGCATGGATGGCGCGGATCTTTTCGAGCATGGCAGCGGAAAAAGCGGACTGTGTGATCTCCGGCTGGTATACCATAAAGATCTGCAGACTGGAATCAAAGCCGGTCAGGCGCAAAGGCCAGACCAGCCCGCTTTTGGTGTACAGATCGTCGATCACAGAAAAATGAGGCGTAATGCCGACGCAGTTGCTGGCTGCGACAGCCTGCTTCACCGATTCCAGATCCCCCAGCACGGACTGCTGCTGGAAGTTTTTCCAGTTGGTGACCGGAAACGAACCCGTAAATTGCGGCGAGTAGCTCATGCTGACCAGAGCGTCCTCGCGGATCTCCTGGATGGGGATGCTCTCTTTGCCCCAGTGGCGCGAGTTCCGGTTCACAATGGCGCAGAAATAGTCCGAGGCAAGGATCTCAAAGGTTAACCCGCTCAACTCCGCCGCGTAGCGGATGTTTTCCGATTCTGCTTTCGTCAGCGTGCCGATGGCGATCTCGCATTTTCCCGCCGCCACCGCGGCCGCGCTTTTGCGGGAGAGCACCGGGGTGACGTTCAGGCTGGTGTCGCGGAAGCGGGATTCTTTTTCCAGCGTTAAATACGAACCGAGTCTGGTGCAGAAGGCAGGATAGCAGCCGATGTTGCAGCTGGCGTACTGGGTCACGGCCTTTTTGCTGACCTCGGTCAGTTTCTGATAGTCGGTCAGGATCCGTTCGATGATGCGGATCGCTTCTTTTCCCCGGGGCGTGAGCGTGATGCCGCGGGGAATGCGCAGGACGAGGCCTGCAGCGACGTGGAATTATTCCGCGAGAGTCAGCGGCTGATTCGTGAAAAGTGCGACGTGATCATCAATATGACCACCACCGGCACCAATGCGGCCAACGTGGCGGTGTGCGAAGAGGCGTATGACGAGCGCATCGCGCCCGTGATTGAACTGGAGACGGAGATGTGCTCGTATGATGCGGCCTCCTTTAACTGGATGAGCGCCAAACCCTTTACGTTCCAGAACCCGCCCGCTTTTCTGGAAAAACTCAACAAAGCCTGCATCGAGCACCACTGCAAGCCGGAGATCGAGATCTTCAACCCCGGCATGTTTGGTGTGATCCAGTGGTATACCGACCGCGCTCTGCTGCCCGGCCCCTGCCATTTCCAATATGTCCTGGGCGTGCAGGGTGGCCTGCCGGCTGTGCCCAGAAGCGTTTTTGAACTGGAGGAATACCGCAAGGAAATGTTCCCAGACTCTACCTGGTCGGCGTTCGGCACCTCCAAAGGCAATCTGCCCTGCATTTTCACGGCGCTGGCCCTGGGCGGCGGGATCCGCGTCGGCCTGGAGGACACCGGGTTTTACGCCAAGGGCATTGTGGCGGACAATGAAATGCTGGTGCGGCGCGCAGCCCGCATCGTGAAAGAATTCGGCTGCGAGCCGGCCACACCGGACGAGGCCCGCGCCATGCTGCAGATTGCGCGCTGACCAAACCGGTTCTCTCTTTCCGGAGAAAACGCCCGCGCGGAAGGATTGGATGTTCCTTCCGCGCGGGCGCTTTTTTTGTATGCTAACAGCGTCAAAGGGCTGTTTTGCAGATGTTCAGCAATGCCTTGCCCAGGGGATTGGCGGCGGTACGGCCGCCCGGCTTGATCTCAACGGCCGCCAGCCGCAGATCGGCCCAGCCGCTTTCGGGCTTGACATAGTCCTTGTGGAATTTGGCCTTTTTCAGCTTTGCCGCTGCGGTGGGGGCGATTGCGTCGCACAGGAATACGACAGAGGCCAGGGAGAAATTATGGTTCGGGTTGGGGTCCACGCGGCTGAGGGCGTCTTCCAACGCCTCGGCGCAGCAGGTCTCCAACAGTTCTTCATCCAGATATTCCATGGAGTAAATATAAACGAAATCGTCGCTCTCCACGCAGCCCACCTTGGCCATGGAGAGGATCTTGCGGTCGCTGACCAAATGCATCAGGGCGGTAGCGGCCAGCGGGGAGTCGGGATCCATGCCCAGTGTGCAGCGATAGGGTCCCTGGTTTTCATAGTACGCATACAAGCGCTCGACCGCAGCGGCGCGGTCTGTGTTCACCGTTGTTGTCATTGTTCAAATCAATCCTTTCATATTATCCGACACCATCATAATATCTGACAAAAAAATTGTCAATGTCATCAAAAAACGGAAAATAAGCGCAATTTTTGGGAGATTTATTGCAATTTGACGGTAGAGTGGGGTATAATGAGAGACAATCACGGCAATGCAAGGAGGCAGGAAGGATGCCGCAGTTCAAATTAGTCAGCCCTTACAAAGCCGCGGGCGATCAGCCCCAGGCTATTGAAAAGCTGGTGCAGGGCGTGCAGTGGGGCCTGCGGGAGCAGGCGCTGCTGGGCGCGACCGGCTCCGGCAAGACCTTTACTATGGCGAAAGTCATCGAACAGCTGCAGCGCCCGGCCCTGGTGCTGGCCCATAACAAAACTCTGGCTGCGCAGCTGTGTGCGGAGTTCAAAGAATTTTTCCCGGAAAATGCAGTGGAGTATTTTGTTTCCTATTACGATTACTATCAGCCGGAAGCGTACATCCCGCATACGGATACCTATATTGAAAAAGATGCTTCCACCAACGACGAGATTGACCGGCTGCGCCTGTCGGCCACCTGCGCGCTGCTGGAACGGAGGGACGTGATCGTTGTCTCTTCCGTTTCCTGCATTTACGGCCTGGGCGAGCCGGAGGATTTTGCGCAGATGATGATCTCCATCCGCGCCGGCGGCACGCTGGACCGGGAAGACTTCCTGCGCCGCCTGGTGGGGATCCGCTACGAGCGCAATGACGTCGCCTTTGAACGCAATATGTTCCGCGTGCGGGGCGACACGGTGGAGGTCTGGCCGGCGTATTGGAAAGATACGGCCATCCGCGTGGAGTTTTTCGGCGATGAAGTGGACCGCATCAGCGAGATCAATACAGTCACCGGGGCAGTGGTGCGCAATCTGACTCATGTGCCCATCTGGCCGGCAACCCACTATGTGACGCCTAAAGAGAAAATGGACGCTGCCATTGAACATATTTACAAGGAACTGGATGAGCGCTGCGCCTATTTCAAAGAGTATAATCAGCTGGTAGAAGAACAGCGCCTGCGGCAGCGAGTGCTGTACGATATTGAAATGATGCAGGAACTGGGCTACTGCTCCGGCATCGAGAACTATTCCCGGGTGATCGAGGGCCGCCCCGTCGGCTCGCCGCCCCATACGCTGCTGGATTATTTCCCGGAGGATTTCCTCCTGTTTGTGGACGAGAGCCATGTGACGCTGCCCCAGGTGCGGGCCATGTACAACGGTGACCGCGCGCGCAAGGACAGTCTGGTGCAGTATGGGTTCCGTCTGCCCTGCGCCTACGATAACCGCCCGCTGAAGTTTGATGAGTTTGAGCAGCGTGTCCATCAGGCGATTTATGTCTCTGCCACCCCCGGACCCTATGAGCGGGAGCGTGCGGGGCAGATCGTCGAACAGGTCATCCGGCCCACGGGGCTTTTGGATCCGGAAATCGAAGTGCGTCCGGTGTTGGGCCAGATTGACGATTTGATCCACGAAGTGCAGCTGCGCGCGGCGAAAAACGAGCGGGTGCTGGTAACTACCCTGACCAAGAAAATGGCGGAAGACCTGACGGATTATCTGGCCGGAGCCGGCATCCGTGTGCGTTATATGCACTCCGATATCGGTGCCATCGAGCGTATGGAGATTGTGCGCGATCTGCGCAAGGGTGAATTCGACGTGCTGGTGGGCATCAACTTGCTGCGCGAAGGACTGGATATGCCGGAAGTGAGCCTGGTGGCCATTTTGGATGCGGATAAGGAAGGCTTTTTGCGCAGCGAAACTTCTCTCATTCAGACCATTGGCCGTGCTGCCCGGAATGCGGAGGGAAAAGTGATTTTGTATGCCGATGCCGTGACACCCTCCATGCGCGCGGCCATGGATGAAACGGAGCGCCGCCGCCGTAAGCAGGATGCGTTCAACAAAGCCCACGGTATTGTGCCCAAAACGATTGTCAAGCCTGTGCATGACATCCTGGAGATCAGCGAAAGCGAAGCGAGCAACGGCAAGAAGCGCCAGAAAAAACTGTCCGACCGGGAGCGGCGCGAGGAAATTGCAAAGCTGGAGAAACAAATGCGCGAGGCGTCCAAGATGTTGGAATTTGAATACGCCGCCGTGCTGCGCGACCGCATTATTGCGCTGCGGGGAGAGGAGAAAAAGAAATGAGCCCATTTCTGGTTCTGGCATTTGTGGTGGTGATCATCGGCTTTGTGCTTCTGCTTCGGCCGGAGCTTTTATGGCGCCTTCTGCACAAGGACAAGAAAGCGGTCCTGCCTGGCGGGCTGGCGGCGCTGCTGCGCCTGGGCGGCATCGGCTGCATGTTCCTGTCGGTCTGTTTTGCGCAGTTGGTTTGACGCAGGGGAGGAGCTATGAAGGAACACCATCGTTTTCGTCTCTTTTTCGCCTGGGACTTTCAGCGAGAGGAGGATTGGATCAACCGCCTGTCCCGGGAGAAAGGGCTGCAGCTCAAGCGTGTAGGATGCTGTCATTATGTGTTTGAAGAGGGGGAAAGGGGCGCGTATACCTACCGCCTGGAGTTGTTACGTCGCACGGCGCGCGATGCGGCGGAAAAACAGCATTTGCAGGCCGTTCATGCGCAGGCGGTCTGCCGCAACGGAGAGTGGGGCTACTATCGCCTTCCAGCCGGCGGCGCTTTTGCCCGGTATGCCTGCTGCGATTCCAAGCTGGCGTATCTGCGCGGGATCTACCGGCGCTATCTCATTTTCGGCGTGGCGGTCTATATCGCGCTGGCCATGGATATGTCCGCGTTTTTGTCCGCCCGTATGACCGTATTGCACGGGGCGGCGCTGGTGTTGCTGACGCTGCTGGCCTTGGCTTTCAGTATGGGCCTCACCCGTTTTCATGTGGTGCTGCGCCGCCTGCGGCAGGGCGCCGCGGAGGAACGGGGGGACTGGTAGTGCGCCGCGCCGGAAGAACAAAGGCGGATACGGCAGCCGCCGTCCCCCGCATTGCGGGGAACGGCGGTTTTTTGCTGCGCTGCGGGGAGAATGGGGTGCCGCAAACAGGTCAGGGCTGATTCAGCCCGTCTGTTCAGCAGCCGCGCCGGCGAAGAACATGGATACAATCGGCGCTGATCTGCGGGGGAATGCTGGCGGTCATGATGCCGTTGTAGTGGATGCAGATGCAGTCGCCCACATGGAAGCAGCAGGCCTGGCCCGTATGGACCACGACCTCCTGCCGCGTCGCGTGGTCGCATACCAGGAGCTGGCCGCGTTCCACGCTGCATACGGTGGCCTGCATTGTGGTAGACATATTTGTGTTCATAAAAAAGATACCTCCTACAGTGGAACCCCTGTTGGGGTCCCATATCAGTTTATGGCGAATCGGAGGGAATGGCGCATCAGAGGAAATGCCGCCAAGCCAAGAATAATGAAACAAATCCAGACATGCGGAAAACCTATCGCTATTTTTATATGCCAAAGGACGCCTCTAATCCGTTTTTTGACGAGGTATCGTACTTTCCCCATATTTCTTCTCCATCTCAGCAGATTGCCGTTTTAGCATGCGAATTAATCTCCAACGATCTATGAGTTTGGGCATCTTATTGTAAATTTCTTGATAGTCTGCTTTTTTCGAAGCCAGCAACCATTTTTAGTAATACTATGTCCGTCTAACAAATGCGGGAAAAACGACGCTTCGACCAATACAGAAATAGAATTGCTGGCTCCAGACCCAATATGATTGGGCTGATACAAATTGCGTGGTCCTTGAAAAAAACCATGAGCATATATCTTATTCCGTTTTACTCATTTCTGTCGGAATCAGTTTTTAGTCCGTTGATTGCAATCAGCGGCGGCTTGGTCACTTCTCCCGTCTTCTTGTCCACTTCAAAAGAGAGTGCCTTTGTTGCCAAATCAAATCCATGTGAATCAAGCCCGGACTTTTTCTTTAGTACCGTTTCGATAGTAACAAATGCTTCGCGTGCCGCAGCTTCAAACTCCGATTTATACAATAGATTTCGTGCATCCTTAAGAGCTGGGTGAATATTATAAATATCAAAAAAGCCGCTCAGCTTCTCCTGCGAGTACGGCATCAAACTCCCGCAGCAAGGGCAGAAATTAAAGTCGTAATAAGCAAATCCATAAGTGCCATCTTCAAATTCTCTCAAAGACTTCTTTCTTGGAGGAAGTGAGCAGCCGTTAGGGCACGAATACCGTTTTGTTCGCAATAGCATTCACCTCATTTCAAATGGTCGCACAGAGTCATAATTTCCCACGTTTCCCTACTTTTTTTTAGCATAGCCCATTTTGTGCCAAAAGGAAATTATTCGCCTAGAAAAAGCGCACCCTCGACCATAGTGTCAAGGGTGCGCTTCTCCTTACTATAAAACTTCAGTATCAGCTTTAGAAATTTTTTCGTCACTGAAACCGATACCCCCGTTCCTGCAGGCTATGCAGGAAGCCCATGAAGAACCCATGGCAAGTGAAGAAGCGTTCTTCGTATCCCGCTACGCAATGGAAGGATGCGATTCGTGCCTGTTCATTCAGCCAGACCGTTTGGGAAACGGAATTTCGGCTTTCATTTTTATCCATATAGCACATCCTTCTATGCTCAGATTTGATACATTTTTTATCCACTCGGCATAGCCGTGTCAGGAGAGCGACTAGGTAAAGAAGCCTTGGCCGGCCTTCACATTGCAAAGCCCCCAGCCCTCCAGTTGCTCGATCTCACCCTTGCGCCACGCATAGGCATCCGGCCACCAGTCCCGGCAATCCGACGGAATTTTATCCGCGGGTGTTCCCGGAGCATACAGGATAAATGTATCTCCGCCGATCACGCCGTATGGCTCTGCAGAAATATAGCGCACGCCATCTTCAATCCAGGTCTGTTCTTTTCCTTTCTCTGTGGTCAGATCCAACAGTTTCATGGACCAGGCATAATCACTGATTTGCTGAATGTCTGCAAATCGGCCGGAAAACTCACTGACGTAACAGGTGCCGTTAGGAAACTCCGGCGAGCTGACCCCCATTTCCGCGTCGCTGTATTGGCCCGTAAAGCTGCCGTCGGGCTGGAGCGTCAGCATCGTTCCCCACCCGCCTGCGCCACTGGCGAAGACAAGATTCAGAGGGGCATCCGGGAACTGCGCAGCGTTGGAGGTGAGTTCCCTCGCATCAGAAGCGCCATCGATTGCAACCTGAATTTCCTCTGGGTCAAAATGGACCGGATAGAGCTGGGGCAGCCCCGAGGCGCTGGCATACCGGTCCACAACGATCCCCTGCTCCGTGGACAGCAGAACGCCGCAATTCCGCAGAAGGATCCCGACTTCTTTGGCAAACCGCGCCATCTCGGGCGTCTCCTCCACAGGAAGTTTAAAGTCCACAGACCATTCCTCTTTCACAGTCTCCCGTCCGCCCTCCAGGGAGAACACCGTGCAGGTATAGTTGCCCACGCCCTGGAACATGGCGGGCAGATACCGCACCAAATAATCGCCGTCACTGTCGCTGTAGAGCATAATGGTGTTCCAGCCGGTATGGGCAGGGCTGGCTTCTGTTGACCAGATCTCCACGCCGTTTTCTTCCACCGTCAGTTCATAGAGCATACCCGGTTCCACTTCCCGCGCCACGATATTCTCATTCACCCGGTTGTGATTCAAGTCGGAGTAAGCAATGATGGCGGCACTGTCGGAGAGGATAAGGGACGCACCCATGTTGTCAGCGTTCTGCCGCAGCGCCAGAAGATCGGTGCCGCCCAGCCTTGCCTCATAGGAGCTCTGGCCGTTTTCCGTTCCGGTCCGGGTGATCTCCAGCGCGCCTGAATAGAGAATTTCTCCGCCGTCGTATACAGTAAAGTGGACAGTCGCCTTTTCCGCCGTGTCCGTAAGCGTTTCGCCGCTAATCCCCGGAGTCCAGCAGACCGGCTCGCCCGCTTCAAAGCGCAGCGCCTTTTCTCTGGGTTGTCCCTCTGCATCCGGGTTCCACAGCATTCCATTGTCGCAGGACGCTTCGATATGGGAGTAGTTCAGGTCAAAATTGAAGTGAAACGCCGCGTGCCAAGTGGCGCTCATCATGGGAGAAAAGGTCCATACAACAGATGCCGAGGTGCCCTCTGTCGGGTCTCCGGAGGGCACCTCGGAATGAACCGCCCCATCACTGTGAAAGCGTTCCCCATCTTTCACTTTCACATAGATAAAGTTGCTGGAGTTCTCTTCGATGAAAACAAGGTCGTCTCCGTCGATTTTGAAATAGTTTATGCGTTCTGCCCCGCCACTGGTCTCATCTGACAAAGTAAGCACACCATCCTGAACGGAGCATACACCGTTTCCAATGTAGCTGCTGAGTGGGGATTCATAATAAGTGAATGTGCCGTCCTGATGGATCGTGATGGTGAAACGGTCATATTCAAGATCGCTGTAAGAATCACCGGAATACACATAGGTCTTACCCGCAATCGACTCCATCCCCGAATGGACGCCCTCCGGATTCGTCATAAGACCGACAGCCAGAATGATACAGGCGATCACGGCCAGCAACACAACCCAAAAGGCAGGTTTCCTCCAATTTGCGAGATTGCGGATGCGGCCCTTGGTGTCCCCCTCTCCGAAGGCCAAGGGCGTCCCGGCGATGATGCGGCGGCCGGTGGCAAGGCTCAGGAGGGATGCGGAGTAATCCGCCCGAATGCCCTCGCCCAGCTTCTTCACCACCGCCTCGTCACAGCTCATCTCCATGTCTTTGGCGGACAGAATAAAGGCAACCCATACCAACGGATTGAACCAGTGGACGCACAGGGCGATAAAGGCTAGGCCCTTGACAATATGGTCCCCCCGGCGGATGTGGTGCTGCTCATGCAGAATGATGTAGCCCTGCTCCTGTTCAGACAGGGATGAGGGCAGATAAATCTTTGGGCGAAAAATGCCCATGACAAAGGGAGATTCAATGTAGTCAGCCAAATAGATGTTGTCCCACAGGGGAACGGCGCCGACCAGTTTTCGGCGAAGCTGGAGGAGGGATGCCACGCTGTAAGCGGCCATGACGCCAATTCCCGCCATCCACGCCAGCGTAGCCAGCGCAACAGGAGCCTCCAGCGGGTCTGCCGCCATCTGTTCTTCTCCCTGCGGGAGTACTTCGTTGACAGCCTGATGCACGCCCGGCACAGGAAGGCCTACTTCCGCACCAGGAGTATGTACCACGTTCTGCGGAATATATTCCACCGCTGTGGTGTGGGTCGTAGTTGCAGTCACAGGCGCATCAAACAAACCCAACAGGGAGAAGCCTGTGGTAATGGACACCGGGCAAAGCAGCCGGAACAACACGGCTGCCCACAGTGCGTAGGAAAAGATCTTCGGTGCCTTTTTCAGCAGCACTCTCGCCGGCAATATAAACAGAATTGCCACGCTGGCTGTCACGCCCATGTTGAACACAATGGGAGGCAGTTCGTAGAAGATAAAGTTCCCCATTCCCTGTCACCTCCTGCTCTGGTCGATCAGCGCCTGCAGCTCCGCAATTTCCTCCTCGGACAGTTTCTTCCTGGTGGTAAAGGCAGCCAGAAACGCTGGGAGGGAACCGGAGAAGGTCTCCTCCACAAACTTCTCACTCTGCACTGCGTAAAAATCCTGCCTGGAGATCAAGGAGGTCACAACGCCTCCCTGGTTCTGAAAGATGCCCCGCTCGCACAGCCGCTTCAACACGGTGTATGTGGTGGACTTCTTCCAGTTCAGTTCCCGCTCGGCCAGCTTCACCAACTCTGGAGAGGGGATAGGTTCGTTCTTCCAGATCATATCCGCAAAGCGGGATTCAATAGCGCCCATTCTCAGTTCACTCATCACATAGCCTCCAATCTACAACTTGTAGTCTACAACGATAGTCTACACAAAGTAAACTAGATTGTCAATCAAAAAATAGCTGCCCAAATTAAAGACGTCGCCAAACATAATATGGTTAAGTGTTGAAAGTGCATTACCGTCACCGTTCCCGCCCCATCTGCTCCTGCTTCAACTGCTTCAGAACTTCATCTGGCAGCTTGCGCAGTGCACGCACCTCCGCTTCCAGCTCCCGTGTCCGGCGGCTGTCCCGGTTCTGGCGGCCTGTCTGACCTGCCTGCACACCCGCGGCCTTCAGCCAGCTGCGCAGGGTGTCGATGCAGATACCAAGTTCCTTGGCAACCTCTGTGCCCGGACGGCCCTGTTCTGTCACCATCCGGATGGCTCCGGCCTTGAACGCCTCGTCGTATCGGGGCGGCGCTATCCCTTTTTTGCGTTTGTTTTCCATTTCCTTTGTCCCTTTTCCATTATAACGAATGCTTTTTTGTCCATCAATTCGGGAAAGGGGGCAAAGCTGAGCAAACAGGCGGTGGAGCGCATCGTGGCCGATCTGACACCGGAGGAGAGGCGGCTGGCGGCCATTTTGGGTCAGGACTATTTCAATGGAATGGCCAAGGAGGCAATCAACCGCATCAGCAACCTGCTGGAAGGCTTTGATAAGGCGATGGGCCGGCATTATTCTCCTATTATCACCGATAAACAGTTCCTTTCCAAAAACGATGCAGCCATACTGGACGCCACGATCGAGGGAGGCGGGATGCTGAAAGAGCGGCAGAGAGCGAGCAATCCGGCGCTGGCAGTGTCGGTGTGGGACGCCTACGAGCGGCACCGCGACTTCACGGCCAAATATGTGGGGCTGGCCATTCCGGTGCGGAATATGAAAACGCTGCTCAATTACACAGAACGGGGCTTTGAAAGCTCCATGCGCAGTATGATCAGCCATACATGGGGAAAGGCTTCTGTGGAGTACCTCGACCAGCTGCTGCTGGATTTGCAGAGCCGACCGGTGGAAGAGCGTGGGGCTGCGGAGAATCTGTTCGGCAAGATCCGGAACGGGTATGTGACAGCGATGTTCGGTATGAATCCGGGCACGGTGCTCAAGCAGGCGCTGGGCTTTTTCATGGCCGGGGCGCGGCTGGGCTTTGACACCATGCCGAAAACGTCGATGCTGCGCAGTTCGTGGAAAAAGTATCGCGGGGAGATCGCTGAGTGGACGCCGCTGCTGGAATGGCGCGCCCGGGGATACAGCAGCTGCGGCATGGAGGAAATGCTGGGCAGCGACAGCGCTGTGAACAAGTGGATGCGGGAAACAAAGCTGAGGAAATTCATCTTTGGCGGGGCGATCCAGTGGATGGACCTACATACCTGTGCGGCGGTGTGGCCCTGGGCGAAGAACCATGTACGTAAACACTACCCGGATCTGGAGGAGGGCAGTGCGGAAAACGGCAGAAGTGTACAACGACGCCATCGCCAACAGCCAGCCCTAGCACGGCAGAAAAGCGGGACGCACTGAAGGCGCAGGGCGTGGAACAGACGACCTATTACCGCTATCTGACCGCTACAGAAGAGGTGACGGCAGACTACAACGACAGCGGCAAGGCAGTGGCCGGGACGGAGCGGCGCAACAAATTCCGGGCGCTGGATAAGATGGAGCTGAGCGAGGATGAGAAAACGGCCATTTTCCTGAAGGACATCGACACGCTGGAGCGCGAGGACGGAAGCAAGAAGTATCAGGAGGCCATCAATGAGGGCGTTTCGCTCTATGACTATATCCGCTTCGCGGCGGAGACCGGGGCAATCACTTCCGACAAGGACAGCTGCGGAAATACTGTGACCAACAGCAAGAAGAAAAAGGTATTGGACTATATCGACGGCATGGATCTGAGCCGTACGCAGAAGGACGCCCTTTATTATGCGGCGGGCTACGGCGAGAGCACGATCTCAGACGCGCCATGGAGGGGCGGCTCTGTTTCGACCGGAAGCGGCGGAAAACGAGCGAAAAAGAAGGCGCAGAAGGCGGCAGCCCTGGCAAGAGAGACCAAGAGTCCGGCGGTGCGGGAATATCTGCGCAAATACGGCGGAGGCGCGATGCTGCCACGAGCCGGTGAGACGCCCCCCCCAGCGGCACATTGCCCACGGCACGGGAGCTGGATGCGGTGCAACACTGCATTCAGAAATACGGCAGTGCTGTGCGGCAGGGGAAGTGAAAACAATGGAAAAGGGCCGCCCACTCGGGCGGCCCTGCTTTATTATTTTGTCCTTCGATAATTTCTTCACCATCAGAAAGAATGAAGAAGATTGTGGCAGAACAGCAAAACGCTGCCGCTAGTTCGTTGCTATCCTTTTTTCAAAATTTTCTCTTGCTATCTTATTAAGCCGGTAGATTCTGTTAGCATTTTAGTTAGCGTTTTTGGTACAAAGAATGCTAATATTGCACAACTGTACCAGATATGCGGCAACGGGAAAGGACGAGGGGAACCGCTGCAGGAGTAAGAAAAAACCGGAAACAATTGCATTGCAATCGTTTCCGGTTTGGCAGCGGATGAAGGATTCGAACCCTCACAAACGGAGTCAGAGTCCGGTGTGCTACCATTACACAAATCCGCTGTGTTCCGCAGAACATTAGCTATTATAGCGCGTTCTGGGAAAAAGTCAAGACCTAATTTGCAATTTTTTGAAAAAAAGAGGGAAGTCAGGTATCATTGGTTCAGGGCCGCCTGAAGATGAGCCGCGAGCCGGGCGAATTCGGCCAGCCCGAGGGCTTCGCCGCGCACGGTGGGAGAAAAGCCACACGCTGTGAGCAGGACGGACAGCTCGTCCTTGCGCAAATGGTTGCCGAAAGCGGCGCTCAGGGCGTTGAGCAGCGTTTTGCGGCGCAATGCAAAGGCAGAGCGGATAACCTGGAAGAAAAACGGCACATCTGCCACATCCACCGCAGGCTGGCGGCGCACGGTACAGCGCAGCACGGCGGAGGTCACTTTGGGCTGCGGCGTAAAGCAGTCCGGCGGCACGTCGAACAGCAGTTCCGGCTGGGTGTAAAATTGCATGTACAGGGAAAAAGCGCCGTAATCGGCAGTGCCAGGGGCGGCGCAGATGCGCTGGGCGACTTCCTTCTGAATCATCACCGTCAGCTGCGCAAAACGGCCGCTGTCGATCAGAGCCGAGAGTACCGGGGTGGTGATGTTGTAGGGCAGGTTGGCGCATACCAGCGGCGTCAGGCCGGCGAACTGGGTGTCCACCAAGGCGGGAATGTCCAGCTTCATGATGTCGCCGTTGACAATGGATACATTCTCATAGCCGGACAGCGTTTCTTCCAATACGGGCAGAAGGCGGCGGTCCACCTCCACGGATACGACCCGCCCGGCGCGGCGGGCCAGCTGTTCGGTCAGGCAGCCGATGCCTGGGCCGATTTCCAGAACCCCGCAGCTTTCGTCTGCACCGCAGTGCTCGGCAATGGCCTGGGGGACGGCGGCGTCGATCAGGAAATTCTGCCCCATGGCTTTGGAAAAATGGAAACCGTGCCGCCCCAACAGGGCGCGGATGTCCTTCAGGTCGCACAAATTCATGGCGTTCTCCTTTGCTTTTATCAGTTGAGGGCAGTATACCACATTTTTTCACAGGAGGCAAAACAATTAAAACAGGCCCGACGCTTTTGCGTCGGACCTGTTTGTTCAGCTCAGCACATACACCGTCACATTGCGGCGGCCAAACTGGATACATTCGTTGTAGGTGTTGTAATATAGATCCACCTTGTTGCCCTTGATGGCGCCGCCGGTGTCGGCGGCTACGGCGGTACCGTAAACGATGTTGCCGTTGGGCGTGGTAATATAGAGCTTGCTGCCCATGGGGATCACCTTGGGATCCACAGCAACACAGCCCACGCTGGCCACGCGGCCCGAAGCCGTGCGGGCGCCGTCCTTTGCGGTGTATGCCGTGGCGTTGGCTGTGATTACGCGGGAATAGGTGAGCGTATCGCCCGAGCGGAAGGTCAGCACGCCGCTGCCGTCGCTGCTGCGTGCATCGGAAGTGATGCGGTCGCTGGAAGAGATGGAAGCGGATTTGGTACCGTATTCCACAATTTCGGCGGTGGGGGCAGTGATGACCTCAGAAGAAACCGGTTCACGGCGGATCTCTTGGCCGTTTTTATAGGTGATGGAGTAGGTGACAAGGGCTGAACCGTTTTTGCCCGCCTGCTTCACGGTTTCTTTCCCCTTGGTCATCGAGCCGTTAGCCACCCGTTCAGTGGTGTAGGTGATCGGCTCCACGGCTTCAGCCGTGCCGTAGGTATACTTCACTACGTCGATTGCCATGCCGTCTTCGGTATAATCGGACAGGTCGATGGAGACTTCGTCTTCATCATTCAAGGTAATATTCATGCGTTCGAGCAACTCGCTGACAGTTTCCTGATATGCGCGGGTGTGTAGTGTGGCACCCATGTAATGGATGGACACCTCCTGGCTGCGGATGATGGTGATCTCCACTGCGCCATCTTCACCAGCAGCGGAGACGATCTGATCGGCGGGGGACACTTCAATGCCGGCCTTTTCCACCACGGCAGAGGGGAGCGCATGGCTGCTTTCTACAGTGGTGCGGGTGTTGCCGTCGTCAATAATGTAGACGGCTTTCGCGCTGACGATGCTGGACGCAGCGCCGATGGTCAGCAGCAGCATTGCTGCAAACGCGATGATCCGTCGGACCGGACGCATGGTATGATGGTTGCCGGTTACGTGATTCAACATAAAAACCTCCTGAATGTTCCGCACGGCAAGGCCGGACGGAGTACTGAAATCCGGGTTCCCAGTTTTTGGAAAACACCGCCTTCTGGGAAAATCAAATGGTAACAAAACGTGTAACTTTTGTTACCCGGCTCAAATACAAGCCATAGTATACACTTAATCTCCACATTTGTCAAGTTTTTGGCGCGGTTGACGGGATGCTCGCCCCACTTTTACAAAAAACACCGTGGAGTTACATGAAAAATATGGTAAAAGTATATGCAATAGTTACAAAATAATTACAAAATAGTGAGAAAGAATAAAATTATGGTCAACCGTTCTGAAAAAGAAAGAAAAGAAGAAAAAAGAAAAATAATTGAGAACAAAAAAGAAAGAAAACGGAAAAAGAAAATGGATAAAAATGGAAAATGGCTGTTTCCGTTAACGGAAACAGCCATCAAAAAGATGTGCAGAGGATGGTTCGAGGAACCGCTTCAGTCGGGGGCGGATCCTTCTTGCTGCTGCAGTTCCTCCAGGGCTGCAGCATAAATTTTCCGGCCCGTTTTATCCAGTATGGATGGGTCAAAAGAGGCCATCATGTCCGGGCGGCGGCGGAACGTGCGCTTGTATGATTCTTTTTTGCGCCACTCAGCCACCTTCTGGTGATTACCGGAGAGCAGAATTGCTGGAACATGCCGCCCGTGCCATTCTTCCGGACGGGAGTACTGGGGATATTCCAACAGGCCGTCCCAGTGGGATTCCTCCTCGTAGCATTCCGCGTCCGGAAGCACGCCGGGCACCAGGCGGCATACAGCGTCGGCCAGGGCCATGGCGGGGATCTCGCCGCCGGTCAGTACAAAATCGCCCATGGAGATCTCTTCATCGACGCACTCTTCAATGAACCGCTCGTCCACGCCCTCGTAGTGACCGCACACCAGCACCAGCCGGTCATAGTCCGAGGCCAGACGCTTGGCTGTGGCCTGCCGGAAGGTCTCGCCGCAGGGGGAAAAATAAATGGTGTGGAGCCGCTCGCGGGCTTCGTCGCAGATGTGCTTCCAGCACTGATACAGGGGATCGGCCTGCATCACCGCGCCACGGCCGCCGCCGTAGGGATAATCATCCACTTGCTTTTGTTTATTTAAGGTATAGTCCCGGATCTGGTGACATTCGATGCGGATATAGCCCCGTTCTTCGGCCCGGCCCAAAATGGATTCGCACAGCATGTCTCCCACGGATTCGGGAAAGAGCGTCATAATGTCAATTCTCATCGGAAGCCATTCCTTTCAACAGATGGACGGTCATCACTCCTGCGTCCAGGTTGGTGTCTTCGATCATGGCCGGCACAGCGGGGATCATATATTCCTTTTCGCCTTTGACCACCAGCACATTGTTGGCGGGGTAGAGGAGGATGTCTGTAATTTTGCCGATCTCCTGTCCGCTTTCGGTGTCGCGCACGGCCAGGCCCATCAGTTCGGCATTGAGATAGCGCCCTTCCGGCAGATGGATGTCCTCCCGCCGGACGGAGAGGATTTTATTTTTCAGGTGCAGCGCTGCGTCCATATCCTCCACGCCGGGCAGCGTCAAAAGTACGTTGTTCTTGTGGATGCGCACTGCTGTGGGATGTACGCTTTTTCCATCCAGATAGAGGGTTTCAAAGTCCAGAAACTGCTCGGCGCTGTCGCACCAGGGCTGCACTTTCAGTTCGCCCCGTACGCCGTGGGTATTTACAATCTGTCCCACTTCAATATATGCAAGCTTCATAGTAGGCTCCTTTCGGTCAAAACAGACCGGTGATGAAAATGATGTTTCCGTTATTATAACGGGAAATTGCCCATTCGGCAAGAGGGGAGCGTTCTGCATCGGAGCGCTCAAAAACTATGCCTGAGCGGGGCGTTTCCATGCCTGCCAGGCCAGCGCGGCACTGGGCCGGAGAAAGCAGGCGCCGTGTGTTGACAAATAAAAAGGAGTATGCTACACTTTTTAGTCTGAAATCGTACTATTTAAAGGGGGATTTCTTTTGGAGGATATTCACGGGCAGTTGATGGAATACAATGAGCTTTGCAAGGAGACGGACGCACTGTATAGACAGGTGGCGGAACGTAGTGAGTTGTCAGATGCCATGTTCTGGGTTTTATATGCTGTGTGCGCCAGTAAAGGGAACTGCAGCCCCAAGGATGTGTGCGGTGCGTGGGCGATGCGCAAGCAAACGGTGCATTCGGCCCTGAAAAAGTTGGAGGGCCAGGGCTACATTGCCCTGGAAACTGCGCCGGAGGATCGGCGCAGTAAGCATATTTTGCTGACGGAAAAGGGGGAGCGGTGTCGAAGCGCTCATTTTGAGCCGCTATTTCGGGCGGAGGAAGCCGCTTTCGCGCAGATGGACCTGGAACACCGGGTCGGGCTGCTGCGCGGGTGCCGGGCCTATTTGAACGAGCTGCGGCCTGCGGTCGGGCATCTGCTTGCACCGGCGGGGGAGGCAGACGCACCGGAGGAGGGCTGAACGGAAGAGTTTTGATCATACAAAGAAAGGACACACATATGGACATTCAATTATCCGATCATTTTACCATGGGTCGGCTGCTGCGCTTTACGCTGCCTTCCATCGTGATGATGGTGTGCACGTCGATCTACAGCGTGGTGGACGGCCTGTTTGTGGCCAATATTGTGGGCAGTGATGCGTTGGCTTCCATCAACATTGTCATGCCTTTGTTTTTGGTGCTGGGCGCATTCGGCTTCATGTTGGGTACCGGCGGCAGTGCCGAGGTAGCCAAGACTATGGGCGAGGGGCGGGATGAGGACGCCAAAAGCTATTTCACCAATTTGACCTTGGCGGTGGCAGTGCTGGGCGTGGCGCTGACGGTGGGAACCATCTTTTTCATCCGTCCCATCAGTTACTGGCTGGGTGCCAGCGACCGGCTGATCGATTACTGCGTGGTGTATGGCATCATTTGCCTGATCGGCAATATCCCTTATATGCTGCAGGCCTTTTTCCAGGCGTTTTTCATCACGGCGGAAAAACCGCGCTTGGGCATGCTGCTGACCATTGCCAGCGGGCTAACCAATATGGTGCTGGATTGGCTGTTTATTGCGGTGCTGGGGTGGGGGATTGCCGGCGCCGCGTTGGCAACGTCCATCGGCTGCGCCGTGGGCGGCTTTTTGCCGCTGCTCTATTTTGCGCACAAAAACAGCAGCCGTCTGCATTTTGTCCGGCCCAAACTGCACTGGCGGATGCTGGGCCACAGTGCGGTGAACGGTTCCTCGGAAATGGTGTCCAACGCCTCCCGGGCGCTGACAACGTTCCTCTTTAATATACAGCTGATGCGCATGGTGGGTGAGGACGGCGTCAGTGCCATCACCGTGATGCAGTATGTGAACTTTGTGTTCATTGCCGAGATGATCGGGTTTTCCGTGGGCGTCGCCCCGGTGGTTGGCTTCCACTACGGGGCAAAGAATACCGATGAATTGAAGGGGCTGTTCCGCCGCTGCATGACGTTTATCGTCGCCTCCTGTGTCGGCGTGTTTGTGCTTTCCGAGGCGGTGGCCTATCCGTTGATTAATATTTTCACCGACCATGCTTCACTGTTTGAGATGACCTTGTACGGATTTCGGATTTTTGCGCTGTCATTTCTGGTGGTGGGCGTCAACATCTTTGCCTCGGCCTTTTTCACGGCGCTGTGCAACGGTTTGGTGTCTGCGGGCATTTCTTTTGCGCGTACCGTCGTGTTTGAAGCCGGGGCCGTGCTGCTCCTGCCCATTGCCTTTGACCTGAACGGCGTATGGATGGCCCTGCCTGTAGCCGAGGGGCTGGCGCTGATGGTGTCGGTGGGCTGCCTGATCTTTTTCCGGAAGCGCTATCAATACGCTTGAATCAACGGAAGGATCCACTTTTCCCGTCCACGAAAGCGCCCCGCCGGTATGCTATCAGCATACCGGCGGGGCGCTTTTTATGAACGAAAACGGATGGTTTGCTTTCAGACCGTCAGGGAGCAGGATAGAATCCGGTTGGATCTTCGCTCAAATTGATCATGATATTCTTCATCTGGGTATAATGCTCCAACATGACCTTATGGGTTTCGCGGCCGATGCCGGATTCCTTATAGCCGCCGAAGGGCGCGCCCTCGGGAATGGAATTATAGGTGTTGATCCACATGCGGCCGGTTTCAATGGCGCGGGAAACCCGGATAGCGCGGTTGATGTCGCGGGTCCAGACAGCACCGCCCAGGCCATACACACTGTCGTTGGCCATGGCAATCACATCAGCTTCGTCCTTGAATTTAATAATGACTGCCACAGGTCCGAAGATTTCTTCCTGAGCTACACGCATGTTGTTGGTTACGTTCGTCAGCAGCGTGGGGTGCATGAAACAGCCTTTGGCCAGCTCGCCCTCGTCGGCGCGCACGCCGCCGCAAGCCACTGTGGCGCCTTCTTTTTTGCCGATCTCCACATAATCAAGGATCTTTTTGAGCTGTCCCTCGTCGATCTGAGCGCCCATCTGGGTTTCAGGATCCCAGGAGGGGCCGACCTTGACCGCGTTGAAGCGTTTGACGGCTTCCTCCACAAACTTGTCGTAAATACCTTCCTGAACAAATACGCGGGAACCTGCGCAGCACACCTGGCCCTGGTTGAAGAGGATTCCCATCTGCAGGCCGTCCATGGCCATCTCCCATTTACAATCCTCGAAAAAGATGTTGGCGGATTTTCCGCCCAGTTCCAGTGTGGCGGGAATCAGCTTCTGGGCTGCCGCCAGAGCCACGTCGCGGCCCACCTCGGTGGAGCCGGTGAATGCCAGCTTGCGGAAGCCGGGATGCTCCAGCATGTACTGGCCGGATTTGCTGCCGCTGCCGGTGATTACGTTGAATACGCCCGCGGGGATGATGTCCTGAATCAGGCGGGCCAGCTCCAGAACGCTCAGGGAAGTAGTGCTGGAGGGCTTAAAAACGGTGCAGCAGCCGCTGGCCAGCACAGGGGCCAGTTTCCAGGCGGCCATCAGGAAGGGGAAGTTCCAGGGAACGATCTGGCCTACAACGCCGATTGGTTCCCGCAGGATCAGGCTCATGGTGTCGGTGCCGAGCATGTTGGCGCTGCCTTCCTCTGCCATGATGCAGCCGGCAAAATAGCGGAAATGCTGGGCCGACAGGGGAATGTCCACCGCCATGGTTTCGCGGATGGGTTTGCCGTTGTCCAAAGATTCCACCATAGCCAGGAATTCTTTGTTTTCATCGATGATGTCGGCAATTTTATTCAGGATTGCGGCGCGTTCATTGACGGAAACATTTTTCCAGGTCTCAAAGGCCTTCCAAGCGGCTTTTACAGCCTCGTCCACATCTTCTCGGGTAGCTTGAGCACATTCGGCTAAGATCTCGCCGTCGGCGGGGCATTTTGTTTTGAAAACAGCGCCGTCCGAGGCATCACGCCACTGGCCGCCGATGAAAAGCTGATATTTATCCTGCAAAGTTACGCCGTGAATGTTTTTCATATGTAGCAACTCCTTTCAAAATAAAAAACCCTATGTGATAAAACATATTGGGATTCTATGCTTTGTTCTGTATTCAACATACCACATACTCTATGGTCAGGACAAGAGGAAGTTACCGCCTTTTCGAAGAATCTTTGGAAGTTAGTGAAAAGGTTATCAGAGTGGGCTGCAAACACCAAGAATTAGTAATTTCGCATAAAATCAGATGGAACGATAGAGCAAAAATGCCGGATGGTATTCATAGAATGCCATCCGGCAAAAGCTTATTGATATTTGCAAAGATGAGGAACAGGATATGCTTTCGTAGACAAAAAAGGGAGCGGTTTGGCATACGCCAAACCGCTCCCTTTTCGATTCAGTCTACAATATCGACGGAAACCTTGGTGCCGGTACGCTGGGCATAGGAACGCACCACGGTGCGGATCTCCTTGGCGATGCGGCCCTGGCGGCCGATCACCTTGCCCATGTCCTCGGGGGCCACGCGCAGCTCCAGCGTGGTTTCTTCTTCGCCGGGAACCTCCGTCACCGTGACGGCTTCCGGGTGGTCCACCAAGTTTTGAGCGATATAGAGCAGCAAGTCCTTCATGCCAACTCCTCCAGGTTAAGCCTTGGCCTTTTTCAGCAGGCTTCTGACCGTCTCGGTGGGCTGAGCGCCAGTCTTGATCCAAGCCTCAGCGCGCTCCAGGTCGATCTTGATCTCTGCCGGGTCGGTGCAGGGATTATAGGTGCCAATCTCTTCGATGAAGCGGCCATCGCGGGGATAGCGGGAATCGGCGACCACAACTCTGTAGAAGGGAGCGCTCTTGGCGCCCATTCTGCGCAGTCTGATTTTAACCATGTTGATTCACCTCCAAAATATTGATCCACAAGTGGGGTATATAAATGCGTTGATCAGGGTGACCAAAGCTACATTTATCCGGTTTCTGTGCGCCCTCAGCGCAGGCGTTTTTTACGGCCGAAGCCGCGCAGGCCGCCGCCGAAGTTGCCGCCCATGCTGCCGCCGCCGAGGCCAGCCAGCGCGCCCAGCTTGCCGCGGCCCTTGTACATCTGCTTGGCGATCTGGTTCATCATGTCGTACTGCTTGAGCAGGCGGTTCACGTCGGAGACTTCCAGCCCGCAGCCTGCGGCGATGCGCCGCTTGCGGCTAGCGTCCAGCACATTGGGATTTTCGCGCTCATAGGGCGTCATGGAAAGGATGATGGCCTCGCTGCGGCTGAGCACCTTGGGGTCCAGTTCCGCGCCTTCCAGCTGGCGGCCCATGCCGCCGGGGAGCATGGAGGCGATCTGAGATACATCGCCCATTTTTTTCATCTCTCGCATCTCGTCGAGGAAGTCGGCGAGGCTCAAGCGGCTCTTTTTCAACTTGCGGTCCAGCTCCGCCGCCTTTTTCTGGTCGAAGGTCTGCTCGGCCTTTTCGATCAGGGAAAGTACGTCGCCCATGCCGAGGATGCGGGAGGCCATGCGGTCGGGATGGAACGGTTCAATCATGTCCAGCTTTTCGCCGGTACCGGCAAACTTGATGGGCTTACCAGTGGTGGCTTTAATGGATAAGGCCGCGCCGCCGCGGGCGTCGCCGTCCAGTTTGGTCAGCAGCACGCCATCAATACCGAGGGCTTCGTCAAAAGCGGTGGCGGCATTTACGGCGTCCTGACCGGTCATGGCGTCCACTACCAGAAGAATTTCGTTGGGGTGAACCGCGGCTTTGATGTTTTTCAGCTCGTCCATCAATGTCTCATCGATGTGCAGTCGGCCGGCGGTGTCAAGGAACACCATGTCGTTCCCGTGATTCTGCGCGTGGCGGACGGCGGCTTCGGCGATCTTCACCGGATCACCTTGACCCATTTCAAAGACGGGAAGTTCCAACTGTGCGCCAACCACCTTGAGCTGTTCGATGGCGGCAGGACGGTACACGTCGCAGGCGGCCAGCAGGGGACGCTTGCCGTAATTCTTGCGCATCAGCCCTGCCAGTTTAGCGCAGTTAGTGGTTTTACCGGCACCCTGCAGACCCACCATCATCACGATTGTGGGCGCTCGTGAGGCCATAGTCAGCTTGGCGGTGCTACCGCCCATCAGGGCCGTCAGTTCGTCGTTAACGATCTTGATGACCTGCTGAGCAGGGGTCAGGCTGTCGAGCACGTCGCGGCCGACGCACTTTTCGGTGACTGTGGAGACGAAATTCTTGACGACCTTGTAACTTACGTCAGCTTCCAGAAGAGCCAGCCGGACTTCGCGCATGGCTTCCTTGACGTCGTTTTCCGACAGGCGGCCCTTGCCGCGCAGCTTTTTGAATGCGGCGTTCAGTTTTTCGCTCAGACCCTCAAATGCCATTGTCCTGCTCCTTCAGCGTGTGCACGGATGCACGAATGATATCGATGTTTTCCGAAATCTGCCGGTTGTCATATTGCCGGCGGTTGATCTTTTCGATGGCCTCCGCAGCCTGCTCGGCGTTGGAAACTGCTTCGCGGCAGCGCAGAAAGCGGCGGATAATGCCGGTGCGATCTTCAATTTCGCTCATGGCGGCCTCGGCACGGACGATCACGTCCCGCACGCCCTGGCGGGAAATGCCGTAGTTTTCGGCGATTTCGGCCAGGGAGAGGTCTTCGTTGTAGTAAAGGTCGAAGAACTCCTTCTGCCGCTCAGTCAGCAGTTCTCCGTAAAAATCGAAAAGCATCGTCATACGATACGGCTGATTTTTCATGGAGAGCACCTCTTTCTGTAAAGCGTTGGAACTTTACAACAGGTTGTATTTTACTAAAATTCCGGCCTGCTGTCAAGGGGAAAGCGAAAATTTTTGGAAAAAAGACAGGGAGCGTGTGCTGTTCTGTCGGGGCGGACAGTGGAAAGTTTACTGAAAGTTTTTGAAATGGCTTGTGAAACGGCGCTGAAGTCAGTATAATAAGTGCAACTGTTTTTATAATGTATAAGAAAAGGCGCATTTTGCGCCATGGGAGGCCTGATCCTATGGAAACCATCCGCCGGAGACTGATGCCCGGCGTCTATCTCACCTATATTCAGGAGAGAAAATTCAAAACGAATTTGCTGTCTGCGCAGTTGGTCTCGCCGCTGCGGAGGGAGACGGCTTCCGCTAACGCGCTGCTGCCCGCGGTGCTGCGCCGGGGCACGTCCTGCTATCCTGATATGGAGCGTTTTTCTCAGGTGTTGGACGAGCTGTACGGCGCACGCATCGATTGCACGGTGCGCAAAAAGGGGGAGAACCAGTGCGTTGGTTTTGTGGCCAGTTTTATCGACGATCATTTTCTTCCCGGCGGGGAACCGCTGCTCGAGCCGGTGGCGGAACTGCTGGGTGATCTTGTGTGCAACCCGGCCACCCGCAACGGCCGTTTCCTTCCGGAATATGTGAAGGGCGAGCGCACGAATCTGGTGGATCAGATCCGAGGCCAGGTCAACGATAAGCGCACGTATGCCGCCATCCGCCTCGTGGGCGAAATGTGTCGAGGGGAAGCTTACGGCGTGGGCCGTCTGGGCAGTGAAGAGGAAGCCAAAAAGCTCTCGCCCAGCCGTTTGCACAAGCGCTACAGCGCGCTGCTCAGCAGCGCGCGGCTGGAGTTGTTCTATTGCGGCAGCGCGGAACTTCCGCGCGTGGAGCATGCGCTGCTGGCGGCCTTCAGCGCCCTGCCTCGCGCGGAAGTGCTGGATGCGGTGCAGACCATGCCCCATCCCGGAGCCGGAGAGGCACATTATGTCACCGAGGAAATGGATGTGTCCCAGGGCAAGTTGGCCATTGGCCTTTCCTGTGAAAGCCGGGACTATCCGGCCCTGCTGCTCTTTAATATGATCTACGGCGGCAGTGCCACGTCCAAGCTGTTCCTCAATGTGCGCGAAAAAGAATCGCTGTGTTATTACGCCTCGTCGGTGCTGCACCGGCAGAAGAATATCATCACGCTCTCCAGCGGCATCGAGGTGGAAAACTATGAAAGGGCCTTTGATGAGATTATGGCGCAACTTGCCGCCGCCCAGCGGGGCGAGATCGAGGATTGGGAAGAGAACGGCGCCCGAAGCACCATGCGCCATGTTCTTCGGACGATGGGCGACAGCCTGAGTCAGCTGGAAGACTTTTATCTGGGCCAGGCTGTTACCGGCACCACGGACACGGTGGAAAGCCTGGCGGTGGATCTGGATGCTGTGACGCGCGAGCGCATGCTGGAAGCGGCCGCGGGTATCCGGCTGGATACCGTGTATTTTCTGCGCAGTTCCGGCAGTGCGGCGGAAGAGAGCGCTGTGCAGGGTGCGGAGGAAAAGGAGGAAGAGCTGTGAGAGAGACACAATATCCGCAGCTGGAGGAGCGAGTCTTCCGCCAGACATGTGACAACGGTCTGCGCCTGTTTGTGGTACCCAAGCGTGGATTTGCCAAAAATTACGCTTTTTTTGCCACAAACTATGGCAGTATGGATATGCGCTTTTGTCTGAACGGGGAATGGAAGCAAACGCCTGCGGGCGTGGCTCATTACCTTGAGCATAAAATGTTCGATACGAAAGACGGCAATGCTCTGCAGGAGCTGTCCCAGCTGGGAGCCGAGCCGAACGCCTTTACCAGCGACGCGATCACCGGCTATTATTTTACTGCTACGGAACATTTTGAGGAGAGCCTGCGCATTTTGCTCTCGTTTGTTTCCGTGCCATATTTCACGGAAGAGAGCGTGACCAAGGAGCAGGGCATTATCGGTCAGGAGATCCGTATGATTGAGGACGATCCCAACTGGCAGGTCTATGCGAACCTGTTGAAAGGGCTGTATCACAGCCATCCGGCCCGCATCCCCGTGGCGG
Source organism: bacterium 210917-SL.2.15 (assembly GCA_020555605.1). Lineage (GTDB taxonomy): Bacteria > Bacillota > Clostridia > Oscillospirales > Oscillospiraceae > Pseudoscillospira. The sequence goes on along the minus strand of JAJCJC010000001.1, from coordinate 57,616 downwards.
GCAGCGTGGAATCTATTGCCGGTATCACTGCGGAAATGCTCTATGACTGCCACCGTTCTTTTTACGACCCCGCCAATATGGCCCTGTGCGTGGTGGGGGACGTGAATCCGGAGGAAATCCTGCGCATTGCAAACGAGGTGCTTCCGGCGGGGGAGCACCCGCGGATTGAGCGGGATTACGGTGCCGAAGAGAGCGAAAAAGCCGCCGCGCCTGCGGTGGAAACGGCTATGGAGGTTTCGTTGCCGCTGTTTTTGTGTGGCTACAAATGCGCCGGCGTGCCGGATGGGGAGGAAAACCTGCGTCAGGAGCTGATCGGCAACATGGCCTGCGATATCCTCTTCGGCGAATCCAGCCCCCTGTACAACCGGCTGTACGCCGAGGGCCTGATCAACGGTGAGTTCGGCGGCGGCTATGAATTGTTGCCCGGCGTTTCCTTTGTGGTCACGGGAGGCGAAAGCCAAAGCCCGCGCAGAGTGCATCTGGCGATTGTGGAAGAGGCGGAGCGGCTGAGCCGGGAGGGCGTGAGCGAACAGTTGTGGCAGCAGACCCGACGGGCGGCCTACGGCGGCTTGCTGCGCGCGTTGAATTCCTTTGAAAGCATCGCTGTAGGTATGGTGGAATCTGCGTTCCGCGGTTACGATTACTTCCGCTTCCCGGAGATTTTCGAGTCCATTGAAAAGGCGGATGTGGAGCGCTTTCTCGCTTCATATATCACGCCCGACCGGGCAACCATTTCTATTGTCCATCCCAAGGAGAAAAGTGAGGCGTAACGTTTTTGAATAGTTTTATGCGGGAGATGCCCGTCAGTTTTCCGGGCCTGTTTCCCGGGCTTCAGATCAATATCGACCCTGTGGCGTTGCATATCGGCCACGGAATCTACTGGTACGGCATTATTATTGCCTTGGGCTTTTTGCTGGCGGTGCTGTTTTGCACTCGACGTGCCGATCGATATGGTATTGAAAAGGACAATTTATATGATATGCTTTTGATTGCCACCCCCATCAGCATTGTCGGCGCCCGAGCCTACTATGTCATCTTTTATCTGGATCTGTTCCGAAATGCCGACGGCAGTATCAACTGGCCCGGCACCATTGCCATTTGGGACGGCGGACTTGCCATTTACGGCGGTGTGATCGCTGCGGTGCTGACGGTGTATTTTTTCTGCCGTTGGAAAAAGATTAAGGTGGGCGCCATGCTGGATCTTGGCTGTATGGGGCTGCTCATCGGTCAAATGATCGGCCGGTGGGGCAATTTTATCAACCGCGAGGCGTTTGGTGCGGAAACTACTCTGCCTTGGCGGATGCGTTTGTGGGAGAGTGCAGATCAGTTTATCGAAGTGCATCCCACGTTTTTCTATGAAAGCTTGTGGAATTTGATCGGTTTGTTGTTGATCGTTCTGGTTGTGGAGAAGTACCGCAAATTTGACGGGGAGAATTTTTTGTTTTATCTGTTCTGGTATGGCCTTGGCCGCGCCTGGATTGAGGGACTGCGCACCGACAGCCTGTATTTGTTCGACTGGACGCTGTTCGGCGCGCCTATCCGCGTGTCCCAGTTGTTGAGCGTGGTGTTGTGTGTCGTGGCGGCGGTGCTGCTAGTCTATCAATTGAAATTCCGGCGCCATGATCCATCGGATCTGTATGTGCACCAGGCGAAGGCGGCACAATCGCAGGAAAAAGGAGAGAGCAATCATGGCGATTAAACTGGATGGCAAGGCGCTGGCCGAAAAAATGCGCGCTCAGATCCGGCAGGAAACGGAAATGTTGGCCCGCCGCCCAACGCTGGCGGTGATTCTGGTAGGGGAGGATGCAGCCTCGCAGGTGTATGTGCGCAACAAGGAAAAGGACTGCGCCGAGTGCGGCATCTTGAGCCAGGGCTACCGTCTGCCGGTACAGACCAGTGAGACGCAGCTTCTGGAGCTGATCGATGTACTCAATAAAAATGACCGGGTGGACGGTATTCTGGTGCAGCTGCCCCTGCCGGATCATATTTCCCAGGAAAAGGTGCTGCACGCCATTCGGCCAGACAAAGATGTGGACGCGTTCCATCCGTTCAACGTGGGCAAGATCGTCACCGGCGAGCAGGGGTTTGTGCCCTGCACGCCGGCGGGCGTTATGGCCCTGCTGCGGGAATATGAAATCGATATCGCGGGAAAAGACTGCGTTGTGGTGGGCCGCAGCAACATCGTCGGCAAGCCCATGGCGCTGCTGCTGCTGCGGGAAAACGGCACGGTAACCATCTGCCACTCCAAGACGGCGCATCTGTCAGAGGTGACGGCCCGGGCGGACATCCTGGTTTCTGCCGTAGGCAAGACCGGCTTTATCACCGGCGATATGGTCAAAAAAGGCGCTGTAGTTGTGGATGTGGCGATGAATCGAAATGCAGAAGGTAAGCTCTGCGGCGACTGCGTGTTCGACGAGGTGGAGAAAAAAGCCTCTTACATCACGCCGGTGCCCGGCGGCGTTGGTCCCATGACCCGGTTGGTGCTGATGCAGAATACCCTCGCCGCAGTAAAAACCCACCTGCAGGGGTGAGGAAGGGGAAATTTCCTGCCCAACTTTTTCCGCTTCCATCTTGACAATAGCGGCCCGGTTGTGCTATGTTGAATACGCTATATGACTGACGGAAGTGGGAGTGACCACATGGAGTATAGCGCAAAAAAATGCCGACCGTCTGGGCGCACCTTTTTTGGTGCGCCCTTTTTTGTTCCGATAGAACTGTAAAGGGAAAATCATTTACATAACAGAAAAGGAGAGATTTCTTATGGCAACCTTCAAAAGCGACATTGAAATCGCACAGGAGTGCGAAATGCTGCCCATCCGCGATGTGGCTGCCTCCGCGGGGATCAGCGAGGATCTGCTGGAGTATTACGGCAAGTACAAGGCAAAGCTCGACATCACCGCCCTGAAGGAGCGGCCCGCCAAGGGCAAGCTGATCCTGGTTACGGCGATCAACCCAACCCCCGCGGGCGAGGGGAAAACCACTACCAGCGTGGGTCTGGCGGACGGACTGCGTAAGTTAGGCAAGAACGCTATGCTGGCTCTGCGTGAGCCGTCCCTCGGTCCGGTATTCGGGGTCAAGGGCGGCGCGGCCGGCGGCGGTTATGCTCAGGTAGTGCCTATGGAGGACATCAATCTGCACTTCACCGGAGATTTCCATGCCATCGGCGCGGCCAATAACCTGCTGGCGGCCATGTTGGACAACCATATTCAGCAGGGCAATGCTCTGGGGATTGATGTGAAAAAGATTGCCTGGAAGCGTTGCGTGGACATGAACGACCGCCAGCTGCGCAACATTGTGGACGGCTTGGGCGGCCGGATGCAAGGCGTGCCCCGGGAGGACGGCTTTGACATCACCGTGGCCAGCGAGGTGATGGCCATTTTCTGCCTGGCCACTGACCTGATGGACCTGAAAGCGCGCCTGGGCCGCATCATCGTGGCCTACACCTACGACGACAAGCCCGTCACCGCCCATGACCTGCATGCCGAGGGCGCCATGGCAGCCCTGCTGAAAGACGCGATCAAGCCCAATCTGGTGCAGACGTTGGAGGGCACGCCCGCCATTGTCCACGGCGGTCCTTTTGCCAACATTGCCCACGGCTGCAACAGCGTGGAGGCCACCACCACTGCGATGAAGCTCAGCGATTATGTAGTCACCGAGGCCGGTTTCGGCGCGGATCTTGGCGCGCAGAAATTCCTTGACATTAAGTGCCGTCTGGCGGGACTCAAGCCCGATGCCTGTGTAATTGTGGCCACCGTGCGCGCCCTCAAGCACCACGGCGGCGTGGCAAAGGCCGACCTAAACCAGGAAAATCTGGAAGCGCTGAAGAAAGGCCTGCCCAACCTTCTCAAACATGTGGAGAATATCACAAAAGTTTATGGTTTGCCTGCTGTGGTGGCCATCAATAAGTTCTATACCGATACGGATGCTGAACTGAACATGATTGCCGAAGCCTGCAAGGAATATGGCGTCAATGTGGCGCTTTCCGATGTATGGGGCCGCGGCGGTGAAGGTGGAAAAGAGTTAGCCGCCGAAGTGCTGCGCATCATTGAGGAAGAGCCGAATCAGTTCCGTTTTTCTTATGCTGATGATTTGAGCCTCAAGGAGAAAATTCTGTCGATTGTGCGCAATATCTATGGCGGAAGCGCTGTGGTGTACGAAAGTGCGGCGGAAAAAGAGCTGGCGAAACTGGAGGCGTTGGGCTTTGGCAAGCTTCCGATTTGTATGGCCAAGACGCAGTACTCGCTGTCCGACGATGCTGCCAAACTGGGCGCGCCTAAGGACTTCACTGTTACAGTCAAAAAAGTGCGGGTTAGCGCCGGCGCGGGCTTTGTGGTGGTGCAGACCGGCGATATCATGACTATGCCGGGCCTTCCCAAAGTTCCTGCCGCCGAGAAGATCGATGTGGATGAAAACGGCGTGATCACGGGGCTTTTCTGATTGGAATCAATCCGGGCGATTTCCGGCGGAGTATTTGAATAACAGAATCGTTTTCTGCATAAAGGCAGGGCCGCTTCCATAGGTGGCCCTGCCTTTTTACAATTATTTTACCAGGATAAGGGAAAATTTTTCCTTGACATTTCTGGAAAGTGGCTCTATTATAATGCTCGAATTATTTAGCTAAAAAATTTTAGTTAAACTTTTGAAATAACGAAAGGATGTAGGAACTATGGAAATCACTTTTGAAGCTGTGCGCGACGTGATCGTGGATACCCTGAGCTGCGGGGCTGAGGAGATCAAGCTGGAGACCAATCTGTTCGAGGACATGAAGATTGACTCCCTGGAGGCAGTGGAATTATCCATGGCGCTGCAGGAGGCTTTCGGTGTGGGCATCAGCGACGAAGATCTGCCCAATGTCAAAACCGTTCAGCAGATCATGGGTTACCTCACCAGCCACAAGTAAGCCCCATGGAACTGAAAACGCTTTTTCAACTGATGGACCGCTTCAGCCGCTCGGATTTGAGCACGCTGGAGTGGCATCAGGGTGAGGATGCGGTGGTTTTGAAACGGGAAATGACGGCGGCTGTTCCGGCCACCGTCCCTGCCGTGCAGACATTGGTACCTTCCCCGAGCGCAGCTTCGGCTGAAGATGATGCCGAACTGGTAACTGCACCTATGGTGGGAACCTACTATGCCGCTTCTTCGCCGGACGAGGCCCCCTTTGTGACGGTGGGGCAGAAGGTGAGCAAAGGCGATGTGCTGTGCATCATTGAGGCGATGAAAATGATGAGCGAGATCACCGCGCAGTATGATGGTGTTGTTGTAGAAATCCTGGCGGAGAACGGCCAGGCCGTGGGCTTTGGCGCGCCGCTGCTGCGGCTGCGGAGGGCTTAAGATGCTCAGGCGTGTGTTAATTGCCAACCGTGGCGAAATTGCCCTGCGCATCCTGCGGGCCTGCCGGGAAATGAATATTGAAACGGTGGCGGTCTACTCCACGGCGGACGAGAATACTCTGGCGGCGTCTCTGGCGACCCAGTCGCTGTGCATCGGGCCGGCCCCGGCGGCGGAGAGCTATTTGAACAGCGATGCGCTGATTACGGCGGCGCTGGCCACCGGGTGCGACGCGGTGCACCCGGGCTACGGATTCCTGTCCGAAAGCCCGGAATTTGCCGAGCAGTGCACCGCTGCGGGGCTGAAATTTATCGGTCCTCCGGCGGAGGTCATCCGGCAGATGGGCAGCAAGGCTGCGGCCAAGGAGCTTGCCAAACGGGCCGGTGTCCCTGTGGTGCCGGGATCGGACGGGGCGCTGAAAAACATTCGTCAGGCGCGGGCGTTGGCCGACAAAGTGGGTTATCCTGTGCTGCTGAAAGCCTCCGCCGGCGGCGGAGGCCGGGGTATGCGCCAGGCTGACAGTGCGGAGGCGCTGGAAGCAGCCTACCGCGAGGCGCAGGCCGAGGCGGAAGCCTGCTTCGGCGATGGAGAAATGTATCTTGAGAAGCTGATCGAGCATCCGCGGCACATTGAATTTCAGATCCTGGCGGATGCCCACGGCCATGTGGTGCATCTGGGGGAGCGGGAATGCTCCATCCAGCGCCGCCGGCAAAAGCTGATCGAAGAAGCGCCGTCCTGGGCGCTGTCGGATACCCTGCGCCGGGAGATGGGCGAAAAAGCCGTGGCTGCAGCCAAAGAAGCGGGCTATGTAGGCGCGGGCACCGTGGAATTTGTGCTCGCACCGGACGGGGCCTATTATTTTATTGAAATGAATACCCGTATCCAAGTGGAGCACCCGGTGACGGAAATGGTGACGGGCGTTGATCTGGTCAAAGAACAGCTGCGTGTTGCTGCAAGGCTCCCGCTGACGTTTACCCAAGATGAGATCACGCTGCAGGGCCATGCCTTGGAGTGCCGCATCAATGCCGAGGACCCGCAGCAGGATTTCCGGCCCTGCCCGGGCACAGTAAAATTTCTGCATATGCCCGGCGGCCCCGGCGTACGGGTGGATACGGCACTGTTCACCGGCTGCGTAGTGCCGCCTTATTACGATTCTCTGGTGGCCAAGGTCATTGCCCATGGGAGCACGCGGCTGGAAGCGATCCGCCGGATGCGCCGGGCGCTGGAGGAATTCATTGTGGACGGCTTTGCCACTAACGCCTCGCTTTCGCACCTGATGCTGTACGAGGCGGATTTTGTGCGCGGAGATTATGACACGGATTTTGTGGCGGGCCATATGGAAAAGCTGCTGCAGCTCAGCAGTGCCTGTGACCGGCTCAGCGCGGAAGGAGAAAGGGATAGGGATGCGGAGTGAATCGGTTATTTGAACAGCGGCGCGCACGGATGCTGACGTATCAGGCTATGCGGGAAGGGCGTCTGTCTGCCGGAAGGCAGCTGCAGTGCCCCAAATGCGGCGGGGAAAGTGCGGCGCAGCGCTGGAATGAGTTGCAGATGCTTTGCCCGCTGTGCGGCTATCACCGCCCTGTGGGGGCATATACCCGCCTGTGGCAGATTTTAGATCCCGGCTCCTTCCGGGAGCTGGATGCGGGCCTTGTGTCCACGGATCCGCTGCATTTCCCCGGCTATGGTTCCAAGCTGAAAGAGCTGCGCAAAAAGACCGGTCTGGCAGATGGCGCAGTGTCGGCTCTGGGCAGCATCGAAGGCCGCCGCGCGGTCTTTGTGGTGCTGGACAGCCGCTTCCTTATGGGCAGCATGGGTACGGCAGTGGGAGAAAAAGTGGCCCGTGCGGCACAGCAGGCCGGACGGCGCAGGCTCCCCCTTGTCATCTTTGCCGCCAGCGGCGGAGCGCGGATGCAGGAGGGCATTTTCTCTCTGATGCAGATGGCGAAGACCGCCGCGGCCATTGACCGCTTTCAGAAGCGGGGCGGGCTGTATATTTCGTGCCTGACGCACCCTACCACTGGCGGCGTCACCGCCAGTTTTGCCTCTCTGGGCGATATCATGCTTGCCGAACCGGGAGCGTTGATCGGCTTTGCCGGGCCGCGGGTGATTGAGCAGACGATCGGTGAAAAGCTACCCGAAGGTTTCCAAAGCGCCGAAGCGTTGCTGCAGAACGGCTTCCTGGATCAGATCGTACCACGCGCCCAGTGGCGTGCGGTGCTTTCTCAGGTGTTGTTGCTGCACGAAGGCAAAAAAGGAGGCGCAGCGCTGTGAAAGTAAAAACAGAAAAAGAAGAAAAGAATCTGCCCAAGGTGCAGGAAGAGTTGACGCCCTGGCAGCAGGTGATGCTGGCGCGCGACGCCGACCGTCCTGGTGCAGTGGATTACATCGCGCATCTTTTTACCGATTTCTTTGAACAGCGGGGTGACCGCTGCGGCGGTGAGGATAGTGCGATTCTGGGCGGTATTGCCCGGTTTCACGGCGTTCCGGTCACGGTACTGGGCCACCGTAAAGGAAAAAATCTGGATGAAAATCTCACCTGCCGTTTCGGTATGCCTTCCCCGGAAGGTTATCGTAAAGCACAGCGCCTGATGGAGCAGGCGGAGCGCTTTCACCGCCCGGTTATCAATTTTGTGGATACGCCCGGCGCCTATCCGGGAAAAGAGGCCGAGCAGCACGGCCAGGGCGAGGCTATTGCCCGCTGCATTGCCCGCATGAGTGGTCTCACTGTGCCGGTACTCACTGTGGTAACAGGGGAAGGTGGCAGCGGCGGTGCTCTGGCACTGGCTGTGGCGGACCGGGTGCTGATGCTGGAGCACGCTGTGTATTCTGTACTCAGCCCGGAAGGTTTTGCTTCTATCCTGTGGAAAGATTCTGCCCGCAGTGCCGATGCGGCGAAACTGATGCACTTGACTGCTCAAGATCTGTACCAGGGCGGTGTGGTGGAAGAAGTGCTTCCCGAACCGCCCGGCGGCGCACAGGCAGATTGGGAAGCGACCTTTCGTACTGTGGATGCGGCGCTGTGGCGGGAGCTGGGTCCGCTGCTGAAGCTGAGCGGGCAAAAATTGGTGGAGAGCCGTTATCGCCGGTTCCAGGGTTTGGGACAGGCAAGAAAGGAGCAACTATGAGCGCACCGGAGATCCTGTCCACGGGAAGCTGCTTTCCCACGCAGGTGGTCACCAACGAAATGCTTGCCCAGCGGGTGGATACCAGCGATGAATGGGTATTCAGCCGTACGGGGATCCACTCCCGCCGCCACTGCAGCGGGGGAGAAAACGGCGTCGGTATGGCGGCGCAGGCGGCCCGGCAGGCCTTGGAGCGCGCCGGCGTGGGACCGGAAGCGGTGGGTGTGTGCCTGGTGGCCACGTTTACGCCCGATTTTGCCAGTCCCTCCACGGCTTGCCTGCTCCAGCGGGAGCTGGGACTGTTGGAAGATACCATATGTTTTGATCTGAATGCAGCCTGTGCGGGCTTTGTGTACGCACTGCACACAGCCCACAGCCTGCTTTCTGGGGCATCCCGCCCCTATGCTCTGGTGTTGGGGTGTGAGGTGATCAGCCGTGTGCTGGATATAGACGACCGGAGCACCTGTGTGCTGTTCGGCGACGGGGCGGGCGCTGTGTTGGTGCGCCGCCGCGAGGATGCGCGTTGGCATACGGTATTCGGCAGCCGGGGCGATGATCTGAGTATCCGCGTGCAGGGACCGGGGCCGGAAAAAGCCGCCGTACATATGGAAGGGCAGGCGGTGTTTCGTTTTGCTGTCGAGGTAGCAGAAAAGTCTATCCGCCAGCTGCTGGAACAGGAGGAGATCGGCATTGACGATCTCGACTGGATCGTTTGCCACCAGGCCAACGCCCGGATTACTGAATTTCTGGTCAAACGCCTGAAGGCGGACGCGTCGCTTTTTTATCAGAACATCGAACACTGCGGCAACACTTCCGCCGCCAGCATTCCGTTGGCGTTGGACGAGCTGCAGCGCGCAGGCGGACTGCACAAAGGCATGCGCGTTCTGCTGGTGGGCTTTGGCGGGGGACTGACCTGGGCCGGAGCATTGCTGCACTGGTGAGGAGGAAAGAAAATGAAACTGAATGAACTTTTGGGTACGGAATTTCCCCTGATCCAAGGCGGTATGGCCAGCGTTGCCACCGGCGAATTTGCTGCGGCAGTCAGCAATGCCGGCGCACTGGGACTCGTGGGTGCCGGCGGTATGAACGCCGCGCAGCTGCGGGACAATATCCGCCGCTGCAAAGAATTGACGGAGCGCCCCTTCGGTGTCAACCTGATGCTGATGAACCCCGAGGTGGGAGAACAGGCGAAGATTGTAGCCGAGGAAGGCGTGGGCGTTGTGACCACCGGCGCCGGCGTGCCGGGCAAATACATTCCCATGTGGAAGGAGGCCGGCATCAAGATTTTTCCGGTGGTAGCCGCCGGCGCGCTGGTAAAGCGCCTGGCCCCGCTGGGGGTGGACGGCTTCATTGCCGAGGGTACGGAAAGCGGAGGCCATGTGGGCGAGATGACCACCATGGCTTTGGTGCCGCAGATCTGCGCACTGACGGACCTGCCGGTGATTGCGGCCGGCGGTATCGCCAGCGGACGGCAGCTGGCGGCGGTGCTGGCCCTGGGCGCCTGCGGCGCGCAGCTGGGCACCTGCCTGCTGGTCAGCGAGGAGTGCCCTATCCACGATAATTACAAGCAGGCGCTGCTCAAAGCGTCCGACAGCGACACTGTGGTGACGGGGCGCATCGGCGGTACGCCGGTGCGGGTGCTGAAAAACCAGATGACCCGCGCCTATCTCAGCCGGGAGAAGGCTGGAGCAGACAAAATGGAACTGGAGCAGTTCACCCTCGGTTCGCTGCGCAAGGCTGTGTTTGAGGGCGACACAAAAAACGGCTCCCTGATGGCCGGACAGGTGGCAGGTATGCTCCATGAGATCCGCCCCCTGCGGAAGATTTTTGAGGATCTGGACGCGCAGTGCCGCGCGTGCATCAAAGGATTGGAGGAGACGTGGGAATGAAACTGGCATTTTTGTTTGCGGGCCAGGGCAGCCAGAAGGCCGGAATGGGCAAGGATCTGTACGAGGCCTATCCCGCTTTCCGCGCGGCGTTTGACCGCGCCGATGCGCTGCTGGATTTTGACTTGAAGCAGCTTTGCTTTGAAGACCCGGAAGGGCTTTTGAACCAGACATGTTATACGCAGCCGTGTCTGCTGGCGATGGAACTGGCGGCGGCGCAGTTGCTTGTTCAGGAGGGCGTCCGCCCCCAGGCGGCGGCAGGCCTTTCCCTGGGCGAGTACACGGCGCTGCAGAGCGCCGGTGTACTGGAGTTCGATACGGCGGTGCAGACGGTGGCGCTGCGCGGCAAAGCCATGGAGCAGGCGGCCGAGGGGATCGACTGCGCTATGACCGCTGTGCTGGGCCTGGACCGGGAAACCCTGCAAAAAGCGTGCGACGGTGCCCGGGAGCTGGGCGTAGTGGAAATCTGCAACGACAACTGCCCGGGTCAGCTGGTCATCAGCGGCGCGCGGACGGCGGTGGAACAGGCCGGCGTACTGGCCAAGGCACTGGGCGCCAAGCGCTGCATGCCTCTGAAGGTCAGCGGTCCTTTCCACACGTCCCTCATGGCCGGTGCAGGAGAGGTGTTGCAAAAGCACTTTGAAACCATTACGTTCCATCCGATGGAATGCCCCATTTATTTCAACTGTCTGGGCGGCCGGGCGCAGGAAGGGGAGCAAATCGGTGATTTGCTGGTACGTCAGGTTCAGACCGGCGTCCGTTGGCGCGAAGCGATTCTAGCCATGGAAGCCGACGGCGTGGATCTGGCTGTGGAGATCGGCCCGGGCCGGACACTGAGCGGATTGGTGAAAAAGACCGCTCCGTCGATTCTAACTATGACTCTGTCTACCGCTGCTGAGGCAGCGGAGGTTCTGGCGGCACTGAAAGGAGAAACAAAATGAGCCTGCATGAAAATGTAGCATTGGTGACCGGCGGAAGCCGGGGGATTGGCCGTGGCATTTGTCTGGAGCTGGCCCGGCAAGGCGCCGTTGTGGCGGTAAATTATGCCGGCAATGAGGCAGCGGCACTGGAAACGGTGGAGCAGTGCCGTGCGCTGGGGGCGGAGGCAGAGGCATATTGTGCCGATGTGTCCGTTCCGGAAGCGTGCGCTGCCCTGGTGAAAGCGGTAAAAGAGCGCTTTGGGCGGTTGGATATTCTGGTCAACAATGCCGGCGTGTCGCTGGACGGCCTTTTGCCGATGGCGAAGGTGCAGGATTTTGACCGAACGTTGGAAACCAATCTGCGCGGCGCTTATTTCTGCACGAAAGAGGCTTCCCGCGTGATGCTGCGCCAGCGCTATGGGCGCATTGTGAATATCAGCAGTGTAGTGGGCGTGCGCGGCAATGCCGGCCAGACGGCCTATGCCGCCAGTAAGGCGGGGCTGCTGGGCTTTACCAAGGCGGCGGCTAAGGAGTTGGCGGCCAAGGGCATTACGGTAAATGCCGTGGCCCCCGGCATGATCGATACGGATATGACCCGCGTTCTGCCGGAGGCTGTGCGTGAGGGGATGCTCGCATCCATTCCGGCGGGCCGCGCGGGTACATCGGAAGAAGTGGCCCGGACTGTGGCCTTTTTTGCTGCACCGGAGGCCGCGTATATCACGGGCCAGACGCTGTGTGTGGACGGCGGCATGGCCGTATGAGACATAAAACTGAGGAGGAGAGCGCAATGGAAAAAAGACGCGTTGTGATCACCGGCTTGGGCGCTGTTTCGCCCATCGGCAACACGGCGGTGGAAAGCTGGGCGGCGGTGCGTGCAGGCAAGTGCGGTGTCGGTCCCATCACTCGTTATGATACAACCGATCGCAAGGTCAAGCTGGCCGGTGAAGTGAGGGGATTCGACGCAGAAGGGCTCTTGGGCAAGCGGGAGTGCAAAAAGCTAGATCTGTTTACGCGGTACGCCCTGGCGGCGGCGGATGAAGCGGTGGCGGCCAGCGGCATCGACTGGGAGCAGGAAGACCGCAGCCGCTGCGGCGTAGTATTCGGCAGCGGCATCGGCGGATTTGAAACCATTGCCAAAAATTTCAAAAAAGCGGAGCAGCGAGGCTGCGACCAGGTTTCGCCCTTTTTCATCCCCATGACCATCTCCAACATTGCTGCAGGCAATCTGGCTATTCGCTATGGACTGCACAATCTGTGCACCTGTGTGACCACGGCCTGCGCCACGGGCACCGACTCCATCGGTGCGGCGTTCCGCCATGTGCGGGACGGTTACGCGGAGGTAATGCTCTGCGGCGGCGCAGAGGCGGCCGTCACGCCGTTGGCCATCGGCGGATTCACCGCTATGAAGGCCCTTTCCGAGAGCGAGGACCCCGCCCGGGCTTCCATTCCCTTTGACAAGGAGCGCTCTGGTTTTGTTATGGGTGAAGGCGCCGGTGCGTTGCTCCTGGAGGAGTATGAGCATGCGGTGCGCCGCGGTGCGCCCATCTATGCCGAAGTTTTGGGCTACGGCGCCAGCTGTGACGCCTATCATATTACCGCGCCTGATCCCGCCGGCAGCGGCGGTGCGGCCTGCATGCTCGGCGCTGTGTCCGATGGCGGTACTCGCCCGGAGGACGTGGACTACATCAACGCCCACGGCACCTCCACGCCCATGAACGACCGCTGCGAAACGCTGGCCATCCACAAGGCGTTCGGTAGCTATGCCGACAAGTTGATGGTCAGTTCCACCAAATCCATGACAGGGCATCTGCTGGGCGCGGCGGGCGCAGTGGAAGCCATTTTCACGGCGCTGGCCCTGCGCGACGGCTTTGTGCCCGCCACCCTCGGTTACCGGACGTCGGATGAAGAATGCGATTTGGACATCGTGCCCAACACGGGACGGGAAATGCCGATCCGTTATGCCCTGTCCAACTCGCTGGGGTTTGGCGGACATAACTCCTCTCTGCTGCTCAAGCGCTGGGAGGAATAAACTATGGAACTGAATATCGAGCAAATCAAGGAGCTGATTCCGCACCGCTATCCTTTTTTGCTGGTGGATCGCATCATCGAATGTGTGCCCGGTGAACGGGCCGTAGGTCTCAAGTGTGTCAGCGCCAATGAGCCGTTCTTTCAGGGGCATTTCCCGGAGTTTGCAGTAATGCCCGGCGTACTGATCGTGGAAGCGTTGGCGCAGGTAGGCGCTGTAGCGATTTTGTCTGTGCCGGAAAATAAGGGCAAGCTGGCGCTGTTTGGAGCCATCAAAAATGCGCGCTTCAAAAAGCAGGTGCGTCCCGGCGACCGGCTGGAGCTGCGCTGTGCGTTGGCTGCGCAACACGGCAGCGTGGGGTTTGGCAGCGCGGAGGCGCTGGTGGACGGCGAGGTGGCCTGTAAGGCAGAGCTTACCTTTGCGTTGACCGACAGCGGCAAGGCTTGTGAAAACTGAAGGATTCTGCTATACTGGGAACAACAGCCGGAAAGAGCGGAAACCGCTTTTTTACCAGGTAGTGTGTCACCTGGAAAACAGAATGGAAGAAGGATCGCCGTTATGCTGGATGAGAGTTTCCGAGACGTTTATACCAAATTCAAGCTGCACTTTTATCAGGAGGTTTTTTCCCGTTTTCAGAACCGGGAGGCCAGCCTGACCGCTGTAGAAACCTTTTGTATGGAGATTATCATGGCGCTAGAGGAGCCGACCATCAACGAATTTGCCTCTTTCGTCAATATTTCTTCGCCCAACGCGGCATATAAGGTCAACAGCCTGATCCAAAAAGGGTATGTGGAGAAAATCCGTTCCGATCAGGACCGCCGGGAATATCATCTGCGGCCCACAAAAAAATATATGGATTATTACAATATCAGCACAGGCTATCTGCGCACGGTGATGGAACGGATCAATAAACGCTTCACCCCGGAGGAGGCCAGGCAGTTGGATTGCTTTCTCCAAATCGTCAGCAGCGAACTGATGCCGGAAGTGGCGCAAAATGGTGGTACTGTGTGAGCGGAACAGGAAAGAAGAGAAACGAAAAGCGTCCTCTCTGTCAAAGTCGACAGAGAGGACGCTTTTTAATTTGTATGGTGTTTTTCCTACAAGGAATAACCGTATGCAGTGATACGGAACAGCAGCAGCAGATAAAGGAATCCTCCGGCTTGATAGGCAAGGAAATCCCACGGATCGCATACTGCACCCGGCTTCCACAGCGGGGCGAGGACTTCCCAGACAAAGCCGCAGAGGAGCAGATAGGGAACTGTTTGCTTCCAGGAAGTGACAGGGTGGCGCCGGCTCAGAGCCAGCAGCAGATCCAGCCAGGCCGTCAGGGCCAGGCCCGCGGCCAGATCGTTGGCATAGCAGGATAAGAAGAGTCCTCCCACCACAGGTTTCCCGTACAGACAATTGAAGAGATAAAACAGGGCGGTGCCGGCACCCAGAAAAATATCCAACTGCAGCCGTAGTATTGCGTTGCGTTTCATAGGAAACTCACGATGATGATTCCCAATACGACTGCCAGCAGGATCATACCAAAGGAAAGCGGTTCCCGGGGCTTTTTCGGTGCGAAGGGGAGCGGCTGTTTTCCCGCCAGTTCTTCGGGGGGACTGCCGCTGTTGTCCTGGTAGAATTGAAAACAGACGCAGGAATAGGGATCGATCCCCCGTATCGTTTCCAGGATGATTTGAACCTGCTACAAGGTGAGTTCCCGGGAAAAGGATACAGGGAATATGATCGACCGCCTGTGCGCCTTGCATAATCGGGGTGTCGGCAGGAAACAGAGCCATTTTGGACAGTTTATTCCGCATGGCATCGGCGCGGGCGATGGATTCTCCATTCTGCAGCAGCAATGTGTAGGTTGGCTCCGCCGGTCCTTTCAGGTTCCGTCCGCAATTGGGGCAGAACTTGTCCAGCTCTGTGACAATGGCCTGGCAGCCGGGGCAGCGGGCGGGCGTGACGGCCGGGTCGCAGACCTCGCCAAAGAGCAGCCAGCCTGAGGCTACGCCGAACAGACGGCACATGGCGGCTACATAAGAGACGTCTGGATTTGTCTGACCACACTTTCCCATTTACTCACGGCCTGGCGGGAGACAACCAGCTTTTCGCCCAGCTGTTCCTGGGACAGCCCGGCCTGCTTGCGCGCCAGTGCGATCCGTTCGGACAATTTCATTTAAAAGACCTCCCTGTCATTTGCTTGTGTCCAAAGAATCGCAGAATTGCACGGAGCCGACAAGAAAAAGGAGCTGGAACGCTGTCAAACGGACGTTGACAAAAGGGAAAAAGGGACGAGACAGTTGCGGCAGAAAGTGAAAAATGGCTCTGTCGGGGAAACCGACAGAGCCATTTGGGATATGTAGGGATTCAATTTGCCAGACGGCGGGCACCGACATAATACTGTGCATAATAAGCTTTGCTCAGACTGTCGATCTGGACCTTGCCGCCGCCGGAGGAAGCGTGGATAAACTGGTTGGAGCCGATGTAAATGCCCACATGGGAGGCCGCCTTGCCGCCGGAACGGCTGGGATCGCAGAAGAAAACCAGATCGCCAGGCTGAAGGGCGGACTTGGCGACCGACGTGCCGTGGGCCATCTGACCCGTGGCAGTATGGGGCAGGTTGTAACCAAAATGCTGCATTACATACATAGTGTATCCAGAGCAGTCAAAGCCCTTGGAAGAAGCGCCGGCATAAACATATTTCACGCCCAGATACTGCTTGGCATATGCGACGATTTCGCTGCCCTTGGAACTGACCTCAGAAGAGGCTGCGGCTTCAGTGCCGCGGGAAGAGAGGGGTTCCTTGGTAATGATCATATAGTCACTGCGGACATAGCCGGTCTTACCGTTGAAGGAGATCTTGTACCAGCCGTTATCGATGCCAGTGACAGCGACCACGTCGCCTTTGTTCAGGCTGCCCAGTTTGGAAGCGCTGGTACTGGCGGCGGAGCGCACGTTGACATCATTGCCCGGCACCTTGCCGTTGCCGAGCTTTGCGCTGCCGGAAACGGAGAAAGAAACGTATTCGGAGGAGAGATATCCGGTGACACCTTCATAGTTGACTTTGTACCAACCAGCAATGGAATCGTCTTCCACCACAACGGATGTGCCCTGGGACAAAAGGGTCAGGCAAGCGGAAGCAGTGGAGGCTTCGGAACGAAGCTTCAGCGCCGAAGCAGTGACCGTGCCCACGCCGGAGCTGAGTTCAGCGGCGAAAGCGGTGGTTGCCATGGTGCAGACCAAAACACCCGTCACAACAGCGGCAGACAATACCTTGGAAGCGGACAAATTCATTCTTAGTTCTCTCCTTTGTAAAAGTCGTTGGTGAATTGGTGCAGTCGATTATTTGCCAGCCAAAGCCCGATCCAGCCAGACGGTCGCCAGATCCATGGCGGCGTACAGGCTGTCTTTTTCGGTTTTCTTTTCCACGCGGCGCTTGGAGCTGAGCGTAGGATCGGTCAACTGCAACTGTACGGCCACTTTGGTCGCAATGTCGAGGTCTTTTTCCTTTTTGGTTTCCAGAATCTGCATTTGGATAATATATTTCTCGGCCATGGTACCGTAATAAATCAGGTTATCTTTTCTGCGCAGGGGATGGCCGTTGTAAATCAGCCCTTCGGATTTTGCAGTTTTTGCTACTGCCATAGTGACACCTCTCAAAAAAGTTTGTAACCAAATTGTAACAGATTTTCACCACTTTGTCAACGTGGGACGAGAGAAAAAACAATTTGTAATCAATTATTAAAAATTGTCTAAATTTTTACGAATTTTTCATAAAAGGCTTTGATTTCGTCTGAAATGCCTGCTTTTTAGAACAAGTGGAAAAAACGGGGGACAATCCGGGGCAAAAAAATCTGCGGCAGAGGATCTATTTTTCAAACTGAAACCGGGCGGCGCTGAGCGTTGCCTGGTCTGCGAGAGAGTCAGGAGCGGAGAAAGTATGAGAAAATCGCCCGGCTCAGCCAATCCGTCGGATCAAAAAATTCCGGATGCCACTGCACGGCCCACAGGAACCGGCGGCCCGGCGCATACACGGCCCCGATTAGCCCGTCTTCGGACACCGCCATGGGGGAAAGCTCCGAGGCCAATGTGTTCACAGCCTGGTGGTGGCAGCTGTTCACCGGAAGGACTTCCTGCCTCAGCAGCCAATGCAGGGGGCTTCCCTCCACCAGACCCACCGTATGGCAGGGGTCGGTATAAGGCGGCGCCTGGCGGTGCTGAACCGGGGAAGGGTGCTTCGTGGGTAGATCCTGATACAGCATCCCGCCCAGGAGGATGTTGATCAGCTGGATGCCGCAGCAGATCCCCAGGATCGGCTTGTCCTGTGCCCAGGCAATACCGAACAACGCTTGTTCCATGGCGTCGCGTTCGGCGCAGCATGCTTCGCAGTGCGCCACTGTTTGCGCCTGATAAAACACGGGGGAAACATCCTGGCCGCCGGTGAGGAGGAAGCCGTCCAGGGTATCTGCCAACTGCTGCAGCGTGTCCGGGTCGGCCGTGAGCGGAAGCATGACCGGGATCCCGCCGGCCTGTTCGATGCCGTTCATGTATCCGGGCAGCATCCAATAGCTTTCCCGTTCCGCATCGACCAGCGGAACGAGTCCGATCATTCGTTTTTTCATAGCGCATCCTCCTGTAAAAAACAGGACAAAGGGGTTCGCCGGGAACTCCTTTGTCCAAGCCCGATGATAGCATGGGGTTGCGCGCCGTGCAAGCGGCAAATGCCGCGGTGCAGGCTGGAATGCGCGCTTTTTTCAGCGGCAGGCACGCGCCGGGCGGCAGGGGGAAGCGGTAAAAAAGGCGCCGCTGCAAAACAGCGGCGCCCTGTTAAAACAGATCGCTCATCCCTCAAGTGCGCAAATAACTTTTCACCAGCACCTGCAGCAGCTCGTCGCGGTCGATCTTGCGGATCAGCGTACGGGCATGGTTGTGGTTGGTGATATAAGTGGGATCTTCGGAAAGGATATAGCCCACGATTTGGTTGATAGGATTGTACCCTTTTTCTTCCAGCGCCTGGTAGACTGTGGTCATGATCTGCTTGATCTCTTCGTCCTTTTCCTGGCTGATATTGAATTGACGTGTCAGATCTACCATGTGGATTCCCCCTTTCCCAGAAATTCGGCAGTGTGCTTATGATTACAGTCTCTTATTATACACACTTTATAAGGCGCTGTCAAAGCCTTTTCCAATTCTTTAAGCACTTTTAAGAAAAATCATTGGATAAATCTGGGAGGCTTACCGGCACGGTGGGAGAACCATGCCGGGATTCTTGTGTTCAGCGCAGCACCGCGCCCAGCTGCTCTTTCAGCGTGTCCAGAATGTGCTGCACGTCTGCGTCAGCCTCTTCTGCGGTCAGGCTGCGTTCGTCGGAGCGGAGCACCAAGTTGAAAGCCACGCTCTTTTTCCCTTCGTCAATGCCTTTGCCGCGGTAGATGTCGAACAGGGCGCACTCTTTCAAAAGGCCTTTTGCACCTTGGCGGATACATGCTTCCAGTGCGCCCACGGTAATCGCTTCATCGCACACGACGGCGATGTCACGGGTCACAGAGGGGAATTTAGGCAGGGGGACATATTCCGGGTCTGCGCCCCGGGCGGCCAACAGCGCCTCAAAGCTCAACTCGGCGCAATAGAACACACCGTCTACATCATAGTTCTTGGCCGTCAGGGGATGGATCTGGCCAAACACACCCAGGAGCTGCTTGCCGCTCCACACAGCGGCACAGCGGCCGGGGTGATAGGAGGGATTTTCCTGAATGGCCTGGAAATGGATATCCTCTGCGCGAATCTCTTTGAGAATGGCTTCCACTGTGCCTTTCAGGGTGAAGAAATCCATATCCGGGCCATAGGCGCCCAATGTCAGATATTTGGATTCCATCGCAAGGCCATCTTCTCCGCCGGGCAGATAGACGCGGCCGATTTCATACAGCTGGGCGGACTTGTTGCGATAGTTGTAATTGCGGGTCAAAATCTCCAGCATGGAGGGCAGGGTAGTGGTACGCATGATAGAGGTATCTTCGCCCAGAGGATTGAGAATTTTGAACGACTGGCGGCGCGAAGCGTCCTCCGGCCAGCGGATCTTGTCGTAATAGGTGGGAGAAATAAAGGAATAGGTAATGATTTCATCGTATCCGCAGGTGCGGCACACAGCTCCTAATGTGCGTTCCAGCTGCTGGGCCTCGGAATAGCCGCCCAGGGTGGTCTGTCCCCGCATCAGGGTGACGGGGATGTTGTTGTAGCCATGGAAACGGGCCACTTCCTCTGCCAGATCCGCCATTTCTTTTACATCGCCGCGCCAAGAGGGAACGGTGACCATATCGTTTTCATCGATCTCGAAAGAAAGTTTCTTGAGAATGGAGACCATTTCTTCGCGGGATACGTCGGTGCCCAGCAGAGCGTTGATCTTCTCTGGCTCCAGCTTCAAAACGGTGGGGTTGGGTACATAATTCAGAATATCGATCACACCGTCCACCACTTCACCGGCGCCGAGCAGTTCCACCAATTCGCAGGCGCGGTTGACAGCAGGCAGAGTGTTGAGACTATCCAGGCCCTTTTCAAATTTGGCGCTGGCCTCGGTGCGCATGCCCAGAGACAGGGCGCCCTTGCGGATGCAGGTGCCGTTGAAGTTGGCTGATTCAAGCACCACGTCCACGGTGTCGGAGACGATTTCGGAATTTTCGCCGCCCATGATGCCGGCCAGGCCTACGGCCCGGGTGTCGTCGGCAATTACCAGATGGTCGTGCGTCAGTGTACGCACATTGCCGTCCAGGGTGGTGAGGGTCTCGCCATCCTCAGCCCGACGGACGATGATCCTGCCGCCCTTCACATAACGGTAATCAAAGGCGTGCATGGGCTGACCGTATTCCAGCATTACATAATTGGTGATATCCACGATGTTGTTGATGGGGCGCACGCCCATGCTCCGCAGGCGCTCGCGCATCCATTTGGGGGAGGGCGCAATTTTTACATTGCGCACCATGCGGGCTGTGTAGCGCGGGCACAGGTCAGCCGCCGGCGTTTCCACATCCAGCAGTTCCGTCAGATTGCCCGGCGCGCCGCCTTTGACAACCGGCTCATGCAGATGCAGCTCTGCGTCGAACGTCGCCGCGGCTTCCCGGGCCAGACCGATGACGCTCAGGCAGTCAGGACGGTTGGGGGTAATCTCAAATTCCACCACATGGTCGTCGGCGTTGATCACGCCCTTGATGTCATTGCCGGGTTGGATGTTGTCCTCATGGAGAATGAAGATACCATCGGAGATACAGTGAGGGAACTCTTTTTGCTCGGCACGCAGGTCGGAGAGGGTGCAGATGCTTTCTGCTTTGGTGTTGTAGGCCACCAGATCGCCTTCGTGCAGGTTTTGGCACGGGGATACAATCTCATACGATGCCGCACCGTCGCTGAGGGAGCACTTCCACTGATTCACTCCGGCGTTTTCCACGTGTTCTACCCGGGCGGCTACTACGGGACCATAAATTTTAGCTCCAGGCTGAATATCAGCGGGAATGGAGGGCTTGGCTGGATCAATGGCCTTATAATCGCCCAGAATAGCGGCAGCAGTAATGACAGCATAGGGGAAATCCCGCTCGTCCAGGCCCAGTTCAGAAAGACCGCACATCATACCGTTGGACACTACGCCGCGCAGCTTGCCCTTTTCGATTTTTACGCCGCCGGGAAGCGTGGACTTGTGCAGTGCCACGGGCACCAGATCGCCGGGGTGGATGTTCCAGGCGCCGGTGACGATCTGCACCGGCTCGGCCTGCCCCGCGTCGATTTGGCAGATCCACATATGGTCGCTGTCAGGGTGGCGTTCTATGGACAGGATGCGTCCCACCACCACATTGGAGATCTCTGCACCCAAATCCTCAGTGGTCTCCACTTTGGAGCCGGAGAGGGTCATGGCCTCGTCAAATTCTTTATCATTGGCCGCAACGGTGACAAACTCGCTGAGCCATTTTCTGCTCAATAACATGGATTTGTTCTCCTTTATATATATGGAAATTGAATTCCTGTACGAGGGAAAGAGGGAACCGTTAAAATTGTTCCAGGAAACGCACGTCGTTCTCAAAAATCAAGCGCAGATCAGCAATTTTGAAGCGGCCCATGGCCATGCGCTCCAGCCCCATACCGAAAGCCCAGCCGGAATATTCTTCCGGGTCGATGCCGCTCATGCGCAGTACGTTGGGGTGGATCATGCCCGCGCCCAGCACTTCGATCCAGCCCTCGCCCTTACAGGTGGGGCAGCCGCGGCCGCCGCATTTGTGGCACTGGATGTCCATTTCGCAGGAGGGTTCGGTGAAGGGGAAGTGGTGGGGACGGAAGCGGGTCACAGTCCCTTCGCCATAGAGCTTTTCGATCACAGTGTTCAGCGTGCCTTTCAAATCGGCCATGGTCACGCCCTTGTCAATGACCATGCCTTCTACCTGGTGGAACATGGGAGAGTGGGTGGCGTCCACCTCATCCTTGCGGTACACACGGCCCGGCGCGATGATGCGGATGGGCAGTTCCATGGTTTCCATGGCGCGCACCTGCATGGGACTGGTCTGGCTGCGCAGCATCACGCGGCTGTCTTTATCGAAATAAAACGTGTCAGACCAGTCGCGGGAGGGGTGGCCTTCCTCGGCGTTGAGCTTGTCAAAGTTGTATGTGGCAAGTTCGATTTCCGGCCCGTCGAGCACGGTGAACCCCATGCCTACAAAAATGTCTTTGATCTCGTCCAGGGCGATATACATGGGGTGCTTGCGGCCGATCTTCTGCGCCTTGCCGGGAACGGTCACATCCACGGTTTCCGCCTTAAGCCGCTCTTCCAGAGCGGCTTCTTCCAGTCGGGCGCCGGTTTTTTCCAGGGCCTGCTCCAGGACGGTGCGCACTTCGTTGGCCATCTGGCCCATGACGGGGCGTTCCTCGGCGCTCAGACGGCCCATCTGCTTGAGCACGGCGGTCAGCTCGCCTTTTTTCCCGAGATACTGCACGCGTAGGGCGTCCAGCTCTGCTGCGGTTTGCGCGGAAGAAAACGCCGCCAGCGCTTCCGTGCGGATCTTTGACAGTTGTTCTTTCATATTCATAAACTCCTTTGTGTGAGATCGTATACCATGCATCAGCCGATGCGGGAAAAATGCAAATACCGGGTGCCCTGGAAGGACAGGGTCCCCTTATCGCCTTCGGCGAGTGCTCCATACTCCCTGCCGCTGACGCGCAGCTCCAGGCGGTCGCCGCTGGCAACCTGAAGGTGGCATAATACGTGGTGGAAGTGGAGGTATGGAAGCCGTGGAAGCCGGTGGCATCGCCCGTATTGGGGTGATGATAGTGGGAGACGTCGGTGCGTTTGGCGACGACGGCGGCCTCAACGTCCAGCCGGGGGGAATGATTGTTCCGGTTCCATTCTGCGATGCCGCGCACGATAACAAAGGCAAATACAGCAATGACGATGAGGATAATCAGAATGCCGAACAAATCAAAGCCGCCATAACCGCTATTATTTATATAATCTATATCCCATTGCGTTCCTCTTGCCTGATCCTTTCATAAAAAATGCCTTTCATCCCCTCTATGGGGACGAAAGGCAAACCTTCCGCGGTACCACCCGCATTTTCCGTGCACAGATCCCTGCGCGGACACTTCAAAACCCTGCTAACGGAGGGATACCCGTTCTGCTCTCGCAGACCGCTCCCGGGCGAACTAAGCGGTGTCCATCGAATCGGCTTTCAGCCGCCGGCCGTTTCTCTCTGAAAGATGCACATGCTCCGCTATTTTCCCGTTCATAGCTAGTATCAGTTACTATTTATAGCATAAAAGCCATTGAAATGCAAGGGGAAAATGGAGTAAAATGAAGATCAAACCATATGGACGCCGAAAGAAAGAGAAAGCCGGCGGCCAGAGGATCGGTGCGTGTTTGAGAAATCGGATGGCCAGGAGGATAAACCGTAATGATGAGAAAAGTAAAGATCACAGTGCTGAAGACAACACTCGACAAGGAGCTGGCGCGGGAATATGGCACCGAAGGACTTTCGGCATGCCCTATGCTGAAGGCGGGACAGGTGTTTTATGCCGATTACGCCAAACCTGAGGGCTTTTGTGATGAGGCCTGGAAAGCCATATATCAATATGCTTTTACCCTGGCGCATGGAGCTGGGGAGGATGTATTTTATTTTGGTGACTGGATCCGCAAACCCGGTGTTGCTATTTGCAGCTGTAATGATGGACTGCGCCCGGTGATTTTTAAACTGGAAGCCACAGATGAGGTGGCGAAAATCAATTATACGCCAGTGTGCTGAAAGGAGAATGGGACGATGAAACTGGCTTTTGCCGCACAGATGAAAGAGATGGACCGCGTTGCCATAGAAGAGCGGGGCATTCCCTCGCTGGATCTGATGGAGCGGGCGGCGGAGGGGATCGCCGACGTGGTGGGAGATCTGGCCGGGGAACAGGGAATCTCTGCAGGTCGGGAAAAGAAGCTGTTTTTGCCGGAAGTATCCGGGGAGATTTTGATTGGGGACTGCCGTCGGACGTGGAAGAAAACGCCTGGGCAGGGAGAGAGGCGCGTCGCTGTGTTTGTCGGACCTGGCAACAATGGCGGTGACGGAGTGGCAGCCGCCCGGCTGCTGAAAGAACGAGGCTGGGACGCTGCCGTGTTTCTGGTGGGGGATCGGAGCAGGTTGACGCCCGATACGGCTGCCATGGAGCGGAGGTTAGCGGAAGTCGGCCTGACGCTGCGGCCTTTTCCCACGGATACAACCGATCTCTGTGAGATGTATGCCTGGTGTGCCGGGTGCGACGTCTTTGTCGATGCCCTGTTTGGCGTAGGCCTGTGCCGGGAGGTAAGCGGGCTTTTTGCCCTTGCCATTGCGTTGATGAATACGTACAATGATATTCCGACGGTATCTGCGGATATTGCCAGCGGCCTGCATGCTGATACGGGAAAGGTATTGGGCTGTGCTGTCCGTGCGGCGGCCACGGTGACCTTTTCTCTGGCGAAACCCGGACAGTTTGTTGACCAGGGCGCCCTGTATACGGGCCGTTTGATTGTCCACGACATCGGTATCCCGGAGGAAGTGATCGCCACACAGACGCTGAACGTGGAAAGCATTGACGCCGTGATGGTGAAAGAGGCCCTTCCGTCACGCAGGGCGGACGGTCACAAGGGCGATTTCGGAAAAGACTATATCTTGGCCGGCAGCGTAGGCTTCACGGGTGCCCCGGTGCTGGCGGCCCATGCCTGTGCCCGTATGGGGGCGGGACTGGTGACAGTGGGGACGCCGTCTTCCGCATGGGGTGTCGTGGCGGGCAAGTGCCTGGAGGAAATGGCCTATCCGTTGCCGGAACAAAATGGAAAGCTTTCTGCGGCGGCTTATGAGGGGATTATGGAAAAGCTGCGCGGATGCGATGCGGCGCTGATCGGGCCCGGCCTGGGACGGAGCGGGGAGAGTGATGCTTTGCTTTGTCGCTTGGTTTCTGTAATCCAACAGCCCCTTCTTTTGGATGCCGATGGCATAAATGCACTTTGCGCGCATATGGATAGTTTGTACCAGCGTGCAGGACGAGTCACTGTTTTGACACCCCATGACGGTGAGTTTGCCCGGCTGGGCGGGGATTTGGAGCAGACTGACCGCCTGAGGGCGGCACAGGATTTTGCTAAGCGCTGGGACTGTGTTTTGGTGCTCAAGGGGCATCGCACTATCGTGGCTGCGCCAGACGGACGTGCTGCGGTGAACACCACAGGGAATTCTGGCATGGCCAAGGGTGGCAGCGGCGACGCGCTTTCGGGTATGCTGCTGGCGCTCCTGGGACAGGGTGTGGAGCCTTATGCGGCGGCCTGCGCCGCCGTGTGGCTGCATGGCCGTGCCGGTGACCGGGCAGCGCAGGAGCTGGGCGAGGTTTCCATGCTCCCGTCCGATCTGATCGGGCAGATTGCCGCAGCGGTGATGGAGCTGCAGGGCCGGTAAAAACGGAATGATACAGGAGGAACATGTGTGCGCGGAAAAGCAGTTTGTGTACTGATGATAGGACTGAGTCTGACGCTGAGCGCCTGCGCGCCGATGCCGGGCGGGACGGAGCAGAAAGACGGCGCGCAGATGCTGCAGGAGGAATACCGCGCGCTGACGGGGTGCGCCATGACGGCGGATGTGCGCTGTGATCGGGAAAATGAGGTGGAAGAATACACGCTGCGATGTGACTGGAACGCAGACGGCACGGCTTGGGTGGAGGTACTTGCGCCGGAATCGCTGACGGGCGTCGCCGCAGAATTTCACGGGGACGATCTGTCGCTGCACTACGACGATATGAGCCTAGCGGCGGGATCGGTCAGCAGTCAGGAGCTGATTCCGGCCCAGATCCTGCCTATGGTGGTGGATGCCATTCGGGAAGGATATATTCTCGAAAAAGGCACAGAAAGTATCGACGGTGAAGAGTGCTTATGCCTGGTGTTTGACACCACCGGTCAGGACAATGGAAAAATCGACTATACGGTTTGGTTCGCATCCAATCATTTGCCGCTGCGTGCGGAGGTTCAAACGGAGGGGCAGACTGTGTTTACCGTGACCTTTTCCGAGTTTTCCGCTGCAGAAGATACAGCAGATGGTTCAGTATAAGAAGACCGGCGGGACGCATCGCGCGTCCCGCTTCTTTTTTTGCCGGGCAAGAAATATTTGTACCGGAAGGGAGAGTGTGCTATACTTTCTTGCAGACACAATGCGTGCTTTTTAACATGCAAATAAACAGTATCCGGAGGCATTACTCGTTTATGGAAACCGATTTAAGAAGAACCTGGACTGAGATCGATCTCGATCATTTGCTGTATAACTACCATACCCTGCGCCGCCGCGTCGGCGCGAACGTGAAATTCCTGGGGGTGGTCAAAGCGGACGCCTATGGCCACGGAGCTGTGCAGGTAGCCCAAACGCTGCAGGAGGGTGGGGCGGATTACCTGGCCGTGTCCAGCCTGGATGAGGCGCGGGAGCTGCGCAGCCACGGCATCACCATGCCGGTGCTGATCCTGGGCCACACGCCGCCGGAGCAGGTGGGCGAGCTGATCCGTTTGGGGATCACCCAGGCGGTATCTGCCGAGGCAAAGGCAGAGGAGTACAGCGCGGCGGCAGAGAAATACGGCGGCACGCTGAAAATCCACATCAAAGTGGATAGCGGCATGTCCCGCTTGGGCTTTTTGTGCGCCGGGGAGCACTTTGAGGGCGGCGTGGCGCGCATCACCCATTCCTGCGCGCTGCCCGCGCTGGAGGCCGAGGGGATTTTCACGCATTTTGCTGTGTCCGACGAGGCGGGTGCGGAAAACGAGGCGTGTACTCGAGCGCAGTTTCAGCTGTTTTGTGACGTGATCGATGCCTTGAAGGCCCAGGGAAGGACATTTGCGCTGCGTCATTGTGCCAACAGCGGTACAGTGGCTTATTATCCTGATATGTGGCTGGATATGGTCCGACCGGGCATCCTGCTCTACGGACTGACGGACATGGCGGAGGAACTGGGGCTGAAAAGCGTGATGAGCCTCAAAACCTGTGTCAGCACTATTAAAATTTATGAAGCGGGCGCGGCCATCAGCTATGGACGCACCTATAAAACCGACCGGCGTACCCGGGTGGGTGTTCTCCCCATTGGCTACGCCGACGGCTTTTTCCGCACTTTCTCCAACCGTTTTCAGGTGATGACGGCCGATGGCCCTGCGCCAGTCTTGGGCCGCATCTGCATGGACATGTGCATGATTGATCTGACAAGCTGCCCCAACGTGGGCGTGGGGGACGAGATCGAAATTTTCGGCGCGCGCAATTCGGTGAATGCCATGGCGCGTATGGCGGAAACGATCCCCTATGAAATCGTTTGTGCCGTTTCCAAACGCGTTCCACGGCTGTATTACCGTGGCGGTCAAGTGGTGGACCGTAAGCTTTGGATCACCGAATGACACCATTCGTCCCGGTGATACATATGCTGACATAGGGCCGCAGCGGAATTTTTTGGTGGGGCGGTATAAAATTTCACCCGCTGTGGGAGAATGATAGTACCTGCTCTTCCCACTGCTATAAAGCCCTTGCGGTATCCGGGAGAACGGGAAAACGATTCTTCCGGCGGAGTGTGAGCGTTTTGGATACGAATGTGAAACGGGGCGATATCTATTATGCGGACCTGAGTCCGGTGGTCGGCAGTGAACAGGGAGGCGTCCGGCCCGTGCTGATCGTGCAGAACGACACGGGCAACCGTTACAGCCCGACTGTGATCGCTGCAGCCATCACCTCACAGGTCAATAAGGCCCGCCTGCCGACGCATATTGAGCTTTCCGCACAAAAGTATGGACTGACCAAGGATTCTGTGGTACTCTTAGAACAGATCCGCACCCTGGATAAGCGTCGGCTGCGGGAAAAGATGGGGCGGTTGGACACAGAACTAATGGAAAAGGTGGATTCCGCCATTGCTGTCAGTTTTGGCTTGCCCAACGACCGCTTGGTGTGATATACTTGTGGGCATGGGGCGCATGTCCCCATGCCCCCTGTGAAAAATTCTGTGCACAAAGGAGAAGCGAGCGTGAAAAAGAAATGGATCGTGCGCGGGGCCTGCCTAGCTGCCGTGTGCGCCCTGACTGTGACCGGCGTGGCCGCCGCCAGCAGCGCCGGCTCATCCGAGGACCCGCTGATTACATACAGCTATTTGAACGATACCTTTAAGAAGGAAGTGCTGTCCGAAGCCAACGGCGGCTTCGTCCTGGTCACGCTGAGCAGTGGGCAGACGCTGAAAGGCGAGGTGGGCACCGAAGTGATGCTCCGCGTGGGAACGGCTTCCTGCACCGGCTCTTCCACGCCCGGCCTGATTGACACCACCACTGCCGGCACCATCGACAACGGCGCGGCATTGACCAAAAACCATCTCTATATGATGACCATAGAAGATCGGGGCGTCAAAGCCATAGCTGCCACCGTCAAGATGCTGGTGCGGGGCAGCTATACCATTTCCTGAAATCGAAAAAATGTAGTATAAAGCATGGCCGCCTGTGCATATCATTGCACAGGCGGCTTTTTGCCCTAGCGAGGTGGATAGTCATGGAAGAATATCTGATTTATTTCGGCGGCGCGCCCTGCGGGAGCTTGCGCATGGAAAGGCAGGGGCTTTATACGCATTTTTCCGCCTGCTGCGGCGCGCGGCAGGGGCGGCTCTACTCTCTGGTGCTGGAGGGAGAACGGGGGGAGGTGCCGTTGGGCGTGCCGGAGTGGCAGGACGGCTGCTTTGTGCTCAAGCGGACGCTGGCCAATCATGCCTGGAGCGGGATCGGCGTGGTACAGCGGGCCAGCCTATATGTGCGCGGCGCGGCGGAAAGCGGGAGTGCGGCGCCGGAAGAGGTGGTGGAAGAGGGATGGATCCTCCTCCGGCATCCGGAATATTTTTTCCGCACACTCTCGCCGCAGCTGTCCGGCGTGCCGGACTGCTACTGGAAACCGGAGGGCGGCGGCCGCTCTCTGGCGGTGCCCATTGAAGATGGGCATCCGTTCCTGCTGCCCCGCTATTTCTGCTTTGCCCGCATCGAACGGCTGTGGGGAAAGGCCTACGCCGTTTTTACCTTTGACGAGGCGGGGCAGCCCATTTTGCCGGAGGAATCAAAACGACTACCGAAAGAGAATACAGACGAAAACAGGGCAGACCGATGAAACGGTCTGCCCTGCATGCGGTGCAGGAAAGTAACTGCCTGGGCATGGGTCACAGTTTCTTCCGGTGCAAATGTGTCGGAGCGGACACCGGTGGTAATACCGTTTTCAGCGGCCCAGAGTACTGCGTCATGGTAGTAGACACCGGCGAAAACGTCGGTGAAAGCGGGGGCATCCGGGCCAGTCTCTGGCACGAAACTGGCCTCCACAGCCACTTTGCCGCCGGGCATGGGAAAGGTATATTTGCCGTTGCCCTTGTCGGTGGGTTTCAGCGTATCGCCGTTCTTGTCGGTGACGGTCAGCCTGTCCAGTTCATAGCCGTTGTCGGGCTTCACGATAATGGTCACGCTGCTGCCCTTGGGAGCAGACTTGGGGGAGACGGACACGGAGCCGTTGCGCCCGCTGTTCACGCTGATGATATAGCGGCTGGAACCGCCGCCGCTGCTGAGGATCGTCAGAACGCCGCCGACGTAGGTGAAGTCGTAATTATCCGTTGCGCCGCCTGTTGGGGTCAGGGGGTACGTACCCGCGGCGGTGTTGGTGTTAATCACGGTGGGAGCCGTATAGCCCGCCGCTGTTTCTTCCGCTTCACCGTTCACAAAGCCGGTGACATGGACGGTCAGGGCCGGAGTTTTGCCGACATAGATGGTTTCACCTTCATAAGTGGCGGTCAGGGTGGCTTTTGCAACGGTCAGGTTTACCGGAATGTCAAAGCTCGCGCCATCAGGGGTGGTCATAATGATCGTTTCGCTGTAACTCTTTGCGGCGAGGTTTGTCTTGGGGGTAACAGTAACAACGTTCCCGC
The DNA here is from genome assembly GCA_020555605.1 of bacterium 210917-SL.2.15. GTDB lineage: Bacteria > Bacillota > Clostridia > Oscillospirales > Oscillospiraceae > Pseudoscillospira. The sequence continues at coordinate 27,903 of JAJCJC010000001.1, read as the reverse complement.
TCACGGAAACAGTATATTTCACTCAAATCGATCCTTCTCCGTTTTACTTTGTTAAATAATAGCGCAAAAAGGGGAAAAGTCAGACGAAACGAGGCAACAAAAAGCGCGTCGGGGACGGACTGAAAACAATCGGCCCCGGCGCGCCGCCGGATGTATGGTGTTGGTTTACTTGGGCTTGTCCTCATCCAGAAGCTTGTTCAGCTCGCGCATGAAGGTATTGATGTCCTTAAACTGGCGGTAAACCGAGGCGAAACGGACGTAAGCTACCTCGTCCACGCCCTTGAGCTTATCCATGACCAGCTCGCCTACATGCTCGGTGCTGATCTCGCGCTCCAGGGAATTCTGCAATTCCTGTTCGATCTCTTCGCCGAGTTTTTCCAACTGGGCCACGGATACCGGGCGCTTTTCACAGGCGCGCAACATGCCGTTGACCAGCTTGCGCCGGTCGAAGGTCTGGCGGCTGCCGTCGCGCTTGACCACCACCATGGGCAGGCTTTCCACGGTTTCATAAGTGGTGAAGCGCTTGCTGCAGGAAAGGCACTCCCGGCGCCGACGAATACTGCTGCCCTCTTCGGCGGGGCGGGAGTCCACGACTTTGCTTTCCTTAAAGCCACAATAGGGACATTTCATAGCTTACCTCCGTTTCTGCCGGAAAGGCAGAATTTTTTCTTTCTGTTTTGTCATTGCACCAGCAGTTTTTCGCCGGCCAGATAGATGTCGCCGGCGCCCACGGTCAGGATCAGATCGCCTTCCCGGGCCAGAGAACGCAGCGCGGCGGTCACTTCATCCAGTGTTTTGCAGTAAAGAGCGCCGGGAATGGCGTCGGCCAGGTCTTTGGAGGAGATGCCCAGCGTGTCGGTTTCCCGGGCGGCGAAAATCTCCATTAAAATGGCTACGTCCGGGAGTTTCAGCTCTTCCACGAATTCCTGGAACAACGCCTTGGTGCGGGAGTAGGTGTGCGGCTGGAAGGCGCACAAAATGCGCTGATAGCCCAATGTTTTGGCGGTGGTCAGCAGGGCGTGCAGTTCGCCGGGATGGTGGGCGTAATCGTCATAGACCTCTGCGCCGTTGTAGTTGCCTTTGTGTTCAAAGCGGCGGCCTGCGCCGGTGAACGTGGCCAGGCCCTGCTCCACGGCCATGCCCGGGATCCCCAGGGCCTTCGCGGCGGCGGCGGCGGCCAGGGCGTTGAGGATGTTGTGCCGCCCCGGCACCCGGAGCGATGCGCGGCAGTAGCGTTCGCCGCGGCAGACGATGTCAAAGGCGGGACAGCCGTTTTGCAGCGTGATACCTGTAGCTGTAATATCGGCCTCCGGCGCGTCCAGACCGAAGGTGGTCACCGGGTGCGAAAGCCCCTGTACCGAAGCCATGGCGCCCGCGTCGTCGGCGTTGACGATAATGCTCCCGTTTTGCGGCACCAGTGCGGCAAAGCGGTGGAAAGAGTGCTCCACATCGGCCAGGTCCCTGAAAAAATCCAGGTGGTCGGCTTCTACGTTGAGGATCACGGCCACCGTGGGAAAAAAGCTGAGAAAGGAGTTACAGTATTCACAGGATTCCAGCACAATCGTGTCGCCGTGGCCCACGCGGTAGCCGGAGCCGAGAAGAGGTAGCGTGCCTCCCACCATAATCGTGGGATCCAGCGCGGCGGCCATGGTGATATGCGTCATCATGGAGGTGGTGGTGGTTTTGCCGTGGGTGCCGGAGATGCATACGGCGTTTTTGTAGTGCTGCATAATGGCGCCCCAAGCCTGAGCACGCTCGAATACGGGGATCCCCTGCGCGTGGGCGGCGGCGATCTCAGGATTGGAATCGTGCACGGCGGCAGTGCGGATAATATAGTCGCAGCCATGGATATTTTCGGCGCGATGGCCGATGGACACCTCGATCCCCAGGCTGCGCAGATGATCCACCGCGTCGCTCTCCCGCATATCGGAACCGTGCACGGTGATGCCGGCGCGGTGCAGCACCTCGGCCAGGGGGGACATGGACACGCCGCCGATGCCGATCAAATGCGCGCACGTTCCGGGGACCATATAATGACGGATATCTTCCATAAAAACCTCCAACGGATGATCAACCGCCGCAGGGAAGCAAAGCGCGGCGGTTGCAAAATTTCAAAAAAGTACTATAATATTATAATACTGAAGCCTGCAGAGTGCAACACGGTTTTTGCGTCGTGAAAGGGACTTTGGGCACATTTCATGGAAAAAGGACGAACGAAGCGGCAAAGGAGGCGAAGAAGCATGGAAGCCATCACACCGTCGGCGCGGCGGGTTCTGGAACGATTGAAGCGCGCCGGGCACGAAGCCTATCTTGTGGGCGGCTGCGTGCGGGATCTTCTCCTGGGCCGCAGGCCGGGAGACTGGGATATTACGACATCGGCCCGGCCGGATGAGGTGCTTTCCCTTTTTGCGCCGCAGGCTGCGCCAACGGGACTCCGGCACGGCACCGTCACCGTTTTTGAGGGGGCAATGCCTTTCGAGGTCACCACATTCCGACTGGACGGAGCGTATGCCGACCACCGCCATCCCGACGCCGTCGTCTTCTCCGACTCCCTTGTCGAAGATCTGAAGCGCCGGGACTTTACGGTGAATGCCATGACCATGGATCAAACCGGCGAAATCACAGATCTCTTCGGCGGAAGAGAGGACTTGGCGCGCGGTGTGCTCCGCTGTGTGGGATGCCCGGAGCAGCGGTTTGAAGAGGATGCGCTGCGCATTTTGCGGGCGCTGCGGTTTTCCTCTGTCTTGGGGTTCTCCATTGCGCCGGAGACGGCGGACGCCGCCTTTCAGAAAAAGGATCTTCTGCGTGAGGTGGCGGTTGAGCGCGTCCGTGAAGAACTGCTGAAATTGCTGTGCGGGCGCAGCGCCGTGCCGGTGCTGCTTCAATACGCGGAGGTGCTTGGCGTTGTCCTTCCGGAAATTCTGCCTGCTGTGGGATGCGATCAGCGCAATATCCACCATTGTTATGACGTGTGGGAGCACATTGCCCGCACAGTAGGGTTTGCGCCGCCCAGCGCTGTGCTCCGCATGACGATGCTGCTGCACGATTTGGGAAAACCGGAGACCATGACCGTGGATGAGGATGGTACAGGTCATTTCAAAGGCCATGCGGACGTCAGCTGCACGCTGGGCAAAACGATTTTGGAGCGGCTGCATTTTGATAAGGAGAGCACTGGACGGATCCTGACGCTGGTCAAATGGCACGATGTGCCCGTTGAACCAACGGAGAGAGCTGTGCGCCGGCTGCTGCACAAACTGGGCGAGCAGGGCGTCCGGGATCTGTTGCAGGTCAAGCGGGCGGACAATCTGGCCCAGGCCAGTGCCTACCGCGGTCGGCAGAAACAGATTGACACATTGGAAGTGCTGCTTCAGCAGGTGCTGGAGCAGGATGCGTGTTTTTCACTGCGGCAGTTGTCCGTCAATGGCCGGGATCTGTTGGAGCAGGGCTACCGTGGCCGGGAAGTGGGCGCGGCATTGCAATTCTTGCTGGGCGCTGTGATCGATGGGACGCTTCCCAATGAAAAACAGGCGTTGCTGCAGGCACTTTCAACGAAACCTGTTCCGAACGCTCCCGAATAGGCCCGGAGCCGATTCGAGCGTGTTGGAGCATTCAGGATTCCGGGTATCCATTCAGCGACACAGTGCAGATGCGGATCTGTCCCTGAGCGATGCCCAGAATACCGTAAGTCGGGTAACGGGCATCACCGATACTGCCGGGATTGAGCATTGCCACGCCGTTGCGTACCTCGGAGAACACGCGGTGGGTGTGGCCGAACAAAAGAACGTCGGCCCGTTTCTCCAGGGCGGCGTACATCGCTGTCAGCAGGCCTTCTTTCACATGGAGCGTATGGCCGTGGCACAGCAAAATGCGCTTGTTCTCCAGAAACAGAAGTTTTTCCGGCGCGTCAAAGGCGGCCAGGTCGCAGTTGCCCGGAACCTGGTCAAACGGGATGGCGGGGAACAAGGCGTGCAGCTTCTCGCCGTCGCGCATAACATCGCCCAAATGGACGATGCGGTTGGGGCGTGTCTGTTCCACTGCGCGCACCATATTGTCCAAATTGCCGTGGGAATCGGACAAAACCAGCATTTTCATACCGCATACCTCGTTTCTAGGCTGTGCATCCTTTGAGCAATGCACATATTATAATAATACAGTATCATAGCATCTTTTTCCCGTTCGGGCAAGAAAAAAGGCAGCGCCGGCAAGCCTATGGCTTGCCGGCGCTGGTGGTTTTGGAAAAGTTTACTTCTTATTCTGATTTTTATTCTGGTTCTGCTGATCCTGCTGGTTCTGGCTGTTCTGGTTCTGCTTGTTCTCGTTGTTGTTTTTCATTGAGGGCACCTCCTTCCCAGAACTGGAGTATGCACCTATTGTGGCCCAGCGGCCGGCGATTTATACATGGAATAGAAAATTTGACGTATAAATTACTGGAAAAAAAGAACAATAAGGTTATGCGCGGCACGTCGCGCAAAATCTTTTTGGAGGGTCACTATGGAACTGAACAACAGCAGAACAAAAGAGAACCTGATGCGCGCGTTTGCCGGCGAAAGCATGGCGCGCAATCGCTACACATTTGCCGCGGCCACAGCGAAAAAGGAGGGATACCCTGTTCTGGAGCTGCTTTTCCACTACACGGCGGGACAGGAAAAGGAGCACGCGGAAATTTTCTATGAGTATCTGCGCGGTTGCGGCTGCAGCAGTGTGGAGATCACGGCGGGCTATCCTGTGGATGAAAAGAAGGATACTCGGGCTCTGCTCAATTATGCCGTTCACAACGAGGAGGAGGAGCACGGGCTTATCTATCCCGATTTTGCCAAGATCGCCCACGAGGAAGGGTTTCAGGAAATCGCTGGGAAATTCGGGCTGATTGCTGAAATTGAAAAGACCCACGCCCAGCGCTTCCAGCTGTTCCTGGATTATATGAGCCGGGATCAGCTCTATATCAGCGAACAGGAGACCGGATGGGTGTGCCTGAATTGCGGCTTTATGACCCGTGCCACTGTCGCGCCCAAGGAATGTCCGGTCTGTGGCCATCCTCAGGGATGGTTCTGCCGGCTGGAGCTGGCGCCGTACCAGAAGTGAAACGGTGCCGGGGCCGCCGGGACGCAGCGCGTCCCGGCGGTTTTCCTATGTGAAAGCGCATGCGGCAGAAGAAATTGTCTTGAAAAAATTTTTTGAAAAATATGGTTGACAATCAAAAAATGAGAAGGTATAATAGTCCAGTAAAACAAAGAAGAACGGTGGCATCCGCTCTCACCTTTCGCTTTTGTGCAAAAAGGTCAACAGGAAAAGAAAACGCATGGTTCATGCGTTTTGTTTGTATGCGGGTGCCTTGCGGCATCCGCGTTTTATTTTGCAATTAAGCTTAATTATTAGGAGGTGCTTCGGTATTAGCAACGTGGCTCATCAGATCAACGAGGAGATCCGCGACAGGGAGGTGCGCCTGATCGGCGGCCAGGGCGAACAGCTCGGTATCATGTCTGCGGATGAGGCTCTGAAGATCGCAGAGGAACAGGGATTCGACTTGGTCAAAATTTCTCCGACGGCGGTACCGCCCGTCTGCAAACTGCTGGACTATGGAAAGTTCCGCTTCGAACAGGCGAAAAAGGAGAAAGAGGCTCGCAAAAATCAGCATGTGGTCGAAATTAAGGAGATCCGCATGTCGCCCAGCATCGACATCGGGGATTTCAATGTGAAGCTGAAAAACGCGCAAAAGTTCGTTGCCGAGGGCAATCGCGTCAAAGTCACCGTCCGCTTCCGCGGTCGTGAAATGGCGCATACAGAGATCGGCGAGAACCTACTGAAGCGTTTTGCCGAGGAGTGTGCCGACGTTGCCGTGATGGATAAGCCGCCCAAGCTGGAGGGCCGCCATATGGCGATGTTCATCGCGCCGAAGCCCAGCAGCCAGAAAAAGTAAACGGATGCGGCGATGCGCCGCGAACAAACGGAAGGAGAACCTATTATGCCGAAACTGAAGACTCACAGTGCTTCCAAAAAGAGATTCAACCTGACCAAAACCGGTAAAGTCAAGTGCGCCAAGGCTAACAAGAGCCATATCCTGACCAAGAAGACCACCAAGCGCACCCGCCGCCTGCGCGCTGGCGGCTATGTGGACAAGACTCTGTCCGCCACGGTCCGCAAGATGATCCCTTACAAATAATCGAACAACGACACCGCGATCAAGCTGAAGATATAGGAGGCAATTTACTATGGCAAGAGTAAAAGGCGCAATGATGACGCGCAAAAGAAGAAATAAGACCCTGAAGCTCGCCAAGGGCTACTGGGGTTCCAAATCTAAGCATTTTAAGATGGCCCAGCAGGCCGTGTTCAAGTCTCTGACGTATGCATACACCGGCCGCCGCCTGAAGAAGCGCGATTTCCGCAGACTGTGGATCACCCGTATCAGCGCTGCCTGCAAGCTGAACGGTATGAACTATTCCACCTTTATGAACGGCCTGAAGAAAGCCGGTATCGAGATCAACCGCAAGATGCTGGCTGAGATGGCCGTCAATGACAAGGCTGCTTTCACTCAGCTGACCGAGCTGGCAAAGGCGCAGCACTAAAAAATACAAAGGAAACACCGTTCGGAATGCCGCGCTGACATAAGAAAACATGAGAAAATGCAGTAAAATCAATGGTTTTCTATGGCAGCGGGCAAACAGGGCTAGTCTAAAAATCGAATAATCGAGCGATAAAAGGGATGTTTCCGAAAGGAGCATCCCTTTTCGCTTATGCCAGCGGCATAGATTTTCTGTCAGAAGTCTATGCCGCTTTTTTCATGCCCACCGTTACGCATTGGACGGCATTTCTGCCTTGCCGGAAGCCGTTTTCCGGGCGCGCTTGCAGCGAGGTAAGGGGTTTATACCTTTTCTCTCAAAATCGACGTTCTAATGCCCGCCACACCATTTCTGGCAGTGTGTTTTCCTAATATGAAACATTCATAGGAAAGGGGTACCCTTTCCGTGAAAATCCCCGTTTTCGCCCGTGGGCGACGGCGGGGGTTTTCCTTGTTGGGATAGTCCCAAACCCTCTAAAAACGAACTGAAAGGAGCGTATGAATGAGCGAACAATTTTCTATCTTGATTGACAGCCGCAGCCGTTTTGAAACAGGCGAAGCGGGCGGCGCGTGGGTCTCTATGCCCGCGACGAGGGAGCAGTTACACGCAGCCATGCAGAGCGTCGGCATTACCGCCGACAATTCACAGGATTTTTTCCTCAATGGTTATGCCAATACCAAGGATTGCCCCTTTAACGTGCCGCTTGAGGTGATACAACGCGGCAGCGTAGACGAACTGAACTATTTAGGCAAGCTGCTTGAAATGCAGCGCGACGAGGACAAGGCGAAGTTTGCGGCGGCGGTTACGCTTGGCGAGTATGCCGGGAACCTCAAAGACCTGATCAACCTTGCACAAAACCTTGATTGCTATGGGATTTATCCCACCGTCCAGAGCGAAGAAGACTACGGCCATTAACTTGTTGACGAACTGGACGAATTGGAGCTTCCCGAAGAAGCAAAAAAGTATTTCATGTACGAGAACTACGGGCGCGACGCTGCTATCAATAACGGGGGACGCTTTACAGATCAGGGCTATGTTTTCAACAATAAAAACAGCTTTACGGAGTGGTACGACGGGCAGAACGTTCCGCTGGAATACCACATTATGAGCTATCCGCAGTCAGAACGCGCCGACCCTGAAAAATCCGATTTTGACGCTATCGCAGCGGCACGGACGGCGACCGTTGCCGCCGAGCAGCCCGAAGCCAAGCCTATTATCCCCCTTGTGATTTCCGCAAAAGACCCCGCCGGACGCATGAAAGAGATCACGGACAAGCTGGAAGATGGAATCCGGGGTATCTTTGACAGCGAGAAGTACGCGGAATATCTAAAAGCTATGTCCAAGTTTCACAATTACAGCTTTAACAATACGATCCTGATCGCCATGCAGGGCGGTACGCTGGTAAAGGGCTATTCCCAATGGGAAAAGGAGTTTGAACGCCATGTAAAGCCCGGCGAAAAGGCATCAAGATCATTGCCCCGGCTCCCTTTAAGGTAAAGCAGGAAGTGAAGAAACTCGACCCGCAGACAAGGCAGCCGTTGATCGGCGCGGACGGGAAACCCGTCATGGAGGAAAAAGAGGTCACGATCCCCGCTTACAAGGTGGTGACGGTGTTCGACGTTTCCCAGACCGAGGGAAAGGAGCTGCCGAGTATCGGGGTAAATGCCCTGACCGGCGACGTGGAGCATTTCAAAGATGTTCTGTCCGCGCTGGAAAAGGTTTCTCCCGTTCCCATCGGCTTTGAGGACATCAAGGGCAGCGCCCACGGCTATTACAGCCTTGCAGACAAGCGGATCGCCATTCAAGAGAATATGAGCCAACTCCAAACCCTGAAAACGGCCATCCATGAGATCGCCCATGCCAAGCTCCACGACATTGACCTGAACGCCCCAAAGGAGGAACGGGAGAAATTACCCGACCAGCGTACCCGTGAGGTGCAGGCCGAGAGCGTGGCTTATACCGTCTGCCAGCACTACGGGCTGGACACGTCGGATTACTCTTTCGGTTATGTGGCCGGGTGGAGTACCGGGCGGGAAATGGAAGAACTGAAAAGCTCCCTTGAAACCATCCGCTCCACCGCCGCAGAGATCATCAACGGCATTGACGCCCAGATCACGGAGCTGCAAAAGGATCAGGAACAGGAGCAGGAAGCGGTATATCGTCTTGACAGCGGAGAATATCTCCATGTGCAGGCCAGCGAAGCAGGCTATGATTATACGCTGTATGACAAGAACTATCAGGCGTTGGACGGCGGCCAGCTTGATAATCCTGACCTGCCGCTGACCGCTGCCCGTGATGAAATACTTGCCCTGCAAGACCGCAAATCAGCAGAAACACAGGCTGTAAAGATAGCCGATTTTGAAAAAGGAAAAGAAGCCGCAGAGCAAGACACCTTTACTATCTATCAGTTAAAGCGTGAGGACGCCACAAGGGATTACCGCTTTGAGCCGTATGACCGCCTGCAGGCGGCGGGGCTTGCCGTCGATCCGGCCCACTATGAGCCGGTCTATTCCGGGCCCATGACGCCGGGCATGACGTTAGAGAATATCTACACCCGTTTCAACATCGACCATCCCCCGGACTTCAAGGGACACAGCCTTTCCGTTTCGGATGTAGTCGTGGTGCAGCAGGGCGGCCAAAGCACCGCCCATTACGTTGACAGCTTCGGGTACAAGACGGTGCCGGAGTTCTTGCAGCCGGAAAACTACCTGAAAGTAGCCGAGCAATCCACAGAGCAGAATTACAACATGATTGACGGGATGGTGAACAATACGCCCACGGTGGGTGAGCTGGAAGCAAAGGCAAAGGCCGGTGAGGTCATTTCCCTGACCGATCTTGCCACAGCGATTCAGGCGGAGAAAGGCCGGGGACGCGAGGAAAAGCCTTCGATCCGGGCGCAGCTCAAACAGTACAAGGAACAGACCGCCGATAGAAAAAAGGCGGCAAAAACCAAATCTCACGAAATGGAGGTATGAACATGAATACATTTACCGTTGAGGAAACCAATCTTTTGAGTATCTATAATACAGGCGGCAAACGGGAGCTGGTGGAGAATCTTTCCGGCGCATTGCCATACATGGGAAAGGGCTTACGGGCGCTTTCAGAGCGTGTCTTGCGGAAGGTGGACGCCCTGACGGAAGCGGAGTTTAACGCCCTTGTCCTTGAATTAGTGGAGGAATGAGCGAGATCATACGGCTGTCTCCCCAGCAGAGCAGCCGCGTCAATTCTCTTGTAAAACGGGAGTGCTGTAACTGCGACGGCGGAAACTGCCTCTTGCTGGACGATGGGGACACCTGTATCTGCCCGCAGCTTATTTCCTATTCGCTGCTATGTAAATGGTTTCGTAACGCTGTCCTGCATGCGGACAAAGAGTTGTATGCGGCCATTTACAAAACCGATGACAGGCGGCGGTGTGTAGTATGCGGCGCAGCCTTTGTTTCCGGCTCCAACCGGGCGAAATATTGCCCGAATTGCCGGATCAGACAAAGACGCAAACAGGCCGCAGAGCGTATGCGCAAACTGCGCTCCCATGTGGACATTTAGAGGCTTAAAAAGCCTTGTATCATGCGGCTTTGCAGGCACAAAATAGGAGGAGCAAGGTGTTTATACCTGAACTCACGAAAACGACGTTCTAATGCGTAACAGAAGCAGCACCCACGGAAACGGGGCGCGGTGGCCATCTACTGGCTGCCGCGCCCCGTCTTTTTTTATCCAAGATCTTTTATTGCGTTTATGATAGATGAACTGTTCCATCCTACAATTTTATCTGCTGCGTCTTTGACAACGCTTGATGTTTTTTCTGCGCCCCAAGGCTGAATCGCAATAATAGGCTTTGCCGTGGAAAACTCATTTTGTGCGATTTCGATTTCTTTATTGATCCACTTGCTGTACGTTGAATAAACTCCGGCAAGTATTAGTACAACACTGGCTTTTGACATTTGTGTTTTTATCGCTTCGTACAGCTCTTTGCTGGTTCCTGCGTCATGGATGGGATCGTCTTTCGGAACAGAATAGTCTGCATATGAAAAAGAAGAATCCTTATCTAATAGGTTGATCAGTTTTTCGTATGCGTCAGAATAGGCCCATGAATGACTTATAAAGATGTGATATGTTTTTGCCATTGTATTTACCTCCTAATGGTCGTTATAAAATAATACCTAAAACCTCTTGTCCTTTGAAAGTCTCCAATAGTGCAGACCCAACGCCGTCAGTTTACACGATTTTGATTCCATTGCTGCAAAATACATATGTTCCGCACCAACAGGCTCAATCAGACCTACACTTTCAAATAACTGCAATTCCTTGAAAATAGCTACTTTATCCGGATTGGCATACGGCTCAACAAGTTTGTGATCTACCTTTGGAGAGTTTGTGTATTCGTATGACGGGTCTAATTCATATTCATCTGTTGGATTTTCAAAATATTGACATAACTTACGTAATATTTGTTTTGGAACTTTCGGCTGAATATTTCTTAACGGCAGAAATTGAGAAATATTGGTTTTGAAAACGGGACGTTGTTGCCATGCCCCCAAAGATTGATCTACAAAGGAATATAGGCTTGCAGGTGTGATGTTTCCGCTAATATCCGCTGCACCACCTTTTAACCCTTGGATTAGCAAATCTGTAAATACCCCGTGCTGGATAGCACCGTTCTCCTCTGATGTTTGCCAGCTTTGGCTTGCCGCGATAATAGTAACACCTTCACCGAGAACAGAATTGTTATTCACGAGTAAGGATTCTCCCATCTTTGCGGCGAAACAGCAGTCAAGGATAATCACCTTATTCTTGCAATGTGAATCATTTGCCCAAGATAAAATATCCGTCATACGCAGACCTAAATCGCCGGACGAAAAGTCTGTTGTGCAAAGATAGCCTCCATCTGTTTCAGCACCATGACCAGAAAAATACAGTAAGGCTATATCCGCATCACCCTCAAAGAGTTGCTTGACTGCTGCGCGCAAATCAGTTTTAGTGCAAGTATCTGTTATCAGTTTGACATCGAAGTTTGGTGATCCGTCTCCATTCGCTTCAATTAACTCCTGAATAGCAATCGCATCATTGTCGCACCAATCCAGCGGGCAGCCCGGATATTCATTCAAACCAACCACTAATGCTTTCTTCATATGTTTACCTCCTTCATATCACGAATTTATGTTGATTCCTTATGTGATAAATCACTCTCGGCGGCCTTTTTTACGCAATCGGTTTAACACTTTATTTTGTACTATTGCCGCAAACGTTCTGCTAACGGATTTACCACTCTTGAATGTGTCATTTCTAATATTTATGAGCTGATATTGGTTTTCTTTTACCAACCTGCTTACCGCAGCTCTATCCCGTCCGCATTGTACCAGAGAAAACCGTTCTCTGAACAATATGCGTCTATCCGCTTTGAGAGGGTGCGATCCGCCCTGTATTCCAGCAGGTAAACGGACAGACCATGTTCTTTTGCTTTAGAAAGATACTCCTGAAAATACTCTGTTTCTTCTTCCGCCTGCTGCCCGTAGGTTTGATTTGTAAAGTCTATCTTGGTAAATACTGTTTCCTGATTGGTTCCATCGAACAGTGACAAGGCTGTGTTTTCTTCCATGCACCTTGAAACAAAAGGATCGCCCCCGTTTATTATGAGCGGCAGTCCATAGCTTTTCAGACCCTTCATGATCGTACAAAGCCCTTGAAAAACATCATCTTCCGGGAAATGATAATAGACATCGGCATTGTCAAGGAAGAATCCGTCCAATCCCATAGCCGCATAGTCTTTCCCAAGCTCATCAATGACAAAGCTCTGCCATAAAGGAGAAGTTACGTCGATCCATCGTTCATCCGGCCAGTTCTCATAGATACCAAGGGACAAATCCCGAAAGCGATCATAATAAGGGCGGTATTCCTCGACAGCTCCGACATTGAGGTAGCCGTAAACCGTTTTCCTCTCTGCGTGCAGCTTGCCAATCTGTTCAGAGGAAAACGCAGAGGGCTCAATGATGACGATGCTGTACCTGTCCAGCTTATGTATTTCTTCACTGTCGATCCTGATGAAGACGCTATATTCTTTAGGCTGCCTGCTGCATCCGGCAAGCGATATAGTCAAACAGAGAATGATAAATAAAATCTTTTTCATATTGCTTCCATGCGTTACATCCAAAAGTATGAAAGGACCCCCAGACCGAATATGTCTCCTATCGCATGAGCGATAAAGAAGGGCAATAGGTTCCTGTCCTTTGACCGGCGGTACATCAGATACATAAATATGCCGAACAGCAGCCCGATCCCAAGAGCCGAAATCATTCCCTGATAGGTGTGGAAGCTGACCCGTATCAGCAGAGAGAACGGAAGAGCCCATTTCAGGTGTTCCTTTCTCACCGCGAGACAGATACCAAGGAAATAGATCTCCTCATATACGCCGTTGAGCAGGGCGTATATCACACTGGATACCGTTTCACTTCCGAAGAAAGCACCAATCGGCCCCGGAAACGGGAGGAGGGCCGTCAGCGGATTGGTGAGCATGAAATATATATCAAGGAGAAGTGCTGCGGCAAGGAAGATTAGAACGCCACCAGCGACGGCTTTTATGTTGAAGCGTATCGTCCATACTTTGAAATCGAAGCGGCGCAGCCACAGATACAGCAGGGCAAGGAGCAGAAGTCCCGCCTGCAACGCCAGCGCTCCGTAGTTGTCCGTTGCAGAAAAAGTAAGGTTGTCATCAACGGTTGACGCGCCCTGTATCAGCGCGATATATGATGCGGTTGAGGTATAGATGCCCTCGCCCCACAGAATCAGGGTAAGGACGAGAATATCAAACCATTTCAGATGGTTGATTTTTTCTTTGTTTTGACGGTTGAGTAGCAAATGATAATCCTCCTATGTACGTTCTGCTGAGGCGTCTTGCCTCCATTTTCTGGCCAACAGCACCAGCATGATGACGATCTCCGCAGCCTGTAAAATACCCATCAGAACTGCATAGACTGGAATCTGTTTTGTCGCTCCGCTGAACAGGATATAGTCCCATAAAAAGTGCATAATGATCAGAAGATAGATGTTCCGGGTATAATCAAACATAAGCACATAGAACAGTCCGGCGACAAAGGTTGCCGCAAGCTGCATGGGAACCTGCGGTGCCGGCGATCCTCCCAAAATGTTGACTGCATGAAGAAGGCTAAAGCATACGGCAGAGATCAGAAGCGCTTTTTTGAACCCCCGCTCCTGAAACAGCCCGAGCAGCCGGATAAAAAGAATCCTGCGGAACATGGTTTCTTCCGCTACGCCGACAAGCAGCGTTACGGCAAGCGGAGCTATAAACGCATACGTAAAGTTGCCGTTTGTCAGCAGATAGTACAGCGTCAGTGCCGCAAGAGGCAGGAATATAACCAGAAACAATAGCAGCCTGCCGCGCTCCTTCCACGGAAGGGTAAGCCTTTCTCTTTGGATAAACAGGCAGATCATAGTACCGGCTGCCAGTGCCGCAAGGAACGGAAGCATTGCGTTTATATACCCATCCCCGCCATACTCTATGTGATAGAAGTGATATACGATGTAATTGGAAAGCCCCATCCCCAAAGTATACAGAAGAGGCCATAATATTATTGTTAAGATTTCTTTTTTGCGATTCATAAAACGATTTCCCTCATGTCAATTTCTTTTCACTCGCTTTGCTTCGACAGCACAATATACTATATAAACGATTGCAATAATTGCTATTATCGAAAGCGCGGCCATGTTGGATAGCTGCTCTATACGTACGCCATAGGTTGGAGCCAAAAATAGAGTTGTAAAGGGAACGAGCATCGGAAGATCAATATCAAATATGTTTACAGTAAGGGTGAGCAAAGCCGTTAATAAAACAAGTCCCCAGAATACGAGAGAAGCCAGGAATCCCCGATATGCGTTATATCGCTTCATTGCCGGTATGAAACAAATCCAGAAAGCAAAATAGAGCAAAGAAATGGTGACATTCATACCGGTTGCTGTACTTCCTTGAAGCAGGGAGTTAAAGTTAAGTACAATCGCTAATACCTGAACAAGAAAGGGAGAAATCCCAAATATCGTTTTTTTCATGGCTTTCTATCCCATCTTGTTTTCAAATTCGACCTCGATTCCATTGCCCGCTTCCAGTTCCAGCCGTTCATCGTCGCACAGCTCTTTTATCAGAGTGAAGCGGGCGGGATCGGTGCCGTAAACGACCTTGCTGATCTCTGTAATGCCGTTTGGATGCACAAAGTCCACAGGCTTTGGATCGACAGAAAAATAGGTCATCAGAAAAGGCACATCAAGGGCTGCCGGAGAAGCAATCCGAAACCGTAAGTCTCTGCCGTGGGTATCGATCCTACGGCTCGGCATCCCGCAGCTCTTGATCCCATATTTCTGCAAAATAGCGATTTCCTTTTTTAGATCAGTCTTGTAATTCTCAAAGGCAAGCTCACAATAGCCGAGACCGCAGGTATCGAGGCGTTGCAGCCTGTCAATGAGCGCCCCTTTCCCCAGCAGGCGCATGAGGGCCTTTGCTGCACCGGGCATCCTTGATCCGTCCAATAGCTCTATGTAGGGACCTTTGGAGAAGTAGATCAATGCGTTGATGGGGTTTTTCTCTTTGCCGTATTCAACGGCAAAGCCCTTTTTTCTGTATTCCTGAACAGCCTTGTCAAGCTGCTCCACTTTCATAATCACATGGCTTAGTTTCATAGACATATCCTTTCGCTTATTCTTCAATGTAAATATCTCTTCCGCCGCCTTTTCTGACGGTAACGAGCCGGTAGATCGTCAAGGGGATATACCACGCGGCAACTACCAACTTCCACGCCAGAACGAAGATACCGATGATGCCGCCGACAATGATGTTTACGGTGAAAATCCCAATGGTAAAAGTGATGTCGTGGCCGAAAGGAACCAGCCAAATAAACATACGCCGGATTCCGAAGGGGACGCCGCAGAAAAGGGCAACGTAGAAGTATTCGCCCTGCCCGTCATGTATGAAAAGAATCTTGCCCCAAGTAAACAAAAGATAGGCTATACCAACGGTCAAAACCGTGTTCTTGAAAAAATCTTTTAAGATAGCCCCTCGCGTCATGGAAAACACCCCTTTTCTATAACACGCGCAAACCTCCTGATAGTAATTTAAGGCAATTATTATATACCACGGTTGCACACCTCTAACTAACGAAACACTTACTCCCTTACGCTTTTCCTCTCTCGTTCCTGCTCCTGACGCCGGGGCAATATGCTGTCGATATTTTTTTTGATAATCCCGTATTCCTTGACCTGCTTTTTCAGCTTTCCGTAGTCTGCATACAGGGCTTCTTTCTGTGCATGCAGCTTGGCATACTCCGCCTGCAAAGCTGCCACGTCCGGGAGCTTGGTAATGCCCGCCGCTTTCAGAGCTTTTGAGGCGGCTTCATGGAGGATCAGGACGCTTTCGTGTTCCGCCCGGTACTTCGCGGGATCTCCCGCCTTGCGGGACGCCGCATAGATCGGCCTCGTCTTTTGGTAGGTGGTGACGTTCTTGATAAGCACCGCCATATTATTTAGACGCTTTTCCACGCCCTTTAGTTCTTCGGCTGCCTGTTCGCTGGCCGCCGTGATTTCTGCGATCCGGGCGGTCAATTCTGTGTACTGCTCGATCTTATGTTCCGTCAGGAAATTCATTGTTCGGGCGGCCTGCTTCAAGTTGTGTATCTTCGCCCAATGCTCATAGCCCGCCGATTGCTGCGCCTTGATACTGTTCTCAATGTCGATCAGCAGAGAGACGCCGCCGCGATCCTGTGTCGGGGCTTTCGCGCTGTGGCTCCGTGTTCCGGCGATCCTTTCTTTGATTGCTTCCTCTGTATAGTCGGGGCCGAGGGTTTTCAGGCGGGTAAATCGTTCCTGCCCCGGGGCGCGGCAGGAGATATATTTGCCGCGCTTGATCTCGTAGCCCGACGCTTGCAGACGGGATAGCAATTCCTCAAAATCCGATACCTGCGGAATGAGTGAATCCACGGCAAGTTTCAGCTTGCCTTTCCAGCTCGTCCTGGTTTTCTCCGCCTGGTATTCGATATAGCTCTTTCCCTTGCAGCCTTTCTCCGGCACAACGACGGAAAGGCCGTTTTCCCGGCACAGTCTGTCGCTGATATTCCGTATGCCGTAATAGCTGCGCCGGTTGGAAACATATTTGTGATGATCCACGAAATTGACGGCGCAGAAAATGATGTGATTGTGGACGTGGCCTTTGTCAATGTGCGTTGTCAGGACGTATTCATGCTGTCCCTTTGTAACGGCGTCGGCAAGCTGCCGCCCGATCTCATGGGCTTTTTCAAAATCCACCTCGCCCGGCTCAAAGGATTGGATTAGGTGGTGGGCTAAATTGTTTCCCTTGTCAAGCGCCTGCGAGAGCGTAAAGGCAAACTCAATATCCGCCGTTTCATAGCTGCAACCGTAAGAGGACACCAGCATCTTTTCATCGGTCTTGTCCGGGTTTTGGATATAATCAAGGGCTTGCTTTAGCGTGCTTTTAATAGGCTTAATCTTTGTAACCGCCATATCTCGCTTAGCACCCCTTGATTTCTTCTATGTCCTCCTGATACACGTTGCCCGTGGCGTTGGCTCGGCGGGCGATCTGATTGATATTGACCCCGATTTTCTGTATCTCGGCGGTCATGGCCTTGATGTCGCTGTAATCCACCTGAATCACATAACCGTCGATTGCCATTTTTCGCAGATAGGCCGCCATGTTCCGGGTTGGGATCAGCTTCATCTTTTCCTCGACCAAAGCGCGTTCTTCCTCCGTCACGCGAAACTTAATCTGCACCGTTCTTTTTCTGTTGCTCATGCGCTGTCGCTCCTTTCCATGTAGAGGGTTTGGGACACTTCCCAACAAGCCCTTTTGCCGGAGCAAAAGACGGAAGTGGGTACCCGCTTCCTATGCTTGCTATGAAAGTTTTATCCTCTATCCCTTACTACAACGGAAAGTTGAATTTGCCAAAAGAACGAAGATCAAAGTTTCTTATTTTCAAGGGGCTTTTTGTTCAGTGTCTGCAACTTCTTTAGCTGTGGCAGTTATAATCCGAAGGCCGCTTTCGCTAATGATGTCAAGGAGGGTGTCAAGCTGCCGCCGCTGGGTGGTCTTTGCGGCAGTTTTCTCTGGAAAAAAGAATTGATCGACGGACACATCCAAACATATGACGAGGCGATAGAAAACTTGCAGGCTGGGGGTTTGCCCTCGGTTTTCAATAGAGGCTAAATATCGGGGAGAAATGCGTATCTGCGCCGCAAGCTCTTTGCGGGTCAGACCTTTTCGCTCCCTTGCGGCTTTGATGGCCTGTCCAAAAGGAGTGAAGTTGTATTTTTGAACGGGCATAGCTATACGTCGCCTCCTATTACGAAAAACCTCCATTAAGTCACAGGAACCCCTTGACTTTACTCCTATTATATTATATTATTAAAAACAAATCAAGATTCAGTTTTAGAGGGAGGGGTTGATTTGGCTCAGGTATTAAAAGATGAAATATTCGAGCGCATCTTCCATGCAGGAGTAGATGTGTTTTACGAAAAGGACTACCGAAGCGCCAAGATGCAGGAAATAGCGGAAAGGGCAGGTATACCGGTCAGTCTGATCTATAACTACCATAAGAATAAAGCGGAATTGTTTGATAAGATTGCTTCCTCACTGCATGTGAATTATGACAAAATTGCATTTGAGGAAGAACAGGCTGACGGTCTTCCGTCAGAGAAGTATAAGAATATAGCTGAGGACTATATTCTTGATTTACTGGAAAGCCATAAGATATTTGTAATCCTCATGGATAAAAGTCAGGGAACAAAGTATGAAATTTCAAAGGAGCAGTTTATCCACTCCATCGAACAGCATATCAAGCGGCAGCTTGGGAAGAAAACTCACGCTTCCTATAATGATATGCTCTGTCACATTCTTGCCAGCAACTTCGCAGAGGGTATATTGGAAGTTGCAAGGCATTATAAAGATCGTGAATTTGCTCACACCATGCTTTCCCTCGTAACAAAGTGTTATTATGAAGGTGTAAACTCTTTGTAAAATGGGTCTTATGCTTACCCGTTTTGGATAATCATAGGCCCTATTCTTTCACCTGCGTGTTAGCTTTGGCTAACTATTATTTTGAACAAATACCGAATTATAATTCGGTATTAAAAGGAGGTTGTACTACATGACAAACCAACAGGAGCTTGTGAGACAGGTAACGGGCAAAAACAGGCTGTCCAACATCATGCTGTGCTGCAAAATTGTTTTTGACCTGATCCCACAAGTGCTTTTGATCCACATGATCGGCTTATACTTCACCGCGGCCCTCACGAGGGAGCAAATCCTTTGGGAGTGCGGCGCTATGCTGATCTGCTTTATCGGAAAGGCCGTCTGCGCGTACTCTGCAACATGGACGGCCCATAAAGCAGCCTATATCTGCCTGACGGATTTGCGGCTGCAAATCATCCGGCATTTGAAAAAACTGTCTCTCGGCTTCTTTCAGGAACGAAAGGCGGGCGATCTGACAAATGTTGTGCAGCATGACGTAGAACAGGTGGAGGGGCATCTTGCTCATGGCCTGCCTGAAATCATGTCCGCTACCATCCTTCCGGCCGCTGTTTTTCTCGTCATGTTGTGGGTGGATTGGCGTCTGGCTCTCGTAATGATCGTAGGTCTTCCGCTGATGTGGATCACGAAAAAAGTCTCCGCCCCGCTTTGGACAAAGAATTTCAAGATATATGCCGATTCCGTGACAAGGATGCAGGAAAACGTCATGGAGTATGTTTCAAATATTTCCGTAGTCAAAGCATTTGGGAAAGAGGAAACCAAGACGGAAAAAACGATTCAATCGGCAAAAGACTACGATTATTGGGTGAAGAAGTCCATGGCTGGAATCTCTGTCCCAATGGGATTGATTATCTTGTTCATGGAATCCGGCGTTGTTCTCGTGATGATCCTCGGCGTCTATCTTCTCTCTGCCTCGCAAATCGAGCTTCCACGGCTGATCCTTGCGATTGTTTTAGGCGGACTGTTTACATCCTCTATTGCCAAGGTCGCAACCTTCCAGCATTACGGGATCGTGTTCAAACAGGCCATGAAAGGGATTTGGTCAATCCTGGGTGTCGCTGCCCCGAACAGGCCGGAGCAAAGCGCCGATCCGCTGGGTGGCGAAATCGTCATTTCAAATCTGAACTTTGCTTATAACGGCGACGGGAAAGTGCTGGAAAACATCAATCTTCGTTTTCCGAAGGGCAGCAAGACCGCACTGGTCGGAGCCTCCGGCTGCGGAAAAAGTACGCTTGCCAATCTGCTTATGGGCTTTTGGGAGCCGACAGACGGGAGCATTACCATAGCGGGAGAAGATGCGGCGTCCTTTTCCGAGCAGCAATTAAACCGTCTTTTTTCCATCGTTCAACAGGAGGTCTTTCTCTTTAATCTGAGCATGGAAGAAAACATACGGATCGGAAAGCCGGAGGCCAGCATGGAAGAAATCATAGCGGCAGCGAAGAAGGCCCGCATCCATGATTTCATCATGTCCCTGCCAAACGGCTATCAGACCATGGCGGGAGAAGCAGGCGTCAAGTTCTCCGGCGGAGAGAAGCAGCGGATTTCCATTGCCCGCATGATCCTGAAGGATGCACCGATCATCATTTTGGACGAAGCAACCGCGGCGGTAGATACAGAGAACGAAGCCTTCATTCAGGCAGCAATCGACGATTTGAGCCGCGATAAAACCGTCATTATGATTGCCCACCACTTAAACACCATCCGGGACGCAGATCAGATCGTTGTCATGGACAGCGGGAGGATTGTAGATACAGGCGGGCATAACGCGCTGCTTGACCGCTGCGCCCTGTATCGAAAGATGGTGGAGGATCAAAACAAGGTCGATAACTGGAAGATTAAGGAGGTGTCCCTTTGATTAAGGAAATCTGGAATACCCTTACCCCCAGCGGAAAACGCTCTTTATCACTCTCTGTCACGGGCTTTACCCTGTACGCCCTTTCAGGGATCGCTATGATGTATATCGTTTTGAAAGCACTGGAAGTCGTTATTTCAGGCAGCGGCAATCTGCTTTGGTACTGGGTCGCATTGGTCGCCTGCCTCCTGATAAAAGGCGGCAGCAATATACTTGCAGACGTAAGAAAACACTACGCGGGGTTTGATATTGTCTATCAGGTACGCAAAAACATCATCTATCGCTTGAAAGAGTTTTCACTCGGTTTTTATACCAACGAGCGTTTGGGCGAGATCAGCACTATCATTCATAAAGACGTAGACAAAATGGAAATGGTCGTCGGTCATGTGTGGACGCGGATGCTTGCCGATTTTATCGTGTCTGCCATTCTGCTTACGGCGCTGGTCGTTTACAGCCCGAAAATGGCGTTGCTTATGATTTCGGCATTGCCTGTCGCAATCCTGTTTCTTGTTTTGGGATTGAAGCGTGCGAAACGGTTGGAGGAAGAAGCCGGAAATGATCTTGCCGATATGGTGAGTGTCTTTGTGGAATATGTAAAAGGGATTCCCCTCCTGAAGGCCTTTTCCGAAAGCCGCCGCTTTGAGAAAAAGGTGGAACAGACAGCCCGTGACTTCGGACAGAGCAGCAAAGCGGTATCCAGAAACCGGGCGGCGGTCTTGTCCGTCTATGGCCTTATCATTGATGTCTCCTTTTGGATCATGCTCACCGCCGGACTGCTCCTGCTGCTGACGGGGAAGCTCCCCGTTTACGGTTTCTTGCTCTTTGCCATCATCAGCCGCGAGTTTTTCAAGCCCTTCCTTGCGTTGGAGAGCCATTGGGTGAATTATCTGACGGTAACAGACAGCTATCGCCGCATCAAAAAGATAACCGAAGCCGAAACTGTCCCGGAGCCGGAAATGCCGATCCACCCCACGGAATACGCAATTTCCTTTGAGGACGTGTCTTTCTCTTATGAGGAGGGCGGTTTCACCATGAAAAACATTTCTTTCCGCACTCCGGCGCATACACTCACCGCCCTTGTCGGCGGTTCAGGCTCCGGCAAAACGACAATTACAAATCTCCTGCTGCGCTTTTGGGATGTGACAGGCGGCGCAATCCGCATCGGCGGCGTGGATGTACGCGATATGAGCTACGACGAGCTTTTAGGCTCTGTAAGCATCGTCATGCAAAACGTCCAGCTTTTTGCAGATACCATCGAGGGAAATATACGGCTTGGAAAGGCCGCGGCCACACAGGAAGAAATCATTACCGCCGCAAAAAAGGCCCGCATCCACGACTTTATCATGTCGCTTCCTGACGGGTATCAGACCATGATCGGAGAAAACGGCGTGGGGCTTTCCGGCGGGCAGAAGCAGCGCCTTTCTATCGCGCGAGCTTTTTTGAAAGACGCCCCGATCCTTCTTTTGGACGAGATCACAAGCAACGTCGATCCTGTCAATGAGGCTTTGATCCAAGAGGCTATTTCGGAGCTGGCAAAGGACAGGACGGTTTTGGTAATCGCCCATCATTTGAGTACGATCCGCAGCGCGGATCAGATATTGGTATTTCAGGATGGCCGGATCGTTCAATCAGGGCAACATGAAACCCTGCTGTCGGATTCCGATGGATACTATCACAAGCTGTGGAACGCCCGCGGCAGCAAGGAGGTCAGCGCAAATGAAGGATTATGCGGTTGAGCTGCGGGAGGTATCGTATCAATATCAGGGTCACTCCCAGCCTGCCGTTCATGGAATTGACCTCAAAATCGAAAAGGGCTCTTTTGTGCTTGTCAGCGGCGCAAGCGGCAGCGGGAAAACAACGCTTTCCCGCTGCATCAATGGGCTTGTTCCGCACTTCTATGAGGGCACCTTTAGCGGCGAGGTCTATTTGAACGGCAGGAATACCGGGGATTACGCTTTGCGCGATTTTGGAACAATCGTCGGCTCCGTCTTTCAGGACCCGCGCAGTCAATTCTTTATGACGGATACGACAAACGAGATCGCCTTTGGCTGTGTCAATATGAAGCTGCCGCGGGAAGAAGTATGGCAGCGCACAAAGGGCAGTCTTGAAAAGATCAACATCTCCAAACTGACGGACAAAAGCCTGTTTCAGTTGTCCAGCGGTGAGATGCAAAAGGTGTCCATCGCCTCCTGCTATGCCATGGCCCCGGATATTTATGTGTTCGACGAGCCCTCCGCGAATCTGGATTTTCGGGCAATTATGGAGCTGCATGATGTCCTTTCGGAACTGAAAAGCGAAGGGAAAACCGTGATTGTGCTGGAACACCGGGTTTTCTATCTGGCCGATCTGTTGGATCGTATGATCTTTTTGGAGGATGGCGTTATACGAAACGATTTCAACAGGCAGGAAACGCTTTCGTTAAGCGACAGGGATTTGAGGCAACTCGAACTGAGGGATTTCAGCCTTGACGCACTCACGCCCTGCTCACGCCCGACAGCTTTACAGGAGGAATCGAGACTGACACTATCCCTCTCCCATGTATCTTTCGCCTATGGGCGACGCAAAAGGCGTTCAGAGGCCGAGGTTGCGCTTTTGCACGATGTTTCTTTTGAAGCGTATAGCGGAGAAATCATAGGGATCATCGGAGATAACGGCGCGGGCAAAACGACTCTTGCAAAACTGTGCTGTGGGCTGCTGAAAGAAAGTGCAGGGATTATTTCCATCCACGAAAAGCAGCTTCCGCAGAAAAAACGCCTCGGCCAGATTTACTTTGTCATGCAGGATTCCGATTATCAGCTCTTTGGGGATAGTGTGTTAAACGAGTTGCGGATCGGAGCCGGAAACAAAAGCTCAAATGACTCAGAAAATCAGGCGGTTTTGAAAAAGCTCTCCCTCTGGGAAAAACGCGAAAACCATCCTGCCGCCCTTTCCAGAGGGCAAAAGCAGCGGCTCACGATAGCCGGAGCTTTGAAAGCAGACAGCCGTGTACTGTTCTTCGATGAGCCGACCAGCGGTTTGGATCGCGGGAATATGCTTCGTGTCGCCGCGGAACTCAAATCGCTTGCGAGAGAAAGCCGTGTCGTTTTCGTGATTACCCATGACTACGAGTTTATCTTGGCGGCCTGCCATCGCGTGCTTTATCTGAACGACGGAAAAATAGAACAGGATTTCCCTTTGACAAAAAACAGCAAAGACACGGTGCTCCGTCTGCTTCGGAAAGGGGGGGCTTCTTCTGGACAAGACTAAACCCGCATTAGACCCGCGGATCGTTGGATTTGCAGTAATTCTGCTCGGAACAACGGCCATGTTTATGAACAAGGCCATGACCGCGCATATCATCTGCGCGGTAGCCGCGGTTTATCTGCTTGCCGCAAAGGCATACAAGCCGTTTGCCGTGTATCTCACCATTTACATAGCCGTTGCCTTGCTCATGGCAAACGTGGATAAGATCCATAACACAAGTGCGATGCTTCTTATCGTGTCGCTCAGCTATTTCGTTCAAAAGCTGGTCGTCCTGCTGATGATGGGAAGTTTCTTTGCCCGCATGACGGCGATTCCTTATGTGCTATCCGCCATGCAGCACATGAAGATACCGGACGCTGCCGCCGTCCCAATCATGGTGGCTCTGCGTTTCTTTCCCACTATACGGGAGGATTATCACAGCCTGAAAGACAGCCTGCGGATTCGCAAGGTATCCCTGTCGCCGCTGCAATTTATCATCCACCCCGTGCGGATGGTGGAATACCTGTTCGTTCCGATCCTGATGAAAAGCCTCCGCACATCCGATGAACTTGCAGCCTCCGCGCTATCGCGGGGATTTGAACATATGAACGAACAGACGATCCTTTATCCGTTGAAGCTGAAAACGCTCGACTATCTCGTTGGAACACTGTCAATTCTGATCGTTGCCATACTATTTTATTTGCAATTCAAATAAGGAGGATTTCAAAATGAACACTATCAAAACAGAAAAACTGGCTGCCCGCGATTTTATTACCATCGGTATCTTTGCCGCCATCAGCCTTGTCATTTTCTTTGTGATCGGCGGAGCCGCTGGAATGACCCTCGTCGGAACAGTCGCAAATATTCCCATAACTGTTTTTTTCACTTCTATTGCTTACATGCTGCTCGTTTCAAAGGTCAGGAAAAAAGGTACATTCCTGATTATGGGAACGATTAGTGCGCTTCCGGGGCTTATGGCCGCAAATGTGATCGGTGTTGTGGCATCTATTGTCGGCTGGATCATTGCTGAGATTGTTGCAAGTGCCAATCATTACAGGAGCAAAAAGGCGTTAATCTTCACCTATATTCTCGGCTGCACGCTTCATTCTGCCGGATATACGCTGCCTATGTATCTATCTAACGCTCAATACCTAATCGACAGGCAGGAGATCCTTCATCTGACAGATGAAGCCCTTGCTTTATACTTAAAAATGTTTACATGGCCTATGTTTTTCAGCATGGTGGCATTAACGATTGTAACCAGCTTCCTCGGTGCGTTTATTTCCACCCGGATTTTGAAAAAGCATTTTGAGAAAGCAGGATTGTTGTAATACAGGAGGTGCAAAATGAAGCTCTATTCTTCCGGCGAGAACTATTTGAAAGCAATTTATATTCTGCATAAAGAGAGAGGCATGGTTCGATCTGTGGACGTGGCAACATACATGGGTGTATCTAAGCCAAGCGTCAGTCATGCTGTTAAAACACTTCAAGAATGCGGCGTGATCTATGTAGACGACGACCACTATCTACACTTGACGGAAGACGGACGAGATATTGCGGAAAAACTCTATGAGCGCTATCAGTATTTTGCCGAGCATCTTGCCGGTGCAGGGGTTGATGCCACAGTTGCAAAGGAAGAAGCCTGCAAGATGGAACACTCAGTCAGCCATGCATCGTTTCAGCTCTTAAAGGAGCAGAAACAAAATACCTGCCCGTTTGCGGATTCCTGTCAGCTTGTGACTGAAAGTAAGAGCAGTACAAAGGAAGATAATTAAATGTGCAAACTTTTTCCACTGTTGCAATACTAAAACCGTTGTCAGAATTACGGTATGCCCCCAAAAGTTAATATGGACGATCTGACGGCGGTTTTGGAACAATCACGATTTCAAACCGCCGTTTTCCTGTTTTGAAAAGGGATGCGGAGGCTGTATAGCGTCACTCTATTCTCGGAACACGGCGGCAGCAAGGAGGTGTCGTCGTGTTCATTTTATGTCTGTATGATCTCCACAACCTCTATCTGCGAAAAAAAGCAAACGCAGTTCCGTACCCCTCTGCGTCCGCGTAAAGGAACAAGTTAATCATCCACCTGCTGTTGTAGGTTCCTATTTTGCCTCGGCTGCTTCATGCAGTCGGGGTCTTTTTTGCTTTTTTCGATATTTTTTCAAAAAGTTTCCCCGATTCTTTGGCATTTCAAAAAATCGGTTGTAGTCATACGCGAAAAGGGGATGTACCAGCGAGCCGCCTTTCGGCCAGAAAGGAGGTGAGACGATGCAACCTAATCGCTTGGAGTTTCAAAAGCAATGTGCCTTTCAAAGTTTCTGCAAGCGGGCTTTGCGGAACGAAGCCGCCAACGCTCATAAGGAAATCAAACGGCGCAGAGCAAAGGAAGTGAGCTTTTCCGATTTGACACCGCAGGAGCAAGATCAGCTTTGCACCTATGACAGCTATTTATATGGCGGTCATGAGGACACAGAGCCGGGTTACTACGCAGCGGGCAAGAAGATCACGGCGAAGCTCATAGCCGAAGCCCTCCGCACATTGCCGGAGGAAAAGCGCAAGGCGGTACTTCTGTACT
Organism: bacterium 210917-SL.2.15; assembly: GCA_020555605.1. Lineage (GTDB taxonomy): Bacteria > Bacillota > Clostridia > Oscillospirales > Oscillospiraceae > Pseudoscillospira. Next base: position 1,663 of record JAJCJC010000001.1, on the reverse strand, counting down.
ACTTTGCCGGAATGAATGATACGGAGATCGGGAAGCTGTTTGACGCACCGCGCAGCACGATCCAGTATCGACGGACAAGCTCTTTCGAGCTGCTGAAAAAATATTTGGAGGAACACGCTGATGAATGGGACGAATGGTAAACATGAATGCCCGGAAGTCGCACTTGTTCCCTATCCAATCATTGTAGCGGCAACAAAGGGTGATCCGGAAGCTATGAAAGCGGTGGTGCAGCATTTCAGCGGATATATCGCAAGCCTTTCTATGCGAAAGCTCTATGACGAGCGAGGCAACGCCTACTACGGCGTGGACGAGGACATCCGCGAACGGCTGCAAGCCAAATTGATGAGGACAGTCCTCAGATTCAAGGCTGATTAACAATACCCGCAGCGAGACGCCTTAACCCCCTTTTCCGTTTCGCACGCGGCAGCAAACAGCCTGCTTGCACTTTGACAAAGAAAGCCCGTCGGGAGGCCGTCGGCGCAGTATAGGGCAAATCGGATACGTTCCTTTTGCGCCGAGCCGGACGGCGGGTGCGCCATGACGCTTTTCTTTTGAGGGAAGCCGAGCGATCTACACCGCGCCGCAAAACAAGCGTAGCGGCTTTGTGGGCGACGACAGCGCAAAAGGCATAATGATACTCCCGCGTTGAACGCCCACACAGCATTGCGCGGCGCACCCACAAGCATGGGCCGAGGTGAAACTCCTGTGAGGCTGCCGCTAACAGCCGTCCGATTAAAGTCCATTTCTCTATTAACCTTTTTTGCATTTTTTAGAAAGGGGGATGTATTCAGATGAATACTACTACAACCAAAAAAGAATCTTCCCCCGTTGTACGCGAGTACAAAATCGGGGACATGACATATATCGTTAAGGCCGTCACGAAAGACGGCGCAAAAGAAGATGCTGCTACAAAGGTACGGCGATTGATACAAAACGATCTCAAGAAGGCGAAAAAGCTATAAAAGTCGGGATTGTTCACGCTTTAGATGCAGACGGTGAACAGGTTTTATGCTACAATACATATAACCTGTTTGTCCGGCTGCCGGAACAGGAGGTACCAATGAAGCGGCCAGACAAAATGACCGCATATTTTAGCTGTGCGGCAACTATACAAACAGACCTGCACCTTGACAATCAAATGCACCGGCTGTGCCATGCCGCCGAGAAAGGCGGTGATGGCAGATGACAAGCAACCTTTCCTTTCAGAGTGTCCAGACAAAAAGCACGTTGAGTGACGAGCTTCGTAGTGCGATCCGCGATAACATTCTGTTTTTCATACAGGATCAAGAGCCGGAGGATGAGGGTATTTCGGCCCTGTACGAACGGCTTTCGCAGGAGGACAAGGCAGACGGTGAGAGTAACAGTATCGCCAATCAAAAAAGGATTTTGGAACGGTACTGCCGGGATCATGGGATTACCGCTTTTCGCCACTATGACGAGGACGATGGTTATTCCGGGACGAACTTCAACCGTCCTGGCTTCCAGCGGATGCTTGCCGACATCAAGGCGGGCAAGATCAAGCGTGTCATTGTAAAGGATTATTGTGCGATAATAGGACTAAATCAGAAAGACCTTGAAAACCAAGGCATTCTGGCTTAGTCCCTTCTTTTTTTGACCGAAAACAAAGGACTTTCACAATAATCAAGCAAGCCGGAGTGTGCCG